>JACRQE010000005.1 GCA_016222815.1 Candidatus Uhrbacteria bacterium
CATGCGGAAGAAGTTCCCATTCGTCCAAACCATGTATGAGAAAGAAGGTGTCTCCTTCTGGTCGGTCGGTTACTTCGTTTCAACCGTCGGGGCCAACGAAGAAGTCATCCAGAAATACATCGAACACCAGGGCGAGGAGGACAGAGGACGAGCGAAGCTCGTATTGACCAAATAGAAACCACGGCCGTGAGGCCGTGGTAGTTCATGATGACGCATCAAACTTGATCGGAATTTTTTTCCAATTCATCTTTCGGATCGGGCCAGAGTCCGGATTGGTTCAAAGTTTTTTCAGCCAAGTCTTCGGCTTCATCGATATCCAAACTCTCCTCCAGGATGAGGTGGTTGATGATGGTGGCGCGGCAATCGTTCTTTGGTTTAGGCTGGCCCTTCTCATCAAAGCATAAAGCGCGGAGAGATTCGGTGGTGTTCATACGTTTACAGGATAATGAATGAGCGGCGGGCGTACAATGCTTTGGGTTGACCGTCAAGGCTTAGTCGTGTAACTTACTGCTCGCGACCCCTGAAAATAGGGGACCCCGCTCGCCAACGGCGAATGGGGAGCGCAGGCCGCGACCGGAATGAAGCTTGCACGCTGCGTGCTAGCGAAATGCAGGTCGCATGGCCGAGCAAGGAGAGGTGTCAGAGTGGTCGAATGAGCCAGACTCGAAATCTGGTGTAGCCGCAAGGTTACCGAGGGTTCGAATCCCTCCCTCTCCGCCACGTAAAAACCACCGCGCAACGGTGGTTTTTACGTGCAGGGTTCGTAGAAATTGATCAGTTTGCTGTCGGCCAACGATAGTGGCCGATGATCGGGGTGATGCGTTCCGGCCAATAGCGCAAGCCGTCGTCTTCGCGCGTGTTGCCGGCGTTGTGGATGAGCAGGGGAACGCCATCATCATCGCGACGGTCGGACACGATGCCGATGTGGGATTTCGGTCCGTCGAATAAGACGAGATCTCCGCCCTGCCACTCCTTCAGGTTGGCGGAGTCGCCCGGCTTGAGTTCGAGAGTTAGTGACGTCGCGTGCGTTTTGAAAAAGACATTAAGATTGGGTACGCGGCGGAAATCGATATTGGGATCAGGTTCGCCTTTTACGCGGGTATAGGCGTCGGTCCGTTTTTTGATGTCCGTATCCACCAAATTTTTCAATTCATACCCTGCATCCCGGAAAGCGCGCCACACCAGGTCGGTACAGACGCCTTCGCCACTCGGAGGATATCCGCCATCGTAGTAAGCGCTGCGATAGGAAGGCTGCCGTTCCAGCTCGGCCCGTGCTCCGTCCAATAGGTCCTGCGTGTCGTTTTTTCCGTCGCGGTCTTCGTCGCGGGAAGAATAAATCTGCTGGATGTGCAGACGCGGTTTGGATGCGAGCATGACTGTCGCAGTTTGGGGCGAAAGACGGATCCAAACAAATACGCTGATGACGACCAGCAGAGTACAGATTGAGATGAATGTAATGAAGGGATAGCGCATCGTTTTTTAGGTTACAACAACGACTGCCGACTGGCCATACGACCAGATTTCAGGCAATCAACCATCTGATGTATACTATGTCCATAGAATTTTTAACCTTAAGTTCTTATTTCATATGTCCCAACCTTTAAGTGCGCATAAAGTCGGGCTAAGCGTAGGAGGGTTTCTTGGTCTGTTTCATCTAGCCTGGTCATTTTTAGTGGCTTTGGGTTTTGCCCAAGCACTTCTGGATATGGTGTTCAATATGCACATGATCAGGCCGGCATTCATGGTCATGCCGTTTTCTTGGATCTACTCGCTGGCCCTTGTGGTGCTGACGTCCATATTCGGATATGTGGTGGGTTATGTGTTCAGCATGGTCTGGAACTGGGTACACATGTCCTAAAGAAACAACTGTGGAAAAAGGCCGTCTGCCTAGAGCAGGCGGCTTTGTTTTGGGATAAAAAATACAATCGATTGCATGATGTAACGAGCAGACAAGTATATGTGTAGGTGTTATCGTAATAACTACCTTTATGCGCAGAATGAATATAGCTCTCGGCACATTCGCCGTCTTGACGGCGTTGCTTTGTTTCTCGTTTGTAGCCAAAGCAGAGGAGGCGCCTGCGACACATTGCGTGACTGCGGGCACGACAGCGACGCATGCAAACAAAACAGCATTGATGGAGAAGGATATCGCCCCATACGCGACAGCGGCAAAGGCGACTGAGGCAATCAAGAATTATCGGGAAGCCATGGCCACGGCTTGGGATGCTATGAACGAGCCATATTGCGGATACGGCAAATACGGGATTGCTTCATCGGTCAAATCTTACGGAAAGAGCGTGGATCGGGCGCGAGGCGCTTTCTTGGCAGCGGTGAAGGGATTGTCGAAAGGTAAGACTAGCGTCATCGCGACGACCCCGACAGAAGTGGAATCCCGGCATATCCCATCAGGTCTGCATCGCGGCGTCAGGTCAGCATCCGTGCTGGATCTGCAAAAGATATTAGCGATCCACTTTAAAGAGTCATTAGACAGCGATTGGTTGACCGGTTATTTCGGGCCAGTGACCCAGAATCTCGTCCTGAAGTTCCAGCTTGAGAAAAAAATCATCAGTTCAAGCAAATCTCCGGGCGCGGGGCAGGTCGGGCCAAGGACCTCGGCAGCCTTGAATTCTTTGTAGATTTGGTGTATAAGGCGTCCATGACGTCAGAATCATTACGGCGAGCGGAGGGCGTATGGTTGCCGCTCGCTCTAATATCGCTGTTCACGGCGCAGAATTTTTTATTCAACCGTTGGTTCGGAATTTATCCGGGGCAGTTCGAAGGACGTTTGATTTTTGTTGCTTTGGCTTTGGGTACGGTCCTTTTTGGTCCGGCATTTTTTTTGGCCGGTAAGGGGAGGCGCGTTTATCTGTTGGCGGTCTCGATACTCACGTCGCTCATCTTCTGTTCCGAATTCCTGTACTACTCATATTCAGGCGGGTTCCTGCAGGCGTCGGCCGTGCTTTATGCCGGAGAGGCGGTGGCGGTAAGGGGAACGATCAAAAACCTGCTGTCGTTCAAATTATTGGCGTTCATCGGCGGACCGCTTTTGGTCGGTTCGGTCTGGGGATTTTCCTGGCTGGCGAAAGTCGAGCATTGGAAATTGTCGAAAGCGGCCAAGGTGCAGATTGCATTGGCCATGATCACGCTTACGGTGAGCGGTTATGGTTTTTTGTTGGCCAAAGAATCGCAGGAGTGGGGCAGCGCGGCGCATCTGTACGAATATTCAAAGGTGTACGACATGAACATGCTGGTGGCCAAGGCCGGAGTGGTGAATTATTTTTTGGCCGACAGCATGAATTTTTTGTTCAAGAGCCGCACGGCGACGCCGGAGCAGAAGAAGTCGGTGGAGGAGTGGCCGACGCCCGTCGGTAAAGATACGGATGCGGATTTCGGTTCGGCCAAAGGGCGCAACCTGATAATCATCCAGGTGGAATCGTTGGAGAATTCGGTCATGGACAAAACAGTCGGCGGAGCAGAGATTACGCCGAACCTGAACCGTCTGGCGAGAGAGGGGCTGTATTTCGACAATTATTACACGCAGGTCGGTCCGGGCAATACGGCAGATGCCGAACTTACGACCATGAATTCGGTGTATCCGCTGGCCAACGAAGTCGCGTTCATCGGATATGCGGACAACGATTATGCGGCTTTGCCCGACTTGCTCAAGCAGAACGGTTATGGGACATATGCCCTGCATGGCGACGTGCCGAGTTTCTGGAATCGGGCCAACATGTATCCGAAGCTTGGATACATGAAGTCGTTCAGCCATGACGAGTTCACGCCGACCAGGCCGGTCGGATTTGAGGATTTGGGTGACGTGGATTTTTTTGAACAGTCGTTGCCGAAGCTCAAGGCTCTGCCTCAGCCGTTCATGGCCACGCTCATCACTTTGAGTTCGCATACGCCATTCACCATCCCTGCGGATCTGCAGACACTCGATGTGCCGAATGACCATACATTCAACTGGATCCAGTGGAGCTATCTGGAAAGCATCCATTATACGGACAAGGCGATAGGCGGGTTCATCGACGGATTGAAGCGTGAAGGTTTGTATGAAAATTCGTTGGTTGTGATCTTCGGTGACCATGGCAGCTTCACCGATATCAGCGACGTTTTGGACAAGTCGGAGGCGATTCCGCGGGAGATGCTGAGGGAGCAGGTGCCGCTCATCGTCTTGGCGCCGGGTTCGCGGTTAAGGACTGGAACGACGGATATCCCGGCCAGCCATCTGGATCTGTATCCCATGGTCAGCGACTGGCTGGGCATCCAAGTCCCAACCAGTATCTTAGGACAAGATGCGTTGTCGGCGGACGAACCCGTAGTGGTTCATCGGAACATGATCAGCGGGACTGTGCAGAACGTCATGACTAAAGAAAAGCTATACAGCTCTGCCGCTGACGGCGTTTTCGAGCATGGTTCGTGTCTAGATCGGTCGGCGGGCAGACCGACAGCGGTTGAGCTGTGCGCGGGCATTTTTAAGCAAGCAAAAAAACAGACTGAGATTTCGGATATCGCGGTCAGAGGTAATTTAATAACAAGTCTGGGGAGCAGAAAAACTTCAGATTAATTTGTCCTTGCCGGTTTCAGGATTGGCGACTGCGGCGAGCGCGGCCAATATCCAGAACATGAAAGCCAAGTCATTTTTGAAATACGGGACGTCCACGAGGCCCTGGATTAGGATGGCGAGCAGGGGCAGGGCGAAGATGAGATTGTGTCGCCGCGTCAGGCGGAGCCAAGTAAAACAGATCCAAGTGAAGGCGAGGAGGCCGAGGAGGCCGGTTTCGCTCCAGAGGTTGAGGACGATGTTGTGCGGGTATTGGAAAATCTCGATGAAAGTTTTTTTGTGGTATGGCTTGAAGATTTCGGGATAAGCGCCAAAGCCGGCGCCGAAGATCGGACGGTCTTTGAGCATGTCGAAAGTCTCCTGCCACATCCAGACGCGGACACGGCCAGACCAGCCTTGGAAAGAGAGGGTCTTGAGCGTGGGTGAGCGGAGCTGGGGAACAGAGAAGAGGATGATAATTCCCAGGAGAATCGCGCCGATGGTCGGCAGGCGCGTTTTCTTTTTCCAAAGCAGGCAGGCGGCGACGGAAATCCCGATAGCCAAAGTTCCGCCTACGGATTTGGCGAGGAGCGTCGCGAGCGTCGCGGACAAAAAGCCGAGCCAGAGAATCATCTGTTGCGCTTCGCTGCGTTCAGGACGACGGATAGCACCGAATGCCAAGCCGAAAAATAAAGCGGCGAGGGGAGCGCAGAAAAGAGAGACGGCGTTGGGGAACGGGAAAGGTCCGGTGGCGCGGCGCGTCAGGAGGTCCGTATCCCAAGGGTGGGGGATGGATTGGCCGGTGACGAATTGATATATGGACCATGAGGCGATGAAGATGGCGCCAGCGGCAAAAGCCTTGAAGACGATCGTGCGGTTTTTTTCATCCAAGAATCCGTTGAGGAGGATAAAAAAGACTACGGGTTCCAGGATGTAGGCTCGCCAGAGGCCGAGGGCGGCGAGATGGTTTGGGGCGACTATCACGGCAATCAGAGTCGCGACGATCCAAGCCAAAACCGGCCAAAGCCAGGTTCGGGATTTAGCTAATCCTCCACGCCAGATGCTCCAGCCTTGTTTTAGGGTGACGCCGAGCAGGGTCGTGAACCAGCAAAGCTCGAGCAGGGTCGTGGGCAGGGGTCCGAGTTTGGCGCGCAAGAGGTAGGCGGGAAGCAGGATTGGGAAAACCAAGACCGCAAACTTCGGTTTGCGCCAGGCGAGAATGCCCCAAGCCAGGGCGAGCGTCAGCAGGATCCAAGTCATGTCAGAAAACATCAGGCGGTGAAGGCATGCGACGGAAAGACAGCAACTCCTTGATGGTGGATTTGGAAACGGCACCGAACGCAACGACCAAGGCAAAGTAGATTGCGGCACCAACCAGGATTGGGATGGGCAGCCACATGTCAGCCAAGGGCAGTATGGCTAAAGCCATGATCATTGAAGCAACTAGGCACTTGGCCATTGGCCACCAAGGAAGGCTGATGCCGGAAAGCTTGAGGGAAATCAGGGTAGTACCGAGAGCGATGACGGCTTCGGAAAATACAGTCAGCCAAGCCGCGGCAAAGATGCCGTAAGTCGGGATGAAGATCAAATAACCGGCAAGCGCGGCGATGGCCACGGCGATGTACAGAGGCATGGTTTTGCGCTGGGCGTCCAGGGCCACGATGGCATGCGATGAGACTGTGCCTAAGAAAATGGCGCCAACGGCAAGAATCAGGATTTTAAGGATTGGTCCTGATACCGCGAACTCCGGACCGGCGACTAAAGTCATGATTTGGGTGCCGATGACGAGAGTTCCGGCAACGATCGGCGCAGCCAATAAGATCATTGACACGAAAGAGTTGCGTATCAGATTGGCGAAATGCTTTTTATCGCCGGAAGCCCAGGAATGCGCAAGCAAGGGCAAAAGAATGCCTGCATACATGAACGGAAAAGTGATGAGGATTTCAAGCACGCGGTATGAGGCGCCGTAAACACCGACTTCGGACATAGGCCTGACGAAAGAGAGCACCAGGGTATCGGCGCGATAATAGATCAGGTTGAAGATGATTGAGATGCCGATGGGCCAGGCGCGGCGGAGGAGGCTGCGCCAGAAGATCGGATCCCAATTCCAGCCGAAGCAGGCCAGATGATGGGCGAACCAAAAGTTGATCGCAAAATTCGCCAGGCCGCCGATGGATATCAAGAAAACGATGGGCACCAGACCCCAACCCAGATAGACGGCCAGGGCGACACCGGCGACCATGATGATTCGTCCTGCGATTTCAGAAATCGCGACCATCTGCATCTTTAGGTGACGCTGTTGGACGCCAACCACGATTTGGTTCAAAGCAGTCGAGATGAAAGAACCCCAAATGGCGAAAAGCGTGAGTTTGAGTTCCCAGGGATAGTTGAGCAAGAGACCGATCAGCGGGGCGGCAGTCAGGATCACAAGTGAGCTGACCAAGCGCAGGGTGAAGGTGGCGCTAACGATGCGGTCTTCGGCTTTAGCGTCTCCGCGGTGTTCGCCCAGCATCTGGACCAGCATGACGTTGATGCCGAGGTCGAGGAGCAGGGCGAATACTTGGAAATATGCTATGGCCGAGGTGTAGATGCCGAAGCCGTCCTGACCCAGGCGTCGGGTCATGAGAGCGATCATGATTACGCCCAAAGCGGTGGATAAAAGTTTACCCACAGCTTGTACGCCTGTATTCCAAGCCAAAATTCGTGTTTCGCTCATGTTTCCTATTCTCGCATGGTTTGGCGATTATTTGAAGGGACGCAGGATAAAGTCTGTTTTTACCTTTGTTCCGCAAATATAAGGTATTTTATTGACAATAGAGCCAAAAAATGATATTCTGTATTTAACCCGGCCAAGTAACGTTTTTTGGCTCTATTCAGTACCAGAAAGAGGGTAATTCAAAATATGGAGGAACATTGCGCCAATTTTTGGCTAAAGTCAGCCAAAATTGCACAAAAGAATCAACGACACCTAGGGGTCCGCAGCCGGATTGGAGGTTGGCATAGGCTGGCGGCATATTTGGTGTCATTTTTCATAATCGTCACCTCTGCCCCGATCCAAGTCCAGGCCGCGACGTATACGGCGACCACTTCGGATATCAAAGTCACGGTGGCGGCTGGGGAAGCTAAGCAGATCACATTGAATTTCAAGAATACGGGCACAGGCGCTTGGACCGCAGGCAAGGATAAGACGGCGTTATATCTGTACGGCAACTCATCGATTTTCGGACATCCGACCTGGTTAAGGGATGATGAACCGGCGTTGATAAGCCAGAGCACGGTCAAGCCGGGCCAAAGTACGGCAGCAACTTTTTGGGTGCGAGCCCCGAATATTCCCGGAGTCTATAAGGAACGCTTCCTCCTGTCTTACGGCGTGAATGCCTGGATTAAAGGTTCGGTGGCCAACGTGGAGATCACGGTCACCGGAAAATCAACGGCTGCTCAAGTAACGGCGCCGACTGTTGCAACGACACCGGTGGTTACGCAGAATACGATGTCCAGCGATCCGAGCGGATGGCAAGCGGAATTGGTGGATCGTGGCGGCATCGAGTGGCAGTTAGGTCCGGAAGACCACACAATTGTCACCCTTACCTTCAAGAATACGGGAGCAAAGACGTGGTTGAATTCGGGAAAGAATTATCTGTCTTTATATACCGGAAAGACGGAGCGCAAGAGTTCGTTCAAGGATTTTTCATGGAAAAGCGACATCCAAAGTGTGGTGATGAAAGAGGCGGAAGTGAAGCCGGGGCAGATCGGACATTTTGTCCTTGAGCTGCGTGCACCGGCGGCACCTGGCGACTACCAAGAGTCGTTCCAGTTGGCGGCTGAAGACGCATCGTGGATACCGGGCGGTACGGTCACTTTGCCGATACATGTTTCGATGACTAGGGATTATATCGCCAAAGGCATCCCGAGCGGTGGCGATTTGGCTACCGTCCAACCTTCGCAACAAGGGAATTACCGCGGTCTGCTGCTCTTGAGTTCTACCAAAGATGTCACCTTGCTAGGTAATGGACGCATTTCACTGACGTACGGATTCAAAAATACGGGGACCGCGACCTGGAACAACTTGTCGCTTAAACTAGCGACCGTGAGCCAGATAGCGACGACCAATGTAGCCAGCAAATACCTGACCGTACGCGACGAATCGTGGTATTCAGGAAACGAGCCGGTGCGCGCGCAGAACATCACGGCGCCGGGTCAGATAGGTTTCGTAGGTTTTACGCTGAAAGCGCCGCCGAAGAAAGGGAAATATACGGCTAAATTCAGTTTGTACGTGGACAACCAACCGGTTTCGGATGCGTTGATCGAAATACCGATTACAGTCACGGCGGACGGATATATAGAGCCAGAGCCGGCGCCAACGCCGACGCAGACCACGAATACGCCGACGACGAACAATAATTCATATCCGACACCGCTGGTCGTGCCTTTGGGTGGAGATGTTTCGGCGTTGCCGAATGAACCCATCATTCGCGTCGGTTTGTTCAAGACTACGGATGACCAGATGGTCGTGCGGGCGGTTTCGGGAGGATTCAACTTGACGCAGAACGGAGCGACCGTATGTTCATTCAGCTTTGGCGACAGCGTTGCGGTAAATTACGACAGGGTCAACCGGGTATACAAAGCCGCGGGTCCTGGATGCAATGTGCAGTCGACATCGCTGTATGTGGCTGTGGCTCCAGATAACCTGTCGCCGCTCGAGATGACGGATTTTTATCGCCCTGTATCTTGGTTGCCTGGTGCTAACGACAATAAATTTCGCGGCAAGTTGGAGCTTCGCTATACTCCAGCCACGGATGCGGTGTGGGTGATCAACGAACTGCCGATCGAGTGGTATCTCAAGGGCATGGCTGAGACTTCGAACTCCAGCCCGCAAGAATACCAGCGTGCGCTCATGACGGCTGCCCGGACCTATGCCATGTATCATGTGCAACGCGGCACCAAACATGCGAACGAAAATTATATCGTGGACGCCACCTACGACCAGGTGTACCGTGGCTATGGTGCCGAAATCCGAGATGCTAACGTAGTCACGGCCATCGATGCGACGCGCGGGCAGATCGTGACTTACCAAGAAAAACTGGCCATCACGCCTTATTATTCGCGGTCAGACGGTCGGACGCGTTCGTGGACCGAAGTCTGGGGCGGTGGACCTTACCCGTGGTTAGTGGGAGTGCCGGTCCCGTGGGATCAGGGAAAGACTTTGTGGGGACACGGAGTGGGCATGTCGGCGACAGGCGCGTTGGGCATGGCGGCTGACGGTTGGAATTATGAACGGATGCTGAAACACTTCTATACCGGAATCGAGTTGAGGCAGATATATAAGTAACCAGGAAAGATGAATCTAAAATAATTGACCAACTAATTAACAATAACGGTTTCTATGCCAAAACAAGAGAGGATCATGAAAGATACGATGGGGAATGTGGTTCGTGTCAACACCCCGGAAGCCCAGGCTTCGTTCAAGCGTAAAGGCGAGAGAAAGAAGGCGGAGCAGCAGCGGATGCAGGCCGAATGGGAAACGCCGCGGGCCAGCGAAAGCCGGACTGAAGACGAGAACCTAAGTCCAGAGCAGAAGAGATTGAAGGAAATTGCCCGGGAAAGGGAAGTCTTGAACAAAAAACTGAAGAATCCGAAGATGCATGCGGCTATCGTGGACATGGGGGATCAAGAGGCGGTCGCGAAGCAGGTCCAAGCATACACAAAGGGGCTCATTGACCAATTGAAGTATTTGGATCACGAAGAGGTCAAGTTGAGGGAGAGGATGGAACAAGCGGGAAGTTAGGGAGGATAAAACCAGTCCAAATGGAATGATGAACCCCGCGGTATGAACGCGGGGTTTGTGTTAGGCGAGTTCGAGCGCCAGCTGGTCGAAGAGTTCCTGGTGGAGTTTGAGCAGCGGGTCGAACAGGATTTTGGTCTGGAATCTGGACGAATCACCGGCACCCAGGTCGGCTAAGATGGCGCCGAGCGTCCTTTCGAGCATGACGAAATCGAAGCGGCGGTCGAAGTCCGGGTCGGCCTGGACCACGGGCATGGCCTTGTAAGCCGTACGCCAAAGTCCGATTTCGTCCAAGACGTCGCCGTAGCCGATCAGGCCGGGGTGTTGGTGCAGGTTGCAGGCCCAGATGTTGAAGGCCAAGTCGTGCCACGGCAGGCGCCAACCCCAGAACAGGTTCGACATCAGGATGCAGCCGCCGTTCGGCGTTTTCAGGATGTCGTTGGCAGTCAAATGGCCGTGGCAGAACACGAGTTTCTCATTACCCAGATGCTGGTTGGCCAAGTCCGTGAAAAGATCGCAGCGCGCGGCATAGTCGGTCTCGGCTAGGCGGCCCTTGTGTTCGCAGATGCGCCGCCAGTTGGCGACGCGCGCCAGGGTGAAGTCCAGGGCTCTCACCTCGGGAGCGGGGATCCAGGGTTCGCGGACGCTGTTGGTCCGATATTCCTGGAAGAAGCGGCAGAAATCTCCGATTTGTTCGAGGCTGGCCGTGGGCATCTCGAAAATCGGAACCGCGTCCACGTACTCGCTCAACATGTAGCCGTAGCCTCGGGCATCATCCCAGGGCTGATGGGTGAAGACCTCGGGGACGCGGACAAGCATGCTGCGGTTCTGCGCGGTGAAGCCCTGCAGGATGGCAGCCTCTTCGGTTTCGAGTTTGAGGCCCTGGAGTTTCAGCGTCGCGGTTTTCCCTTGCCACTGACCGCGGTGGATGACGCTGCCGACTTTCTCGCGGTCATAAATGTAGCCGCGGAATATTTCGCAGTCTGACACGAATCCGGTTTCAAGGCAGACGGCCTCGAGGATTTCGGGAATGCGGTCCGCGAAGACGTGATTTTCGAAGTATTTGCCGGTGATGTTGTTGGACATGATGTTCTCCAAGGTGCGCGGAAATTGAAACACGATTCAGGAAGCCGGTCAACCATAAAGCCGGCTGGCGGCCGGCTTGTCGGGTGAAGTTCAGACGTCCAATTTGCGTGCCAATTTTTCTTTTTCTGCTTCGTCCGGATTGGGCATGCCGAAATCCTCGACGGCTTCCTCCAGATGTTCCTTGCGGTCAGCCTCGGAGAGCTCAAGGATGAGCTTGGCTACATGGTTGGGATGCGGAATCTCTTCGAAATGGAAGCGTTCGATTTCACCGGCGGTCTGGATGTAGACGTTACCGTAATCCAGGATGGTGTGGAGCATGCCCTTGACCTCGGCCGTGACGTCCTGGGTGCGGTAGAGACGGAGTTCGGAGACCGTGCGGCTGAAGAGCCCGCGCTGGTCGATATCCAGGATGCGGCGCTCGGTCAGGATGAAGACATCGAGCCAGTATTCGACGAACATCTGGAAGGCGAACAGGATGCCGAACAGAAAGAAGGCGGTGCCGCCCAGGACGAAGAGCGTGAAGTAACCGGGTTCATCTAGAAAACCGGGACGGAATATCTGGGTCAGGAAATAGGCGGCCGGCGGGATGAAAAAGACGAAAACCGTAATCAGGATGAGCGGCAGTAGGGTGATGGGGTGGCGCCGGAAATACAGGACCTTCTGTTCCTTGAGGTCAGAACCGGGCAGGTGGTGGAGGTCGAGCATATTCAGAGCGCTGTCGGGTTAAAGATGGGTGAAGACACCAGGCCGCCGAAGATGTCGGCCGATTGGTTCCAGTCGACGCCGGTGAAATAGAAAGCGCTGCCCAGGACTACGGCCACGGACACGGCCAGGAAGATGAAGGTCGTGGCATAGGTGCCGAGTCCGGCCAGGCCAAAGCGCAGCATCTGCATCATGGTCAGGAGCGACATGACGGCGAAGATGCCCAAAAATACTACCCAGGCCAGCAGGAAATAGATGAGGGGAATCATAAATTATTGTAGGGGCGAGGCATGCCTCGCCCGTACGGAACACATTATACCGAAAGAGGGGGTTGGTTGTCGCGCTTGGGGATCTCAAAGCCTAAATGCCGATAGGCTTGGTCCGTGGCCAGGCGGCCGCGAGGGGTGCGGTTGAGGAAGCCTTCCTGCAGCAAAAACGGTTCGATTACATCTTCGAGGGTCGCGACTTCTTCGTTTAATGCCGCGGCCAAAGTGTTTAAGCCGATGGGGCCGCCGTTGAATTTCTCTATCAGATAGCGCAAGACTCGGCGGTCGGTCTCGTCCAGGCCGCGCGGATCTATCTCCAAGGCTTGGAGCGCTAAATTGACAGTGGGTTCATCCAGGACACCTGTGCCTTTGACCTGGGCGTAGTCGCGGACGCGCTTGAGCAGACGATTGGCGATGCGCGGCGTGCGGCGGGCGCGACTGGCGATAAGGCGGGCCGGACTATCTTCAATAGGCACTTCGAGAAGGCTTGCGGTGCGGCGTACGATAGCGGACATTTCGTCGTGGCCGTAGAAATCCAGATGGAAAACAGAACCGAAACGGTCGCGCAGAGGGCCGGAGATGAGGCTGATGCGCGTAGTGGCGCCGATGAGGGTGAAACGCTTGAGATCCAGACGGAGCGTGCGCGCGGTCGGGCCTTTGCCGATAACGATATCAAGGGCGTAATCCTCCATAGCCGGGTAGAGGACCTCCTCGATATTGCGGTTCATGCGGTGGATTTCGTCGATGAATAAGATGTCTCCTTCCTCTAGATTTGTCAGGATGGCGGCCAGGTCGCCGACGCGTTCCAAAGCCGGACCGCTCGTGATTTTGATATGAGCTTCCATCTCATTTGCGATGACGTGCGCCAAGGTCGTCTTGCCCAGGCCCGGCGGGCCGTAGAGCATGACGTGTTCGCAAGGTTCGCCGCGTTGTTTGGCGGCTCGGAGGAAGATGTCCAGGTTCTCTTTGATTTTTGGCTGGCCAATGAACTCACCCAGGGTTTTTGGCCGTAAAGACACGTCAAAACCGGTTTCGGCCGCCTGGACCTCGGGGGTGATGATGCGTTCTTCCTCTTCCATATTGCCTAGAGCTTAAAGGTTGGGGCGGAAAATGGCCAGTTCGGGAAACGAATAAAGTAAGACCGCCCGGGGAGATGGGCGGTCTGGGAATCTGTTCAATGAGGATGGAGCGAGGTCAGCAGATCGTAGATCTTCTGCTTCTCTTCGGCGGTCATGGGGCGGGGTTTGGCGTCGGGCGCATCTTTCACCTGGCCGCTGAGGCCGTAGTCGGATTCAGAAGCCAAGCAGATGGCCGCGTCATACATGGTGTGCCAGCGGCTTTTCCCGTCAAACCGCATCTCGTAAAGGAGAAAAGCGGCTTTTTCGGCAGGAACCGGCGTGACCACTTCCGCGACAGCGACTTGCGGTTCGACACTGGCTGCTTCCACGGTTTGTGATGGAAGCGGATTCGGCGGTTTGACTTCGCCCTTGAGATATTTGGCGCGCAGCTTCTTGGGAAGGGGTTTGTTCATTTTCTCAACCTTGACGGAAGAGCTCGAATGCCGCGGAGACGTATTCGCAGGCTTGTTTGAGGTCCAGATTGTCGTCCGCCGGGTTACGCAAGCGGCCCTCGGCGTCGATGCTCAAGTCTGGGATGAGCCTAACAAGCGGCTCGACCAGGTTGAGCGTCTTGGCGGACAGGCCGCCGGCAACACCCAAGCCGATCTTCGGGTGACGTTCGCGGACTGCCAGCAGAAGTTCGCTGGCCTGTACCGGGTCGAAGGCGAAACCTTTGCCGGCGCTCGGATCGATGAGGATGTCGGTGATGAGGCCGTCGTAGGAATACATCTCCAAGGCAAGGGCCGCTGGAGCGTACCCAACCAGTTCAAGGGCGGGTCGTCCGACTTGGAGTACCCGACGGAGGCCAGGGAGAAGCGATTTGGCAAGTATCGCTGGTTTGGGCCAGCACAGATTGAGCTGGTAGCCGTCGTGAGGTTGGCAGACATGACGTTCCAGATTTTCCAGTTGTTCGTCCAACGTCGAGATGTCGTCAGTGGCGTAGTGGACGAGATTGACGACGCGAGGGTCGTTGACGAAGATGCTTCCGATGTTCTGCATTGTTGGATAGCGGCTAGGGTACTTGTTGCCCAAACCGCGGATCGTTTTCCAGCTGGCCAGCACGCCGACCATGAGTTGGTGCGAAGCATCGTGGGGTATGACGTCGAGGACCGCGCGGACTTCGGCTTGCGTCATGAAACCGGTTATTCCGATGTAAGGAGCCATTGTTTCCTCCCTGGGTTACGTCAGCTGTTGAGGATGCATAAAATTAGCCTAAAAAAGGCCGAGTGTCAATATTAGGAGGACTTAGAGCACGAACAGAAGGACTACGGCGGTGGTTGTGGCGAAAAGCGTCGCGAGACCGAAGATGTTTGAGAGCTTGCCGTTCTTCCATTTGCCCATGATTTTTTTGTTGTTGGCCACGAGCAGGATGATGAAAACAAGTGGGGGAGTGATGATGCCGTTCAGGACAGCGGTCCAATACAAAGCTTTGATGGGGTTGATGCCGACGAAGTTAATGAGCAAGCCGACCAGGGTAGCGATGGTGATGGCACCGTAAAAACCGTGGGCTTGTTTGAGCTTCTTAAAGAGTCCGCCTTTCCAGCCTAATGCTTCAGATAGGGCGTACGAAGCGGATGCGGAAAGCACGGGGATGGCGAGCAGACCGGTGCCGATGATGCCGAGGGCGAAGAGATAAGCTGCGAAGCGGCCGGCAAGAGGCTCGAGGGCTTGTGCGGCTTGGGCAGTCGTTTGTATGTCGTGGAAACCGTGGCGGAAGAAGGCGCCGGCGGCAGTGACGATGATCGAAAAAGTGATGAGTTGGGAAAAGGTCATGCCGATATATGTGTCCATGCGCATATTCTTAATTTCTTCCGGAGCGGCACCGCGGCGTTTTTGGATGGTGGTGCGGCCTTGGGAAATTTCTTCTTCGATCTCTTCGTCGGCTTGCCAGATGAAGAGATAGGGCGAGATGGTGGTGCCGAGCAAAGCGACGATGCCGGTCACGAAGGGTTTATCGAAGCTGAAAGTCGGGATTACGGCATGGCGGAAAACGTCGAACCAGTCTGTGGTGACTATCAAAGCCGTGGCCAGATAGCTGAAGAGGCTGAAAGCGAACCATTTGAGGATGTTGGCGTAGGTTTTGTAGGTTATGAAAATCTCTAAGCCCAAGATGAGGATGGTGAAGACGATGAGCAGGATGGGAAAGGGGATGCTCGGCATGAGTAAACGCGTAGCATCGGCCATAGCTCCAAGGTCCGCGCCGATATTGACCGTGTTGGCCATGAAGACCAGCGCCACCACGAGCCAAACCACATATTTCCCGTAATGGTGGCGTAAGACCGACACCAATCCTTGGCCCGAGACCATGCCGATGCGGCCGACCATCTCCTGGATGGCAATCATGAGCGGCAGATTCAGGAAAGTCGTCCAAAGTTGGCCGAAACCGAATTGGGCGCCGACTTGGGTGTAGGTCGCTATACCCGATGGATCATCATCCGAAGAACCTGTTATGAATCCAGGTCCTAGTCTGTCGAGGAATTTGTCGAGAAGTGAGCGCATAGCGCATAGTTTACCACGCGCTTTGTTTTTTTTCGGATTTTGGGTTAGGCTGTACGCGCGATATGCAACCCAACCTACAAATCAGGAAAATCGCCGCTGTCCACCAGACGCACAGGCAGTCGACGCTGCAAGCGATTTCGGATAAGGCGCATTCCATAGATTCGCGCATCGAATTCTTGAACGTCCAGGGCGAGAAAGCGCGGAAACTTTTAGATGAAGTGCCGGAGGATTCAAAATCGAGGTTGGATTGGATCAATCGCCAACTAAACGGATAACCAAAACAAATATGGGGGAAATGAAAATGCCCAAAATCGAGACCGGACACGTTGATGAGATGATGACCGGTGATTTCGAGGCCAAAGTCCAGGAACTGCGCGAGCATAACGAGCGCAGCATGGAGCGCCTGGAGGAAACCGAGGCGTTATGGATCGCGGATCTCGAACAGTTGGAGGCGAAGATACCGCATGACGATGTCTTGGTGGACGACCGGACCTTATCCTTCGATGTCCTGCGCAATGCCTGGCGCGCGAAATTGATGGAACTTGAGACTTTGCGGGAAGAACTGGAGCAGGCAAGGGAACAATTGGATTTCGTCACAGCGGAACAAGCGGATTGACCGGATTACCGTTCTTTCCTAACGTTACAGAACGTCAGATAACCAGGGGCCCGTGGCGGAATTGGTATACGCAACGGACTTAAAATCCGTGGCCGCAAGGCATGTGGGTTCGACTCCCACCGGGCCCACCAGAAATAAGCTGCGCATAAAAAGGCGCGGCTTGTTTTTGTTTTATTAACCGGAACAGGGATTGACATACAAGACTGAATCTGGAAGGCTTAGATTGTCCTTTCCACATACAAGGAGATTAGAGCATGCCCAGATACAATGAGCATGATGTAGTACATGACGATGTCTTTGGCATCCATGACTGGGCCCTGGAGCTGCAGGAGTGTCCGATCACTGGTATGAACACCGATGGATCAAAGAAGGTCCATTCCCATCATTACTGTTGTGCCGCTTGCGGCATCCGGAGGCACGGTGCATTCGCTGAACAAGGCGCGTACCATTACTTCGTGTACGATCAATGGAAAGTGCGGTTCAGTAGTCCAGCCTTGGCCGAAGAGTTCAAGAGGCGCATCGCTGATACCTCATGCGACTTTTTTACCCACGAGCTCCTGCCGCCATGTGCCAAGACCCGCCAGCTGCCGTCGGGCATCGAGGTCTATGAGATAGATATTTGTGCGGAATGTTTCCACTACGTCCAATTCTACGACGGTTCACTGAAGTGCCAACACGGCTGCAGTGCCGGTACCATCACCCTGCTCGGTTGCTTCAAACGGAAAACGTGATTCCCAACGAAAAGGAGGCGGATGATGGAATACCGAGCCGTGGGATCGCGCTGCGCATTTGATTCTGGATGCCTGCCGGATGAGGCGAGAGTGCAGGCCGGTGAAATCCTTGAATACCTAGGATTCAAACCAGTTGATGTCGATGTCCTGGCTTTGGCTCGTAGCTGTGTCGGACGCTCGCGTTTCGTGAAGCGAGTAAATCCGGATTACGCACCAGAACAGGTCAACTGCTCAAGCCTGACCAAGTGGCTCTTTGGCCAATGCGGCATCTGGCTGCCGCGCCTCGCGATCCAGCAGCGGATGCTGGGATTCCCCGTCCCGAGAGAGCAAATAGCGGCGGGAGATCTTATTTTCGCGACCGCTCGGTTGAACTTGTACCTGGATGATTCAGCGGACGGGGTCGGTCATGTGGGAATCGTGACCGAGAGGCAGACTGTAATCCACGCTAAGGGCAAAAAATCGGGCGTGGTCGAAGAAGCGGCGGAGAAATTCCTTTTGCCAAGCAGGTTCCGCGGCATCCGACGGATCATCGACCCGTGTCACAGCGTACGAACCTTCGAGGTCCCAGCTTCGGCTTTTGTCGAAACCTCGGATGACATCTGGTGGCTGCTCATCCAGGAGTTCTACAGGCGTAAAGGCGGAAAAGACGCTTGAACCAACCTCCGTTCCGGGCTAGGGGCGGGGGTTTTTCGTATCCCTGGAGCAAAAATCGAAAGCATGTTAGTGTTTGTTCCGAAATTAATTCATCATTATCATTCGTTTGTTATGTCCCACACCTGTAAATCGCTGTTGATGCACTGCATGGATTTCCGTTTCGGCAAGGCTATGAAAGGTTTCATGGAAGAACATCGGATGATGGATGATGCGGATCTGGTGTCCATCGCGGGTTCGGCCAAGAATATCGTGAATCCGGAGACGCAGGCTTTCGCTTTGCGGCAGATCGAGATCTCCAAGTCGCTCCACGAGATGAAGGAAGTGAATCTGATGAACCATCTGGATTGCGGGGCGTACGGCGGACGGAAATCGTTCGAGAATGATGCAGCCGAGTACAACAAACTGACGGGCGACCTCAAGGAAGCGCGCGATATCGTTAAAGAGAAATTTCCGGAACTGACGGTCAAGTTGTGGCTGGCGCATATCGAGGAACAGGAACACGAAAAAAAGATTTGGTTCGAGGAAATTGCGTGACCAAGGTCTTGAGGTAAGTTGATTGCCAAAGTAAGGAACAGAAGCCCCGGCGGAAGTCGGGGTTTTGGGTTGTAATGGGTAAAGGGTTGGTGCGTTTAAGAAGGCAGAAACCTAATTCGTCTTGAGACAATATATGTTTAACCACATTTTTCGGCCATTTCTTGTCAGTTTGGCCATGGTGACCATGCTGCCGACAGCGGCTTTGGCTACTTCTTTCCCGACCCTCTCCCCGCCTCCTTCGGCGCCGGTAGCCTTGCCGACCAGCGACATTGCAGTGCTGTTGCGGTCCGTCCCGACCGTGAGCGCCTATCGCACATTCAGCTATAACGGTTACTCGTTCGAGATTCCGCGGACGTGGTCCAGCCGCATCGAAGACGGGTTGGCCAAAGAGGTCATATTCGAAACGAACGGCGAAGAAGTCGCTCGGCTCACCTGTCCTCCGCCGACCGTCGGCTATGAGCTCTGGGATTTCACGGCCAGCAGGCGCTCACTGGTGAGGAACCATTTCATGTACGACGTGGAATTGAATCTGGGGAAACCATCCGCAGAGGCCATCTACGACAAAGATTCCATTGCTTTCCTGGTGGTGACGCATCGTGGTTACCAAACGAGAGGCGAAGGTGCTTACTGGGATCCGGGGTACGGCTGCCAACTAACTTCGCATTCCGAGGATTACGCCAGTCTTTCCGCCCTGTACCGCAGGATTTACCGCAGCGTGAAAGTCGAGGATTGGAAGCTCGGCATCGGCGCGGGCCTGCGGTTCCGCTATCCGGCTGCTTGGTCGATGAAATCAGCGGACATAGACAGCGATTGGAAGCGTCAGATTTTCGCTGACGTCAACGGCCGCGAAGTCGCCGCCCTGGATTGTCCGATACCGGGTCAGGGATTCCACGACTATGAGATGTCCGTCTCCGAACGTAAGTTGAAAAAGCAAAACGGCGACTATGGCATCAAATGGATGTGGGGTAGCGTCAATGACGAAGAACACGGAAAGATTTACGTCATGCAGCATATCGGTTGGTCCAAAGCCGAACCTAAAATCGGAAATGTCGACTACCGCCAATATTCTTGCCGCCTTGTCAGCCAGCAGGACGGCCAGAAAGGCATCTTTCGCGAAATCTACAAGAGCCTGAAATAAAAAAATACCCCCGGCGGTCACCGGGGGTATTTTTTTATGCGGTCAGGTAAGACAGGGCGATGACGCCGACCAGGGTCAGGGTAATACCGGCGTATTGGTGCCAGCGTAAATGTTCGCGGTTCACGATGATGCCGAGCAGAGTGCCGAGCGCCAGGTAGCCTTCGCTGATGGTGGTGGCGATGCCGATCGGGATGAGCGTAGTCGCGTAGGCGAAGCTTATCCAGGCCAGGTTATCGAGGAAACTTTGGGCCATGATGACGTTGAAATGGCGTTTAAAATCATTCCGGATACAGGATAAATGACTGCGTTTCAGCATTATCGCGAGAGCTAAGACAGCACAAGCAGTATGTGTCAGCCAGATGGTCAAAAGAGGCGAAAATTCAATGCTGGTTATGCCGATTGTGAAGTTGCTGACGCCCAGGCCGACGGCGCCGGCCAAGGCTACAGCCACACCTTTTTCCCATTTTATCTTCTTTATCAGATTGAGCGAACGGATGCTGGTCAGAACGAGCCCAACGACCACGATCAACATGTGGCCGTAAATCACGAGGCGGTAACGTTCGTGTCCGGCGGCCACGGCCAATAAAACAGCGATGACCAACTCGATACCGTTGATGGGTAGGACCACGGAAAGTTTGCCGAGTTTCAAGCCCTGGAAGTTCACCAGTGCCGTAACTGCAACCAGGACGCAGGCGAAGCCGATAAGCGGCCAGTTCGCCATATCGGAGAGGGCGGGGACGATTTCGTTCCAGACGAAAGGCAGTATCCCGATTGCCCCAAGAGTACCGATGTAAAAAAGCGCCCGGACGTTGCCTACGGCCCGGACCGCGCGTTGGATCGAGAAGTCGCCAAGCGCCCATCCAACGAGAGCGCCGAGGGCGAAGAGAATGCCGGTGGTCGAGTTCATGATGTTTTATTTCTGAGCAAGATAAGCAAATAACTGTTTAGCGGTTTTGGTATTCAGGATGTCTTTTTTCGATGCCCAGCCGCGGCGGGCGATGGCTTCACCGAGTTTAATATAGCTGAAATGATCGGGCGAGTGTGCGTCGGTATCGATAGAGAGCATGACGCCGGCTTTGACGGCGGCGCGGACGTGGAGGTCGTTCAGGTCGGAGCGGTCCGGATAGCAATCGATTTCGAGGGCCACGTGGTTTTTTTTGGCCGCGGCCAGGACTTCGTCGAAATCGAATTCGATGGGTTCGCGTTTTCCGATGAGGCGGCAGGTCGGATGGAAGAAGCAGTCCACGTATGGATTCGAAAGGGCTTTGACTATGCGTTTTGTCTGTTCAGCGCGCGATAGATGGAAGGCAGAATGGATGGAGACGCCGACCCAATCAAGACTTGCAAGCGCGGTATCCGAGAGATCGAGTGAACCGTCTTTGCGGATGTCGCATTCCGTGCCTTTGAGGATGGAGAAGCCGCGGATTTTCTTGTTCAGCTTGTCGATCTCTGCGCCTTGCTTAGCCAGGTGTTTTTCGTCCAAACCATTGATGAAACCTAGGGACTTTGTGTGGTCCGTGATGGCGATGTACTCGAGTCCGGCGGCTTGGGCGGCTTTAGCCATGTCTTCGATGGAAGAATCGCCGTCGGTCCAATTCGTTTGGACTTGAAGGTCTCCTTTGACCGAGCTGTAGGGGATGAGCTTAGGTAGTTTGTGTTTTTGGGCGGCCTCGATTTCGTCAGCACCGACGCGGATTTCGGGCGGGGGAGTGTCCATGCCTATGGCGGTGTAGATTTCTTCCTCGGTTTTGCAGACGACAAGCTTGGGTTTGGCGGAGCGTGCACCGTGGGAGCGCTTGAATAATCCGTATTCGCTTAGGGTGTAGCCTTTGGACAGCGCGAACTCGCGGAGCAGGACATTGTGGCGTTTGTCTCCCGTGAAATATTGGAGCGCGGCGCCGTAGACGTTGTCCGGGACAACACGCAAGTCGGCATCGATACCGATTTTGAGACGGACAGACGCGCGTGTCTTTCCACATTCGTGGATGCTCTCGACGAGCGGGAGTTTGGTGAAAGCGTCCATGACGCGGATTGGGTCGCTGGAGGTCGCGAGCAGGTCGATGTCGCCGACCGTTTCCTGCATGCGGCGGAGCGAGCCGGCGTAAGTGCAATGTTTGACGCCTTTAACTTTCTTCAGCGCGGCGACGATCTCGTCGGCAAGCGGCAGGATTTCTCCGAGCAGGCGGCGGCCGGAAGCGCGTTGCATCAAGGCGAAACCGCGGGCCAGCTTGTCTTCGCTTTTTTGGCCCCAGCGCGGGATGGTGCGAACTTTGTGTTTCTCCAACGCCCATTGCAAGCCTTCAAGATTTTTTACTTTGAGATGCTTGTAAAGGTCTGCGATATGTTTCGGGCCCAAGCCCTCGATACGTGACAGACCCCAAATGTCGACCGGGAATTCCTTATGCATTTTCTCGTATTCTTTGATTTTGCCAGTGCGGAAAAACTCGTCGATTTTTTCGGCAATGCTTTGGCCGATGCCGGGGAGATCTTTGAGGGCTTTGATACCGCCTTTGCGCCAGGTGGTTTCAACGTCGTCCTTTAAAGCTCCGACGGATTCGGAGGCTAGCTGGTAGGCGCGGGGCTTGAAGGGGATGTCCAGCATCTCGTCGCGATAGCTGAACTCGAATAGGATTTTGGCGAGTTCGTCGTATTTGGTCATGGGTATATGGTAACATCAATCGGCGTTTTTTGCCGTAATATTTTTCATTCCGGGTTCGACTACGAGATAAAGCATGACCCGCCTAGGGCAAGGCGGGTTGGGTAGAAAGCTGAAGGTGGAACGCGTGGTGAGGGCTACTGGCTTCTGCCAAGTCGGTGAAGACGATAGGGAGGTGGCCAGCTAATCACATCACCGGGGAAGTCGTAGCGGAATGGTAGCTCGCCTCGCTCTCGAACGACTTGTTTCGAGTCCACGAACGGGCCGATGGTGCTGGGTTCGTGCCGTGGCGGTGCCCAGGGGAAGCGCGGTTCTTCGCGTGAAATCTCTTCGACGAGCTCGTCCGGACGGGAGTAGTAGAAACAGATTTTGCCGTTCTCGCGTTCAATCTCGGAAATTTGGGCATCGCTCAAGCGTTCGTTGAAGCGACCGCGCGCCATGACTTTGCCTGGTGCGCCAGCGACGAGGATCCAGGCGACAGACTTGTCGTCGAAGACCTGATCGGCAACCGGCTTGTTCAGATGGAAGGCGAGGTGGTGGACACGCTCACGGTCTGACAGGTCGAGCTCGGCGTATTCCTCGGGAGTCAGAGACGAGATGTCGGCGATGTCGAGGCTTGAAGGTACGCGGGGCATGTAGTAAACCTCCGGGTGATGGTTTCCTGGTTGGGAGGATAGGTGGTTTCATATTTTGGGTCAAGCCTTGGATTGACGCAGTCGGGGATTGTGTTAACCTGCGATTAGTCCCTTATATTTGGCGGATTTCATACCGGACCCGTAGATGATCCGGCGCGACTTCACAAAGAAAAGAGGTGTGGGCATGGGTACTTTCAACTGGATGTGGTTGGGCGTCGGCACACTGGTCAGCATCGCCGCTCTCGCGGCTTGCAGCAGCCCGTCTTCAGACCAACCCGGCGGAACGGGAGGCGGAGGCGGTTCTGGAGGTTCGGACAGCGGTGCTACGGGCGGAGGAGGTGCCGGCGGCACGGGGGGAACTGACTCTGGACCCGAATGTGCAGTGAGCTGCGATGATGGGTTCAACTGTACGATCGATGCCTGCGTCGCTGGGGAGTGCAAGCACAGCATCGGACCCAACACCGGAGTTACCGCATGTCCGGCGGGCCAGTACTGCACAGCGGACAAGGGCTGTATCGCGAGCCCGGCGTGTGCGGATGTCGGCGATTGCCAAAAGGCTTTCGAAGGCGATGCCTGCAAGACCAACATCAAGTGCGACCCAGCCTCGTCGGTCTGCCTCTTCGACATCTTGGACAAGGACCACGATGGATATCCTCCGCAGGTCTGCGGCGGCGATGACTGCGACGACTCGGCCGTATCTGTCCATTGCGGGGCTGTTGAGGCGTGCAACGGCAAGGACGACGATTGCGACGGAACAGCCGACGACGGCGCGAGCTGCCTGGATACTCTGCAGTCATGTCAAGCCGGCGTTTGCGCCTGCAAGCCCGAGAACCTGTGCGGAACGGAGTGCGTCGACAAGCAGACTGACAAGGATAACTGCGGTACTTGCGGAAAAATCTGCTCGGGCGGAATGGACTGCGTAGGCGGTCAGTGCCATTGCGCCTTTGCGGGCGAAGTCGATTGCCTCGGCCATTGCACCGATACCCAGGTGGATCCGGCCAATTGCGGGGTCTGCGGGAAAGTCTGTGACCAAGGCTTCCAGTGCGTCGCCGGAGAGTGCGTGTGCAACACGACGACATGCAACGGCAAGTGCGTGGATCTCCAGACGGACGTAGAGAACTGCGGCAGTTGCGGCAAGAGCTGCGATTCGTCCGTCGGCACATGCCTTGGAGGTGCGTGTTCGGCGAATTGTGAAGCAGGTCCGTTCGGTACGGCCTGCATGGCGTGCTGGTACCAACAGACGGTCCAGGATTCTTGCCAGGGGGCAAAAGATGCGTGCAACGACGATTGCAACAGCCTGAACCTATGCCTAGGCACCTGCACTGATCCGGCTTGTCCGGAGGGGTGCCTCGAGGCAAATCCGAACGGAAGATACAGCTACTTCATGCTTGGCGCCTGTTTCCAGATGGCGTGCAGCGACAGCTGTTTCTGCCCGGGTTGTTCTTTCGGCGATACCTCGGAGTGCCGTTACTGCCTCCAGACCTCTTGCGCAAGCGCCTGCAGCCAGTGCGATTCGGTCCCGGAGTGCGTCGCGTTGCGCGATTGCCGGAGCCGGTGCACTACAGATGGATGCCGCACATCGTGTGCGTCCGTGTTCCCGACGGCCGTGAATATTCTTAACGGCGTCGTGGGTACGAACGGGTGCGAACAGACGACCTGCGCCGCCGCATGCCAGTGAATCGCGGGCAGCCCATTCCCTAAAAGGATCTTCCAGCAGCCCCGCACCGATTCTGGTGCGGGGCGTTCGTGTTTTAATGGACCCCTTGCATATCGGCTAAACCTTTGGTAATCTCTCCGCACAATTCAAGCGGGTATCGTATAGTGGCTATTATGCGTCCTTGCCAAGGACGAGAGACGGGTCCGATTCCCGTTACCCGCTCCACGTAAAAACTCTCGCACAACGAGAGTTTTTACGTGTCCCGTGGCGCATAAAGCAATATATTTTTCGCGCTTTACGGGACTTCCTATGCGAGAGTTCACGTGGCACGGCCATTTTTTTAAAAAACAATAGCCTCGACGGCGAGAGTGGTGCGGTCGAGGCTTGGGGAGCGGGATGCGGGCTGTTCAGCGATACGGGCGAGTTCTGGATTAAGAACCAGATTGCAGGCTTTGTTCCAGGGCATAGTGTCATCCTTCACCACGCAGTAATGATCCTTTTGAGCTTCTCGTCGCGAAGAACTTTAGCCAATGACCGGCCGACGCGCTCAACCCGCCAGCCCTCACGCTTCTCCCTTTCGGAGAGGAAAATCGTATGGAGGCGGATGAAGACGTCGTTGTTCGGTTGCGGCGGCGGCGGAGTGCGATAGGGATCGGACATGTCTACCTCCTGCAATCAGCGGTAGACCTTGCGAGTGTGAGCTCGGGCTTTGGAGCGGGCGAGGAATGCCCGATGTTCCAGGGCGGCCTTGCGGATTTCCGGCATGACGCGAGCCATGCTTCGGCGTTGGCCTTCGGGTGAATCGAGCTCCTCACGGATCCGATTGAATTCCGCCTCGATCCGAGCACGCGTTTCGTCGTCCATGTCAGGTCTCCTGTTTGGAAGGAACGTCTGTCGGTTAGAGCGTAACAATCTTTGGGTTAGGGTACAAGTAAAACGAAACCGCCCCGACTGCGCCACGTTCTGCGTGGTAGCCGTCGGGACGGTAGTGGGACAGTCAGGTATCGGGTGGGAATAAGATGTCTTCCAAGACGCTGCACCTCGACATGAACAGTCCCGGACTTTAGGTGAACAATGAAAATGCGTCAAACCGCTATGTTAGGCTTGAATTTTCGTCAGCTGGGTAAGTTTCTTTTCGAGCAGGCGTTGTTTTCGCCGGCGGTTTAGATGTTTGGCGCCTTCGGTCACGGCTACGGCACCGGCGGCAGCGCCGATGGGCGTCCAGCCGGGGACTTCGGGACCACTAAAGGGATTGGCACCAGCGGCGGAAAGGGTTTTTGCGTGTCCGACCAACACGATGTCATCGGCTGAACGGGGGAGAAGGACGGGGATGTCGTGGTTCGGGTCCAATAATCCGTTGACGCGGACGATGTCCCCGGACACCAATCGTTGAGGTCGATATTTGACGCTTTGTTTTATCGAGATGTCGAGAAAAGCATCGCCTAAATCGAGCGAGACGGTACGGCCTTTGACCTGGATGACCGTGCCGGTGACGGACATGAGGGCCCAGACGTCTTCGATGGATGGTGCGGTCAGGTCCACTAAGCGCGGCGTGACTCCGGTCGAAGTACCGTGGATATCAAGCGGATCTTTGGTCGCCATTTTGACGTAGGGCACGCCGGCGTCGTCCACGTAGAGCTGGCCGACAACGCTGACGGCGCTCCCCATTGCGGGCAGACGGCGGCTAGTAGGGACGCGGATTTGGAGGCCGCGGCCCTCGGGGGATTGGAGGACGAACGAATGATAGGGCAAGAGGCCGGGCGTGGAGCCGACGGTGCCTTCGAGTCGGACGCGCAGGGGCGCATCTTCGATTTGATTGAGCATAGAGAAAGTCAGATGTTTAATGGGTACGGTTTTGGTTGCGCTGGATGTGGTTTTCTTAGCGATCGTTTTCGGCGCTGTGGTTTTCTTTGCGACCGCAGTAACGGATTTCGTCGAGGTCGAAGATTTTGTCGGATTGGATTTAGTCGCGGGTTTTGACGCTGACGCAGCGGAAGCGCTTGGTGTCTTGATAGCTTTAGTCGTCGAAGCCTTTTTAGTCGAAATATTTTGGAGCGCGGGGAAAACCGGCGTAAGCGTTTGGCTAGCCTGAATTGAAGGCGACGGTATGACAGTTTGGTTCGAAGGCACAGGAGTGACGGCCGTCGGTACTGGTGTCAGCAGCGGATCCGGACTCATCACATTGGCTGTTTCAGGGGTCTCTTGGTCGCTTTTTTGCCAGGTCGTGGTCAGGTCAGGATAGCGGACCAGGACTTGGCTTTTTTTCATTGAGCCATAGGAGATGGTATCGAGGAGTTGTCCATCCGGAGCATAGAGCGAGACGCTGTCGCCGTCGTTATTCAGGCGCGAACTCGGTATCTCGATTTTGAGATAGCGGTTTACGGTCGGTTCGAGAGTGAGGTTGCCGATGACCAGTATGCGGCCTAAGTTATCGTGCAATTCACAACCTGAAAGCGGGATGGTGTTGCTGTTGTCCAGGGTCGCGATCTCAACCCATTCTTTGCCTGATTCGGGATAGGGCGAGATTTCGTTCAAGCGCAGCATGGCGTAGTTGGGTTTGGGCGGTGTGTAGGCGGTTTGAGTTTCTGTGGAGGCTTGGACGGTTTGATCTGCCATGGTCGATGTTTGTATATCCTGTTCGGCGACAAAAGTTTCTTGCGTTGAGGATGCTGATTCGTCCTGCGTTGCGGTTGCATCAGGTGTTGATGTCGCGTCTTGGTTTTCGATTACGGCTTCGGTCGAGGTCGTTTGGTCGATAGGGGGAGTGGTCGATTCTGTTTCGACCACGGTCGATGATGTAGTTGATTCAAGTGGGTCGGGCAGGGTCTCTTCGGGAATGATGGTTTCATCTGCGATAGTTTCTTGGGTCGATGTGGCAACAGGGTCGGTCGAGGTCGTAACCGTGGATTCAGGTTCTGGTTCCGGAGTAGGTTTGACGACGGGTTCAGGTACTTGAACGTAAACCGAACAAAGGTCGCAATAACCGGGAGTGGCGATGTCGGCCAATTCCGGTTTCAGGTTTTGAGCCAAAATGCTTGCGGACCAGGTTGATGGATCGGAACCATCGAGTTCAGCGTCTTGGCGAAGCATAGAAATCTTTGAAGGTAGGCTGGCACCGGCCGGGGGAGCGGTCCCTGTCCCTGCGACGTCGACTAGGGAACCGAGGTTGTTGTAGAGTTCGATTCCTAGTGTCGAATTGGAAAGCGATACGGTGGTGGTCACGACTTGGGGCGTGACGACGAGAGAACTTTTGGCATTTGTAGAGTCATAGTTTGCGATAAGGAAAGTGCCGTAAGCTGGAACCACTGACGAGGAAGGGAGATGAATAGTTTTACCGCTTTCGCCGGCACCAAACAGCGACCAGCCGGAGACGTCGACTTCAGCCGAAGATAAATTCCAGAGTTCGATCCATTCGTCAGCATCGGAGAGGGAAGAGCCGGCCCAGGCGACTTCACCGATAACGATGGGTGAATCCAGATAAGCAGCGTGGACAGTGAGTGAATTGAGCGGACTTAGGGCGAGCGTCGTGACGGTCAGGCCGCACGAAATCAGCCGCATGAAAGACGCGAATCTTTTGGGCATAGGTTGTTTACGTGAATAAATAAATCCTTATCTATACCGCTGCCAAAGATTTTAGGTTGTGTCAATAATCAGCTTTTTATAGTTTTGACAATTTTTAAAAATGGCTTAATTAAGCCATTCTTGACAGTAATTTGGGTTTGTATTAATATATAGACAAACATCTATGGATACAGTGTTTAAAGCCTTGGCTGACCCCAGCCGACGCAAGATCCTGGACCTGCTCAAAAAAAAGGATATGTCGGTGACTGACCTCCAGGAGCATTTCGGTTTCACTCAGGCGTCGCTTTCGCATCATTTGGATATCCTTAAACGCGCAGATCTGGTGGTCACGGAACGCAGGGGACAGTTCATCCATTATTCGCTCAACACTTCGGTCTTCGATGAGGTGGCGAACATGATTCTTAATTACTTCAACTATGACAAACAAGATTCTTAAGACAATCGGCATCCAGGGTTGGGTGCGTATTTGCATCGTGGCAGCCATGTTCGTGGTCGGTTTGGTCTTGTATCCGTATCTGCCCGAAATGGTACCGACTCACTGGGGGATTGAGGGAGAACCGAATGCGTGGGGTCCGAAAATTTGGGGAGCATGGATTATCCCGCTCATGTCGCTGGCTTTCCTGATCCTGTTTCCGTTACTCCCGAAACTGGATCCGAAGCGCGAGAATTATGAGCACTTCAAGAAATCGTGGGGTACGATCCAAACGGCACTCGTGGGTATTTTGGGCTACATGTACGCGGTGACCATGTATGTGACGTTTTATCCGCAATACAATTCTTATGTCGGAAAAGCGGTGACATTCGGTATCGGCGTCCTGTTCGTCATCTTGGGCAACGTCATGGGCAAGGTGCGGCAGAATTATTTCGTGGGGCTCAAGACGCCGTGGACGTTGAACGACCCGGAGGTTTGGCAGAAGAGCCAGAGGTTCTCGGGTTGGATGTTCGTTTTGGCCGGCCTGGCATTCATCATCGAATCGATCGTATGGATCGCGATCGTACCGGTTTTCATCATGACGATCAGCCTGACGGTTGTTGCACCGATCGTGTATTCTTACCTGTTGTCGCGGAAGAAGAAATAATCAAGTGTAGATTAATGACCGCCTCGAATTCAAGATCGGGGCGGTTTCGTATCCATCCTTGACCGCGTTCCTTTGCCGTGGTTGGATGGCTCATCGGAGGTGTACCTTGACCCGAAGACGCAAAGGCGAAAAACCCCAGGTGGAGATCATCAGGCGGTCGAGCCACCAGACCGACCCGGAGGACGGAAACGTCAGATTGCCGTTCAGACGGTTGGACGAACCGGCTGTCAGCTGGAAAAGCGATGTGGCGTCGCTCGAGAAATGCCTGCTCTCCCCGAAGGAAAAACGAAGGCGTAAGGATGACCTGGCGAAAATCCTGTCCAGCCCCGAATACAAGCGGTTGACCATCCAACAGCTAAGGGTCGAACTGAACAGGATCAAGCGTTGGGAGAAAGAGCTGGACCGTTTCATGTATCCGCAGAAGCTGTTCCTCATCGAACGGGTGCTGGCCCAGCTCGAACTCACGGCCCACATGACCTCTCCGGACGTCTGGCCCGAGCTGTTCGCGGTGATCGAAGAATACCAGGCACTTAAAATCCGGACGGCGCCGGCGCGGTTCAGTGTAGTCAGAAGCATGCTGGAACAGTCCGAGGGATAACCTACACGGGAGCGACCAAGCTGGTCGCTCTTTCCTTTTGGTCGGCTGTTGACGTTTACCGTGTTTTTGGGTTTAGATGGGTTGTACTTTCGAATGGAGGGGAGATGCGTTTCGATACGGCCGAGCTGATTCGGGTCATGTCTACGTCCGCTATATGGGTATTCGGCGGATTGCCTACTCGGCAAGTGGAGAAAATCCATTTCGATGCCCAGGAGTTCCTCGAAACACAGCCTTTTTGGCGTGAGTATCGTCTTGTGACCATGGATGACATCGAACCGGAGTCGGAGTTCCTGGAGGTTTCGGTCGATGTCCAGCGCGGAAAATGGCTGGCATGGGCGCTCATGCATTTCTGCAAACCGCCGATTGTCGATTCTGCGCTCCGGGGCAAAGAGGTTCACTATCGCTACTTCAGCGGACTCGGCCATACGACGGCCCACATCCCGCTCAAAAAGATTCTCGCGCGGAAATTCGAGGTGGATTGGCATGCCGCAATTTATGTCGTCCGGAAGAGGGACGATGCGTCAGATAATCAAGGAAGTCAGCCATGAGCGAGGAACTGCTGAAGAAATTGCGGGAACAGCTTTCGTCGGATTGCTTCGAAATCAATAATGAGACTTCGGCCACGTACCATGACTACCGCGGCGTCAGCATTGGGAAGACCAAGGCTGACCAGGCAGTTATCGACGGTTACGTGGCGGAAGTGATCTCGAAGATGATTGGTTATCCGGTCAGGCTCGTGTTGGAGGGGCGCGCCGGCTACGGCCAACCCGGCCAATACGAAATCAACTTCGTACGTGCGTCACCGGCCACGGACCGGAAGTGACGCAACTCATCACCCCGTCGGGCAAGACAGCCTGGCGGGGGATTTCTTTATTCTAACGGCTGTACGGCCTGCACCCGTCCGATTTCACCTGTATCGAGGCGGACTTTGATGCCGCGCGGATGGATTGGGGCGTTAGTCAGGATGTCCTGGACGATACCTTCGGTGAGTTTGTCTGTTCCCTGGTCTTTCTTCAGCACAATGAAGACATGCAAGCCAGGCTTGATGTCTGCGCGCCGCGTGCCGTCGTTGTATGTGCTCATTTTAAGCTGAAGGAGTCGTTTTTAACCGTTTGTATTCTCGCACAAACGCAAACTGATTCATGTAATTTTCAAGAGTCGGTTCTACTGCTTGGGTTGGATCGGTAATCTCCTGCCTACCTTCCCTGAGTTCTTCGTTAGGTACCCTTACTTCACCCAGTGCATTTTCCCAAGCGGTTTCTTTTTCCAATATTGATTCCGGTATGATCAGTGCAAATATTTTGTGATCGCCTTGTATTTCATGCTTGTAACGGCTCGATATTTGTGACCATTTGGTCGTATACCACCATCCCGTCTGATCTGGCGTCCTGGAATATTCTGGTATCCATTCTCCTTCTACGCGGTATACAGTCACAAAAGTCTGGTCCTTGGCCCAATTTAAAAGTTTGGAATATTTTTCTTCGAGTTCGTGGAGGTGCTGTTTGTCGGGTCTCTCGATGTTATCCAGGGAAGGGAAGGCCGCGAGTTTTTTCATAGATTTATCCACTCGCGGGTTATCCATTTCTTGACCAGGGCTTCCTCAAGGTCGATTTTGAGCGTCTTGGACAGCACGAAAGCCAGGCCGACGACGTCCGAGAGCTCCTTGGCCATTTCGCGGTGCGAGTCTTTGGCTTTTAGGTACTTTTCGGGCCGGCAGCGTTTTTTGTGGACCAAATATGACTGAACGAATTCGCCGAGCTCCTCGCTGATTTTCATCACGAGATAATCCTCATCGACTTTGAGGTTGTCGCGTTTGGCGTTCTTTAGGAAGATTTTCGTGATGTCGGATTGAAGTTTTTTGAGTTCCATGTTCGTGAAATTATTTGCCCTCTTTGGGTGGTTCTTGGATGTATTTGGCCTTGTGGAATTCCTGCTCGTAAGCCGCGTCGCTGACTTTTTTGATGCCAGGAGTTTTTTCGGCGGCCCGGATTGACGAGGCGTTATCGAGGTCGATGGTCAGGGTCAGGAAGGGGAGGCCGAGTTCGGCCATGAGCTTCTCCTTGAATTTCATGGCCAAACCTTGGCCGCGGAATCTGGGGTCGACTACAGTGTGGGATATGTTTTGTTCATAGTCCGTGTCGTAGACTCCGACGATGCCGAGCTTCTCACCGGCATGGCTAAGGACCGTGAAGTATCTTTGGTTCTTGCAGAAGTCCTGGCCAAGGGCCATCCAGCCGTGTTCACCTTCGAGCTCGCGGAAGTATGCCATGTCGAAATCGGCCAGCTTCCCGATTCTGGCTTTTCCCTTTTCCGGGCCTTCCTCGTTGGATTTTGGTTGATCGAAATTTTTCATAGATATCACATTTTGCGGCTGTCGTATGCCCAATGCAGCAAAGCTTGGCGTTGTTTGCGGTGGCAATCCAAGTCCCCGGCGCGGCAGTTCTTTTTTATCTGCATGGCGTGGCGGCGCATGGCTTTCCAGCGTTTGATTTGGCGTTCGTCCTCTTCCGTCAGGCGACGTCCCATGTAGTAGCGGCAATACCACTGGAACCAACCGCGCGGGTCATCTTTGGATATCCAGCCTTTTTCCCGCCAGACCGAGAGCGGCTGGCTGGCGTCGACTTTGAAATAGTTGAGTTTGGGGTCGTGTTTTTCGGGGGAGAGCTTGGCTTTCTTGAACCACGAAGCCGGGAATTCCTTGGCGCAGTCGGTCATGTACTTGCCGCCGAACACACCGAGCTCGAGCATCTCTTTGGGCGAGAGCGTAGGTTTGAATTCAGGGTGGAAATTACGTCCGGACGGTTCGGTTAAAAAATAGACGTACCTCTTCTGCATCTTGTCTGTGACCGTGACCTTTTTTCGCATACGCCATCAGGGCTTGGGGGTTTTAGTTTGGCGTTTCTTGCGCCAGCCGACGAAGAATAGCCAGGCGATCAGGAAGGTGGGGCCGGCGATGATAAGGGACCAAGAAATCATGTAAGGCTGGAAGTCACCTTTCATGCCAACCACCAGGGAGACTATATATGCCAGGCCAGCCAAGGCATAAAAGATGGCGCCCACGATTTCATGCTTCCAGGCGATGGCTAGGACCACGGCCAGGACGAAGACCGGGATGTTGTGCATGAATAAGCCGACAAGCGTGCCCCAGAAATCCAAATTCATTTCGAATATATCCAGTGAGAACATGGCCAGGAACAGCAGGAAGAGGATGGACAGGACGCGGGGCGTCCAGAAGATGATTTTGTCTTTGGTGAGTTTCATATGCTTAGCCTAATATTAGCAGGTTGTGGAAAAAGGGAGAAAAGCCCTTGGATAATGGGATTTGACAAGCTTCTGCAAGTGTTCTATTTTTGTTCTAACGAACAAATAACAAACATATGCCTCCTTTAACCCCAAAACAAAAAGAAGTGTTGGACTACATCGTCAACTTCATAAACGATAAAGGTTATCCGCCTTCGTTCCGGGAAATCGCGGACGGATTGGACTTGGCTTCGCCTTCGACCGTGCATGTGCATATACAGGCGCTAAAAGAACGCGGATTCCTGAAAGGCGGGGGAGCATCCGGACCGGGCGCCCGCAACCTCGAGCCAACGGATAAAGCTGTGATGTGGGGCAAGAGCGTGCTCTTACCGTTGAAGGGTTTGATTGCGGCTGGTGCGCCGATTGAGGCCGTGGAAGAGCGCGAGACTTTTGCTGTTCCAGTCGATTTGGCGCCGGATTCGGCCAACTCATACGTCCTGCGCGTCAAAGGAGATTCCATGATTGAGGACGGTATCTTCGACGGTGATTATGTGGTGGTGGAACGAAATCCGAGTCCGAAAAACGGGGATACGGTGGTAGCGCTTTTGGACAACGAATATGCCACGCTTAAAAGGTTCTACCGCGAACGCGACCGCATCAGATTGCAACCAGCGAATTCCACGATGAAACCGATTTACTGTTACGATCCGCTGATCCAGGGAGTCGTGAGGGCGGTGATACGGAAGTTTGAGTTCAGGTAGGCATGAAGCATGTAACATATAACATGTAGAAATATGGGTGAAGAAAATATCAAAAAGTTGGATGGGGCGAACATGGATATAGACTTGGCGACGCCGGAAGACAAGATATCTTGGAAGCAGGATAAATGTCCGTGGAATGAGGCTGAAGGAACGGGTGAGCATAAATGCGCGGTTAAGAATGTGTCGATTTGCGAGTATTTCTGCGGCATAGAATATCCAGACTTCGTGAAGTGCTGTTATCCGCATCAGAACCCGAACGATAAGTAGTTAAACTGCCATCTCGACTGAAACGGAGAGGTCTTCAGATTGAAGTCGGGTTTAAGTTTCTAATTTGAAGATTTCTCGGCTTCCCCCGCTCTTCGCGAAGGGCGGGGTTCGCTCGAAATGACATTCCATTCATATGTACTCAAAAATCGCTCAAACAATCGACGTCCTGGTTGCCTTCCGGAAAGGCCGGGTCGAGCCCATGACTTTCAAGTGGGATGGGCATTATTATCAAGTCAAAAAGGTGAATTTGGTGCACAGCGAACGGCGCGGACGGGAAAAGGTGGTGATTTTCTCCGTGTCCGACGAGGCGAATGCGTATCGGCTGGCTTTTTCGACGGACTATCTGACTTGGAAGCTCGAGGAAATGGCGTCTATCTAAATGAATTGTCGTCCTCGAGCGCAGGCCCGTCAGACGGGCCGCAGCGAAGGACCTTCAAAATAAATATTTGATCCTTAGATATCTAAATTGAAGGTTCTTCGGTCGCCAAGCTCCCTCGAGAACGACATTTCTACATATGTCTCTGAAACTTTCCACCTCCCTCATCGCTCACGTGGACATGAACTCATACTTCGCGTCCGTGGAGCAGCAGGCGAACCCGACTTTGCGCGGGCGGCCTTTGGGCGTGTGCGCTTATCTGCACAAGAAAGGCTGCGTCATCGCGGCGTCCATCGAGGCCAAGCGGTTGGGCATGAAGGTCGGGATGTCGGTGGAGGAGGCGAAGCTCAAGGTGCCGAGCGCGGTGTTCGTGCAGAATGATCCGCCCAAGTACCGGGCCGTGACGTCGCGCGTGTTCTCCATATTGCACGAACTTACGGATTGCGTGGAGCACTATTCCATCGACGAAGCGTTTTTGGATCTGACCGGTTGGTACCGTGATCCGGCAGAGGCGGCTTGGGCGTTGATTCGAGCGCGGTGGCGTATCCGCGACGAGGTCGGGGATTGGCTGCGTTGTTCCATTGGCATTGCTCCGACGCGATTCTTGGCTAAAACGGCGTCTGACCTGGAAAAACCGAATGGTTTGGTGGTCATCGACAAGGATAACCTGGACGAGATTCTCTCGAAACTCGATTTGGAGGATGTGTGCGGCATCGGGCCGCGCATCCGTCGGCGGCTGGAGAAAATCGGCATCCGGACGCTTCTGGAACTCAAAAAATATCCGGTGGGCAATTTGATGCGCGCGTTCGGGAAGAATGGGTTTTACCTTTGGTCCAAGGTCAACGGCTTCGAGGTCGAGAACGTGACGCCGTTCGACGGAGCGCCTGCGCCTAAGTCGGTCGGACATTCGTACTGTGTCCCGGATAGGGTGAATAAAGAAGGGAAGGTGCTGGCCACGCTCATCAAATTGACCGAACGGGCGGGGAGGAGGATGCGGGCGTTGGATCTGTTGGCCGGTTCGATCTACGTCAGCGTGGGGCTCCGACAGGATTACGGATTCCGATCGCAATTTGATTCGGTTCACGATGCTTTTTGGCGGCCGGGTGCCGGAGAGGGCGGGACGCTGTACACGTTGTTCGAGGAGCCTGCGTCGGATTCTTTTTCGCTCGTCGGCGCGGCGACTGAACTCCTGCGCGAGTTGTGGCATGGCGAGTGCGTCAACTTCTTGGCTGTGACTTTGACGAATCTGGCACCGCCGTCCGGGCAGAGACGTTTATCTAATGTAGGGGCGAGGCATGCCTCGCCCCTACCGTGGGACAGACGGACGGACCGCAAGCGGCTGGCGTCTACGGCCGCGGACCAGATCCGCGATCGTTACGGGGACGAAGCCATCATGTTCGGGCAGATGCTGGGTCTGGGCGACGAGGCGCCGGATAGGATTGGGTTTCGGAAGGTCGAGGGGGTGGAGATCCAATAACAAAAGCCCCGGTGTTGACCGGGGCTCGTTTTTTATCGGCTGGTGATGGTCTGCAGGTTCACGAACGGTGTGGCACCGCCGGTCACGGTCGGGAGACGGCCGTCCCATTTTTCGATGGCGCGGAGTTCCAGGACTTGTGGATTGGATTTCAGCGCTTCGGATTCGACGCGCATGGCCTCGGCCTTGCCGCGGGCTTCTGCGATCTTCTGGTCAGCTTCGAATTTTATCTGCTCAAGTTTGTTCTTGGCTGCGAGCGCGGATTGTTCGGCTGTGACTTTGGCTTCGATGGCCTCGTTGAACGAGCGCGAGAAGCTGAAGTCCACGATATTGAAGTCATCGACTTCGATGCCGCGCGACGCAAGTTTGTCTTTGACATGGTTGCGGATCTCCTCGCGGACCTGTTCGCGCTTGGTGATGAGTTCTTCGGCCGTGTACTTGGCGGTCGAGGCTTTGACCGATTCCTGCAGAGCCGGGTCGATGAGCCGTGTCTTGTATTCCACGCCGACATCTTGGTAGATGTTGGCTACCTTGTCCGGGCTGATGTGGAAGTTCAGGGCCACGATGCTGCTGACGCTTTGCAGGTCCTTGGAGGCGGCTGTGGCCTCAATCTGTTCCTTTTGGACTTTTACGTCCATGACGATGATGCGATCCGAGACCGGGATGCGGACGAACAAGCCCTCTCCATAGACGTGGCCGGTGACCGCGTTCCAACGGAGCAGTACGCCTCGTTCGCCAGCGCCGATGGTGCCGAACGGCCAAGCGATTGAGAGGAGGATTAGGCCAGCAAAGATGCCGAGCCCGATATAGATGGTCTTTTTCATAGATTTGCCTATAGTAGACTGGGAACCGCGATTTATGTCAATATAGCCCAATATGAAAGTCGCCATTATCTCGCCGTCAGCGCCTTCCACTTTTTCCGAGGAACGGAAGTCGCAATACCTTAAGGGGTTGGAGAACATGAAAGCCCACGGCATGGAATACGTAATCATGCCGCATGCCGCGAACGCCTTGAGCTATGTTTCGGACACGGCCGCCAACCGACTAGCGGATTTCATGGAGGCGTATCGGGACGAGTCGGTGGATTTGGTCATGACAGCGAACGGCGGCTGGAACGCAGGCGATATTTTGGCGGATATCGACTGGGAAGTGGTGAAGCGGAACCCGAAAACTCTGGTCGGTTTTTCTGACATCACGGCTTTGTTGAACGCGGCTTATGCCCATACCGGGCGGGTACAGATCCAAGGTCCGATGGTGACTTGGGGTTTCCAGGAAAACGATCCATTGACCATCGACTGCTTCATGAAAGCCGTCAACGATAAGCGTTATGAGTTACCGCTCGAGAAATTCGGGAAGTTTTTGCGCGGCACGACACTTGAGGGGATTGGGGTCGGCGGTAATTTGGTCTCGCTCGAATCATTGCTAGGGACGCCGCACGTGCCGGATTGGGAGGGCAAGGTTTTGTTTTGGGAAGAAACTGAGGAGAAGTTGCCGGCCTTGCTCCGTGCCCTGGCGCATTTCAAAAACGTCGGCGCTTTGGAAAAGCTCGCCGGGATGATCATCGGGAGACTTGACCAGATAGACGGCAAGTTCGCTGGAAAGGAGCATGAGCCGCTTGCAGCCGTATTTGATTATCTTGAACCATACAGCTTCCCCATCATGAAAACCGAATTGTTCGGGCATGAGATAGACCAGTACTTGCCCTTACCGGTGGGCGGAAAAATCACGGCGGACAGCCAAAGCATAACCTTCGGATTCTAGCATATGGCCCCGATTTTATTGGCTACCACGAATAAGCAGAAGATTGAGCGCATACGAAAGTTGCTCAAAGCTTCGGGTGTCGGGGTCGAGGCGAAAATCCCGTCCGATTTAGGTATCGAGGCCATCGATGTCGAGGAAGGGAGCGACCTCTTGGAGAACGCGCGAGCCAAGGCCCGGGCGTATCTGGGCAAGACGGATTTGCCGATTTTGGGGACTGACACGGGATTCTTTTTGGACGGCGAGATTTTGGATCCGGCCATGGTCAAGCGGAATGCGCTTCAGGGAAAAGAGGAAAAAACTTTGACGCAGAAAGAAGTCGGACAAGCGATGTTGGAGTTCTATCAAGAGCTTGCCAGGAAGCATGGCGGAAAAGCCGAGGCATATTGGAAAGACGTGTTTGCCCTGGTCATGCCGGACGGGACGGAGAAGACTGCGGAGGATATCCGCGAGGTCGTGCTAACCGATGAGGTCCATGGAGAAGTGAATGAATTTTTTCCGATGAGGAGCCTGTATTATTCGAAAGTCACGGGTAGGTATGCGTGTGATGCGAGCGAGGAAGATGAGCTAATTGAACTTATGCCGTACACGCAGGCGCTAGTCGGGCTGTTAGGATGACGAAAGCCGCCCCGGTTGGGGCGGCTCTTATTTCAGCAGCTTGATGCTTTTCACAACCTGGTCGAAAATGGGCGAATCCAGGCATTCCCAGAGCCGGAATTCGTAGATGCGGTTATCGGTGCCGGCGAAGCGATAGCTGTCACAGAGCGCCGTCGTCTTATCATATATTAGCTCCGTAATGAATTTGATCCCTTTGACGCCGTTGTATTCGACATTTTCTTTATTCTTGATGATTTCTCCTCTGCTCAACCCATAATTTTCAAGTTCATCCCAATAAACGCCGATCGTCATTTCAGGCATGGGCGTTTCATCTTGCGGGGTCGGTTTCTTCACGATGTCGATCTGTTTTTCATGCTCCACTGCGCGATAGCCCTCGGGGAGGGTCAACGAAAGGCCGAATTTTTCGTTGCGATAGGCACCCACATCAGACGATGTCGTCGTTTCGGTCGTGGAAGGCGGTTGAGCTTGGCTTACGGTCGGTGACTGGAGAGGGGATGGATCAGGCTGGCTTTTCCAAAGAAAAATGGCGATTCCGCCAGCTAAAGCCGATATCAGCGCTACGGATACCAGGAGCCAGGGGTTTGTGCGGTATTGGTCCATAATAATTTTTTTAGCGTTTAATGGTTGTATTGAAGCATTTCGGCCGATATTGTGTAAATACCACATAATTGATAGCGTTGAGTGACGAAATATGGCGCAAACCTATCCATTCCAAGATATCGAAGGCAAGTGGCAGGCAGATTGGGACAAGAACCAGACGTACAAAGCAGAAGATCTGCCGGCCAAGGAGAAATCCAAGAAGTTTTACGGACTTATCGAGTTTCCGTACCCGTCGGGTGAGGGCTTGCATGTCGGACATCCGAGGTCGTATGTGGCACTGGATGTCATGACACGCAAGAAGCGGATGGAGGGCAAGGACGTACTGTATCCCATCGGCTGGGACGCTTTCGGGTTACCGACTGAGAATTTCGCCATCAAGAATAAAATAAAACCGGCGGATGCCACCAAGAAGAACATCGCGAACTTCACGCGGCAAATCAAATCTTTGGGCATCGGATTCGACTGGTCGCGTGAGATCGATACGACCGACCCCAAGTATTACCGCTGGACGCAGTGGATGTTCCTCAAATTCTTCAATTCTTATTTCGATGACGTGGAGGGTCGGGCGAAACCCATCGAAGAGCTGGCGATTCCGGATTCGGTGCTTGCGACGGGCGATGATGCGGTCCGTAACTACCGCGACGAACGGCGCATGGCTTTCAAGTCAACGACCAAAATCAATTGGTGTCCGCGCTGTAAGATAGGTTTAGCTAACGAAGAAGCGCAGGGCGGAGCATGCGAGCGCTGCGGCGAAGGCGTGGAACAGAAGCAGAAGGCGCAGTGGATGATCCGGATCACGAAATATGCGGAACGGTTGATCCGCGATTTGGATACGGTCGACTATCTTGAGAAGATCAAAGCACAACAAATCAATTGGATCGGAAGGAGCGAGGGGGCATTCGTGGATTTTACGGTCAAGACGGAAAAAAGCGGGTTATTGCCGGATAAAGTGACGGTATTCACCACGCGTCCCGACACATTGTTCGGCGCGACGTACATGGTTTTGGCGCCCGAACATCCGTTGGTCGAGACATGGCTGAAGGAAGGTGATGTGACGAACGTCGATGAGATCCAGACGTACCAGGAAGGTGCGCGGCTCAAGAGCGAGTTGCAACGACAGGAGAATAAGGAGAAGACGGGTGTGGAACTCAAAGGCGTGAGGGCCGTGAATCCTTCGACCAACCAGGAAATCCCGGTGTGGATCGCGGATTATGTTTTGGCTGGGTACGGGACCGGGGCCATCATGGCCGTGCCGGCGCATGACGAGCGCGATTTCGAATTCGCGAAACTTTTCGGATTACCGATAACCCAAGTCGTGGCAGCCGAAGAAGGCAACGAAGTGCGCGGCCTGCCGTTCGTCGAGGAGGGAGTCGCTTTCAACTCCGGGATTTTGGACGGACTGAAGACATCAGAAGCCAAAGAAAAGATGGCGGATTGGCTGGAACAGAACAATGTCGGAGCGCGGACCGTGAATTTCAAATTGCGTGACTGGGTGTTTTCGCGTCAGCGCTATTGGGGCGAACCGATTCCGATTATACATTGCGCCAAGTGCGGATATGTCCCGGTCCCGGATGAGCAATTGCCTGTGACTTTGCCGGAGGTGGAGAAATACGAGCCGACGGATACGGGCGAATCGCCATTGGCCGCCATCCGCGATTGGGTCGAGACGACTTGCCCGCAATGCGGCGGTGCGGCAGAACGCGAGACAGATACCATGCCGAATTGGGCCGGATCTTCGTGGTATTTCATGCGTTATTGCGATCCGCACAATGACCAAGCTTTCGCTGACCCGGAGAAGCTCAAGTTTTGGATGCCGGTGGACCTGTATAACGGCGGCATGGAACACACGACACTCCACCTTCTATACTCTCGGTTCTGGTACAAGTTCATGTGGGATTTGGGATTGGTGCCGAAAGAATGCGGTTCAGAACCGTATGCCAAACGCCGTTCGCATGCGTTGATTTTGGGCGAAGGCGGGGTAAAGATGTCCAAGTCCAAAGGCAATGTGGTGAATCCGGACGACGTGGTTTCGCAATATGGCGCCGATGTGTTCCGCGTGTACCAGATGTTCATCGGGCCGTTCGACGCGGATGCGCCGTGGGACACACATGGGATTGAGGGAGTGAAGAGATTTTTGGAGAAAGTTTGGAGACTGTTTGAGGTTTCGACGGGTCCTGCTCCGGCAAATGCGCCTTTTGTTTTGTCATCCTCCGCGAAAGCGGGGGATCCATCGGTGGATTCCCCGGTCAAGCCGTGGAATGACAGTAGGGAAGCCCTCTTGAATCAAACCATAAAGAAAGTGGGGGAGGACATTGATGGCATGCGCTTCAATACAGCGGTTTCGGCTATGATGATTTTGGTGAACGAAATGTCTGACGTAGGGGCGACGCATGCGTCGCCCGCGGCAAGGCATGCCTTGCCTCTACAAGACCTGGAATCCTTCTTGAAAATTCTTGCGCCGTTCGCGCCGCACATCTCTGAAGAACTGTGGCACAAGTTGGGATATAAGACTTCAATCCATCGCGAAGCTTGGCCGAGTTACGATCCGGCCAAATGCGTGGCTGCGACGTTCGAGCTGGTCGTCCAGGTGAATGGGAAAGTGCGCGATAAGATGATGGTGGCGACGGATATCGCGGAAGAAGAGGCCAGGAAACTCGCACTAGCCTCGGAGAAGGTGAAGCAATTCCTCGAGGGCAAGGAACCGCAGAAGGTGGTGTATGTGAAGGGAAGATTAATCAGCATATCGGTTTGAACCTATGCCTAAGATGATTGGCGAAAATATTACCAGACAAATGGGCGGCAAGAAACCGGAAGGAGAATTACCGGAAGAGATTAATGTGGGCTTTGCCAGTGGGGTTGAAGACGAAGGAGATGAGCAGGAAGTGAAACGTATTTGGGAGAAAAACGAGGAAATGGCCGAGTTATATCGTATGGATGTGGAGTTGCATGCACTAGAGGTGCCACTTGAGAAGATGGTTCACTCTTTTTCCACCATGGAATTTCTTCTGGATAATTTTCCTGATCTGGATCATGAAGAACTTATCGTTCGTGGAACTGATTTTTTTTCAAGTATTGGAAAGCATACACGCAGGCAGAGTGCCGATTAGCCGTAATATCACGCCAGAATTAATGAAACGCTATTATGGATTAGCCGTAGAATAAGCCAAAAAGAACCGGATACATCAAACATGAAAGTCGCAATCGTCGGAACCGGATATGTGGGCTTGGTCTCGGGCGCGTGCCTGGCGGATTTGGGGCATTCGGTCGTGTGTATCGATACGGACGAAAGGAAGATCGCCAAGTTACTGCAGGGAATAATGCCGATATACGAGAAAGATCTGGAAGAACTGGTCGCACGAAATGTCGGAGCTGGTCGACTTTCGTTCACGACGTCATTCGCTGTGGGGATTCCAGGAGCGGAAGTCGTTTCGATCGCCGTAGGGACACCGTCGGCGCCGGATGGCTCGGTTGATATGCAGTTCGTGGATGCAGCGGCTAAGGCAATCGGAGAAAATCTTACGGGGTACGCAATCATTGCGGATAAAAGCACGGTGCCGGTGGGGACGAGCGAGCGCGTCGTTGAGATTATCAAATCAGTCACGCAGCAGGATTTTGACGTGGTCTCGAATCCGGAGTTCCTGCGCGAAGGGACTTCGGTCCAGGATTTCATGAAACCGACGCGCATCATCATAGGCTCGGGTTCTGCGCGGGCTATCGAAACCATGCGGAGTCTGTATGCACCGATCGATTGCGCAAAGCTCGTGATGGATGCGCGGTCAGCCGAGCTGGCTAAATATGCCTGCAATTCCTTTTTGGCAGTCAAAATAAGTTTCATCAACGAAGTGGCGCACCTGTGTGAGATGATTGGCGCGGATGTCGATGCTGTGGCCGAGGGTATGGGGAGCGACCCGCGCATCGGGAAGGATTTCTTGAGGGCTGGGCCCGGTTGGGGCGGCGGCTGTTTTCCCAAGGACGTGAAAGCGTTCATCAAGTTGGGCGCGGAACATGGGCATCCCATGCCGGTCACGAATTCAGCGCAGGCGATGAACAGGCTGGCGCGGTCGCGAATCGTCGAACGGCTTAAAGCAGAATTAGGCGGTCTGTCCGGCAAGAAGATTGGGGTGTTGGGCGTGGCGTATAAAGGCGGGACGGACGATACGCGCGAGTCGCCGGCCATCGACATCATCCGCGAATGCGTGGAAGGCGGGGCCGAAGTCACGGTTTATGATCAGGAAGCGCGGGTTGTTCCGGAGATCCACGGATTTGAGGTTGCGCATGATGATTCACCATATGAGGCAGCTAATGGCGCTGAAGCGTTAGTCGTTGCGACCGAGTGGGAAGAATTCAAGGTTTTGGATCTGGAGAAGCTGAAGCAGGCGATGGCCGGGAATTTAATCATGGATGCACGGAATTTGTTGGACAAAGAAGCGGCGGAGAAATCGGGGTTCAGGTATATGAGGGTGGGGAAGAGATAGATTTGGTTGTTGATTGTGGTTCGTCGTCTATTCAGGTATCTTGCAGTCAAGTTGAAAACTTCGCTTGAGGCCTAAAGATGCTGTTTGGCGAAGGGGTTGTATAACTCCCTTACCGAACAGCTTATGTGTTTTTGCGCAACCGGAAGTTTCGTGGCGGGCGGCGGGTTGATTGCGGCTGGGGCGGTGACGCTTGCAGTCGCCCAGCGGAAAGATTGGCCGCTGGCCGTCCTCCCGTTTATTTTCGCACTGCAACAGGCGATTGAAGGATTTCAATGGTTGGCTCCGCATCCGAGTGCGAACAGCTTATTGTTTGGATACGGTTATTTGTTCTTCGCTTATCTACTTTGGCCGGTGTACATGCCGCTCGCCGTATATTTCGTTGAGGCTGACCAGAAGAGGCGCCGCATGCTCCGCTGGTTTGTCGGCGGGGGAGCGCTATTGTCGATTATCTTGCTGGGATATTTGTTGGTTAAACCGATAGGCATACAAATATGGCCGCTTGGCATCAAATACCTGATAGATGTGCCTTTTTATGTGCTCGGAGCCCTATGGTATGTGATCGTCGTGTGCGGCAGTCTATTCGCTTCCAGCCGTCGTTCGCTGAAATGGTTCGGGGTGGCGACGCTGTTTTCCGCCCTTTTGGCCGCAGTCATTTTTGAACAGACATTCACCTCGGTTTGGTGTTTTTTCTCGGCTTTCTTAAGCATCTTCATTTATTTCGTCGTGGCAAAGAAGTTGAAATCAAACTGAGCGGCTGGCAGTCGGGTCGACATTTTTTGCAGTTGTGGTAGCTCTGGAATATGGAGCTGTCACGCTACTTGGAACGCGGGGAGTTCAGCGGTTTCGTGTTGGGTGCTTTCATCCTCGGAATCGCAGCGCATTCGTTTGCGCCGTTTTGGCATGCGTCGGAGGTTTGGATGGCGGTCGGTTTGGGCGGATGTGGGTTGGCGGTCGCGATGGCATATCCGAGAAAGCCACGTTTTCAGATTGCGGTGTTGATTCTCGCTGTAGCGTTAGGATTTTGGCGGTTCAATTCGAGTGTACCGCAGGCAAACGACGGGATACTGCCGTTCATGGGGAACGGGATAGGATATGAAGGAATCGTCGAGAAGTTGAGCGTCTCGAAGACGTATTCTTCGGCTGTCGTGAAGATAATCTCTGCGGATGACCGTAAAATCTCGGGGCCGGGTGAGAGATTGGTGATCAGATTGAAACAGACTGTAGAGGTCGGGACGGAAATCTCATTTACCTGTTCATCCAGGAAACCAACGACATTCCCTTCCAACTTCGACCGGCGCAAATCTTTGGCGCGTAAAGGGGTTTGGGCCGAATGCACGACAATCGAGAGTCTGGCCATATCGAAACAGCCGAGTCCGTTCGATCCGTTGGTCATTTTGGCGCGATGGCGGGAAACGCTGACGCGGCGCATTTCCGGCACATTTCCTTTGGATGAGGCGATGCTCCTTTCGGGCATCCTGTATGGTGATCAGGATTTGTCGGACGAGCAGTATGATTTGTTCCAGCGTTCCGGTCTCATGCATATCGTGGCCGTATCGGGCTCAAATGTCACGATAGTGGTCAGCGTCGTCCTCGGCTTGGTCCTGGCTTTGGGATTTTCGCGGAGGCATGCGTTTTGGTTGGCGACATTAGGCTTGTTGGTGTTCATCGGATTCGTGGGTTTCGGGGCATCGGTCCTGCGCGCCGCGGCAATGGGTTGGCTGGCGATTTTAGCTCGGTATATTGGACGACCGGTGTGGACTGACCGACTGCTCATAGTGGCAGCGGCGGTTTTAAATTTGATGAATCCTTGGCTCTTAGCTTTCGATCCGGGGTTTGCGCTGTCGTTTTTGGCGACGTGGGGACTTTTGTCTTGGACGCCGGTTTTCCAGGAACGTTTGCGATTCATGCCGAATATTTTTTCCTTACGCGAAACATTGGCCACGACTTTGGGGGCGACCATCATGACCGTGCCGTATCTCGCTTGGGCATTCGGGCGGATGTCTTTGGCCGGGCTGATTACGAATGCGTTGGCTTTGCCGCTTATCCCGTGGACCATGATGTGGGGAGCGATGGCAACGGTTTGGGGAAGGTTGCCTGGCCAAGAATTCGTGAGCTGGCCGACGTTTGGTCTGTTGAGGCTGATCATCAAGATTGCGCATCTGGCGGATGTCCTGCCTTGGTTGAACCTGAAGGTGCCTTATATGGAATGGGCGGCCATGGTCGGATGTTACATCCTGTTGTGGCAGTTGTGGCGTGCGGTGAGGAGTGAAGAAAGCATGCGGAACAAAAAAGAGCCTGTGGATAGCGATGTCGAGCTCGGCTGACTGTCAGTGACGGCTGACGGTCTGGAAATGGATCATGTGAAAGCAAGAAAGGCTATATTTCATCGGGAGATTATGTTTGTCAGCGATGACTGACAGAATCTTTGACCGGGGCAGCTGGATTCCATAATGTGTAACTAAGGGTCTTCCGATCCTGCACCTAAACAACCGAAGAAGCTGGAAGCGGCGAGGCCTGGCATGCCGGGCGCGGCTAGGGAGAGTAAAGCGGCCCTAGTCCGTTCCCCAATCCGGTGCGGTGACTGGATTGGAGATGGCAAGAGCGGGGAAACAGGTCTCAAAACAAAGAGGAGAGAATACGTATGCCGAACGCGCATCCGACGAGTCTAGAGAAATGACGGTCTTAACAACCGCGGGGGAGTCCCGCTTGTCGTACGATTCCGAGTCCGGCCTGTGCGGCCACTGTACTCGGGTCAAGATGCGGATAGTTTCCGCTTCCAGCTCCGTCGGGTAGAATTGATTAATTATGAAAACCATCCGTTTGACCAATAACCACGTCATTTTCCTCGCAGCAGTGTGTGTGATCGTCGCGGCGGCCGTAGCCATCAGGCTCCTGATGGTTCAGACGCCGGATAAGACAGCTGATGTCAGGACTTCGGTTTCGACAAATACGCAGTCAACGGTAAAGATCGAGACTGCAGGATTGCCGGAACCGACGAGTGCCAGATTCGCGAGCGGCGATGCGCTCCAGGGCTTGGGTGCGAATTGGACATTCCTTAAACAAGAGGATCAGCGCATGTTGAGCATGAGCTTTGTCGCAGGCACGGCACCGGGACGCGAATCCGTGGTCCAGTTGGTAAGCAATCCGAAAGTCAGCCTGACGCTCGAGGAATCCTATATCAACGACCAGAAGAAGTTGGATGCAGCGTTAGCCGAGAAGGATGTGAAGAAGGTGACAGTGGCGAAACGCGAGGGATATATCGTGCCCATGGGGAGTCTGGCTGGCGGCACGGCACTTGTCCTGACAGGTTCAACCACCATTTTGATAATCCAAGATACGAATACCGAGCTTTGGCCTGAAGAGCTCGACCCTGAAGTCGCGACTTACATTGCGACGGCCCGCGTTCCCTAGCGTTCCTTATTCTCGCCCAGGATGCATAGTGGGCGGAAATCAGGAGGCAAGCACCTTGAAAAAACAGGGTTTGATGACCAAACCCTGCAGACGCAAACGGAACAAGGAGTAGACCGTCATGTTGAACAGAATCATCTTGTTGCTCGCGATCTTGGCAATGATTTCGGGTTGTTCGTCCGACCCGGGTCCCGAAGACCCGAAGGCGGACGAGACCCAGGAGGCAATCCAGCTGGATCCGCAAACAGGCATCCCGTATGCCACGACCTACCAGTTTCCGATCCAGGGATTCAACGCCTCGGACTTCGGATTCGGGTTCGGCAGTATGAACAACCTCATCTGCATGGCCCGCGACAGTAACGGGACATGCGTCGCCTACGGCTACCATCTGGCGCATGATTCGCAGGTGGGACGCACGCCGTACGGCAAGGAAGTCCTGGCGCCGGCCGACGGCATCGTGCGCATCACGACCGACATAACGTTCCAGGGTTACGGTTCGACGAACCGCCTGAACTCGAGCTACTACGGCTGTGCAGTCGTGCTCGAACACGAGTTTGCCAACGGCGATCGGTTCACCTCGCTCCTGGGCCACGTACAGTGCGAGTCCGTCACCGGATACGATCCGGCGGCGCGTATCGGCAACCCGGCGCGTGGCACCGTGGTACGACGTGGCCAGTATGTGGGGCATATCGGCCACTACTGGTATGGTTCGGCCAAGACGGTCGACTGGCACCATATCCATTGGGGGCTGAAAAAGGGCGCATTCTCGCCAGCGGCATACACGCGGACCGGGCTTCGGCCATGGGTGCGCGGCTATGCGGCGCGGAGCGAGTTCAGCAAGGACCCGCAGACCGGTAAGATGACGCATGCCGAATGGGTGGATCCCATCGACATCGTGAAGATGCTGGGTGATCCGGCGCTGACGCCTGATGTGGGCGTGCGCCACCATCCGCCAGGCTCCATGCTCGAAGATGAGCAGGGTGCGTTCTGGCTGGTCACGGGTGAAGCTGTGGCAGCGAGACTGCCGACCGACGTCCTGACTGCGGACCATTACGATACGTCGCTCGCGGCGCGGGTCTCGCAGGACGAGCTCGATTGCTACGCACATGCCTCGGACATCGCGACGCTGGGCAAGGTCACGCTCTACAAGCGGCCAGGGTCCAACACGGTGGTCATGGCTTATGACGACCGCAAGGAACGCTATGACGTCATACGGCAAGAGGCGTTGTATTCCTGGGGGTACAACTTCCAGGGTTTGACCACGGACGCGGCCAAGATCCAGAAATGCGAAACGACGTATACGCCGCGCGGGTATCGGCTTCTTCGGCCGGGAACATTGGTCAAAGCCGACGAGGAGAGCGAGGTCTCGATCGTGACACCGTGGCAGACGCGGCGGGCGATCGGGACGGGCGAGATCTTCGAGAAGCTGGGCTACAACTGGGACCGCGTCATGTCCGTACCGTATGACGTCATCAGTTCGGTCGCAGGCGTGCGCGAAGCAGTGATCGTGGATTACGATTCGATCTTCGCATGCGCTTTGCCGGCGCCGTGCCCCTCGGAAGGGACGTGCGGCGGCGGTGATGATCCGGAGGATTACGACGATGGGACCGACGACCCGGAAGCAGGTAGCGAGCCTGAAGCAAACAACGGTCAGGTACAGACAGATGCGGGAGTGCAGCCGGAAACCGCGCCTGCCGCCGAAACCTGCAACGGCCTGGATGACGACGGCAACGGCTTGATTGACGAAATCTTCTTGTGCAGGCTGGGTGCGACGGATGGCCCGCCTTGCGTCTCTTCTTGCGGAAGCGTGGGGCAACAAGTGTGCGATGCCCCGACCTGCTCATGGGGGACCTGCAGACCCAAAGCAGAGAACTGCGCCAACACCATCGACGACGACTGTAACGGTCTGGTCGATTGCGCAGATCCGGTTTGCCAGGGGACGGTAGAATGCCAGCCCGAACCTGATGCCGGGCAATCGGATGGCGGAACGCCGGAAGCATCGACTCCTGAAGCAGGGAACGGCATGAGCCTTCTGCGCCTCATCTACAACGGTCCAGCCGCGCCGGGTGCGATCAAGCTCTTTGCTTGGTGGCAGCCGCCAAGCGGTCCGGCCAGGAGCTGGGCGCAGGTAACCGAATGCGTCGATACCCTTCTGGGGGATGGCAAGCTCGATTGCGTCTTCAGCGTCCAGTCCGGAACCTCACCCCTCGAGTTCCAGATCAACTTGCCCGATGGCCGGTTCTGGGGAGACCAGAATTGTTCGAGCGGCGGCTGCGGTTCGACGGTCGGGACAGTAAGCCTGGACGGACCGAACGGGCCGCTCACGGTCACGCTCGTGCCCAACAACCCGAACGGCCAGCCATATTTCAACGGGCATGTGCAAAACGTGCCATAACCTTCCTTGACCCCGTCCGTGAAAACGTTACGGGGTCATTGACTTGAAAAAAATATCCACATGCGTTCGCTTGCATGGTAAGGTGGTTTGTGGGAAAGTAGAACAAAATTAGAACAGTAAAAAAACATCACTAAATTTTATGGCGAAAAAAGTCACTGACGAACGGGATGAGCGGCGGTTGGCGGCTCAAGAGGCGATAGACCAGATTAAGGAACGGTTCGGCGAGGGGAGCATTATGCGGTTGGGCGAGGCCAAGAAGATGATCGTGGATACGGTGCCGACCGGCTGCCTATCACTCGATTTAGCCTTGGGTGTTTTGGGCGTGCCGCGCGGACGCGTCATCGAGATTTTTGGCCCTGAAGCATCGGGCAAGACGACTTTGGCCCAGCACATCATCGCCGAAGTGCAGAAACTCGGCGGCATCGCGGCTTTCGTGGATGCGGAACATGCTCTGGATCCGGATTATGCACGTAAGATAGGCGTGAATGTGGACGAGCTCCTCATTTCACAGCCGGATACGGGCGAGCAGGCTTTGGATATCGTGGAAACGCTGGTCCGTTCCAATGCCGTGGATGTGGTGGTGGTGGACTCGGTAGCTGCGCTGACGCCGAAAGCAGAAATCGAAGGCGAGATGGGCGAATCGCATATGGGCTTGCAGGCGCGGCTCATGAGTCAAGCTTTGCGCAAGCTCACGAGCATCGTGTCCAAGACCAAGACGGTGGTCATATTCATCAACCAGATTCGCCAGAAGATTGGCGTCGTGTTCGGCAACCCGGAGACGACCACCGGCGGCGTGGCGCTCAAGTTCTATTCATCGGTACGCATCGAAGTTCGACGTTCGGCGCAGATAAAGATGGGGGAGAGGATTTTGGGCAATCGGACCAAGGTCAAGATCGTGAAGAACAAGATGGCGGCGCCGTTCCGCACCTGCGAGTTCGATATCATGTACAACGAGGGCATCTCGATACCCGGGGACTTGCTCGACCTGGCGTCCGAGTACGAAGTCATCAAGAAGAACGGAAATTCATACACATACGGAACCGAGAAGCTGGGTATCGGGCGCGAGAATGCCAAGCTCGGCTTGCGCGAACGGCCGCAGATCCACAAGGAAATCCGCGATAGGGTCATCGCGCTTTGGAAAGAGAAGGAGCTGGCTGAGAATGGGCCGGCCATCAAAGCTCCGGCTGCACCAGAAGGATCGGACGACGAGCTGCCGCCGCCGGAAGAGGTGTAAACACGTAACTGACGGAAGAATCCCGCTCTCACAAAGGGCGGGATTTTGTTCACGTCTGATGCATTGCTGTTGGGGGGGGGCTGACGAGAGCATGCTATAATCGACCCAATAATATGAAAAACTTCTTCCATCATGACGGAGAAAAGGACATGGGACGAGCATATTTATGGTTGAGCGTCCTTTTCGTAATCATCTCCATCGTCTGCGTCGTCGCCATCTTGCGTTTGCGGTCATTGGCGCAAACCACGGAACAGCAGGCCAGCGCATCGAATGCCACGCCGGTAGTGGATGAGCTCATACCTTCGGATACGACCTTGGTCGGAGACATCAGGGTTCCGGCCGACGGACTCACCCCGAACGAAGGCACGACCGTCAACCTATTCGTCAGAGGCATGGTCTCTGACGCGAACGGTTGCGCCAACTTGGATCATGTGGCGATCAAGGTATACCGCTCAAGCGTCACGGACGGGAACGGATGCACACTCGACAACAACGACTGCTATGCGGCCACCATCCCGAAAGCCGAACTTGTGGGATGCACGGGCCCCGGCATCGTGGATGCGACATTCGAGACGGCCATACCGATTGCGAACTATGCGGATCCGACGGATACCGGAAGTCCATACGCCGACGATACCTGGAAAGCGGAAGCCACGGTATATGATGCCCTGAACGATTCCGGTTCCTTAGATGCCGACTTCGAGGTCAGGAGCTTGGGCGCTTTCAGCCTGTCCGCCGACCACCTGAACTACGGCACCATCACGCTCGGCGCCACTTCGCCCCAACAGAGCCTCACGTTCTCGAATACCGGCAACCGGCTCGTCAACTCGTATGTCAATGCAGATGACGACTTAAAATCCAATTTGAGCGGTTTTTCGGACATACTTTCCACCGCCGTCCATTATTCATCGACCAACAACTTCACTTACGGGGTCAGCGATGCAGCCATCGGACTCTCGCCTGAACTCTGGGAGTTCAATCTTGCCCATCAGACCGATGACGCCACGATCCCGACCGTACCCGGATATTTCCTCTTGAAAGTACCCGCATTCGGCGTCAACGGCACGTATTCTAACGTCGTCACGTTCACGGCTGATGCGCCGGCTTATGTTCCACCGGCAACAGAGATTGTATCCATGTCCACAACAGCATTGCCGGTTAACAGTTCAGGCTTCACGTTGGATATAACAGGTACCAGTTTCCCCGTGGATTCGGTCGGTAGGGTAAATGGATCAGACAGGGCGACTACCCGCATTAGTTCTTCGCATTTATCAGTCACCATACCAGCTTCTGATCTGACGACGGTAGGAGAAAAATCGGTTACGGTCTACAGTTTGTCCACAAATAGCACGTCGACGCCCCATATCCTGATGGTTACGGCGCTTACCACAACTTGCCCGACATCCGGCAATAATGTAGTGATATCCGCCAATTGCCAGTTCGATTCAGGCACGTATACGTATACCGGTACGCTTACAGTGAATAACGGAGTAACGGTTACCGCCAATAGTGCATACAGCAATACTAGGGTGGCGATTATCGCTGATAGTTTGGACGTCCAGGGAACAATCAGCGCCGACTCTAAGGGGTATATCGGTAAAACCGGACCCGGCGGTCTATCTGGCAGCGGCGGTGGCGGTGGCGGTTACGGCGGCAATGGAGGCACGTCGAACAACGGCGGGACATCGCTCGGCGGTCCGACTTATGGTTCCGTCACCCAGCCGACTGATATGGGTTCCGGAGGCCAATCGTATTATAACGATACGTCAGGCGGTAAAGGCGGCGGCGGAATCAAGTTGACGGTGAGCGGGACGGCGACAATCAGCGGCACAGTCAGGGCTAATGGCGGACAGGGAGGAAACGCGACCGGAGGCGGTTCAGGTGGATCGATTTGGATTACAGCCGGTACCCTGGCCGGTTCGGGTACAGTAGCGGCGAATGGCGGAGCGGGAAACGCAGCTTCGGGAGGCGGTGGCGGAGGTCGCGTCGCGGTCTATTACACCACAGACTCTTCAACGTTGATTTCAGGCAACAGGATTACGGCATATGGCGGTGCCGATTCCTACAACACGGGAGAAACTTATGGCGGTGCAGGTACGATATATGCCAAGGCGGCATCCGCAACCAACGGCGATTTGATCGTGGATAACAACAACGCCGTGCGTACCTATAACACCACGCAGGCATCATCAGTCAGCTTAAACGTCGACAACATGACTATCCGGAACGGTGGCAGGTATATCGTACCGACTGGAGATGCTCTAACGGTCGCTTCGACCGGATCATTGACTGGTGGAGGAACGCTGCGTCCGCGATTGACAGTAAATAGCGGCGGCACCTTCAATCCGCCGACGACTGGTTCGTTTACGTTGAGCTCCCTTGACTTGACGAATAACGGAACCGTGGGCTCGGTGACGAACCTGACACTTTCGAGTTCCACTTGTACCCAGGGTACGACAGGTAACTTCGGGGCTACGCTCACCGGGTTGACGATAGGATCAGGAGGGGACTTCGTGGTCCAGGGTCTGACGGGTATCTCGCTAAGCAGCCTGACCGTCAATTCCGGCGGTACTTTCACCAGCGGCTTTTTGACGAATATCCCAATTACAACCGTAACGGTGAATTCAGGAGGGACTATGACCCATTTGGCGAATTCAACGTCTAAAGCATATCAACTTGATTTGACGTCAAATAGCCTCACGCTCAATTCCGGGGCATTCATCAATACGAATTTTAAAGGATTCATCGGTAAGAACGGGCCGGGTGGATTGTCGGGAAGCGGCGGTGGCGGAGCCGGATATGGCGGACATGGCGGGTACTCGAATAACGGCGGATACTCGGCTGGCGGTCCGACATACGGTTCAACGACTACGCCATCCGATATCGGTTCAGGCGGCCAGTCGTATTACAATGATACGAGCGGCGGTAAGGGTGGCGGTGCCGTAAAATTGACGGTCACCGGGACAGCTACAATCAACGGGACTGTTTCTTCAAACGGAGGAATCGGAGGGAACGCGACAGGCGGAGGGTCTGGAGGATCGGTTTGGATTATCGCAGGGACATTCGCTGGTTCGGGAACGATTACAGCAAACGGTGGGAATGGGAATAATGCTTCCGGAGGAGGGGGTGGCGGTCGCGTAGCTGTCAATTACACGGCAGACATATCGTCAATCATCTCAGGCGGCAAAATATCGGTAACTGGTGGCTTGCTTTCGGGAGGCGGCACGAGCAATGGCGACCCAGGTTCGATATCGACGGTCGCGCAATAACAGCGTATGGCCCCAAATCCCGTCCGGAAACGGACGGGATTTGGTTTGAAGCAGGTTGTGAAAATCGAGCGGGTCCTGCATCTGGGCCCAATCGTGACAATTTGCGGTAAGTCCGTTAAGATAGCGAAGAAAACATGTCACGCAGACGCAGAGGGTTCAAATTCCCGGATCTCCATTTGGATCCGGAAACGGCGCACGGCATCTTGACCGTGGTCATTTTTGCGGTAGCGGCCTTCATCCTGCTGTCAGAGTTCGATTTGGCGGGCTCGGTTGGAGTATCGGTGGACCAGGCTTTGGCGCATGTCCTGGGTTGGGACAGGATCGTGCTGCCTTTCTTTTTGTTCGCAGTCGGCATCCACTTGGTTACCCCCGAAAAATTCCCGCTCAAGGGCACGAACTATGTCGGTTTCATACTTTTTTTCCTGTCGCTAAACCCTTTCATCCAGGTCGCCAATCCGCAGGAGAACGTCGGATTGCCGGAAAAGCTCGCCACCATGGGCGGTAAATTAGGGTCATTGATGGGTGAACCGATCGTCGGCCTGTTGGGAAGATTGGGGGCTGGTATTTTCTTTTTCGCCCTGTTCGTGATTTCGCTTTTGCTCATATTCAACACTTCGCTTAAACGCGTGGTCCAGATATTGAATATCGTGTTCGGCTATCTGAAACGCATCTTGCTGGCTTTGCTCGTGCCGTTCCGTTGGGTTTCGACGAAGAGGATCAAGATGAAGGACGAGAAAATCAGGGCCGAAACCGTGAGGGCTTCAGAACCGAGGCTCGTGACGCCGGAACCGATCCCGGTCGCATCCAAGAAGGTGTCGGAGACGGAAGAGGATGAGGAAGACGAGGATGAAGATGTCGTGCCGCTCAAGCCGCATAAGCGCCAGCCTAAAGTCGAGGTTCCGTTCGAGCTGCTGACCAAACGCGACCAAAAGCCGACATCGGGCGACATCCAACGCAACCAGTACGTGATCCAGCGCACGCTCGAGACGTTCGGCATACCGGTCGAGATGGGGGATGTGGCTGTGGGTCCGACCGTGACGCAGTTCACACTCAAGCCGTCCGAGGGCATCAAGCTGTCGCGCATCACGGCTTTGCACAATGATTTGGCGCTGGCATTGGCCGCGCATCCTATCCGCATAGAAGCGCCGATTCCGGGAAAATCTTTGGTCGGTCTTGAAGTTCCGAACCAGAGCGTAGCCACTGTGGGCATGCGCGAGATGTTGGAGTCCAAAGAATGGCGCGAACGGCGCGACCATCTGGCGTTCGCGTTGGGACGCGACGTGACCGGCAAACCGTGGATCCCGGAGGTCGGAAAGATGCCGCACATGCTCGTGGCCGGCGCTACCGGTTCGGGCAAGTCCGTTTGCTTGAACACGCTCATCATTTCGCTCCTGTATTCTTACGGACCCGATGATTTGAAATTCATCATGGTGGATCCGAAGCGCGTGGAACTGCAGGTCTACAACGGCATACCGCATCTGGTTACGCCGGTCATCACGGACGTGGACAAGACGGTGAATTCGCTCAAGTGGGCGCTACGCGAGATGGACCGGCGTTTCGATGTATTGTCCAAGTTCGGGGCGCGCGATATCGGTTCGTATAATGCCCGTTCACAGGAAAAACTGCCGTACCTCGTGATCATCGTGGACGAATTGGCCGACTTGATGGTCACGGCTATGTCAGAGGTAGAAGGGCCGATTGTGCGTTTGGCTCAGATGGCGCGCGCTGTGGGCATCCACCTGGTCCTCGCCACCCAACGGCCGTCGGTCGATGTCTTGACCGGCCTCATCAAAGCCAACATTCCGGCGCGCATCGCTTTTGCAGTCGCGTCATCCACGGATTCGCGGACCATCCTGGATTCGATGGGCGCGGAAAAACTCATCGGCCGCGGCGACATGCTGTTCCAGACGTCTGACATGGCTAGCCCCAAACGCATCCAGGGATGTTTCGTGGCGGATGACGAGATCGGGAGAGTAGTGGAATATCTGAAGAGCAAGTACGATCCGGCGGATTATGATCCGAGCGTGGTCGAGGGGCATTCGAACGGAGGCGGGACTTCGATGCGCAGCGGCATAGACGAGGGGGATTCGGACGCGCTCCTGCCTGAAGCCAAAGAAGAGATAATCCGCGCGGGCAAAGCCTCGGCTTCACTGCTCCAGCGCCGACTTAAAGTTGGCTATGCTCGGGCGGCGCGCATCCTGGACTTGCTCGAGCAGGAAGGTTTTATCGGACCTGGAGACGGAGCTAAGCCGCGCGAAATCCTCAAAGTGGAATTCACCAAAGGCATGGACCAGATTCCGGCGGCTTCGGCCAGCCATCCAGCATTGGAACAGGTAGACCGCGAGATTCCGGAAATTGAAGAAGACTAGTTCAAAGCTTTAAGATTAGAGAAATGGTTTGATGCCTGACTTTAAGTTTTAAGCTTTAAGTTATAAGCTGTATTAGATGCCGTTCATCAAGAAAAAGCTGCATGACGCCAGGCAGGGTTTTGGCGCCGACCTCAAGGAACTGCGCGAGCTGCGCGGCTTTACGCGTGAGGCTTTAGCGCGTCTGACCGGCATCCATGCATTGACGATTGCGGCTTTGGAAGAGGGGCAGCTCGAGAACCTGACCGACCCGGTGTATGCTGAGCGTCACGTCCGTGCACTGGTCAAAGTCCTGGATGGCAGTCCGACTTTTTACCTGGAAAAATATCGGGCTTTGTTGGCTGATCTTGGGATACAGGAGAAAACTCCGGTCTCATTGCGTCCGCGGGTTAGTCGTTATGATTTCGTGGTGAGTTCGCGTCTGGTGTTTCTGGCTGGATTCAGCGTGTTGATACTTCTGATTGGCGGATATGTGGTCTGGCAGGCCAAACAGATGACGTCATTGCCGGCGTTGGAAGTCACGAGTCCGACCGAGGGGTTGCATCTGGACCGGCCGTCGATCCAGGTCACGGGTTCGACTGACGCGGCGGCCAAGCTGACGATCAACGGCGCACCGGTCATCGTGGGGGGCGATGGCAGATTTTCGGTGGATGTGGATGTCCCTCCGGGGTTGTCGTTGATAAAAGTGCAATCCAATCGGCGATACAGCGCCCCGGTGATTATCGAGAGACATGTGTTTTTGGAACGGTCGGTGCCGTCGGATATCCGTTCGGTTTCATCGACGACCGAAACGGATAACGCAACATCGACGACGAGTACGGAGCGGTGAGATCCGTATAAAGGTCCTTCTACAAGCTCAGGACGACAAAATGAAATTATGGATACAAAAAACGCCCCTTGAGGGGGTTTTTGTTTTTCCGACGCCGGAGCTGCAAAGCGCTGCCACGTGAGGGATGGCAGAACCCGTGGGAGGAGAGAGTTTCTCTCAAAGAACGAGAGATCCACGGAAACAGCCATCATGAAACGTGCATCGCTTCGCAGTTCCCGGATCGGGAACAGGCAATAGCGTATGGGCGCCACGCGCCGGTGTCAATATGTGGATTCAGACGTTCGGCTCCGTTGCTCCAACAGGTGGAGTGGCGGAGGAAACGCCCGACCGAATGCGTTGCATCCAGTCGGGGAAAAAGAAGGTTCAGCGGGCGAGCGGATCAGGCACGTGGCGCAAGCCGCCGGCGATGAGCTCGTTGACCGTGACGCGATTGTCGAAGTCGAGGAGTTCGAATCCGCGGCAGAAGGTGGCGTAGGGGCTGGTCCGCATCTCGATGGTTCCGGAAGAACCTGGTTGTCCTCGACCCCGGAAGAGCTTCTCCCATCCGCGTTCCAGGTACGGCTTCAGGTAGCGCTCGTCGTCCGCCTCGTCCACCGGCGCTGGGATTACCGTGTAGAGCAGGCAGCGCATGCCGTCGGTCTGGTCCACGCCTTCGCGCGTGAGGACGAATGCCAGCGAATGGTCCAGCTCAACGCGGTGCGTGAGCGGCGAAACAGGTCGTTTGGGCCGGAACACGGCTCGGGGCATCGGAGCCAACATACCGGATTCCGGTAAGGGCAAGGTAGGCGAGGCCTGGGGCGGCTCGACGGGGCGCTTCTGGATGAAGCGGTCCCGGGCATCCACGACGACGTTACCGCCGCGGTGAAGCTTTTCGAGTCTAGGCCGACTGGTTGCCTTGCGCAGAGCTCCGGTTTGCATGGTGACTACCTCTGGAATGTGCGGCTGTGGATCGCTCCGAACAAAAGATCCCTTAATATCTTCATACACCATTCAGGCGTTCTTGGCAAGATGCAGACATTAAGGGATCCCGCGAAGCCTAGAGATTGGCTTCGCGGGGTAGCAGACGGATTAGGTTGTGAGGAACCCTACGCTTGGGGTGCGGCTTCGGGAGCCGGAGGCGTGGGGGCGGGGGGAGCAGGGTCAGCCGGAGTGGCTTCGGCCGGGGCTGCTTCAGGGGCAGCTTCGACCTTGGCCTTCTTGGCCCGGGGCGCGCGCTTTTTGGCCGGCTTGGATTCCGCGGGGGCGGTTTCCTCGGCCGGCTTGGCAGCTGCTTCGGGCTTGGGCTCGACCTTGGGTACTTCGGGAGCAACTGCCTCGGTCGCTGCGGGCTTGGCTTCGCTCGGCGCTGCGGCGTTCATGGCAGCGAGGGCGGCCATGAAGTCGGCGTCGTCGGGCTCAGCTGCGGTAGCGGTCTCGGCGGCTGCGACCTCGGGCTTGGTTTCAGGCACCTGCTCGACAGGCTGTACGGCTTGCTCCTCGACCAGGAGCTTCATGTTCCGGATAATCGAGGTGTTGGTCGGGTGGTCTTCCAGCCAGCCCACGAACTTGCTGACTCGGACCTCTTTCTCCATCCGACCGGCAAGGGCGTCCAGGCTTTTGACCAGAGCGTCCAGCTGGGCGTCGTCCAGACCCGGAAGCAACTCCGGAAGCCCTTCGACGTACTCGTTCATGAGCGTGGCGATCGGGTTGTCGGAACCGGGCAGTTCGGGCAAGAGCATGTCCATCCACGTCGTGATGGCGTGAAGTGGCTCCTGCAGACGCATGATGAACAAGAAGCCCCTTCCGTTCTGCCCGACGCGACCGCGAGGCCGCTTGTTCGGGTGGAACTTCTTGGCGCGCGGTTCGGGCGTGCGTCCGAAGATCAAGTGGGTGACGTAGACTCCGCCTCCACCCTGAAGGGTCATGTTGGCTGTTCCGGTAAACCGGATGAAGCGGCGAGCGAAGATCTCGTTTCCCTTGTCGTCGAACTTGTCGTCGAAATACCCGACATGTCCGGGCGCCCGATCGCAGGGTGAGTTCTTGGTCAGCGCGCGACGGACCCAGTCCAGATTGATGCGCTGGACGTTGGGCCGCCTGCCCCGGGGGTCCTTGACCACGCCGCTCTCGTCGGGAGTGGTGTCGATGACGTCCATGACGCCCGCATTGATCCACTCCTCGATCTCGTTGCCGATGCGCTTGAGGCCCGGGTGGGCCAACGCTTCGGTCGGGGTCAGGTGATCCATGTTCCCGTACAGGATCTGCAGGTCAGCCTGGTACTCCAGGACCGATTGGCTTTCGAGCCACTCGAGATGTTCGCGTTCTGACGGGGGCATACCGGCGCGGTCCGCTGCCGTAGTTTCGTCGAGCTCACGGGCGGCTTGCAGCCTCACGAGCTCGTCGGACTTGATCGTGACCGGTTGGCCGTGACGGGTGTAGGCGGGCTGGTTCTTCATGACCAGCAACATGTTGGGCGGCGGCGGGAGTTTGTGCTCCCCTCCGTCGTCGATTACCTCGATGTTCTTGAAGCTGGTTGTCAGGGCTTCCGGAACACCGTACTCGGCGTGGCGGATCTGGGCGAGAAGGGCGTCGCGAATCGTCTTGTTCATGCTGATTCTCCTTGTGCGATATCCTCACAGACGGTGTTTGTCCGCCTGCTATTGCTCCATTGGATGTCCGAATCCGCGGTATGCGGGTGGACGAATGGAGGTCAGTTTAGTTGTCGAAATTGCGAGACCGAAAGCGGGGAGGTCCACGTGATTGGTTAAGGGTTACCTGATTGCCAAAAGGCAAATGCGGCCAAACACCATGTCTGACCGGTAGGAACCACTTTAATGTGCGTGGACGACGGACCGTTGAAGGGTTCGCCCCAATCCGCTGACGAGCTGGCTCATCGGCAGGTTGGGGAGAATCTGAATTTCCGCATCAATATTCGTTGGGTAATGAACGAAGGCTGGTGTGGAAGGCCGGCCCGAAGGTTGGGCTGGCCTGGTGAGAGGGTCATGGCCGGTAGCTCCGTCGCATTTTTTCCTCTTCACGCATGGTGCGCTGGAGGCGATTCCAGGAATCGATTTTGGACTGGAACTGGCCGAAAACCGGGGATTCGGAAACGAACCTCTTGGCTAGACGACCGAGCATGAAGCTCGATCCGAGCCAAATCAGGATGATCTCGAAGAAAACCGGCGGGTCGGCCTTGAAATGGCCTAGAAGGCTGATGCAGACCGCCGACCAGAGGATTCCGACGACTGCAACCAGCGTATAAACCACATGTTTCCGCATTGAATGTACGCTTTCCTTGGGTACTGGCCCTCGAGTCCGGTGAGGTCCGGCATGGCGCGGACCGTATAAATTAGGTCCATTTGGGGCCGGACTGACACCGGGCTTGAAGGCCGTTTTCCGCAAGGAGCTGGAGGCGACTCACGGGTCTGCAAAAGCTTACCGCGAGTCGAGCATTGGATTCGGGTTTCAGCACCAGGCTTAGCTCGAATCCAGGAGAGAGGGTGCCGGGTCGCAGGTCCAGAATGATCCGGAGCCGTTACCAGCAAGATTGCCTCCATTTCCTTTGGGAAAACGTGTCTAAAATCGGGTTTTCCAAGGTTCTTGCAATGAGAGAACTTAACAGAAAATTGCGAATTTGTCAAGCCTCTTAGAATGCTTGTTTTATTGGGTATTAAAAAAGCCGCTAAGTTGAGCGGTCGCATCTGGCGCACACGGTTGAGCAGGTAATTACACTGTTGATTCACCTCAAGCCCTGAAATTGCAGGGGCTGGGGTGGATGGCTGTTGTAGGGGCGATTCATGAATCGCCCCTACAACAGCCGAGGGTTACTGCTGCTCGAAGTAGCTGAACGGCTTGGCGAGTAGCTGGAAGTACTCTTCAGCGGCGCGGACATCGAGGGGCATCATGGGGGGAAACACCGTGATTTCCTCTAGGATCAGCGCTTCCAAGTCGACGACGGGACGCTGGCTGGGGGTGGGTTTCTTGTCCTTGTTTTTCACGAATTTCTCCTTGGTAAAAGGTGTATGACTATGCGCCCGTACACTGCACGAACGCCAAAGAGGATCCGGGGATCCTCCTGACTTTGATTTTGGTTTTTCCTCCATCTGAAGGCGCGACTAAGTCGTGCTCTCGGATCGATGCTGGAGTTTTAGTAGGTCTCCAGCGTTTTTTACTGCACCCGGCCTTGTCCGGGTTTAGTGATACCCCATGCACTTCCTTTCTGAATCGAGGGGTTGGGCCGGCGGCGTTCGTCGAGTTGCCGCTACGGCCGCGTTGAAGGTTTTGGGAGATGAGCGCGCCGTTTTCTACTAAGTTCGGTATCAACTTTTTCTATCGGACTCTCCCGCTTGGTTTGTTCCGGCCCCATCCGATCAGGGGCTACTCACGAAACTCGGAGATTCATCACCTCGTCCTTTCTCTTCGATGTTCGAAAAAATTCAGTCCGTGACAAGCCCATCAGGGTTCATCCTGACGTTCCTTTCTCCGACCGAAGTCGGGGTTTGATAAGCGGCATTGTTTGCCGCGGCTGACCGGAACGATCTGTGACCCGTCCGCCGTTCGAGGCGGAAGTCTGCGATCCGTGAATCCGGCCCGAGGCAGTGAACATCAGTGTTCATGACCTCAGGGGGATTGCTGAACTCAAGTTGGGAGTTCAGCAAAGGGTTTGAAAGGGCGGGGGGAGGGGGTCAGCGCATGCGGCTGAGCTTGGTGCCGAAGCCCACGGTCCTCGGTGAGGAGTGGGTGACCGGGTCGGGCGGGCGACGGACCTCACGCGGGTCCATCAGGACGACGGTCTCACGCAGAGCGATCAAAGGATGGGTGTGGACCGCGCTGTCCGCGGTCATGACCGGCACTTCCGGTCCATCCACTGCTCGGCGGCGCACGACACCGGCCTGAACCTTCTCGTACAGGTACTTGGGCATCTCGATCTCCTCGTTGGAAGTTGCGTTTGATCCCGTGTTAGGGGATCGCATTTGGTGCCACCGATGGGAATTGAACCCACATCACCCCTGTTCGGGGACTCCGTGCGATGGACTTGCGGCCCATCACCCGTAGCACCTGCCATTAGGCGGTGGCATGATCGTCTGGATTTCTCCGGACGGACGCAGAGGGGACGAAGCGACGCCGAAGCGTGCCCAGTCCGATGGAGCTTTACTCTCATGGAGACCCAGTCGAAACCGGTTCTCATGATTTCTGCCGCCAACCGCCCCGGAACTCTTACGAGCCCGGAACAAGTTCTCTCCTCCACGTCTGTCAGGGGAAATGTCATTGCCAGGGTCACGAAGGGGATGACAGGAGGCCGAAGCCTTTGCCATCCATGGCCGAGTACTGCCAGCGGTGTCAGTTGCCCCGAGGGGCACCAACGAAGCTGGGTTCCATGGCCATCTGCGACGGATACCTCTAGGAGGTCCACCGCAAGATCTCTCTCCTCCGCGACTCTGGAAACGACTGGAATAACCAAATTGGACGTTTGGAACGTCTCGAGAGTCAGAAAACCGCAGATCACTTGCTTACCTGGCGGTCCCGTCCTCCTCTTCGAGACTCGTCTGGTTGTAAGGTTTTTTTGTTTTGGGCACGATCAGCCATTTCAGAACTAGCCACTATAACACATATCAATCCTTTTGTCAAGGGGTAGCGGTCAATATTTATATTAAAAAATTAGGCTAAAATTAGGCAATAAATATGATAATCTAAAAATGGCTTATTTAACTTGTTTATATGATGCTTTACGGTTTGTGAAGGCTGATAATGACCTAAATAAAGCGAAATTAACGACATTGGGGGTATTGCCACGACTGAAAATACGTGTTATGTCTGTAGAGTGCTCTTTTTGCCCATAACCTCCATCAGGAGTTCGATCGATGAGAATCGGTCCACGTCCGGCTTCTGAAAAACGGCCCAATAATACGGGTCAGACCACAAGACGGTCCAGGCACGACGCCCAGTATGGGCGAACCAAGGAAAAAGCCGCAATGTGCGCCCTGGGCTTGCGGGAGTTGCCGCCCTGGCTCAAATCCTATCGCCGCGCCAACCTCAAGGAAGACCTGGAAGGCAAGGACCTGGTCATCGAAACCACGGCCGGACCCATCTTCATCCAAATCAAGAGTTCGGCAGAGGAATGCTTCAGATTCCGGCAAAAGCCCCGGAATTTCATCTATGACGTGGTGTTGATCAAGTCGGTCGAAGACCTGGAAGCTATCCGGACTGACCTCCTGAACAGAGCTGAGCGTCTGTATAGGATGCTCTGGCGCGAAATGCGGAAAATGAAGAAAAGTGCGTGAAGACGAGAAACCCCGGTACGTCCTGTGCCGGGGTCTTAATTTATCCAAAATAACGTAATTTTTGAAAATGACTTGACAAATCCATTCACTCTTGACGTTGGTTTGATTTAATGGCACAATCCGCGCACGAGACCCGCATGTGGCGGGCACACTGTGCGGCTAGCCAGATGAAGGAAAACCTGCAGAACCTTCACTTGTCCAGCCGTACCCATCTTAGAGATAGGTTAAGCAACACCCACTCCATACGATGGTTACGCTCCACGCCTAAGCATTAGACTCCTCCGGAAACCGATTCCGGGGAGTTTTCGTGTCTAGGCATGGAGAGGCACTCCGTACTTTCAGCTGAAATTATTAAAGTTAGGACTTTCGCGTTTGGCGAATAGCTTCGTTGGACGTTGCGGTGCTCGACGCCGTATGTCGAATACGGCTTTCTCCGCTCCTCACGTCCGCCTTGCTCTTCATCCAAACGCGAAAGTCCTAACAACGATGCCCTCCGCACCTCGCCGGCGCCTGGTCACACCGCCGGATCTGTCCGTCAGATCCAGGCCCGCGCGGGATCGGAAATCAGCATCTTAGAGACATTTTCATGCCTAAGACAGTATTCAGGCGCCAGAAGCCCATCGAGGCTGAGCGCCGGTATTTCACGGCGTCGCGCGACGCCATGGCCCTGCCGGATCTGATTGAGATCCAAAAGCAGAGCTACCGCTGGTTCCTGGAAACGGGAATCCGCGACCTGTTGAAGGAGATTTCGCCGATCAAGGACTTCATCGGCCGTGATCTTGAGTTGTCGTTCGTGGATTATTTCATGGACGAACCTAAGTTCGACGAGAAGACGTCCAAGGCCAAGAACATCACGTTCGATGCCCCGCTGCGCGTCAAGACTAAGTTGGTCAACAAGCGCTCAGGCGAAAGCAAGGAGCAAGAAGTGTACTTGGGCGACCTGCCGGTCATGACCGAGCGCGGCACGTTCATCGTGAACGGCATCGAGCGTACGGTCGTATCGCAGCTCGTGCGTTCCGCAGGCGCGTTCTTCACGGCCGAACTTTTGCGCAACCGCCGATACTACGGAGCCAAGGTCATCCCGAACCGCGGTGCCTGGCTGGAATTCGAGACTGACGGCAACAACGTGATCTGGGTCAAGATAGACCGCAAGCGCAAAGTGGCGGCGACGTCGCTTTTGCGGGCTTTCGGTTACAGCCTGAACGAAGAGATCCAGTCGCTCTTCACCTCGGTGGATATCCATCCGCTGAACCACTACATCGAAGCCACGCTGGCCAAGGACGCGGCTGCGAACGAAGACGAGGGTCTGATCGAAGTCTACAAGCGTATCCGCCCGGGAGACCTGGCCACGGCAGACAACGCTAAGTCACTCATCCACTCGATGTTCTTCAAGTTCGAGCGCTACGACCTGGGCGCCGTGGGCCGCTACAAGTTCAACCAACGTTTCGGCCTGCCGGTCGTGGTGGAAGAAGTGGCGAACGAATTGAACCGCATCTTGAGCAAGGAAGACCTGGTCATGATTCTCAAGGAGATCATCCGCCTGAACAACATGCAGGAAGAACCGGATGACGTGGACCATTTGGGTAACCGCCGCGTGCGGGCCATCGGCGAACTGGCGCAGAGCCGGTTCCGCATCGGTTTGGCGCGCATGGAGCGCATCGTGAAAGACCGCATGAGCACGCAGGACATCACCCAGCTCACGCCGGCCAAGCTCATCAACGCCCGCCCGGTCATCGGCGCAGTGCGCGAGTTCTTCATGAGCTCGCAGCTGTCGCAGTTCATGGACCAGACCAACCCGCTGGCCGAACTCGAACACCGCCGCCGCTTGTCGGCCATGGGACCTGGAGGCTTGTCGCGCGAACGCGCCGGCTTCGACGTCCGCGACGTGCATCGCACGCACTACGGCCGCATCTGTCCGATCGCCTCATCTGAAGGTCCGAACATCGGTCTGGTCGGCCATTTGTCGTGCTACGCCCGCATCAACGATTTCGGCTTCATCGAGACCCCGTACCGCAAGGTCAAGAACTGGGCCAAGAACGACGGCAAAGACATCATCGGCGAGACGTTGCGCGTGGACGTGCGCGATGGCGAGGGCAAGGTCGTGGCTGAAGCCAAGACCGAGGTAGACAAGGCGCTGGCCCAGAAGCTGACCAAACTGCCGATCGACAAAGTCCCGGTCGTACCGCATGTCACGAACGAAATCTCTTACCTGAACGCTTTCGCCGAAGAGCGCGGAACCACGGCACCGGCGACCACATCGCTGACCCGCGACGGTTACTTTTTGACCGAACGCACCAGCGGCCGCAAGAACGGCGAGCCGATGATTGTGGACGTGAACGAGATCGATTTCATGGACGTGTCGTCCAAGCAGATCTTGTCCATTGCCACGTCGCTCATCCCGTTCGTGGAACATGACGACGGCCAGCGCGCTTTGATGGGAACCAACATGCAACGCCAGGCCGTACCGTGCATCAAACCGGACGCGCCGATCGTGGGCACGGGCGTGGAACGCCGTGCGGCAGTGGACGCGGGCCATGCTTTCTTGGCTCCGGAAGACGGCACCATCACCTCGTTGTCAGCCAAGCATATCGAACTGAAGACGGAAGGCGGTGAAGTGCGCCGTTACGACCTGACCAAATTCCAACGCACCAACGCTTCGACCTGCAACAACCAGCGGCCGCGCGTCAACAAAGGACAGAAGGTGTATGCCGGCGAAGTCCTGGCTGACGGCGCATCGTGCGAAAACGGCGAATTGGCGCTGGGCCAGAACCTGTTGTGCACGTTCCTTTCCTGGGACGGGTACAACTACGAAGACGCCATCATTTTGTCGGAGCGGCTGGTCCAACATGACCGCTTCACCTCGATCCATATCGAGCACCATGCCATCGACGTGCGCGACACCAAGCTCGGACCCGAGGTCGTGACTTCCGACATCCCGAACGTCTCCGAAGAGAAGCTCAAGAACCTGGACGAGAACGGCATCGTGCGCATCGGCGCCGAGGTCAAATCCGGCGACATCCTGATCGGCAAGATCACGCCCAAAGGCGAAACCGACCTGTCGGCTGAAGAGAAACTTTTGCGCGCCATCTTCGGCGAAAAAGCGCGCGACGTGCGCGACACTTCGTTGTACCTGGAACACGGCGAACACGGCAAGGTCGTGGGCGTGACCATCTTCTCGCGCGAGGACGGCGACAAGCTGCAGCCGGGAGTCATCAAACAGATCGTGGTTTCGGTGGCTGACTTGCGCAAGGTGCAGGTGGGCGACAAGCTCGCCGGCCGCCACGGCAACAAGGGCGTCATCTCCAAGGTCGTGCCGGTCGAAGACATGCCTTTCCTGGAAGACGGAACCCCGGTGGACGTGATCCTCTCGCCGCTGGGCGTCGTGTCACGTATGAACCTGGGGCAGATCCTCGAGACGCACATGGGTTTGGCCGCCAACTCGCTGGGCTACAAGGTGGCTACACCGGTGTTCGACGGCGTGCCTGAAGACACCATCCGCGAACAGCTCGTGGCCGCCGGTTTCCCGGAAGACGGCAAAATCGCGCTCTTCGACGGACGATCGGGTGAACGCTACGCGCATAACCCGACCGTGGGCTACATCTACATGATCAAGCTGAACCACATGGTCGAGGACAAGATCCACCAGCGTTCCATCGGACCGTACTCGCTCATCACCCAACAGCCTTTGGGAGGCAAGGCCCAATCCGGCGGCCAGCGCTTCGGAGAAATGGAAGTTTGGGCGCTCGAAGCCTACGGCGCGGCGCATACCCTGCAGGAAATCCTGACCATCAAATCCGACGACGTGCCTGGACGCTCCAAGGCCTACGAATCCATCATCAAGGGCGAGCCGATCAAGAAGGTCAACGTACCTGAATCGTTCAACGTCCTGATTCGCGAACTCAAGGGCTTGTGCCTGGACGTCGAACTGCTCAAGGACGGACACCGCATCGAAGAATCATCGCCCAAGCCGGAACAGTTCAGGCCGCGGCCGGCTCTCACCAACTCATTCGCCGAATCAGACTGGGGTCCGGCGCCTGACGAAGCCTAAACGACCAACCTTATGTCTTTCTTCCAATCAGAAAACATCAAGACGACGGACTTCGACGCGATGCGGCTTAAGCTAGCGTCGCCCGAGACGATCCGCGCCTGGTCGTACGGCGAAGTCACCAAGCCAGAGACCATCAACTACCGCACCCAGAAACCGGAAAAGTCCGGCCTGTTCGCCGAGGAAATCTTCGGCCCATCCAAGGACTGGGAATGCTATTGCGGGAAATATAAGAAGATCCGCTACAAGGGCATCATCTGCGACAAGTGCGGCGTGGAAGTCACGCACTCGCTGGTCCGCCGCGAACGCATGGGCCACATCGAGCTGGCCGCGCCGGTGGCCCACATCTGGTTCTTGCGCAGCGTGCCGTCAAAGATCGGCACCGTGCTCGACCTGTCGGTCCAGGGCTTGGAGAAGATCATCTACTTCGCGGCCTTCGTGGTCACGGACGTGAACGACGATCTCAAGACCCAGGCCGTCGAACAATTGCGCGCCGAGTATAAGGGCAAGCGCAAATCGCTCGAGGCGGATTATGAGCGCGACGTGAAGCGGATCAACGACCAGGCTGAACAGAAGAAACAGTCGAATGACGCGGTCACCGCCGAGCTGGATAAGGCCCAGGGGAACAAGGACCGCAAGCTCAAGGAACTCGAGGCGGATTTCAGCGCGGCCGAGAAGGAACTCAAGGACCTGAAGCCGCTCAAGATCCTGTCCGAGAACGAATACCATGAGTTGTCGCTCAAATTCGGCCACGTGTTCGAGGCCAAGATCGGCGCCGAAGCCGTGGACGAGCTGCTCAAGAAAATCGACGTCGAAGCGACCATTAAAGCCCTGAATAAGGAGATGGTCGGCGCTTCGGAAGTCAAACGCGACCGCATCATCCGCCGCCTCAAACTGCTCAAGTCTTTCTCGCTCCAGATAATCCAGCCGCACTGGATGATCCTCAAGGCGCTGCCAATCGTACCGCCGGACCTGCGTCCGATGGTGGCTTTGGACGGCGGCCGGTTCGCGACGTCTGACCTGAACGACCTGTACCGTCGCGTCATCAACCGCAACAACCGCCTCAAGCGCCTGGTCGAGCTGAATGCGCCGGAGGTCATCACGCGCAACGAAAAGCGCATGCTGCAGGAAGCTGTGGACTCGCTCGTGGACAACAGCGCGCGGCATTCCAAGACGGTCATCGCGGCCACGGGCAAAAAGCGCCAGCTCAAATCATTGGCCGATATCCTGAAAGGCAAGCAAGGCCGCTTCCGCCAGAACCTGCTGGGCAAACGCGTGGACTATTCAGGCCGCTCGGTCATCGTCATCGGCCCGAACCTGCGTTTGGACCAGTGCGGTTTGCCTAAGATCATGGCGCTCGAGCTCTTCAAGCCGTTCATCATCGCCGAGCTCATCAAACGCGAACTGGTGCACAACATCCGTTCGGCCAACCGCTTCATCGAGGCCGATAATCCGGAGGTGTGGGACATCCTGGAGAATATCGCTTCGAATTCGGTCGTGCTCCTGAACCGCGCCCCGACTTTGCATCGCTTGGGCATCCAGGGTTTCTTCCCCAAACTCATCGAAGGCAAGGCCATCCAGATCCATCCGATGGTGTGTCCGGCTTTCAACGCGGACTTCGACGGCGACCAGATGGCCGTGCACGTACCGCTGACCGAGGAAGCGCGCGCCGAGGCGTTCAACGTCATGTTGGCCACGCGCAACCTGCTCAAACCGTCGACCGGCATGCCGGTCGTGAACCCTGACAAAGACATCGTGTGGGGAACGTTCTACATGACGACCATGCAGGATCCGGCCGAAGGGGACAAGGTCAAGACTTTCGCGTCGCCGGTGGAGGCCGAATACGTGTACCAGCTGGGCCGCATCGACATCCGCGAAAAGATCAAGACGCGTCTCGTGCAGGGCGGAGATATCATCGAGACCAACGTGGGCCGCATCATCCTGAACAAGCTCGTGCCGACGTACGTAGGCTACAAGAACGAAGTCATGGGCAAGAAGCAGCTGGCGGAAATCACACGCTCGATCCTGGCGCTCGAAGGGTTCGAAGCAGCGGCCAAGTTCCTGGATGCGTGCAAGGATTTGGGCTTCAAGTACATCACGCGTTCAGGCTTCTCGTACGGCATCGGCGACTTGCCGCATGTACCGGGCAAGAAGGAACTGGTCGAAGAAGGCGACCGCAAGGTGGAACAGGTCGAAGAACAATTCAAGGAAGGTCTTTTGACCAAGAAGGAGCGCTACACGCTCATCGTCAAGACCTGGATGGACATCAAAGACCGCGTGCAGAAACTGTGCGGCGAGGCGTTGGACAAGCGCGGATCGGTCAAAGCCATGATCGATTCCGGCGCGCGCGGTTCGCTCGGACAGCTGACGCAGGTCATCGGCATGAAAGGCCCGGTGGCCAACCCGCGTGGCGACATCATCGAGCTGCCGATCAAATCATCGTTCCGCGAAGGCCTGGGAGTGCTGGAATACTTCATCTCATCCCACGGTACGCGCAAAGGTTTGACCGATACGGCCCTCAAGACGGCTAACGCCGGTTACCTGACGCGCCGTCTGGTGGATGTGGCGCAGGACGTGGTCATCACGGGCGAGGATTGCGGCGACACCGAGGGCGCGGTCATCACGCACAAGGAGTGCGAAGACATCGGCGAACCGTTGCTCACGCGTTTGCTCGGCCGGACCACCATGAAGGACATCAAGGATCCGGAAACCAAGAAGGTCGTGGTCAAGAAGGGCTCGCTCATCACAGAAGAACACGTCAAGACGATCCAGACTTTCAAGGAACCTCTGCAGGAAGCCCATCTGCGCTCGGTCCTGACTTGCCGCATGCGTCGCGGTTTGTGCCAGCAATGCTACGGCTTGGACTTGGCATACAGCAAGATGGTGAACCAGGGCACGGCGGTCGGTACGATTGCGGCCCAGTCCATCGGTGAACCTGGAACCCAGCTGACCATGCGGACCTTCCACATGGGCGGCGTGGCCGGAGCGGACATCACCCAGGGTCTGCCGCGCGTCGAAGAACTTTTCGAAGCCCGTCCGCCCAAGTACCGCGCCATCATCGCGGAAGCGGCCGGCAAGGTGAAGATAATCCAAGGCGAACGCCGCATCATCGAGACGCCGACCGGCGAAAAGGTGATGGACGTGTCGTCCGGAGGCAAGGTCATCAATCTCGAACACATGGCCGTGGAGGAAGAAAAGCACGGCTTGGGCGAGAAGGACAAAGCCAAGGTCAAGGACGGCGCCAAGGTCTCGGCCGGCGACGTACTGTACATATCAGGCAAGTCGGAGATCTTGTCCGAGTTTGACGGAGTGGCCAAGGTCACGGACAGCCAGATAACGGTCATCCATCAGGTGCCTTCAGTCATCGAATACCAGGTACCGACCGGTTTCCAGGTGTTGGTCAAGGACAACCAGGAAGTCCAACCCGGCGACCAGATGACCGAAGGTCACCTTGACCTGCTCCAACTCTTCCGGCTCAAGGGACGCAGCGCGGTCATGCGCTACCTGCTCAAGGAAGTCTTGGCCATCTACGCCTCGCAAGGCCAGAAGATCAACGCCAAACATATCGAAATCATCATCCGCCAGATGTTCAGCCGCGTGTACGTCAAAGATCCCGGAGATACGGAGCTCTTGCCCGGCGAAGTCGTGGACAAGATGCGTTCCGAGGCCGAGAACGCGCGGGTGGTCGAAGCCGGCGGCAAGGCAGCGGAACTCGAGGAGCTGTTCCTGGGCGTGACCAAGGTCTCGCTCTCGACCGAATCCTTCCTGTCAGCCGCATCCTTCCAAGAGACGGCCCGCGTGCTCATCAACGCAGCCGTGACCGGCAAGATAGACCGGCTCGAGGGCCTGAAGGAAAACGTCATCATCGGCCGCCTCATCCCGGCAGGCACGGGCTTCGGAGCCTACCTGGGCGGAGACGAGAAAGCCGTGCCTGTGGTGGAGGAAGAGAGTGCGTAGAACGCGTAACATATAGCATGTAACAGAGAGAAACGAAAAAGAGGCGCAAGCCTCTTTTTCGGTATAAAAAGGACGTCGCAGCGCGACGTCATCTTTCGAGTATCTTGTCCATCTCTTTCTCCATCAGTCAAAGGTTAATATTTCCGGGTTCATTTGCGTTCGATGCCGTCCTGGATGGCGGCGTACAGTTCGTACGACTCAAGCTTCTTCTCCAACCGCGCGTAAGTCAGATCGTCCGTGAAGTCCAAGGCGTCATATTCCTCCTTGGTCAGCAGGAAGACGGTTTCGTCGACGATGTCTCCACTGCTCACCCACGGATAATCAAAGTCGTCTTCAAAGGTATAGTCAGGAAAGGGGTGGTACCAGTGATGCGACATGCACGGCCGGTAGTTCCTCCAGAAGACGACAGTCGCCTTGCTTCGGGCAATCTCCTTTTCGACATCAGCCGTCTGTTCGGGGTTGAGAAAACCTTTTTCCGCCAACTGCTCCGAAAGCGATTTCGCCATGATGGACACTCTCCTTTTTGAGATGTTTGGGATTTGGAAGGAATTAATGAAGATACCAGAAAACGACCTTCTTGTCAATGGTTTGGAGGGATTGCGAGGTCGACATGATATAATACCGGAAACAAACACATATGTTAGAAAAAAATAATCCAGTCAATCCGCTCGGCAATGCTTATGCAGCGATGGGTTTGGCGTTCACGGTCATTTCCATCATCGCCTTGATCGTCATAGTAGACGTCAAGACAAGAGCTGAAATCGTAACACAGAGTACGGGGTCCGCTATCTCCACCGGTCTGGACGGAGCGGTCAGCGCCAGCGGAACGAACGACTATCTGCAGGTCGTGAATGCGTCTACGTATTCGTGGTCAGATGGTGCTACTTGGTCAGTTGACATCCGGGCAGAACCGTCAGTTTTGACCTTGAAGAAAGGGAAAAAAGGCACGGTCACTTATACGGTCACGGCCACCAAGGACCAGGGGCCTGTGACGTTCGGCGTGGAAGGTATGGTATGCGTGAAGAACAACCACACGATGCCGACCGAAGAATTGGTCATCAAGAATGAAGTCCAGGCACAGGACAGGCCGGAGCAAAGTTTTTACCCCTACGGCAAGGCTGATGTAGACACGAGCGAAAAACCCGTACTCCAGCCTGGAGAGGATTATTGCTACCCGTATGCCACGAGTTTCGAACCGGAGTTAAAGTTGAAATACAGGGATTATTCATTGACCATGATTTCTTCCAAAGTACCGGCAAGCGAGGCGCCTTGCCCGAAACCGTTCGTCTGCACAGCAGCGGTCGAGGTACCGACTGATTTGAACTATCCGGAAAACATCGATCCTAACCAAAGCTCATCCATAATAGTCGACAGCATCCCGCGCGATTTGGCTGATGGGGACGGCACGTGCGATGATGGTGATTGGTTCTGCTTCAACTGGCCTGGGCACAGATATGGCGAACCCGAGGAACATGACAGGAAATGTTTCAAATGGCGCGGACACCACTATGGGACGGACAATAACGAAGATAAAAACAGCAACGGGATATTCTATCGCATCCAGTCAGTAGGTCGCGAGAAAAACGATAACTCCAAAGATGAGAATAAATGCAAGGAATTGAATAAGCCGAGCCATACGTGGCAATTTACGGACAGCGGAACACAGGTGTACACCGCGACGTACGAATGCGGCAAAGATGCCGGAACGCAGACCAACACGGTCATCATCCGCGGAACTGACAAGAAGGCCCTAGCTCAAGTCCTGGTGAATTGCGTAAAGTAACTTGTAACGACAACAGCGCGATGAAGAAAAAGAGGTCTACGCCTCTTTTTCGGTAAAAGAAAACTCCCCAGCGGCGTGAACGTGTCCGCATGGGGAGGAGATTGGGGGTCTTATTGGAGGTCTGACTCCTGGTCAGCAGGTAGCCTCAGTGCCGGCGAGGACCGGAGGTGAGGCCGGTTCGGCGCCGAAGACACCGTAATGCTCGAGGATGGCTTGGGCCGTGCAGTCGCAGTGTGCGTGCCCGCGGTCGCAGATTGCGCAGGTGCAGATGCAGCTGGCGTTGCGACAAACGCGGCAGAGTTTCGGCTTCACGACCGGTCGGAGGTGCGTGAAGATGTGGCCGGCCATACGGCCTTGGGCGATAGCACGCTGGATAACCAGCAGCCTTAGGCAGTCATGGCAGAAGGCGCCGGGGCTATTGAACGGTCGACCGCAGAAAACACAGGGCATCGTCATCCTCCAGACTTGTTTCCAAAAAGAGCTCCGCAAGTCTAGCACGTAAGCCGATTTTGTCAATCTTGGCCATGTCGGGTAAGCTGAGGGCGAAATATGTCACGACACTCGAAATGGTCAAAAGTTAAGCAATTCAAGGGTGCGATTGATGCCAAGCGTTCGGCTTCGTTCACAAAGCTGGCGCGCGAATTGACGGTGGCGGCGCGGGAAAAAGGCGGGGATCCGAATATGAACGTCAGGTTGCGGGTGGCAATCGATCGGGCGCGAAAAGCCTCGATGCCGAAAGATGCCATCGAACGGGCAGTGGCGCGCGGCACCGGTTCGGGTACGGATGCTGCGGCCATCGTGTCACCGGTTTATGAGGCGTACGCACCGGGAGGTACGGCGCTCATCATCGAGTGCCTGACCGATAACAGCAACCGTTCGGCCAACGACGTCAAATTGGCGCTATCCCAAAACGGAGCGACATTGGCGAGCCAGGGTTCGGTCACATATCTTTTCCAGCATCTCGGGGTCGTCAGGATCCCGGGAGGCTTACCGGCTGACAGGCGCGAAGAAGTCGAGCTGGAGCTCATAGACGCTGGTGCATCGGATATCGTGGATTTGGATGATTCGGCGGAAATCAGGTGCGCCATGAACGACCTCTCCAAGGTAGCGGAAACAGCGCAGAAGTTGGGTTTGAACGTCGAGTCCGCGGAGTTCGAGTGGATTCCGCAGAATCTCGTCGAGACTGATGAAGAGAAGGGGACGCAGGCGGCGGAGCTTATCGAGGAGCTGGAAGCGCTGGATGACGTGGCGCATGTGTATTCGAATTTGGCGTGATCCGTAGGGGCGACGCATGCGTCGTCCAGGGCAAGGCGTGCCTTGCCCCTACAACAAAAAAATGGCATCCATCATACGCATCCTCGGTATCGATCCTGGTTTTGACCGGACGGGTTTTGGCGTAATCGAACAGCAGGGAGGCGAGGTCAGATGGATTGCGCATGGCTGCATCCAGACGAGCGCTAAGGATGATTATGTCGTACGCCTACAGGCCATGCGGGACGAGCTGAAGGATGTGGTCGAGAAGTTCAAGCCGGATTGCGTGGCCATGGAGGACCTGTTTTTCCAGACTAATGCCAAGACGGCCATCAAAGTCGGCATGGCGCGCGGCGTGGCACTCATTACGCTGGCTGATTCGGGTCTCGAAGTCATCGACGTGACGCCGAGCCAGGTGAAACAGGGTATCGCGGGCTGGGGCAAGGCGGATAAAAAGCAGGTGCAGGAAATGGTGATGAGGTTCTTGAAGCTGAAAGAGACGCCCAAGCCGGATGATGCGGCGGATGCGTTGGCGATAGCGATAGTCGGCGGGACCATGCGCAAAACCAGGCGCAGATAGGTTCCAAAGGCAGACCATCTCTACAAGCGCCTTCACATCGCTTATACTACGCAGCATGAAAAAAATCTTGATTCTGGTCGGCTTGCTCGCCCTGGCTGGAGCCGGTTGTACGGTCAAACGCCAAGGTTACCAGTTCATCATATCGTCCGAAGGCAGCGGGACGGTCGTCGAAGGCCTCCAGATCCAGAACGGCCTGCAATCCAGCATGATACCGACGCTTTCAGTGATTCCCGGAGAAGCTCCGACAGATACTTTCAGCATACCTAAGCCATAAATTATGGGAAAAATGAAAAACCAAATGGTTTGCGATTCAGATGCGCTGCATGCGGCGAACCGTTCATGCCTGACGCGGGATCCTTTGACCGGCGACCTGGTCATCTTCGCTCCGGGTCGGCGCAAGCGTCCCCAGCCGGGGAGTAAAAAAGCGGATGCGGATCCGCTGTCGGCCGAAAATCTGAATGACGACAAGATTCTGGCCGTTTATGCCAAAGACGGATTCAGGATAACGGCGGTCGAGAATCTGTATCCGGTTTTCCACAAAGACCGCGAACTGAAAGGACGGCAGGAAATCCTGGTGGAAGGCGATAGATGTCAGCGGTTCGAGGATTTTTCGGCGACGCAGATGGCGGCTGTGCTGGATGCTATGGCCGATAGGGCGAAAGTTTTGCGGAGCGACCCGGGACTCAAATATCTGGTGATGTTCAAGAACGAGGGTCGGGAAGCCGGCGCTTCACTTGTGCATGCCCATTCGCAGGTCTTCGGTTTGTCGTTCGTGCCGGATAGGCTCAAGCAGATGCGGACCAACCGACGTAAAATCACTGACTTGCATAGCGCGATGCTGGGTGAAGCGACGAAGGAGAGAGCGGTTTTCAAGGACAAGAACATCGTGGCTTTCGCGGATCCATATTCCCGTTTCGCTTACGGCGTGCGTTTGGTCACGCGGCGGCGCCACGATAACATCACGCAGACTTCACCGGCAGAACGGAGGTCGTTAGCTAAAGCACTTGCCATGCTCATGCCGCTCATCAAGAAACGCGGTTTTGCTTATAATTTCTACTTTCATGACGTGTTCTCGGATAAGAATGAATTTTTCGAGATACGTTTCGCGCCCCGGGCCAACACCTGGGCCGGGTTCGAGCTGGACGCAGGCATCGTGGTCAATCCGGTGACGGCCGAGGACGCGGCGGCGGAATACCTGGACGCGATCAGGGGGAAAAAATAGGTGTTTTTTGAACGGTTTTAAGCCCTGTAAAAGGGTTGTTTTCCTTAGGAGCGCATGTTACGATTAGCGGACAAAAATACCTGATTTTCCACACCAGATTATGCAGATTTATTGGCATGGCTATTCCACTGTCCGCATCGAAGCCAAGAGCGGCGACAAAGACGCGACAATCCTGACTGACCCGTTCCCGAACGAAGCGAGTTTGCGCATGCCGCGGACCGTAGAAGCCGATATCCTGTTGTTGTCGCACCAGGACCGGAAGCGTTTCAGCATGGAAAATATCCAGGGTACGCCATTCACCATCAGCGACCCGGGAGAATACGAAATCAAGGATGTTTTTATCCAAGGCATCCAAGATCGGACAGTTGATTCAGGAGAAAAAGACAGGCTGCTCATTTACCGCATCGCGGCTGAAGGCATGAACGTAGCTTTTTTAGGCCAACTCAAGCGCAAGCTCACTGATTACGAAGTCGAGGAATTGGATGACATAGATATCCTGCTGTTGCCGGTCGGCGGGGGAGAAGTGATGGATTCCAAATTAGCGAGCGACACCATCTCGACCATCGAACCGCGCATCGTGGTGCCTTTGCATTACGACTTGCCGGGTATCAAGACCAAGCTGGCGAATGTGGACACGTTCTGCAAGGCACTGGGGGTATGCAAGCGTCAGGACGCGAACAAACTGAAAGTCAGCAAAAAGGATTTGCCGACCGAGGATATGGTGGTGACGGTACTGGAGAGGGCGTGACGAATTGAGGAAGCAGGCGGTAGGGAAGTCAAATTCAAAAATATGGCCATCAAAAGGCAAAACCAAAGTCCCAGACGTGGCACCGCCAAGACGGAAGTTCCGTCCGAGATTGGCGTCAGCGTCCAGCCGGCGACGAAAGCGACGACTCGCGTCAGACGAGCGCCGTCAAAGCCGCGCGAAGTCCGGAGTCAGACACCGCCGCCTGATACTTACCAGTCCAGCACTTTCTTGAGCCGAGAAGAGAAACGCCAGATAATCCTGGCGCACGCCAACATGCGGCGGCCGCATGACCCGGTGCAGATGATGAGCATGTGGGCCGGTGTCCTGGCCTGCCTGGTGGTGGTGGCTGTAGGGTGGTGGTGGACGGTGAGGCCGGAGATCGGCAGGCAGATAGAGAGTTCGGTCAAACCGGCCATGGCCCAGGTCTCGAGCGGCGTCCAGGACATGAGGGCCTCGATCGGAGAAATTTCTCCCGGCGGTCTGACCCAGCCTTTGAAGGAAGTTGACGCCAAGGTCAAGCAGTTGCGTGACCAAACCAAGGCGCAGAAGGATGCATTGGACGCCATGTCCGAATTGATGGACAGGAACGCGACGGGTACGACACAGGACCAAGGCAGGGACATATTCACGCCGCAAGCGAATTCGGCAGCGGGCGGAGAATGACGAACGAACGATAAATAAACCAGAAACAAGCACCAAAGATTATGGCGGAAAACAAACAGCAGCAGCCGCTCCAGTATATCGGAGAAGTCGAGCAGCAGGACATCGTGCAGGAGATGCGCAAGTCTTTCCTGGATTACGCGATGAGCGTGATTGTGGACCGCGCTTTGCCTGACGTACGCGACGGCATGAAGCCGGTGCATCGGCGCATCCTGTATTCCATGTGGATGAGCGGCTTGCGTTCGACGGCCAAGTTCAAGAAGTGCGCCACGGTCGTCGGCGACGTGCTGGGCAAATACCATCCGCATGGCGATTCCGCGGTCTACGATTCGTTGGTCCGCATGGCCCAGGATTTTTCGTTGCGCTATCCGCTCATCCGGGGCCAAGGAAACTTCGGTTCCATCGACGGCGATCCGGCCGCCGCTTACCGCTATACCGAGTCGAAACTCGAGACCATCGCTGAAGATGTCTTGGTGGATATCGAAAAAGAAACGGTCGATTTCCGGCCGAACTACGACGGTTCGACCAAAGAACCGAGCGTGCTGCCGGCCAGGTTGCCGAACCTGCTTTTGAACGGCACTTTGGGCATCGCGGTCGGCATGGCCACGAACATCCCGCCGCATAACCTGAAAGAGATCTGCGGCGCCGTGTGCGCCTTGATAGACGACCCCGAAACCACGGTCGAGGGGCTGATGGAACACGTGACCGGGCCGGATTTCCCGACCGGCGGCATCGTTTACGACATCAACGAGATAAAGCAGGCCTACGCCACGGGCAAAGGCGGCATCGTGATGCGTGCAAAGACCGAGATCGTGGAGGACAAGGCCGGTCAGTATAAGATCATCGTGAACGAGATCCCGTACCAGGTGAACAAGTCCACGCTCATCGAACGCATCGCCGAGCTGGTGCAGGAAAAGAAGATCGAGGGCATCAAGGACTTGCGCGACGAGTCGAACAAGGACGGCATCCGCATCGTGATCGAACTCAAGAAAGACGCTTATCCGCGCAAAGTGCTGAACCAGTTGTTCAAGATGTCGCAATTGCAGGAGACGTTCCACGTGAACATGCTGGCTTTGGTGGACGGCATCTTGCCGCGCGTGTTGACGCTCAAGAACATCCTGGAAGAGTACGTCAAACACCGGCAGTCGGTGGTCAAGCGCAGGACCGAATATGATTTGGCCCGCGCCCAGGAAAGGGCGCACATCCTGGAAGGTTTGCGCATCGCGCTCCTGAAGATCGACGAGATCATCGCGACGATAAAGAAATCCAAGGATAAGGATGAGGCCAGGGTCAACCTGATCAAGAAATTCAAACTGTCCGAAATTCAGGCCGGCGCCATCCTCGAGATGCGCCTGCAACAACTGGCCAACCTCGAACGTCTTAAGGTCGAACAGGAGTACGAGGAGAAGATGAAATTGATACAGGAATTGGAATCCATCCTCAAATCGCCCAAGAAGATGTTGAGCATAATCCGCGCGGAGGTAACCGACATGTCGGAGAAATTCGGCGACGACAGGCGGACGCAGGTGGTCAAGTCGCCGGTCGGGGAGTTCGCGAACGAAGACCTGATACCTGATGAACCGACCGTGGTCATGCTGACGGCCGACGGTTACATCAAGCGCGTGCCGCCGGATATGTTCCGTTCGCAAGGGCGCGGCGGAAAAGGCGTAGCCGGCCTAACGACCAAGGAAGAAGACCAGGTGGAGCATCTTTTCTCGACCAATACCCATGCCGAGGTCATGTTCTTCACCACGCGCGGCCGGGTCTTCAGGCTCAAGGCATATGACGTGCCGCAGGGCAGCCGGACGGCCAAAGGCCAGGCTATAGTGAATTTCCTCCAGTTGGCGCCGGGCGAAAAAGTCGCGACCATCTTGCCGTTCGGCGATATGGATGGCGCTAAACACCTGGTCATGGTGACCGAGCAGGGGACGATCAAGAAAACGGACCTGACGGAATTCGAGAACGTCAGGCGCTCTGGATTGATCGCGATAAACCTGCACGAGGGAGATGACCTCAAGTGGGTCAAACCGTCGTCAGGTTCGGATGAGCTCACGCTCGTGACCCGGCAAGGCCAATCGATTCGCTTCAAAGAGACGGATATCCGTTCCATGGGGCGGAATGCGGCCGGGGTGCGCGGCATAAACCTCAAGAAGAAGGGTGACGCCGTGGTGGGCATGGATATCGTGTTGCCGTCACTCATAAAGAAAGGCCATCTCGAACTGTTCACCGTGGCCGAGAACGGATTGGGCAAGCGCACGAATTTGACTGAATACAAAGTCCAGAAACGCGGCGGCTCGGGCATCCGGACCATGAAAGTCACGCCCAAGACAGGTGGCGTAATCGGCGCGTTCGTCACCACAAAAGACGAGGATCGCGATATCATCCTGGTGTCCAAGAAGGGGATCGTGATACGCACGCCATTCAAGAACGTACCGAGCCTGGGTCGCGATACGCAGGGCGTCCGCATCATGCGCTTCAAGGAAGAGGGCGATTCGCTCTCGAGCGCGGCGCTGATCGGCGGAGGAGAAGAAGAGAAATAGACGGATAGACAAAAAACACCGGCCATATCGCCGGTGTTTTTGGACTTGACCAGAGTATTCGCGTAACATGCAGGCATGAAAATGAGCCTGCCGGTATCAGCGGCTTTCGTCAGCGGTTTTGCGGTGATGAGTTTGGAGTTGTTGGAAGCGCGGCTTGTGGCGCCGTATTTCGGCTCTTCAGTCTTGGTCTGGACCAACATCATCGGCGTCATCCTCGTGGCGTTGGCCTTGGGCGCCTGGGCAGGGGGAGCGGCGGCTGACAGATATCCGAAGCTGAAGACAGTGGCCGTGTTCTTGTTCGGTGCCGGGTTATGGTCGGTGGCTTTGGCGGTCGGCGGACGCGTATTGCTCATGAGCCTGGCCGGAATGCAATCCGGGATTGCGACACCGCTGGCGTCGCTCATCCTGTTCGCTCCGCCGGCATTCCTGTTGGGGGCGGTCGCTCCGGCAGTGCTGCGGTTGACCGTGGAGAACGTCCAACACAGCGGACATGCGGCCGGCGTGCTTTCGGCGGTGGGGACGATCGGCAGCCTTTTCGGGACATATGTGACCGGTTACCTGCTTTTGCCGCACTATTCGGTAAGCGAGTTGTTCGTGGGCGTGGGGATAGTATTGGTCGTCGAGGCTTTCTTGCTTATTGAACGGAAAAGTTTTTTCAGATCATCCGCGGTCCTGGCCGTGACCGGCATGGTGTCGGTGCCGAGCGTGTTCATCGGCGACAGGTTGGTGCCCGGCGAAACGCTGCCTTCGGCTTACGGTCATGTGGCGATTGCGGATTTCGATTATCGGGGTGCCTCGGCTCGAGCGCTGATAATCAATGCGGGTTTCCACTCGGCGGCCAGGCCGGATAGCTTGCAGACATCGGTCTTCGATTACGTCACGGCTCTGCAGGCTACGGATGAATTCGTGGCTGACCCGAAAAACATGCTGTTGATAGGCGGTGGAGGCATGCATGTGGCGGATAGTTTCCTTGAACGACATCCTGACGGGCAGGTGGATGCCATCGAGCTTGACCAGGCGGTCTATGCAGCGGCGGAAAAAGCGTTCGGCTTGCGCAGTCCGGAAAAAATCCGGATGGTCGTGGATGACGCGCGGCCGGCAGTGGCGCGACTGACGAGTGAGTACGACGTGATCGTGGGGGATGCGTTCGGGGGCGACCACTGCGTACCTTGGCAGCTTTTGACGCGCGAAGCCATGGAGCTATACAAAAAGCACCTGAAGGCAGGCGGTGTGTTCGCCATCAACATCATCATGCCGACGGAGACGAACGGATCAGCCGGACGTCTGTTTGAAGCGCGGCTTGATGCGACGCTGCGGACGGCTTTCGGTTGGACCATTGCAGTTTCGACCATGAATAACGACAATGCGCAGGATGTGGCGAACGTCATCATCTTCGCCGGGCAGGGACAGAAGCCGGATGAAGCGAAACTACTATCCGCAATCCAGGAAAAATACGGGCTACCTAAGGCACGTTTGGTGGCGCTGCCGGAAGGCGGCGAACCCTGGACCGACGACGCGGGCCCGGCGGACTACGAAAGCCTGGCCATGTACGGGGAAGTTTGGAAATAAGGGTATTAAAAAATGTCGTCCTGAGCGGAGACCGTTTGACGGTCGAAGTCGAAGGATCTTTCCAAGGGTCCTTCGGCAGGCTCAGGACGACAATTATTTTTTGATTTTATTTGTTCAGAACCTTGTCGATCAGACCGTACTCCACAGCTTGTCTGGGGTCCATGAAGTTATCGCGGTCCGTATCGGTCTCGATTTTTTTGATTTGCTGGCTCGTGTGTTTGGCCAGGATCTTGTTGAGCTGTTCTTTGACGCGGAGCATGCGTTCGGCGCGGATCTTGATGTCCGTGGCTTGGCCTTCGATGCCGCCGAGAGGCTGGTGGATCATGATTTCGGCGTTGGGCAGGGCGAAGCGTTTGCCTTTGGCACCACCGGCAAGCAAAACCGCGGCCATGGAAGCTGACATGCCGACGCAGACGGTCGAGACATCGCAGGCGATGTGCTGCATGGTGTCGTAGATGGCCAGGCCGGCGGTGACGCTGCCGCCCGGGGAGTTCAGGAAGAGCTTGATGTCTTTGGTCTTGTCCTGGCTCTCGAGGAACAGCATCTGGGCGATGGTGATGTTGGCCACGTCGTCATCGATGGGCGAGCCCAGCATGATGATGCGGTCCTTGAGCAGGCGGGAATAGATGTCATAAGCGCGTTCGCCAGCTGACGTCTTTTCGATGACCGTGGGTACGAGCCAGGAATCGGAGATTTGCGAAGAGATCTGGTAAGGATTCATAGGTTTTAAGCATACATTAATGCTCTTTAGCAGTCAAAAATGGTGAGTGCTAAATATAAGAGGGAGCCAAAAAGCCCATCTTTCAGTCGATGGGCTTATTATGCTGCGCTTCATTTTGCCTTATTTGGTGTATTTTGGGCCCGTCTGGCTGTTGCGAGCGCGCTTTCAGCTTCATTGAACAATCCTTCGTCCCAGATTTTGCCTTGAATTTGCACCATACAGGCGGCATATTTCTGTTCCGCCAAATCGCCCCAGCGTGAAACCATCGGATCGCTAGAACTTCTGTACATCCTGGCTTCAGACATGCCGGAATCACAAGCCGCGCGTCTTTTTTGGATATCTTCCGGAGTCTTATCGAGTGAGGCTGCGGTAGGCGCCAGGTTGAGTTCGCTCATGGGAACGAAACAGCCTTGGAGGAAGTTGAGGGCAACCATGGCTGCCGCCGCTCTGGGGAGATTACGGAGCGCCTCCATTGCGGTTTTTTCGCGCTTCTTCAAATCAGGCTTTTTCTCGGTGGAGAAAGGCTGGGGCATGGTTTCTTGCGGCATAATGCTTGGATATTATCACGGGTTTGGAGAGCTGGAAATACAAACCCGGATTTTTGGGATCCGGGCGATTGTCGGCTTAAGCGCAGAGGCGTAGGGCTTCCTGGGCGTAGAAACGTATTTGCGGCAGCAGGTTGTAGCGGGGATCATCCAGGTCCGCGGCCGTGAGCCAACGGATATCGTCGTGTTCGTGTTCCGCGAGCACGACCCTGTCGGTTTTTGCACGGGCGAAATAGACCATGCCGATATGCTTGTGCGAGGGTGTTATGTCATGGATGTCGAGGAAGATTGGCGGGATCAGCATTTGGCCGTTCGTCATGGCGACGTCCGGTCGTGTTCCTAGTAATTCAATCTCCAACCCGCTTTCCTCGCGGACTTCGCGCAGGGCGGCGGTCTCCGGGTCCTCATCCAACTCCACATGTCCGCCAACTGCCAGCCAGATCCCCAGGGATTTGTGCTTGATGAACAGGACCTTTTCGGAATGGACGATGAAGATCGTGACGGCGAAATCAATTTTTTCGTGAATGTGCGGCATGGGCATACCTTAATTTGCCTTCGGAGCCGCGTCAACTATCCGTGGACCGTCGGCAGTCACTTCGATTTTTCCGTTGACGGTGAAACCGGCGGCTTTTTTGTGACCGCCTCCGCCCAGGAGTTTGGCGACTTTGGAGACGTCGCGGCGCACGCTGCGGAATGAGCCTTTGACCTGGTTGCCCGGGAGTTCGCGCAGGGTCAGGATGGTGTCGCAATCGCCGACCACGCCGTTCAAAAAGTTGGCCGCACCGTCCACGGTTTCGTTAGGCAGGCCCGCGACGTCGGAGTTCAGGATATAGGTGCTGACCACGTCGTAATTTTCGTTGTAGCTCAAGCGCGACAGGAGCAAGCCCCAGATGTGGAGCAGATCAACGGATTTGTCGTGCAGGAGGTGCCTCAGGATCTCCTGATGGCGCGCGCCGTTGGCGACCAGGTCGGCCGCGGCTTCGATGCTGATCGGAGTGGTCGCGGAGTTCGAGAAATTGGAGGTATCGGTATACAAACCGGTCAAGAGCGAAGTCGCCAGCTTTTCATCCAGAGCGACGTTGTTGGTCTGGAACATGCGCCAGACGATTTCGCAGGCTGAGGTGGCTTCGGGCAAAACGATGTTCAGGTGACCATAGCGTTCGTTGGTCACGTGGTGGTCGATGTTGATGAGCAGGTGGCCCGGCTGGAGGCGCGGCATGTGCTCGTGTACGCCGGCATAGCGCAGGTCGCCGGAATCGAAAACAACGACCACGTCGTATTTTCCGTCAAACACCACGGGGTCGCAACGGTAAAGGTGGATGTTGTCGATGAAGCGGAAGATCTTGGAAGGGGAATCGGCGCAGAACATGGCCACGTCCTTATCGAGCCCCAGAAGCCAGTTCATGACTGCCGAACTCGCGCCGAGCGTATCGCCATCCGGTTTTTTGTGGGCGACCAAAAGCACGCGCTCCGCCTGGCGGAGAGCTTCGTAAGCGCGGCCGAATTGGTGGGTGACGGCGTCCATATGGGTGATAAAGGAGCTTAGCACCGATACGGGGGGAGTCAAGGGTTTGAGGCTTCAATCTTTTGTCGTCCCACGGCTAGACCGGGGGATCTTACAAATGCCCATCGGTAAGGTTCCCGGTTGAACCGGGGAATGACAGAAAATTTTTTATGTTCTTCAAATTTCGCCTTCGCGTTTTAACTCGTTCAAAGTCTTTTCGATGACGGCGGCGCGGGCTTCAGTGGTATCGAATTCCCAGAACAGGTCGGGGATGCGGCGGAGTTCGAGTTCGTGGGCCAGGCCGTCTTTGATGTCGCGTTTGTAATCCTCGAGGGAAATTTTGACGTCCTCGATGCGGTCTTCGGGCAGGACGGAAAGCACGGCTTTGGCATGCAGGAGGTCGCGGGTGAGTTTGGCGTCCAGGACGGTCACGAAGACGCCGCGGGGGAATTCCACGCGTTCGGCCAAGACCGCAGCGAGGGCGTTGCGGAAGTGTTCCATGCCTTGTTCCATGCGAAGTGACATATGCGGGATGTTGTTCGTGAATGACGTTAGCAATAATATCCTTTTTTGAAAAGGTGAAGCCCGGACGGTCTGGGTGACGGTCCGGGCTTGCTGTAGGGGCGAGGCATACCTCGCTCGTCGTCCGTTAGTGGGACGAGGGCGGGACGGGCGTGGAAGGGACGGAGCGGCCGACGCCGGTCATGGTCCGGTAGGTGCGTTGGGTGACGCCAATCATGGAGGTGCCGATGGCGTTGCGGTCACGGGCGATTTCCTCCGCGTCCTTGGGCGGGAAACCCATGTCGCGCGACACCTTGTCCTTGTCCAAGCCGATGGCGACCAGACAGAGATGGGCACCGGCCTCGAGCGCCTTGGCCGAGGTCTGGATTAGCTCCTCCTGCTTGTCCGGCGACAAATTGTCGCCTCCGTCGGTGAAGACGGTCAGGTCGAGGTTGACCTTGAATCCCTTGGCCTCGCTCCTGCTCTTCAGGTCCAGCATGGCCTTCAGGGCTTGGAGCACGGTCCCGTAGAGCAGGGTGTTGCCGTTGGAATCGTACTCAGGCAGAAGCGGCATGTCCTTGAGCAGTTGGGGCGGGATGTCGAAGGTCGAGGTATCGGCGAAGGTGATGACGAACCCCACTGCATTGCCGGCGTTGGGGTGGGCTTTGAGCGTCGTGATGTGCTTGTTGATGGCCTCACGGGGCACGTCGCCATGCTGGTTCATGGAACCGGAGCGGTCCATGATGATGGCGAAGATCGTGATTTCGCCCTTGGCCAAAGCTTCGATGCTCGCGAGGATGATCTGTTCTGCGTTGTTCTTCATGAAAAGGCCTCTCTTTCCGTACTTCCCCTTATGGGAAGAATATCGCATCTAAGCAGTATTTTGGGATTCTGTCAAGAGATGGATATCGGGGTTACCCCCTTCCAATGCGGCGATTTTATAGGTAATCTATTGGCCATGTATTTAAGCCGATTGGAACTCCAAGGGTTCAAGACTTTCGCCCAGCGAACGGTGCTGGAATTCATGTCCGCCGAGGCCGGCAAACGGGGGGTAACGGGCATCGTAGGGCCGAACGGGTCGGGCAAATCCAACGTGGCCGATGCGCTGCGCTGGGTCATGGGCGAGCAGAGCATGAAACTATTGCGCAGCAAGAAGTCCGAAGACGTCATCTTTTCAGGCTCGGCAAAGAAATCCAGGGCGGGTTTCGCAGAGGTCGGCATGACCATCGTGAACGACAATAATTCGGAGATAGATTTGCCGGAAATAGTGATCACCAGGCGGCTGTACCGCGACGGGCAATCGGAGTACGAAATCAACAAACAGGCGGCGCGCATGTCGGATGTGGTCATGCTGTTGGCGCAGTGCGGCATCGGCCAACGCACCTACAGCGTCATCGGCCAGGGCATGGTGGATGCGGTGCTGACGGCCAGCCCTTCGGAACGCAAGGAATTCTTCGACGAAGCTTCGGGTCTGCGGCCGTTCCAGCTAAAACGCACTTCGGCCATGAACAAACTGGATGGGGCGCGCGACAATTTGCGCCAGGCTGAGATCTTGATGCGCGAAATTGAACCGCGCCTGACTTCGCTCGAACGCCAGGTCAAGCGGCTGAAACAGCGCGAGGCTTTGGAGCAGGAACTCAAACAGTTGGAACGCCAGTATTTCGGCAGCGGCTGGGCCGAACTCAAAGCCCAACTGGCTGCGGCTACGGCTAATGCGGACAAGCTGAAGACCGAATTCTCGGTCCATAGCAGCGAGGTCGATAAACTCGAAAGCGAACTCGGACAGATGGAGAAGGCGACTCCGGTGTCGAGCGAATTGCGGGAGATGAGGACCGCCATCGATGCCTTGAAGGAAGAGCGCTCCAAGCTCCGCGAAAAGCAGATCAGGCTGGAATCGAAACGTGAAGTCAGGCAGGTCGAACAACGCAAGCCGTGGGCGCCTTTGCCGCTCTCGAAGATTATCGAACGCATCGAGACATTATCCAAGACACAGGACGAATTGCTGGCCGAACTCGAGGCTAAAGCGCCTGATTGGGACAAGGTGAAGAAGCTGGCACAGAGCGTGAAACAGGAAAACGAGAAGCTTTTAACCCAGCTCCAACAACCGGCGCCAGAACCGACGAAAGAGGAGAAAGCAGACCCGGAATTGGAGAAGGAATTCGCGGTTTTGGCCAAAGAGACGTCGGATATCACGAGCAAGATTTCGGATCTGGAAGGCAAACTCCAGGCATTGAACAAGAAAGAAGACGAGAGCCGGGCGCATCTTTTTGAGCTGCAGCGCCGTCTGACTTCCAAGAGGCATGAAGCCCAGCAGGCCGAACAGCGCGTGTCGTCGGCAGCGGTGGAGATGGCGCGCCTCGAGACGCGGCGTGACGGTTTTTTGACCGAGCTGCGCCAGCAAGCCGCGGATCTGGAGAAAGACCTTGAGAATATCGCAGGTACGGTCGGTAGGGGCGAGGTTGCCTCGCCTCAGGGCGGGGATACCCCGCCCCTACAAGGTGAACACCTCCGCTCGCGCATCCAGAAACTGCGGTCACAACTCGAGTGGATCGGCGGTATCGACCCGGAGACGGTCAAGGAATACGAGACCACGAGCGCACGCTTTGAGCAGCTTTCTACCCAATCCGCTGATTTGCGCCAAGCCATCACCTCGCTCGAAATGGTAATTTCCGAATTGGACAAGACAATCAAAGAAAAGGGGGATGTGGCGTTCCGCGAGCTGAATCGAGAGTTCGGGATTTTTTTCAAGAAATTGTTCGGAGGCGGGGATGCGGAGCTCATAAAAATTGAAAAAGAAGACGTGCCGCGCACCGCGTCCGAAGTGCCGGGTCTGGAAGGCGAAGGGGAGCAGGTGGTTGGCGATGAGGACGAAGAAAATGTCCAGCCCGCAGGAATTGAGATCCAGGCTACGCCGCCGGGCAAGCGGCTCAAGGCAATCGCTTTGCTGTCGGGCGGAGAGCGGGCTTTGACCTCCATTGCGCTCATCTGTGCCATCATGGCCATCAACCCTTCACCGTTCGTGGTTTTAGATGAAGTAGATGCGGCCCTGGATGAGGCTAATACCCGTAAATTCGCGGAGATCGTGGATTCGCTGTCTGATTGGACCCAATTTATCGTGGTCACCCATAATCGGGCGACCATGGACAAGGCAAATGTCCTGTACGGGGTGACTATGGGCGATGATGGCGTATCCCAGCTTTTATCGGTCAAATTAGGCCAATCAGAAGGGTCAGCCATCAAGACTTAACAAAAAAAGGCTTAAAATAGAGGAAATCAAATATTCCATGGCTAATCTAAGCCATTTTATGCTTACTTGACAGTCATTATTCCATCTGGTTTACTCTTAACAGATCTTTGAAACGGCCTTAGGGAAGACCGTTTTTTCGTCCCTGCATACGCCGCATGGTTGACAATAAAAGCTGGATGTGATATAAATACCAATCAGCAAAAAGAGATTTTGAAAAAGGAATAACCGGATTACCACGAGGTCTGTGGCAATCCGCGTCCACGACAAGCATGGAACCTCTTCGTAGGGTGCCGCAGGTCTTCGGACTTGCACTCCCCTATAAATAGGTTTCTTGGATGCGGATTACCAGAGCCCTCGTTTTTTGTATCTAAAATTTTTTTCGCTTTCTACTAAACAGGAGAGCGGCCAAGGATGGCTAGTCCGTCGGCCTGTAACGTCTTTACACTTGAACCGTTTCCGGCTAAGATGGCGCATCAATATGGTCAAAGCCAAAGTCGTTAAAATCGAAGGTGATAAGGTCGTTTTGGGCCTGGTGGACGGGCAGTCTTTGGTGTTGCCGGCGGAGTCGATAGAGGGCGAGTGCAAACTGGGCCAAGACGTGTCTGTCGTGGCCGCAGTCCTCGGAAGTGAAGATGCCGGACGCCAGCGCATAGCTCATCACATCCTCAACGAACTATTGAAAGGGTAGCATAGGAAAAAAAGCGAAAGTCATATAATATACTGACATGTCCGAGAAGAAGTCCCGCGTGCAGACACTGAAGATATTTTTGATTTGGACCAACGTAACGGTCGGGATTTTGGGTTTGGGTTGTATCGTGGCCGCAGGCTCGCTCGTGGCATACGACCGGATGTACGAAGGCAAGTATTTCCCCGGTGTCCGCGTCCTGGGAACCAGGTTGGATGGTTTGACCAAAGATGAGGCTCGGAAGGCAGTCCAAGATGCGGTGGATGCGGCTATGGCCAAGGGATTGCATTTCAATTACCGCGGTCGCGACGTCACATTGGATGCGATGGCTGTCTCGACCGATCCGGATTCTTCGCGTGACCTGGTCAGGTTCGATTATAACCAGGCTTTGGATAAGGCGTTCGAGTTAGGGCACGGTAGCGGCTGGCAGATGAATATCGCCGAACAGCTCAGGCTCCGGGTGTATCCGATGGATACTCGGGCAATAGTCACCATCGACAGGCCGGCTATCACCGAAGCATTGAAGTTCAACCTTAAAGATGACCTGAAGGATTTCAAGAACGCAACCCTGACCATCAATGCGTCGTCGTCGCACCCAGAAGTCACTATCGTCTCCGAACAGGAAGGTCGAACATTGGTCGTCGAACCGGCATTGGATGAGCTCCAAAAACAGGCTGAAAAATTGGATTTCAAACCCATCAACTTGAGTGACCAAGCCCTCAAACCCACGGTCACGGCGAGCGATTTGGAACCGGCGATGTCGCAGGTTTTTGGCTACCTTAACCGGCCGACCATCACCTTCATTCATGAAAAGAAGACTTTCGCGGTGACGACTTCCACCCTGGCGTCCTGGATAACAGTGACCGGGACAAAGGACCGGATAGGGCTGACCATTGACCCGAGCAAGTTCGCGGCAAGTTTGCCGAACGTGGCGCCGGGCATCGAGAAAGAGAATAAGAAAGGCACGCTTGTGTTCAAGGATGAGAAGGTGCAGTCGTTCGAGCCGGGCACGGAAGGCGTGGCGTTCGACGCGCCGGCCATGCTCGACAAGATTTTGTCCGAATGGCCAACGACTTCGACATTCCCGATTTTGACCAAAATTTTACCCGCGACTTTGGCTGGCGAGGATCCGGAGAAACTCGGCATACGCGATCTGCTGGGGGTCGGATATTCGAAGTTCAGCGGTTCGCCGAATAACCGCCGCAAAAATATCGCGCGGGGCACGGAAATCATGAATGGCCAGATCATCCAGCCGGATGAGGTATTCTCGGTTTCTGAAACCGTGGAGCCGATTGATGCGGCGCATGGGTGGTTCCCGGAGATGGTCATCAAAGGGAATGAGACCAAGGCTGAATACGGCGGGGGCTTGTGCCAAATCGGGACCACGGTGTTCCGTGCGGCCATGAAATCCGGCTTGCCCATAATCGAGCGGCAGAACCATTCATACCGCGTGGGTTATTACGAACCGGCGGGCACGGATGCCACCATATACGGACCGCATCCTGATTTGCGTTTCAAGAACGACACGGGCCACCCGATCTACATCAATGCTTATGGGGTAGGTGATGAGCTGTTCTATGAATTTTGGGGCACCTCGGACGGACGGAAGGGCGAAATCGGACAGTCACATATCTACAATCTTGTGCCGCCCCCACCCAAGAAATTGATCGAGACTTTGGATTTGGAACCGGGCAAAAAGAAACGCATCGAGACGGCCCATACGGGCGCTGATGCGGATTTTACCTACTCAGTGACATTCGCCAGCGGGGAAAAGAAAGAACAGGTTTTCCGCAGCCATTATCGCCCGTGGCAGGAGGTTTGGTTGGTCGGTGTCGAAAAACTGTCAGCTACAAGCACAGCCAACGGGGAATAGTCGAAAGAACCATACTTCGTAGAGCGTCGTATGGGTGCTATACTGTCTTTGTTATGCAGATATTTTCACCCAATGAATGGGCCAGCACCACGAATGAAGGGCAACTGTCGGTGGACGTGTTCCGCGACGGGGAGGATTTGGTCGTGCGTTCGACCGTGGCCGGAGTGAAGCCCGAAGATTTGGACATCTCGATCCATGGCGATCTGCTGACCATCAGGGGCAAGCGTTCGATGGTCAAGGAGGTTCCGGAGGACGATTGGTATTACCGAGAATGTTTTTGGGGAGCCTTCAGCCGTTCGTTGGTCCTGCCGTACGAGGTGGCTACGGATTTAGCCCAAGCCTCACTCAAGAATGGCGTGCTCGAAATCCGCGTCCCGGTGAGGGAACATGGGAAGAAGGTGGATATCGCCTGGGAGGAATAGTTAAAACTTGGGTTCATTAAGTTCGAAAAACAAAAAGACGCTGATTTCAGCGTCTTTTATGCAAGATGGTCACGTCGTCCTGAACAAGTCGAAGGATCTCAAAAAGGTTTTTCGACTCCGCTTCGTTTCGTTCAAGACGATGTTCTGGACTACTGCTTTTATATTGACTGATTACACTCCCGATTTTATTTGCGGCATGCTATACTTTTAGCGCTAGATAGACAGCAATGTGGCAGAACGTTGTCGAACGCTTTAAGTCCCTGACCATGGAACAGAGGATAGCCATGGCTGTTCTTGGAATTTGCGGAATTTTGGCCATGGGTCTGTCGGTTTATCATCTGCAGAATACAATCCGTTCGCCGTTTTTGGTCGACAGGTCCGTGATTGCGGATGCCAAGAAAATCATCGGCGAAACGGAGTCAGAAAAAATCGCGCGGGAGAAGCGCACGGATACAGACGGGGACGGCTTGGCGGATTGGGACGAATCGAATATCTACCATACGAACCCGAACCTGCGCGACAGCTGCGGCGACGGTTATGCGGATAACGTCCGCGTGCTGACCGGAAAGAATCTGGGCTGCGTCAATTCGCCGAACCAGGGCGGCAACCTTGATTATTCGATGGTTGCGGCATCAAGTTCGGATTTGTTCGTCACCCCGGATGGGACGAACCTTTTGAACGGACCGTTGCAGGATGCGAGTTCGTCAGCGGGTCTTGTGCCGGTGGGCGACGTCAGTGCGCAAGCGGCCGGTGTATTGGCTCGCGATCCGGTCACGATCCGCCAAGCGCTGATCGAAAGCGGCAAAGTCGACATCAACGAAATCAACCAACTAACGGACCAGCAGCTGCTGGATATCTATGACGCGGCCGTAGAAGCAGATACGCGAAGCCTGAATCCCGCGAATGCGGCACAGGGTACGCAGACCAAACCGGATGCGGGGAGCCAGCCGTTCCTCGGGATCCCGCAAACAACCACAACCCAAAAATAGTATGTTCGACCATCGCAAACTGTTCCGCGCGGTAGCTAAGACGGCCATGGCCACGAGCTTGGTCATGTTGCTCGTGATGTCGTTCGGCCTCACGGCACCGGAAGCCAAGGCGCAGGATGCGGAGGGCGATTATGGGGAGGCGGCACAGGCGGCATCGGCAATGGACTGCATGTTTGCTGAAAAAGCGAATGTTGCAGCGCCCTACGGTAACGGAACTTGGATTGCTCACACACGTGAGTGCTATTACCTTGATATCGTCAAAGCACGTATCGCCCAAGCGCGCGGCATGTGGCAATTTTTAGTGGTCAAGGCGCTGTTGAGCGTTATGCATAACGCGACCATCGCTTTCAGCCAGCAGATGGCCAATTGGGCGCTTGAGGGTTTTCACGGAAAACCGGCTTTTTGGGAAAAAGGGTTCAAACAGATGATGCAGGATGCGGCGCTTGAGACCATAAACCGATTCATAGATGAGGCTGACAAGAGTTGGGGACTGGGATTGTGCCAAAAACCGGATTTTGCTTTCAAGATGTCGCTCGGTTTGGGCTTGCCGGGAACCATCCCGCCTCCTGATTGTACATTGCAGACGATCGCTAAGAATTACACGGAAGTCTATCAATCTCTGTCAGCGCGCGAGGTGGCTACTACCTTGCTCAAGGGCGTGGACACGGGAGGCAATGACCTGGATGTTTCGTTGCGGGCCCACAGCATGTTGGCTGAGCGCATCAACGATGAGTTGACGGGCGATACTTATGACCGCAACGAGACGCGCGGCCTTAAGTATGTGAAGAAAGGCCCATTCAGCAATATCATCAAAACTCCGGCAGTGACCGTGGATGAAACTCTTCGGGCATCAAATGTCGCCAGAACCACCAAGGAGGTGAACATGGCGGAAATGAACACGTTGGCTTTGTCAGCCATGTGGACCGGCATCAAACAGCTGCCGCTCGTGGCCGGCATGACGGTTTTGACAACCGTGGCCAATGCCCTTCTGCAGAAGGCTTTGGCCGCTTTGATGGAACCTGAAGGAAGTTCTGATGATGTCACGGCTCTTGATCTGACCAGCCCGTTCGCAGAGGTGCAGAACCAGCCGCGCAAAACAAGCGCGCTCCAAAAAGCATTCACGGACATCATCACGCCGAACCTGATAAGCCAGGAAAATCTGGATTTGATCAGCGAGATGTCTCTCTGCACCGACCCGCGCGGATATTGGAACTGCACCATGGACGAAGGTATGGGTTCAGCACTGCGCGGCGTGACCGAAAACGGCGCTTACACCGTACTGCGGGCATCGGGTTTCGGTGGCGGGACCGAATATCTGCATCCGGATTGGGAGCTCATCCCGGTGACGGACACAAAGAACGATCAGGATGTCGGCTGTTACCAACGCTCCTATTGCGCCTCGAATCTGGCGAAACTCCGGTTCGCCCGCATCCTGCCAATCGGCTGGGAATTGGCGGCCAATTCACCGTTCAACGTCAAGGCCAACGGCAAGTACGTGACATTAGGCGAGGTCATGGCCGGGTACAACGACTGCAACGCGAACAATGCGGTGGACGCGCAGCACAAGTGGTGCCACCTGATAGATCCGGCCTGGGTTTTGACTTCGCCTCCGTTCCAGTGCCAGCTTAAAGGATATGGCGATACTTTGCAGGTTCCGGACATGAATGTCCGCCTGCAGGAGTGCAGTGATCCGGTTTCGTGTCTGCAACGCGACGATAAAGGAGTGTGCACCGGCGGTTATGGTTACTGCTTATCTGATAAGACGGTCTGGCGGTTTGCGGCTGATTCGTGCGAAGAGAAATTCGTGAGTTGTCGGACGTACCAGTCACGCGCCGAGGGTTTCCAGCAGGGACAAACGGTTTCGTACCTGCGCAACACTTTGGATTACGGGGCGTGCAACCAGGACAACGTGGGTTGTATGTATTACGCCACGATCCATGACGTGAGCACGACGACGACCGGCAAATGGCTGAACAACACGGAGTGGGTCAAGAACTCCAAGGGCCTGAACGCAGGGATCATCCTGGACAAGGCCGGCACGTTCGGCACGCCTCGCGTATATTTCGATTCCAAAGTCCAGGCGTGCAACGCTTCGGCAGACGGTTGTACAAAGGTCATGCAGTTCACACCAGGACAGCCGGCGCTGAACTTGGTGCGCAACGGATCATTTGAATCAGTCCAACAGAATAAACCTGAATTCCTGGACGGTTGGGTAAAAGGCATAAACGAAGCGCCTTATTCTTCGGACTTGTTCCAATCGGACAACGGTTTCGTGGCGCAAGACGGCGCACAGAGCCTGGAGATGAAAACGCCGGTTAATTTCTTGGCGATTCCGTGGCAGTGGGTATGGATGGCTCCGACGAGGAATTACGTCCTGTCGTTCTATGCCAGAGCCAACGATGCGGCTGGAGCGCATAAAGCTTCGGTTTCGGTACTGTTGTACAAGTGGCCGGTCATCGCGACCAGCCAGGTGGTGAGCAGCAACACGAAGTATTACCGGAGCGCGAACTGCAATTCAGTGGAGGCCGTGCCGGTCAAGCTGAATAACGTCCAAGCCACGACAATCTTCAATAGCGCCGGAGTAGGCAGCGAAAATTTGACCGGCGACTGGCAAAAATTCACCTGCGAATTCGTATCAAACAAAGATGCTTATTTCGGGCAGGTCATCGTGGGCGGAGTGAACGCAGCCATCGACTCGATCCAACTCGAAGAAGGCGATGCGCCTACGGATTTCACGGATGGGTTGGCTTCGGGCCTCAAATCGACCCACCTGAAATTGGCTCCTGAAGAATATCTGTGCACTGGCGACGACAAAGTGGACCGCAAGGAGTGCGCGAGTTTCGCCCGGGTCTGCCGCCAGACCGATGCTGGCTGCCAGGGCTACACGGAAGTAGGGGGCGGGGACCAGACAGAAATCCCGGCCATCCTGTCGAGCAACGACGCATGCCCGAATTCATGCGTGGGATATGCCGAATACCGGAAACTGGCTTCAGCCTTTGACCTGGTGAACACGGGAGCGGCTAACCCGGTAAACGACCCGTTGGATGACCCGAACGATGATTCCAAGGCGACGTTCGTGCCAAAATATGCCCAATCCTGCACGGCGGCACAGAACGGGTGCGAGGAGTTCACGAACATCGAATCGTCCGCGGCCGGCGGGGAAGAGAAAATCTACCTGAACTACGCCCGGGCCTGCCAAAAGCCGAGCGATAAATCACAGACCTATTTCACCTGGGAAGGTTCGGAGACCACGGGATACCAACTGCGTACCTGGAGTTTGATCAAGGGCTCGAGCGGAGCGCCGGAGCTCCTGCAGAAAGCCGGGCCGGACGGCGTGCTCAAAGATCCGACCGATTGCAATGACGTGACATGGAAGGAAGGGGCGGATGCGGATTGCCGTCAGTTCTACGACGAAGTGGGTAAGACCTACTATGCCTACTTCTCGCAGACCATCTTCTCGTCCGTGGATTGCCGCGATTACCGCAAGAACAATTCCAACACCGATGACTGCAGTAAGACGGGCGGTGATTACCAATCGGGCACCCAGGATTGCATCTACCACATCCTAGAGAGCGAGAGCGGCAGGTGCGAAGCGGTGAATGCGGGGTGCCGAGGATATATCGGAACAACGGGACGGAATACTGCGACGGTCGTTGCCGAACAGTTCGCGAGTGCGACCAAGAGCCAGTTCTACACCGATAGCAATAATACGCAGATCAAGATTTCGACCGAGGCTCTGCAGGTCGGGGACCATTCGCTACAAATCGGGGGTGTGGGAGTGCTCACGGCTGGTATCGACTTCCCAGCTACGACCAATACCTTATATACGGTCAATTTCTGGTATAAGGGTTTGCCCCAAATTCCGGCCGACATGGGCAAGACAGTTACTTTGAAAGTGGACGGCGACGTGGTCGGCAGTTTCAAAGCCTCAAATGACTGGCGGCGATTCGAAGTAGGTCCTTTCCGCGCCAAGGCTACGGCGACCTCGACCCTGGTTTGGGAAGGATTGCCCAACGTGTCTTACTTGGACAACGTGACCGTGGTCCGTCTGCAGGACGTGGTGTACGTGAAGAAGAATTCGTGGACCATACCGGCCGAGTGCGACCAGACACCCGAAGGCATACCGCAACCGCAAGCCATGTTGGGATGCCGCGAGTTCCGCGACCGCATGGGTCGGGTGGCTGATGTGCGCCAGTTCTCGCGGTTGTGCAGATATGCCGACGTGGGTTGCACGGGCTTCATCGATACGCGCAATTCGGACGACGCTTACGGACAAGATTTCATACTTAAGGGTTTGGACAAACCGGCGGCTACGGGGAAGTTGTGGGACAATCTATATGCCGGGACGGTCACGACGACCCGCGGGGCTGACCGTTACATCTACGTCATCGACGAACCGGCGGCACATTGCAACGCAGACCAGGCTTCGTGCCGGGCTTTCGGCAAGCCGGTGTTTGATGAGTTCGGCGCGCCGAGTTCGACATACGAAACCGTGTACATGAAGGACGACGTCACGAAGTACGTGGACGGAGGGGGAGAGCCGGACATGCTGTGCCGACCGAGCGAACTGTTCTGCGACAAGTTCACGAGCGGACCAGTGGTGTCGTATTTCCGCGATCCGTTCAAGCATGTGATGGAATGGAAAGACAGAGTCACTACATCTTCGACCAACCCGGTCCTGCCGGAAGGCGAATATTCGGGCTGGTTCGTGAAGGGTATCGAGCCGCCGACCGCAGGATATCCGGACAAGAACGCCAACGGCAATACTTTCCTGCTGGAATTCGCAGCTTCGCCGGGTTATCGCGGCTGGACGGCCGAATGTCCGGCAGAACAGTCGGAATGCACCGAATACCGCGATCCGGCCGACGATTCGGACCAGGCCCATCCGTTGGGCAAACCGTATTTCTTCATCGCGAACGACGCTTTGGACACCAAGTCGTGCAACGGGAAGGTGGATACCCTATCCGGCTGCGTGCTGTTCCGGGACATGAACAGCAACCAACTGCCGTTCAGCACGGGCGCCAGTTACGCCAAAGCGCATGCCCAGGGCGATTCGGCCGTGAGTCCGGTGAACTGCACGACCGATCCGGACAGCGACTATTGCAAGAACAGCAAGGGGCGATGCACGAACCTGCGTTATGTCAATTGTGCAGGCTTGGTCTGCAGCTTGAAAACGTGGGAGAGTTTCATATCAAGCCATTTGGGTGCGAGTTGTGACAGCAATGCTGATTGTTCGAACATGTTGCCGCCCGGCGCTACGAACGGTTTCGCGGTTTCCGGTACTTGCCAGAAGAACGACGCCAATCTGGTCATCAAAGTAAAAATGGACCGTGATTGTAAGACTTGGCTCGGTTGTTCTTCGGCCGAAACGGTATATGACCCATCACAACAGAAGTATGTGGATTTGTGCACCAACCTGGCGGTCTGCGACCAGGTCGGAGGATCGGCTAACAAGAATTTCTGCGGGCATTACGTGGACCGGGTGAACGGGCCGGATAAGGTCTTGGCCCAAGGGCGGTTCCTGGACATCAACAACTACATGTCGCGAGTTACGGGTTACGGCAAGCCGGATTATTCCGGCTATTCGATACCGAACCACTTCCAGGTCGCGGACTTAGGCATGCGGCGCATGGGGTATGAACTCATGGCGTCACGTCCGAGCAATATCAAGGACAGGCTGTACAACGATTTCCGGCTGACGGCCAATGTGCCCATGAGTTCGGGAGCCGGAAGTCCGGCTTGGTATGCGGTCGATTATCCGGACAATAAATTCCCGTATTTAAGCCTGTGCCGCCAACCGCAGACGGGTCTCATCGGATATAAGGTAGCGGGCGAGCAGCCGGTCATGTGCCATCTCTCAATCGAGAAACCGTATACGACTTTGCTTAGCGAGATCTTCGGCCAGAGCCAGTCCAACCCGAATAATGTGCAACAGGCTGCGACTGTGTTCGAACAGGGCGCGAATCTATCTACCGACAACCAGCTTAATCGCGCTTTCCCGGCAGTGGAATGCCGGGCCCATCCGGACGCCGGTTCGCCGTTCAGCAACAAGTTCATCAAAGAATGGGACATGAGCGTGGATCCGCCGGTACCGAAGTCCTATATCGAGGGCTATAACAACATCGATTACTGCCAATACGGCGAGGATTGCGATTGCAGCTACCGCAAGATTTCGTACAGCGGCAAGCCAAAGTACTTCTCGGCCTTCGGCGGGGGAGCGCCGGCCGGCATCTGCGTGGGCGGCCAGGATGACGGGAAAGCGTGCGATCCGGGGATCGTGGTTTCGGGACAGCCGGCTGACAGCGGTCTGACGAGAGAAGATACGGAAAAGGGGGAGATCAAAGGTTCGTTGAACAATTCAAGCGACCCGAATCCGAGCCTGAATTCATGCCGCCAGGGCAGCTGTATAGCCTACACTTCGGATAGCTTGGTGCGCGGCATACCGGGGCAGTGCTTGCTCCGCGATTTCAGCCGCAAGTTGGGAGGATCGCCGGACCTGAATCCTTGCCTGATATGGAATCCGACGCCGGTGCTGGTCGGACAAAATGACCGTTACCATTACCAGCCCACCGCCGGCTATCTGCCAAATGCGAATTCGGGGGAATATTACTGTTTGGCTAACGCCAAAGAACCGAGGAAATTGGAATCTTCGGCCCAGAATTGTTTACCGAGCATAAATTTCGATCCAATCAACGGAGGACTGAACGGGTGGTACAACTGCGGCGCGTACGTTGATTCGGACGCAAAACTCGTGGCAAACGATGCTCCTATGGGCAGCCTCGTGGCCACGCCGCCTGGAAAAATTTCAATCTTCAATTACGACGAATGTCTGGTCATGGATTCGAACGCGGTAACCGACGGAAGCGTACCATGGCCTTGGGAGTTCGGGTGGACCCAGCCGGATTGGTATGAGAGATTCTGCGGCGGTGGTGCCTCGACGCTGGATGGCGTGGCCGCAAACGGAAGCGACAGCGCAATGGCTTGCGCCGGTGTTCGCAACGCTTATGGCGGCGGCGCTTGGGGATTAGCGTCGGATTCGAAGGCCGGACGCTGGATAACGACCGGTCGCGGGGCTTCCAGGAATTATGCCGAGTATTTCATCAAGTTCAACCCTGCGGCGTGGGCCAAGTGGCTGTTGAACAATGGGGCGCCGTCAGCCGAGCAAGTTTCGCAGGCCTCCTATGAGAATAATTTCACCTACTTTGATTTTAAGCCCATGTTCAAGGCGGCGAACGGCGGCGGGACTTGGGCCTGCGGCATGAGCGGGTGGTGGGTGGATGAGTTTCAGGTGACGGCAAGCGGAGAGGGGTGGAATACGGCCGCCAAGACCATGATCAAAGGTATAATGAACGACTTCAAGACCCTAACCCCGCAAAACTTCGGTTATCTGAAGGACGAAAAGGGGACCAAGCTTCAGCGACTGCCGTGCATGTTCGAAGAAGATAAGGCCAAGGGCGCCGACAGCGAGGGACTGTGCTACTACAAATACTGGGAAACCGGATACAGGGCAGAGGGCCAGAGACAGTTCCGGATGTTTTGGGATTCGTTCGGCGGACCACAACTTTTGGATCCCAAGAATGTCTTGTTTGCCGAGTCGGATTCGAGCAAGCCGTTCTTCTCTATCCGTGCCATGTTCGAAGATACCTATCAGGAAGAAAACGCCATACCGGAATCACAGATGGATCCAAGCGGCGTGCAGTTGAGCGGACCTTTCCGTTTCGTGGGTTGGTGGATTACGGCTTCGTTCCCTGGAGCAGCGAGCGAAAGATATATCTACATGACCATGGATGTGGGCAATGCCGACGTCTGCCGCGAGGTGGCGCGCGTCAAATCGCCGACCTCCAACGAAGACGCGGCGTTCACTGACCGCATTTGGGAAGGCGGAAATTTCAGCGTGCCGATCCTGGGATTCATCTTCAGCCAGGGTAATTCGCCGTTCGGCGCCGCACTCAACACCCGGGACATCGGACAAGAGCCGTTGTACCAACTTGGCGCACAGACCAAGCAACAGACGTATAAAGCGGCGGCCAATCGACCGACTTGGTTGGCGTCGGGTGCCAGCTATGCGCGAACTTTGCCCATGCCCATCGCTAACTGGGGTTATCTGACCAACATCTTCGCCAAGGTTTATCAGGTCTACAAATATCACGACCAGCCAGTCGGTCAGTCTTCTTGGGCATGTACGGATGGCCCGCGGTTTGGGGCGCGTTGTCCGGATATGTCTACGGAAAAAGTGTTGGAAGCTGATGGGACCACGCATTATAAGGACAAGGCTGAATGCCAATCAACCGGTTGTTCGTTCCCGTTGAAGGCCGATGGATCCACGTCTGCACCGGATATCTCGACCAAATTCTGCGGTTGGGCCGGCACGTGCAATACTCAGAAGGTAGATCCGGCCCAAGGCCAAGCTTTGTGCAACTCCATGTCTGGCGTAAATGCCGGCCTGGCTTGTTCGGGAAGTTTGGGCGGTACGCAGAGCTACCATATATGCCATCTCGCGCCTGTTAAGAATGTCGGCGGCGAGTTGGTGCCGCAATATACTTCTTGCGAATTCAATTCCAGCGGCTGGGAAAAAGTCGAAGGCCAGGATTTGTATAAGAACAAAGCGGATAATAAACAATGGGGAAGGAAATCGGCCGCGATGCGGGGGGCTTTCCGCTGCGCCGCAGGAGCTGTCACTATGCCGGATGGGGATTTAGCTTGGTGCCGCGCCGATAGCAGCGGCAAGCCATCGCCGGATTGTCCGGTCCGGGTGGTTGGAGGGGTAGATTCCAAATGTGATTGTCCGCTTGGTCAAACTGCCGGCGGCCACTGCAAAGATTCTAATGGTAATTCTGGAGGCCCGGCTGGAAAATGCACAAACGGGTACGAAATGGCTGCTTGTAAGAAAGATTCGGATTGTCAGTTCACCTGGAAAGAATGGTGGGGCGTGGATTTCAAGAAGAATTCAGGGCCTCCAGATAGACCGCAGTACTACTATAAGTCTGGGTATGCAGATGCCGCTAGCAATATCTACGCATGGCAGACGCTTCCGGACAGTAATAACAACCAAAATGCTTGGGGTTATACGACAGACTTGAATAACGTGGGTCAGGCGAGGGGTACATTGTGGTGGACCGGAAATTGGTGGTATAAGCAAAATAATTGGTTGGGAACGGATTTACAGGATTCAACCGTGGATATTGCTCGCAAGGATTTGACCGGATCGAGACTCGTGTGGCGCGGGTATGATTACGACGGTCCGATAAACACTGACGTCCGTTTTCCAGGGGTATATGTAGTCGGTAGACTTTCAGAGATTAAGGGACCGGGAAATAATGACCTCGAAATATTGATTCCCGGCCATTGTGAACGACCGCCAGTACAGAGCCCGATCACAGACGCTGAATTGTGCAAGAAGATGGGAAGTAATTTGGATTGCGTCAATTATACGCCTGATTTGCCCTATATATCGGTCGTATCAGGAACGATATATGATTCAGGAGGCACGTACGATAGGAATAATTCAAGCGGTGCGACTAATGTGGCTCGCTACTATGGCGATCCGGATCAGCCGTGGAAGTCGGGAACCTGTGATTACGGCGTATACGAAAATCGGAGTTGCAGCCGTGATGCGGATTGTGCGCCGTTCAACACCAGGAAAATCGACCAGAATGCCGCCAGCTTCTATTGCAATCCGGTGAGCGTGAAAGATGGACAAGGTAATCTGGTTCCGATTACGGGCGGAGCGACATATTATGAAGGTGATTTGGCGGGAAAGACCATTGATGTCTACTGCAAAGCAAACCCTGATAAATGCGCCAGTTTGAGCACGAATTGTCTGGCGACGACGGGTGATCCGAAGTCGACGGATCTGGATAAGGACAACAACATGTGCACCCATTATTCCGGCTACTATCCGCGGCCTGACATCTGCGGAGGCGACCTGAATAAAGCGCAGTGCCTGACGGCTATCCAACAACAAGATGCTGCCGCAACGACTATCCTGAAGTCATTTGACCTCCGCCAAGTCATGCCGCCGACAGACGTGAGTTCCGGTCTGCATCTGCCGCCGTACATAGCTTCAAAGAATCCGGGAGTGGATGCCTCCAAATACGCCGCCAACTACTCATATATCGCTTATTACGCTCCGCGACCGCCGACCATCGCGGCGCCGGATACGAGCAAACAGTGCCCGGGGGCGGGCCAGTGTCCGATATCCCAGGTCGGAGCCTTCAGCTTGGAGGGTGCGTCGGAAGGCAAAGTGGCGTACGTCGGCGGCCAGGTGTTGAGCAATATCCGCTTCTACGGCTGGGCCACGGATAACCAGATGGGCATCAAAGATATGTGGGTGGATTGGGGGGATAAGACGATCCAGGAATTCCATGACGCCCGCATGAAGAACAAGAAACCGATATGCGGCGCAACTAACGAATGCGAATTCATCCCGGGATTGGGCTGCAACACGAGTAATGACTGTCCGCCGGCTGGAGGCAAGTGCGTGCCGGTAGGATTCTGCGCGGCCAAACCACAGGTCCAGTGCATGAGCGATACAGATTGTTATGAAGCCGGCGTGGATACTGGAGATAAGTGCCAAAGCAGACTGACCTTCGGCAACAGCAGCGCGGCATGCGAACAGAATTATTTCGAGTTCGCGCACGTCTACACCTGCCCCAGGGAGTCAGCGAGCATGTCAGCATGCCAAACCGGCGCAGGGGCAGAAATCAAGAGGTGTTCGCGGGATAACACCAGGACATGCACTTCCGATGCCGGTTGTGCGATCGGTGACCAGTGTTTGGCAGGGTTGGCTCCTCCGGAAGGTTGCTTCGATAAAGTCAACAACGCCTGCCGCTTTACGCCGCGCGTGCTGATCAAAGATAACTGGGGTTGGTGTTCCGGCGAGTGCCGCCAGGAGAACCTGGGCGGAGGGAAATTGGGTCCGGGTTTCAACTTCCCGTTGAATCTCTACATCCAGACGAATTATAACAACATCCTGCTGCAGAATGGTGGCTGTTATGACGCGACCGGGGAAACGATCAACAGGGCGCCGTCCCAATCGCTGTCGTTGGGCCATAACGGGGTGACTACCGGATCGAATATGTGCGATCCGTACAAGACCGCCGGCACAAGTTGGCGACCGTGGATCGTGTTCAAAGGGGCAATGCAACTCGGGGTGGGGCAATAAATATCTGTAGGGGCGCGGTTTCCGCGCCCCTTTCGTAAAACGCAAATCCCCTCCGAGAAGTGGAGGGGATGGTGGGACTGATTTATCTCACGAGCGAGATCGGCGGAACGTTCTTGCGGTTGAGCAAGATGTGGGCGTGCCGGAAGGCGGTGAAGTGCTGGATCGTGAGCGGGCCGGTCGATCGTTGCTGGATGTAGCGCTTGAGCGCAGACTTGATGTCGCGCTCCACGGTGATTGTGCCCTCGAATGGCGAGGCAAGCAGGTACTCCATGACCTTGTCGTCGAAATCCGGGACGCTGCTGCCGTCAGGCATAGAAAGCCGACTGCGGATGAGGGAGATGATCGTGGCGTGATCGGCTTCGCGTTCGGCCCAAGTCGGCCAGGAGAGCGGCAGAGGGGCGCAGGCGTCGTGGAACTCCTTGATCCAACCGGTGCCGTGGGTGACCTGACTGCTGCCGGGTTGGACCGCCGCTATGACTACGGGAAAGTTGGCGAGGCGGTAGTCCACGATCAGTTGCTGATGGCTCAAGGGCAATTCTTCGCCTTTGACGATGAGCAGTGAGGTGGATTCGTCGCGTTCCAGCTCGTGGGTCTTGGGGAGCTTGCCGTTCAGCACGCGGTAGTAGTCGGAGCGGCGGTGGCTGGCCGCGATCTTGGTGAAGAAGCTGATGAGCTCGAGGCGGTTTTCCAGCGATGCGACCACGGGGATGATCCACGAATGGATGGCATTGGCTTGGGCGTTGCCGACGATCTGCTGCATGGCCTGGCTTTTATCCACCAGCGGAAAGGATTTGCTAGGTTTTTCGGGTCCGATCTGATGCATGAGATGTCATTCCGTTGGAAAGGGCCTCCCGGAGCGCCGGGACGTTGATCCGTCGAACGGGTCGATGCCAAACGATTGGCCGTGGCAGAATATGGCTGATTTCACGAATTGTCAAGCTCCTTGACTAGGTCGATGGAAGGGTGTATCTTGCTTGCATACTCGTTCTGGATGAACGAGTTTCTTTTTTACCTAACCCTAAATGCTATCTACTAGCTACTAAATTCTTACAGTCATATGGCCTCTGCAATCTCCCAAGCGATCCGTCAGGTGTGTGAAGAAAAGAACCTGACTTACGAATCGGTGCTCGAAACCGTGGAAGCGGCGTTGGCCGCGGCTTTCCGCAAGGATTTCGGCAACAAGAACCAGAACATCAAAGTCCAATTCGATCCTGAAGCTTACGACGGAGCCACAGCCGGCATCCGCGTCTTTGACGTCAAAGAAGTCGTGGCCGACATGGAACTGCCGGAAGACTATTTCGAACGGTTCGAAGCCGCGAACGTGGCTAAGCGCATGGAGGGCAAGAAACCTTTTGAGGCGGCGGTTCCGGCTCCAGTCGCGCCGACGGCCGAAAAAGCGGAAGGCGAAGAAGAGTTCGCGTTCAACCAGAAGACCATGATCATGCTGTCGGACGCGCGCGACCTCAAACCGGATGCCCAGCTGGCAGACGAAATCAAAGTCGAATTGAGCGTGCCCGCGGCTTTCGGCCGAATGGCGGCGCAGACAGCCAAGCAGGTCATCATGCAAAAACTGCGCGAAGCCGAACGCAACGTCATTTTCAACGATTTCAAGGACCGCGAAGGCGAACTCATGAACGTGACCATCCAGCGCCGCGAAGGCCGGGTGGTGCTCATCGACCTGGGCCGTGCCACGGGCGTGCTTTTGCCCGAGGACCAGATCGAGACCGAACGCTACTTCCCGGGGACGCGCATCAAAGCCATCCTGCGCGAAGTCAGCATGACGCCCAAAGGCCCGGAAATCCGGTTGTCCCGCTCTTCCCCAGGGCTTGTGGCCGCCATCTTCGCCCAGGAAATCCCGGAAGTGGCCAACGGCATGGTAGAGATAAAAAACATCGCCCGCGAAGCTGGTTCGCGCACCAAGGTCGCGGTCACGGCGCATGATGACGCCATCGACCCGATCGGTTCGTGCATCGGACAGCGCGGCACGCGCATCCAGACCATCATCCGCGAGCTCGGCGGCGAGAAGGTGGATGTGATCCAATGGTCTGCGGACGAATCGGAATACATCTCCGCGGCTTTGAGCCCGGCCAAGGTGCTCTCGGTTTCGCTCAAGCAGGCAGACCATCTGGCTATCGTGAAAGTGCCGGCCGACCAGCTGTCGCTCGCCATCGGCAAGGGCGGACAGAACGTCAGGCTGGGCGCGAAACTCACCAATTGGAAGATCACGATCGCCGAGGAAAGCGGCAAGACCGTGGCTGATTCCGAAGTCGGCGAATTCGTCTCGGAAACTCCGGAGACGGCGCGGGAAGCGGACATAAAGGAAGTCTCGGCAGACTTGGACGGCGAACCGCTTGAAGGCGCTCAGACAAAGGCGAAAGAAGAGAGCGAAGATAAAGCGTAAATATGACATCAATTTTCAACGCGATCATTCTACAACCGATACTGAACCTGCTCATATGGCTGTATAACGTCATCCCGGGAAACGATTTCGGTTTCGCCATCATCGCCCTGACGGTGATAGTGAAGCTCATCCTGTACCCGTTGTCGGTCCAGCAGATTAAACAGCAGAAAGCTTTGCAGGACCTCCAGCCGAAGATTGATGAGATTCGCGCCAGGCTCAAAGACGATAAGGACGCCCAGGCCAAGGAACTGATGGAGCTGTACAAACGTGAGAAGGTGAATCCGGCTTCGTCCTGTCTGCCGTTGCTCATCCAATTGCCGATCTTCATCGGCTTGTTCCAGGCGTTGCGCGACGGTTTGGCGTCTCACGGCCTGAATCTGCTGTATCCGTTCATCGCCAACCCGGGGACGATCAACAACATGTTCCTGGGTATCGTGGACTTGTCCAAACCGAACTACGTTTTGGCCGTGCTGTCCGGTTTGATCCAGTTCTGGCAGTCGTGGCAGATGTTCAGGAAGCCCAGCCCGACCACTCCTCCGCCGTCAGAGGTCAAAGATTCCACAGGCGCCAAGGACGAGTCCATGGCCGCCATGATGAACAAGCAGATGATGTACGTGATGCCGGTCGTGACCGTGTTCATCGGCATATCGCTCCCGGGCGGCTTGACCCTGTATTGGCTGACCATGAGCCTTTTGACCGTTCTGCAGCAGGCGATTTTCCTGCGCAAGCCCCAACCGCCAAAAGTAGAGGCGCAACTGGTGAAATAAGCCGGTAAGATTCCCCGGTTGAACCGTGGAATGACAATCGTCGTTATAAGAAAATACTGTCGTCCCCCGGCTTGACCGGGGGACCTTACCTTTTATCCGGCTTACGGGGTAAGCTTGAGCCGTATGAACCTCAATTCCAAAGCTTTGGTCGGCGTGCCGGTCAGGACCAAAGCCGGACAGCTGGTCGGAAAGCTCTCGAGCCTGGAGATAGACTCGGAAACAGGCAGGATTTCGTTACTGCGGGTTAGGGTCAGGGGCATGGTGCCCGGGCTCTTGGATGATGAGGCTTTTGTGGCTTGGTCGCAGGTCGTGTCCATGTCGGAGAAAGAGATCGTGGTCGTGGATGCATCGGTACCGGCTACGGCGAGATTGGCGAAAAGCGATTTTGCGGCACCGTCGGCCCATCTCAAAGAGCAATCGACTTGACTATGGAAAGGCAACGGGAAGCGATTTTGAGGACGCTGTGCTTCCACGCGGCCTGGAGCCATGCCCCGACATTGCCGGAGTTGATGTTGACGCTGGATGGAGGGGAAATCCAAAATTCGAATGTCGTCCTGAGTTTGTCGAAGGACCTTTCAGAACAAGATGTTTCGGAAGAAATAATTCAGCTTAAGCAAGAAGGAATGGTGAGCGAAGAGGATGGCAGACTCGGCCTTGTCAAAGAATTGCCAGAAATAATCCAAAACATCCGCGAACGCGATATCTACCAACCGCGGAAGCGCCGTCGGGCGGTAAAAGTCGCTCGCTGGCTGGCGGCTTTGGGCGGCGTGCGGTTCGTGGCTTTGGCCAACACAACGGCTCTCGGGTCGGCCCGCGACCAGGGTGATCTGGATTTTTTTGTGGTGTCTAAAGCCGGGACGATTTGGTCCACGCGGTTGCTCGGCGTGGGACCGTTCAAGCTGGCAGGGCTTTTGCCGACTAAGGACCGTCGGCGCGATACGATATGCTTGTCGTATTTCATCGCCGATGACGCACTCGACCTGTCGCCGCACATGCTGACCCCGGACGACCCTTATTTCCGGTATTGGTTCTTGTCGCTCATGCCGCTGTATGATGATGGGATAGGTCAGGAGATTTGGGAGAAGAATGCGGGTTTACGCCAGCGCCATCCTCTGGCGAGGCGTTGGAGCGTACCGCCGGACTTCTCTTTTAAGGCGGAGTACCGCGTACCGCGTGCTGCGTACCGCGTATTCGAAACCGTCGCTCGCCCTTTTCAGCGACGTTGGTTTCCGTCGATAATAAAACAGATGATGAACCTGGATACGCGTGTTATGGTAAACGACAAGGTCCTGAAATTTCACGTGGATGACAGGCGGGCGGAGTTCCGAGAAAAGTATAGAGATTTATGCAGGAAATACGGAATCGCATCCTGAAACTTTTTAAGGCCATGGCCAACAGTGAACCGACGCGCGTCTTGTTCGAGATTTTTTGGCGCGTCTCGATCCTTGCCCTACCTTGGCAGACGCGTTGGTTCGGCGAAGCAGAATTGGCTGGTTGGCCTTGGGAGCAAGGGCGTTGGGTTTTTTATGCGGCTTGGATACCGATGGCCGCGACGATAATCTTTGGATGGATGGATTCCTGTCGTGAGAATGAAACGAAGAAAGCCATAAGCAGGGGCGATAAGGTAATGGCTTGGGTAGCTGGTTTCATTTTCATATTTTCTTTCCTGACAGCGGCTTCGTACGTGGCTACGGCCCAATGGTTTGTCCAGGTCGGGTTGCTCGTCGTGTTTTGCCACATGCTCGGACGGATGAGTATCCCGGTTAAGAGCCTGACGATGTGGTTCGTGGTTTCGCTCCTTCCGCAGGCGGCTTTGGCTTATTGGCAATACGCAGTCCAACGCGTGGATTCCGTATCCTGGCTGGGCATCGCTTTCCAAAGCCCGAAGCAACTCGGCGTGTCGGTCGTGGAATTTGCGGATCAGCGTTATCTGCGGGCGTACGGCGGGATGCCGCATCCGAATATCTTGGGAGGTTGGTTGGCTGTTGGCGTTTTGGTCTGTTGGCAGGCGGCGTGGAAAGCGGCGCATAAATACGAAGCGTTCGCGTGGTCAGCGGCGTCGGCGATTTTGGGCGGTGCACTTCTGTTGACTTACAGCCGTTCGGCTTTTTTGGCCTTGGCTGTCGGTTTAGCCATTACCATAACGGCGATATTCGTGAAGAGGAAGGACGAGAGATTCAGCGTGCAGTTCGGGATTTTCGCCATGACGGTCATGCTCGCTTTCGCCGGAATCTTGGCGTTCACGCAGCGCGATGTGCTTTTGGCCAGAGCGGATTCCGGAAACCGGTTGGTTGAACAATCAGGAAGTGCACGTTGGCAAAGCTTGGTTGACGGCTGGCAGGTGTTCAAGTCGCGGCCGCTGCAGGGGAGCGGACCGAACGCAGAGTTAGCCCGCTTAGCGCGGTCGAGAATGGATACCGAGGTAAAGAAGCTCCGTCAGCCATTGGAATCACCGCATAATACATTCCTCCTGTTGCTGGTGAACTTCGGCGTATTGGGCGCCGTCGCATCAGCATGGACGCTGTGGCGATTCAGGAGGGCGTTGTTGCGTCGCTGGTGGATGCTGCCGCCGCTCGTTGTTTTGGCCAGCTTCGACCACTACGTATGGTCATATTGGAGCGGGATGTGCCTTGTCGCGATGGTTTGGATAGCGTCTTTCGGATCACCAAAGGATTGACAAATCTGGCGGATGTGGTTATCTCTTGGCAGTACATTCAGAGCGGGGAGGAAACCATGACGACGACCATCCCGCCGGACGGGAAGAGCGCTCAAATCGAAGCGGATGCCCAAGCTCCGCGCTTGAAGCCCGAGGAATACCCTCTTGCCGTGCTGTGGCAAGTCGATTATCGGGACGGCGTGCGCAAACGCGGGATCTGCCTGGTCCATTCACAGGCGGCGATGAACGGGCTGTATCGCTTGCTCGGGTTCGAACGAGCGGTGACCAAAGCACAAGTCAACCTGAAATTCATGCGGTGCGACAACTTGTCCATCTATCCGCGGTTGGAGAAGCTCTGCGATGAAGCAAACCACAATCGGCCGGACGTGGCGCAGGGCAACTATTGCTACGAATGCGGCAAGCTGACGCGGCTTGCCAGGATAGTGGAAGACGAATGACGCTCCTAGCGTCCCGATGACCACCACGTTGCACGTGGCACTGTCGGGGCGCTGTTATTTTTTGCAGGTGAAGACGAACGCGGGCGGGACGTTCAAGGGCGTGAAGCCGGTATCCACATCGCGGAATATCTTTTTCAGTTCACCCAGAGTCGTGACCGAATATTGGAACATGACGTAACTCCCGTCGTCAGCGAGATGGTCGCGGATGAGGTTGAAGACGCGTTGGCGCTTGGCTTTGTCCATGGCCGCGAACGGGATGCCGGAGACGATGAAATCGTAGCGCTTGTCGTTGTCGCGCAGGAAATCCTCGACATCACCATGGTGGACGGCCACGCCAGGGAATTTGGTACGGCAGATTTGCCCGAGGTCGCGGTCGAATTCGATTAATTCCAGTTGGGATGGAGACGATAGTTTTTTCAGGATCTGCTGGGTGATGGCGCCTTCTCCGGGACCGAGCTCCAAAACCCGCGCATGAGTCGGTATATCCCGGGTCATGAGCTTGGCCAAGGACGGACCACTGGGCGCGACTGACCCGATGACAGCCGGATTTTTTACGAGTTTTTTGAGCCACCACAACATATGGCTGGGAGGATAGGGCAATAGGAGGGAAAAGACAAAGAAATGCGGATTTCGGCATGGGTTCGCGCTCTTGACGGATAAGCCGGAGCGTCGCTATAGTTAAGGCCGAACCGTAGATAGCATTCATTAGGTCGGAGTGCTAAATATGGTCAATTTTTATCAATAATCAGCATAAAAAACTAATCCAACACTATGCAGTTACGTCCACTTGGTGACCGGGTGATCGTCAAACCCGCGGCTAAAGAAGAAATGACCAAGGCAGGCATCCTTTTGCCTGATACGGTCGATAAGGAGCGTCCGGAACAAGGCGAAGTCATCGCCGTGGGACCGGGCAGGCTTTTGGAAAACGGCAACCGAGCCGCCATGTCGCTCAAGGTCGGGGATAAGGTAATGTTCAAGAAATATTCGCCGGACGAGATGAAACTTGATGGCGTGGAATACCTGGTCATCGCCGAAACCGACGTGATGGCGGTAATCGAATAATTTAACTGACGAAATATATGGCAAAGCAAATCATTTTCGACGAGAAGGCGCGGCAGGCCATGAAGCGGGGAGTGGACCAGCTGGCTGATGCCGTGAAGGTCACGCTCGGACCTAAGGGTCGCAACGTGGTCATCGATAAGGGTTATGGCGCACCGACCATCACCAAGGATGGAGTCACCGTGGCCAAGGAGATCGAACTGGAAGATAAATTCGAGAATATCGGCGCGGAATTGGTCAAAGAAGTCGCGTCCAAGACCAACGACGTGGCTGGCGACGGCACCACGACCGCTACGGTCTTGGCGCAAGCCATGATTGCCGAAGGCTTGAAGAACATCACTGCCGGCGCCAATCCTTTAGCCGTCAAACGCGGCATGGAAAAGGGCGTGGAGGCGGTGGTGGCTGAACTCAAGAATATCTCCAAGCCCGTCAGCGGCAACGAGATCGAGCAGGTCGCTTCGATTTCGGCCAACGATCCGGAAATCGGCAAGAAGATCGCGGACGCCATGAAGGAAATCGGCGCAGACGGCGTGATCACGGTCGAAGAAGGCCAGACGTTCGGCATCGAGACCGAGGTGGTCAAAGGCATGCGCATCGACAAAGGTTACGCTTCGCCGTACATGGTGACCAATCCGGAACGCATGGAAGCCGAGTATTCCGATCCGTACATCCTGATCACGGATAAGAAGGTCACTTCGATCCAGGAAATCCTGCCCATCCTCGAAAAGGTGGTGCAGTCGGGCAAGAAGGAAATCGTCATCGTGTGCGACGATATCGAAGGCGAAGCACTGACGACATTGATTTTGAACAAGATCCGCGGGACGTTCAACGCCCTGGCCGTGAAGGCGCCGGGCTTCGGCGACCGCCGCAAGGAGATGCTGGCCGATATCGCGGTCGTGACCGGAGCGAACGTCATCACCGAGGATTTGGGACGCAAATTGGATACGATCGAACTCGAGGACCTGGGACATGCGCACAAAGTAATCGCGACCAAGGACAGCGCGACTTTCGTGGGCGGAGCCGGAGACGAAGCTAAGATCCAGGCCCGCGTGGCGCAAATCCGCAAGACGCTGGAGTCCACGGATTCGGAATTCGACCGCGAAAAATTGCAGGAACGGTTGGCTAAGCTCGCAGGCGGCGTGTGTGTCATCAAAGTCGGCGCGGCCACCGAAGTCGAGATGAAAGAAAAGAAGCACCGCATCGAGGATGCCGTGTCAGCCACCAAGGCGGCGGTTGAGGAAGGTATCGTGCCGGGCGGCGGCGTTGCGCTGTTGCGGACACTCAAGGCGCTCGATGCACTCAATGCCGCAGGCGAGGAGCTTATCGGTGTGAATATCATCAAGAAATCCTTGGAAGAACCGATTCGGGCCATCGCGGAGAACGCAGGCAAGGAAGGTTCGGTCGTGGCCGAAGAGGTCAAGAAGCGCCAGGGCAGCGAAGGCTATAACGCGCAGACCGACGTCTACGAGGATTTGCTCAAAGCCGGGATCGTGGATCCGACAAAGGTGACGCGTTCCGCTTTGCAGAACGCCGCATCGGTCGCGGCCATGTTCCTGACTACCGAATGTGTCATCACCGATTTGCCCAAGAAGGAAGAACCAGCCGGCGGACACGGAGGCATGGGCGGCGGGATGGGGATGGATTACTAAGGTGAACGTACCTCGTACTGCGTATAATTGAAGGAAAGGGCGGATCCGTTGACGGGCCGCCCTTTTTAGGTGACAGAACCGTCCGTCCGTGCTACCATTCGGCCAGAATTATTAACCTATTACTATGTCTGAAGAACTCAAAGCAACCGTCAAGCCGTCGTTCGACAAGAAGGACATCGAGGATAACAAGCTGGTCGCAGCGTTGGCCTATATCGTATTCTTCATCCCGCTCTTGGCGGCCAAGGATTCGAAGTTCGCTAAGGAGCACGCCAAGCAGGGCTTGGTTCTGCTCATCGCCTCGGTCATCATCTGGATCGCCGGTATGGTCATCCCGGTCATCGGCTGGTTCATCATCGGCCCGTTGGGTTCGATCGCGGTCCTGGTCATAGCTTTGATCGCCATCATCAAGACGCTCCAGGGCGAGTTCTGGGAGATCCCGGTCATCGGCCAATACCGCAGCAACTTCAAATTCTAGTTTTTTTCTTGTCGTCCTCCGGCTTGACCACGCAGAACGTGGCGCAGCCGGGGGACCTCTGGCGGTAAGATCCCCCGGTTGAACCGTGGGATGACAGAGGAAAAATGTTTGCTAAGAACCAGCACCCCGGGGTAACATCGGGGTGCTGTTGTTACCCATATGATCCAAGACCAGCTTAACCGCATCGCGGAATTGCGCGCCAAGACCGAAGAGGCCTGGCGGGTGTTGGAATTGGATGCGGTGCGCGAGGAGATCGCGGCTTTGGAGGTCGAGGCTTCGGCGCCGGATTTTTGGAGCGACCAGGAAAGGGCGCGGCGCGAATCGCAGAAACTCTCTGACCTGAAGAAAGACGTAGAAATGTGGTCGGGTCTGCGCGCCGATCTGATGGATCTGGGAGAGATGGCTGAATTGGCAAAGAGCGAAGGCGATGAATCTATTGAAAAGGATATCGAAAAACGGTTGAAGGAGCTGGAGGAACGGTATTCCAAACAGGAGTTCTCGATGCTTCTTGGCGGTCCGCACGATGCTTCGAGTTGCGTCCTGTCCATCCACGCCGGAGCCGGAGGGACCGATGCGCAGGACTGGGCCGAGATGCTGATGCGCATGTACTTCCGCTATGCCGAGCGCAAAGGCTTCAAGGTCCGTTTGGTTGACGAAAGCCGCGGGACTGAAGCGGGAATAAAGTCGGCGACGTTTTTCATGGAAGGGCGATACGCTTACGGCTACTTGAAAGGTGAGGCTGGCGTTCATCGTCTGGTTCGTCTTTCGCCGTTCAACGCAGATAGTTTGCGCCAGACGTCGTTTGCGTTAGTTGAGGTTATCCCGGAGGTTGATGAAGACGTGAGTATTGAGATTAAACCCGAAGATTTGCGCATCGATACATTCACGTCCGGCGGCAAGGGCGGGCAATCCGTCAACACCACATATTCGGCCGTGCGCATCGTGCACATCCCGACCGGCATCATCGTGTCGTGCCAGAACGAACGGTCACAGACGCAGAATCGCGAGAACGCCATGAAGGTGTTGAAGTCGCGTCTGCTTTTGTTGAAAGAAGAAGCTTTGCAGAAAGAAAAGAAAGAACTCCGCGGCGAATACCACAGCGCAGAATGGGGGAGCCAGATTCGTTCATACGTCCTTCATCCGTACCACATGGTCAAAGACTTGCGCACCGGACACGAGACTTCGGACACGGACGCAGTGCTGGATGGGGATTTGGACGGCTTCGTGGAAGCGGAGCTAAGGCAGGGCATCAAGCCGGGGGATTTCAGGGAAGAGTTGAATAAGGAATAATGAAAAAGCGTCCCGATGTTCATCGGGGCGCTTTTGAGATTGGAGAGAGAGCGGAACGTCAGCGTTTGAGGCGGATGATGACCTCGAAGGGTGGACGATAGCTACCGCTCATCTTGAAGTCACCGCCGACGAAGAGACGTAGGCCTTCGCGCTGGCAGTAGTCGAAGAGGAAGAGGGCGCCGTGCTGGAGTTCATCGCGCTCCGGAAAGTACTCACCCTTGTGAGGGGGTATGTCATCACCGCGGAATTCACCGACCTCGATTTGCATCTTGCCTTGGCTGGCGGCTGTCTCCATTGCAGCCGGGACTTTGGCGATGATTTCTTCAGCCCAGGCGCGGCCTTCGGTCTCGAGTCGCTTGGCAGTCTTGGCTCGCGTCGCCGTGATATGTCTCCCCAGTCTCCTGTTCCACTCGTCTGCAAGGGACATGATTAGCCTTCCTTTCCAGACAGGGTTTAACAATTATCGACTTGATAGTCAAGGCGTTGACAGCCGCTGTGTTTTTTGATATTAGGAATCCAACGTACTTTCACAGCATACCTAGGAGATGGACAGGAGATAGGCATGTACAAAGCCCGAAAAATCAGTCTTGGCCTCCTCACTGTGTTGGCTTGCGCCGCTTGTGAGGAACGGAAGTACTGCACCGACCACGAAGGCAAGGAGGTGGAGAGCGACTGCGAGCAAGCCGAAGAGAGGCGCTGCGTGGACAAGGACATGAACGTGGTCGAGGATGAGAAGTGCCTCAATGCCACGCCGCCCGCAGCATCGTCAGTCGCCGTTTTGGATGATGCCGGAGCGCCGGACGTGTCGCTGACCCCAAGCGAAGCGCGGTCAGGAGCACCGAGTCAGCCTGACGCTCCGCGCACGGTGCATGCCGGAGGCGGGGGAGGATTCTTCTTCTGGTATTTCGGCGGAGGCGGCGGATATGCTCCAGGCAGCCGGGCGACCGGCGGAAGTTTCCATCCGACACCCGGTCGGACGTATGTCTCGCGCGGCGTCGGCTTCGGCCACACCGGCGGGCGGACCATCTCGCGCGGCGGATTCGGCAACACCGGTTCCGGGCGCGCAGCTGGAGCTTGATGATGGAACGAATCCATACCGAACCCAGACCTGATTGGCAGCGTACGGTGGAGAAACAAGGACTGCTTTTCCATACGAGCGACGAGCTGGTCCTGACCGACACCGGAAACTACCGCGCTGCTCCCAAGTTCGCCTGGCGCAAAATCAAACGCGCCTATTGGGACGAGACGGCGTGCTATGCGTTCTCCCTGGATGAGATAACGGCCATCGAAACGGCGACGAACGAACTGCATGCAATGTGCTTGGCTGCAGTGCAATATGTCATCGACAATCGGCTTTACCCGCGTTTGCGCATCCCGGAGCAGTTTGCACCGATGATCGAGCGTTCTTGGGACGAGGATTGGCCTTCGGTCTATGGGCGGTTCGACCTGTGCGTACAGCCCGGTGCGCGGAGCATCAAGCTCCTGGAATACAACGCGGACACGCCGACGTCGCTACTCGAAGCCGCCGTCATCCAGTGGTTCTGGTTGCAGGACAAATACCCGAGCCACGACCAGTTCAACTCCCTGCACGAGAGGCTGATCGCCTGCTGGAAACGGCACCGCGGCCTGCTGCCTTACCGCGGTCTCCATTTTGCCCACGTCCAGGATCTGGAAGACGAGATGACGGTCGGCTACCTGCGGGATACGGCGGAAAAGGCCGGTTTCCGAACGAGTGCCATGTGGATTGAGGAGATCGGCTGGGACAGCGCGAAAAACAGATTCGTCGATCCACAGGAAAAGGCCATCGGTCCGATCTTCAAACTATATCCTTGGGAGTGGATGGTGCGTGAGGAGTTCTCGGCGCAGCTCCTGGCCACAGCCGACCAGACGCGTTGGATCGAGCCTGCCTGGAAGATGGTCTTGTCGAACAAGGCCATCCTGCCGCTTCTCTGGGAACTGAACCCCGGACACCGTCTGCTCCTCGAGTGCTACGAAGATGGGCCGCGCGGAATGCAGGCTTACGTCAAAAAACCCATCTTCGCCCGCGAAGGTTCGAACGTAAGCATCGTCGCCCCGGGTGTCGCGGTCCAAACAGGGGGCGATTACGGGGAGGAAGGATATATCTACCAGGCATATGCCGGGCTGCCGGCTTTCCAGGGCTATCGTCCGGTCATCGGCAGTTGGGTAGTGGACGGCGAGGCAGCCGGCATGGGAATCCGGGAGTCAGCGGGACTCGTGACGGACAACACAAGCCGTTTCGCGCCCCACTTCATCGTCTGAATCGCACAGCGGAAGGGTCTTCTCTTCCGCTGTTTTATTTTACCTTCAATCGTTGACGAAGCGGCATTTTTGTGGTATTAACTTCCTTCGCCCTTTTGACATAAGGAGGTGGCGATGGATAAGGATTTAGAGCAGATACTCGAAAATCTGCCCGATGAAGAGAAGATTGGAACATGGCAGGTGATGAAGAGCCTGCCGTGGGCTTGGAAGCGTGCATTTCTGACGGATAGGACGGCTACCTGTGTCCTGATGGTCCTGCCGCTCATCGAAATTCCGAGGACCATGGCCATGGTCCTGATTCCGGGAATGATCGTGAGCGCGGCGCAGAAGTTCATCGCCGGCGATAAGACCGTCGAAGACAGGATCATCCAACTGCTCGCGGTCTTCGTGGCATTCCAGTCCTTGCAGCTCTTGAGCAGATACCTGAACCGCAAATACGCCCAACGTTTGAGCCTCGTGTACGGATACGCCATGCGGCGCCAGGTCATGGAGCAGCACGCGGCCCTGCCTTACCAGATCTTGGAACGTAAGGAATTCCGAGAGTTTATGGATAAACTGGACCGAAAGACATACGTACCCCAGCAGCTGGTGTGGCAGTCGATCAGGATGCTCTTCAATCTGGCTGCGGTCATAGGTTCTATTTCGGCGTTTTATTACATGCCGATCTGGACCTGGGCGTGTGTCTGCGTTTCGGTGCTGATCAACGTCGTAGGTGGTTCGTGGACGGCCAAAAAACATCGCAAGCGGATGAAGGCCGAGACCCACGAAGGCAAACGGAACAGATACTACGAAAGTACGCTCCGTAACCCGGAGGCGCTTCTGCCCGTAGTCCTGAACCAGGGCGTGCCGGAGTTCCTCAGCCAGTGGGACAAGAACGCCGGGATCATCAAGGACAAGAACAACGAGGAGAATCTGGCGGGCCTGAAGACCGGCGCTTTGGCAAGTCTGCTCGAGATGGCCGGCTACACCGGCGGCTTCATCTACATCCTGCGCAAGATATTGGCTGGCGGCGCAGACCTAGGCCTCTTCGTCATGTTCTCGTCATCCTATGGCCGGCTATCTGGCTGCCTGCAGGACCTAGTCGAACAGATGTTCTGGCTGCAAATGGAAGGTCCATACATCCCTATCCTGAAAGCGTTTTTCGAACTGCCGAAGGAGGAACAGACGGGAGAATCGGTGCCGGCCGAGAGCTTGGTCATGGAATTCCACGACGTCTGGTTCCGCTACCCTGGCACCGACAAATGGATCCTGCAGGGCGCGAGCTTCAAAATCCGCGAAGGCGAACACCTGGCTCTGGTCGGGGAGAATGCCGAAGGCAAATCCACTATCCTGAAGCTCATCGCGGGACTATACCGGCCGACGTCAGGCAGTATCACGGTCAACGGAATGGACTTGGCGGGCATCAAACCCGTGGAATGGCGGACCGCTATCTCGTACCTGCGCCAGAACATGCCGGACTACTACGACCGCGTGGAGGAGCTGATCCGCTACGGCAACCCGAACGCGCCAAAAGACCCGGTGCGGTTCGGGATGGCGCTCGAAGTTAGTACTTTGTCCAAGATGCTAAACAAGTTCGGGGCGGCCTTGGATAAGGTCTGGGTGGGCAAGCAGTACGCCATGGTCGACTCAAAGGACGAGGTGGCCATAGACCTGTCGGGCGGCATGAAGAATGCGGTGGACTTGGCGCGTGCCGTATACAAGTTCGCACGGCTGTATATCTTCGACGAGCCGACATCCAACCTTGACCCCCAACGCAACAAGGAATTTTTCCGGGAGTTCAAGGCTCATTTCCAGGGGCGGACGACCATCTACGTCAGCCATCGTTTCAGCACCAATTGCCATGCGGACCGGATCGTCCTCCTGAAAGACGGGAAGGTGATCGAAGAAGGTTCGCATGACAATTTGATGGAGAACGGCCGACACTATCCTGCTTTATTCCTGGCCGAGGCTGGGGATTACCTGGAAGCCGTCAAACGCGTCAGCCGAGCGCGTTATGTCGAACTGACCGGCCGACCCATCGGCCAAGCCTGAGCCTCAACCCCCGTGCCAATCGAATGGTGCGGGGGTTTTCTTTTTGCATACATCCATTTACCATCAAGCCATGAAAACAGCTGATGCGAGACATGAGACGACGCTGGCGGTCGAGGCGGCCATACAGGTCCTGAAAGCCGGCGGTGTCATCGCTTTTCCGACCGAGACGACTTACGGTTTGGGCTGCGATCCGCGCAACGCCTCGGCGCTCTCGAAAATCTATCGGATGAAAGGACGCGACAAGGCGAAAGCTCTGCCTTTGGTGGCGTGTTCCATGGAACATGTGGAGAGGCTTTTCAAGCTCCCGGAAAAGGCCAAAGAACTCGCGGACGAATACTGGCCTGGCGCCTTGGCCATGCTGCTCGAGCCGGCGGAATCGGCCTTACGAAAATCCATGCCCGTGTTCAAGGACGGATTGGCTGCAGTGCGCGTGTCATCGCATCCTTTTGTCCATGAACTTACCTGTACTTATGGCTTCCCGTTGGTCGCGACGTCGGCGAATTTGAGCGGTGATCCGGCGTGTCTTTCGGCGGAGCAGGTCATGGCCGCGTTCATGGTAAGCGAACCTGAAAACCAACCAGATTTGATCATCAACGGCGGAGAGCTCGAAGCGAGCGAACCTTCGACCATAATTAAATTCGACGGAGATGACGTGACGGTGATCCGGCAGGGCTCCGTGAACGTCTGACCGGGAGGAAATTTTCCGACGGGACGTCTTAGCTTGACTAAGGGAGCGAGCGAGCGTAAAAACTAAACGCACATTCAGACAGGGGAGGTGAGAGGTGAGCGAAGTCCACATCAGCGTACATCCGCTGGTCAAATGCAAACTCACGCAGTTGCGTGACAAGGCGACGGGCCCAAAGATGTTTCGGGATCTCGTGCGTGAGCTCTCGATGCTCTTGGCCTATGAAGCATGCGCGGATATGGAGGTGGTGCGTAATCAGGTCGCTACCCCGCTCGCGACCATGCTCGGTTGGTACCTCAAGGACAAGGTCGGCCTCGTCCCGATCCTGCGTGCAGGACTGGGCATGGCGGATGGGGTCCAGGACCTCATTCCCGACGCCCAGGTATGGCATGTCGGCTTGTACCGCGACGAAGAGACGCTTTGTCCGGTGCCGTACTACAACAAGCTGCCGGACAAGCCGACCGTCGATGTCTGCATCGTGCTTGATCCCATGATCGCGACCGGCGGTTCAGCGGTGGCCACGGTGGATTCGCTCAAGAAGTGGGGCGTGAAACGCATCAAGTTCATCGGACTCATCGCAGCCAGCGAAGGAGTCAGGAACCTGAACGAGTCGCACCCAGATGTGCCGATCTACCTGGCCTCGCTCGATGAATGCCTGAACGAATTCGGCTATATCCTGCCCGGTTGCGGCGACGCAGGCCACCGTCAGTTCGGCACAGGCTGAAACTCGAATCCCGGAGGGAGAAAACTCTCCGGGATTTATCTTTTAGGGCAAACCGTGTTTTAATGCTGGCATGAACCCTGCAGAAATAAAACTAGCCTTGGCTACGCTCGGCGGCCGGCCAAATAAAGGTTTGGGCCAGAATTTTTTGATAGATAAAAAGACTTTGGAGGTGATTGTGGAGACGGCGGATATCAAAACCGGGGATTTGGTTTTGGAGATAGGACCGGGGTTGGGCGTGTTGACACGGGCGCTGCTGGATAAGGGTGCGGAAGTCACGGCTATCGAGCAGGATAGGAGATTCGTGGAATATCTAGAAAAGCCGTACCGCGTACCGCGTACCTCGTACTTGAAAATTGTGCAGGGTGATGCGGCAATCGTGCATTGGCACGAGCTGATCGGAGAGAGGTCGTGGAAGTTCGTTTCCAATTTGCCTTACTCCATAACCTCCTTGGCTCTGCGTAAGGCTCTTTGGGCGCCGAAACCGCCGGATAACCTCGTCGTACTGGTACAGAGGGAGGTGGGGGAGAGGGCTACGGAGGTCGCAAGCGACGTGGCGGGCCGTAAAAAAGGAAAGACATCTTTGCTCTCTTTGATGGTGGCATTGTCGTCTGAATCGGCGAGGGTTGTGAGGCGGGTGCCGGCAGGTTGTTTTTATCCTGCGCCGAGAGTCGAATCAGTGATCTTGCAGATCGTGCCGATGCCGTGGGTCGAACGCGAAAAGAAGTGGGGAATCCATCCGGATAAGATCATGGAAGTAGCGAAAATGGGTTTCGCACATCCAAGGAAGAAATTGGCGTCGAATATCGCGACGATTGTACCGCGTACCGCGTACCGCGTATTTAAGGAATTAGGATTGGATGAGAATATCCGTGCCGAGGATTTGTCGCCGGAGGATTGGGCGAGGTTGGCGAAGGAATTGTTATAAAAAGAAACAGACCGATGCAGGATGCACCGGTCTGTGATAGACGTGGCGGGGGCGAGCCGCCGGGAGGCCGTTAGCCGTTGGCTGCCTTGCCGCCGCCGAGCGCCTTCTGGAGAGCGAGACCCATGGCCGTTTCGGGCTGGGTCGTCGCGTCGACAGAGAGCGCCAGGAGGGGCTTGGCAGGCTCCTTCGCAGGCTTCTCAGCCTTCTTCGGAGCGGGCTTCTGCGCCGCGGGCTTGGGCTTGGCTGCCTCGGGCTTCGGGGTCTGGGGCTTGGGAGCGCTCGCGCGATCCTTCGCTGCCATGACCTCTTCACCTCGCTGCATCCAGGCCGCCGCCTCGCGCTCGGCCTCGGTCAGTCTCCCCGACGCCTTGAAGTAGGTATTCGTGACTTCGGCCTTGATCGCATCCTTGAGGGACACGATCTCGGTCGCGGAGTACGAACCCGACTTCGCGTCGTCGTGGACCAACCGGAAGACGAACCGGCACGCTGCGAGCTTGGCCTCGGCCTCGGAGTCCTCGTCGCCCACGCGCTTCCGGGACTCGGAAGCGATGAGCGCCGTGACCCCTTCGGGCGTGCGGCGGCGGCTCTGCTGCGGCTTGGCGACCTCGGCGGGGGCTTCGGCGTTGCCCAGGGCAGCGGCCTCGAGGGCGTTGCGCGCCGCTCGACGGGCTTCGCGAGCCTGGCGCTGAGCCTCGGTCTCGATCCGCTCCTTGGCTTCGCGCTCGCGACGGGCCTCGTCCTGCTCGATCTGGACGCACCGCTTGTGCGCCGAGACGAATGCCCCGTGGATTGACGTCAACACCATGTTGACGAAGTTTCCACGACGCTCGGCGGCCTGGTCGCCGGCCTTGGCGAGCTCACGCAACTTACCGAGGTCCATCTGCTGGGCCTCGATATTGCAGAGAGCGCGGGCGAAGTGCGGCCAGCTCCCGGGCGCGTGGAGCACACCTTCGACGGCGAAGGGCTTGGAGCCCGGCCTGACGAACGGAGGGGCAATCCCCAAGCTGATGGCAGCCGCGATCGGCGCCAACGCGTCGTTCGTGACGCGTCCGTCCTTCAGACAGGCAGCGATGGCGGACACGGCGACGGACAGACACTCGATCTTGGCACTCGACATGGGAATCCTCCTAGCTAACGGTTGTGGAAAGCACAGCCTGGAACCCTTTCCAGACTGCACCTGTTGTGAACGAACGATTCTTTATATCACAAAACAGAAAAAATGTCAAGGGATGACTTGACACGATATACGAATATGGCGCTAAAGGGTTGTTTTAGGCTTGGTTTTGATGATTTTTAGAATTGACAGATTGTGCGGTTTTAGCCGGTCAAAAGCTCGGATTCTGGTCTCTTGACACTCATTCCGGAATGCTGTAATCTTTCGGCACGTCCAAACCGTAGTAATACGGGGCTTAAAAAGGAGAGACAAATCCACGCCAAAAGCGTGGTTTAGCAATCCTCGGACAAATGAACTTCGACAACAGAAGAGTGACCATGAATCCCATCGCTTAAATGCGGTGGGACACAAATTGAATCGGGTCCAAATCCTGTCAGACAATGTCTGGCAGGTAAAAAATTGATTGATCCCTCCGAACCAACCAGGGTCGGAGAGGGTTTATAAAATGGGCTAGCGAATCCACAAGATTCGTGAAACCATTTTTCTGAGAGTTTGATCCTGGCTCAGGATGAATGCTGGCGGCGTGTCTAAGGCATGCAAGTCGAGCGGATTATCTTCGGTAGCAATACTGGAGATGGTCAGCGGCAAACGGGTGCGTAACACATTGGTAACTTACCTCGAAGTCGGGCACAACTCGCCGAAAGGCGAGCTAATTCCACGATGGCCATGCGGGGACATATGTCATTCGCATGTAAAGCGCAAAACGCGCTTCGAGAGAGACCTATGGCCTATCAGCTAGTTGGCGGGGTAAAAGCCCACCAAGGCTATGACGGGTAGGGGATGTGAGAGCATGATCCCCCTCACTGGGACTGAGACACTGCCCAGACACCTACGGGTGGCTGCAGTCGAGAATATTCCTCAATGGACGAAAGTCTGAAGGAGCGACGCCGCGTGCAGGATGAAGGCCTTCGGGTCGTAAACTGCTTTTATTTGGGACGAACTAATGACGGTACCAAATGAATAAGAGGTTGCTAACTCTGTGCCAGCAGCAGCGGTAATACAGAGACCTCAAGCATTATCCGGATTTATTGGGCGTAAAGGGTCCGCAGGCGGTCATGTGCGTCAATGGTTAAATCCTCGGGCTCAACTCGGGGACTGCCGTCGAAACGACATGACTAGAGGCCGGGAGAGGTGAGCGGAATTGCCGGTGTAGTAGTAATATGCGTTGATATCGGCAAGAACACCAAATGCGAAGGCAGCTCACTAGAACGGTTCTGACGCTCAGGGACGAAAGCGTGGGGAGCGAAAGGGATTAGATACCCCTGTAGTCCACGCCCTAAACGATGGATGCTAGATATTGGGAGTATCGACCCTCCCAGTGTCGGTCAAAATAGTTAACACATTAAGCATCCCGCCTGGGGAGTACGGCCGCAAGGCTAAAACTCAAAGGAATAGACGGGGACCCGCACAAGCAGAGGAACATGTGGTTTAATTCGACGGTAAGCGAAGAACCTTACCCAGGCTTGACATGTAGCTGCAAGCCGCCGGAAACGGTGGCCGCCTTCGAGGGTGCTACACAGGTGCTGCATGGTTGCCGTCAGCTCGTGTCGTGAGATGTACCGTTAAGTCGGATAACGAGCGCAACCCCTATCCCGTGTTGAATGTTCACGGGACACTGCCTCGGATAACGGGGAGGAAGGCGGGGACGACGTCAAATCAGCATGGCTCTTACGCCTGGGGCCACACACGTGTTACAATGGCGCGGACAATGGGTTGCCAAATCGCAAGATGGAGCTAATCCCACCAAACCGCGCCCCAGTTCGGATTGAGGGCTGAAATTCGCCCTCATGAAGCCGGATTTGCTAGTAACGGCGGATCAGCCACGCCGCCGTGAATACGTTCTCGGGTCTTGTACTCACCGCCCGTCACGTCAAGAAAGTTGGAAACGCCCAAAGGCCCTGTTGAGGGGACTAAGGCGGAGCCAGCGATAGGGACGAAGTCGTAACAAGGCATCCGTAGCGGAAGCTGCGGATGGATCACCTCCTTTCTAGGGAGAACATATATTATCTCGATTCACTTCGGGATTAGATTCCCAGGTCGTACCCGTTCAATTTCATGGTCACTTTTCTGAGTTCGAAGCATAAGATGCCCCGATGAGGGGTGTTTTTTGTTGTTCGATGGGTTGACTAATAGGACTAAAGGTGATAATTACGGAGAGCTCATTCTGGAAGGAGAGGAAAATGGCGGATGAATTTTTCGGAGCTGTCACCGGTTTGGAACGCGGCCACGCGTTGGTCACATCGGCACATGCCATCATCAAGATGTATGACGGTCAATTGAGGGGCGTCCATATCGGCTGCGACGAGCCGATCGTCTACGAACTCAAGACGGTCCGATCAGCGGTGGACTGGATGGAGAAGTGGAAGATGAATCTCTGGCCGTCGGCGGCTGAAATCACGCGCCAGATCCCCATGGACATGGACGAGGTGGACTATTGCATCCGCATCCTGCTTTCGGGATTCGATAAGCAGGCAGTCGAGGGATAGAGCTCAAGCGACATACGCACCGCGCTACTCCAGCGCGGTGCTTTACGTTTGCCCGGGTGCGTGCCCGATGCTACTTTGTGTGCATTATGGATACGGAATTGCGTCAAACCATTTTAGAGGCGAATTTGGATCTGCATCGAGACGAAGCGGGGCTTTATGACCGGATCCATCCGGAGCTGAACAATGAGGAGGAGTGGTCACGGTTGGACCGCATGTTGGGGGTTGCTTTGAATGGATTGCCGTCAGATGCGCCCAAGCTGGCTTTGGACGTGGGTGCGGGGACGGGTTTCGTGACCGGGCGCCTGCTAAAACTTGGTTTCAAGGTCCAAGCCGTGGATATCTCGAACGAGATGCTGGGGATGCTGTCGTCCAAATTCGCGGCAGATGTCCAAGCCGGAAAAGTTTCAACCATGGCGCAAGACATCGATTCGTTCTTGGGCGAATGTGCAGATGGATATTCCATCATAACCATAAGTTCGGTGCTCCATCATTTGCCGGATTATGTGGCGACCTTGGGGCGTTTGGCGCAAAGATTGATCCCGGGCGGAGCGTTGGTCATTTTCCATGAGCCGACCGGCGGAGAGCTGTCGTGGATGGAGAAGATTCTGTTGAGTCTGGATTGGAAGTTTTCATGGAGGTTCCAGACATCAAGCCATGACCGCGAGTTCATCAAATCGAAGAGACTGGATTACGGCATGGCGGATTACCATGTGACACACGGTTTCGATGAAGAGAGGGTCCGAGAGGCGCTGAAGGCCGAAGGTCTGAAGATTGATGTGGTCGAGATGTATGCTACGGCCAAGACGAAGCCGATAAGGTTACTCTTGAGGGTTTTAGGTATGAAGCGGACATGGTGCCTGTCAGCAAGGAAATAATCGTTCGGATATAACAAAACACCCTCGGTCAAGGGTGTTTTGCGTGGTGGACGGCAGAGGAGTCGAACCTCTGACCTTCACAATGTCAATGTGACGCTCTAACCAACTGAGCTAGCCGTCCATGTTTTGCCTGTATTCGGCCAAAATCCGTAGACCGAAATGTAAAATATTTGCGGCAGTTTGTCAATCGGAATGATGCCGTACCTCGTACAGCGTGCCGCGAGGGCATTTCGGGAACATCGCCTAGCTTCATGAGGGTATGCTATACTGGCGCCAGCTAACAATTCATTGTTTTATTTGCGTCCCTATGGAAAATAAATCGCCAAAACAAAAAAAGCTCGTCCGCAGGATCAAGGCCGGCTCAACGCCTATCCCGCAGGGGCCGACTGGCGGATTATCGGCGGAAGCGGAAAACACGTGCGGCCATATGGGTTGCGGCGGAGGCAAATGCAATGTCCGTTACGTGGGTCCGGTGACACCAGTCCGCGACCACCACATCGTGCATGCGGCGCGTCACGCTTCGCATATCTGGTCCGCGGCCATCGTATCCGGTCTGGCGGTCGTTTTAACCGGCGCAATAGGGTACGCAGCCTTCGGAGCCGAAGCCACGAATCCGGGAGGGACGATGTATGGAGAATTCCAGCAGATCAACCAACGGTTGGATAAGATCGAAAACATGCTGAGCACTTTGTTGGACAGAGGGCAGACTCCCAAGCCCGGTACGGGGGCGTCAGAAATGCCAGCTGCAGCACCAGATGCTAATCAGTGCATGGAGAAGTGCAAAAAGGAATTCGGCGATAATATCGATGGCGTGAACAGCTGTTATAAGGTGCGTTGCAGCCAGCCAGCCCAACCGACCGAGATGACGGATGCGCAATGCAAAGACAAATGCGCCGAGAAATATTCCAGCTTGGATATCACCCAGGAACAGAAGGATTCGTATACCAAGGCGTGCGTCGAAAGGAGCTGCACGACGGCGTCTGCTCCCACGACGACACAGGAGGATACCAAGGCTTCCTGCTTGAGCAAATGTACGAACACCCGTCTGTCATGTGCCAAAGAAGCGGGATCGAATGTCACGGCTCTGCGGTCTTGTTTCAGCAAGGAAGCGGAATGCAAGAGCGTCTGCAACAAATAACGAACGGTTCTCATCAGAAACCAAAAACTCTCCGGGAAGACCGGAGAGTTTTATTTTTTGATGGCTTTGATGGTTTGGCGCAGACGGTCGATGACCATGGCCATGCCTTCGACGAGCGACGTGGTCGGGGGCAAATCGAATTCGATGATGTCGCGCGAGCCGGTGACGCCGAATACGCGGCCGAGTTCCTGGGCTGAGTAAGGCGGCTGGGCATGGATCGAAATACGGATGCCGGCTTTTTGGATGTCCAAGGACTCATTGGCCAGGACCACAACTTTTGCGTCAGGGGAATATGACACGAGTTCGCGGACGATGCCGTCCAGGGCGCGGTCATCAGCGCCCGCTTCCATGAAATCCTGGCGGGTGAGCGCGCTCCAGACCAAACCGGAATCGCGATCTTGCTCCAAACGAGCCAGAGCCCGGCCCCAAAGCCTGAGTGTCGGTACGGTGCGGGTGCGCCACAAGCCGTGGACGATATCTTCGCGTTTTGCCCCCATGGCCACTAGTTCCGAAGCGGTCTGGAGGGTCTGGGGCGTGACGTTTGAGGTGCGGAACGATTGGGTCTTGGCGATCATGCCAGCCAGGAGGGCGGTGGCGATATCTTCATCTATGAGGTTGCGGTTCCAGTCCAAGAAAAGGCGGTACAGGATTTCGGTGGTCGATACGGCAGTCAGGTCGACCAGGTTGATCTGGCCCCAATGTTCGTTGCCGGAATCGCGGTCGATGTTGATGATGGGCGTGCGGTACAGGAAATCGGCGTGATCTTTGAACAGGTCGCCGAGTGCGTGGACATCGGGACAGTCCAGGGCGAGTATGAGGTCGTAGCGGTCGGTGCCGTGGCGAAAGGAGACATCTTTTGGAGACCACTCGCCGTTCTGTGGCACGATGTCTATCAGGAGACGGCCGTCCTTCACGTCGTAATGGAGTTGGTCGAGCGGGTTTTGGCTGACGTCCACGGAAATCTCGAAAGACCGTACGGCACCCAAGGTCGATTTCAGGCTTTCGGTCTTGAGGAAGGACGGGGCGCGTTTGGGATCGAAACCGGGGATGACGGCGTCGACGGTTTTATGTTGTTTGTTCAGGAATAACGAAACAGCCACGGCTGCAGCCAGGGCATCGGTGGTTTCGGGCTGTCTGGTGGCGACCAGGATGCGCTTGGAGCGCGCAATGAGTTCGGTCGCCTGTTGGGCTTCGTTCAGGGCCATGTTAAGGCAATTAATCCGCGAACCAAGCATGGTTATTTCGGGATTGGAAAGCTTACCCCCAAGCTTTACAGCGGTCAAGGGTTTTTTGGCTTAGTTCAGCCAATATTTGTTAACTAATGAATTTACAAAATGCGGGGCTCAAATCTGCTTAACTAAACGGATTTGCCTCAATACAGTCAACAAAGTACTATCGTAACCATGCCAAACCCAACAGAGTTGCCTAAAGCATACGACGCCTCGGCCGTCGAAAATAGCATCTTCAAAGCCTGGGAAGACTCGGGCTACTTCGATCCGGACAAGTTGCCGGAAAGGAATCTGAAAGGCGAGCCGTACTGCATCGTCCTGCCGCCGCCTAACCGGACGGGGACACTGCATGTGGGCCATGCCAAGATGTTGGCCGTCGAGGATCTGCTCATCCGTTTTTACCGTATGTCGGGGCGCAAGACCTATTGGGTGCCGGGTACGGACCATGCGGCCATCTCGACGCAGGTGAAAGTCGAGCAGATTTTGATCAAAGAAGGCATTGCGCATCCGAGACACGATTTGGGGCGCGAAGAGTTCCTAAAACGGGTGCGGGATTTTGCCCAGCAGTCGCGCGACACGATCGTGGAACAATGCAAGAAAATGGGTTCGTCAATGGATTGGAAGCGGGAAAAATATACGCTGGACGAAGAGCGCAACGTTGCGGTCAACATCATGTTCAAGATGATGCACGAAGACGGCCTGATCGACCGCGGCAACCGCGTGGTCAATTGGGATCCGCAGTTCAAGACCACACTCTCGGACGATGAGGTACTGCACAAGGAGACGCAGGCCGAACTCGTGACTTTTACTTACGACAAGGATTTCCCGATCGCCATATCGACGACGCGCGCCGAGACCAAGTTCGGCGATACGGCCGTGGCGGTGCACCCGGATGACGAAAGATACAAGAAGTTCGTGGGCCAGACGCTGAAGGCGAATTATTGCGGCAAGGAAATCACGGTCAAAGTCATCGCGGACAAGGAAGTTGATCCGGCTTTCGGCACGGGTGCGTTGGGCGTGACTCCGGCGCATTCGATGATCGATGCCGAGATGGCCGAGCGTCATGGTTTGCCCATGGTCCAGGTCATTGACCAGGATGCTCACATGACGGCCGAGGCTGGGGTCGAGTTTGCCGGTTTGACGACTCTCGAAGCGCGCAAAAAAGCGGTCGAGATGCTTGAGGCGACGGGCTGTGTCAGCAAAAAGGAAACCGTCCCGCAGAACCTGATGGTCGCGGAACGCGGCGGCGGGACGGTCGAACAGCTGCCCATGCTGCAGTGGTGGGTGAGGGTGAACAAGCCGTTCAAGATCCGGCAGAACACGCTCGGAAAATGGAAGAAAGGCGAGGAGGCGACGCTGAAGGACTTGATGCGCTACGCGGTTTCGTCAGGACAAACGCGCATCCTGCCGGAGAGCTTCGAGAAGATTTACTTCCATTGGATAGACAACCTGCGCGACTGGTGCATTTCGCGACAGATTTGGTTCGGGCATCAGGTGCCGGTATGGTACAAGGGCGAAGAAATCAAAATCGGGAACGAGTCTCCAGGAGATGGCTGGGAACGCGACCCGGATACGCTCGACACCTGGTTTTCGTCAGGCATGTGGACGTTCACGACTTTGGGTTGGCCGGGGACGGCGTCGATTGATGCTGAGGGGAACCTGGTGAAGTCCGGCGAACTCAAGGAATATCATCCCACGGCAGTGCTCGAGACGGGTTATGACATCATTTTCTTTTGGGTGGCGCGTATGATTTTGATGACGACATACGCGCTCGGTGAAGTGCCGTTCAAGGACGCTTATCTCCACGGTTTGGTGCGCGACGAGAAGGGGCAAAAGATGTCCAAGTCTCTCGGCAACGTCTTGGATCCGCTCGAGCTCATCCCGAAATTCGGGACCGACGCGGTGCGTTTGTCGCTCGTCATGGGCACGGCGCCGGGTATGGACCAGAAGTTGTCTGAAGAGAAAATAAAGGACTACCGGAATTTCACAAATAAGTTGTGGAACATCTCGCGGTTCATCCTGATGCAGATTGGTGAATCGGTAGGGGCGAGGCATGCCTCGCCCGTACAGCCGAAAACGTTGGCGGATAAGTGGATATTGTCGAGATTGACCGAGGTCCAAGGGCGCGTAACCAAACTAATCAACGATTATCAATTCTCGCAAGCTGGTGAGATGTTGCGCGATTTCACCTGGGGTGATTTGGCGGATTGGTATCTCGAAATCGCGAAGATCGAAAAAGACAAAGAGGCAATTCTGCGTCATATCCTTGAGACTGTCATCAAAATGTGGCATCCGTTCATGCCGTTCGTGACAGAATATATCTGGGGACTGATGGGGAACAAGGAGTTGATTGTCGCGGAATGGCCGCTTTCTGTCGTCTCGAGCGGTAGTCGAGAGACCCCTGAATTTGAAATGATCCGCAATCTGATTACCGATATCCGCCGACTTCGTGCCGAACAGGGTGTCGAGGCTGCAGCGTTCGTCGAAGCAGCCGTAATTGCGCCGACCCAGGTTATTATCGAGAATAAGGACATCATCAAACAGCTCGCACGTTTATCGGACCTAAAGACCGTCGAGGCCGTGCCCGAAGGCTGGGCGACCTCGGTCAGCGGTACCCTGACTTTCGGCATCAACGCCGCGGGAACGGTTGATAAGGAAAAAGAAAAAGCCAAGATTGAAAAAGAGCTGCATGAATTGCGGCCGTATATAGCCATGACCGAAGCGAAACTTGCGGATGCGGAATTCACGTCCAAGGCGCCGGCGAAAGTCGTAGAGGGGATGAAGGCGAAATTAGCTGAGGCCGAGGCGAAGGCGAATGCACTGGAAGAGAAGTTGAAATGATATGAAGTTCCACAAAAATCCCGAAGCGATGGCGACACTGTTCGCGGTAGGGAGTTTTGTTTTGGCGATTCTGTTTGGGACCAGATGGGCTCCGGCGTGGTACGTGTTTGAACCCAGTTGGTTTTTGTTCGTAATGGTAGACAGATGGGCAGTCGGCGCCGAAATGCTCGCCGCAACGCCATCAGACGCGCAAAGCGATATTTTATTCTACATCTATGGACCGGTAGGTTTGGCGTGTTTCCTGATCTCGGCCGGGATTTGGGCGGCGATCGGATTTCACGTTGGGAAATATCTGGGAAAGAAAAATTGATATGGAGTTATAGGCCCTTGACAGGAAGACAGCTTTCTGTTAGTTTTTAAGTACAACTGAAGACTGACGTATCCAGAGAGTGGAGATGCCAAGGGAACTGACCCGATGCTCCGCCCGCAACCTTCCGAGAGGAAAGGTGCGAAATTCAGCCCCAATTGGGGAAAGATATCGAGTCCTGGAGTACGTCGCCGATAAGGCGATTTTTCAATACAAAACGCCTTTCTACAGGCGACGAACAATCTCCAGAACCCCCGTCTTTCCCTGCGAAGACGGGGTTTTCTGTCCCAAAGAGGATGGGATGGAGCAGAATTACTGGAGGTCGTTGTAGGTTGATTCGGTAAGTTCTTCGACAAACTAAGTGAATCAAACTGGAAAAATATCCGGGAGGAGCTACCCATGACAGATAAGAATGATTCCGGGGATATCGTCCTGGACGGATCGTTATTCCATGATGAGGAGGAGTTCGAAGACGCTTGCCCTATCATCGAAGAACAATTCCTGCTTTGGGATATCGCAGATTGCCTGGCGGAACACGTCGGGGATCTGGAAGTCCAGAAATTGACGAGTGATTTCCTGGATCAGCTCGAGGGATTGTGCGACAGATTGGATGACGAAACGGCTGAACGTCTTGGCCGAGACGCGACGAATCCTAAGTCTAACTGAATCTGCATCACCAGAGGTCGTCATGTTGAACTGAAAAATCTCAATCGCTGAAGGAGAAAAACCATGAAGATCGAACACAAGACAGTCATCCGCGCGAGGGCGGCGGAACGACGGGCTTCGAGCGAGGTTTTGCCCATCCGCGACGATCTTCTCGCCCGGTTCGAGAAGATCCTGGACAGACTTAGCCAGGACAAGGATGCGAGGGAGTCGCAGGCAACGACGATCCGGTTCAAGCTCGAGGATTTGGCCGTCGAAATCAACCGCAGAACGGCGGATGATCGTAACGAAAGCCGAATCCTGCGTTTCTTCGTCAGGGCTACAGCCATCGACGGTGCGCCCAAGCACAAACGCCGATTCGAAGTCGAAAGCTTCAACCCTAAAGCCCATAAAGCGCATTGGGCGATACTCTGGACGGGCAAGGACTGGAATTGGGAGCAGCTCGAACACCCCTGGGAACGCGACTTGATCGTGTTCGGCGCATCCTGCTTCGAGAGTGATGATGACGTATCGTTGGCTTTCAGCCTGGCGACCGGAATCAGCCTCCGAAGCTTCAGCCATCCTTTAAGCACAGCCCATGCCGAACTGAAAAATGGCAAATGGGACATCACGGTGCACGGATGGCCGACGAATGCCTCGGCCATCCAGGTCTTCCTGGAAAATGAACTCAAGGGATTGCGATAAGGAGGTATGTCATGAACGTCAGCCAACAACAGTTGTACTTTGCGGGTATCTTCAACTCACGTCTCGGCTGCAACGGTATCTGCCGCGCCGTGAAAATCGCCGAGCTGGATGACCTCAAGTTCGGCCTCCTGCAGTCGGCCTTCGCCGAGCTTTGGCCGGATGCCCAGGAACACTCCAGGCTCTTCGTCGTCAACGGCAAGTTCGTGGAGCGGGTGCCGTACGAAAGGATCATCCCGGAACTCCTGGATGAGGATTGGACGGAGTGGCGTAAGCTACTGGCCCATCTGACCGAACGGGAGTGGCACGATCTCCGACAGGCACTGCGTCTGTTCCGCGAAGCCTGCCGCCAGGCTGCGGCGTAGGAGTGACGATATGCAGTATTTCTCTCAGCCCCGTACGATTTCGTGCGGGGCTTTTCGATTGACAGGCGGGGGTCGGCAGGGATAAATAGCTAGGCACATTCACTCACCACCACAGCGGGAGATGCCAAATGGGTGACAAATACTATGCCGGCAATGGAGGATATCCGGTCGGGTGGACCGGCTTGAATACTCCGCGCCAGCAGGTCCAGGAATTCGAGTATGCGGTCCTGGCCGAAGACGATCAGGGCGAGCGCATCGAGGACTACTTGGATGACAGCCAGGTAGAGAAGCTGGCGCGTGGCGTCCAGGTTCCGCAGGGTTGGGATGGAATCGCGGTCGTACCCAAACCCCAGAAGCTGGCGCCGCTCTACCGCGGCCGGTTCAAAGGTTTCCAGTACAACCAGGCCTATGCCCACATGCTGCAGCTCCTGATGCGTTACTTCGGACTGCGCAGCGATCCGGGGTTGGCCTTCGGGACAGACCAGGATACGGCCTGCTCGAAGCTGTACCAGAAACTCCTGGCCCAGCCTGGCGACTACATGGTGTTCGCAGCCCAATTGGGCCGGGTCCATCCTGATCGCCGTTTGGATCATGAGATGAAAAGGCTGTCTGTCTTTGAAGTCCCGATGGACGGGTATCTTGCCGTGGGTATCTTGATCGCCAATCCGAAGCGGCTTACCTCTGTCGACGACAGCGGTATCTCTTGCCCTGGGGCGCATCTGCGCGACCGTCCGAATCGGATTCCTGTCCTGCGGAGGGCGGGAATCCAGCGAAGCGACGGACGGATTGACGACGAGTGCCTGCAGGTGAAACATCTGCCGATAACCGAGCCTGGGTGGATGGCCACAGCTCGCATACCAGGCATCTGAAATTAGGGCGGATACACGCTTCCGCCACTACACCAACACCCCGACGACCTGTCGGGGTTTCGTTTTATAGCTATTCTTTGCCTTTTTATGCCTTTTCCGATAGTCTTGGTGCGTATGCAAAACGTAAAAAACGATCCGAAAGCCATCCAATCATTCGTGGAGCGCGCCGTGGAGAACGTGTATCCGACACCGGAGGCATTGGCTGAACTCCTAAAATCAGGAAAACGCATCACGGTGTATTTGGGTGTGGATCCGTCAGGACCGTCGTTGCACATCGGGCATGCCATAGCCATGCGCAAACTGGCGGAGCTCCAGAAGCTGGGCCATAGATGTATTCTGCTGATCGGCGACTTTACGGCCATGATCGGCGACCCGACGGACAAGGGCGCGACGCGGGTCAAACTGACGCGCGAACAGGTCCTGGAGAACTGCAAAGGTTATAAGGAACAAGCGTCCAAGATTTTGGATTTCGGCGGGGAGAACCCGGTGGAGCTTAAATTCAACAACGATTGGCTGGGCAAGATGACCTTCGCCGACGTGGTGGAGCTAGCTTCGCATTTCACGGTCCAGCAAATGGCGGAGCGGGATATGTTCAGGCGGCGCATGAGCTGGCGGACGACGTGCCCCAAATGCGGCAACGAAAATTACATGCCAGCCGAGTCGCAAGAGACTTCCACGGACGAAAAAGGCAACCATATCCTGGTCTCGACATATGATGAAAACAGGCTTTGGAAGTGCAAAAAATGCCATCATGAATATTCCCCAGAATCGGCCGGCGAGGTCCATTCGCCGCGGCCGGTGTATCTCCATGAGTTCCTGTATCCTTTGATGCAGGGATACGATTCCGTGGCCATGGACGTGGACTTGGAGATCGGCGGGAATGACCAGACTTTCAACATGCTGGCCGGCCGGACGCTGATGCGTGAAATCAAAAATAAGGAGAAGCTCGTGCTGACCTGCAAACTGTTGACCGATCCAACGGGCAAAAAGATGGGCAAGAGCGAAGGCAATATGATCACGCTCCAGGACGCGCCAGAGGACATGTACGGTAAAGTCATGAGCTGGACGGATGGGATGATCGTGCCTGGATTTGAACTGGTTACGGACGTGACGATGGATGAGATTGAGGCCATGAAGGGAGCCATGGAAGACGGGGTGAACCCGATGGATTTCAAGCGCCGGCTGGCGAAAGAAGTCGTGATGGCATTTGTCTCGGAAGAAGCTGCGGAAAAGGCAGCTGAACATTTCACGACCGTGCACCAGAAGCATGAAAGGCCGGAAGAAATCCCAGAGCTTAAAGTCCAAAACTCAAAGATTAAATTGGTGGATGCGCTGGTCGAATCTGGGCTCGTACCGTCAAAGACCGAGGCGCGGCGGCAGATCGAACAAGGCGCGGTCAAAGTCGACGATACTGTGGCCGAAGATGCGGATATGGAAGTCGCGGCTGGTTCGGTGATACAGAAAGGGAAAAGATTTTTCGTGAAATTGGTATGACATACACCTGGCAAGCGATCCTCGAGCACGTGGCGCGGAAAATCGGCGAAGCGGCGGAAACCGAAGTCAAGGCCGAAGATTTGGTGACACCGCCGAATTCGGATTTGGGGGATGTTGCTTTCGGTTGCTTCAAAATCGCCAAGACGAAGGGCAAGAATCCGGCGGAGATCGCGAAGGAGCTTGCAGCTAAACTCCTGAAAGACGACCACACTATCGAATCCGTCTCTGCCTCCGGACCGTATCTGAATGTCGTCCTGCGGACCGGGGATTTTTTGTCGCGCATCATCCAGGAGGTCGAGCACTACAAGGCCAAGTACGGAAGTTCGGAAGAGGGGAACGGGCGACAAGTCATGGTGGAGTACGCCCAGCCTAACACCCATAAAGAGATGCATATCGGGCATCTGCGGAATCTGGTTTTAGGCGCATCGCTGGCCAGATTGCTGCAGACGGACGGCTGGCAGGTCATCGCGGCCAGCTACCACGGCGACGTTGGGGCGCATGTCTCCAAGTGTCTGTGGCTTTTGGTGCGCGAAAACTCCAGCGGGGTGGCGCAGCCTAAACCCAAGAAACCGAAGAAAGGCGAACCGGAGACTGTTGTGCTCAATCCCGACCAATGGACTGAAAAGGTATTGGCCGAACTGGATGATACGATGGTCGATAAAATAGTGGAATCGATCCCCAAAGAAAAGAGGACTGGGGAATATCTGGGCAAGATCTACGCCGAGGCGTCGAAACTCCTGGAAGAGAACCCGGATTGGAAGGAACAGGTGTCAGAAGTCCAACGCAAACTCGAGGCCAAATCAGCGGGTTGGAATAAATTGTGGCAAGAGACGCGGCGCTGGTCGATGGTCGAGATGGCGAACCATTTCCGCGAACTGGGAGTCACGCTGGACAGACAGTATTACGAAAGCGAAGTCGTGGAAGAGGGACAGAAAATCGTGGACAACCTCTTGAAATCCGGAACAGCCAAAGAAAGCCAGGGCGCGATTGTAGTGGATTTGGAGCACGAGAAGCTGGGAGTGTTCCTGATCCGCAAGTCGGATGGGACATCGCTCTACGCGACTAAGGATTTAGCGCTGGCCCAACTCAAATTTAAGGAATACCCGAAGCTCGAACGCAGTCTGCACGTCGTCGATTATCGTCAATCGTTATATTTCAAGCAGCTTTTCAGGACGCTGCAGCTCATGGGCATCAAGAAGCCTATGGAATACGTGGGTTATGAATTTTTGACGTTAAAAAGCGGAGCCATGTCGAGCCGTGAAGGTAACGTGGTGACTTACGAATCTTTCCGCGATGAGGTGTTGGCGTTCGCGCGGAAAGAGACGGCTGCACGGCATGAGGATTGGCCGCAGGGGAGGGTCGAACACACAGCTTGGTGCCTGGCCATGGGCGGCATCAAGTACGGGATGCTCAAGCAGGACAGCGAAAAAATAATCACGTTCGAACTCGAGAAAGCGCTGGCATTCGAAGGCGATACCGGACCGTACATCCAATATGCGGTGACGCGGATGAATTCCATACTCAAAAAAGCCAATTGGGACGCGACTAAGGGAGTGGAGGCCGGGGATCGGACGCTCCTGACCGAAAAAGCAGAAAAGAAACTGGCTTTGCAGTTGGCGGTTTTCCCGGAGATTTGTTCGCGGTCGGCCAAGGAGCTCAAGCCTGCGCTAATCGCCCAATGGTGCTTTACCACGGCTCAAGCGGCGAATGCTTTTTACAGAGATGTGCCGGTATTGGAAGCGCCGTTCGGGGTCAAACAAGCCAGACTACAGCTCGTGGCTTCGTCGGCATCGGTGTTGATCCTCGGACTCAACCTATTGGGCATCCCGGTCCCGGAAGAGATGTGACCAGGAGACGCAAAACATGTAACATGTAGCATGTAGCATCAAGTTTATCGTTTTTTGTTTCGTGTTACGTGATACATGACTTATGGATCTCCTTCCGCTTGAATTGACACTGACCGTGGGTGCCGGCAGCGCCACTATTTTTTTAGGCATCGCCGCCTGGTGGCGGAACAAGTGGGCGCTAGGGAACTTCCTATACGCGCTTATCGCATTCTGTCTGGCTATCTGGACTTTGGCTGACTGGCTTATCTCACTGGAGTCCACGGCCCTGCCGTTCCAGATGTTTTTTTGGAAGCTGACTTTTTACGCGGCCGTGTGTTTCGGGCCGGCGTTGGTCGTGCATGCAGTTACGCATTTGGCCAATCTGCCGTTCCATCGGGTGAATAATTTGGCGTATCTGGCCGGCCTGCTTTCGTTCGCCAGTATGGCTTTGGGCACTCTCTTGCGCGACATGCCGCAGCCATTCATCCCGAATACGGTCTGCCTGCAGGCTGCATCGGCGGTGGGCATCATCTTGTATGTGGCAGCCATCTTGTTTACGGCCTTCCATCTGTATCCTTTGACCGTGTCGCATACGATTCCGACCATGGAAAGGCGGCGCGCGACCTACGGCATCGTGCTTCTGAACATCTTTTCCGTAGCCGGCATCCTCCAGCTGACCATCGGGCCGTTGCCGGTGAATTTGCTCATGCCGATCATCACGATATCTTTCTTGACGCTGTCCCTCATGTCGTTCGTAAGGTCGTCTTTCCTGGAAGTTGAGTTAGGACCACTGGAGGCGTTCTTTATCCTGTTGGCGGCGTATGCTGTCGTGATCCTGCTCCGTTCGACGAACCTGGGCGAAGCGGTCGTGGCTGTTTTGGGTTCGGTCATCGTCGCGTTGTTCGCGTTTTTGGCCATCCATACGGTGAAGGGTGAGCGTTCGAAGCGGAAGTTTTTGGAGGAGGCTAACCGGCAACTGCGCATGCTCGAGGAGGCCAAGTCTGATTTCGTGGATATGGTGGCGCACCAGTTGCGCGGCCCGTTGGCCAGCATCCGGGCGGCTTCGTCCATGATCGCGGCCGGGGATTTCGGTGAAGTCTCGGAAAAAGCCGCCAGGACGGCCGGGCAGATCCAGGACACGGCGACGCGTTTGGTTTCTCTTTCCGACACGTTCCTGAATGCTTCGCGGCTGGAGATGGGCGTGTACCAGAGTCAGCGCGTGGCTACGAACGTCAAAAGCGAGATCGAACATATCGTGAACGAGATGCGGACCGCTGCAGAGACCAAGCGGATCACTTTGACGACGGAGATACAGGAGAGCTGTCCGTTGGATGTGAGTTTGGATAGGGACGTGTTGGAGAATGTGCTCTTCAACCTGGTGGACAATGCGGTCAAATATACGTCCCGCGGGTCGGTGACCGTGGGGTGCAAAGCAGAGGGAAATACCATGGTGATGAGCGTGAGCGATACTGGGCCGGGCATGACCCAGGAGGAATGCCACGGCTTGTTCAAGAAGTTCCACCGCGGACGGGTCGGCCATATGTACCAGATTTCGGGTTCAGGTTTGGGGTTGTATGTGGTCAAGAAATTGGTCGAAGCCGCTGGCGGTTCGATTTCGGTGAGCTGCGAAGGTATAGATAAAGGGACGACATTCACGGCGCACCTGCCGTTTGAAGAAGTGAAGCAGTCCCAGGCCTGATTTTTGACATTTGACCTGTCGCCCGGTACGGTACTGCCGTATGTTTTCATCAAATAGACGGCCCGAGAGGCCTGACAATATGGATAATTTCAGCAACAGTGCGCAATCCTCGAGCGCCACGGTCATAGCACGAGGCGTCAAAGTCGAGGGAGAATTCGTCAGTCAAGGCGATGTGGTCATCGAAGGCGAAGTTAATGGTCGGGTTTCGACCAGCGGTCTTTTGACCATCGGGACAGAAGCCAAGCTGAAAGCCGAGATAACGGCTGATGATGCGGTGGTGGCCGGGACCATCGAAGGTATGGTGACGGTGAAGAAACGGTTGGAACTTAAGGCCACGGCCAAGATCATCGGAGACCTGACGTGTGAAACTGCGACGGTCGAAGCCGGGGCAGTCGTGCATGGTAAGTGTTCCATCGGCCAGGGCAAGCCCACCAAGGAGGGCAAGGCACAGGTAATGCCGAACGAGAAGCCCGGGGCATAGGGGTCAGGGTCAATTTCCTGGATCCTGGGGATTGGCGTATCGATTTACGGATATGCGCCGCGACTCCTACGCATTCATCTACGACGATTTTTTGAGCGATCGGAAATACGAACGCGTCTTATCCGAGCTCGATGCGCGTTTGGCGTCTTTGGACCTGAACGGCCGGACGGCGCGGCTGGCCATGTTCCGCAACGCGAAAGACCTGGCTGAGAGCCTGGTCAGCCAGGGAGTGACGACCATGGTCATGGTGGGCAATGACCAGACGCTGGATAAGGTCATGTGGTTCTTGCCGGATATGGATGTGACGCTGGGTTATCTGCCGGTGGCAGAACCAAGCCGCATCGCGCGCATCTTGGGCATACCGAACGGACCGGAAGCGGCCGATGTGCTGGCGGCGCGGCTCATCGAGACCGTGGATGTGGGGCGGTTGGACGACCGGTATTTCTTATCCGAGGTGGCCATGGAACACACGTTGGCGGCCGTGGATGTCGAAGGACGATATCGCATTTCGCCGGCCAGGGGAGGCTCGGTTTTCATCCGCAACCTGGGGAGTATGGCCGAATCCGGCGAAGCGTCGGCGGACTGCAAAGATGGATTACTAGAAGTGATCATCCGACCAGAAGCTGAATCGTCAGGCGGATTCTTCAAGAAAGTAAAACAACCGGAAACCAGGATTTTCATCGAAAAAGGGGAGATCGTGGCAAGCCAGCCGGTGGAGGCCAAGGTAGACAGCCATGTGATGAACGGCATGCGATTCAAGCTGGGAATCGTGCCGAACAAACTCAAGATCGTGACCGGCCGTCGCCGCCAGTTGGCGCCCATATCCGAAGGGTTGCCAGCGGCAGCTAAATCTGCTAATCTTCCGTTCACGACAGGTCGGACCGAAAAATCAGGCACAGGTGGCGGAATTGGTATACGCACTAGCTTGAGGGGCTAGCGGGAGCAATCCCATGGAGGTTCAAATCCTCTCCTGTGCACCAAAACAAAATCTCCCGGAAGGGAGATTTTGTTTTAGTTTCAAAAAGCATCCCTTTTACGGTATTATCCAGGCATGTCAGATTTCAAATCACTTTTACGGTCCATCGGACTGAACGAAAGCGAGGTCGAGGTTTATCTTGCGGCGCTTGAAGGCGGGCCGGCGCAGGCCCAGATGTTAGTCAAAAAGTCAGGGTTTTCGCGGCCGGCGACATACCTGGCGATCGAACAGCTGATGCAGAAAGGGTTGATGAGTTCGGTCAAATTCGGAAAGCGATACCAATACGCGGCCGAACCGCCGGAACGGTTGGTCAATTACGGTAAATCGCAGGTGAATAATCTTTCGACCAAGGTCGGGGAGATTGAACACGGTTTGGATGATTTGCGGCTGATGCAGCACGGCGAACGGCCGTCGGTTAAATTTTATGAGGGTGTAGAGGGCCTGAAAGCGATTTTGCAGGATTTGGCTGATTCGAAACCGGAGAGCACGCTGGAGATCGCGAACATGGAAGCGGTGCGCGGCGTTTTCACTACCGAGGAGCTCCAGGCGGTGCAGAGGATTTTGGTCAAGATAAAAGCCAAAGGTCGGGCGTTGCTATCCGGTAAAGTGAATTCCATCCGTCCCGGAGTCGAGGCGCGTTTGTTGCCCAAAGACGAATTTGGTTTTTACGGGGACATCTTGGTTTATGGCGACAAGGTCGCCATGGTTTCATTCAAAGGGAAAATGGTGGGCGCGGTCATCGAGAATCCGGTTTTGGCCCAGACCCAGCGCGCATTGTTCGAACTCGCATGGAGGGGAGCGAGGGAATATCCGGAATTCGGGAAAACGTAGGGACGGGAGTTTCCCCGGTCAAGCCGTGGAATGACGGATTTTACAGATAAACAACCAGAACGACAAAGCCCACCGTTGAACGACAGGTGGGCGTTTTGTCTCAGCTTCCGCTTCCCATGGCTCCTCCTCTTGTTGGCGACTCGTTTGTTTTCGGTGTCCTCAATCCTTGAGAAATGCCGATCGAACGAGTGACTGCTGACTAGCCGCCTAAAGAGGTTGTGCTTGGTTATGGGTAGAGGCTGAGATGCGAGAGGTGGGTGGAAGTAGCATGTAAGCTGGTTTTTTCGCTTAATACAGCGGAGCTGTTTCGGCGATTTCACCAACTTACAAAATTTAATATAGCACGTATTTTGACTTTTGTCAAGGGGTAGAGTGACAAAAATAGTAGATAAATATTATAAAAATAAGTAGAAGTATAATATATAAATAAATATCTAAAATTAGATAAAAATCTCGCTATTTAAAATAAAGTGGAATGAGGGACTTGACAAATATTTTGAACTGTGTTAGATTGTTCGTGTTGAACAGTGAAAAGCAAGCGGCGAACATTAAAATCAGAGTTCTAGAGACTTTAGGAGGCCAGGCATCTCGTCCCGAAAGCCGTCAGCCGCACGGCTAGCGAGATGAGGTGCTTGGCAGTGTAGATTGGGGATACTTCGAACCATCAAGGCGATAAACGACTTCTGGCTATGCTTTCGGGCTGGTCGGATGACAATGTCTCCAGTCGTATCTTCTCCAAGCGTCTCAAGTGCTGTCAGGGCGGTGTGGGTGAACGGATACTTCGAACCATACAACGCCAAAAATGGGGTGGTCGCCGGTGTCCATCGGATGTCCCTCGGATATCCGGTGATGATGCCGTCGGCCAAATGCTATCCAGCCTCCGTATGGGGTGTGGGTGGGACAAGGGATTCAAGCCAGGGCCGCGAAAATGGTTCCTGGCGCCCAAGTCGAATGCAGGAGCGAAAGCTCCAGCTCCAAGTAGTTCGAAAGGACTGTGAGGAGGCTGAGGGAGTACGGTCCCGAAGCAAGAGCCGTCACCGGTTCTTCCCCCTGACAGCACGTTGGCGGATGTGCGGGATCGAGGCCCTGCATATCCAACGGAGTCTGGCTTGCACGTCGCTAAGCCATGCTTCGTGAGGTGGATACACCTCAAGGGCACTCAAGAGCGATCGTCGGCCCGTAGATGGGTCCGCGACGCTCTGAAGGCGCCTGAACCTCGGATGCGGCTGATGAGGCTGGCAATCGGGGACCGGACGTGAGCGTCGCGAACTCACAACCGGAAGGACTTCGCCAATGCGACAAAAAAAGCGCAGGGGTATTCGTGTCACTCCGTGGCACATTGAGTCAGGCGATCCTGACACCCCTGTGCGACCTCGCTCCCGGTAATAAGGAGCTGGCGGTCTGCCCGCCACGAAGCCGCTACTCAAACGAGGATCGAGCAGCAGTACGCAGAGGCGCAACGACAAGCCTCGGCGTCGGACCAAGGAGTCCGTTTGACCTCAATCTCCTCGTCAGAGCCCGAAAGCGGGTGGAAACGATGGAGTGGGGGAAAGCACCAGCATGGAGCGGTCTGCCAATCGGCAAGAGCACCATGCCTGGGCGCGGTCCGATGTCTCCGGAGCATCGGCGCGCACAGCCCAACGGGAGTAAAACCGTTTGGGAAGGGTCTGACTGGGAGATTTTCCCGGGACCCATCGTACTCACTCGACGCGGATGAGTGGTTCACTCCATTCTCCGCGCCTCCTCTCCCGCGACTGACTCGGGGTCGGTAACGGAAGAGGAGAGAGAGTCGGGTCCCTGATCCAACCTTGTCGCAAGAGCCACGTCCTCTACGGAGGGCCTGGACAGCGGCGGGGTGAAACGAGGGACTCGGCAGCGTAGATTGGGGATACTTCGAACATCAATCAAGACAAGCGACGTTCGGCAAAACCCTTCGGGGCAGAGTCGGATGAAAATGTCTCCAATCGTTACTTCTCCGAGCTCTTCGAAAATGTGCTGTCAGGGCGGTGTGGGTGAACGGATACTTCGAACATCCAAATCGCGGTCAGCAATGTCTTCGGACAATGTTGGCCAAAACCATCAAGTCTCCGTAAGAGGCAGGGTGGGGCATCTGAAGCGAGGGTCGCGATTAGCGGCTACAGCGCCTGATGTCGACTGAATGGAGCGAGAGCTCCGGCTCCGGGCGGTCTGAAAGGATCGTCTGGAGGATCTCGGGGTACGGCCCGGATCAAGAGCCGTCACCGGTTCTTCCCCCCAGTAGCGCACATACCTATGGACGGGATGCATTGCGCACCTGTTCCAGCGGAGCAAGGCTGTGACGTCGCGTCAGCCAGGCTTCGCGGGTGGAGGTAAACCCGAAAGGACATGCCCAGTGCCCGGCTTCGTGCCGTGAAGACTCGGGATGTCTTAAACCCTGGAGACTGAACTAGTTACAGGGACCGACCGTTGAGCCTCGCGAACTCACGGCCGGAAGGATTCGCCAATGCGACAGCTTGCGCGGGTGAGTGGTTCACTCCATTCCCCGCGCCTCGTCTCTCGGTCCTGACATGAAGTCGGGGACGGAAGAGGAGATTCCGCACGAAACGCGAAACTGATTAACGAATCGGCTGGTTTAGTGCGGCTCCGGTACTTTCGAAAAACAACCCCTCCGGTGTGACACCGGAGCCCTTCTCCCCAGGGTATGGGGCAGCGTTGAGGTTGATCATGGCTAAGGCGAATACGGTTCTCTCCATCTCCGAGCAGCTCTCTTCCCGCATCGACGCGACTACGAACCACGAGGGTGGTCTCGCGTTCGCGCTCGACGCGCGGTCGCGCCTGTACACGCGTGCGGTGGCGAGCTTGATCCGCGAGGACAAGTTCTATACCAGCGCGGAACAGTGCGATGCGGAGCTCGTGGCCGACATCCAGGCCGTGGCCGAAGTGGATCCGGAGTTCGTGCTCCGGCTGGCGGCTTTCACGCGCCAGGTGATGAACATCCGTTCGACTCCGGTCGCGATGCTGGTCCAGGCTGCGGCCATCCCGGCTTGCAAACCGTTCGTGCGGCGTTGGACGCCGGCCATCGTACAGCGGGTGGACGAGATCACGGAAGTCATCGCTTACTGGACCATCTGCCATGGCGCAATCGGCTCGGCCGGCGCCAAGGGCGGAGAACACGCGTTCCCGAACAGCCTGACACGCGGTCTGCAAGACGCGCTGGGGCAGTTCGATGAGTATCAGTTTGCGAAGTACGACCGTGAAGGTCGCGTCACCCTGCGCGATGCCCTGCGCATCCTGCGGCCCACGCCGGTTGGCGAGGCACAGTCGGCCTTGTTCCGGTATCTCGTGAAGGGGACTGTGGATGCCGAGCATCTGCCCAAGCTCGCGGCTAAGGCCGTCCTCCTCCGCAAGGAGACGCTGGACGCCGAAGCGCTGGAGCTGGCCGATACCGCCCACGTGACCCACGAGGTGCTGACGAGCAAGTTCGGCTCGAACGCCGAGACGTGGAATGCCATCCGCTTCCTGCCGTTCATGGCCGGGCTGCGCAACCTCTCGAACATCATGCGGACGGGCGCTGACACCGCCCTGGACCGCGTGCTGTCGATGTTCCGCAATCCGGAGCATGTGCGGCGGTCGAGGCAGCTGCCATTCCGCTTCTTCAGTGCGGCGCGCATCATCGAATCGGGTCTGCGCTATGACAGGCGGACCGAATCCCTGGTGCACGACGAGCGGATCGCGGCTCACCCGCGGCGCAACGAGGTATTGGAGGCTCTCCAGACGGCTGTCGAGTTGTCGCTCGTGAACGTGCCGCGCCTGTCCGGGCGGACGTTCATCACGGCGGACAATTCCGGCTCGATGGCGACGCCCCTCTCGGAGCGCTCGACGGTGACGCTGCGTGAAGTCGCCAACCTGATGGCGGCCTTGGGCCACGCGTTGTGCGAGGATCCGATCGTGTCGGTGTTCGGCTCGAACCATGCCGTCGTTCCCGTGTCCCGCAAGGATACGGTGCTGACGAACATGGCCAAGCTGGGCGCGACGCCGGTCGGTGGTGCAACCAATGCGTTCCTCACGGTGCGCTATCTGCGCGAGAACAGAATTCGGGTCGACCGGATCGTACTGTTCTCGGACATGCAGTGCTACGACTCGACGGGTCGGCGCTCCACCGGCTACGGCTGGGGAGAACCCGATGGTTCGCTTGCCGAGGAATTGCGAAAGTACCGCAGCAGCGTGAATCCGGAGGTCTTCATGCACTCCGTCGATCTCGCTGGCCACGGTACGTCGCAATTCCCGCAGGACGAACGCCGGGTGGCGCTCCTGGCCGGTTGGTCCGAGAGACTGCTTGAGGCCCTGCCGTTGTTCGAGGCAGGAGGTACTCAAGCGGTCGATCGGATCTCCGGTTGGCAGCCCCGCGTCCAGCGTCGTGAGATGCAGGACCAGGCCGAAGTCGTGACCGAGGTGTCGGAGTAGTACGTCGATCCGACGGACGGCGAGAAGGTTCCCCGCAAGGGTCGAATCGCTCGCCGTCCGTAGGGGTCCGTTCCTTCGATACAGGTCGCATGTCACACTATCTCAAACAGCGGTTTAGCACCCCGCTGTTTTTCTTTTTCCCTAAACCACCACCCCCGGCCCCTCCTAAACTAGGAGGGGAGTTATCTGGTATGATGGGTTCAAATTATGTTCAATCCCGAAAAATCGACCCAAAAGCCTCGCGAGCATTATCAACGGATGGTGACGATGGCGAATGCCAAGATGGCGTCGTTGGATGCCAACCCTTTCGGGAATGATCCGAAAATCGTGGAAGGATGGAGACTGGAGCGCGACCAAAGCTTAACCCGAGCGGCGAAGTATATCGTGGACATGGTGGGCAAGTCTGATGTCGAGGATCTGCGCGAGGCGGTTGCGCCGGAAAACCTGAAAGACGTGCTGCAGCGCGGCGGAGCGGAATTCCAGGTGCTCATGATGGTCGGCGAAGGACGCGAAGAATTGGATGTGCTCATCAAGGAACGGGGTGAGCAGATGCATATGATCGGAATGGCGGTTCAATATTTCACGGATGAGAACATAAAATCGATTTTAGGCAGGCTTTGGAAAAAGACCCAGGATGCGGAAGCGAAATTGCTGCCGTACGAAAAGAAAGATGTTTGGAGCAAGCTGGACGCCGGATATTACGTTTCGTTCAGGCAGAAGTTCCTGGAAGAGCTGGAGAACACGCGGGCCATGTGTATCCAATATCGGGAGACGGTCAATCGAGGGAAAAAATAAGATATGGAAAAGCCCCGGCCGGAAGAGTTCGGACGGGGCGCGGGACGGAGGGGGGGCTAGTTCTGCACGGCCAGGGCCGGTGCTTGCAGACCTTCTTCGTCGAGGGCGAAACGCGGGGTGAAGGTCAGGGCTTTGAACGCCTGGCTTATCCGTTCCGCCATGTGCCTGTGCATGGCAATGGGGACCGGTATGCCCGTGTCTTCCAGCGCCAGCAAGCATTCGACCGAGATATTGAAGCTACGGGCGACTTCGGCTGCACTCAGATGCAGGGCTTTCCGGCAGTAGCTGAAGGTGCGACCAGTGAGGCGCCCGCGATCAACGGCGCGCATGGCCATGCCGACCTTGAACGCGGTGAGCTCGTTGGGGTCGATCCTGGTTTCGCGGCAGCGCTGGCACGTCCGGCCTTGGACAAAGGCGGAGTAGGTCAGTCTTCGCACCTTGACCGTAACTTCGACAGCAGTCCGCACGAACGGGTTTTTGCATGATGGACAGACTTGCGGCATCCAGAAACCTCCTTGGAAAGAACGATGTTGCAGACGGGAGACCGAGTATGCCCGAAAATTTCAGATTGGTCAAGAGGGGATATCAGACAAAAAAGAATCGCCCCGGCGAGAGTTGCTCGGCGGGGCGTACGGGCGGGTGAAGGTCTAGTCTGATTCGCGGATTTCGTGTTCGGTTTCGCGCTTGAGGCGTTGGCGGGCGATGCGCTTGGCGCGTTTTGTCGCCTTGCGATATGTCCGACTTGGAGCTCCCATCAGGTCATCGATCTTAGCTCCGTTGACCTTCTTGAATCCTGACTTCTTGGTCATGTCTGCCTCTTACGGCGCGCGGGGATGTTGGTCGGCGCCGGAGCAGGCGGACTCCAGGTCGGAGAGGTTGGGGCGGGGGAGTTGGTCGTTGGACGGACCGATGGGGAGCTGATGGCTTTCTGCATAACGCATCCCGATTTGATTCAGGACGAGGAAGCAGATGGCCATGAACCCAAGATCGTCCAGGAAAGCCACCAGGAGGATGGCTGGCGCCAGGACGTCCGGAATCAGGTCCAGCGGCGACAGGACGTAGATGGCCGTGAAGAACGTCATGGCCGCCACACCCGCTTTGTGCCACTTACTGACTGCTTGGTCGCGGAAGAATGCGATCAGTCCCTGCGCGTTGCGGTAGAAACGGAACCAACCGACGATATTCATCGATGTCCTTTCTGCGGTTTTTCAGGCCGCATGTTGGTTGACGAGGTACGATTCGAACAGAGAAATATAGCAAAAAACAGCCAAAATGTCAACCCTCGACAAAAAGGGTCAGAGCGCATAAAATAGGCAAAAATCCTGACCTTGGACGCTTAGCTCAGCTGGTTAGAGCGCCTCGTTTACACCGAGGAGGTCGCAGGTTCGATCCCTGCAGCGTCCACCACGTAAAAACTCCCGCAAATCGGGAGTTTTTACGTGTCCCGTGGCGCATGAAAGCAAAAATACTTTCGCGCTTTACGGGACTTCCTAATGCGGGAGTTCACGTGGCGCAGCCAAACAGAACTATTATTTTGCTTAATAGAGCTAATTTATTTTTTGCTATTTTCAGCTATTTTTTGTGTACAGATACCATTGACAAAATGGGTTATTTATGATATCTTTTTTCGTCAGTCGAAAGCTGAAATTCGTTGGATACAAAGGGCGGATAGCCTGGAGATCCGAAGAATGCAGAGGGAAAGAGGAAAAAATGGAAAAGATGTACGTCGTTTCTTTCTACGCTGGCCGGTGTCGGATCGTTGAGTATGCTTCCGAGGACGGAAAGACTTTCCGCGCGCCGACCAAGGCCTGGGCACTGGTCGTGGAGCCGGTGCGGACAGTCGAGAATGGGGCCGTGTATTCGGCTCGTGACGGCGCCGCGCATGGCCGCCTCAATCATTGGCTCACCGCCCAGGGCGTGTACGAGTACTGGACCGCGAACCAAGAAGTCGCCGCCGCTGTGGCCGAGACTGTCGGGATTGCTCACGACTTCGTCCCTGCTACCTCGTACAAGTCGTTCCGAACCTGATAATCGCCCCTTCCAACCTTCCCAAGTGCGTCCTGCATTTGGGAACCCAACTGAACCGAGGACATGGTGTCCGGAGTTCTGAGGGTTACGTCGAACGGGATCAGATAGGTCTTTTCAAGGAGAAAGTCATGATGCATCACATGTACGTAGTGTGCGTCGTCCTCGGTCGATCCACCTTCGAGATCCAACATTACGTGTCCGAGGACGGGGAAAACTACGTCATCCCGTTCAAGGAGATGGATGATCCAGAGGGTGGTCAGGAGTGGACGATGCCGGGAGACCACCGCCGAGTCATCCGTGACGAGAACGTTTCGTCTGTTGACGGGTTGTGGCAGGGCAGGGTCGGTACGTGGTTCAGGTTTGTCTCGTGGTACGAATTCTGGCACGCGGACAAGACGGTGGCCGAGGCCATCGCGGCCAGCTTCCGCCTCGGCTCGGAGTTTGCCTTGGGTGACCGTCGCGGTGACTGCTGCGACTACGACACCGACGACGACCACGCCGAATGTGGTGACTGCTGCGACATTGATGACGACCGTTACAATAGCTGATCGTCCGTCCCCTCCAACCTTCCCAAGCGCGTCCTGTGCTTGGGAACCTGACCGAACCGAGGACATGGTGTCCGGAGTTCTGAGGGTCCGTACTTTCCAAGGAGGGTGTCATGAAGAAGATTTCGGAAACCGCAGCGCGTCAGTTGTTGGCCCAGAAGGCGCAGCTCATTCGGTCGCGGGATTTCCACGCGAAACGCTACGCCGAGTTGGGGATCGATCATCCCAACCATCTCGCGAGTTTCGCCGCTGAAATCCGCGAGATCGACACCGAGCTTGTGCGCCGCGCCATGCGGTACGAGGACGAGGCTGTGACCCTGCCCCAGCACATGATCGACGCGATCCAGCGAGGGGAGTACGGCGACCGTAGCCGCACCGTTTTCGAGCTCATGGTCGAGTGGAACTTGCTGGTCGAAGGCAAGTCCATCGCTCAGCTGGATGCCTTCGGCATTCTCCGGCTGACGCGAATCCTCGAGGAGGTCGAACTTCGCGTGCTGGAGGTCGAAGATTTCCACGCCGAGGCACGACGCGGGTTCCTGGAGCGCATCCAGGCGTCGTGAACTAGGGCGCTGCACCCCGACACAATGCGGAGAACCGTTCCTCGGTTCTCCCTTCAACTTTCCGGCCGGATTATTCAGCCGCGGAGTCGAGGGATTAGCATCATAACGATACGATAATCCGGAAGGTTTTGAGGTCGTGATGATGCAGTCCCGGGAGGTTGGCATGAGGTACTTTGCAGTCAGATACGGTTCGGGGAAGTGCGATATCGTCGAACGCGAGGCACGAGCTCGAGATGTCCGCCAGCACCAGCTGAACGAGTGGTTTGCGGTCAGTCGAGACGCGTACGAGCTCTGGACCATGAGCATAGATGAGGCGATCAAGGTCGCCAAAACCATGTGCTACGCGGTCCGCCAGGAGTTCGCGGAGCTGACGGTCCAGGAGCTGTGGAGCTACCGGGAGGCGTACTACAGGGAGCTCGATAAGCATTCCTTCCGCATCGAGCGCCAGCGCTATCTGGAAGCGCTCATGTGCATCGAGGAGGAGTTGCGCGACAAGCTCGCGACCGTCGAAGACGTCGAGTTTTCTCACGGTTGGCGTCTCGGTCTGGCCAAGCGCTTCCTCGACGACAAGGAGCTGAAGGCCATCGGATACGTGCCGGAGGACTTCCTGATGATGAAGCGGCTCTATCCGGTCGAGCAGCCGTCGGCGTAGCGCCTTCCAACCAATTCTCGGAGAACCGGTCCTCGGTTCTCCCTTCAACTTTCCGGCCGAGCAATCGGACGGAGTGAGAAGGACCTTCAACAAGGAGCGACGGAATGTTCCAGATGTTCTGCGTTTTCGTCATGGAGTCTGGACCGCGGTGTTTCCAGTACGTGTCCGATGACTGCGTGTCTTTCCACCGGGTCGGTGTCGATTGCATGTACGTGGCGCCCGGTGCGATTAAGCTCGTGGACGACGACATCATATTGTCGGCGGGTGAAGGCATGATCGGCAAGCTGGATACGTGGGTCAGCTCGCTCGGCACGCGTGTGTTCTTCACGGACGACCTACCGACAGCTGTTGCCGCAACCCAAGCCTTGCGCGACGAAATCGCGGCTCGGGCGGCGTAGGAGGGTCGATGAAGATTTTGAGCCGTATCTGGGAAAGCGCTGCCATCAAGACCATCGATCTGGCGCTCGGCTTGCTCATCCGCACGCGACGCAGGTTGCTGCCGCCCAAGCCCATCGTGTGGCAGGACCCGCGGCCGTACCGGCGTGTGAAGTTGGACGAGCTCCAACATCAGCTCTTCCGGCTCCAAGGATGCCGTGAACATCTGGCGGCCTGCGGCTTCGGCGATGAAGATGAAGAAGAGCTGAATGCCAGGCGCGGCCTCATGCTCGAAGAAATCCTGGTCCGGCGCGGCCAGAAATCCAAGTCGCTGTGCGGCGACTGCTAGGATGAAAAGCGCCATGGTCCCATCGGTTCTCGGTGGGGCTTTTCTGTTACGGTTGGATATTTTCGTCGAAAGAGTGTTAAATTGTCTACATATGAAAGCTGTCTTGGTCCACGGGTTGGCAGGTGCGCCGGATAACCATTGGTTTCCTTGGTTGCGGCGGGAGCTGAAAAAACGCGGCATCCCGAGCAAGGCGCCGAAATTGCCGCATCCGTTCTTACCGGTGCGCGATGAGTGGGTGGCAGAACTGCGGAACGCAATCGAGGATCCGGAGCAGACGGTCCTCATCGGGCATTCGCTCGGTTGTCCGACCATCCTGTATTACCTGGAAAAGTATCGCGGCAAAAAGAAGTTCCCGGTCGTGGTTTTGGTCGCAGGATTCGGACGGCAATTCCTGAACGAAAAAGTGGAGAAGCTCCAGGCGCGTTTGCTGCGTTGGCATAATAAACCGTTGGACTTCGGGAAAATCCGTCCGAAATGCAAAAAGTTCGTATGCATCAATTCGACGGATGACCTGCTTGTCCCGTACAGCGAGGGGGAATGGCTGGCCAAAAAGCTGAACGCGGAGCTGGTACCGGAAAAGAAACGCCACTTCGTAGCGGTAGCAGGACATGGAACGGTCGAACTGCCGAGCGCCTTGGATGCGGTGATTTGCAACATCAAACCGAAATGAAGCAGACGACCTTGTGTTACGTGGTCAAGGACGGCCAAGTTCTTTTGGCCATGAAGAAACGCGGGTTCGCGACCGGGAAATGGAACGGGCCGGGCGGCAAGGTTGAGGCGGGGGAGAGTGTGGAGCAGGCGTGCCGGCGAGAAGTGAAAGAAGAGGTCGGCATCGAGCTCGAAAATTTGGAACAACGCGGAGTCATCGAGTTCAGGTTTCCGGAGAAACCGGAATGGGACCAGGTGTGCAGTATTTTTGTGGCGACGTCATTCGAAGGCGAGCCCGCAGAATCAGAAGAAATGCGTCCGGCATGGTTCAGATTTGACGATATGCCACTGGCTGACATGTGGGAGGACGACTCGATTTGGTTAAGCGGAGTGCTGGATGGCGGAAAGGTCAACATGAGATTTTTTTTCGATGAAAGGGGGAAGATGTGGAGATTTGAGGAAATGTAGGGGCGTACCCCGTACCCCGGGGGCGCATGGCATGTGCCCCTACAACAACCGGTGCGCTTCGCGTACAATGGCGGTATATGGGATTGAAAGTCGTGGCTTTGGGGACCGGTATCTGCGTGAACGGCACGGAATATTGTCCGCACCGCCAGCCGCCGGCGTATCTCGTGGATGTCGACGGTTTTTTCGTCTTGTTCGATTGCAGTGAGGGCGTGCGCTTCCGGCTCCAGGCTGCGGGCGTGGATTATGGCATGGTTTCGCATGTGGCCGTGTCGCATGCGCATCCGGACCACGCCGCTTTGCCGCAATTCATCCAGGCCAAGCTGTGCCGGCACCTGTGGGGAAAGCGCGACCCTCGGACATCACAACTCAAGATTTTTTTGCCGCATATCCTGGCGCGGGATTTTCCCCAAGTCTGGAATTGGCACCAACCGGAAAATGACGGGGGGTATTGGAATGAGTTCGTCCCTGAAATCGTCGGGATGGATGACGGATTCAAACAAGAGCTCGCGTCCGGCATCACGCTCAAGGCTTTCAGCGTGTACCACGGATACGGCAAACATCCGGCCATGGGATTCAGGTTGGAGACGAAGTACGGCACCGTGGCCTACACCGGCGATTCGGGCGTGTGCGAGGGAGTGCGCGTGCTGGCGCAAAGCGCGGATCTGCTCATCGCCGATTGCCAAGTGAGAGTGGGGCAGGAATATACGGGAGGCTATGGCCACATGGGGCCGCATCAGTGCGGAGATATCGCTATCAAGGGCGGGGTGAAGAGACTGTGGCTCGTGCACTACCCTGAAATCGACGAACCGGAGACCATGCTGGCCGAAGTCAGGGCGGCCGGATATTTCGGCGAAGCGCATCTGGCGCAGGACGGGGAGAGGTTGGAACTGAAATAGGGGTTAGCAGAAAGACCCCTGACTTGATATACTTGAGCTAATTATGTTCACACGCATCTTGATTGGCTTGATATTGGTGGCGGTAGGATTCGTCATCGTTTGGAAAACGCGTAAGTTCATCGAGACGTTCGGGCCGATTGCCTGGGCTGACGCCAAGCTGGGCGGAGGCGGGACGAGCCTGATGTACAAGACCATCGGCATAATCCTGATATTCGTCGGATTCATGTACGCCACGAATCTGTGGACCGCATTCCTGGAAGCGACGATCGGCGCCGCGCTTTTCCCTAAAGCGCCGACCGAGTAAATTTGCGATATGAAAGTCCAAAGCGGCACAGAGCTAATTAATCCCTTCAAGCTGTTGGAACGTGTGGGTATCCGCCAGGGCCAGCGCGTGGCTGATTTAGGCTGCGGGGCGCTCGGGCATTTTGTTTTTCCGGCGGCCCAACTGGTGGGCGCGAACGGTTCGGTTTTCGCCGTGGATATCCAACGCAGCGTGTTGGAGCAGATCGAGAAGCGGGCCAAGGACGGTCAATATTTCAACGTTTTTCCGGTTTGGTCGGATATCGATGTCTACCGGGCGACCCGTATCGAGGATGCCTCGCTGGATTTGACTTTGCTCATCAACAACCTGTACCTTTCGCAGAACCGCGAAGGGTTGATTCGTGAGATGGCGCGTTTGGCGCGTCCGGGGAGCCGCATCATCGTCGTCGAATGGAAGCCGACGGACAGTCCGCTCGGACCTCCGGTCAGCCAGCGTTTGGATAAGCAGGAAGCGAAGAAGATGCTTAAGAGCCCGCTCATCGAATTCCAGGATGATTTCGAGGCCGGGCCGTACCATTACGGGATGATCTACGAGCGGACGGATGCGAAAGTCGAATGAAGGGTTGCAAACAAATGAATTTTCTGGCAGGATTTGCGCGATATGAACATACCTCCGTTATTGACCCTGGGTTACTGGTTTAGCCCAAGACCGACGCCTTTCATGCCGGTGGTCGAGTGGTTTTTGCTCGGTTTCTTCGTGCTGGTGACTTTGGCGGGCATCGTAGTCCACGTAGTGCGTTCGCGCTCCAAGCTGGAGAAGCTCAAACGGCGCGCCTTAGGCCGGGCCGGGACCGCGGCCATCACCATGGGTTTGTGCGGCCTCTTGCTGTACGGTTTCTACTTCGAGAAGACGATGTTCTTGAGCATGCGATTCTGGTATATCGCCTGGCTCGTCGGTGCAGGGCTCTGGGCCTGGAGCATCCATAAATATGTGACGGTCACGATTCCGGCTTTCCACAAGAAGAATGCGGAGCGCGAACAGTTCGAGAAATGGCTACCGAAGAAGAAATAGGGATGGGTTTATGGACCAACGAAGGGAATTCGGAAACCGCGGCGAGGATTTAGCCGCGGTTTTTTTCGAGCTGCACGGTTTCCGTATCGTGGCCCGGAACTGGAATTGCCGGTTGGGCGAGATCGATCTGATCGCTGAACGTGACGGGAAGATCCACTTCGTGGAAGTGAAGACGCGACGCAGCCTGGCTTACGGCAATCCGGAAGAGGCGATAACGCCGACTAAACTCCGGCATTTGGCGCGAGCCATTGAGTTGTACCTGAAATCGCAGCCCGATGCGCCGGATGATTACCAGGCGGATGCGCTGGCTATCCTGGCCGTACCCGGACAGAAACCGGAATACCATTATGTGGAAAACATCCTGTAGCATGCGACATGCAGCATTTAGCATATAGCATGTAGCATTTAGGGAGAGAATTTGAATAAAAACAATTTTTGAGGTTAGATGCTGGCGTACCTTGGAAAGGAAGGAATCCGGGATGACACAAGCCGATTGTTTGGCTTGCGATGTGAATGCGGGCAGGATCCAGGTCCCGGGCGGATTCATCCACCGAGACGACAAATGGGTCGTGGACCACATCGTGGGCATGAAGCCGGGAGAGCCGATACCACTCAAGGGTTTCCTCATCATCTGCCCTAGCCGACACGTGGAGCGGATCGATGAGCTTACGCCTTGGGAGATGTCAGCGTTCTCAACGCTTTTGCGCGACGTGACGCGGGCCGTGGGCTTGACGCTTAAACCGCAGAAGATCTACGTCTGTTCGTTCGGCGAAGCGGTCAAGCATGTACACTGGTACGTGATTCCGCGTTACGCCGAAATGCCGGCCAGCGGCATCGACGTGCTGGACGGAATTTTCCGCGAAAAGCGCTGGACGTGCGCTTGGGAGGATGCAGAGAAGGTGGCAGGCCGGATCAAAACAAAGCTTAGGCGTCTGATCATGGTCAGACAGGGAGAAACAGGTTGCGGTCCCTTTGACGGGGGGTTGTAGGATCGTGACCAACGAGAAAGCAGGAGGGGGATATGGCTTTCAAGATGTTGATCATCGACGATGAGATTCCCGAGCGGAAAGGCTACGGGCAGATTGAGGGACGCTATCCAGGCGTGTTCGAGATCGAGACCGTGAGATGCTATGTTTCAGCCGAGGGGGAGAGGTCGGCTTGCGAGCTGTTGCTGTCCAGGGCATTCGACCTGATCCTGCTGGATTTTTCTTTCAACTGCCAGGATGAACAAGGGTTCCTCATTGCGATAAAGATCCGGAAGGAAGCGGGTCCGAACCAATCCGCGTACCTTGTCGGGACATCCATGAGCTGGGACAGCGTTCTCGTGGGAGCCATAGCGAGGACGTTGAGGAAAGTCCCGGGTTCCCGTGCGCTTGATGGCTGGACCGGAAAAGAGCGCGACAACGCGCGGGGATTGTTCGAAGAGTTGGATAAGTTCCTTGTCTCGCAAGGGGTTGACCCTGCTGAAGTCAGTCGGAAATAGGCTATTTCAGGCCAAAATCTTAAGACCCCATCCCGAAACTCGGGGGTGGGGTCTTGACATTTACGGAGATTGATGCTTAAATCGAAAGCATCAACGTTCCTTTCGTGAAGCCCATTTGGGCACCTGGCGAATCCGCCGGGATAAGAACACCCCAGAAAAAAGGAGAGTGACGTCATGCAGAAGGAGTCAGGATATGGGTAGCGACCGCATGATGAGCGCGAGGCGCGATAATCATATGCGGAACTTCCCGGTGACGAGGCGACGGAACAGCAACCAGGTCGGCGACGCGATGCGCAGGGGCGCGAGCTGTCACGACGAGGAGCGCCGGCGCGACGACTGCGCCGCCCGCGGGTGAAGGAGGGCCACGCGATGGCCAAGATCGAGGACTTCCTGTAGATGGGTTCGACGACGGCATCTGCGCCGGGCGACACTATGCATCGCCAACCGCAGGAGCCAGCACGCGATGACGACGCGTACCTGCTACGAATGACCGCCGCGCACGACGCGAACCGCGACGGCCCCCGCCCCTTCTGAACATCCCACGCTCAACCAGTCCACACGACCCCCGGTCAGCACACGCAGTGCCGCCGGGGTTTTCCATATATAAAAATTCAGATAATCAGCATCGCATCACCGAATGAGTAGAAACGGTAACCTTTTGAGATTGCCTCTGAATAGGCTTTGAGAACGGTCTGGCGTCCCCAGTCTGAATCAGGATGGTGTTCACCGACGAAGGCGGAGACGAGGACGACCAGGGTCGATTTCGGCAAGTGGAAGTTCGTGATTAAGCCGTCGACGGTCTTGAATTTATAGCCGGGGGTGATGAAGATTTTGGTGAAGCCGTGGTCTATTCCAGACTCCAAAGCCCGGACCGTGGTGGTGCCGACGGCCATGACGCGACCGCCGCCATCTTTCGTTTCGGCGATGGCCTGGTGCGTCTCGGCCGGGATGTCGAGCCACTCTTCGTGCATCTCGTGCTCTTCGAGCGTCTCGGTCTTGACCGGGCGGAATGTGCCGAGGCCGACATGCAGGATGACTTCGGCGAATTTTATGCCCTGGGATTTCAATTTTTCGATCAGCTCGGGAGTAAAATGGAAACCCGCGGTCGGGGCGGCGACCGAACCGACTTCTTTGGCATAGATGGTCTGGTAATCTGAATCGTTTGTGACCCGCTTGCCGACATACGGGGGAGTGGGGACTTGGCCGATGCGTTCGGTTATCTCCAAGACATCTTCAGCTGGACGTCCGAATTCCAAGGCGACGGTGCCATCATCTTTCTTGTCCGTGACACGACAAACGGTTCCGTCCGAAAAAGATATCTCCGTTCCGATTTTGAGTTTTCTGCCCGGCTTGGCCAAAGCCAGCCAGTTCCCGCCTTCCGGCCGAAGCAGGAAGATTTCGATGCCGTCCGTGGACACCAGTCTCGCCTTGAAGACTTTGCTGCGGTTCACTACCAGCAAATCGCCGGGCTTCAAGTAGCCAGAAATATCGGAAAAAATCCGGTGTTCGATGGTACCGGTCTGACGGTCCAGGACCAGAAGCTTTGAACTGTCGCGCGGCCGGACCGGCTCTTGGGCGATGCTTTCCGGAGGCAGGTTATAGTCGAAATCGGACGTTTTCATGGGTCTCTAGAGTACCAATACTTGCCAAAATATCAAGCTTCTGGTACATTCCTGCCACGAATATGAAAGCGGCAATCCACCCAAAATATTACCCGGAAGCGAAGCTGGTCTGCGCTTGCGGCAACGTCATCACGGCCGGATCGACCATCCCGGAGATCCACGTGGAATTGTGTTCCAAGTGCCACCCTTTTTATACGGGCAAACAGAAGCTGATCGATACGGCACGCCGCGTCGAGAAGTTTGCGGAACGCAAACAAGCCAAGACCGACAAGGCTGGCGTGAGCTTGGGCAAGAAGGCTAAGGCAGAGAAACGGGCTGCACAGAAGGTAGCCAAGAAGGCGCAGAAAAAGCCGACCCAGCTCAACGAAGTTTAGCTACGAAACACAAGACCGCCAGCCAAGGCGGTTTTGTTATAGTTTGATCCCAAGTACATGGTACGATGCACGAGCCAACAGAGATTCCCCGGTCAAGTCGTGGAATGACAAATAATATGCCAGACCTGAAAAAATCCGCGGCTGAAGCCCGCGAAAAACTGAAGATGATGGGCGAACAGCTTGCCGCCCCGGATGCTGCAGCGGACCAGAATAAGTTCCGCGATCTTTCGCGTGCCTACGATTACCAACGCAGGATAGTCGAATTCGGGGATGAATTCATCGCCGCAACACGCGCCATGGAAGACCTGGAAGCAGCCTTGAATTCGGAAGAAGCGGAGTTGAAACTCTTGGCGCAAGCCGAAATGACGGAGGCTGAAGCCAGGCTTAATCAGGCGCAGGGAGCTTTCGAGCTGGCTTTGATTCCGCCGGATCCGCATGACGAAAACGACGTGATCGTGGAGATCCGCGCCGGAACGGGCGGTGACGAAGCGGCGTTGTTCGCTTCAGATTTGTTCCGCATGTACTCGCGTTTCGCCGAGCGCCAGGGCTGGAAGACGTCGTTAGTCTCCGAATCCAGGGCCGAACTCGGAGGCTTCAAGGAAGTCATCTTTTCGATTGACGGGCGAGGCGCATACGGCAACTTGAAATTCGAATCCGGCGTGCATCGCGTCCAGCGCGTTCCGACCACGGAGAAACAGGGGCGCATCCACACGTCCACGGCCACGGTGGCGGTCCTGCCGGAGATCGAAGAAACGGAAATCGTCATCAATCCCAAGGATTTGCGCATCGATACTTTTTGTGCCGGAGGCAAAGGCGGCCAATCAGTGAATACGACATATTCGGCAGTGCGCATCACGCACATCCCGACCAACACGGTCGTGAACTGCCAAGACGAGCGCTCGCAACTGCAGAACCGCGAACGCGCGATGACCATCTTGCGCGCCAGGTTGTGGGAAATCGAAGAAGAGAAGAAGCGCAGCCAGCTGGACGCAGAACGCCGTTCCCAGATCGGACACGGCGAGAGGTCGGAAAAGATCCGGACGTACAATTATCCGCAAGACCGAATCACGGACCATCGCATCAAGAAATCCTGGCACAATATCCCGATAATCCTGGACGGCGATTTTTCGGCCATCATCACAGCCCTTAAGAGCGGCAAACGGGGCGAGGAAGAGGAAGATGAGGATTGATACCAAATAGATTTATCCAGAAAAAGAGCCCTGAAATGGCTCTTTTTCGTATGGCAGGGGATTTGACAAAATGGGAAAAATGTGGTTGGATAATCTATTCCCAAATAATCTGGGAATGTGGCTTAACCCAGCCCTTTCCAATTGAAACAGACCTGTAAGGAAGGTGAGACATGACGACTTTCACGAAGACCATTTCCGCTCTGGCAGTCCTGGCTTTCGCGGCTTGCGCCGACCGTTCGCAGGAAGGCCTGGATCCGGACCCGGTTCCGCAGACCGACGCGGCAGGAGATGTCCAGGTCGAGGACGCGGACGATGCCAAAGATGACACGGACAAGGGCCTGACCGCCATGTGCGATTTCGACGGCCTGCATGCGGGCATCGCGTTCAAGGCGCCGGAGCCCCGGGGCGAGGGCCATTTGGCCTACTCGGCGTCCATCGACTATCCGGACATGGCCAACAAGGACGACCTGGTGCCGGGGCTGAACCCGTTCCCGGGATGCGTGGCGGCGTTCGCGGCCGACCAGTCGCTGGACTGCGATTTCGGAGCCGCCTTCCAGGGCACGAAGATCCTGTTCAACGTAGGCCTGAACGACGGTTCGTTCACCGAGCCTGCCGGGCATTACTTCTCCGGCATCACCGGGGACAAGATCGTGACCATCGGAACGGTCGCGGCGTGCGTGGGAGGCAAGTTGGTCGGCTTCTGCAAGGACGACAAATGCGAAGGCGCACTGGCCAAGGACCTGACCGGGAACCTGGCGTACACGATCCCTCAATCCTGACGGCTGGAACTCTCGGTACCCCTGTGGTGTAAGATTGCAGGGGTACTTCCATAAAAGGGGAAAGACATGGAAACAAAACAGCTGGCGGTACTCTTGATGTCCGTTTCCGTCATCGCCGCTTGCGGCGGTGGAAGTTTCTTGGCAGCTCCTGGAACCGATCAGGACGCGGCGCAGACGACTGACTCCGGCAAGGATTCCAAGCCGGAAGCCGAGCCCGAAGATGCCGGACTCGATGCGAAGTCGGAGCAACCGGCGAAGGACGCGACGGAAGAAGATGCTGATGCTCCGATCCCGGACGCGGCTGTCGAAGCCGAAGCTGACGCCGTTTCGCCGGATGTCGTCGAACCCGATGTCATCGAAGCTGACGCGGATCCTTGTCCCGACGGCGGAATCCTGAACACGGGCCCTGATGATTGCGGCCAGATCCCGAACAGCGGGCTCTGGATCTGCGTCATTGTGCCGCACATCGATGCATGCGGTACGGTCGGGGTCGCAGGTGCGAATCCGCCGCTGGGCTTGCTCGTAGACACCTACTGGAACGATCCCATGATCGTGACAGGCGGGCCGTGCATAGCGCCATCGAACTCGGAGGATTCCATCCTGTGCAAGCTGCAGGCACCCCCTTTGACCACGGTCCAGTTCGCTCCCGGCCTGCACAACGGCTCCGGACCGACCATCCCGGACCGGTTCGCTTGCGACGGTCAAACTTGCCGCGGCCGCGTCCACGTCTACAAGGATGGCACCGAAGTCGGTGGAATGCAGAACTCTGCAGCCTCCGGCATCGTGACCCTGGTTGCGCATCAAGGACGCCTGGACATCGCGTTCACTGCTCCCTAGCTGAAACGCGACACACCCCCGATATGTATGAATACAGAGGCATATCCGAAGGAATGGAGGTGAAAAGTGGCCAGAAGAATATGGGCTGTCATCGTAGCGACGGCTTTCCTGCTGGTGGGCTGCTCCTTGGACACCATGGGAGAGAACATGTTTCCGCCCGGCAATCTGCCTGACAGCGGTCTGCTGGATCAGGGGATGGGCGGTGCGGATGCCCAAGCCGAAACCGCACCTGATGGTCCATCCGAAGCCGACGGCAAGGCTGGATCAGCCGGGTCAGGCGGCATGGGCGGAACTGCCGGTGTCGGAGGTACGTCTGGCGCAGGCGGCACGATTGCCGACGCGGGCGAGGAAGATGCATTGCCGGATGCGATTCCGGAAGCGTCTCCCGAACCCTTGCCTGAGGCTTCTCCCGAAGCCGCCCCGGATGTTGTCGAGGAACCTGCGGTTCCAGAGACGGGTCCGGATGCGGTGGAACCCGATGTCGTCGAACCCGATGTCGTCGAAGCTGACGCGGATCCTTGTCCCAACGGCGGCATCCTGGATAACGGTCCGGCTGATTGCGGCCAGATCCCGACTAGCGGCCTCTGGATCTGCGTCATCGTGCCGCACATCGAAGCTTGCGGTACGGTCGGAGTCGCAGGTGCGAATCCGCCGCTAGGCCAAGCGGCCGACACATACTGGAATGACCCCATGGTAGTGACCGGCGGACCGTGTGTGGCAGTATCAGCCACAGAGGATTTCGTCCTGTGTAAGCTGCCGGCGCCTTCCACGACCATGGTCCAGTTCGCACCCGGCCTGCACAACGGCTTGGGACCGACGATACCTGGCCGGTTCGCGTGCAACAGCCAAAACTGCCGCGGCCGGGTCCACGTGTATAAGGACGGCACCGAGGTCGGCGGCATGCAGAATTCCGCGGCCTCCGGCATCGTGAGCTTGGTCATACACCAAGGACGCCTGGACCTGACGCTCATCGCTCCTTGAAATCTGGAGGGCGGACACACCGGTCCGCCCCTACGACCCTTCTCCAACCCCCGGCTAGACCGCATCACGCGGCCAGTCGGGGGTTTTGCTTATCCTTGCCAAAATTCGGGGTTTTTGATACATTGCCCGCGCCCCAAAAGGGCGTTATTAAATCCCTCATCCGTCCACCAAAGAGGCAGGCAGCGCCTTCCCGATCTTCATCGGGAAATGCCTACCGGGCGGAGAGCTAAAAGGCGGCATTTATGAGCAAAATACCTTCGCTTGTAGACCTTCTGCAAGCCGGCGCCCATTTTGGGCACCAGACGTCCAAGTGGCACCCGAAGATGAAGAAATATATCTTCGGCAGCCGCCAGGGCATCCATATAATCAATCTTGAGGAAACGCAGAAAGCGTTGGAAGCGGCTTATGGCTTCGCCAAGTCCGTGAGCCAACGCGGCGGCGTAGTGCTCTTCGTGGGCACCAAAAAGCAAGCTGTGGAGATCGTCAAAAACGCGGCCGTGGCCGGTGGCATGCCATACGTCAACAAGCGGTGGCTGGGCGGGACGCTGACCAACTTCTCGGCGATTTCGCAGCAGCTGCGCACGTTCAAGGACTTGAAGCGCAAGCAGGAACGCGGCGAGCTGGCCAAGTTCACCAAGCTCGAACAGCTGCGTTTGAACGAGAAGATCAAGAAACTCGAAGAGAACATCGGCGGCATCCAGGATTTGGTGCGCATCCCGGAAGCCATATTCATCCTCGACATCCGCAAGGACAAGACGGCTTTCGAAGAAGCCAAGCGCCGCGGGGTCAAGATCATCGCCTTGTGCGACTCCAACGTGAACCCGAACGACGTCGACTTCCCGATCCCGGCCAACGACGACGCAGTCAAATCCATCGAACTCTTCGCCAACATCATGGCTGAAGCCTGCAAGGAAGGCCGCCAGGAATGGGAAACGGCCCGGGCCAGGCTCGGCAGCACGCTGATCCAGCGCGATACGCAACCAGCCAACAAATAATACAAATTAGCGAATAGTCCGTAGCCGTTTGGCTACGACTACCATCAAAATTTATGGCAGACGCAAAGCAAGTCATGGAGTTACGTAACCGCACCGGCGCAGGCATGGTGGACTGCAAGATGGCGCTCGAAGAAGCGGCTGGCGACATGGAAAAAGCCATCGAAATCCTGCGCAAGAAAGGCGCGGCCAAGGCAGCCAAGAAGTCGGCTGAACGCACGGCTTCGGAAGGCATCGTCGCGACTTATCTCCATCACACCAAGAAGCTGGCGGCCATGGTGGAAGTCCAGTGCGAGACCGATTTCGTGGGACGCGGCGAGGATTTCCAGAATTTCGCCAATGACGTGGCCATGCAGGTCGCGGCCATGAATCCGGAATTCGTGTCGCCCGAAACCATCCCGGCCGAGGCCGTGGAGAAACAGCGCGTGTTCTTCACCGAGGAGATGGCCGGCGAGAACAAGCCTGAAGACATCAAAGCGAAGATCGTGGAAGGCAAACTCAACAAGTGGTACGCGGATGCTTGCCTGACCAAGCAGCAGTTCTTCAAGGACGAGACCAAGACCATCGAACAATACATGACGGAAATCTCGGCCAAGACAGGCGAGAAGATCGCCATTTCGCGCTTCGTGCGTTACGAGATGGTGACGACCGGGAAGGTTTGCTGAAAAAAATGACAGAAAAGACAAAGGCCCCCGGTGGCCACCGGGGGCTTTTTGGTTGACAATTCCGGTAAAAACGGTTTTACTGGCAGTCACGTCCTTTTGCATAGGGAGTCGGAAGATGCCCCAGGTGAATGTCGCCGAGATGATCCGCATCCGGAAAGAGCGACTAGCTTCGATTATGGCTTCCGGGCCAGTCCAGGAGCTGAACAGGGCCGACATGGTCGGTCCGGTCTCGGAGCCGGTCTCGGAATCGTTCCAGAACAGGATCGTGGGCACCAAGCCCGTGGTCACGTCTTTGGCCAGGTATAAGGCCTACCGCTCAAGACAGGAGCATAACTACGTAATCGGGCCGGTGGAGACGCTCAGCCCGTACGTCAAAGAACATGCCGAAGAAGCCCTGGAGCTCACCGCCAGGTTCTGCCACGTGCTGGATCGGGATGTCTGCCAGTATGTCCATCAGGTCCCGTTCAGCGAAGCTGATGTTCGGAAATTCGAGCATGAAGCGCGTCGCGCCGGATACCGAGGACGCTCGGTGTTGCGTTATGTGCCGAATGAGATCGGCTGGGAAGACCTTCAACGTTTGCCGGCTGATATCCGGCTGCCGCACGGGGAGTTCCAGATTCCGCAGCTGCAGACCCATGCGCCCATGGATGACGATTTGGGCGTGCTGAACGGCTGCTGGTATCTCCACATCCCGAGGGCGTTGTTCCTTTCCCAGGGCTGGACCTGCTCCGAACAGGAATTGCTCCTGCCTTACATCGCACGTCAATTCGGAGCCCATCCCTCGCTCATCACCATGGGTGATGCGACGGATATGGTTTTCCTTTTCGCCCTAGCCGTGTTCAACGGCGAGATCGAGAACAGAGATCCTGAAGCGGTCAGGACCATGACCGGAGCCGGGACACGGGCCCACGCTTGCGTCATTTATTCGTCAAAAGTCGTACAACTAGATTGGTGGGAGGATTCTGTAAAAGCGCCTTTCTTGGGTCTGGCGCCGCCGCTGGTTTGATCCATGTCTCCATGTCCGTGCAGATGCTCAATCTGCACGGATTTTTTTAGCTAAAATAAGCTAAAATGTCAAAAATACATTGAGCTTGTAATTTCAATCGGCATGCCTTGACAAATCGCTTAAAATGGGCTATATTTATTCATTCTCGAACACTGATGTTTGAGAGGCACTTTCCATCTACAAGGAGGTCGCCGTGAACAGCCTGGCGATAAATGACGAACAGGCGATTTCAGTGAAGTGGCATGCAGTCACCCGAAGGCTGCAAGCTGAACGGGCCTCGGAGGAGGAGACGGACTGGATACTTGAGAACCATTTCAGGATTGCGGTCGACATCATGCGCAGCGAGTTGGCGCAGGCGGTTGAGATGACGGCTGAGGCCACGAGCATCTTCATGCATCCTGGCCGCGTGGCCAAACTCGGGCTGGTGAAGCCTTCGACCTACTTCGACCGCGCGGGCCGGAAGGTCGAAGGCAAAGGCTACCGCCGCAATGACGGCCGGTACTTCTGGACCGGAGACCTGATCATGGTGGTCGACGGCGACGTGGTAGTCACCTGTATCCTGCCGAACGAACGGCAGATCCAGACGCTCCACGACGTCATGCCTGCGGCACGCGAGGTCAGAGTGCCGATGCGGTCCATCGTGCAGGCGGCGCGAACCGCCGCAAGCTTCATGGATCCGATCAGCCAGGTCTACACCATCGAGAGGCCGAAAACGCAATTCAAGGCTCCGCGTTCGGTTGTCTTCAAGCGCGAACCGCCGCCGACCGCCAAGTGGCTGAAGAAGCCTGGGGCGACGTGGACGGTGCTCGTGGTGGATGACCTGCAGAACGCCAACGAGCTGGCGCGACGGGCCGCGAACAAGCTCCGCGAAGATGCCGGCCAAGGATACCCGACGGTCTTCGTAGAGAACGTCGAATGCCGGACCGCCAAGGCAGTATTCGAAAGGCTGCAAAACTCCAAGTCGATGCGGGCCAGGAAGATGCCGGATATGCCGGCGATCGACTGGAGCAAGCAGGCCAACGACATCCCGAACTCTGCACGTCGGTGGTGGAGCGAGATGCTTGAGGCCGGCCAGCAGCAGGGCAAGCTCCTGTGCGTAGTCACGCCTGAGACCGCGAAGGCCATCCTCGAAACCGCATTCGGTTCGAGCGATGCGGCCTGGCGAAGACGGCCTGACGCATGCAGGCCGGGCAGTACCTTCAAGATCAGGGACATGTGCGGATCCCTGATGGTGGATTGGTCAGCATATTGATTAGTCGCTTAGCCGGCTTTCCCTCATGGGAGAGCCGGTTTTCTAATTGATAAACCAGTTGTCATCCCACGGCTTGACCGGGGGAACTTACAAACAGAGCAGGCGTGAGGTTCCCCGGTTGAACCGTGGAACGACAAAATATTTTATACACAGTCCAGCATTGTCCGATGGTTGCGGCGGCGATATAAAACAGGCGTCCTTTTTCGTATGGGAGACCAACCAATGAAAGGTATGCTCGAAGCGATCGTGGGCTGCATGTCGTGCGGCAAGAGCGAAGAGCTGATCCGACGCATCAAGCGCGCCGTGATCGCCAGGCAATCGGTCATAGTGTTCAAGCCTGCACTCGACAATCGGACCGACGAAGTGACCATCGCGTCGCGAGACGGAAAACGCTGCGACGCCATCGCCATCGACCGGCCAAGCGAGGTCTTGGAGCGTCTGAACGGCGGCCACCAGGTGGTCGGTTTCGACGAGGTCCAGTTTTTCGGGCCGGAACTCATGCCGGTCGTGAACGAACTCCTGGATCGCGGAACACGGGTGATCGTGTCAGGCCTGGACACGGATTTCCGCGGCGAACCTTTCGGTGTCGTCGCTCATCTTTTGGCCGTGGCGGACAATGTGACCAAGCTTACGGCCGTATGCATGCGCTGCGGCGGCCAGGCCACACGCTCCCAACGCCTCATCGATGGCAAACCGGCTCCGTTCGATGCGCCCATCGTCCAGGTCGGCGGTGACGAACTCTATGAGGCGCGTTGCCGCAGCTGCCACCACGTGCCGAGATGAACGGAAGACTCTCGAACCTCAAGGCTCCGTGACTACGGAGCCTTTGCGTAGTTATTTGATATACTGGGACATATGCAGACACCAGCCGAAAGGCAGTTGATCCATACGCTGGACGAAAAACTCAGGAGTGCGGCGGGTTTCCAACGCATCCTGAACATCGGCGCAGCCAAAAGTACGGTGATCGAAGATGCGCTCAAGGAAGCGGGCGTTGAATTCGTCTGCGACAGGACGGACGTGCAGGACTGCTCGGTCAATGTCCCGTATGCGGGCAGGTGTTTCGTGTGTCCGGCCGAGGACATGCGGGAGATCGGCAACGGAGAATATGATTTGGTTTTCGCCAATTACGTCATGGAACATATCCAAGATGTCTCAAAAGCAGCGGGGGAGATAGCGCGTGTCCTTAAACCCGGCGGATATTTCGTAGCGACTTTGGCCAATCCGAGAGCCCCGGAGTTCGTGCTTTCGCGGCATACTCCGACGGAGTTCCATCAGTGGGTCAAGGGTAAGGGTGCAGGGAAGGAGGCGTATGACGTGCATTATGACTATCGGAATATCGCAGAGCTCAAGAAAAAATTCTCCGAAAAGGGGCTCGAACTGAAAGAGGCTCTTTATTTTCCGTTCACTTACGGATATATGTACCGTTTTCCGGTGTTGAAATGGTTCAGTCGAGTATATGATGTGTTCATCGGCATATTGGGAATCAAATATTTCATGGGACAGGTGTGCATCACATGGCGAAAAATCGACTAGTTTAAGCGCATAATTCGAACGTGAACCAAACGCGCCGGTTGACGCGTATCTTTAGTCGAACCCAGGCATGGGTCCCCGAATATCGTTTTGCCGCCCACGGTTCCCTGGCAGGCCGGCGGTAGGCAGAACGAAGTCGGGTATAGCGAATGCATTCGACCGTTTTAAAGCATTAACCGAAAACGCAACTATGAATTTGACCCAAAAACTAACTATCGCAGCCATCGCATTGAGCGGGACAGCCGCGCTGGGCACAAGCGTCTATGCGGCTCAGTTGTCGCCGGCGGTCCATAACCGTATGGGTGATATCGTCCAGGCTATCGCCACAAAGTTCAACCTCAACAAGGATGACGTCCAAAAAGTCTTTGACGAACAGCGGGCGGCAAACCAGGCGGAAATGCAGGCTAAGGGTGAACAGCGGTTCACGGACATGCTGACCAAAGCCGTAGCGGACGGCAAGCTGACCCAGACCCAGGCCGACCTGATTAAGGCGAAACATGAAGAAGTCCAGACGTTCATGCAGAGCCTGAAAGACAAGACGCCCGAAGAGCGCCAGGCTGCCATGAAGAACCAAGCGGATTCGCTTAAGCGGTGGGCCAAGGATAACGGTATCCCGGCCGGTTATCTACCGATGGGATTCGGGATGGGCGGTGAACGCGGCGGTTTCATGGGACGCGGCATGGGCAAGATGCGCGGCGGTCAGGGATTTGGTGCGGAAAGAATTAACGCCGCCCAAAGATAATCTCCAGAATCAAAAGAGAAAACGCTCCGGCAGTTACCGGGGCGTTTTTGATTCGAGCGTTAGGATCAGTCGAGGGCCAGCTTAGCCAGTTGGTATGCACCCTCGAAACTGTGGGCCGTGATGACCGAAGTTTGGGTGTTGCAATGGAGGGCGTCTGGCACGCCGGTCAAGGCCGCGAGTTCGTCACCGAATTTTCCGGCCCAATCTGCGGGAAGCGGGTGCTTGAGCGTCAGTCCGTCAGGCTCGGTCGGGACTGCGGTCACAACCCAGCGGTCACTTTCGCGGGTGATGACGTAAAGGACCGAGGGAAATTCATGGACAACGGTTTTTCGCCACGGGAATTTTTTGTCGAACATCAGGATGCGAGGATCGTCGGTCAGGGCCGCGGCCTGGCGCACCAGGATGGCGGCTTCGATGTCGGCACGGCAGACGGCGATGGTCCTTTTCAGGATTTTGCGCGCCTGGCGAACGGCCTTGTCGAACTGCAGGGATTGGTCCAGTTCGCGTTCCATCCAAGTCGGGTTCAGGCTCTCGAGCATGGAAGCTACGGAATACGGATTCGGCCCTTGGTCCAACCTGGGCAGGTTGCCGGTGTGGGCCGCGTCACAGGGTTGGACGAGCAGACGATCGACCGCTTCGCCGAGTTGCGAAGTTCCGCAGATGCGTTCGCCGAATTGGCGCCAGACCAGGCCGAAGGCGGCGTATTTCACGCCGTTCATCCGATACGGCGCCCCGTGCTGGTCATGGTCGAAATCGCCGGCCGACAGCTCGAACCTTTGGCCAATCCCGACACGCATTTGGGCTTGCGACATGACCAGAGGATCATGCGTCCGGACTAGCTTGACCCTGAAGGCGAGCGTAAGTGCGGCGACGGCGAAGCAGGCGTCGTGGTCGAAGGGGCCATCGCTGACAGCGACTTCGACGGTAGTTTTGGGGCTCATCGGCAAATCTCCCGGATGGTGAAAGGACAGGCGGAATTTAACAGAACTGCCGCGAGAGTCAAGGAGGGGCGTGAAAATGTACGGTATGCTATAAAGGTTGTTACCAATATGCCGGAAAAATTCTTCATGTGCCGCCCGACTTATTTTGACGTGGTGTACGAGATAAATCCCTGGATGGATGTGCAGAATAAACCGGACAAGGAGCTGGCGGTGAAACAGTGGGAGAGGCTCCGTCAGACGTATCTGGACCTAGGGGCAATCGTCGAAGAGGTCGAACCCTTGCCTGACTTGCCTGATATGGTTTTCACGGCAAACGCGGGGTTGGTCTTTGAAAAGAAGTTCATCCCGTCGCGCTTCAAATTCCAGGAACGGCAGGGCGAGGAGCCGGCTTTCATAAGATGGTTCGCGGAACATGGGTACGAGATCGTGGAATTGCCGCAGGGCATGACATTCGAAGGTGAGGCGGACAGGATTTTGCGCCATGGGAAAATCTTGGTGGCCAACGGGTTCAGGACCGATGCGACCGTGCCGTATGAAGTCGGACGTTTGCTTGGCGTGGATATCTTGCGGATAAAGCTCGTGAATCCTAAGTTCTACCATCTGGATACGTGTCTGGCATATTTTGAAGATGGGGATACGGTCCTGTATTATCCAGGCGCATTCGACGAGGAATCGCGGGAGAAAATAAAGAAAGAATTCCCGCGCGTCATCGAAGCGGAAGATGACGAAGCGGATAGATACGTGTGCAATTCGATCAATGTCGGACAGACTATCGTCATGAACCAGGGGTGCCCTAAAGCCCAAGCCGAGCTGGAGAAATGCGGGTACAAAGTCGTGACTTTGGATATGTCTGAATTCCTGAAATCAGGCGGGAGCATAAAGTGTTTAACGCTGAAGTTGGGGAAGTAGATTTTTTGCTTGTTTTAGTCCGCCATCTCGCGCATCTGGCGCGGCAAGGAGCGATTCGCTCTAGCCGTGGTCAGGTGCGCTCTTTGTTTTGATGATTTGTGGGGTTTGTAGGGCTTGGGTGATTCAGCTAAGATGTGGAGAATATGCCATTAAGCTGGAACGAGGTCAGAGCGCGGGCGACGAATTTTTCCAAGGAATGGGTCGATGCCCAGAAAGAAGCCAGCGAAAAACAGACGTTCTGGAACGAATTCTTCGAGATTTTCGGCATCAGCCGCAGGAAGGTGGCGACTTTCGAGGAGGGTGTAAGAAAGTACGAAGGCGAGCACGGGAGTATCGATTTGCTGTACCCAGGCAAACTCATCGTCGAACATAAATCGGCCGGAAAGAATCTCGACGACGCTTATCAACAAGCGATTGAATACGCTTCGGGTTTGCCCGAGAAGGTGGCGCCGACTCATATCGTGGTTTCGGACTTCGCCCATTTCCGCGTCTACGACCTGGAGCAGCCGCTGGAGAAAAGGATGATTGAGTTCCCGCTGCGTGACTTGTCCAAGAACGTCAGGCATTTCGGATTCCTCCTCGGCTATCAGACGGTCGAGGTGAAAGCTGAAGATCCGGTCAACCGCAAAGCCGTCAAAGCAATCGCCAAACTCCACGATTCGTTGAAGCAATCGGGCTATGTCGGCCATCAACTAGAGATTCTTCTCGTGCGCCTCGTTTACTGCTTCTTCGCCGACGATACCGGCATCTTCGATGATTTGGATTCCTTCCAGTCTTACATGGAAAAACGGACGAACGTGGACGGCTCGGATACTGGGCCGATTCTGGCGCAGATTTTCCAAGTCCTGAATCAGTCGGTCGAGAAACGCCAGAACAATTTGGACGAGGATCTGGCTAAACTGCCGTACATCGACGGCCCGTTGTTCTCTGAACGTCTGGATCTGCCGTCATTCGACGCGGATATGCGCCAAACCTTGCTCGAATGTTCGGCGTTCGATTGGGGCAAGGTCTCGCCGGTCATCTTTGGCTCGATGTTCCAGTCGGTCATGAACGAGAAAGAACGTCATGACCTTGGGGCGCACTACACGTCGGAGACGAACATCTTCAAAGTCATCAACTCGCTGTTCCTTGATGAATTGAAAGCCGAGCTCGAGGCCGCCGGTAAAAGCAAGCAGAAGCTGACAATATTTTTGGATAAACTGCGTTCTTTGCGGTTTTTGGATCCGGCTTGCGGTTGCGGCAACTTTTTGGTCGTGACATATCGCGAGTTGCGGCGTTTGGAGTTGGAGGCTTTGAAAAGGCTGAATATCAAGATCGAGAGCGGCGCCCGCCAGCTTTCGGCTCTGCAGTTCGGCGCGTTATCGCAGGTCAACGTGGATCAGATGTACGGCATCGAAATCGAGGAATTCCCGGCGCGCGTGGCGGAGCTGGCGCTGTGGCTCACAGACCATCAGATGAACATGGAATTGAGCGCCGAATTCGGCGAGAGGTTCGTACGTTTGCCGCTCAAAGCCCATCCGAATATCCATATCAAGAATGCGCTGCGAATCGATTGGGAAGATGTGTTGCCGAAGTCGCGTACCTCGTATGTTTTGGGGAACCCACCTTTTCTCGGTAAGAAAGAGCAGTCAAAAGAACAGAAGGAAGATATGGAGTTGGTGTGGGGAGACGCAAAAGGAGCTGGCGTTTTGGACTATGTTTCGTGTTGGTATAAAAAAGCCACCGATTTTATTCAAGGGACGCGTATCGTCGTAGCTTTTGTTTCTACGAATAGCATAACCCAGGGTGAACAAGCCGGTGTCCTTTGGCCAAAGCTTCTCGAATACGGAATAAAAATCCATTTTGCCCATCGCACATTCAAATGGAGTAACGAGGCAAGTGGAAAGTCCGCTGTGCACTGCGTGATCGTGGGCCTGGGTCATTTTGATGTTTTACACAAGGAATTGTTCGATTATCCAGATATTAATAGTGAAGCTCATAGAATTATTGTCTCGAACATCAATCCATATTTAGTTGATGCACCTGATGTTGTGGTTACGCATCGTACACAGCCTTTTGCCGGTGTTCCTCCGATGAACTACGGAAGCATGGCTATTGATAAAGGCTTTTTGATTCTTTCTCCAGAAGAAGCTAAAAAGATTTCGGATGAATGTCCAAAAATCATCTCTAATATTCGGCCCTTCGTGGGTGGTGAGGAATTTATAAATGGAAACAAACGATATTGTCTTTGGTTGATTGACACTGATCCTGCTGTCATCAGGGGGTGTGCAAGTGTTACAGAGAGATTGGATGCAGTGCGTTCATTTAGAGCAAGTAGCGGAAGAGAAGCGACAAAGAGATTGGCGGACACGCCAAGCCAATTTGGCGAAGTGCGACAACCACGCGGGGATTATCTTTTGATTCCCAAAGTATCTTCGGAAAATCGGCGTTACATCCCCATTGGGATTATGCCTTCGGAGGTTATCGCGAATGGTAGTGCGCTGGTTATCTCACAGCCGAGTTTGTTTTTACTCGGTGTTTTATCATCGACGATGCATATGGCGTGGATGAGAGCGGTGTGCGGTAGGTTGGAGAGCAGATATCAGTATTCAGCCCAAATCGTCTACAACAATTTCCCGTGGCCGCGTGAACCAAGCGAGACGCAAATCAAAGCCGTGGAAGCGGCGGCGCAGGGGGTGTTGGATGCGCGGGCGGCGTTTCCGAATTCGACGTTGGCTGACCTGTATGATCCTGATACCACGCCGCCGAAGCTGGTGAAAGCGCATCATGATTTGGATAAGGCCGTCGATAAATGCTACGGCAAAAAGTCCTTCGCCAACGAGACGGAACGATTGGAGTTTTTGTTCGGGTTGTATGGGGAGTATCTGAAGGAGGCGGAGGGGAGGGAGAAGGGGAAAAAGAAGGCAAAAACGGTGGAATAAAACTTGAGGTCACAATTTGTGACCTCAAGTTTTATTGATAATCTGATTATTTTAAGAGTTCCTGGAGTGCTAGTGGCACGCCGTTCGATTCGACGATTTCTTTGCGTAGGTTGTTTAGATCTTCTTCGTTCAAAATCCCGATTTTATCTATCCACTGGTCGAAGGGTTCGTTTTGGTCAGAGAAGCCAACGTGGGCCGCTCGATTGCTGAACTCGGGCGTAGTCAGCATGACGAAGCAAAATAGTTTCGCGTTTTTAGGTTGATTGCCGGACTTGGCTTTTTGCTCGGAATTGGCGGCCAACTGCCTGCTTAAATCTTTGTTAAGAATTTTTGCCGCGTACGTTACTGAATCGATTTCTGCTAAGTATACGAATTCGGTTTCTTGGAAACGGAAGACATCACCAAAGGCAAGGAAGGCCATATTACGCGTTGCTGATTTGCATGGCCAAGTCTATATCCTCCACGTCTACCTGACAGTCGGAATCATGAGCCGCTAGCTGATACGGGATTGCTTGGTACATGCCGCTTTCTTTCCACGGTGCTTCTTGGTGTGAAGCCTCTTCGATGAATTTCATGTTTTTATCGCCGAATCTTTTGCAGATTTCATCCAATACCTGAAGCTCGCTGTTGCTGAATAATTTTTTATCGGATTCGGTCATTTTTCGTCGTGCCGCGATACGGTGCATCATGACTCCATCCTCCGTTTGGATATCTATCGTGTCCGCAAGGGGTGAGCTGTCCGGATCGGCTTCGGCATCATCAACCATATTTTTTATCGTTGATGGTATTGGCCCATGATCCAGTTTTACGTATTGGTCGAAGGTAATGGGAGAGCCGAACTTTTTTACGTGAGTAAAATCAAGATAGTAGAAAAGCTTCATGAGCTTCACTTTGCCCAAAAATTTGCTATCCGTATGCTCACAGAAGTAGAGGATAGTCGCTTTAAGTTTTGGGATGGAGATTCTCATAGATTCTGCAATCAGAATAGCAGATTGGGGGCGTTTCGATAATGCAAGAAGATCATAAAAGTCAACCATTTTTTATGCAATTGGTCAATATTTCGACCGTTGTCGGTTCAAGGTCACAATTTGTGACCTTGAATAAATCAGCTAATCTAAGCGCAATTCTTATTGTATGCGTGGGGATAACAAATCCCCGCGGCTTTTGGGCGGCGGGGATAAGGTTCAGTCCTTGAACACGTTGAACGCGGCTTCGGCGCCGGGGACGTGTTTGGTGGCGTAGAGGAGCGCGAAGAGGACGACGGCCAGGCCGATGTATGCTGCGCCGGACGAAAGGATGTGCGTGGTGCGCAATGGTTCGTTCGTCCCGTCGTACCTGTCGAGCTCGCGGTTCAGGGTCGACAAGGTGTCAGGATTCCGGTCGGCGTGCCAAAACGCTGATTGCAGACGACTTCGGAATAGATCCACGAGAGGCCTTCGGAGCGCCGGTTGATGGGCGTCGCGCCAGTCCCGTTCATCGCCTTCGGGCGAAGCCTCGCGATTGAGGTGCAGGAAATCATTCCAGCCTTGGATGACCGCGGTCCGGAACGGCTCCAGACTCAACCATGGATACTGTCCGATATCCCGTCTTTCCTTATGGTTAGCGCAATCGCAACGATTGGCCAGGACGAATTCATTGTGTTCGTGGCAAATCTGGCGGATAGCAACGGCGACGGTTTCCGGTTCCGGCTTTACGCCCAAGAACGGCGCCAGATCCTTGGCTGCACGCAGGCAACGGTTGCGGCGGACTGAACGGAACAAGTCCAGGATGGACTCGCCGAAACCGATAGCCAGGACGAAGAGGATGAGCGAGAGCCCGAGTTTGATGGACAACCAGACGGCCAAGAGGCAGCTCACCACGAACAGCGCGACGCCGATCCAGCCCGAGAAGGACATGGCGATGTTGCGGAAGACGCGTCCGCCGTCGAGGGGCATGATCGGCAGAAGGTTGAACAGGTTGACCAGGGCCATCCAACCGGCGATTGCGGCCAGGAGCGGCTCTTGCGTCACCGAATAGAGACCGAGCGTCGCCACGGCAAGGGTCAATCCCCAGAGCGGTCCCATGAGAGCGATGCGCACTTCGGCGGCGCGGGACGGGAACTGGCTATCGGCAACGGCAGCCGCGCCCAGGAAGGGGATGAAGTACATGCCGCGGACCGCCACGCCCTCGCGGCGCATAGCCCAGACGTGGCCATATTCGTGGACGAACAGGCTGCCGATGAGCATGAGCGCGAACTTCCAGTTGAAGATCACGGCATAGATGCCGAGCGAACCGATCCAGGACAGCTTACTGAATTTAGCCAGTTTGAGCAGTGCCGGGATGGCTTTGGCCCCGAATTTGATGGCGAGTTTCGCCGAGAGGGCAAAAAAGCCGATTGACGTCTTTTTTTCCGACATCTAACCACCTCGTGTATTTATGAAGGGGCGAATCGGGATTGTTACCGTGTTTCGAGCGACATGTCAACTACATAATTTTTACTTGCGTGGCCAGATTAAGTGTATTGAATTCAAACAAAAAAGAATACCCACCCGATTTGGGTGGGTATTCTTTTTGGTAGCCCCTAGGGGAGTCGAACCCCTCTTAACGGCTTGAAAAGCCGCTGTCCTAACCGATAGACGAAGGGGCCACGTAAAGACTGATTCGCAGTCCACGTGGCACAGCCCTGCAAAGCTCGCGTGAGCTCGTTGCGGGGCAGGCTATTCGTGCGCAGAGAATATACGGAAAAAGCGGGTTCGTCAAGGCCCGGCGGGCGAATTCAGCTGATGCGAATTCCCCTCGGGAAGGGGTTTTCCCGCGCGGCCTCGTCCCTTTTCGCCCTTTCTTCCAGCTCCCTCATTTCTATTTGGGTGGTCCCGAGCAGTTCGGGGGAGTAGCCGGCTTGGCGCATATCTTTGGCCAGGATGATGAGGCGGGTCGAATCGGGGTGGAGACGCAGATATTCCATCTCTTGGATGGCTTGGTCGATCAATTCGAGTTCGAGTCCATCAAGCTCTTCGGATGTGATACCGATGGTCTCGGGATCAGCGCCGGCTAAAGCGAGATTTTTTTTGATTGAAGCGGCGAACGCGAAGGAGCGGATTCCGCGGCGGTATGCGGAGAGTTCCTGTTTAGCCAGTTCCAGATGGCGCTTCTTTTCCTGATCGAGCTGCTGGGCGGCGAATTTGAAGCGTTTTTCCTTGCCGGCTTTGGTGACCTTCTTTTTTTCTTGGTGGCTGTCTTTCATGGGCGTATCTTAGCCAGTTATCAGCTATCGGTAAACAAGCATAAAAGCGAAAGCCCCCGATGGATTTCGGGGGCTTGAGGTCAGTGGACCGAGGGTCTGGCTGATTCGGTTTCGGCCGCGTCAGGCAGGGTGTAGATACAGTTACGGCCGGCTTCTTTGGCCAGGCGTTTGGCTTCCTGGGCGTAGCGGAGGAGATCGCAGAGGCGGGGATCGCAACCGCGGATTACCGACATCCCGATTGAGGCGGTGAGCCGGAAATGCCGTAGGCGCTGGGTGGAGATCCTGATTCCATGCCTTCTTTCCAGCCCTTCGGCAATCTCTAGGACATCGGTTTCGGCCAAGGCCGTCAGGATGCGCTGGGCGATCTCGCGGCACTCATCCGGACCTACGCCCTGGATAGGCACGACGAATTCGTCGCCACCCAGCCTGACCAACGGGTCGGTCGGCCTGCGGACAGAACGGATGACTTCGGTCACTTTCTTGAGCAGCTCGTCACCCAGGACGTATGATTCGTCGTTGGGTTCCTTGAAACGGTCGAGATCGACGAAGAGGATGGCGAGCCATCCGTCGACGGTGCGCGCCCAGGTCTCGTACCTGGGGTATTCGTTGTCGAACCAACGCCGGTTACTGCAGCCCGTCAGCTGGTCGGTCCGGGCCTGGATTTCGAGTTCGCGCTGGTGTTCGAGCGTTTGCCGCAAATCGTGGCAGGTAGCCATGATCCGGATGAGCGTGTCCTCGAACTTGAGCGATGAAACATGGATCTCGACCGGGATGAGCGGGCCGCGGGCCGGGCGGATATAGGCCAGGCTGCAATCGAAGTCCGACAGCACGTTGGCGCGATCCATGATTTCGTCGGCCAGGCAATCGCCTTCGACCGTGCGGAATACCCTGAGCAGGTTGGTCCCGGCCAGCTCGCTCCGGGATTTGCCCAAGAGCGTTTCGGCCGCCCGGTTGACGAAGGTCATCTCGCCGTCAGGCGTAGTAAAGAATACGGCGTCGTTGATGGCATCCAGGGCCAGGAGGTGGAGGTCGTTCTGGCTTTCGAGCCAGCGACGGTATCGGATGCCTCGTTTTCCGGCTGGAGGCTTGAGCGGGTAGCGTACCAATATGGTTTTTTTGTCCACGCGTCTCCTTCGGTTGCTGAAAAGAGCGAAACTGGATGTTAGGCTAATCAGGCCGAAATGTCAAGGTAGACATAGCGACCCGTCTGTTGACAAAAAAACCGGTCGGCGGTATCTTGTGCGAGCCGTTAATGCTCTAACTTTCGGCAGGTTTTAAGCCATAATCCACAGTTTACATCAGCATGATCATCATCCGATTGTCACGCGTAGGCAAAGCCAAACAGCCGTCCTACCGACTCATCGTGTCCGAAAAGACCAAGGATCCCTGGGGTAAGTACCTCGAGAATTTGGGGTTGTATAACCCATTGGCCAAGCCCCCGACTTTCGACTTCAAGGCTGACCGTGTCAAGTACTGGATCAGCAAGGGAGCCCAAGCTTCCGACACGGTCTGGAACCTGCTCGTGGACCAGAAGATCGTCGAAGGAGCCAAGCGTCTCAAGGTCAAAATCTCCAAAAAGCGCAAAGAAAAGTTAGCCAAGAAAAAAGCAGCGTAACCCACGCTGCTTTTTCTTACGGACGGATTGATAGTTGACCGTGCATCCTAGATGGTATTAGATTGAAGATGTCCTTTAGAATTGGAGATTTACATGGACACGAGGCCTAGTCTTCCGGATCACGAATCAGCCTTACGCGATCTTGGCCTCTACCGACCCTTGTTCCTCACCAGAAGCTTGGTCTTCCCTGAGGATTTTCCGCGTAGTTACAACGATGCGGTCATGAGGTTCGGACGGGCGTTGAATAAAATCATTCGCCTTGACGGTGCACCCGAGGATGCATACCTGGAATTTTCTCGGCACGTCTTGAAGCTTCGGGTACGTAGGTTGCCGGAGTTCATCCGATCCTATGTTACGGATGACCTGATTAAACGTCATCATTTGATTCCGTCCGCGACGCAACGAGCGTCGTGTGATCCCTGGATACTATTGGGACGAGCTCTATCGGCTGGCGATAGTAAACGCGGCATCAGATACCGCTTCGAAGTCTCACGTGACCTTAATCTGGCATTCCAGATAATGAGGTGGGGATATTCCGTGAAGGCCGCGAGGGCATCAAGCCCATTGGAAGGCTATAGTCAGCTCGAGATTCTGATGGAGAGCTTGGGCCAAGTTGACCGGTTGGATGATGTCACGCCGATCAGTCTGCATGAACGCGGCTATCCTTACCGCTGTCGTGGGGTTGTCCTCAAAGAAACTGGTGAAATCTTTATGACATACGGCAGGAGGGAATATCTCGAGTTGGAGCATGAACCATGTAAATTCCTGAATCTCCGTATCGGTTCGGCCAGACTTCCTGTACTCTGTGGCATGAGGTTTAAAGATCCGTTGGCATGTGTGGCTAAAATGATTGCCGACAGCCAATCGGACATCTCGCCGTATGAGCCGTGGGAAGCCCCCGATATCCTGGGCTTCAGGTTCATGTTCCGTAGCAAGCGTGAGATGAAACAGGGAGGAAAATATATTCGTGACCGCATCCTGGATGAACGGACGTTCAAAGTCAGCCTCGGTTCCCGACACGGGACCGTCAACAGCCATTCAGCAGCTGCTCTCCTGATGCTGAAAGGATCCATTAACGACCGATTGGGTCTTTTACACCTTAAGGGCGAAATCCAGTGCATGTTGGTAAGACAGCACTTTGATTTGATTGTGAGCCGTACGGATATCAACCACGAGCTGTACCATCTTCGACGTTACAAGGATTCAGTAAGTGGTGCATTGGCACACTGGTATCCGCGCAGCATCTACGGTTTGGATTGGTCGTCTGATGAAGTCGGGTCAAAGCTTGAGGAGGGGATCCGTGTTTTACTACCCAAACCACGTCCATAAAGGTGATCTCAAAAAGGAGGATAATTTAACCCTGGAAATCTTTCCGGGGTTGATTTTTTAGGCCTTGAATGCTATGCTTTTGCTCGAGATTCGGGTGACCGTTTCTCGCTTGATAACTTAAACATTTCTCCGCCTCATGCGGAGAAGCTATTCGACGATATGGCAGAAACATTTCGCGACCAGCAGTTTATCGAATTCGTCGTGAAGTCCCTGGTGAACCACCCGGAGGACGTCAAGACGGACCGCACCGTGGATGAACGGGGCGTCCTAATCACCCTCCACGTGAACCAGGAGGATATGGGCTACGTCATCGGCCGTTCCGGCCAGACAGCCCGCGCCTTACGCATCTTGCTGAAGATCGTAGGAGCCAAAGAGAACGCGCGCGTCAACCTCAAGATCTACGAGCCAGAGGATATGCGCCGCGAACACCAGGAACGCCGCGCCACGAGCGTCGGTGCAGCACCGGCCGGACCGCAGACCCACGGAGAAGCGGGTTTGGTCACGGACAAAGACCTGGAAGACTTGGGAATATAATTTAGACAACAACCAAAATCCCTCGAAGTAATTCGGGGGATTTTGATTTTTTTGCGGAACGAATAAGACAACACCCCGGTGTTCACCGGGGCGGAGGGTCAGATGAGGTTGAGGTGATTCTCGAGCAGGGACTTGACGGCCAACTGTTCGGACAGTGGATTGGTTAGCTCGATTGCCACATACCGGCCGAAGTATTCCTTAGGGTAGGCTTTCAGGTAGTCAAACTCCGTTATGGATACGTAATGGTGCTTATCGTCCCTGCCGTCACCTTTGCCTTCGTTTTGGTAGGCGCTTACGTGGTTGGCGCCGACCCGGTGATTCTCGATCATGGCGCAGAGCGTCGGATAGTATTCCGGGTAGACGCGGCGCGTAATCTCGAGGTGCGATATGTCCAAGCAGATGCCGGCGAATCCATTGAGGTCGGATTCGAGCAGTTTGCCCACGTTTTCGATGTAGATGAGTCGACGTAAATCGTCAGGCAAACCACCTTCGGGCAACTCCGCCTTGCGCACAGGGTGGAGGTTGAACCGCTTGGTGCCGAATTCATGCATCAGGAAACGGTACTCGTCAGGGTGCATGTCGCTGCGGGCATGGACGAACGGAATCTCGAATTCATGCCGGAGCCGGTGAGTCAGCAGAAGTTGGTAGCAGTTTTTGCGCTCCGTCGGTTTGAGACCGGTCAGGAAGAGCGCAAAGCGCTTGATGCCGAGCTGCACCGTGTCCTGGACGGCGATTCGCCAATCCATAGACGGGTCGCCGATGCTGGCGGCTGTGGTGATGGAACACAAGACTTCGGGCGTATCAGGGTTGGAAAGAGCGTTCATGCGAACGACCCTATCCTCAAAATTCGGTTTTGTCAACCGTTGGGGCGACGCATGCGTCACCCCGGGCAAGGCGTGCCTTGCCCCTACGAAGAATCTGGAATGTGTGATATCAATTAGGCATGAAAAAGACGAAAAAGGCCAAAACCCTGCGCGCCGATATCCTGACGCTGTTCCCCGAGATGTTCCCGGGTTATCTCGAAGCTTCGATTTTGGGTCGAGCGCAGGCCAAAAAGCTCCTCGACGCCAAAGCCCATCAGTTGCGCGACTGGACGCATGATCCGCGCAAGACCGTGGACGACAAACCTTATGGCGGCGGACCCGGCATGGTCATGCAGGTCCAGCCGTTCCACGAAGCGCTGAAGGCGCTAAAAGTCATTCGTACCGCGTACCGCGTACCGCGCAAACGAGGCACGAAGAACGCGGCACGCGGTACGAGGGTCATCTTGACCAGCGCAAAAGGCAAATTGTTTACTCAAGCGGATGCCCTGCGTTTATCAAAATATGACCGGCTGGTTTTCTTATGCGGACGCTATGAAGGCGTGGATGAACGGGTCGCGAAGAAGCTCGCTGATGAGGAGCTGTCCATCGGACCATATGTCATGACAGGCGGGGAATTGGCTGCGCTGGTCATGCTGGATGCAGTCACGCGACTGCGTCCTGGCGTCCTAGGCAAAGAGGCATCGCTGGAGCAGGAATCCTGGTCAGACGGCCAGACCCGCGAGTATCCGCAGTACACCCGGCCGGAAAATTATCTGGGCTGGAAAGTCCCCAAAGAACTTTTGTCCGGTGACCACGCGAAAATCGCAGAGTGGCGGAAGAAACAATCGAAAGGTTAGGTTCGCGCCCGACGATTGAGGATGAATTTACCAAGCTCTACGCCCATGACGTTCAACAGGCCTACGAAGACGACCGCCGCGAGCCAAGCAGCGGGGAGCGGGACCGTATCAAGGGCAGACTGCAGCGGCGGGAGATAGATAGCCAGAAGCATGAGCGCCAGCCCAATACCGACGCCGGCGGTCAGTTTGAGGTTCGAGAACGGATTATATCTGAAGATACTGGTGCTGAAGATGCGCAGGCTGAAGGCTACCAGAAGCGTGTAGGAGCCGAAGGTCGCGAAAACGAATGTCCGTACCAATCCGGCCTCATACCCTAAACGATCCAGGACGACGTAAAGGATGAAAAGAAGGAGGCTACCGGCCGTGCCGACCACGAGGACAAGGAAGCGCATTTCGCGATCCATCAGGTTTTTAGCCAGAGGCAAAGGACGGCGCCGAGAGCGGTGCCCGTCTTCGAATGCGAATGCCACAGCGGGAAAGCTGTCGGAGAAAAGGTTGACGAACAGAATCTGCAGGGCGTTCAGGGGAAGGTGCAGTCCGAAGATCAGGGAGCCGCCGATAAGGAAGAGCCCACCCAGTGAATCTGACAGCAGATAGACGATGACCTTGCGGATATTGTTCAGGATGGTTCGACCCTGCTCGATGGCGGCCACGATGGTCCCGAAATCATCCTTCAACAGGATAAGGTCGGATGCGGCTTTAGCGACTTCGGTGCCGGAACCGACGGCAATGCCGATATCGGCATCGTGCAGTGCCGGAGCGTCGTTCACGCCATCACCGGTCACGGCGACCACCTCGCCGTTTTCCCGGTAATAACCGACCAGCATCAATTTTTGTTCCGGAGTGACGCGGGCGAATACCCGGACTTTATCTAGGCAGCGCAGGAGTTCAACTTTGGAGAGTTTGGCCAATTCTCCTCCGTCGAGGATGAGCGAGTCGGGTTCGAGGATGCCGATTTGGCGGGCGATGGATTCGGCGGTGCCGCGATGATCGCCGGTGACGATGACGGTCTTGACGCCTGACGAGCGGATGCGCGCGATTTGCTCTGCAACGCCTGGACGCAAGGGGTCGCGGAAAGCGAGCAGACCTTGGAACGAAAAGTGCCTGAAACCCGCAGGCGTGAGTTCGGGCCGCGAGGTCGAATCTTTGGCGATGACTCCCAAGATGCGTTCGCCGGAAGCGGCTCGGGCCTCGATGACCGAACGGACGGCCTGCTCGGTCGTGGGTGGGAGGTCGCAGAACGCCAGCAGGATTTCCGGAGCGCCCATGAGCGAAAGGCGATAGCCGTCCTTCGTGGTCGTGATGACGGCGGAGAATTTGTTGGTCGAATTGAAAGGCAAACGCTCGATGATCAAGTGGTCGGGTGAGAGCGAGGGGAGGATGACCCCGTGTTTGGCGGCATCACGCACAAGCGAGGCTTCCATAGCGCGGCCGATGATCTTCCAGGATTCATATGGATCTTCGGGATTTTCGATGACGACGTCGGTGTTCAGGACCGCGTCGCGCAAAAGCCCGAGCTTGGCTTTGGGGTCGCGGGTATCCAGCGGCAGGACGCCGGAAATCTCCATGACCGCTTGGGTCAGGGTGCCGGTCTTGTCGGTCAAAATTATGCTGGTCGAACCAAGGGTCTCTGCGGCCAGAAGTTTGCGGACGACGCCGCCCCGCTTGGCTAAGCGTTCGACGCCGATGGCCAGGATGACAGTCAGGGCTACGGGCAGTCCCTCCGGCACGGCTGCGATGCCGATAGCTACTGCCACGAGGAACATATCGAGGAGGCCGTAACCGGACAGCAAGCCTACGGCAAAGATGACGGCGGTCAGGGCTCCGAGGATAAGGCTGGCGCGTACGGCGAAACGATTGACGGCGCTTTGGAGCGGGGTGCTTTCTTTTTCGGTAGCGGAAGCCATGGCGGCGATCCGGCCGAACTCGGTCCGATCGTCGGTTTCGGTCACGATGGCTTCGGCCAGGCCTTGGACAGCTAAGGTGCCGCTCCAGAGCATGCAGCTCCGTTCCGGCAAGGCGGTCGCGGCCGGAAGAGATTCTATCTTTTTGGCCACGGGCAGAGATTCTCCGGTCAGGATGGATTCGTCCATCTCCAAGGAATTGGTGAAGATAAGGCGGCAGTCGGCCGGGATGCGGTCGCCTTGGGAGACGTGGATGATGTCGCCGGGGACAATCTCTGAAGCATCAATTTCCAATTCGTGACCTTGGCGCCTGACACGGGAACGGATGCGGGTGTAGCTCTTCAGGCTTTCGAGCACGGTTTCGGCCTTGTACTCCTGCCAGAAACCCATGCCCGCATTCACGGCCAGGGCGCAGGCGATGACGATGAAGTCCAGCCATTCCCCGAGGACGCCGGTCAGGACACCGGCGACGGACAAAACGATGAAGAGCGGACTTTTGAACTGGCGAAAAAGGATGCGTATCCGGCATAAATCGGTTTTTTCGGCGATGGCGTTAGGGCCGAACTCCTTTTGCCTTCGGGCAACCTCGGCAACACCCAATCCTTGAGGGGATGAGCCCAGTGCCTTGAATGCCTCTTGGACCGAAAGGGACCAAGCCGGTTCGCTGTGATGTGCGGTTTTATCAGGGGATGGTGATTGGGGCATATGACTGTGTTTTCGAAATGATTGTAGCATGTAAGCCCCGTGCTCTTCAGCCGAAGATGAGCGAGAGACCCGGGATATGCTATACTAATGTTGAACGAGTCCCAATTTTTAAAAATATGCCGTCCCGCACTTCACGTCCGAGCCAAAAGCTCGTGTCTCTTACCAAGGACTATACGCACGCCATCGCGTACCATAGTTCGGCCATAACAATCTTCTGGATTTTGTTCCTGTTCCTGTCTTTGGGTTTCGGGATGTTATCGCTGACATATTACGTCAAGCTCAACCAACAAGAATTGAAGATCCAGGAACTCAATAGGTTGCTCCTAAAGTCACAGATAGGCACGTCGAACCAACCGAAAAACCTGATCACGAGTTCCAAACCGGTCGAGATATCGGTGACCATCCCGTCTGCTTCGGGGACCAAGGACCAGGCATATAACAGCCCGTATGCGATGTTGGTCAGGGGAGCGCTGTCGCCGGACGGGACTAAGTATGCCGGTTACGATGATACGACGACGGGGAAATTGGGCGTGGGGGTGATTACGCTGGCGGATAAGAGGGTCAGACATATAGTCCTGTTCGATACGCGGGTCGAGTCGTCAGGGGCCGAGGTCTCGACCGGCATTTACGGTACGATTGGGGTCAGGTGGACGGATAACAAGACGATACAATACGACGTGATGGTGAAAAAAGCGGCCGGACTGGTCAAAGAGACGAGAACCGTGAAGATCGGGTTCTAGATTCCCCGGTTGAACCGTGGAATGACAGTTTGTAGAACCGTGGAATGACAGAAGATGTGAAACAGCTCCGCGATTGGCGGGGCTTTTGGTTTTTTGGCATTAGCCGTATCATTCCCTCAAACTCCTAATCGTTTAAGCAGGGCGAGGCATGCCTCGCCCCTACATCTGCTGATATATGCCTAAGATCGCCATCAACGGATTCGGCCGCATCGGTCGGAATACGTTCAAAGCCGGTTTCGATAAGCCGGGATTCGACGTCGTGGCCGTGAACGACCTGACCGATTCAAAGACACTGGCCCACCTGCTTAAGCATGATTCGACGTATCATGCCTGGAACAAGGCCGTTTCGTACGATGAAAAGAACATCATCGTGGACGGCAAAAAGATACCTGTCATCGCGGAGAAAGATCCGACTAAATTGCCGTGGAAGGCGCTGGGCGTGGACGTGGTGCTCGAATGCACCGGGCGATTCACAGATGAAAAGGGAGCGAGCCAGCACCTGACAGCCGGCGCCAAGCGCGTCATCATCTCGGCTCCGGCTAAGGGGGGTAACGTGCCGACGCATGTCATCGGAGTGAACGAAAAAGGCGCGGGCAAGACGGCAAAGGTCATCAACAACGCGAGCTGCACCACGAACTGCATTGCACCGGTGGCGGCAATCATGCACGAGACATTCGGGGTCAAGAAAGCCATGATGACGACAGTCCATTCATATACCGCGGACCAGGTCCTGCAGGACGGGCCGCACAAGGATTTGCGGCGCGCGCGTTCGGCCGGCCAGAACATCATCCCGACCACGACCGGCGCGGCTATCGCGACCACTGAAGTCATCCCGGAACTCAAAGGATTATTCGATGGCATCTCCATCCGCGTACCCACGCCGTGCGTCTCGTGTTCTGATTTCACCTTCCTGCTCAAGCGCAAGACCACCAAGGAAGAGATAAACGCAGTGATGAAAAAGGCGGCAAAAAGCGCAAGGTACAAGGGGATCCTGGAAGTCACGGAGGAACCGCTGGTCTCGTCGGATTTCATCGGCAACCCTGCGTCGTCAATCGTGGATTTGCCTTTCACCCAGGTGGTGGACGGCGATATGGTGAAGATACTGGCTTGGTACGATAACGAATGGGGATACTCGCATCGGTTGGCGGAAATCGCGATCCAAGTCGGGAAGTCGGTCAGGTGAACATGGATCTCCGCAAGACGCACAGCCATCCGTATTTGTTCGACGCGTTCTTGGTCGCGGTCGCGTTTTTCGGGTTGGCTGTCGCTTTCTTGACGTTACGTGCGGGCGGGGTTTGGGGCATTTTGGGCGTTTTGGCTTTGATCGGCGAAGCCTTGCTTATCTGGGGAATGTTTGTCGAACCGCACCAGGTGAAAGTAGTGACGTACCGGGAGAAATTGCGGCCGGATGCACAGGCTTGGGTAAAAATCGTGTTCTTATCGGATTTCCATGCCGGGTCGTTCCATTCCAAAAGATGCTATGAACGGATCGTGAATGAAGTTAGGGCATTGCATCCGCATTTGCTTCTTTTAGGCGGCGATTTCGTCACGGACAGGTTCGAGCCTGTGATGGATCTGGAAAACCTGAAGGGTCTCGAGGCTCCGTTAGGTAGGTATTTCGTGCTCGGCAACCATGATTATCTGGACAGGCCGCAGGAGGTCCGGAAAGCGATCAGATTGCTGGGCTATGAGGATTTGACGAATAAGAGCGTGGATTTGACCTTGCTCGGACGAAAGCTCGAATTGAGGGGGGTGGATGACAACTGGTATGGCAAGCCTGAAATTTTCCACAGAAGTTCGCGCGAAGTGCCGCACCTCACCTTGGCGCATGAGCCGGATGTCCTGTTGGACCTGAAAGAAGGCGAAACGGATTTGGTGTTGGCCGGGCATACGCACAGCGGCCAAGTCAGGTTACCGTTCGTGGGGGCGCTCATACCCATCCCGGCGATTTTGGGCCGGGCAGTGGATCGTGGGCGCAAAGTCGTGAACGGCGTTCCATGCATCATTTCGAACGGGCTAGGTGAATCTGATGGCCGGATGCGGTTGTTTTCGCCTCCGCAGATTGTTGTGGTGGAGGTGGGGATATAGCGTTTTTCGTGCTATCCTGTGGGTATGAAACTGCCTGTTTTGTCATTATCAAAAAGTTTGAAAGGCAAGCGTATCTTTTTGCGGGTGGACTGGAATGTACCGCTGAAAGGCGCGTTCGCGGCGGAAGATTCACTCAAGATGACGCGGTCGTTCGCCACCATCGAGGAGTTGTCCAAGCGCGGAGCTGTGGTGTTGGTCGCGACGCATTTAGGACGTCCGGAAGGATGGGATGAGGATTTAAGCACAGCCAAGCTCTTGCCTAAGGTCATGGCGGCAAAGGGACCGAAAGTGCATTTTTTGGGCCAGGGTTTGGATAAGCAGGAAGGATTGAAGAAGGCTGTGAAAGAAATCGAATCAGCGAAACCTGGTTCGATATTCCTGCTCGAGAACGTCAGATTTTATGCCGGTGAGGAAAAGAACGACGTGAAGCTCGCTAAAGCGTATGCGTCTTTGGCGGATATTTTCGTGAACGACGCATTCGCATCCAGCCATCGCAAACATGCTTCCGTGGTGGGCATAGCCGGCCAACTTCCGCATTTCGCCGGACCGACACTGATACAAGAAGTCGTGGCGCTCGGTAAACTGCTCGACAAGCCCAAGAAGCCGTATCTGGCCATCATCGGCGGCGCAAAGCTTACGACCAAGCTGCCGGCCATCGAGGCGTTGCTCAAAGTCGCGGACAGGGTGCTCATCGGTGGAGCCATGGCACATGCATTTTATGCAGCCAAGAAATGGGAGATCGGAAAATCATATATCGAAAAAGAGGGGATTGCGGCGGCGCGCAAGATGCTGAAGAACCCGAAGATCGGGTTGCCGGCGGACGGCGTGGCGGCCAAGAAGGTGGAGCCTGGGGCCAAAGCGTGGTCGGTGAACGTGGCAAAACTCAAGAAGTCGGAAGCCATCGGCGACATCGGTCCGGTGACCATGCGCGAATGGTCGGAAGAAATCCGCAAAGCCAAAACCATCGTCTGGAACGGACCGCTGGGCGTGGCCGACATCCCGGCTTTTTCACATGGCTCGATGGTGATTTGCCGCGCGATGGCAGCCAGGAGTATGGGGAAGGCGTATGGCGTGGTGGGCGGCGGGGATACATTGCCCGTGGTTTTGCGTTCCGGTATGGAAGAATGGTTCGACCACATCTCGACCGGAGGCGGAGCCATGCTTGAGTTCATCACCAAAAAGGGAAAGTTGCCGGGGTTGACTTGCTTAACTAGTAAATGATCATTTATTTTCGTCATCCTCCGCGAAAGCGGGGGAACTGCCGGAGTTCCCCCGGTCAAGCCGTGGGATGACAGGAGCCCATATGCCGCAAGAAGAAGTGAAGAAGTCAGGCGAGACACAGGAGCAGTTTAATCTGCGTTTATCGGTCCTCCAGAAGACGCTTGAACTCATGACGGGTGCGTTTTCGTTGGTCGCGGCTTTGGCCTGGAATGACGCCATACAAGCACTGTTTTTGAGGTTGTTCGGTCCGCAAAGCGGCATATTCGCCAAGTTCCTCTATGCCTTTATCATAACGGGAATCGTGGTTTGGACCGGATTCAAGCTTTCTAAAATCCAAAAAGCCTTGGAAAAGAAGAATAACAAATGCGTTAATTAAGACGCACAAACCATTATGTTCTCGACATCCAAAATAAAATCCATCGTCGCACGCGAAATCCTGGATTCGCGCGGCAACCCTACAGTGGCTTGTCGGGTCACGCTTGCTTCGGGAGCTTCAGCTGAAGCCAAAGTGCCGTCTGGCGCATCGACAGGTTCACATGAGGCCCTGGAGCTGCGCGACGGCGGTAAACGCTACGGCGGCAAGGGCGTGCTGAAAGCGGTCAAGAACGTGAATCAGGAGATTGCGCCGGTGCTTAAGGGCGTGGATGCGGTGCGGCAGGAGGATATCGACCATGTGATGATCGAGCTGGACGGGACGCCTAATAAATCGCGGTTCGGCGCGAACGCCATCCTGTCCGTATCTTTGGCGACAGCCGAGGCTTTAGCCATCCACCGCAAAATGCCGCTTTGGAAGTCGTTGCGCCATACTTTCCAATTCAAGAAAAAGGCCTCGTTGCCCGTGCCCATGATGAACGTGCTGAACGGCGGAGCGCATGCGGATTGGTCTTTGGATGTGCAGGAGTGTATGCTGTTGCCCCAACAGAAGAAGTTCTCGGAACGCCTGCGGGCCGGAGCCGAGACTTTCCATGTCTTGGCTAAGCTCCTGAAAGAGAACGGCTTCGCGACCACGGTGGGCGATGAAGGAGGATTCGCGCCCAAGCTCCAGAAGGTGGAGAACGCGTTCGAGCTTCTTGTTCGGGCCATCAAGAAAGCCGGGTATAAACCGGGGACGGAAATCGCGCTGGCTACTGATGTGGCGGCGAGCGAGTTCTACGACGCCAAGCGTAAAGTCTACGTGTTCAAAGCAGAAGGAGGTGCGGAATATTCTGCCGAAAGACTTTTGGCGCGATATCAAGATTGGCAAAAGAAGTTCCCGCTCAAATCTATCGAAGATCCGTTCGCCGAAGACGATTGGGAGGCGTGGAAGAGGGCCGTACCCGAGCTCAAGAAAAAATCTTTGTTGGTCGGTGATGATTTCTTCGTGACCAACATCGAACGTTTGAAACGGGGGATAGACGAAAAGGCGGCGACCGCCATTTTGATAAAGCTGAACCAGATAGGGACTCTGTCGGAGACCGTGGAGGCCATCCAGATGGCGCAGGACGCAAAGTTTGCGGTCATCGTGTCGCACCGTTCTGGAGAGACGGACGATACGTTCATCGCCGACCTGTGCGTAGCTTGCGGTGCCGAACACATCAAGACCGGTTCGCTCTCGAGGTCAGAACGGGTGGAGAAGTACAATCGGCTGTTGGCGATCGAGGGGGAACTGTAGGGGCGAGGTTGCCTCGCCCAGGCGCGGAAACCGCGCCACTACAAAAAAACGCCCCGGATTATCGGGGCGTTTATGACTGTTCAATCAGCTTCTTTATCTTGTCTGCCCGTTGTTTATCCAAATTTTCGACCGCTTGGGTTATCTCTTTTTTATGCTTGACCACGATAGACCTGACTTCGCGTTTGTAGCGGGCCATAATTTTTTTTATCTCGACTTTTTGTTGGGCGGTAAGCGGCATATCGCTGGTACTATAGCAAGGTGGGGCAGTTCCGTAAAAAAAGAACACCGCCTCCTTGAGAGAGTGGAGGCGGGTAGGGAAGAAGTCACTTGCGACCGGTACCGGTCGGGACATCATCTGCATCTTCTTCTTCGAAGAGCGAGTAGGTGCCGCTTTGGGCTGGCGGAGGAGCGGAGGAGGAGGCTGGACGTTCCTCAATTTTGGGTACTAGCAGCGGCCTGAGACGGCCGCGGTCCACAAGGGAGTAGACGGTCGCATCGGCCGGGCTAAGCGGCGCCTGGCAATGCGGACAGAACTTGAATCCGCTGGTAACGCGTTTGCGGCAATCAGGACAGATTGCGGCATGCGTCTCGGGTTCGACAGTGATGCACCGTCGGACCGGCTTGAGTGACCGCGGACGATTCGTCGGCCGGTTGCTGGAGCAATCGGCGCGGCAACATGTGCCTAATGGAGTCACGGGCGAGCCGCAACGCGTGCACTTTTTGACGTGTGGCGTCGGCATCTAACCTCTCCTTTGAAAGAACGATGACGTCACCCCCTTGCGGAAAAAGCATAACATACTATCCAGAGCCCTGCCTGTTGAATATTCCGCCTAAGCATGATAGGTTGCGCGCATGAAATATCTGATCACCACCTTCGGCTGCCAGATGAACAAGAACGATTCGGAGCGGTTGGGCGCGATCCTGACGTCTTTGGGTTTTTCGTGGACTGAAGACGAGAATGAGGCGGACATCATCATCACGAATACGTGTTCGGTAAGGCAAAGCGCGGAAGAGAGGATCTACGGCAAACAGATGGACTGGATAAAGCTGAAGGAGAAGAAACCGGAACTGATCGTGGCTGTGACAGGGTGCATGGCGGGTCGCGACAAGGATGGCGCCATCCGGAGGAAGCTGCCGCATGTGGACTTGTTCTTCCCGACCAGGGATATGGTCAATTTGCCCCGCTGGATAGCGGAACTGAGGCCGCAGTGGGGGAGCTCCGGAGATATCGTGCAGGATTACTTGAAGATAAAACCTCTGCACGCTGATTCGGCGCAGGCCTATGTCACGATCCAGACGGGTTGTAACCAGTTCTGCACGTATTGCGTAGTGCCGCATGCGCGCGGTCTGGAAGTGAACCGGCCGCTGGCGGATATCCTGGAAGAGATTCGCGGACTAGCGAAGGACGGGGTGATCGAGGTTACGTTGCTGGGACAAGCGGTCAACGCATATCATGCACCGGACCCGGAAAATTTTTCGGCGGAAAACCCATACAGCGACCACTTCGCTAAATTGCTTTGGGAGGCGAACAGGATAGATAGTCTCAAGAGATTGTTTTGGACAGCACCGCATCCGAACTTCATGTCTGACGATGTCATTGACGCGCTGACTTTACCCAAGCAGCTCAATTATCTCCATCTGCCGGTGCAGGCCGGGAATGACGAGGTGCTCAAACGCATGAACAGGAAGTATACACGAGAGAAATTCCTGGACATCATGAAGAAAATCAAAGCCAAGTGTCCGGATATGGCTTTGGGTACGGATATCATCGTGGGTTTTTCGGGAGAGACGGACGAGCAATTCGAGGATACGCTTTCGTTGTACCGCGAGTGCGGTTTCGATATCTCCTACACGGCGCAATACAGCCAGCGTACGGGAACATTGGGGGCTAAGCTGTACGCTGACGATGTCTCGGCCGAGGAAAAGCGCCGCCGTTGGGATGTGTTGCAGAAGCTCATGGAAGAGACGGCACTGCGGAAAAACCAAGTGTTTGTGGATAACGTTGTAAACGTGTTGGTTGAAAGAATCGAGGAGGGGAAAGCTTGGGGAAACTCCCGGGAGATGAAATTAACCTGTTTCCCAGCGACAGACATGGCTTTGGTTGGAAAGGAAGTGCCGGTCAAGATCACCAAGGCCATGACCTGGCAGCTGCAGGGGGAATTGGTATGATGAAGGAAGAAGTGTCAAAAGTCAGGAATATGCATGAGCTAGATAAACTAAATAAGACGACCCGTGCGCTGCCGCGCGTCGTGTTCGCCGTGGGTCCGACATCTTCGGGCAAAACGGCGCTGGGTTTGAGACTGGCCCACCAACACAATGGTGAAATCATCAACGCCGATTCGCGTCAGATCTACAAAGGTTTCGATATCGGAACAGGCAAGCCGCGCGGGACCCGCGAAAAATTCGAAGGCCACCGCGCGTACATGGTGCAGGGTGTGCCGCATTACCTGATGGATTTTTTGGAGCCGACCGAGACGTTCACGGTGGCGGAATGGCGGGAAAAGGCGATGACGGCCATCCGCGGTATCTCGGGACGCAAGCATCTGCCCATCGTGGTCGGCGGGACCGGGCTGTACATAAAATCACTGGTCGACAACCTCCAGTTCCCGCGTATAGAACCTCAGCCGGCGTTACGCGCGGCATTCGAGAAGAAACCGTTGTCCGAGTTGGTCAAACTGCTGTTAGGTCTGGACCCGGATGCGGCCCAAGCCGTGGACCTCAAGAATCCGCGACGCGTCATCCGCGCTTTGGAAGTCGCGACGTTCACGGGCAAGCCTTTCACGCACCAAAAGAAAGTAGGGAAACCGCTGTTTGATGCGTTTCAGGTAGGCCTCGTGAGGCCACGGGAGCTCTTGTATGAACGGATAGATACGGCGGTGGACCACATGATGGATGAGGGTTGGCCAGAAGAGATACGTGAGGCAGAGCGCAAGGGCGTGCCAGAGAACGCGCCGGCTATGAGTTCTATCGGTTATCGGGAACTGCAGAGATACATCAAAGGCGAGGAGCCGCTGGAGAAGGCTCTCCTGGATACGAAACAAGCGGTGCATCGCTATGCGAAACGCCAGGAGACCTGGTTCAGGCGCGATAAACGCATCAAATGGTGCAAAGACGAGGATGAGGCGGTGCGGGCCGTGAATGACTGGCTGGGAGTCGGGGGATTTTTCGGGTGAAAATCTAAATGTCACTTTCATAACTGAAAGTAACCAAAGGTTTTGGGGGTCCGCTATGCGCTCTCGGTGTCGCTTGCGTTTGCTATTCTGTGACCACGCCACGCGGCCCCCCAAGCCCCCGTGTCACTTGCGAAGTGGGGCTTGACGCAATCTGCCGAATCGGCTTAGATTACCAAGATCGTTTCTCTCGAAAGAGGGACCGAGGGCCTCGAAGGACTGAACCTCGAGGCGTCATGGGTGGGTTACTCCTGCTCATGTCGGCGGTCGGGCAACAAAGCCCGGCCGCCATTTTTTACACTCCGATTTCTTTCTTCACCATCTCTTCTGCCTGACTCGGATTCGCTTTACCCTCTGTTGCTTTCATGACAGCGCCGACGAACCATTTGATGACGCCGAGTTTGCCGGCTTTGATTTGGGCGACCTGGTCGGGGTTCTGCTCCACTAAGCGCTTGATTGTCTCAATGAGTACACTCTCGTCCAGGTTTTGACCAAGATTGTGTTCTTCCATCAGGTGCGAGGGGTCGGTGCCGGTTTCGACCATCAAAGCCAGGAGTTTTTGGGCGTTGGAGCTGTTGATTTCGCCTTTGTAGATGAGGTTCAGGAACTCGGCGAAGTCTTCGGCCGAGATCTTCAGATCCGAGATGGTCAGGTTCGTTTCGGCCATGAGACCGGCCAGTTTCGAGGTCAGCCAGCCGCCGGCGAGCTTGGCCAGCTTCTTTTTGTTGTCGGCCAGGACTTCTCCGGCCGAGTCGTGCGATTTGTCGGTGTCGGCGATCCAGTTGCCGAGTTCGCCCATCACGTTTTCGGCATAATCGGCCCAGCCGTCGTTGGACACGAAGAATGCCGCATCGGCCGGGGTGAACCACCATTCATCCATGAGACGGGCGCGTTTTTGGGCCGGAAGTTCGGGCAAGCGGGCTTTGAGTTCTTCGCGGAGCACAGTCAGGTCCTGGGGCGGCAAATCCGGTTCAGGGAAGTAGCGGTAGTCGGCCGAAGTCTCTTTGGTGCGCTGTTCGAAGGTCGCGCCTTTATCCTCGTCCCAACCGCGGGTCGCGCCCTGGACCACGTCTCCGGCTTCCATGAGTTTGGTCTGGCGTTCGATTTCGTAAGCTAAAGCGCGCTCCACAGAACGGAACGAGTTGAGGTTCTTGATTTCGACTTTTGGATTTAGATTAGGTTGCAGGGGATGATTCTCTTCGTCCACGGGCAGCAGTGAGACGTTGGCGTCACAGCGCATCTGACCCTTCTCCATGTCGGCGTCCGAGGCGTGGATGGTGCGCAGGACGGCGCGGAGCTCTTGGAGCAAAGCCTTGGCTTCGGCCGGGGAGCGCAGGTCGGGTTCGGTCACGATTTCGATGAGCGGCGTGCTGGAGCGGTTGTAGTCCACGAGCGTGGCCGACTCTTCACCGCCCGAGTGGAAGTTCTTGGCGGCATCTTCTTCCAAATGGGCGCGGGTGATGCCGATGGCGACATGTTCACGTGGAGGTTTGCCGCCGGGTACGTCTATTTCGAGTTTGCCCCTCAAAGCGACTGGCAGGTGGAATTGTGAGATTTGGTAGCCTTTAGGCAGGTCGGGATAGAAGTAGTTTTTGCGGTCGAAGACGGACTGGGCCGGGATTTCGCAACCCAGAGCCAGACCGGTCAGGACGCCGAGCTCCAGAGCTTTTTGGTTCAAGGTCGGGAGTGAGCCGGGTTGGCCGGTGCAGACCGGGCAGATCGAGGTGTTGGGGGCGGTAGCAGCGTCGCCGACGTTGGCGCAGGAACAGAACATCTTGGACTCGGTCTTGAGCTGGGCATGGATTTCCAGGCCGATGATTGGGAGAAGGCGCATAGAGGGTTTGTTTATCGGTAGGGGCGAGGCATGCCTCGCCCGTACATTGGAGATAGCTTATAGAAAGAGACAAAAAACGTCGAGTTTTGGCTCGACGTTAGTTTTTTATTGCTCGAAGTCATTCGCTTTTCTGCAGTGCCCGGTAGAGTTTGACGTTATAGCTGAAGAACAGGGGCAGGGTAGCGGCTTGGAGGATGGTGCTGAGCAGGCTGATGGTGCCGCTGAACAGCGGATCAGGATTCTCGGACTGCATCAAGGAGATGAAATTCGAAGGTCCGACCAGGACGGCGAAAATACCCAGGACCAAGATTTGGATGCCAAGGATGGCAAAGCCGAAAACGATGGAACCCAGCACGATGCGCCAGAATGTAGACCACCAGCGGCCTTTGACTAGTTCACGGGAAGCACTTAAAGCTTCCAAGCCGCGTTTGTCCTTTTCCACCAGGATAAGCTGGCTGAAAGACAAGGCGACCGAAAGGAAGATGCCGGGGATGATGAGGAGCAGGAAGCCTCCCATGACGATGAGGAACTCGAGGATGCCTATCCAGACCAGAGGCAAGAACAGGTCCCAGGCGCGGCTGTTGTCCGCCGCCGGGTCGCCGAGCGATTTTTTGTCGGCAAGTTTGAGTGTGGCCAACATCAGGCGGATGCTGATCCAGATACTGACTACGCCCATGGCCAGGCCGAGAGGCATGAGCAGGAAGCCGGCGGTGGGCGTGAAGATTGACAATAGGTAGATGGCGAATTCGGCCAGGCCAAAATACAGGAGCCAGATGGAAATCTTGATGGTCTGGTTCCAGTTAGCCGTGAAAAGACGCCAAGAATCCATGACTAACTCCCAGGCGCCGGGTAGTTGTTTGGGCATATTTTGATTCAAGGATAACAAATTATCCGAGCATTAGCGAAAACACCATCACAATCCTGGGTTTTTAAGGTATCATGCAGGAGTCACATGGATCCTAAGACTGCGTCGGTCGAAGCCGTAACTAAAGCTTCGTTCCGCGACAAATTGGAGGCTTACAAGTTCTTCCTTCGGGTCATCTGGAAGGCCAATCCGCGCCTGGCGGTTTTTCGTTTCTTTTTGTTGATATTAGGCGCTTTCCTCCAACCGATAGAAATTTACGCTTTTTCACTACTCATCACGGCCATAGCCACAGGCCAACAGGAAAAATCGGTGCCGTTAATCGCCATCGTCATCATTTCCTACGGGTTGCGCCAGTTGGTCACGGACGCAACATACTCCAAAGTCAACGATTGGTTCGAAAGGAGCGCGGGTTTCGCGACTCAGATCGCCCTGTTCGAACATATTTCAGGACTGGACCCCGAACAGCTGACCAAAGACGAGGTAAGGCGAAAATTGGATTTCGTGCGCGAAGAACTTTGGCGCCTCAACCGTTTATCCGACCGGACCGAATGGTTTTTGCGGTCGGCACTCAAGGTGATCGGTTCGCTCGGATTGGCGCTGGTCGCTCCTTGGTGGGTGGCGGTGCTCGTTATCGTGAACGCTGCCATCCAGGCCGTGAATTTTTATACGGAATCGAACATGGATCTGTGGACCGCTTCCTGGAATTCACTTGAAGGCCGTAGGTTCGAGTATGCGAGGTACGTGTTCCTGATGGGCAACGAATTCCGCGAGATCAAACTATTGGGCGCCGCGGGAGTGTTCTTGGGCAAGGTCCGGAAAGCTTGCAGCGTAATCTTGGATAAGTTCAGGCGGGTGGCAATCACCAGTCTGTTAAGCCGGTTCTTCATCGGGCTACTGCATATCGCGGCCTATGCGGCTGTGATTGTCATCCTGGGCCGTGACGCATTTTCCGGGCCGGAAGCCCTGGCGACTTTGTATGTTGCTTTGAACCTTTTCGGCCTCATGGGCGACGGTTTGAGCGGATTGTCGGGTTCGGTAAGCCAGTTGTCCTCGGATTTGGGAATCCTGGCCAAGGTCCATTCATTATTTCGGTTGCAGACCGAGTCGGATAAGGGATTGCGCATACCGGACGCTCCGCTGACCATCGAGTTCAAGGACGTGCGCTTCCGATACCCCGGAGCGGCAACCGATGCCCTTCGAGGGGTCAATGTCGTTTTCCGCGAAGATGAACACTTGGCCATCGTCGGCGAGAACGGCGCAGGCAAAACTACTTTCATGCGTCTGCTCTCTGGTTTGGATAAGCCGACGTCGGGCATCATTCTGCTTAACGGCAAGCCATTGGACCGATACCGCAAAAGCGAATGGCGAAGGGTGTTCCATCTGTTGCCGCAGGATGCCGCGTTGTTCCAGGATTTCGTCAGGGATAACCTGCTCTATGGCGAACCGCCCAAGAAATGGAACAAGCTGTCTTTCGGCCTGGTGAAGAGCGTCAGGATTGCGGGAGCCGACACGGTCATCTGGGACATGAAAGAGGGTTATGAAACATTCCTCGGGAGCTGGGTCGCGCCGCATGATGTCACGCCTCATCAGGTTTCAGGCGGACAACAGCAGAAGCTTTTAATCGCCAGGACACTCATCCATGGTGGACGAATCATAGCCTTCGATGAACCCACTTCTTCGATTGATGCCCTGGCGGAAACGACTTTTTTCGAGAGGCTCAAACAAGCCCTGGGTAAGCGCGGGTTGATCTATATTTCGCATAGGTTCTCTACGGTCCGTCGCGCCGGACGCATCTTGGTCTTCAATGACGGTGAGCTCCAGGAACAGGGAAGCCATGAAGAATTGATGCTCCAAGGAGGTAAATACGCGGAAATGTACAAGGAGCAGGCGAAATGGTACGTTTAAGGCATCAAATCAATAATTTTATGGACGAATACCACCAAAAATATCAGGCCATGAGCAATGCAGAGATAGCGAGCCGCGTCGAAGTGAAAGAAATCGGTTTACGGCAGGTCATGTCAAGCATCGGGGCACAAGTACCGACCTCACCGGAGGTCAGGGTGCTGGTTTTAGGTTGTGCAGACAAAAGGCTCATCGGCGAGCACCAGAGGATTTTTTCGTCGATTTACGGCAAGCCGGTTAAGCTCACAACCATCGACGTGACGATCGAACATCTGGCAGGCGCCGAGGGAGTGATCCAGCATGATGCCACGGTGCCGTTGCCCGGCGGACCTTACGACGTGATTTACGACGACGTGCTGGTACGTTTCATCCAGCCGGACAAACAATTTTTAGCGCTCAAGAATTCCTACGATGCGCTGGCGCCGGGCGGGGTGGCGATCCATGTCTTCGCCGAAGAGGACTTCAATCCGCCGCAAAGCTATGTGCCGTTGCCTGGGACTTACATGGTGGACATGAATGCTTTGCAGATGATGCTCACCAGCGCAGGAATCAAATACCTCGAAGTCCCGTTACGCTACGACGTGTTCAAGCCGGGTTCGACGACGGAAAAAATGCTCATCGACGAGCAAGCAATCGTGTTGAGGAAATAGAGATTTATATTCAAAGATCATCAATTCGAAAGACGGTCCGAGGGGACCGTCTTTTGAGTTAGGTGAGAGGTTTTGGCTTCTTTGGTTGGTGTTTCGGAAAGGGCGGCGCGTTGATGACGATGGAACGCGGTTTGCGGGGTTTTACAGCGGCGAGTTTCCGTTCCAGTCTCTTGAGATTAGCTGCAGCCTCATCCAACAACTTCTGCCGACGTCTGGCTGCAGTGCGGATGACTAAGTCCCTGACTTGCTGGTCGGTCATGGTCACGAGGATCACGATGCAGTCGACGTTCGGGGGTCGGTGGCTCAAGAACTTCACCAAACCCCAATTGGAGCTCTTGATTTGTAGATAGATTTCACCGACATCATTGGTCAGGACAATGGCGTCGATCTGTTCCAGACGATCTTGCTCCAAGGTCGGATGTTTCAGGCCCCGGAACCAAGAGGGGGCTTCCTTGGTTCGTCCGTGGAAGACCTTGAAGACACGTTTTTCGCTGCGTTGGCCGCGATCGTCCGAGAGGTTGCTGAGGATTTTGCGGACACGCTCCGGGTGATGCTGTGAGCTGTATATCCTCCTATCGGCAGAATAGACATCGGCTTCCAATGCATTGAGCAAAAGTGAGGCAACGACTGAAACTCCGGGTTTCTGCGTTGGTTCCGTTTCAACCGTCGGTTGCGACGGCGGAATAGCTTGGATGTCAGGGCTTACTCCGCAACGCGCGTTGTTTTCGGCAAGCATGATGGCGCTACGCTTTTTCGCGTGACGTCCGATGCCGACGCAGCCATCGACTGTAGCGGTGACGACCCAGACAAAACCGTTGGCTTGGCAGGGTTCTTCCAATACGTGAGTCCTTGAAGATTCGGATACCGCTGGTTGAGGCACTGTGCCGCTCCTTTCGTTGGATGTTCGAAAGTTTCCGTTTTATCGCTACTTGTCTCCCTCGTTGTGAACGAACGGTCCAAGGATTGCAGAAATAGAGGTTTGCGTCAAGCGGGGCACCGTAAGGCGTTTGTCAACGAGTTGGAACAACTAGTAAACATGTCCGTAGGTAGAATAAGGGTGAAATGAACAGATTCGGGGTGTTCCAGCGGGCTTCGAATTCCCGCAGGAGATTCGGTAGCCACTCCTTGTGGTAATGGTGGTAG
>JACRQE010000006.1 GCA_016222815.1 Candidatus Uhrbacteria bacterium
CGGTTACTTCGTTTCAACCGTCGGGGCCAACGAAGAAGTCATCCAGAAATACATCGAACACCAGGGCGAGGAGGATAGAGGACGAGCGAAGCTCGTATTGACCAAATAGAAACCACGGCCGTGAGGCCGTGGTAGTTCATTGGTGACAGGGCTCTTCCCTCGCTGCGGAACTCGTCTTGCGTCGGGATATGCAAGAACTCAGACAGTCCTCGCTTCGTCCAGAGCCCTATCACCAATGGGAGTGAGAAGGATATTGACTAAATCGACATAAAATGGTGGTCTAATGGACGTACTTTGGGTATCGTAAGAACGCACATTCACAGTGAGAACAAGAGAAAACGCGCCAAACCGGAGGTTTGATAATCATGGATTCATGCGTCAGGAGACTCTTCCCGGGCGCGGTCGGCGCGCTCATCGTCTTCATCGTCCTGCTCATCGGAAGGACGGCGGCAGCCGGCAACGGCTGCGATTGCATCTGTGAACGCGGGAAGGCCACTAACGGCATCCGCGTGGTCATGAGCAATAAGCCTGGCTGCAGGATCTACCAAGCGGTCAAGCAGTATCCGCAGATTGACCCTTCTACCAAGTTGCCGTATCCGGAACAGATCCAGTTCCGCAGTATCTTCGCGGCTAACCTGGAAAAGATGCCGGACGGTACTTACGAGCGCCGTGGTGTCCTGCGCGGTTGCACCAAGGACGGCAAGCCTTCGCCGGATGCGGATACGGAGGAGAAGAAGTGCAAGCAGCTTTCTTTCTACTACGCGTTGGACGGAGTCGAGATCACGATTCCGACCAAGCGCGTCTTCACCCCGTCCGAACAGGCGGAAATCGATGCCGCAGCCGCCGCAGCGAAGAAGATGGCTGATGAAGCGGCTGCGCAGAAGGCGGATGAAGACCGTCGTGAACTGGCGGCCGAAAAGCACGCCCGCGAGCTGGAAAAACAGCTCAAGGTCGAGCAGGATAAGACTAAGGCCAGGGAAGACGAGCTGGCGGCGATCCAAGAGATCGCTTGGAGGGCCAGGTTCTTCACAACAGCCGTCATCGTCGTGGTTTCGGCATCGCTTTGGTCGCTCCTCACCATGTTGGCGGCCATGCGATACCGCTTCAAGCTCCGTCCGATCACGGTCGACGGATACCGATATCCGGACCCGATATCGGCGGTCAAGGACGTGGCCCTCAAGATGAGCGGCGTGCGCACCGAAGCCCAAGAAGCCAAGGACAAGCTCTTGGAGGAACAGACCGAGTCCAGGGTCCGCATCGCGGCGTTGGAGCAAAAGGTCGCGGCACATCAGACGGATAGTTCGGCGACTGCGACAATGATGGCCAGCATCCGAAAGGAGCGCGACGGCTACAAGTCGACACTCGAAGCATTGCGTCTGGAACGCGGACAGGCGACGGAGGACCTCAAGGCCGAAATCGCCCAACTCAAGAAGCAGAACGAGGATTTGCTCGCGGCCTGGAATGACGTCGATGAAGCGCGGATCCAGCTCGAAGGGTTGCGGCGGCGGCAAGTCACGCTGCTCATGGAGGCGCAAGCCGAGAACGAAAAGCTGAGCGGCGAGCTCGCGACCGTGCGGCAGGAGAAGGCCGATATCGTGAATGAACTCGAGATCATGCGGTTCGTACGCAAGCCTGAATCCATACCTCCGTCAATCCAAGTTGACGGCATGATGGACCTGGCTCTGGCCATGGATGACCAGCAAGAGGCGGTGACCAATGTTTTGGCACCAGCACTTCCACCCACTGAGACTCCCTATCGGCGCCACCAGACGGCGTCGTATCCCATCCGTGACCTCCATCAAGCCCTAGCCGGAAGCCAGAGCGGCGATCGGCCTTCATCCACTGAGACTCCATCAGCCGCCGGAAGCGATTCCGAGCTGGCCATTTACCGCCAAGGTTTTGAAGTCTTGGAGAATTCCATGTTCTGGGGGAGAGGCGACCGGCCGTCCGACATGAAATTGGAGGACCGCGTCAAGCGCATCGTGGAAACCGTGAACGAAGCCTGCAGTTGTATGGCTTCGGTCAAGTCGCAGACCAGCCGTCCGCCGGCATTTGCCGCTGATACTTTCGCGCCCCGCTCGAATTCCGACATCGTCAGGGTTGCGGCGCTCATGGGAACGACGGATGATTTCGACCTGCCGGGATTCCAGAGGAGCCTGTCCGGCGCGTCGAACGCGAACGCGGCCGATTGCCTCAAGACCTGCGTCTACGAGTGGGCGCGGCGGGTTGAACGCCACGGCGACAGCCTGATCTATGCAATCGATATGCCGTACGAGCTTTACGACCTGCATGCCTTCCTGGACTCGCAGCTCCTGTACGGCGAGGGTATTGTCCCGCTCGTGCCGGATGAGTTTGTGGATAAGCTGTACCAGGTCAAACATGTCGGCGACCCGGCGTTCGCCAGACGCCCGCGCATGTCTTCGTTCCCACCTTCGGCCATGGCGCCTGTCCAGGCCTGAAAACACACCCCGCAATCTGTCGATTGCGGGGTGATTTTATTGTCAAAAGGTTTTTTTCGGTCGGTTTACGGCAAGGGGACCGAAATCAAACGGTTGCCATCAACAGCGACGATGCGTTTGGAGGCTTCGTCTACCGTGACGTCGCGCAGGTCGTGGAACTGTGTCGAAGTGAGCTGGGCTTTGAGCGAGCCGTTTTTTTCGTAGACCAGGATGCGTTTTTCGGCCGGGTCAGTGATGACGAAGATATTGCTGTCAGAAATTGTCCAAAGCGAAGATGCGGCACGGAGAGGCGGGTCGATATTGGACAGGCTGAAGCTGACCTGGGCTCCGGACAGGAATTGGAGAAGCGTACCGTCATTCTTCAGGACGTAGACGTTGCTGTCGATGGCCATGGCGACGGCGCCGGATATGGAGACATCGGCGGCTTTGATGTATTCGCCTTCGCCCCCGAACGAACCCCCGGAATTGGTGTAACGCCAGATTTGGTTGCCGGCAGGATCAAGGCTGTATATTTTTCCGCCGTAGAGCACTGCGTCCTGGGTGGAAGACGATTTCACATGGGACCAGGGCATGGGTTTGACCAAGTCCGTGGTCTTGCTGAGGGCCAGGAGTTTACCTTCTGAAGTGGAGAACAGGATGGAATCCTTGCCTTCATCGGCAGCGACTACGGTTCCGGCTCCGGCCGGCAGCGGTATCCGTTTAGTCTCACGCGTCGCGACGGTAACCCGGATGATTTCACCCGAAGCATTATCGACCGTGTAGACGTAGTCTTTGGTCAGAAGTATGCCGCCCAGGCTGCCGGAAGCGGAGTTGGCGGCGGAATACAGTTCGGTCACAGCTTCGACCTTGACCACCTTCTTGAGCCGCTCGCGCAAATCCTTCAGATCTTGGGCGAGTTTCTGGAGCTTTGCTTGGCGGTCGGCTAGCGGGGACTGGATGCCATTCGCGATTTTTTCGGCTTGTTCGATTTCGGAACGGGCCCGGAGCTCGTTGCCGTAGACCAGATCGGATTCGGCACGGTTGCGGTTGTCCATGGCGCTGTCGAAAGTCGTGTTCCAGGCTGCGATTTCAGCGGCGACTTTCTTGGAGTGGTTCCACCAGATCAGTCCAGAAACGGACGCGATCACGAGGATTAAGGCGATGATGCCGATGGTCTTATGTTTTTTCGATAATCCGGCACGATAGCCGGCGTTCATGCTGCGTAAGCTGGCCAAGGCGACAGGATCATTGATTTGTTCTTTGCGGCCGCCGATGCGCACCTTCTTCATCATGCCCATCAGGCTGCCGCCGATTTTGGCCGCGGCGGATTTCAGTTGTTCGCCCGTGTCCTGGAGACGATTGACTGGAGAGACGACGGGGGAAAGATGCTGGTTGGCTTCGGCTTCGGCTTCACGCAGTTTTTCGATCGAGGCCGTGGGTGCATCAGCAGCTTCCTCCTCTTCGGTTTCGAGATTGAGCGGCAGTTGGGAGGATGTCGATTTGATTTCGCAGCTGGCCACGACCACGGCCACGAAATCGTCCGGGACGCCGCGTTTTTCAAGGTCTTGGCGTATCTCCATAGCAGCCGTCACTGGCGGCAGGGAGGTCAAACGTTCGTTGATGCGCAGTTCGTTGCGCAGCCTTTCCAGGTTGGACGTGCCGGCGATTAAAATGTCGCCCACGCCGATGTCGCCGCAGATGATTGAAGAGAAGGGTTTTTCGGGAGCCGTCTGTTCTGGCTGTTCGAGCGAACCCAGCAGATCGAATGGCCGGAATTCACCGCTGGGTTGTTTCTGCAAAAAAGTGTTCATCAGCCTGCCGGTGCCGGTGAAGCAAAGATGGCCTTCAGACATCTCGAGCACGAAGATGTTGACCCGCGACCACTGGATGGGCGTGGTTTCGTCGCGGACGAAAGCGGCGACGGATTCGTTCAAACGCTGGACCAGCTTCTCGAAGCGGCCGAGTGGATCTTGGTCGACCTGCGACACCAGGTGCCGAGTCTGTTCTGCCGTGGAGTTGATGACATCGAGCAAGCGCTCGTAGGCATAGAGCGTGGAGTGGATGTCGGCGATGACCAGAAGAGTCGGCCCAAGACGCGGACGTCCTGGGTTTTCGAAGCGGAAAATGCCTACGATGGTTTCGTCGCTCAAGCTTTTGGCGACCTCAATCTCAGCTATACGGAATTGTTGCGTTTCGTCTGCCATTTTTGCTGATTTGTTCTTTAGCGGAGTATACTTGAAATGCCCCGAACTAGTCCATCCTAGACCTTCCGGGCCGTAAAGAGCACCCCCTTGTCAAGGGGCGTAAAGGCAGGCAGGATAGAGGAGGGTTTATGCTTGAACACTTATTTGGCTCACGAACTAGACTAAAGTTGCTCATGATCTTCCTGCAGCGGCCGGATGACGTGTTTTATGTCCGTGAATTGACCCGGCTGATCGATACGCAGATCAATGCCGTCAGGCGCGAATTGAAGAATCTGGTGGATATCGGACTGCTGATCGAAGGCGCGGCCAAGGAGGAGGAACCGGGGCTCAAGCGTCCGGGGCTCAAGCGGCGCTACTACGTGGCCAACAATGATTTTCCGCTCATGCAAGAAGTGCGCGCTTTGTTGCTCAAGGCGTATACGCTGATGGAATGGAAGCTGGACGAGCAAGTGAGGAAACTCGGCGACGTGCGTTATCTGGCCTTCATGGGGATATTCATCGGTCAGCGCAACCAGCCGTTGGATGTGTTCGTCATCGGCGACATGGACAAGGACGGACTCAAGAGCCTGATGCAGACCGCGGAAAGCAGGATGGGTGCGGAAATCAACTACACGGTCATGTCGTACCAAGAATACATCTATCGGCGCGACATGGCGGATCGGTTTTTGGAAGGGATCTTGAAGGCGCCGAAGTCAATTTTGATCAACCGTCTTGATGAAAAGAAGTAAATCCAAATGTTTTTTGTTTTTAGACACTGCGCGGTCGGGCGAGTTCCGGTTCGGATATCTGCGCGAGGACGGAGTGGAGCTTGTGGACGGTATCGGACGGTCGAATAAAATTTTATCGGCATTGGCCAGTCATCTCAAGGCTCAGGACGTCCAAGACATGGCCGGAGTGTGTGTCGTGGCCGGACCCGGTTCTTTCACATCAGTCAGGACCGGCGTATTGGTGGCGAACCTGTTGGCGCGGTATTGGGGCAAGCCCCTGTACGGCGTGAGCGTGGAGCAGGCGCAGGACGTCGAACGTCTTTACCGGGAACTCAATGACGGCAAGCATCCTTCTAACGGTTATGTGGCGCCGGTTTATGATACGGAGCCTAACATCACGCTGAAAGCTAGCGTCGGACCGAAGTGCTATGTCTAAGGAAAGATTAATGCGTCGCTTCTTCGAGATCCTGCCTGGCGCTTTGGTCTGGATAACTTTGATATTATCGGTCGCGCTGTCATTCGTGAGGCCGTTATGGGTCATCTATTTCGTGATCGTCTTCGATTTGTACTGGCTCTTCAGGGTAAGTTACTACATGCCGTTCGTCCTGATTTCGTGGTGGCGGTATCGGCGCGATATCAAGAAGGATTGGCAGAAGTACGCGGAAGCGCGGCCGGGTTATGACCGTGTCCGCCATCTGGTGTTCCTGCCGACCGTCAAAGAGGACGTCGGCGTGGTGCGGGAGACGCTCAAAACAATCGCGTCGGGCACATATCCGGCGGATCGGATGATGATAGTCCTGGCTGGCGAGGAACGGGCAAAGGACCATTTTTTGTCAGTCGCGGATGAGATCACAAAGGAGTTCGACGGCGTTTTCCAAAAATTTTTTGTGACTGTCCATCCGAAGGGCCTGCCGGAAGAGCTTCCAGGGAAGGGTTCTAACTTGAATTGGGCCGGGCATCAGGTGGCGCCGCAGATTTCGGAAATGGGGCTGGATCCGGAAGACGTGATCGTCTCGTCGTTCGATGTGGATACGATCGTGAATCCGCGGTATTTCTCGAATCTGACATATCTCTACCTGACCGTCCCCGAACCGACCAGGAGTTCGTACCAACCTATAGCCCTGTATAACAACAACCTGTGGGAATCGCCGGCAGCCGTGCGGGTTGCCATGTTCGGCACCACGTTCTGGCTCATGACCGAGTTGTCGCGTCCCGAGGGTATGATGACTTTTTCCTCGCACTCCATGAGCCTGCGGATGCTGATCGACGTGGATTTCTGGCAGAAAGACATGGTGAGCGAGGATTCACGCATCTTTCTGCAGGCGCTGGTCAAATATCACGGGGACTACCGGGTCACGCCGATTTATGTGCCGGTTTCCATGGACACGGTGATGACCGGAGATTATTGGAAAGCGTTGATCGCCTTATATAAACAGCTGCGGCGTTGGGCGTGGGGTGTGGAGAATTTTCCCTACATGGTGGAGAAGTTTTCGGCAGACAAGGAGATGCCTTTCTGGACCAAAGCGTCTTTCCTGTTCAAGCAGATCGAGGGCATGTACACCTGGGCTACGGCTCCTCTCCTGATATTCATCCTGGGTCGGTTGCCTTTTTGGGTGGCGCCGGAAATTTTTCGGGAATTCGCGATTTTTCAGAATACGCCGTTCGTCCTGGAAACCCTCATGCAATTCGCCATGGTCGGCGTGTTCGTGTCTGCCGGCATGTCGTTCGCCCTGTTGCCGCCTCGACCTTCGCATATCCCGCGGCGCCAGACCTTGGTGGTGACGATCCTGCAATGGGTTCTCCTGCCAGTCACGTTCGTAATATTCGGCGCCATCCCGGCCATCGATGCCCAGACGCGCCACATGCTTGGCGGACGCTTCCGTTTGGGGTTTAATGTCAGTCCGAAGCGGAAAGGGTAGGTCGGGAAAACCAAATGCACGAAGCAAAACGGACAATCATCAACGTCGCGACCTGGAACGGGCTGGCTTACCTGCCGAATTTTTTCGCGTCGCTCGACCAGCAGACGGATAAGGAGTTCACGGTCACGGTGGTGGATAACGCTTCGGATGACGGGACGCTCAAGTGGCTGGAGCAGGAGCGTCCGGATACGGCGCTTCTGCGGAATTTCAAGAACCAGGGATTTTGCCGGGCGAACAACCAGGCAATCACGTTGGCTTTGTCGCGGTGGCCGGAAGAGATTTGGCATGACCGGTATATCCTGGTAGCCAACCAGGATTTGGAGCTGGCGCCTGACTGTCTGGGCCTTCTCGTTGCGGCATTGGAGGCGGACCAGGAGCTGGCCGGAGTCCAGCCCAAACTGCTCGCGGCCAGCGTCAAATCGGATATCGACGGCCGGCGCGAAACAGAGCGGAGCAATGTCATCGACTCGACCGGCATCCAGATGAGCAAGGCGCGACGAGCGTTCGAACGCGGTGCGGGGGAAGTTGACCGTGGACAGTATGACGGCGCGCGGGACGTGTTCGCCCTGACTGGGGCTCTGGCTTTGTTCCGGGCATCGGCCATTTCTCAAGCGAAGTTGGCCGGGGAATTTTATGATGAGGATTTCGTTTCGTACAAAGAGGATATTGATTTGGGCTGGCGGATGCGGAGGCTGGGTTTGAGGGTCAAGTTCGTGCCTGAAGCTGTGGCCTGGCACCACCGCAGCGCGGCCTCGGCCAAACAGGGGTTCATGTGGTTCAAGGCGTTCATCCGGAGATTCAGGAAGCCCGCCCGGATAAACTTCAATTCCACTCGCAACCATGTCTGGATGGTGTGGAAAAACGACGAATGCGGGAACCGCATCATCCATGCGCTTTGGATTTATCCGTATGAATTAGGCAAGTTCCTCGTGGCGCCATTATCAAAATCGTCTTTGAGCGGCTATGTGGCGGCCCTTGCGGGATTCGGTAAAATGTGGAAAAAGAGACGTGAGCTGGCCAAGCGAGCCAAGGTCTCGGGCAAGGAGATGAGGAAGTGGTACGTGTGAGCGGTGGGGCGCGTCACCTGCGCCCATACGGAAGCATGCCTAAAGTCACATTCATCACCGTTTGTTTCCGGACGAAAGACATGGTCCGGATGCTATTGCGCGGCTTCGAAAAAGCCGGGCTGGCTTTTCCGTATGAGTATATCTTGGTCAACAATGCACCGGGCGACGAGACGAGCCAAATGGTGCGTGAGCTCTTTCCGTGGGTGAAGCTAATCGAAGCCCCGGGCAATATCGGTTATGGGGCAGGGAATAATTTGGCGCTTGCCCAAGCGAAAGGCGATTATGTCATGACCGTCAATCCGGATATCGTGGTTTTTCCGGGTCAACTCGAGAAACTCATCGCCGAGGCCGATAAACGTCCCGAAGTCGGCGTTTTCGGTCCGCGCCTCCTGAATCCTGACCGGACGATGCAGCGTTCGTTCTATCGTTTTCCGACGACGCTCATACCGGTCTATCGCCGGACGCCGCTAGGCAGGACATCGCGGGGCAAAAAGATGATAGCGTGGTACCTCATGCTGGAACACGATCCGACAGACGTCATGGAGGCCGATTGGGTTTTAGGCGGCGCCCAACTCATCCGGAAACGGATGTTGGATGAGGTTGGCGCTTTTGACGACCGTTTTTTCATGTATTTCGAAGAGGTCGACCTGTGCCGTCGCGCCTGGATCAAGGGGTGGCGCGTGGCGTACGTGCCGCAGGCAGAACTTATCCATTTCCATACACGTGAAAGCGACACGGGGAGCGTGTTCGGGGCGCTGTTCAACCGGACCACTCGCGTTCATATCGCAAGCGCGGTAAAATACTTTTTGAAGTACCGAGGCAAGGTTTTGCCGAGGTAGTGAGATTAGATGTCGGGAGAAAGATCGGTACGAACATTTACCGCATGAAGCCAGAAAAACAATCACCGAACTTTTTGACTTGTCCGGCGTTTCCGGACAATAAGCTGCCTAAGGAAAAAACGGCGGCCAGGGTTGAGGCGCGCCCGGCGGTTCGGGAGTCTTATGGTTTGAAACCGGTTCAAGAAAATACTCCACAACATTTGCCGCCGACCGCTGGGAAAGCTAAAGCGATTTTTTGGAGATTCGCCAAATGGGGAGCCGTGTTGGCATTCAGTGCAGTGATTGTCGCCACGGCGCCGGCGGTCTATTCCATGGTCCAGGCGGGCATGGCGGCCGAACGGGCAAAGGAGGCGCTGAACCAGGCGAAAGATAAGCTGCAGAGGATGGATGTGGCCGGGGCGCTAGTTGAGGTGGATGAAGCGGATCTTCAACTTGGCATTGCCCACGATTCACTTCGGAATGTCGGTTTTTGGCGCGATATGCCGGGGATTGGCGTGCAGCTGCGAGGCATGGAGGATGCGGCTATTGTCGGGCAACAGACGTTGGATGGCGCACGGGATCTGCTCTCGATTGCGCAGACGCTGATTGAAGCCATGCAAGGCGGGGTCACGGCGTCGGGCGAATTGGCTATCGGCATAACGCCTACACGGAGGTTCAAAGACCTGTCGAAAGAAGAGAAGCGCGATCTGCTCCAGAAGTTTTCGGCTGCGCTGCCCAAGCTGCGGATAGCCCGCGACAAGATCGGGCTGGCCATGGATCTGTGGTCGCGGGTGCCGCAGGAGGAATTGTATGCGCCGCTGCGGACGGCACTCAAGCCGCTGGCTGACAACCTGCCTTCATTGAAACAGGCATTGGATGAATCAGTGCCGCTGGTCGAGGCCATCGTCCCGTTGGCCGGATATCCGGAAAAAGCGGATTATCTTTTCCTGCTATTGAACTCGGACGAGATGCGTCCGGGTGGTGGGTTCGTGGGGAATATCGGCAGGGTATCGATCGACGCGGGCGACATCTCGGAGATGAAGTTCACAGACGTCTATAATATCGACAAACCAGCCGAGGATAAGGGCTGGAAAGAGACGCCGCCGCAGCCGATCATCGACAGGCTGGCCATGAAGAATTGGTTCTTGCGCGACGCCAACTGGTCGCCGGATTTCCCGACGTCAGCCGAGAAGATGCTGGATTTCTACATCCGCGAAAGCAGTCTGGCCCTGGGCAAACCTTTGCCGGATGCGCCGAACGCGGTATTGGCTTTGGAACAGGGTCTGTTCAAATCCCTGCTGCACCTGACCGGACCGATCACAGTGGAAGGCAAAACTTTCAATGAAAACGATTTTTGGGACAAGATCCAGTACGACGTGGAAATAGGTTACTTCAAGGAAGGCGTCCCAGAAGCACAACGCAAGGATATCGTTGGCAAGATAGGCGAGGTGATGTTGGCCAAACTTCAGCAGATGCCCTCGTCGCGTTGGCCAGAAATTTTGGACTTGTTGACGAAGTCTTTGGAGCGAAAGCAAATCATGGCGTATTCGCGTTCGCCGGCGGTGATGTCCGTGCTGGATCAGCGCGGTTGGACGGCACGGGCCAAACCCACAGACGGTGATTTCCTGTGGGTGATTGATGCCAACTTGGCGGCTTATAAAACCGATGGCGTGATGGACAAGGATATTTCGTACCAGGTCGACATGGCAGATCCGCAAGGGCCGGTAGCTACGGTGACGTTGACGTATACGAACACGAATAAAGTGATTGATTGGCGATATACGCGTTACCGAAGCTATACGAGGGTCTATGTCCCTGAAGGCAGTTCGCTCATATCTTCGTCCGGAGCGTTAAAAGATGACCGTTATCGGACCGGTGGAGTGGCAGTCCCAGGCCGCGTTGACGTGATGAAAGAGCTGGGTAAGACGGTATTCGGCGCATTTTGGTCCATAGAGCCAGGCAAGACCGGTACGCTCATGTTCAAATATCGCTTACCGCAAACAACAGTCGATAAGCTGGCCAACGGCCAATACCGGCTTGATTGGCAAAAACAGCCGGGAGCGGATAAAACACAATTGACTTTAGACCTCAAATTAGGTAAGAACATTAAGTCAGCCGTACCGGCCGAGCCCCAGGATAAGTGGGGTGACGACCGATATGAATACGAGACGGATACATTGGTCGACCGGGCGTTCGAGATAAAATTCTGACAGGGTAGGGGCAAGGCACGCCTTGCCCAGGGCGACGCATGCGTCGCCCCTACATTTTTGATTTCTATGTTCGCAAAAAAAATCGGCATCGACTTGGGGACCACGACGGTCTTGGTTTATATCCCCAAGAAGGGCATCGTTTTGAACGAGCCTTCGGTCGTGGCCGTGTCGTTGGCTGACAAGCGCGTTTTGGCCGTAGGCAAGGAAGCTAAAGAGATGTTGGGCAGGACGCCGGACACGATCGTGGCGCGGCGACCGCTCAAGGACGGTGTCATCGCCGACTACCGTACGACCGAGGCGATGTTGCGTTACTTCATCAACAAGGCGGTGGGCGGAATGCGGTTGTTCAGGCCGGAGGTCATGGTCGCTGTCCCCGGAGGCATCACTTCGACCGAACGGCGCGCGGTCATCGACGCCACCATCTCGGCCGGCGCCCGCGCCGCATACATCATCAAAGAACCGGTCGTGGCTGCCATCGGAGCGGATATCCCGATCGGGTCGCCGTCCGGGCACATGATCATCGACATCGGCGGCGGCACATCGGAAATCGCGGTCATCTCGCTCGGCGGTATCGTGTCTTCCGCGTCGGTCCGCATCGGCGGCAACAAGATTGACATGGCTATCCAGGAACACGTGCGGCGCAAGTACGGCCTGGCCGTGGGCGAACGGACGTCCGAAGACATCAAGATTCGAATCGGCTCCGCGCTCTATCTCGAAGAAAAGCTGGAGATGCAGGCCAAGGGACGCGACATGATCACCGGCTTGCCGCGCATCATCAGCATCACAAGCGACGATGTGACCGACGCCATCCAGCACGAATTGCAGGGCATCATCGACGCGGTCAAAGACGTTCTGCATAACACACCGCCGGAACTCTCGGCTGACGTGATGGAAAAGGGGATGGTCTTGTCCGGTGGTACCTCGCAATTACGAAACCTCGACAAACTTCTCGCCGAAGCCACAGGCGTGCCGGCTTTCACGGCCGACAATCCGCAATTGTGCGTGGCCAAAGGCACGGGTATCGCGCTTGAGAATTTGGATTCGTACAAGAAGAGCATCTTTTCGTCATAAAGATGGGGGAAAGCCCGTTGAGTGGGGTATCATGGGCGCTCATTTACGAGCGGCTTATACCATGTAACTATTCAGGGCATATGATTCCCAATAAATTGATACCGGCTATCGCCATGCTTGTGCTGTGCGGTGCCGGTTGTTTTTCAAAAGGTCCGGAAACAGCGGTGAATCCGTCGGGTGCAGGGACGGGAACCGAGAAAATGACATCGATCGCGAACGTCGGTGTCGAAGCGGAGCCATCCGGCAATGCGTCGTCGACGCTGGTCGCGATTGACGATACCTGGAAGACTTTCCACAGCAATTCTGGTTTTTCTTTCCGCCATCCTACCAAGGGTGCGTCGACGCCGGAGTGGGAGATCGTGCGTTTTAAGGCTGATGATGTAACGATCAAAGACGGTTGCGTCAATCTTGGCAGTGGAGCGCAGTCAAAATCCGAGTTTGACGAGTTCTGCCATACCCATAGCATCATTGAGATGCCGGATATTTACAGCCTCGATTATTACACGATGAAAATGGGGGATGGTTATCTGGCGATTAAGTTCATCAAGAAGTTGGCCAGCATCGAGGGCTGCAGTTCCTACTCCGTGAACAGGAATTCATGCGTCCCATTCAACGAGAAGGATTATAAAGTGGTTCTGGATACCAGTATGTCGACATTCAAGTTCGATAAATGATTTTATGGAATTGAAACCACTGACTCCCGAGGAAGAGGCGGTAATCGTGAAAAAAGGCACGGAGCCGCCAGGTTCAGGTGAGTACGATAATTTTTTCCAACCGGGAATTTTCACCTGTCGCCATTGCGGTGCGGAGCTTTACCGATCCGAGGATAAATTCGACGCGCATTGCGGTTGGCCGAGTTTTGACCAGGAAATCGCGGGTGCGGTCATCAGGACGCCGGACTCTGACGGCATGCGGACCGAAATAACCTGCGCCAAGTGCGGGGCGCATTTAGGGCATGTCTTCGTCGGAGAAAAGATTACGCCCAAAGATACGCGGCACTGCGTGAATTCCATTTCGCTCAAGTTCGTACCTAAGGTTTGAAACTTATGTCGACAAAATCGGCAGTGTTTGGCGGGGGATGCTTTTGGTGTACGGAGGCGATTTTCAAGAACCTGAATGGTGTCAGCGCCGTCTCTTCGGGTTATGCGGGAGGTGATGTCCCGAACCCGACTTACGAGCAGGTTTCGACGGGGGAGACCGGACACGCTGAAGTCATCAAAATAGATTACAATCCGGATGTCCTGCCTTATGAAAAGTTATTGGATGTGTTTTTCCATACGCATGACCCGACGCAGTTGAACCGCCAGGGGCACGATGTGGGGACGCAATACCGGTCGTTAGTGTTGTTCATGGACGACGATCAGAGGGAAGCTGTGGAAAAGTATATTGCGGAGCTTAATTCGGCTAAGGAATTCGACAAACCCATCGTGACAGAGGTCAAACGATTCGAGAAATTCTATTCAGCTGAGGATTACCACAAGGATTATTACGAGAACCACAAAGAGAATCCGTATTGCGAGCTGGTGATTTCGCCTAAGCTCGCGGAATTCTGGAAGAGGTATAAAGATTTGGCCAAGTAGCCCGAATTTTGGCTACCCTTGACCCTGTTTTGGATATAGATGAAGATGGCCGCCTAACAGCTAAAGAAATGGATTATGGCCATATTTTTCAGGCGTCACGAAACGCATGACAGGGTTGTGTTTACTCCGATCGGACGAAGAGCCGGAATTCTGGGTTTGGCGTCTTATACGATGACTGCGGGACTGTGGGTGGTTTTCACGGTCTTTCCGCAAAGCACATGGTTTTTGGCTGGAGCCGCTTTGGCTACGCTTTGGATTGTGTGTTTACCCCAAATAATAACCAAAATAGATGGTTTCCCCAGGTTTTTCCCTTGGCATTGGCTGGCGCAGCATAGCGGTTATTTGATGTACCGAAGTTCATTGGAGGGGAAGGCGATAAGCACAACGAGAAGTGAAAACGACTGTAGCCATTGACAAAAACCTGCAAACATGATACAAAATAGGCCTTGTAATGCTAGGAGCGCAGTTTCCGCCACAAGCGGACCAGCGGCCGTCATACAGGACGGGCAAATGCCACGGCTAGTCGGCCGCAGGTCAGTAGTCCGGAATAATCATCAAGGTATTCCCGCTTAGCGTCTTCGGACGTGAAAGCGCGGAAACCAACATTTTTACTCCCAGTATGGGTAAGAAATTGTACGTCGGTAACTTGTCGTGGAACACGACTGAAGAGTCGCTCCGCGATGCTTTCTCACAGTGTGGCGAGGTCACCTCGGCACAGGTAATCACGGACCGCATGAGCGGCCGCTCCAAGGGCTTCGGCTTCGTGGAGATGGGCACTCAGGAAGAAGCGGATGCCGCGATTGCTAAGTTCAATGGTGCTGAGCTCGATGGCCGTGCCCTCACGGTCAACGAAGCCCGCCCCATGGAAGAGCGCCCGCCCCGGCAGGATCGCGGTGGCAACGGTGGTGGCCGCTGGTAATCCAACACGAAAGTTCAACAGACAGCGCGAAAGCGCTGTCTTTTGATGTCGTCATTCTATTGATGAACAAGCGGTGTGCAGCTGATGTATACTGCCGGTATGGGATTATGTTTCAAAAAAACGACCAGAGGCATGGCGCTGGCATTTATTTTGCTGTCTTTGCCGGCCGCGGCTTTCGCGCATGATCCGCGGTTTGTTCGCGAGGAGAAAGTCGTGGAGGTGAGTAATCCGGAAATCTCGCAAGCATTTTATGGTTGGTTGGACGGCCAAGCCGTGCTGTACAAGATCAAGACCGATGTCCCGCAAGAGCTGTATTTTCAGTTGTTGGTGCCTGATGTGCCAGGAGTGATGACTGATTTGAAGGCCGAACTGAAGGCGCATGGGCCAGAAGGAGTGCAAACTTTTGTTTTGGACGGCGATAAAGCGAATTGGCAAAGGTGGTACGAAGAGTATGGCGGCGAATGGTACCTGAAGGGTCCGGAGATGAGGCAATCCGTAGGTACCGGTACGCAAACGGTCTTTATCTCCAATGCGGATTTGTATGGGTCGTACGTTTTCGTGGTGGGCGAAAAGGAGGCTTTTCCGCTGGATAGGATGATTGCGACAGTAAAGCTGCTGCCTAAACTCCATCAGGAATTTTTCCTCAAACCATGGTACAGCTCGTTTTTCAACCGGATCGGCCTATTCCTGGCAGTACCGTTGATTATTCTCGCAGTCTTGGCCGTGGGTGCGTTCCTGCTGTATCGACACAGCCAGCAGCTGTTACGAAGAGCCATTTTGGTCTGCTTCGGTGGCGTGTTGGCGATTTTGGCGATTCTTGCTGTCCGTGACATGATTGGCGGCAACTGGTTAGGACGCGTCTCGGATTTGGCTGTATTGTTCGCGTGCTTAGCAGGATTTACGGGTTTGGTTTGGGCTTGGGCAAGGACAAAACATCCGATACGACCGATTGAAGAGGAGATGACCAAGAACGACCAACCGTAACCATAGGGAGTGGACGGGGTTGATGAAAATACCGGTCTATGCTTAAGTCCTGACCGGAGGATTTCATGTCCCTTTACACACCCAATCCCAAGAAACCGTTCCCGTTCAGCCGGAGCAAGATCGCGCTCTTCATGGAGTGTCCGCGCTGCCTGTACCTAGAGCTGCGTTTGGGGGTGAGGCGTCCGGATGGACCGGGCTTCGCCATCAACGCCGGAGTCGACACCCTGCTCAAGCGGGAATTCGACCGATACCGTGAAGCCGGCAAGCCGCATCCGTATATGGTCAAGCACGGCATCAAGGCCGTGCCGGCCAAGCACGACATGTTGGACGAGTGGCGCAACACGCGCAAAGGGGTCTACTTCGTCCATCTGCCGACAAACTTCCGCGTTTACGGCGCCATCGACGACCTGTGGCTGGACGAGCAGGACCTGCTGTTGGTCACGGATTACAAGGCCACGGCCAAACGCGAACCGGTCACGGTCCTCGACCAACCGTGGCATGAAGGGTACAAGCGACAGCTGGAAGTCTATCAATGGCTGTTGCGCCAGAACGGCGAATCGGTTTCGGATATGGCGTACTTCCTGTATTGTCGGGGCAGGACGGAGGCGGCTAGCTTCAACGGCCGCGTAGAGTTCGAGGTCACCCTGATTCCGCACCACGGAAGCGACGGATGGGTGGAACCGACGCTTTTTGCAGCGCGGGCGTGCCTGGATGCGAATCGGTTGCCGAAGGCAGGCGCGGATTGCAAGTTTTGCAAATACCGGGAAACTGCAAGGAAGGCCATGAGCGGTAAGTTCGCCCAAACCTAGGGGTGCGCAATAAACTCAAACCCCCCGATGTGAATCGGGGGGTTATGTTGTCCGCGACAAGCGGCGGATGTGTGCGGGGCGAAATTCGGTTCAGGCTGTGACAATGTTGTTTTATCCTTATGAACTTCGAGACTGTGCTGCTTTTTCCGTTCGGAAGCCCCGCGACAGTATCGCGATTACTAGCACATGAGTACCAGGCTACCACGGACTGGCTATTCCGTCAATGGTAAGACGTGAAAAAATTATAAAATTTGTCTTATTTAAGCCAAATTAAGAACGGACAGATTGTCCGTTCTCGGGTAGGTCAGGCGACGATGAGGTCGTCGAGGAGCGAAAGGTCGAAGATGGCCACGGCCAAGCGTTCATCGGCTTGGAGCGGGAAGTAGAGGTCTACGTTCCGCTTGTCCCTCCGCGCTAGGGCGAAGCTCACGTCGAGCCGTTCCAGCAGGGCTTTCGCGATGTCCCGGTATTTCTCTTCGTGGACACGGCAATTTTGCGGGTGGATGAGGAGATCGTCCTTATCGCCGAACTTTTCGCAGACCTGTTCGGGGACAAGGTCGTCCCCAAGCTCTGCGTAGCTGTAGGCGCTGACGATCGTGTGGCGTCTCGCGTCGGGACGATGGCATCCGGGGATGCCTTTGGATGCCAAGGCTTCAGCATCGCTTTTTTCCAGAAGGATGCTGAAGAGCGTTGAGTCACCTGCGGGCTCGCTGAAATACAGGGTTAGGGTTGGGGATGCAGGAAATGAATCGTGGCGCAGGACAGACAGTCTCTCCATGTTCAGGCCTCCGAATGGGACCTATCGGGTCGAAAGAACGGGAATGGAGGGTAATGTATGTCCGATGTGGGCAGGCGGTCAAGAGGATGGGGCGGGTCGAGAACCGGCAGGAAATCATGGCTGCGGGTCTCGTTCAGGGATATCTCGAACACATCCTCGCTCATGATTTCCTGCCGGTTCCCGACCTTAGAAGGGGGGGGAGAAAAGATATCGGGTCGGTTATTGATTGATATGGCGGATTGGTGTAAAAGTTGGATGCCCTTTCAACCGGAGATGATGAGATGAATGATGATGGCAGCCAGCCCAAAGGAGCAGAAACGGAAACAGGCGATGCGGATCCTTCTTTCAGCACGGCGCTGATTTTTTTCCTGGTGTTCATTTTTGCCGTTTGGGACCTGAACATCCTCAATTCCAGGTGGCGCGTCGACTTGCCGATCGGCTGGCTGAACAAGTGGCTGTTCTTGGCGCTCATCCCGTATCTGCTCGCTACAGCCACGGCATACCACAGGATATTCCCGAAATATTCGGATCACGCCTTCGTCTGGTTCAGTTGGGCCATGTTGGCCTTGCATCTGTCCAGTATCGTGGGTTTCCCGGCGTACCATGTCCGGAACTTCGGGTGGACCCACTACGACTGTTTCAGGGATCCGGAAATCTGGTCATCCCGCCATGGCGAAATGACCGGACGGATCAGCGGTCATCTGTGTGGCGATAAGCTTCTGAGGTGCGACGATTCGACTGCGGGTCACGTGAGCTTCGTGGTCATCGAGACGGATCCTCTGCTTTGGTACGAACCGCATTTCGCGGTCGATGAGGCGGAAAGCAGGGTCAGGGTAGCGAAAGTGGAGATGGGGCAGAATCCTCCCGCCATCGGCACCAGGGTCATCGTCGAAAGACATGATTTTCCCGTCGGTCAGACGTTACCTCCCAGGGCATTCCGCGTTTTGCCGTGAAGCATACCCGGTACTCGCCGTTCCGTAACTCCACGGAGCGGCGTTTTCTTTATCATGCTATACTTTTTGCCGAATATGCTTATCGGAATCGAGGCGACGCGAGCCAACAAAACCGCGAAAACGGGGGTGGAGTGGTATGCCTGGCACGTCATCCAAGAACTAAAAAGCTTGACCTTGAACGACGGGAATTCCTGGATCCTGTACTCCAATGCGCCGCTGGCCGGAGGGCTTGAGAAGCTGCCGGAGAATTGGTTCGAGGAACGGCTCAAATGGCCTCTGCCGTACGGCTGGACGCAGTTCAGGCTGTCTTGGGATTTGCGCAAACATCCGGTGGATGTGCTGTGGATGCCGGGCAGTACTTTGCCGCGCATCTTCCCGAAGAAGACCGTGGTCACGGTGCACGACGTGGGTTTCCACCACCTGCCAAAGCTCTACAAACCACGTCAGGTGCATATCCACGAGCAAGCCATGCGGGAGATCAAGAAGAAGGCGGCGCGCATCATCGCGGTCTCGGAATTCTCGGGACGGGACATCGCGGAATCATACGGCATAGACCCCAAGAACATCGCCATCACTTATCCTGGAGTGGATTTCGAGACATACCATCCGATTACCGATGCGGCGGAGATTGAAGAGAGATTGCGCCGCTACCGCCTGTCGCAGCCTTTCTATATCTATGTCGGTAGGTTGGAAGCCAAGAAAAATATCGTGACGCTCATCAAGGCGTTCAGCCGGTTCAAAACGCAACGCGGCGTGGGCGATCCGTTCAAGCTGGCTTTGGTCGGTGCACCGGGGTTCGGGTACGAAAACATTAAACGTGAAATAAATAATTCACCGGTAAAATCCGATATCCTTGAACTCGGTTACGTGCCGGAAGCGGACAAACCATATCTATTGGCTGCGGCCGAGGCGTTAGTCCATCCATCGTTTTATGAAGGTTTCGGTATACCTCCAGTCGAAGCAATGGCATGCGGTTGTCCGGTGGTCTCCTCCAATGCTGCTTCTTTGCCCGAGATCCTGGGGGGCGCGGCGCTGTATTTTTCACCTGAAGAACCTGAGCAACTGACGACCCTGCTCGATAAACTGGCGCAGGATTGGGAGACTAAAAATAAAATGAAGGAGATGGGCATCGAAAGGGCAAAACGGTATTCCTGGAAATCCACAGCCCAGAGAACCCTTCCGGTCCTGACATCTTGGGGGTAGGATGAAAATATATGTACGAAGCCACGGCGAGATTGTTGGAACTTGGGTTGAGTGACAAAGAGGCTTGCGTCTATTTGGCAATGTTGGAGTTGGGGCCGGCGAGCGTCCAAGACATCGCGAAGAAATCCAAAGTTAATCGTTCGACGACTTACCTAACGCTCGAGGATCTGAAGAAGAGGGGATTGGCGTCGAGTTCGATGAAAGGCAAGAAGACTTTGTTCACGGCAGAATCACCGAGCAGGTTGGCGGCAGTTTTGAACCGCGAGAAGCAGGAACTGGATGAGAAAAAGAAAAAGCTGGAAGATTCCATCCCGTATTTCATGGCACTGTACAATGCGGTTGAAGATAAACCGCAGGTCAGGTTTTTTGAAGGTGATGAGGGAATAATGGCTGTGCGTGAAATCATGCAGCAGTCGCGTGGGGAATATTTGAGTTTCGCGGCCATAGACGAAGGGACGCTTCGCATCTCGAAGATAAATGAGGGGCAACGGGTGAAGATGGCGCGACGTATGCATGGACGATACATTTTTTCGCTCAAGGCCGGCATGCAGAGGCCTAAGACGGATTTGACGAATTGGGAGGTGAGGGAAATCCCTTATGGGACCTCCCCGTTCACCGGAGAGATCAATATCGTGGATAATAAAGTCGCGGCTTTTGTGGTCAAAACGCGGCCGGTCGCGTTTTTGGTGGAAAACAAGGAAATGGCGGAATTGTTCAAGGCGCTATTCAATGCGGCCTGGCGGATGGCGAAGGAAGTCAGTCGATAGATCAAACCAGCTAATTAAGCGAAAATAGGAGCATAATGCGTAATTTAAGGCAATAATTTACAGTTTTTGTTTAAGTTTAGAATATGGCTCATTTAAGCCATATTTTTGTTATTTTGGTTGACGTTAGAGACTTGACAAAATCATAGAATAGTGCTATATTTATTCGTTCTTTGGACAAGTGTGCCTGTGTTGCCTTGAATGTAGGGAAGAATCTTGGAGAGAGATCCTTCGTTACATTCAGGGTGACAAACAGGCGGAAACCATTTTTTTCCGACGTGGTCGGAAAGGAGAGTCTCATGTATAAGTCAGTTCTCGGTTACATCGCGATTGCGGCAACTCTCGTGGCGTGTGCTGACATCAGCGAGGAGCCGGTTGCGGCTGCTGGTGCGGCGGGCGAGGCGGGAGCGGCTGGAACGGCAGGTTCGGCGGGTGGATCCAACGTGGTCCCGCCCGGAACCGGCGGTTCGGCTGGAGCGTCGAGTCCTTCGACCGGCGGCAGTGCCGGCGAAGCGGGCAGCTCCAATCCGGTGCTGCCTGATGCGGGCACGGCCGGCGAGGCTGGTTCTGCTCCCACTGGGGACGCCGGAACGGTCTGCGCAGGCGAGTCGTGCAATTACGGCAGCGCAGCCGCGTGCGTCCAGGGCGATAACGTCTACCTGTGTTCGTGCCTGGGTATTTACCTGCCCGCAGGCGTGAACATCACGTGCGACGGCGACGCGGGCGGCAGCGGTGGTTCGACCGGAGGCTCGGGCGGTTCTGGCGGCAACTCGAATCCGGTCCTACCGGATGCGGGAGCAGCGGGTACTGGCGGAACGACCTCGACGGGCGGCAGCAGCGGTTCGACCGGAACGGTTTGCGCTGGCGCTACGTGCGTCTATGGCTCGACCGCGACGTGCGTCCAAAACGGCGTGACGTACACCTGCAGCTGTCTGGGGATTTACCTCCCGCAGGGCAGCGGCGTGGTGTGCAGCGATGCTGGCACGGGCGGAAGCAGTGGTTCGGGCGGAAGCTCGGGCAGCGGCGGAACGGCGGGGACTGGCGGGTCGGGTGGCAACACCGCGACGGCCGGGACCATGGTCGTGACCGTTGTCGTGCCGACGAGCGGTACGCACGCGTACACGGTGTACGCACAGACCCTATCGTTCATGCCCGGAGAACCGGATTGGAATTCGCCGAAGACGGTGAACGGGACGCGTGCAACGGTGTCGTACACGGCGTACGCGGGCTCGCAATTCAAGCTCGGGGGTTACTACGATCCGGAAGCCGGACAAGACCCCTGGAAGCATCAGTACTGCGACCCAAGTTCTCTGAAGTTGACCGCGACGGTGTTCGCCACGCTCGACGGCAAGGCGTTGCCTGCGCCCACCGTGAAGAGCAATGGCCAGAACGGGTGCGACCTGTGGATCACGGCTACGCCGCTGGTCGCGGGGACCGATGATGCGGATGGCGACGGGTACAAGGCCCACGCCAGCGACACCTCGATCAAGGATTGCAACGACAACAATGCCGCAGTCCACCCCGGACAGGTCGAGACGCCGGATGACACGATGGACATGGACTGCGACAGCCTGCCGAACGCGGCGCGCGTCGGGTACCGGCTCATCGTGGGACAGTCGTCGTACACCCCGGTGCTCTACGACTGGGGCCACGGCGGCACGCAGTACCCGATGGCGTGGAATGGCTCGGGATACGAAACGTTCATCCCCAAGCCGATCGCGGCCGCGGACTTCGTGGTCCAGTACGGTTCGAGCCAGTGGAACGTGGGCTGGAACTACAACAGCCCAGGCTCGTGCATCACGTTTGCGACCGTCCAGGTTTTCCTGGAGGGTTCGAACACGCTGTTGCAGACGTCCCAGGTGGCAATCCCGCAGTACACGACCTGCCACACGGTCGTGTCTGGGCTCTAGCAAGCACATTCCCACATCGCACCCTGCGATGTGGTCTCTCAAGGCCGGGCAGCTCTTCCGATGTTCATCGGAATCGAGCTCCCGGTCTTTTCATTTTGCTCAATCTAGCCAAATCCGCATATTTTAGCCTTTTATGCGTAACCTATTGACATAAACACCGTATTTTGTTAGGGTCACATATTCCCTCAATGTGTGATTCTTAAGCTTTTTGAGGCGAGGGGATTCCGACCATCTGGTCGGATGATCTTTGGACAACTTGAGAGAAGCGAGGCTCCGAAATAACTCGGGGTCTGGATTCAGGAGGACGACCAGTCATGCACAACAGATGGAAGAATTTCAGTCTCTTCTTGGCCCTCATGGCCGCTTTCTTCGTCGCGTGTTCGGCGAACGTGCCGACGGACGAGAATGCGGGCCAGGCGGTCCAACGTATCGACCAGGACAACGACGGGATTCCGGACTGCACGGATCCGCTCATCGCGGCCGTGGACAGCTACGGGAACCCGTTGCCCGAATGCGTTCGGGTCGACAACTGCCCCACTCGCGCGAACCACGACCAGGCCAACGTCGACGGCGACGCCAGCGGCAACGCGTGCGACACGGATATCGACGGCGACTTGGTGGACAACTGCGCGGACCACGGTGTGGTCCCGTGCAACGACACCACGGCCGGCAGCGGACGAACAGTCGCGAGCACGCAGCTCGATTCGTGCCTGTACGTCGTGAACCCCAAGCCTGCCTGCGAGGTCGACGGCGACTGCGCGCTGGCCGGCGGGACGTGCGTCACGGGTTTCTGTTCGGGACAGCTCGACACGGACGCCGATGGAATCGGCGACCAGTGCGACGGCGACAACGACAACGACGGCATCCTGAACGACGCCGACAATTGCGAGAAGGTCGCCAACCCGGACCAGGCCGACAAGGACATGGACGGCGCCGGCAACGCCTGCGACTTCGACTTGGACAACGATCACTATTGTGATCCGGCTGCGCCGAAGGTCGATTGTGTCGGAACCGACAACTGCCCGTCTGTGGCGAACTACAACCAGACGGACAACGACATCGACGGCTTGGGCGACGCGTGCGATCCGGATGACGACAACGACGGCATCCCGGACTCGTCGGACAACTGCCAGTTGGTCGCGAACGCCAGCCAGCTCGACACGGACAAGAACGGGGTCGGCGACGCATGCGGCAACGACTTCGACGGCGACGGCGTGGTCAACGGCAACGACAACTGCATCTACGTGAAGAACGTGGACCAGGCTGACGATGACCATGACGGCACGGGCAACAAGTGCGAAGGTGACACGGACGGAGACGGGGTCTCCGACTGCGTCAACGCCAAGCTCCAGTACCTGGACCCGGCGTGCGTGGCCAAGGACAACTGCCCGGTGACCCCGAACTGGAACCAGCAGGATCTGGACGCCGACAAGATCGGCGACCTGTGCGACCCGGATGCGGACGGCGACACGGTCCCGAACGTCACGGACAACTGCCCGATGATTCCCAACCCGGACCAGGCGGACATGGACGGCGACGGCACGGGCAACGTGTGCGACGACGATACGGACGGCGACAAGATCCTGAACGGATTGGACAACTGCCCGCTCATCGTGAATCCGAACCAGGCCAACGCGGACGGCGACCAGTACGGCGACCTCTGCGACTTGGATGGAGACAACGACGGGTACTGCGACAGCGTCCAGCTGGCCAACAGCCAGTGCACGGGCGTGGACAACTGCGTCGCGGTGTACAATCCGTCCCAGAGCGACATGGACAAGGACGGCATCGGCGACGGTTGCGATACGGATGCGGACGGTGACGGCGTTACGGTGGCGGCAGGCGACTGCTGCGACACGGGCCTGGAAGTCAGCGGCATCCGCGTGTGCAACTCGCTCACGGCCGCACTCATCACCCCGGCGACCCAGGAAGTCTGCGACCGGCAGGACAACAACTGCAACGGCGTCGTGGACGACGGCGTGGACGACGATTTGGACGGGTGGAGCGACATGAGCTACCCGGACAGCGCGGCGTGCCCGACGAGCCTGGGCGGCAAGGGCGACTGCGACGACACCAACAAGAACGTGCATCCCGGTGACGGGACGTGCGGAGGAGCTGGCGGTTCGGGAGGCAGCGCAGGAGCCGGCGGTACGGCTGGTGCAGGCGGAACGGGCGGCTCGGGCGGAACCGGAGGAACCGGTGGCACGGGCGGCAGCGGCGGAACGGGCGGAACGGGCGGCTCGGGCGGAACCGGAGGAACCGGTGGCACGGGCGGCAGCGGCGGCTCGGGTGTCATGCACACCCTGGTCTTCACCTGGACTCCGGCCGATGGGTATACGCCCACGGCGCCGGTCGCGGTCGTGGTCGAGGGCTGGTATAAAGATCCGAACCAGGTCATGCACCCCTGGGGCACGCTCTGCGCCCAGAACCTGGTGACTGGATCGTACGTGTGCTCGGTGGACATCCCGTCGGGTTCGAACCTGGTCTTCAACGACAAGTACACGAACTCGGCCGCACTCGGCGGCTTCTGCTGGGTGTTCGACAAGTCCAACGACTTCCCGTGCGGCGGCAAGGGCGCGGTAGTCGGGAGCACGGTCGTGACCTACAACGGCAACACGGTTCCGTACACCCTGATCTGGAACGGCCTGGGCGCTGCGCCGCCCAACGCCGTGTACTTCAACGCGCAGATTGCCTCGACGCCGTAAGCGCCAAGGCGAAGCTTCTCTCCCACCTCAACTCAAGGCCGACCTGACTCACGCGAGCAGGCCGGCCTTTTCCATATCTTAAGGTTTTTTGATTGGCGTGAACCAGGCTGATGACAAAATAATCTCAAAGAGACCAAGACTCGAGCCAGGAACGCATCTGCTCGATTTCTGTTTCTTGAGCTTTGATAATATCTTGAGCCAGCTGTTTCATTTCAGGGCGATTCGTTCCCTGGGCAAGCATCTGGGCCATCATAACCGCCATCTGGTGATGGGGGATCATCTCTTGCAGGAAAGCTTCATCAAAGTTAGTTGCGTCTTTAAGTGATTGAATGTCGGAAACAACGGTTCCCATAATCCCTCCATGCATCATGCCGCGTCCCATGCCTATTCCAGCGTCGGGGTTGACCGGGATGGTGTTGCCGTACCACTTTTTGTACCACGATTGCATCTTGGATATTTCTTGGGATTGGCTCTGAATGATCGTCTCAGCAAGAGCCAGGATTTCCGGACGCTTGGAGCGTTCTTGAGCGAGTTTCGCCATCTCGATTGCGCCTTCGTGGTGCGGGATCATCTGTTCAATGAAGTGCCTATCCAGATTATCCGAACCGAAACCCATCATCCGCATCATGCCAAAATTGTTATCGTTGGACACGCTGGCCGAGAGCAAAAGGGTCAGAAAAATACCGACCAGCAAGCCCATTACGCCATAAAGAAATGATATATTTTTCATATACCACGATGATAACAGCCAAGCAGTGCGTGCTGCAATTATTTTTTCGGTCACGAATGGATGATCCATCAGATTTTACTGAAGATCCCGGCTCTAGGGCCGGGATGACAGAAGAGGTGGGGCCGCGACGACGGTGGACATGCTACACTATGGTTATGGAGCATGCGCCCAAACAGGGCCGGGAACTGGCCACTCTGACCTGGGGAGTGTTTTTGTTGCTGGTGCTTGGCGTGGTCGGGATTTCCGTAAGTCCGCCGCTGCCTTTCATGCTTATCGCCGGGTTCATCTTCGCTTTGCTGTTTGCGTTCCGTTACATCTATTTTTCCTTCTACCTGGCGATTGCGCTCGTGCCTTTCTTGGGCATGATGGTTTCTGTCCCCACGGGCGGTTTGCTCATCGGCCAACCGGCCTTCGGCGGTTCGGTGGACGTCTTCCTGGTGGAGATCGCTATGTTCGTGGTGATCGCGGCCTGGGCATTACGTCTGATTTTCTATTGGCTCGGTCGACGCGACGTGAATTGGCAGCCTCAATTGCCGTTGTTCAAGCAATATCTGGGATTATTTTTCGCCCATGTGTTTTCCATGTTTTCCGGAGCGTTGCCGGATAAAATCTTCACCCTCCAATACAGCCTGCGTCCCGTGCTGTTCGATTACGTGGCGTTCGTGGCGTTGCCGGTGAATCTCATCCGCTCGCGCCGCCGCTTGTGGGGTGCGCTCGGTGTCACGGTGACGGTCGGGATGCTGGCGGCCCTGAGCGGATTCGCGGCCGTGATAATGCCCGCCGACTCATCCCAGATTTTCGGTCGGGCGCATCCATTCCCGATTTTCGGCGTCAACGTATTGGGCGAGAACCATAACGAGCTGGCCGAAGTCATGGTGTATTCTGCGCTGTTCGCTTGGGCCATGGTGCTGTTGGCAAAAGGGACGCGCCTCAAGCGCATCCTGGCTGCGATTGCGATTTTCCAGTTTGTCATCGGCATCCTGACTTTCACGCGGACTTTTTGGATCGTGACATTCCTCCAATTCGCTTTCCTGTGGTTCACTGACTGGCGGAAAGTCTTCAAACGCCATGTGCCCAAGTTCATGCTGGCCGGCATCCTGCTATTGCCGTTCGTGGTCGGCATGATCTATTACACAGGGTCGTACACGGCTTTGAGCTCGAATGAGACCCGGTTGATGCTTTCGGAGATATCCTGGCTTTATTTCTGGGATAATCCGATTTTCGGTACGGGCGCCGGGAGTTTCATCAGCCGCATCGGAGCCACGCAGATTTTCGCATTCGAATTCGGCGCGCCGCTGGATTCGCATGGCTGGCTGCAGAAAATCATATTTGAAACCGGATTGTTGGGGCTTGCGGCGTTAACTATCCTGGCCGCCGGTTTCGTGTCAAAGTTCAGGATGTTGGTTTCGAAAATGGAGAAGAACGGCGTGGCCAAAGCATACTTTCTGATTTTGGCCGGAGCAGGCGGTGCAGTCATCTATCAGCTTTTCAATACTGATTACTGGACCGGCAAGATGTGGCTGCCGCTAGGTCTGGCTTTAGCGGCGGGTTTTGTATTGAGCCAGGAAAGCGAAACACAGGCCGTTGCGGAAAGCGATTCAGGCACGGCGGGAGGCTTGATGGCCCAGGGCACGGAGACGCGCTCGTCCGACAAGGGCGCGCATGATATTCTTGAGGCGTGAAACCGACTAAGGCGTACCAAAAATCCACGGCTTTGCACCGCGAGCCAGGAGGCTTGAGGGCTTTGGATTTTTTCGTGAAGCGTATCGAGCTGTCGAACACGGGGCGGAAGCCTCATCAGGTCAGGATTTTAGTCGCTAATTGCGGCGCAGGAAATTTAGCAATGCCGCTAGCCCAGCTCGGTTATGACGTGATGGGCGCGGATACGGATGAGGCGGCAATTGGACGCGCTCGGGAAACGGCAAGGGATTTTTCGTTGAAAGCCTCTTTCTTCGTAGGCCCGGCGTCAATGGTCCAAGGGAAATTCGATGTAGTCATCCTGGATAATCTGCAGGATGAAACCGACCCAGCCTCGTTTCTCGAAGCTTTGAAAGAAAAGACCGCGCCCGATGGAATTCTGCTTGTCGCCGCAGAGAGGGTGAATGGGTTCTCTCGACGTTCTTTGCCGCGGCTTTTGATGGCTACGGGATGGAGACCTAGATATACAGCCGTAGCCTCTTCCTGGTTCAGGCAGTTCTTCGGATCAGTCGGCAGACATTTCATGAAACGGGGCAGTAAAGCGTTCCATGCCTGTGATGCGATGGATAATTGGATGGCGCATAGCACGCCAAATGCTCTGGCCGACGGTTGGCTCATCGAAGCCAAGCCGTTTGATCCAGGAAAATCATCGGTAGTGCATATCGTGGATTCGTTGAACGCGGGTGGGGCTGAACGTCTGGTGTTGGAATTAGCCAAGCGTCTACCGTCACATGATTTCGAAATCCAAGTCTTGTCGCTTTTGCGCGGCGGTCCGTTGGAACCGGAATACCGCAAATCCGGCATCAAGCTGACGGTCATGGGCTATGCTTGGCCGTATGGTCTGGATACGTTGTGGAAAACTTATGCATTCTTGCGGAGAGAGCGGCCGCAAATAGTCCACACCCATCTGTTCGCCGCAGATGTGTGGGGCCGGACGGCGGCAAGGCTGGCGCGCGTACCGATTATCGTCTCGACCGAGCATAATTCGAACCAGGATTTCGGTTGGATCCGGAGGGTATGCAAAAAGCTGACCAACCGATTCGCGGCGCGGCTCATCGCCATCTCGCAGACGGTCAAAAAGGAGATGGAAGATCGCGAAGGGGCAGACCCGAAAAAAATCGAAACCGTTCCCAACGGCATCGACATCAGCAGGGTGATCGAACGACCGGCGCGTCATTTCCGCGATGTGCCGAGGCTGTTGACGTTGAGCCGCCTGACCAAGCAGAAGGATTTAGCTACGCTCCTCAAAGCTTTGGCTTTAGTCAAAGGCCAATGGATCCTGCAAGTCGCGGGTACGGGCGAGGAGGAGAATGAACTCAAGAATCTGGCAAGACGGCTCGGTTTGGAATCGCGCATCGAGTTCTTGGGATATTGCGAAGATGCGCCGGTGCTTTTGGCCCAATCCGATATCTTCTGCCTGCCGTCGCGTTGGGAGGGACAAGGCTTGGCTGTGTTGGAAGCGGCGGCTGCCGGGGTCCCGATGATCGTTTCGGATTTGCCCGTGTTGCATGAAACCGTGGACAAGGGCGAGGCCGTGTTCGTCGAATCGGGTGACGTACCGTCTTGGGCCCATGCGATCGAACAGATGCTGGCCGAGCAAGAGGACTTTGTGGCGCGCGCGCAGTCCGCTAAAGCGCGGATACGCGGGAAATATCCGATAGAGAAAATGGTGGGCGCCTATGCCCGGGTCTATCGCGGGCTGGTCCCGTCCAAGTCGGGAGACGAAAAACCTTTGGTTTATCAGGTAGTCACGTCGTTTTATCCGGCGGGTGCGGAACGGCTGGTGTTCGAGATCGCGAAACGTCTGCCGGAACACGGATATCGGACCAAGGTCGCATCCATAAACGGCGGCGGGTTGATGGAAGAGGAATTCAAGAAAGCCGGGGTGGAATACAGGATTTGGGAGAAAAAAGGGCCTGCGAATTCAGCTGCGTTGTTTAGGCTGTACCGCGAGTTCCGGGAAACGAAGCCGCTTATCGTGCATACGAACCTGTTCGGCGCCGACGTTTGGGGAAGACTGGCCGCATATTTCGCCCGAGTGCCGCTCATCATCACGACCGAGCACAATGCCTATCTGGACCATGGTGCGATCAAGCGCTGCGTGAAACGAGGTCTGGTCATGATCAGCGATGGCTGTGTGGCCGTTTCAGACATGGTCAAGGAATATATGCTCGCCAAAGAGCATATGCCGGCACACAAAATCACGGTCATCAAGAACGCGGTCGATATGCAGGGCTTCGGCCGGCGTGTCGGAGGTTTGCATGATCCGGCGCGGCTCATCAACATCGGCCGTCTGACTCGGCAAAAAGACCAGGTCACTTTGCTCAAAGCGCTGGCGGAAACCACCCTTCCTTGGCGTTTGCAGTTGGTGGGGACGGGTGAGATGAAAGTCGAGCTTGAGGATTTGACCAGAGAGTTGGGCATAGCCGACAAGGTGGATTTCCTCGGACATAGGCATGACATCGGACGCCTGCTCGCGGAATCTGATCTGTTCGTCTCGACCTCGCGTTGGGAGGGTTTGGCACTGACCGTGATAGAAGCCGCGGCGACTGGCGTGCCCATGGTATTGCCGGATATCCGCGCATCACACGAAGTGGCGGGCGAAAACGAGGCGAAGTTCGCACGACCGGGGGATGTGCGGGCTTTCCGTGTCGCCATCGAAGAATCGTTGGCCGACTACCCGGCGACAGCGGAACGAGCGATAGATACGGCGGTTCGGGTGCGCCGGGATTTCGCCATTGAACGGTTGGTTAACGATTATGCAAAGTATTACCGCAACTTGAGATTGTTGAGGGATTAGGAGATTTTTTTATGCGCATCCTGCACGTCAATAAATTTTTCGACCAGAGAGACGGCGTGGACATCTATGTCCATGAATTGATGCGGCGGCAAACGCTGGCCGGACACGAGACGCATATCCTGGCTACGCGTTCGCCGTGGAATGCGGCAACTCCGGATGCGCGGATATTCATTCGCCGGTACGACCTTTCGAAAAGCGAAGGGATCCTGAAGGATGCGCACAAAGCGATGAATTTCCTCTGGAACCGCGAAGCGCGACGGGCCATGCGCCAGGCGATCGCGGAATTCAAACCAGACCTGGTCCATCTGCACAATGTCTACCATCACTTGTCGACTTCGATATTGGCTGAGATCAGGTCGGCGCGCTTGCCCTGCGTACAGACGCTGCATGACTACAAGCTGGCTTGTCCGAATTACCGGATGTTCACGGAAAACGCGACATGCGAACGCTGCAAGGGAGGGCACTACCACGAAGCGATCAGGCACCACTGCCTGTGGCCAACTTTTTCGGCCAATGCGTTGGGGGCGCTGGAGATGGGTTGGGCCAAGGCTACGCAAGCATATGAGCGGACGGTCAAGATATTCGTCTGCCCTTCGCATTTCATGGCCGATAAGATGACGGAGTGGGGCGAACCGCAGTCCAAGATGACGGTCATACCGAACGCGACGGAAATCACCGGAAAACAGGCTACACGCGATGGAGGTTATGTGCTATTCGCTGGGCGACTGGCTGTGGAGAAGGGTGCGGAAGTGCTGATCAGGGCGGCCGCGCGATTGCCCGAGATGAAAATCAAAATCGCGGGTACGGGATCGGATGAAACGCGATTGCGGCGGTTGGCCGAGGAACTCAATGCAAAGAATGTTTTGTTTTTGGGGTTCGTCAAGCGGGCGGAAAATCTTGAACTTTGGGAGCGCGCCCAAGCCCTGATTGTCCCTTCAATCTGGTATGAGAACGCGTCCATCGCGGTCTTGGAAGCCATGGGGCAGGGTTTGCCGATTTTGGCTTCACGCATCGGAGGTTTACCTGAACAGGTGGTCGATGGTGAAAACGGATTGTTGATCGAGCCTCGTAGCGTCGATGCCTGGGAGCAGGGACTTAGGAAGTTCATGTCGCTGGCCGAGTCCGATCGGGAAGCGATGGCCTCGGCTGCACGGCGGCGGGCCGAGGAGCTATTTGCCTGGAGCGGACATTTAGATAGACTGGAGGAAGCGTATCAATCGGCAATGGGGATTCGGGATTGACTTTTCGGCGATTTTCTGCTAGTTTCAGCTAAATATGCCGCGGCGTTACCAGTATTGGGCGGCGCTTGCCTTGGCGCTTAGCTTGATCCGGCCCGAAACCACCTGGGCTGCCAAAGGGATTCCCGGATCCCCGGCTATTATCAACCTTTATCTTAACTGGCAGATCAAAGAAGAAGACCTGCCGGCGTTGGCGCGATGGGACATGCTGGTCCTTGATGCGAACCAACAGGCCAGATATCCGGACCGTTTGCGCAAACTGCGCCAGTTGAATCCGTCCATAAAGATTTTGGCCTACATCCCGTCCGAGGAATATGCGACCGTGCATCTGACCGAACCGCCGGAATATCCGTTCGCCAAACTCGGGGCTAGGATCCGCGAAGATTGGTGGTTGCGCGACCCGCAGGGCAACCGTGTTTATTTTTGGCCCGGACAACCCATGCTTGATGTCAGCGGCGCCAGCCGTGGAGGCGAAGCGTGGAATGCCTTTTTGCCGCGCTTCGTACGCGACGAAATTCTGTCCAGCGGTTTGTGGGACGGCGTCTTTTTGGATAACACTTTCGAAAAACTATCAGACCATGTGAAAGCACCAGTGGATATCGACCGTGACGGGCGGGCGGACGCTAAGGACCAGACGGACAGGATTTGGCGCTTGGGCATGCAGGACATGTTGAGGAAGATGCGTGACATGAATCCGGGCGCCATCATCATGGGCAACGGCGGAGGTATTTACGCGAACCAGTTGAACGGGGTGCTGTATGAGAGCTTCCCGAGCTGGAGTTGGGCGCCGAACTGGAAAGATCTACGTGATGCGATATCCAAGAACCAAGCGCCGTCCGTGACCAGCATCAACGTCAACACGAACGACGCCGACCGTCCCGGAGATTATCGGTTGATGCGTTATGGATTAGGCAGCGCCTTGACGGCCGGAGCCATGTTCTCGTTCGACAAAGGCGCGTGGAGCCATGACGAATTGTGGTGGTACGAGGAATACGAAATGGCGTTGGGCGCGCCGACCGGAGCGGCTAAAATCATGGCCGGGGCAAGCGGGCAGAGCGTGGTCCCGGCGGTCTGGGGACGGTCTTTCCAGAAAGGCCTGGCGCTCGTGAACAGTACGGGCGCGACCCAGCGCGTGCAGCTCCCGGGGGTTTTCGAGAAATTACGCGGCAGCCAGGACCAAAAAACAAACGACGGAGCACTGGTCACGGCGGTGGATATCCCAGCCAAGGACGGTTTGGTTTTGCTGCGGCGTTCGGGTCCGACCGAGATCCGCGATGCGGCATTCGTGAACGGGAGTTTCTTGCGGGTTTATGATGCGACCGGGCGGCAGAAGCAGAACGGTTTTTTCGCGCAACGCACCGATGCGCCGAGCGGAGCCATGATCCTGGCTACGGATATCGACGCGGACGGCGCTGACGATCTTTTGGTCGGGGATAAGGGGAAAATCGAGATCAAGTGGGGGACGGGCAAGACGTCGTCTTTCCAGCCTTTCGGAAAGGCATATTCTGGCAGATTGTTTTTGGCCGCAGGGCAAGCGAATCGCGATAGGCCGAAAGAGATTATCGTGGGACGCGAAAACAAACCGCCGGAAGTGAAGGTTTTTTCCGCGACCGGAAAAGAGCTGGCAAGATGGTTCGCTTATAACGCATCCTTCGGCGGCGGTGTGCGGGTGGCGATCGGCGATCTTGAAGACAGCGGCTTGCGTCAGATAGTGACCGGCGCCGGAGCGGGCGGTGGCCCACATGTGAAAATTTGGAAAACCGACGGCCGGCCTTGGGGCGGAGGATTCTTCGCCTTTGACGCCAGCGAAAGCGGCGGCATCAGTTTGGCTTCGGGCGACGTGGACGGCGACGGCAAAAGCGAAATCGTGGTCGGCTCGGGACGGGGAGCGGTGCCGCGCGTGCGGATTTACGACGGAAAAGGTAGACTTGAGAGTGAGTTCGCGGTTTCGGACAAGCCGCTTATCGGAGGTATCGAAGTCGGGATATCGGACGTAGACGAGGACGGAAAGCCGGAAATTTTGGTCGGCGGTCTGCCGGCCATCTGATGATATGGGACGAATCGAAGACACACTGCGCAAGAAAGGTTTGACAGGTTTGGTGAAACACGGAAGCGTGGTGTCTTTGGCGCCGGCACGGGCATTATCATCGCATGCGCGCCGCGTCTATCGTGAAAAATACCAGAACGCCTATAAATATCCGAGATGGATTTTCGCATTCGATACGTTATTGGTCGGGATCGCCGCCATCTTGCTGGCTTTCAACTTGAGCGTATTCCTCGAGTCGTACAAGAGAGCGGAATCAGGATTGGATCTGGAGCTGAAGGCGCCGCCCTTGATTGCGGCTGACGAAACGCCGCTTGAACTGGATGTGAGGTCCACGGATGGAAAACGGCATGACGGCGTCAGTCTTAAGTGGGAGTTGCCACCGTGGGTCGAGATTATCGAGGCGGTGCCAAAAATGGATGCTGACGGTTTCGTGGATTTGGGCAGTATCCGGCCAGGAGAAACCAAGTCGTCCAGGCTGTTGGTGCGTATCAGGGCGCGCGCCGGCACAAAGGCCCAGATAGGATTCGTCTTGAGCCAATATGATCCGTTATTCTTCGCCTTGGATTATCCGGGGAGCGAGACGCGTTTGGTGGAGCGGAGCGCACTGAATTCGTCGGCCGTGTTGAGCCAAGCGAATTATCCGTCCGAGGCATCAGTTCCGGTTGTCGTGCGCAACGATGGGCGATTGATCGCACGAGCCGTTTCTTTGCGGCTCACTAAGCACGAGGGCGCGCCGGATGCAGGGTTCGGGACCACGGATTCGTTTTCCATCGGTGATATGGCACCGGGTGAAAGACGGCTGATATATATAAAGTTGGGGCAGGAGATCGGACGATCTATTGCTTTGGGTTGGGACCTGCAAGATGGGGCGCAGACGGTCGAAAGTACGGAATTGAAGATCAAGACGTCAGCTAGCGATGGCGTCAGGATCGAAAACGCAGTATTTGGCGTAGACGGAAAATTGAAGATTGACTACACATCCGCTTTAGCGGCCGAGGTATGGGTGAGTTGCGCGGCGACATCGAGCGTGTCGTCGCCATGGCGTACGTTCGACATCGCACAGGGAAGCGGGACCGTGGTTATCAACGAAACCGCGAGACAGGAAGGTTCGGCCTGCGAGATCATCCCTATCGATCTCCAGACGAATACGCTCGGCAGGCAGGTCACGGCGATGAAAGGAAATACGATCCCATTCAGCGCCTCGGCGAGATATTACGGGATGAGCGGTGATCAGCTCGGGGTCGGATCTTTGCCGCCGCGGGTGGGCGAGAAGACCACGTATTGGGTTATCTGGTCCGTTGGTCCGTCAGAAAGCGATTTGCAGAATGCCGAAATGCAGACGGTCTTGCCGAGCGGTGTCGCACCAACCGGCAAATTCGCTTCGGCTACGCCCGGAACATTCAGGATCGAAGGCCAGACCGTAATTTGGGATGTGCCATTGTTGCCGTTGGGAGGAGGCGAAAAATTGACGTTCGCTTTTGAGATTGGAATCCAACCGACAGAAACGGACGCAGGAAGGATTTTGGAACTCGTGGGAACGAGTTCGTTCACGGCGAAAACGAAAAACGGTCTCGAGCTGAAAGCCGAAACCGTCGGTGACGACACGAACATCCATTCGGATGATTTGGGAAGAGGTCGCGGTATGATCGTGGAATAGACGGGCGATCAGATTTTTCCACCTTCAGGCGGACGCGGGGAAAATTTTACGTTTTTGATTTTCCATTGGTCGACCCATTGGCCGATGCCGCGACCGTCACGTTTGTTCCTGACCGTAGTGGTGCGCTGCGACCAGGTCACAAGCGATCCGAAGTGGATTTTATACCTGCCTCTGACGACTATGTATCGGATTTCCCCGGCAGTGATGGCACGGCGGATTGTCCGTTGATGGATGCCGAATAAATTGGCGGCTTCAGATATTGAAACCCGGAGAGCTTTCTCATCCGAGTCTGAAGACGCTTTTTGGTCAAAAGCCATATCTTCTTGAGTGTATTAAAGGATTTGGTTTTTGTCAACACAGGTGTAGACAAAATAGCGCAAAAATATCAATTTATGTAATAAAGTCCCGATAAGTGTTGGCTGGTAACAGCCATAAACCCTTGAAACAAAACGATTATTAAGCTAATGTTCCCAGCGCATTTAAGCCTGTCGGTACGTACTCGTTTGCACGACGATCCGTAGGTACCAGCGATGGCTAACCTCATAGACAGATATCATTTGTTCCGTCTGCGGACCAGACGGGATCCAGAAGCGTTCGCTCGCATTTATGACCGCTATGTTGAGGCTATTTATCGTTTTTCAATACTGAAATTACCCAGCAAAGAGGATGCCCAAGATGTGACGGCTGAAACCTTCACGCGCGCGTGGCAATACGTCTACGAACATAAGGAAATCACCAACATAAGGGCTTTGCTTTATCGAATCGCCAGGAACCTGATTGCAGATAAATACCGCCAGTCCGAACCGGTCGTATCATTGGAGACTGTAACGTTTACTGCTGAAGGAACGTCTTATCTTGCACGAGGGCAAGAACCGGGCGATGGACAGAAGGGCAAAGAGCTGATTGAGGCCAGGGCAGATATGGCGCTAATCATCCAAAAGCTAGGCACCCTGAAAGAAGACTATCGGGATGTCCTGACCCTGCGTTTGATAGACGGATTGTCGTTCGGCGTCATAGCCGAGATCCTGGAAAAGAAACCGGGAAATGTGAGAGTCATGTACCATCGGGCGTTAAAAGCAATCAAACAAAACGACGAGCGGTAAGGACGACGGGCGAAATAAGATGAGCAAAGAACTACGCATAAGGTTGCGCGAACTGCGGACCACGAATAAAAACATCACTCCCGATAAGGCGTGGGTTCGGGCTACGCGAGAAACCTTGATGATGCAGGTGCGCAACACTTTACCGGCTGAAGGCAAGGCTTCCTTTTCCGACAGGTTCAAATTCAGCGTGCGCTACATTTTGCCGCAGAATGCCATCCGCTGGGTGACCCGTCCGATGATGGCCGCGATGTCCGTCGTCATCGTCCTAACGGGCGGATCGATCATGTCGGTTTCAGCTGCGGAACAGTCGTTGCCGGGCGACATGCTGTACGGCCTGAAGCTTGCGACCGAACAGGCGCGATTGGCCATGACGCCTGCCAAGGAAGACAAGCTGAAGCTCAAGACGGAATTTACGGGCCGCCGCGTCGAAGAATTGAAGAAGGTCGCGGTGTCGGACCAAAAGACGGAAAAGGTGGCGCAGGTCGCTGAAATACTCAAACGGGATTTGAACACCATGAAGGAACAACTGGCGGACGTGGCCAGCGAGTCTTCGGCGGATAAAGCGGTTGAAGCGGCTAAGATGGTGGACCAGAAGTCCAATGAAGTCATAACAGCATTGCAAGGAGCGAAGGACCAGTTGTCGCCGGAAACCAAAGAAAAGGTGACGGAAGCCCAATCCGCAGCTGCGGATACCGGTGTCAGCGCCCTGCAGGTCTTGGTAGAAAACCATCAGAAGGATAGCGGATCGGTGACTGCTATAGATGTGGCGCAGGCTTTGCAGGACCATGCTAAGGTCGTGACCGACGCAACCACTGCGCCCGCGAGTTTGAATATCCTTGTCAGCGCATCTTCGACCGCAACTACGACGACGGTCCTGGTCGATTTGATGGCGACTACCACGGCTTCGACCACTTCGGAGTCGCTGCCCGGTTTGGTCACCCAAGTCAAGGATGCGACGACCCAGGCTTTTGTCCTGCAGAAAGCGTTAGACCAACTTGAGATCACGGAATCGAATGTTTCCGGCACCGAAGATGTCGCGACTACGACCGATCAAACCCAAACGGTGTCGACCGGAACCGCTGCGGATTTGATTACCGGCAGTAAAACAACCACCACCAGCTCAACGCTGAAGCAAGATAAGTGACGAAAAACTTATCTTTCGTCTTGCAGGGTGGCTGTCCTCCTCGGGAGAGCCTCCCTGACGGGCGGGGGATGCACCACGGACCGTTCGTACGCCTTACGGTGTTCCGACGGGACGGGGTAAGCAGTGATCGCCAAAAGCGATTGCCGACCCACACGTCCGCTCGTTTGCACAAAATATGCCTGGCCAGAAAAGTCGACTCCCGGCAACAAACCGGGTTGGGTCACGGCGAATTATTCAGTAAATTTCGGTGCAGCGGATTCGTCATGGATCCGCTCACAAGTCAGAAACAACCCGCAAGGGTTCTTATGAACAACACACTTAAAAAGGTCTTCTCGACGTTCGTGTCCCTGACCACGATCGCCTGGTCCGTCGGTATCGGTACGTTAGTCATGCCCAGCATGGCTTCCGCCGCCAGCATCACGGCCGGTGATTTGATCAAGGCTTCGGGCCCGTCGGTGTACTACTACGCCGCGGACGGAAAGCGCTACGTTTTCCCGAACGAAAAGACGTATTTCTCCTGGTATAACGATTTCTCGGGTGTCAAGACGATCACCGACAGCGAGCTCGCCGCAATCTCCATGGGCAGCATCAACGTCACGATCCGCCCGGGAACCAAGCTCGTAAAGATCACGACCGATCCTAAGACGTATGCGGTCACCCTCGGTGGCCAATTGCATTGGATCGAATCTGAAGCTGTAGCTAAGGCCCTCTACGGAGATGCCTGGGCGACACGCGTCGTTGACGTACCGGATGGTTTCTTCGGAAACTACACCATCGGTTCGTCGGTTTCCACCAACGTCCATCCGGACGGCACGGTCATCATGTACGCCGGCGACACCGCCAAGTACGTCATGGCTAGCGGCGTGAAACGCAAATTCAACCCGGATTCGGCTTACGCAGCCAACGGTTTCAACCCGCTGAACGCCATCACCACGACCATCACGTATGGTAATGGTACGGATGTCTCGGGTCGCGAAGGTGCATTGGCTGATGTGATTTATGTAGCTGGTGGTCCGGTCGTGGGCGGCAACCTGACGGTTGCTTTGGCCTCCGACACGCCGGCTGGGATGAATGTCCCGCGGAACGCTTCTTCCGTGCCTCTCGTGAAGGTCAACTTCATGGCTGGCTCGGCGGATGCCACGATCAACGGTCTGCGCTTCCATCGCGTGGGCGTTGGTTCGACTTCCGACTTCTCGAACATCTACCTGTATGACCAGGACGGCAATCGCTTGACGACCGGTCGCAGCATCAACACCACGACCAACATCGTGGAGTTCAATGCTTTGACGATCACGGTCCCGGCAGGCGGCATGAAGTCCGTTTATGTCTACGGTGATTTTGCTGGGGCTGCGGCTCAGGTCGGCGGCCAGCATTCCTTCGAGGTCATGGATGCTGCTTCAGTCATCATGTCCGGAACAGGCACCATCTCCGGTTCCTTCCCGGTCCGCGGCAACGTGTTCACCGTCGGTACGACATCGGCTGCCCAGGTCGATTTGCAGAAGGGATCACAGCCTTCCAATCCGACCATCGGCTCCAAGGAAATCGAAGTCTCGAACTTCAAGGTCACTGCTAACACCAATGACATCAGTTTGAGCCAGGTCACCTTGTACCAGGCCGGTTCGGTCACCAATTCGGACTTGACCAACTTCAAGCTGTTCCAGGGCTCCACGCTCGTAGCTACGGCTGCCGGCGTCTCGTCCAATGGCCACATCGTCTTGAAGTTCAGCCCGGCGTTCACCATCACGAACGGCACGACCAAGGTCTTCTCTTTGAAGGCTGACGTCGCCGGTCGCGCTGGCCGCACCATCCGCACGTACGTCGAATACTCGACGGATGTGTCAGCGATGGACTTGAAGTACAGCTCGGGTGCCTCGATCAACATCGCCACGGCACCGGCCAACTTCGACGGCACAGGCACGAACTACATCGAGGTCACGACCCAGGGCGGTCAGTTGACCAACTCCTTCAACGGTCCGGCTACGTCCAACGTCGCCAAGGGCCAGCTCGGAGTTGCGCTCTACAAATTCGCCTTGACGTCACCGGATAACACGCTCGAGATCCGCAACTTGCGCTTCTCGATCGACAACATCACGGGCGCTCCTTGCCGCTTGTACGGCACGGGCGGAACCCCGACGGCTTACTTCCGCAACGTCAAGATCAAGAACATGGACAACGGGCAGACCTGGATGGGCCCCAAGGAATTGAGCACATCCGGTTCGAACGCCTCGCAGTCCTTCGTCTTCACGGATTCCCAGAACATCACGGCCGGCCAGACCATCAACTTGGCCCTGGTCGCTGACCTGGCGAGCTCTGAAGATGCGGCTGGCGAATTCTTCGGCAATGGCACCTGCCAATACCGCGGTTCGTTCGCTGCCTTCCAAACCAACGATGTCCGCGTAGTGGATACGGGCGAATTCTTGGATGTCGCCAAGATCGTCCCGAACCAGGCGGTCAACGGCAATCCTCTGACCATCAAGAGCTCGCGGCTCAACGTGTCGCTGGCTTCGAACCCGGTCTCGGGAACGCTGGTCAAGAAGCAACAGAATGTCCCGGTCGCCGGCTTGAACCTCTCATCCTCGGCTGAATCGGACATCACCATCACCAACCTGACGCTCGCTGGCCAGGCGGCTCTCGCCACCTCGGGCTGCGCGTTCGGCGCTGGTGCTTGCGCGGTTGCGAACTTCTCGCAACGCGTGACCTCGCTCGCCCTGTTCGACGGCGCGACGCAGGTCGGTCTGGCCAAAGCCCCGGACACCACGACCGGCAAGGCCCAGATCTCGAACATGAACTTGGTCATCCCCAAGGGCACGACCAAGAACCTGACGATCCATGCCTCGTTCTCGTCAACAGCTTCAACGACGTCGCCTTACGACAAGATTGCCGTCGGTATCGCTTTGACAACGGATATCCAGGCTCAGGATCAGGACTCCAACACGGTCACGCCTAACCTGGACACGGCTGTCAGCAACCAGTCCACGAATGCCGCCCCGTCGGTTGTCCAGACAATCCTCAACAGCGGTTCGCTCACCATCCAGGCTGACGCTCACCCGGTGTCCAACATCGTGGTGGCAGGCAAGGATGCTTGGGTCCCGATGGCCCAGTACAAGGCTACGGCCCAGTACGAAGTCGTCAACATCGATCGCTTAGCGGTATTGGCCAGCTCCACGTCCGGATTGGTCGCCGATAACGCCGACTACGCCATGGTGGCAGTCGCGTCCAACGGTGCAGTCAAGGGCATGGACAGCTTGTCCGCTGGCGCCACAGGAACCAAGGATATCGACCTTACGACCAACAACATCGTTGTGCCGAAGGACGGTTCCGTGCAGTTCCAATTGTGGGCCAAATTGTCGGCCGTCCAGGCTTCCGGTTCAGTTGGTGGCGCCACGACTGGCGTCTCCCGCTCCGGTCACGCCCCGGCCCTCGGTCTGATGAGCTCATCGACCGGTTCCGAATGGAACATCGCCGATTACGGCTATGGTTCGAAGCTCAATGTCCGCTCCACTGGCGCGGCTTCGGGCGAACGCATCTACGCCGCCACTGGCGCTGCCCATGGCAACATCATGGTGCTCCGCAAGACACAGCCGATCGTGACCAAGCAGTCGCTCTCCTCGACGACCCTCGCCAACATCGACCAGGATCTGGTCAAGTGGCAGGTGGCCGCCGACAGCGCCGGTTCGGTCGCTTGGAAGCAGGTCATCTTCAGCTTCTCCAAGTCGGCAGCGGTCGCACTCTCCAACTTCCGCTTGCGCCGCGGCGCCACGGATCTTGACACCGCCGTGTACTCGATCAACAACGGCACCACGACTATCGACCTCTTGACCGGCAGCCTCGGGGCTGGCGTGAACAGGGGTTACATCGTGGTCTCCATGAAGCCCGGCCAGGAAGAATCCATCTCGGGTTCGGGCAATGTGTACACCCTGCATGCCACGGTTTCCGGTGCGGCTTCGGGCCAGAACGTCACCTTGTCGTTCTTGCGCGATTCGACCAACCCGGTCGTGACAGGCTACCTGGCGAACGGCGCCTTCGGCGTGTTCGTCAACAACACCAGCATCTTCCACATCGACACAGGCGTCTCGCCGACAGCAGCCGCTGCCACGGGCACCTTCGTGTGGGCTGATAACTCCGAAGTGCCGCATTCCTCGGCCCTCGGAACCGCCGGTGGTTCGCGCGATTGGACCAACGACCTGTACGTACAGGATCTGTCCCAGTCGCAGACCCTCAGCCTGTAATCCGGATTGGGCCTAGCCCGATTCGCCTAACGGCAAATGGCAAGGGGTCCGCCTCGTGCGGACCCCTGCCGAGGGATGTAGTCGATCAAAAATCGTATCTACAAAAATGGCTCCCCGAATTCGTTCGGGATAGCTACCAAGACCCGGCTTTGGCTGGGTCTTTGGTTTGTGGGGGGTGATGCAAGACGGTATGCAATCGCCTTGCTGCGGAACTCGCTCGTCTCCTCGCTCAGACAGTCCTCGCGGCGGCAATCGCATACCGTCTTGCATCTTGATGGAGGATGGGTTCGGTAGGTTGGGATGTTGATTTATTGGGTTCTGGTGTCCGAGTATGACCCGTGCTATGCTTTTTGCCATCTATGAACCGAACAGATGCCATCAAATGGCTCAAAGCCATCGTTTATGCCGGGATTTATGGGGGATTGCTCGTGCCCCTGATGTTCGTGCCGGTGGTCATTTTCCCGTTTGTTTTCTCGAAGCTGATTTTCTTCCAGATCCTGATAGGACTGACGTTTCCGGCATATTTGATATTGGCCTGGGTCGAACCGAAACATCGGCCGCGTTGGGTGCCGCTGTACAGCGCCATCACGGCTTACTTCGTGGCAGTGATACTTTCCGTGATTTTCGCAGTGGATCCTTTAAGGGCTTGGTGGGGGAACCAGGAACGCATGAACGGATTGTTCACGCTGCTGCATTTTTTTGTCTGGTTCACGATGGCGACGGGACTCATAAAAACATGGAGCCAGTGGAGGAAGCTGTTGATATACGAAGTCGCTTTATCAGGGATTATGGCCAGCGTGGCGTTGTTGCAGAAGCCATTCCCCAAACTCTTGTTGTTCCCGGCCAGCGATCGCGTCGGCGGATTGTTGGACAACCCGATCTACATGGCGGCTTACCAGATCTTCAACCTATTTTTCATCGTGCTTTTGTGGCTTAAGAGCAAGCATTGGGGTTTCAGGTCTTTCCTGATCGCCATGGCGGTCTTGGATATCGGCGCTTTCATCGCCGCCCAATCGCGCGGTGCGCTAGTCGGTCTGTTTGCGGCGATCGGCGTCTTTGCCATCACATACGCTATCTTGACGCCGAACAAGAAGGCGAAGCTCGGCGTGGTCGGTTTGGCGTTGGCGGCTGTGGCGGTTTACGGAACGATTTTCGCTTTCCGCAATACGGACTTCATCAAGCATTCTCCGGTCGCGCGCCTGACCGACTTCCAGGTCACGACCGCGACGCGGTTCATCGCCTGGAAAATCGGCTGGCAGGGATTTCTGGAAAGGCCATTGACCGGATGGGGCATGGACGACTTCCACATCATCTTCAACCAAAAATACAATCCGCAATCGTTGGAGTACGGGTATTACGAGACCTGGTTCGACCGGGCGCATAATACCGTCGTGGACATGTTGTCCATGACCGGAATCTTCGGGTTCCTGACGTATTTCGCTATTTTCGGGGCGTTGTTCTACAGCGTTATCCGGGCATACCGCAAGGGCTGGATCGATATCCCGACGACCAGCGTTTTCATCGCTCTGCCCATCGGGTACTTCGTCCAGAACCTGTTCGTTTTCGACCAACCAGCCGGTTTCAGCATGAGTTATTTCATGTATGCGCTCATCGCTACGGCCACGGCGGCGCAATTCAGCGGCGCCAAAGAAGAAGCGACAGGCAAGGAACCGAGCAAGACCAGGGCCATACCCTGGATTGCGTTCGGCATCATCCAAATCGTCGCCATAATCATAGTCTGGCGTTATTCGTACCTGCCGGCCAAGGCTTCGTACATCACAATCAAATCCAATAATTATTTTTCGGCTGGAGTTTTGCCTGAAGCTTTCGCTCTGGCTAAACAAGCGGCGACCATACCTACGCCGTACTTGGATGAACAGACGTTCCTGCAATCGCGCAACCTGATTTCCCTGATCGAAAGCGGAACGATCCAGAAATTCACGGACTGGAAAGCCTGGCATGATCTGGTCGTGGATATCACCAACCAGCACCTTCAGGACCATCCGAACAATACGCATCCGCACTTCATATTCGCGCGCTTCCTCCACGCTTTTTCGCCGTTGGTGCCCGGAGACGCGGCGCAGGCCGAGGTTCAGTATAAAGAGGCGATCAGGACCAGCCCGAAACGACAACAGCTGCATTACAGCATAGCGCGGTTATACCTTGAACAAGGCAGGAAAGAGGAAGGACTGGACAGCTTCAAGCAGGCGTTGGCGGATAACCCGGACGTGGGCGAGAGCCGCTGGTACGTAGGATTGTCGGAAATGTTTGATTTCAACCGACTTGAAGAGGGCGCTAAAGAGATGGCCGCGGCCATGAACGCCAAAGCCCCGTATCGGCTGAAAGACACCAAAGAGGCGGTGGCGCTGGGTATGGCATATTCCGTGCTGAACGACAAAGAAGGTTTCAAAGCGATGCTTGACATGCTCTCCGGTTTGACCGGCGCCAGCACGCAGTTGTATCTCGAGATTGCGAGGTCGGCAGAGAAGCTGGGTATGCTCCAGGAACGCAACCTGTTGTTGGGGGCGGTCGTCCAAGCTGATCCGAGTTTGGCCGCGAATTTGGCTCCTCTGCAGAACGGGAGCGCGAGTTCGATAGAAGACAGCTTCCGCATGACGGCTTCGACTACGCCGGAAGTGACCCAGTCGGTGGCGACGAATACGCAATCGACTGCAACCGGCGGACCGAGGAAATAGCGACAATCGGTTTCCCCGGCCGCGCCACGTTCAACGTGGCATAACCGTGGAATGACAGATTTTCTGAAGGGGCGCGGATCAACGCGCCCTTTTCAGTAAAGTATCGCGGTTGCCTTTGTAGGTATTCGGCCAGGTAAAATTCTGCCTGACGATATCGGATCCAGAGGCGCCTAATCGTCCGCGCAGGTCAGGGTCCTGATAAAGGGAACGCAGGGAATGCCTAAGCGTTTCGGGATCGTTAGGCGGCACGACCAGGCCAGCCGGCCGGTCGGCGTCGGCGTTGAGCATCCAGCGGCAGGCGCCGACATCGCTGGCCACGACCGGAATACCGGATGCCATGGCCTCGAGCACGGTCCAGGGCATGCCTTCTTTGCGCGACGGCAGGACGAAAATATCGAAAGCACGATATAGCCTGTCGGCGTCATCGCGGTGGCCGGTGAGGATGAGGCGATCCAGTCCGAGGCTGTCACATTTGTGTTTGAGGCCGCCGAATTCCGGACCGTCGCCCAGGATGACGAACCAGACATCGGGATTTTCGTCCATAATCTTTTTAGCTACGTCGAGATAGGGAATGAGGCCTTTGGTGGCATAAGCATTCGCCACGGTGCCATAGACGAAAGCGGATGGCGGCAGGCCGAGGGCGGAGCGGGCGTCGGATTGAGATAAAAGCTGGTCGGTGAATCTCGGATAATCCAAACCGTTCGGCACCGTCAGGATTCTCTCCCGAGGTTTGATGCCAATGGTTTCGGCCAACAGTTCATCCCCTGGATGGACGGTGATGATGACGTCTTTGAAACGCGCCGTGGTTTTCTCTGCCGTCCTGTACAGCCATTTTTTCCAGGATGAGATGGGCTCAAGGAACACCCAGCCGCCGATGCGGTAGATGACGCGCGGCTTGGTCCGCGAGAAACGGGCGGCCAGACTGCCGAGAACGCCCATCTTGGAGCTGTTTAAGTGGATAGCGTCTGGCTTAAAGCTGTCTATCAAGCGGCGGATTTCACGAAAAGCCTGGATGTCTTTGATCAGAGAGATATCGCGGACCAGATTCCGCAATTGGTGCATACAGACGCCTGCTGTCGAGGCATTGCGCCAAAGTTCTCCATCGCCACCGGCAGCCAATAAGACCTCATGTCCATCTGATTTGAGATTCGAGGCGAAGCGCGACAAAAAAGACTGGACACCGCCCCAGTCGGCTTGGGTCACTAGCAGGAGGATACGGGCAGGTTCTGCCGCCGTTGTCCGATTCGGGTCTGAATACTTGGCGTCTGGCATATTTAGGGATAACATAGCTAAATCTCGCGTTAAAAACAAATGAACCTGGGCGCGAAGTAAGCGAAGGGCTTTACAGGAGTTGGTTTTTATCTTCAAATGGCTAAGTTCGCCTAACATTATGTGCGGCATCGCAGGAATCGTGAAACCAGACAAGAGCCTTCCGGAAGAAGGGTTGCTTAGGAAAATGTCGCAGGCGATCGCGAGCCGCGGTCCGGATGGGGAAGGGTTGTGGTTGCATCCGGGAATCGGTTTAGCCCATCGGCGTTTGGCTATCATCGATTTGTCGCCAGAAGCAGCGCAGCCTATGCGTTCTTCGGACGGGGAATTGACCATCGTGTTCAACGGAGAGATCTATAACTACAAGGAGTTGCGTGCCGGGCTTGAAGCGCGCGGAGCGAAATTCCGGACGCAGTCAGACACAGAGGTGATCCTCGAAAGCTATCGCGCTTACGGTGAAGGCTGTCTCAAAAAATTCCGCGGCATGTTCGCGCTGGCCATCTGGGATGCGCCGCGCAGCAGGTTGTTCGTCGCCCGCGACAGGATCGGTAAGAAGCCGTTTTTTTATGCCGTCACGCCGGATGGATCCTTCCTGTTCGCGTCGGAGATTAAGGCGCTGGCCCAAGCCATGGAATTGAAACCTGACTGGCAAGCGGTCAGGTTATTTTTAGGGTTGCAGTACGTACCCGCGCCCCGGACGGGTTTTGAGGGCGTGAAACAGCTGTTACCAGGGACATACGGAATTTTTGACAGCCGTGGATGGCATACCGAAGTCTATAACGATTGGTCAAGCGTCAAGCCGCTTGATATGGCAGGTCTGGACGATAAACAGCTGGCCGAAGAATTACGCGCCAAACTGGATGAAGCGGTGAAGATCCGCCAACTTACGGCCGACGTTTCAGTCGGGGCTTTCCTTTCGGGCGGAGTAGACTCGGCGGCCATGGTGGCCTTGGCATCCAAATATACGGCGCGGCCGCTCCAAACGTTCACCATGGGGTTTCCGGTGCTGAAGATGGACGAGCGCCGTGAAGCGCGGACCGTGGCCGAGCTTTTCAAGACCGACCATTTCGAATTCGAAGCCAAAGCCGAAGACTTGCTGCTGATCGCGGATGAACTGGTCGGCCACTATGATGCGCCGTACGCGGATTCTTCCGCATTGCCTTTGTGGCTTTTGTCGCGGGCAACGGCCAGGGAAATCAAGGTCGTTTTGACCGGCGACGGAGGCGATGAGCTGTTCGGCGGATATCGGAGGTATACGGCGTACGAGCAAGCGATGAACATCTGCAGGACGCCCATGATGGGTAAAATTTCGGCGCCAGTCTCGAGCTATATCGGTTCTTTGCTGCATGACGTGCGTTTCCAGCGCATGGGAGAGACTCTTAAAAGCTTCCAAGCCTGCCGCGCATCGGCATACGGGGAACTTTTTTGCGGTTCGTATTTTTCGACCCAGCGGTTGCGGAAGACATTCAGTCGGGATTTCCTGGAAAGGACCGAAGACGCGGATGCGGTGGAGTTCGTGGCCGCCAGGATGGGGGATGAGTCGAGCTTGGATGCGGCCATGCGATTCGACCTGACTTCATATTTGCCCGACGACCTGAACGTGAAGATGGATCGGGCTACCATGCGTTTCGGTTTGGAAGCGCGGTCGCCGATGCTTGACCAGGAGATCGTGGCTTGGGCTTTGGCGCTACCGATTGCCCAGAAGGTCCATAAAGGCAACAAAAAAATCATTTTACGCAAAGCGCTGCAAGGCATCGTGCCGGATGAAGTACTGAACCGGCCGAAACGCGGTTTCCAGGTGCCGCTGGCTGAATGGTTCCGCGGACCGCTACGTGAGTCCTTCCGGGAACGCTGCTTGGGAAAGGATAGTCGGTTGTCCGGTATAGCGGATTTAGCGGCCATCGAAAGACTAATTCAGAAGAATGATAGGGGATTTGACCATGGCAATAGGCTTTGGATGCTGTTCAGCTTGGCGACTTGGTTGGGAAAATACGCTTAGTTGAGCTATTTTAATGTTTATCTGGCCAGAGTCACAGAGATTGCGTTTTCGCTGGAAAACCTATAAAGTTCAGGTCATATAGCCTGTATTTACCTATGAAATGCTTAGTCACCGGAGGGGCTGGTTTCATCGGATCGCACCTGTGCGGCCGTCTTTTGCGTGATGGGCATGAGGTGATTTGCCTAGACAATCTTTTCACGGGGTCCCGCGCCAACATCGCCCACCTGGAATTGGACCCTAATTTCAGTTTCATGGAGAAAAATGTCCAGGTTCCGTTCTTCGCCAAGGTGGATTGGATATTCAATCTGGCGTGCCCGGCATCGCCGCCGCATTACCAGCATGATCCTGTCGAGACGGTGCGCACCAATGTCCTCGGCATGATGAACATGCTGGACCTGGCCAAGACCACCGGGGCGCGCGTCCTGCAGGCTTCGACATCCGAAGTCTACGGCGATCCGCTGGAACATCCGCAAAAGGAAAGCTACTGGGGTAACGTGAACCCGATTTCGCGTCGCGCCTGTTACGACGAAGGCAAGAGATGCGCGGAGACTCTGTGTTTCGATTACCACCGCGAGTACGGCGTGGATATCCGGATCATCCGCATCTTCAACACCTACGGACCGAACATGGCCAAGGACGACGGACGAGTGGTTTCGAATTTCATTTTGCAGGCGTTGCGCGGCGAAGATATCACGGTCTACGGCGACGGTTCCTATACGCGGTCGTTCCAATACGTGGATGACCTGATCGAGGGAATGCTGGCTATGATGAAATGCGAAGGCTTCACCGGACCGGTGAACATCGGCAACCCGGGTGAGTTCACGATCCAAGAATTGGCGCAAAAGGTCATTGGACTAGTGGGCTCGCAATCCAAGATAACCAATCTGCCGGCCGTGGATAACGATCCGAAACAGCGCAAACCGGACATATCTCTAGCCAAGGAAAAACTCGGTTGGGAACCGAAGGTGCCGCTAGACGAAGGTCTGCGGAAAACCATCGAGTATTTCCGGCGCGTCGCTTAAAGCCATGCCTAAGACCATAATTTTTTCCACCACGTATTTCCCGCTGGTCGGCGGGGCCGAAGTGGCGATGAAGGAAGTCACGGACCGCCTGACGGGACGCGAGCTGCATTTGGTCTGCGCCAAGATCCAGCCCGGGCTGAAGCGGACGGAAAAGATCGGCAACATCACGGTCCACCGCTGTGGTTTCGGCAAACCTTTGGATAAGTATCTGCTGCCCGTGCTTGGCGTCATGCGGGCGATGAGCATCGCCAGAGCCAAAGACGTTGACTGCATCTGGTCGCTCATGGCGAGTTATGGAGGCTTTACCGCACTGGTCTACACCTGGGTGCGACCCAAAACGAAATTGCTTTTGACCCTGCAGGAAGGCGATCCGCTCGAGCATTACGCCAAACGCGCCGGCCGACTCCAGTTTTTGCACGAAAAAATATTCAAGCGCGCCGATGCGGTGCAGGCTATCAGTAATTTTTTGGCCGAGTGGGCGACGAAGATGGGATTCAAAAGCAAGCCGGAAGTGGTGCCGAACGGCGTAGACATCGCCAAGTTCACCAAACGCATAACCCCGGAAAGACGTTCGGAAATGCGCCGTGGATTCGGTTTCGGAGATGAAGACGTCGTGCTGGTCACGGCCTCGCGACTGTCGCTCAAAAACGGAATTGATGACTTGATCCGTTCGTTGTCGCATTTGCCGCCGAAATTCAAAGCCCTTATCGCAGGGGATGGAGAAGACCGGGACAAATTGCGCGTGTTGGCCGAACAGAAGGGATTGATCGAACGCGTCGTATTCCTGGGCAGCAGGTCGCACGATGAATTGCCGGCCATCCTGCAGTCAGCCGATATCTTCGTGCGCGCTTCTTTGTCTGAAGGCCTCGGCAATTCTTTCCTTGAAGCGATGGCTGCAGGTCTTCCCATAATCGGCACACTGGTCGGCGGCATTCCGGATTTCCTGAATGACGGAGAAACCGGCGTATTCTGTAAACCCCGCGATCCGGAATCGATTGCAGCGGCGGCTAAACGTATACAAGAGGAGTCGGGATTGAGGGAAAAGCTCGTGAGACAGGGTGAAGCGCTGGTCAAAGAGAAGTATGGATGGGAAGAGATAGCGGAAAAAATCAGCGCAATCTTAAGAAGCATATCGCGAACCACGAACTGATATGAACATCTATTCCGGAAATAACCCCGCAAAACAATGGATGCTGGGAGAAATCGAACGACTGTCCCAAGGACGAAAGATACGCGTTTGCGATTTGGGTTGCGGAGCGGGCTCGGTCTGGCCAGCTTTCCTGAAGGACCATCCGGAAATTGAATACGTGGGGTTGGATACGGATGCGAAAGAGATCGACAAAGCCAAACGGGCTTTTGCCGACTGCCCTAACGCCAAAGTGATGGTGGCTGATGCGCAGACCTTTCGCCAAGGCGAAGGGACTTTCGACGTGGTCACGGCTTTTTCGGCGCTCGAACACGTGGTGGATGTGGCTCGATTCATGAAGACCGTGATGTCAATGCTGAAGACGGGAGGGAGAGCGTTGTTGAACCATGATGCCGGTCATTTCCGGTCGCACGACATCAAGGAACGGCTGATGGTGCCGGTGAGTCAGCTGTTGGCCAAAGTCGGTATCGAAGGGCCGTACATGAAGGAGCTCAAGGATGCGGATATCCGGAGATTCGCGGAAGCCGCCGGCGGAAAAGTCGTGTCCATGAGGAAACATAATGCCTACTGCTTAAAGAAGCATCTGCGTGGCGGGATCCTGACGGACGAGGTGGCGCGGACATGGCATGGTTTCGAAGACAGGATGAACGAACTGGCCTCACCCGAAAAACTCGATCCGGTATTTTGGGCGACCATCGCCGTGGTGGATAAGTTATGAAGATCCTGATTGCCACAGGAATTTATCCGCCGGAGATAGGCGGACCGGCGACCGTCATCAAGAAATTAGCGGATGATTTGATGTCGGCCGGTCACGATGTCCAAGTCGTGACGTACGGGGAACCGCGGCCGGAAAAATTCGTACATGCGGTTTCCAGGAACGGAGGAAAAATACAACGTTATTTCAGGATGGCTTCGGCCATCAGGAAAAACATCAGCAGCGAAACCATGGTTTTGGCGACTGATGTTTTTTCCGTCGGCATACCGGCGCGTCTGGCGTTGATCGGTAAGAAGAATCGTTTCAGATTAAGGCTGGGCGGTGAGTGGTGGTGGGAGGATTCGGTGGAGAAAGGTAGGACGGATTTGCCGTTACGCGAATTTTGGAGATTACGGAAACGGGATTGGCGCGAGCGCATAGCAAGAGCCAATTACGGATGGATTTTGCATAGAACGGAGAGGATGGCCGTGACGTCCAATCTGTTAGGGGAGGTCTTGAGAAGGATTTGCCCAAAAATCGCAGCCAAGATTTCGGTCGTGACAAACGCGTCGATCGGCGGTCCGTTAGCCGGCGATTCGATGAAACCACATGAACCGCTTCGTTTGGCGTATGTGGGGCGCTTCGCGAAAGTGAAAAACGTTCCGTTCCTGGCCCAAACCCTAAAGCGGATAAACGCGCAAACCATGATAGTCGAATGCTCCTTCGCCGGAGACGGACCGACGCTGGATGAAACGAAAAGAATCCTGGAAGGCGTGCCGGGCATGGCTTTTTTGGGAAAAATCACACAGCCCGATGTCAGCGCTTTGCTTAGGGAATCGGATGTTTTGGTTCTGCCATCGTTGACGGATATATGCCCGAACATCGTATTGGAGGCTTTAACTGCCGGGACGCCCGCAGTCATGACTTCAGAGAATGGTTTGCCGAAAGACTTGGGCGGAATCATCGAATTACCGCCGACGGATATGGATGTTTGGGTTAAAACGTTGGAGTCATTGGTTGATAGAGAGAAGTACGGTCGACTGCAAACAAGCATCAGGTTGCCGAGTATGACTGGGTCGAGCCTGTTTGATTTCGTCACAACGATATGAGATTACTCGCCATCGGCATGGACAAGAGCGTGGCGGATCCGGCTTCGGCTTCGGCCAAGCGGCAAGCTAATTATTACGCCGGGTGGGATACGGATATCTTGGTTTTGGCCACAGGCGCGCAAGAGACGATAAAGCTGAATCCGGATTTGCGGGTCCTTGTCTCGGGCGGAACGAATAAGATCCAGGCATTTTTGAACGGTCGTAAGATCGCAAGGGAGTTGTGTTCGAAAAAAAGATATGACACGGTCACGGGACAGGATTTTTTGTGGTCAGGCATGTTGGCGCATTCAGCCGCGAAAAAACTCGGATGCGGTCTGCATCTGCAAGACCATAGCGGGTTGTTCGCACGTCCGCTGTTCGGATTTTGGGAACGGTTGCTGTTTCCGACGTCAAAGAAGTGGGCGCGCGAAGCAGACAGGATAAGGACCGTCAGTCGACGAGGAAAGGCAGGTTTGGGGAAGATTGGAATCAGCAGCGATAAAATCGATGTAATTCCGATCGCCACGGATACGGCGCGATTCACAGGACTTCCATCACCTGTCGGAAAGGCGAATGTGGTTTGCGTGGCGCGATTGGAGAAAGAGAAAGGGATTGATGTGCTCCTTGAATCATGGAGTGAAGTCGTCAAGTCGGTTCCTGAAGCAAGACTTCGCATCGTGGGTGACGGATCTTTGCGTAAAGTGCTTGAGCAGCAGGCTGCTGATGCGGGTATCAATGACACGGTCGAATTCGCAGGCAAGCAGGCCGATGTCAGAGAACATTTGGAATGGGCGAACATCGCGGTCCAGCCGTCGTGGTTTGAGGGTTGGGGATTATCCGTGGTCGAAGCCGCTGCGGCGGGGAGGCCGGTGGTCATGACCGATGTGGGCTGCGCCGGAGAAGTCATCAAAGATGGGGAGTCGGGTATTGTGGTGCCGGTCGGAGATCCGAAACACTTGGCGACAGCGATTGTCGGATTACTGCAGGATGAGACATTGAGAGAGAGATTCGGACAACGAGCCAATGAGCTGGCCTGTGCTTTGCCTGACCCGGGAATGGTGATTAAGGCAAACAGGGCTTCGCTTGCGGCATCCGTCGGATCCGGCATGCGTCCAAAGACTTTGATTTGTGCCCAAGCGGTTGATGAAAACGACCCGCTGTTCGGTTTTTTCGTCCCATGGCTCCGGAAGTTCGCGGAACATGGTGATGCCATAGTTTGCGCGTTGCGCGTGTCCGACCCGTTGCCGGATTTACCTTCGGGTATCGAAGTCCGATTGACCCGGAAGACAGGTTCAAAATCAAAGATTGGAGTCATATTGAACGTCGCAAAAACGTCCTGGACCGAGCGTGCGGATTATCAATCGGTCTTCATCCGCGGAGATGCGCAGTATCTGGCCTGCCTCGGTTGGTTGTGGCGGCTATTGGGAAAGAAAGTTGTGTTTTGGTATACCCACTACACGGCAAAAAATCCGTGGTTTTGGCTGGCTGTCCCTTGGGCCAATGATGTCGTGACCGCAGTGCCGGAATCAAATCCGTTGAAATCAGCACTCCAGATCGGACATCACCTGGATACGGAGTCGTTCAAACCGAGAGGATCGGTCTCGACCACAAAGCCAAGGGTTTTATTGTTCGGGCGCGTCTCGCCGGTCAAACGCGTGGCTTGGATGGCCGAGGTTTTGAAGCCATTCGTGGAGTCCGGAAAAATTGGACTGACGGTCATCGGCAAAGCGACGGATGAAGCCAGCGCCGAAGAGCTGAAGGCCGTACTGCCGCCGTCGGCCAGATGGGAAGAGCGCGATGTGCCGAGCCGCGAAGCGCCGGTCATCTATCGTGATTTCGATATTTTCATAAATGCCACGCCGGGCTCCATGGATAAGACGATCCTGGAAGCGGCAGCCAGCGGGCTGACGGTCTTGGCCGCAACGCGAGGCATTCTGCGCGGTTTGCCTGATGACCTGCATTGGTTGAGGTTCGATGATGAGGAAAATCTCGCGGCGTCTTTGGAGAAAGCTATCGCCTTATCATCTGACGAGAGGGATGAAGTCGGCTCCAGATTGTGCGATTGGGTGATACGCCAGCACTCGATGGATGCGCACCTGGTCAAGTTATCCGCTTTACTGCATGAAATCCGTCCCCGGAGACCGCTGAAACAAACGGTGAAGATTTGGCTGCATAAGATTGGTTTACGCAGCTTCGGAAATGGTTTACCGGTGGTCATGTTCCATTCGTTCGACGGGCAGGGAGCAGCGTGTTGGGATAGGGAAAGGCTGATTTCTTGGATAGTTCGGGCGAGCTCCGCGGGTTATACTTTCGACGACCTCAAGAACGCGCGATTGCACGCCGTCGAGAAAAATTCTAACCACGAGAAGATTTTGGTCACGGTGGACGATGCGACGATGGACCTGTCTGATGTGTTGGGTGCGTTCCGGATGGCGAACGTAAAGCCTCTGGTATTCGTCCCAAGCAGGACCAAGGAGATAGTTACTTCGGACGGTTATACCCGTGAAGTCATATCGTCGGAAATATTGTCAGAACTAGTTCGTGAGGGTTCGATTGATGTCGGAGGTCATGGCCAGACGCACAACAACCTGACCGGACTCAAACCGGGCGTGCTGCAACAAGAGATCGAAGGTTCTTATGCGGATATCCATGAAATGCAACACGGACGAGCGATATTAGCTTTCGCTTATCCTCGAGGAAAAAATGACCAGGAAGTCAGGGATGCGGTCAAGGCCGCAGGTTTCACGCAAGCCTTCACGGTAGAACCGGGAACCTGGACGGCGGAAACCGATCCATACGCAATCCCGCGGATCACGGTCATGGGATGGATGTCGTCCAAAGATCTTATGACGCTGATAAAATCCAGCTGATATGAATTTCCAATCTTGGAGCAAATACGAGTCAGCAGGAAGATGGGCAAGCTATTTCACCCAGGTGGATGAGGTTTTGAAATTCGCTCCACAGACTTGCTTGGAGATCGGCGTAGGCAACGGAATCGTCACGGAAGCATTGAGAAAAAACGGAGTAAAGGTCACGACTTTGGATCCGGATCAGACGCTCGAACCGGATATCGTGGGCTCGGTGGAAAGTCTACCGTGCGCTGACCGGGCATTCGATGTCGTATTATGCGCCGAGGTCTTGGAGCATCTGCCATACGAGAAACTTGAGGGATGCCTGAAAGAGATTGCGCGCGTCAGCAAAAGCGGTGCGGTGATTTCAATTCCGCATTGGGGACGCAATGTAAGGCTCATCCTCGATTTGCCGTTGTTGAAGGTGCGAAAAGTCTGGAGAATGCCTTTTTTCAGCTCCGTCTTGCCGCCGGGCGGCGAACATTTTTGGGAGCTGGGGCGAAAAGGAGTGGATACCAAAAAGGTAAGATCGGTCATGGCCAAGAATTTCAGGATCGAGAAAGATTGGCTGTCGGCGTGGATGCCGTATCATCGTTTTTTCCGTTTGCGGAAATGAACTATGGGAATCATCCATGACATGAAGGAACTGTTGCGCGGCAAAAGCTTCGGCCGGATAGCCATGAACCGTCTTTTAGCCGTGGAACTTGCGGAGTGCCATGGACGCTGGTTGGACATCGGCGGAGGTTTGCCGAGCTACGTGAAATATCTGCCGGCTGATTGCTCAAGGGTGAATACGGACATTGAGCCTGGACCGGGAGCGACGGCGTTGGATGCGGATGGCGTTTTTCCTTTTAAAGATGATGATTTCGATGGGGTGTTGGCGCTTAACATGCTGTATATAGTCCGCGATCCGGTTGCGACTTTAAGAGAAGTGAAGCGGGTCATGAAAATGGGCGCCAGTGTCGTCATGACGCTGCCCTTCTTTTTCCCCGAAAATCCGGAACCGCACGACTTCCATCGCTGGACGCGGGAAGGTGTGGAGAAGTTGTTGGTCGATGCCGGTTTCAGGGACATCGAGATTTCACCGGTTGGCGGTCCGGGTACGGCTTTCGCGATGTCGCTCATGCCGGGCAGGGGAGCACTTGTCATCCGCTTATGCGCCGCTCCCTGGATTTTCTTGTGGGACCACCTGGACAGAAAGGATCCGAAAAGGACTTGCTGTTTTTGGTTAGCCAGAGCGCGTAAAATAATATGAACCCAGAAAGAACTAAAATTTTCTATATCGAGAATATCCGCTTGCCGACCGAGAAGGCTCACGGCTACCAGATCATGAAGACCTGCGAGGCTTTGGTCGGGCAGGGTGCGGATGTTACCTTGGTCTGCGCTGATAGGCGGAATCCTTTGGGAGATAAGGATCCGTTCGAGTATTACGGAATCGGAATACGTTATCCGATCGTCAGGCTGGCGGTCTGGGATTGGCTGAGTCGAGTCCCGTCTTGGCTTTGGAGACCGACTTTTTGGCTGGAAAGGCAGACGTTCTTCAGCAGCCTGAAAAAGTTCGCCAAATCCTTTCCGCCGCATTCGGTCTGCTACACGCGGGATGCGCATATCGCGGCATTCGTGAAGCGTTTGAGGGCCGACGTATGCGTTTTCGTCGAACCGCATGTCTTACCCAGACCGGCCGTACTGAAAAGGCTGTCAGACATCGACGGGATCGCGGCCCTCACATCATGGATAGGCGACAGATGCCGCGACGTGTTGCCGAAGATGAAGACCATAGTATTGCCGGATGCCGTCGATCTGGAGATATTCGACCCCGCAATTTCCAAACAAGAGGCACGGAGGGAATTGGATATCGCTGGGGACCAAAAGATCATCGTATACGGCGGACGATTCACGACCATGGAACAGGGCAAAGGCTTGGGTGCGTTGGATAACGTGGTCCAGGATTTGTCCAAGACCGATCCGCGCCTGCGCTTGATCCTTGTCGGAGGTACAGCGGCTGAATTCGAGAAGGTGGAGGGTCGGTCGCCGAGCGACACGACGATTTGCGCCGGTTCGGTAGACCGTATGGCTTTGGCCAAGTATTACCGCGCGGCCGACATCTTAGCCATGGTTTTCCCCAATACCCACCACTACGCCTACGAGATGTCGCCCATGAAGATGTTCGAATACATGGCGAGTGGTACGCCGATCATCACTTCGGATTTGCCGTCGGTCAGGGATGTATTGGACGAAAGCATGGCGATTTTTTATCCAGTTGAGGTTGAGGGTGGACTGCGGCAGGCTTTGACGCGTTATTTGGCCATGGATGCAGGCATCTTGGAACGCATGGCTGCAGCGGCAAAAGAAAAAGTCAAAAGAAAATACACGTGGGAAGCCAGGGCAAAGGATATCCTGGGATTCGTCCAGTGCACTTGAATCAGGCCATCAAATCGTACAGACGTTCGGTGGGTTGCGGGATGCCGGTCAGACCAAAAGGATTTGAAGCCCGATCGATTTTATCCGTGCAGACGATCAGGATGTGCTTATTCAGCCAGGGGATCTTGCAGGTCAGGAATTCGAGCCGGCTGATGAGCCAGGCGAGAAGGCGGAATGGTCTTGTGCCGGCGATCGGATGGGAGCCGAGGAAGCCGTTACGTTCGAATATTCTTTCGTATGCGCGGCTGAAGATGTTTTTGAAATAAGTGATTTCCACTTTCCGGAAATTCGTTTTGAAAATTCGCAGATTATCCGCCAGGTCAGCCCGCGGCATCTCGCAGATGAGAAGGCCGTCTGGTGCTGTCAGTCTGCAGAGATGGCTTATGGCCAAAACCAAATCTTCAGGCGAAAGGCAGTACAGCGTGTTGGTTGACGCGATTGCCGAAGCACTGCCGCTCGGGAGACGTTCGAGACGGCTCAAGTCGCAATGGATGCCGAAGGTATTTTGGTCGGGGAATTTGGCCAGGCCAGCGGTTAGAAGGTTTGGATTAAGGTCGAGCCCGTAATAGCGCTCGGTCCTGAACATGGGACGATTCTTGAAGCTCGCACTGGCGGCATCCAAACCTGCGCCGCTCGCAACGGTCGACAGTTTCCGGTCAAGGAACCCGTAAAGGAAGCATTTTGACGGTCGGATGTTGAAGTACATATCACGTGAGCTTCTCGACCATCAAACGGACGATCGTTTCACCCGCGCGGCCATCGCCAAAAGGCTTGCTCCAACGGATTTTTTTCTTGAGCATGAGTTCGGCGCCTTTGAGGATCTTTTTCGGATCAGTGCCGACCAAGACATTCATGCCGGCCTTGGTGGTTTCGGGCCTCTCGGTGTTCTCGCGGATGGTCACACAAGGAACTTTGAGGATCGAGGCTTCTTCCTGGAGACCGCCCGAGTCGGTGATGATGAGTTTGGTGCTGGCTTCCAGCTGCAGGAAGTCTAGATAGCCCTGGGGCGCAATCAACTTGATCGACGACGGCACTTTCAACGAGAACTTCTTCAGGTTGTTTTTCGTACGCGGATGGATGGGGAAGATGACGGGCAGCTTCAGTTTTTTGCCGACAGCATCCAAACCGTCGAGGATACCTTTCAATTTGACGGGTGAGTCCACGTTTTCTGCGCGGTGGGAGGTGACGAGGACGTATTTTTTCGGCTTCAATTTGAGCTTGGAAAGGATACGCGATTTCTTTTTCGCCAACTTGGCGTTCTGCATGACGGCGTCAACTACGGTATTGCCGGTCAACGAGATTTTTTTGCCTGATACGCCCTCTAGCTTGAGGTTCTGCAGTGCGGTTTTGGTAGGGACGAACAGAACGTCGGAAATGTGGTCCGTGAGGATCCGATTGACTTCTTCGGGCATGGACAGGTCGTGGCTGCGCAAACCGGCTTCGTGATGGACGACGGTGATGCCCAACTTGTTGCCAGCCAAAGCTCCGGCCAAGACGCTGTTCGTGTCGCCCTGGACGATGATAGCGGTGACGCCTTCTGCCTTGAAGACCGAATCCATGCGGCGCAAGGTCAAGCCGATCTGTTGGGCATAAGGTTTACCGCCGACGCCAAGATTGTATTTCGGACGGGCAAGCTCCAAGTCGTCGAACATCTTGCCGTCCAATGCGTAATCGTAATGCTGGCCGGTGTGCAGGACGAAAAAGTCAACGCCATGTTTTTCGCAGGCGCGGATGACCGGCGACATCTTGATGATCTCCGGACGGGTGCCGAGGACGATGGCTAATTTCATATTCTTCATTTTGTTTTAGGATGTTCGGCCGTTTGCCGCAAGACCGATATAAATTTGGCCGTGGTCTGCTTCACCTGGTACTGCTCCAGGAATCGGTCGTTGGGCCGCGGCAGATTGCGGCCGCCGATCATTCCGGCGAGATGTTCGGTGAAGCCGTCGAGATGCGAATAATCGAAGGCTTTATATCCGAGGTTCCTCAAGAATATTGACGTCGGGCTGTCGAGTGGAGTGATGCCGACGATCGGCGTTCCGCTGCCGGCGTAGTCGATGGGTTTGCAGGGGAGGAATGGGCTGCCGGGGATATCGGCATCGATGACGATCAGGCAGTCTGCGCTCCGCATCATCTCGAGGCTCTTTGGATAACTCACGGAGGGCGTCACCTTGACCGTATTTTCCAGGCCGAATTTTTTCAGGTCCGCGGCCAGGCTTTCGGTCGAATAGCCGGAGTAGTCCAGGTCAGCCCCGACCAACTCCAGCAGGAAGCCGCGGTTTCGGACTTCGGGACGTTTCTGCAGATCGGCGATGGCGCGGAAGAGCGGTTCGGGATTCCGTTTCTTGTAGAAGGCGCCGATGTAACGGAGGGTGAAGACGTCGTTTTGCTTCTTGGGTTCCTGGGGATAATCGGCCGGGTCGTAGCAGTGGGGGATGATGGCAGTCTTTTCGCCCCACGCCTTCGGGTACTTCTTCATGACCAAATCGCGCAAGGTTTGGTTGACCAGGATGATGCGGTCGCTGTGTTCAACCACGTAGCGTTCCAGCCAGCGCACCCTGATCCGCTGAAAAAAGGTTTTCTTCTCAAGCGGGTTGTCATACCAAGGATCGCTGAAGTGCGAGACGTTAGGGATGCCGGTCATCCGCTGCAACATGGCGCCGACGACATTGCTGATTTGCGGGTTGGCGAAAGAGAATATCACATCCGGCCCGTATTCCTTGGTAAGAGGCAATAGGGAACGGCAGATTTTGCGGTAATGGAGATATTCCAGAAGTTCCCTCAAGACGGGCAGATGGCTGGTGATACGGCCGAGACGGAACGGCGGTATGGTATGGACTGGCGCACCGATGTCCCATTTTCCGTTGTTGTCGTAAGAGACGATGATGGGTTTTATGCCCTGCCTGATCCACTCGGGCACCATCTTGCCGAGCAATATCGCTTGAGGGCGGACAGCCGGTGGGGTGCGGAAGGAGAGGCAGAGGACAGTAAGCGGTTTGCCCGTATTTTTCGGCCCAGACGCCGTCTGCTTCGTCGGCTTGGTTTTGCCCATCAGCAGGCTCCTCAATTTGGTCAGGCCATGGAAGAGCGAGAGGAACATGCCGGCCGGCATATGGACGATTGCGGTTTTCGTAATCTTGACGATCGGGCTGCCTTTCCCGAAACGCGCCTGGAGCTTGAGGAGCAGGGTCAGCATCTCTTTGTATTTCTGGAGCTCCTTCAGGCTCAAGTCGGAATAATTTATCAGGTAGCGCTTCTCGAAACTGCCGATCTTCTCCATCAGGATATCGAGCGAATCGAGATACGCATCTTCATCCTTGATTTTTCCGGAGCGTAGGGCGTGGGCATAAACGGTGGTGCCGGGCAGGGCGACGAGATAGAAGATGGAAACCAAATCGACCGGCAGATTTAGCGCCAAGAGCGTGTCGATCGTCTCCAACAAGGTCTTTTTGTTTTCGCCCTGGTATCCCCAGATGATGTAGGCCATGGTCGCCATGCCGTGGGCGAGGGTTTTGCGGATGGTCTGGACGTTTTGTTCGACGGTCACCTGTTTCATCATGGTCTTCAGGGTCGTGTCCGAACAGGATTCGATGCCGTAGTTGATGGCGATGCAGCCGGCGTCTTTGAGCATGTCCAGACGCTCGTCATCGACCGTATCAACGCGGAGCCCGGTGATGCGGAAGAGGAAGCCTTCTTTCGCTTCCTTGAATTTGGCGCACATGGCCCTGACCCATTCCGGGTCATTCGTGAAGAGTTCGTCGTCGATGCGGAAGTACCTGATGCCGTATTTGCGGTACATGAGCATGACTTGTTCCCAGCTTGTTTCGACCGTCATCTGGCGGAAACCGGGATGATGGCGATAGCAGAATCCGCAATGGCCGATGCAGCCGCGCGAGAACATGATGACACCCAGCTTGTCGTCAGGTTTAGCCTGTTTCCGGTACGCGGCGGATCTTTTGAAGAATGCATCCTCATCCGGATGGAGGATGTACTGGTCCATGTCGATCAGGTCGAAGTCCGGGATGGTGATTTCCTTTATTTGCGGACGATGGGCCGTTTTGGTCATGGTCCCGTCGGCGTTGCGGAACGCGAGGCCGGCCACGTCCTGGAGCGGAGTGTTTTGGTTCAACGCTTGGATGAGCTCGGGCAGCATCTCTTCGCCTTCGCCGACGCAGACGTAGTCCACCGATGTGTTCTTGATCAGCAGTTCGCGGCAGATAGCGATGTGTCCGCCGATGACGATCGGCCTGTCCGGGAAGATCGTCTTCACACGTTTGGTGAAAACTTTCACCCAGTGGTAGTGCGGCGCCAAAGCGCTGATGCCAAGCATCATGTTGGGGTTCTGGCGCAGGGTCTCTATGATGGATTCTTCCTGATCCGGGTCGACCTGAAGATCGACGATCTTCGCGCCGTAGCCTTTCTGCTTCAAGGCCGTGCCGACATAAATCAGACCGAGCGGATATTGTTTCTTTTCCGCGGCATAGGGCCGGACGAGCAGGACTGAATCGATCATATGTTTTTGGCGTGAAGGAGGCCGGTGAGGCGTTCCAGGTTGCTCCGTACGAGGCTTGCGGCCTGGTCAAGAGGCAACGCATCCTTGAAAACCGCTGGATCTTTTTCGCATAGATTGTCTATGGCGCGGAGCGTGTCGGTGAGGTCGGTTTGGGCGTAATAATCCACGGCCAGTTCCTTCGGATAGCGGACCGAATCGCAGAAGTCTCGGTTCTTGCGCTGATAGCCGAGCGAGACGAAGGGTATGCCCATAAGATAGGCGAAAATGATGCCATGCAAGCGCATCGAGACGATTCGGCTGCAACGTTGCAGTTGGCGAACGGTTTCGAAGATGTCGCCGTCGAAATCGTGGATCTGGACGAGGTCGGGGCGTTTGGCGCGGCGCTTCAGTTCAAGATTCAATTCTTTGTCGGAATATGCATCTCCGACATAAAGTGTGAGGAGCAGGACCCGCTTGCCTTTGTCGATGAGATGGTCGACGACCTTGAGATATTCATCGAAATGGTTTTTTTCACCTGTACCTTTCTTCTGGACGAACATAAGGCCGACGAGATTGTCTTCTTTTTGCCGGCTGACTGCCATACCCCATTCTTCAGGCGCTACCTCGGGTAGCAGAAGCGAAGTGTCGAGCGATGAGAAAAGGTTGTGTGGACCAGCGATGGATTCAGCGATTTTGGCCGAGTAGCCGTCGCGGACCACGATGAGATCGCTGGCTTGCAGGAATTTGCGGCAGGCTTTCTTAACTTCATCATCCTCCAGCGTGCCGAACGAGACGCCGACGGAAGCGGTAAAAGCTTCGGGATGTGCTGCTTTGATGCGGCGGACGACCTCCAGACGCCAGGCGATGCTGTGGTAGGAATGCAGGACCGTGCCGCCGCCGGTGATGGAGCCTGCGAATTTTTTCAGGTAGAGATGGTCGAACAGCCGTTTTTTCCAGCCGGGCGTGTCGAAGGAATAGAGCGATGAGAAGGGGAGGTCGTCTTTGCCTTGATAGCATGGGTATTTACCGAGATGGTAATAGGTCAGGTTTTCCAAGCCGTTCTGTTTTAGGAATTTGCGGAGCACGAATGCCATGGCCTCGTCGCCGAAGTCACCCTGGCCGACCCAGCCCATGCATAACACGTTGTTTCGGTTAGTATCAGGCATATCAGTCGGCAAGGATTTCTTTTTTATATGTTTCCCACAACAAATCCATATCTTCTTTCGAGCCTTGGCCTTCCAGCCAGGCCTGGTAATAGTCGACGTTGAATCCGGTGTCGTAAACCGCGGCGACGAAATTTTCCAAGCGGCGTTCATACTCGTCGGTACGGAGATCGACGGCCAAGATTTCCTTGATCTTTTCCGACAGTGTTGACATGTCGGTGTGCCTGAAGACGTTGGGCAGCAACAGCGTGGTGCCCAGACTGCCGAACTGGATCGCCGGTTTGTGGTAATAGGCGGCTTCGGACAGGGTGGTGCTGTTGATGCTCATGAGCAGGTCTGCTTTCTTGATGGCAGTTTCGCTCGTGATCCTGTAATCGATCAGCTTCACGTTCGGCGTGCGCGAGATTTTTTCGTAGAAAGACGGAGTGCGCATGCCTACCATGGCGGGATGCTCCTTCACGATAAGCGTGTAGTCAGCCGGCAGAGCCATGGCGATGAGGCGGGCCATTTCGAGCTGGTTGCTGAAGAACGGAGCTATCACGTCGATGGAAGCTTCGGGCTGGAACTGGAGTGGGAAGAAAACACATTTGCCGACTTTGTCCAAAGGATAGTAGTCGAAACGCTGGGCGAACTTGCGGTATTTTTTTTCGGCATAGAAGTCGCGCAAGATGATGCGCGGAGGGCGATGGTCAGGGGTGATGCCTGTGCTCTTGAGGACATTGCGCCGCGGCTTGGTGTACCAGACCCAAATGTTACGGTACGGAGCAAGTTGGTGCCGCAATCTCCGATAAAGGGACTCCTTCTTCCCGGAATCGACCGCATAAGACGGTTTTTTGAATTCGCGGCGGAACTCTGCGATGTATGTCTTGGCTTTTTCTCGGTTGGGGCTGGCGGCGCCTTCGGCCAGCTCTTTGATGCGCTTGAACAGCGGACCTTCGTCATCGCGATAGCTGTAGCTGAACATGAAGTAATCCTTGACCTTGGTGTCGGTCACGCCGAGCATCCTGATGCCGCGGCTTTTGGCGAACAGGCCGAGCATGATCTGGGGGAGGGCAACGAAATTCGGACCGATGATGACGTCAGGCCGGAATTTCTCGAACATGTCGTTGATATAAATGTAGACCGCCTTCACGAAATAGATGATTTCTTCGTCCGAGACGTTTTGCCGGTAAGCGTAATACCATTTTTCCCGGTAAGACCTGACGTGTTGGCGCAAGCTCATGACGATAGGCCAGACCGAATCGATGCCCAAGTCGTCGCAGACTTTCTTCAGGTCGACGTCGCGGCCGTCAAGGAATTTTTTCGGATCAGACATCACCTCGTCGTTGTTGAGGATGTATTCGTATTCCACGTCCTTCTGCGCCAGGACGAAATCATGCGAGGTCCGCTTGAAAGTGATTGCGCCCAAAGCACAACCTTCGGCCGCAAGTTTTTTCGCCAGGAAGTGGCCGATGTTCATGCCCCAACTCCGTTGCTGCAGGATCAGGACGCGTTTGCCTTTCAGTTCATGCATATTTGGTTGGTTTTGTATGAATTTAGCAGAGTCCTAGTGAACTTGCAAGATACTTATTGACACCTTATGGCACTTAGAATACCATGGTTTTTAAGTTATGGACAAAGAAATCCTACCAAACGCCGTCTATACCACCCAGGAAGCCCAAGACATTATGAAGATAAGCAACAGCACCATCAAGAGGCTGTTGAAAAACGGGCTCATCAAAGCGAATAAAGTGGGACGGCAATACCGGATTTTGGGCAAGGAATTGCTCAAGTTGGTTTCGCCGCAGGCCGAGGAAAAAGCAGTAAAACAGTATCTGAACATCAAGGACAAGGTCGTGAAGGAGATCAATAAATGGTGAATCTATGGCGAATATCTTCACTGGCATAGTCAGCAAATACAGGATATTCGGTAGGGCTTTCGGGGACTACACGAAAGCAACGGTGGTCTTGATTGCGCTCGGTTTTTTGGGAGGTTTGTTCGAGGGCATCGGGGCGAATTCCATCATCCCGCTGTTTTCTATCCTGACCAACAAAACGGCGGACGGGCAGCAAGACACGATCACCAGGTTCCTGGCCCAAGCGTTCGATTTCTTCCATCTTGAATTCAGCCTGGCCAGCTTGCTCGTGCTGATCGTCGGGCTTTTCGTGCTGAGGTCAATCACCTTGGTGGTCAGCAGCCTGATAAAAATCCAAATCACGACTAAATACGAGAAGGATATCAGGGTGAGGTTGCTCAAAGCGTTCATCAAGGCCGATTGGCCATTCCTGATAGACCAGAAGCTGGGGCATCTAGAGACGCTGCTTTTGACCAACGTCAGGAACGCCAGCCTGGTGCTAGAGCATTTCTGCATGGTATTCGTCACGGTCGCCAGCCTGTTGGTCTATTTGGTCGTAGCCTTCAATATCTCAGCCACCATCACCCTGTTGACCATGGGCGTGGGCGCGGTCGTGTTCATTTTCTTTAAGCCGCTCCTGGGGGGCTCGAAGAAGTTTTCGTACAACATCGAGATCATCAACAAACAGATAGCGCATTTCCTGAACGAAAGCATCTACGGATTGAAGACCATCAAGATCATGCATGTCGGCGCGACCATCTCTAAACTCGGCGACAAATATTTCGAGAGTCTGCGGAAGGAGTCGGTCAAGATTGCCATGCTCCGTTCGGTCGGGGACGCGCTGCTCCAGCCCATCGGCGTGATTTTCATCTGCGTGCTGTTCGCGATCTCATACAAAGCCACGGCGTTCCAGATCGGATCGTTCGCGGCGGTCATCTATCTGGTCCAAAGGATTTTCATTTTTTTGCAGCAAGCGTTGGCCAGCATGCGCGCCATCAACGAATACTCGCCGTATTTGACGGCCATCTTGAGGATGGAAGAAGACGTCGCGAAGTCCAAGGAAGAAGACGGCGGGAAGGACGCTTTCAGTTTCGGACGCAGCCTTGAGTTCAAAAACGTGAGTTTCGGCTACCAAGCGGAAAAACTGATACTCGACGGCGTCAGTTTCGAGGTGAAGAAAGGCGAAACCGTCGGGTTGATCGGACCGTCGGGAGCGGGCAAGACCACGGTCGTGGATCTGTGCCTGCGTCTGTTCAAACCAAACGAGGGGGTCGTGGCGATAGACGGAAAGGATGTAAAAACGATCAAGCTGGAAGAATGGCGCGACAACATCGGTTATGTCTCGCAGGATATTTTCCTGATGAACGATACGATAGAAGCCAACATCAGGTTCTATGACGAGGATGTGACCGAGGCGGACATGGTCGAGGCGGCGAAAAAGGCGAATATCCACGAGTTCATCGAATCTTTGCCGAACAAATACGCGACAGTCATAGGCGAAAGAGGCGTCCTGCTTTCGGCCGGCCAAAGGCAGAGGATTATCATCGCCAGGATCTTGGCGCGTTCACCTCAGATATTGATCCTCGATGAAGCCACGAGCGCCTTGGACAATGAATCGGAAATGCAGATCCAGGAAGTCATGGAAAACCTGAAGGGTAAAATCACGGTCCTCATCATAGCCCACCGGCTCACGACCATCATGCATGCCGACAGGTTGATGGTCCTGGAGGGCGGCAAAATCATCGAAGAAGGAAGACCGGATGAGCTGTTGGCGAACAAAGACTCATATTTCCATAAGGTGAGCAACATCCGGAAGTGATATGGAACAGATTTTGCGCAAAGCGGATTCGCCGGAACTGTTCTGGGAAGCGTGGGAAAGCTGCCTCGAACAGACACAGGCCGGACCTCGTTACACGCGACTGAACATCGAGTGGGGTTTGGACATCTCGCAAAGCCGCGGACTTTTGGTGAGCGACGAAAGTTTCGTGTACCTGAACGACGGCAAACCGGCGGCCGCAGTACTCCTCCCGATAGAGAAGAAAGATGAAATCGTCCAGATAAGCTGGGTCGGAGGATTCGTGTACGCGCCGATTTTTGTCGATCGTTCGTTGATGAAAAAGGTGTATGCCCAGATAGACGAAATCGCCAAGACGGCCAAGGCAGAGAAGATTTCGTTCAGCATAGACCCTTTTTTCCAGGAGAAGATAAACTATCTCCAGAAATACGATTACATGGATGCATCGGCGATAAATTATCTGATCGATTTGAGCCTGCCGGGCGACTTGTTGCAGCATTGCCGCAAAGGCCACCGGTGCGACATGAAGAAGATATTGCATGACCCTAAGACATCCCTGTTTTGCCTGGAAGCCGCCGATGACGCGCTGAGCCACCACCTGGAATACATGGAGATGCACCACAGATGTTCCGGCAGGGTGACGCGTCCCAAGTCCACTTTCGACAAACAGTACGAACAGCTCCAAAACGGCGAAGCCTGCCTGTGCGGGCTGAAGATCGACGGCCGCGATGCGGCTTACGCCTACTTCCAATATAAACACGATAAGGCGATATATGCCTCGGGCGCGGATGAGCCTGATTTCGCCGGTCTGCCCCTGTACCACGCGCTGATTTACACGGCCATGAACCATCTGCGCGATAAGGGCATAAAGACCGTGGATCCGGGCCAGCCGTCAGGTCCAAGCATGCAGTTCGGCTACTATCCGGACGCCAAACAGATGAATATCGCGTTGTTCAAGAGGGGATTCGGAGGAGAATACTCATCGAACTTCAGGGGGACGAAATATTTCACGGAAAGGGCCTTCAACGCGGATGCGGAAACGTTCCGGGAGAATTACGCCAGACATATTCGCGAGAAAGCGGACAAACCTGCTTTGACAAACATTAACTGATTATCGAATATATTAAACCTATGAACTTAGACTTTCTGAAAGGAAAAAGCGTGCTTGTGACGGGCGGTACTGGATCTTTCGGCCAGCGTTGCATCCGGACCTTGCTGGAGAATTCTGATGCCCGAAGGGTCATCGTGTTCAGCCGCGACGAACTCAAGCAGTCGCAGATGTTGACGACGTTCGCGAAGTACGAGGATCGCCTGCGGTTCTTTTTGGGCGATGTGCGTGATTTAGCGCGGCTCAACCGGGCGTTCAATGGCGTCGATATCGTCATTCATGCAGCGGCGCTCAAGCAGGTCCCACCGCTGGAATACAACCCGTCTGAAGCCATCCAGACGAACATCATCGGCACCCAGAACGTGGTCGACGCGGCCATAGACCAGGGCGTGGAGAAGGTGATGCTCATTTCGACCGACAAGGCGGCCAACCCGGCTAACCTGTACGGGGCGACCAAGCTTTGCGCAGAGCGTTCATGTATCAGCAGCAACTTTTACGCCGGTGGCAAGACCAGGCTTAGTGCGGTGCGTTACGGCAATGTTTTGGGCAGCCGCGGCAGTCTCCTCAAATTAGTCGAGGAACAGCGCAAGACGGGTGTGGTGCTGTTGACGCACGAAGAAATGACGCGTTTCTGGATCACTTTAGACCAGGGAGTGGAGCTTGTGCTCAACGGCTTGGAGCGGATGAAGGGCGGCGAGATATTCATCCCAAAGATACCGAGCATGCGAGTCGGCGATCTGCTTAAGGCCTTGGCACCGGAATGCGAACTGAAAGTCATCGGCATCCGGCCGGGTGAGAAGCTGCATGAAGTTTTGGTGACTCCGGAGGAGGCGCGGCATACGGTCGAGCTCGAAGATGTGTACGTCATTTTTCCGGAATTCTCTTTCGGCAGGGACTTGGTCAGCCACCTGAACGGAAAATCCCTTGAAGACGGTTTCGCTTTCACGAGCGACAAGAACACCGATTGGCTGGATGAGGCCGGTCTGAAGAAGCTGCTCGACAGCTTGAAATAATATGGAATCGGCCACTGCCTCGAAAGGGAAGAAGATCCTGGTCACAGGCAGTAACGGCCTTTTGGGTTCCACGCTGGTCAGGGTTTTGGAGGAAAAAGGCCATAAGATTTTGGAGTTCCAGGGTGATATCGCTGATGCGGCCAATGTACAGAAACACGCAGAGGATATCGGTCCGGAAGACTGGATTATCCACACGGCGGCTTTGACCGACGTGAACATGTGCGAGAAAGACCGCGATCTCTGCCATGGTGTGAACGTTGAAGGGACGCGGAATGTCGTGGATTTGGCGCGATCATGCGTAGCAAAGTTGATATATATTTCGACGGTCTCGGTTTTTTCCGGAGAAGAAGGGGATTATAAGGAAGGCGATTTGCCGTACCCCAAGAATTATTACAACCTCTCGAAATACCTAGGCGAAATCGCGGTGTCCGCTTATCCGAAATCGACGATCCTGCGCATCAACCTCATCGGCTTGCATCCTGACGGTTCGCGCGGACAGAATTTCTTGGAATGGCTGTACGACTCGATCGAGCAGAACAAAGACACGAACCTGTTCACGGACGTGCGGATCAATCCGTTGTCGAATTGGACGTTGGCCGAAATCATCACCAGAATCATGGATACGGACGTCAAAGAACGGGTGTTGCATCTGGGCAGCCGCGACGTGCTATCCAAGGCAGAAGTCGCGCAGTTTCTGCTCACCAGGTTACCGGGATATTCGGGCAAAGCGACTTTGATGAGCGTGGACGAGGTGTCCAAGGCGGCATTCAGGCCGAAAGAGATTTGGTTGAACGTCGAAAAGGCGCAAAACGTCCTCGGCATGGAATTCCCGACGCTGGAGCAGGAGATCGAAAAAATATTCAACTCGAAGCCAATCAAATAATTTTATGCCAGAAATGAAAATCGGTTCCAAAATGATCGGTCCCGGCCTGCCGACTTATACCATAGCCGAGGTCGGATCGAATTTCGACCATGACCTCCAGCGCGCCAAAGATTTGGCTAAGCTCGCGAAGGAATGCGGTGCGGACGCGTACAAAATCCAGAACTTCAAGGCGCCGAAGATCGTGTCGGACGTCGGGTTCAAAGGCTTGCAAGTCGCTTTCCAGGCCAAGTGGGACAAACCGGTGACCGAGGTCTATCGCGCCGCCGAATTCCCGCGGGATTGGCTGCAGGAGATCTCCGATTACTGCAAAGAGATCGGCATCGACTTCTTCTCCAGCCCGTACGACACAGAGGCCGTGGACCAGCTTGAGAAACTCGGAGTGCCGGCACATAAGATTGGATCAGGCGAAATCGACAACCTGGAGTTCCTGCAATACGTGGCCAAGACCGGAAAACCGGTCATCTTGGGCTGCGGAGCGGCGACCATGGAAGAGATCGAGGCGGCAGTCAAGGCCATGCGCGAAGTCGGCAACAACCAGATTGTCCTGCTCCAATGCGTGACCAACTATCCGTCACCCATGGCCGACGCCAATATCCGAGCCATGCTGACGCTGAAGGAGAAGTTCGACGTCGAAGTCGGCTACTCGGACCATACTATCGGCGTCGAAGGCGGTTCAGACGATCCTCTCGGCGGGTTGACCGTGCCCATCGCCTCGGTGGCGCTCGGGGCGCGCATCATCGAAAAACATTTCACGGACGACAGGACGCGCAAGGGGCCGGACCATCCGTTCGCCATGGAAGCGCCGATGTTCAAGAAGATGGTCGAAGGGATCCACGCACTGGAGAAAGCTCTGGGCGACGGCAACAAGAAAGTCGAACCGTCGGAAAAAGATACGGTTGTCATCCAGCGCCGCGGTATCTATGCGATGCGCGACATCAATCCGGGAGAGAGTATCACGCATGAGATGGTCGAGTTCCTGCGTCCGGCGGTCGGTCTGCGTCCGCCGGCTCTGCCCGGTATCTTGGGAAAGACCGTGAACAAAACCATCAAAGCAGGGGAGCCGCTCAAACAAGATGACATCGCCTGACACAAAAGTCGTGGCCGTGATCCCGGCGTATAACGAGGGACGGACCATCGCGAAAGTGATCCAGGGCGTGCGCCAGGTGGTGGACGAGGTGGTTGTCGTGGATGATTGCTCGAAAGACGATACCGGCGTCCAAGCATCTTCAGCCGGCGCGCATGTCATGCGCCACGAAACCAACGGCGGGTACGACAAATCTATCGACGACGGATTCAAGGAAGCGGCGAAACTCGGTGCAGGAATAATCGTAACCTGCGACGCGGACGGACAGCACCGGCCCGAAGACATCACGAAAGTCCTGGAACCTATCTTGAAGGGCGAAGCAGATGTAGTTGCGGGACAGCGGGATAAGACGACGCGTCTCGGAGAAAAGATTTTCGCGGTCTATACACGTTATCGTTTCGGGCTGCGTGATCCGCTCTGCGGACTAAAAGCTTACCGGCGCGAGGTGTACGATAAGGTCGGCCATTTCGATACGCTTGGTTCAATTGGGACCCAGCTCCTGGCTGAAGCTTGGAAGAACGGTTACCGCGTTGCGACGGTGCCGGTGATTATCTTGCCGCGTCCGGACGAGTCGCGGTTCTATGCCAAGCTGTTCCGGGCGAACGTCAAAATCCTGAAAGCTATGTTTAAAATAATCAGACTCACACTATGGAAAACCAAGAAACAGGTTTGAGCAAAAGTTTAGCTTTGTGGAAACGGGCGAAGGAACGGATTCCGGGCGGCAGCCAACTTCTGTCGAAACGTTCGGAGATGTTTTTGCCTGACCAATGGCCTTCGTTTTACCAAAAGGCGAAGGGCGTCGAGGTGTGGGATTTGGATGGGAAGAAATACATCGACATGTCGCTCATGGGCGTGGGCAGCTGCATTTTGGGTTATGCGGATGAAGATGTGAACCGCGCAGTGTCTTCAGCCGTCGAGCAAGGTTCGATGTGCACTTTGAATGCGCCGGAAGAAGTCGAACTGGCGGACGTCTTGTGCGGACTCCATCCGTGGGCGAGCATGGTTCGCTACGCCAGGACTGGCGGCGAATCCATGGCTATTGCGATCCGTATCGCCCGCGCCTATTCAGGCAAAGACAAGATCGCTTTCTGCGGTTACCACGGCTGGTCGGATTGGTATCTTGCGACCAACATCGGCGGCGAAAGGATGACCGGGCACATGCTGACGGGCTTGGAACCCAAGGGCGTGCCGGCGGGGTTGGAGAACACGATGTTCCCGTTTATGTACAACAAAATCGAAGAGCTGGAGAAGATCGTGGCTGAACATCCGGACCTCGGCGTGATCGTCATGGAGCCGTTCAAGCACAAAGAACCGGAAGCCGGCTTCCTGGAGAAAGTGCGGGCCATCGCGGACAAAATCGGCGCGGTACTGGTATTCGACGAAATTTCGATCGGCTGGCGTTTGACGCTTGGCGGTTCGCATCTCCATTATGGCGTGACGCCGGACATCGCGGTTTTCGCCAAAGCCATGAGCAACGGTTATCCGATGGCGGCCATCATGGGCAAGCGCGATGTCATGCAGGCGGCGCAGGGGACATTCATCAGCAGCACGTACTGGACCGAGCGCATCGGCCCGACCGCGGCTTTGGCGTGCATCAAAAAGATGAAAGCCACGGATACGGCGGCGCACCTCAAGAAGATCGGCCGTCTGGTCTGGGACGGCTGGAAGGAATTGTCGGTGAAGCACGGCATCAAGCTCAACATCCTCGGACCTGAATCCATGGTCACGTGTAGTTTCGATTACGGCGACAAGAACCTGCCGATCAAGACATTGTTCACCCAGCTCATGCTGGAGCGCGGCTACCTCGAAGCGTGCGTCGTGTATGTGAGCTTGGCGCACCAGGAACAGCATGTGAAGGATTACCTGGCGGCCGTGGACGAGGCATACGGAATCTTGGCCAAAGCCATCAGCGAAAACAACGTCGAGAATCTGCTTAAAGGCCCGGTGGCCCACGGAGGTTTCCTGAGATTGAACTGAACATGACTATGGACAAACTCGCTATATTGGAAGGACGGACCGAGCCGTATCGCCGGCAACCATACAACTCGATCGGATCGGATGAGACGGCTGCGGCGGTGCGCGTCTTGGAATCGCGCAACTTGTCTGGGTTCGTGGGACGCGCCGGCGACGCCTTCCTCGGCGGACCGTGCGTGCGCCAACTGGAAAAAGAGTTCAGCGATTTTTTCGGCATCAAGCACGCGGTGACGTTCAATTCGGCGACCACGGCTTTGCAGGCCGCGGTGGCGGCTTTGGGGATCGGACCCGGCGACGAAGTCATCACTTCGCCTTACACCATGTCGGCCACGGCGAGCGCCATCCTGTTGAACGGCGCGGTGCCGGTGTTCGCGGACATCCATCCAGAATCATACTGCGTGGATCCGGAATCGGTCAGGCGCAACATCACGCCGCGGACTAAGGCCATTATCGCGGTCAATATCTTCGGCGGCGCGGCGGATTACGACGAACTGCGCAAGATTGCGGACGAACACGGTTTGAAGATCATCGAAGACAACGCCCAGGGACCGGGCGGTACATACCGCGGGAAATATCTGGCAACCATTGGGGACATTGGCGTGTTCAGCCTGAACGTACACAAAGTCATCCAGTGCGGCGAAGGCGGAGTGTTGGTCACGAATGACGACAAGTTGGCATATCGCGCACAGCTGGTGCGCAACCATGGCGAAGTCATCCTTGATGATACGCAAGATTTCGGCGAGCACATCATGGGGAGCAACTACCGGTTGAGCGAAGTGCATGCGGCCATCGCCAGCGTGCAGTTCAAGAAGCTCGACCAGTTTAACCAAGCACGCATCGACCAAGTCGCGTATCTGAACGAGAAGCTGAAGCAATTCGCCTGGCTCGTGCCGTGCCGCGTGCCGGAGCACATCAAACACGTCTATTACCTTTATCCTTTCGAGTTCAAATCAGACGTCTTGGGCATCAGCCGCAAGACATTCGCCAAAGCGGTGAACGCCGAAGGTTTCCGGGTGGCTGAAGGTTATGTCAAACCGATTTACCTGATGCCGGCCTACCAGAACAAGCGGATGTTCCCGCGTTCGCAGTTCCCGTTCGTTTCGACCGAGTATCCGACCGAGGTCAGTTACGCGAAAGGAATTTGCCCGACGACGGAAAGGCTGTTCGAAAAAGATTTGCTCACCACGACCATCCACCAGCCCCCGAACACGCGCGAAGACGTGGATGCGTTTTGCGAAGTCCTGAAACGCATCGAGGAACAAGCCGCGGAGCTGAAAGAGTATGAAGGCCAGAAAGCATAAAATATTTTTTGTGGCCCAAGATATGGGCGGATGCAATGCTCTGCTTCCGGTGTATTCGCGACTCAAAAGAAATCGGCACTACAAGACTTCGGCATTGTTCGGTCCGGTGTGCAAGCCGTATATCAGGGCCAACGGAGCCCGATTCGTAAAACCGGGTGATGATCCGAAGCGGGCTGTCGAGAAGCATCTGACATCGTACGAGCCGGATGTGGTCGTGGTGGGGATCAGTATCGGTATGAGTTTGGACAAGCATGCTGTGGCTTGGGCCAGGAAGCACGGGGTACCGACGCTCGGAATCGCAGAATCCTGGGGCGACACCGTCATGGGCTTCAGCACTCCGGGAACGAAGGATCTGGCGTTCGAGCCAGACAGGATGTGTGTGGTCGACGATTTTTTGAAAAAGCGGATGGCGAAGGAGGGTTTCGAACCATCCCGTCTGGCAGTGACTGGTAACCCGTACTTCGATTCTTTAGCCAAAAAGAAATTGAACCGCCAAGGACGAAAAGCTGTGTACTTTTTTTGCCAGCCGTTTTCCGAGATGCCCGGGCTGAAGACCGGATTGGACGAGGTTCGTGTCTTCGGAGATCTGGTGCAGGCTTTGGAGGAATTGGAACCGGATTTGCCCGTGGTGATCCGCTTCCATCCAAGGACCAAGAATCGGCATAAGTTCGACAGTATCATCACCGATAGCCCGTTACACATCATTATCGACAAATCGAAGAACATGGAGACTGCTTTGGAGCGAGCCGAGCTCGTGACCGGGATGTTCGGGGCGACGCTGTTCGAAGCGGCGCTTATGGGGAAGAAAGTCTTGAGCTGTCTGCCGACGCTGACCATCCCGGATCCGCTGATGTCCAACCGCTTGCGCCTCTCCGTCCCTGTTTACCGCAAGCGCGATTTGGTCCCGAAGATGAAGGCTCTGCTCGAAGACAAGAACCACGAAAAAACGTCATCGGCCATACGCAAGAGATATGTGCATGGCCGCGCGACGGAGAATGTAATTAACCAAATAGAATCACTCGTATGAATGTCGTCTGCATCATCCAAACACGCATGGGTTCCACAAGATTGCCGGGAAAAGTCCTGCGCGACCTGCAAGGTAAGCCCATGATCCAACAGGTCATCGATCGCGTGAGCGATGCGAAGACCATCAATAAAATCGTGATCGGCATCACGGCATTGCCCGAAGACGATGCGATCATCAAGGTCGTGGACGGTTATAAGGGCACGTCGGTTTTCAGGGAGAACCCGGAACGACCACGCGATCTTTTGGATTTGTATTATCAGGCCGGAAAGAACGCCGGCGCAGATATCGTGATTCGCGTGACATCGGATTGTCCGCTAATAGACCCTGAAATCATCGACCAAGTCATCCAGCCGTTGTTGGATGACCCGGCTTTGGAATATTGCTCGAACGTCCTCGGGAAATTGACTTATCCCCGCGGTTTGGATGTCCAGGCGATCAGGATGGCGACGCTCGAGAAACTCTGGAATATCGCCACGGAGGCTGAAGACCGCGAGCATGTGACGCTCTATCTGCGTAAGCATCCGGAAGGATTTAAGACTAAAGCCATCGTTTGCGAACCGGACCTGTCCTTCCACCGTTGGACCGTGGACGAAACGGACGATTATAAACTCATAAGCGAAATCTACGATCGGTTATATCCCACGAACCCCAAGTTCCGCATGAAAGATTGTCTGGAGCTTTTCGCCAAAGATCCGGAGCTCATCAAGATAAACCAACACGTCGAACAAAAATTATCCCAATATTGATATGTCTGAAAATACGAAAACCAAGGTAGTGGCTTTGATCCAATGCCGGATGGGATCGACGCGCCTGCCGCAGAAAGTGATGATGGACCTGCAGGGCAAGCCGGTCATCGGAAAGATCCATGACAGGCTGAAGTACTGCAAGACCGTGGACCAGACCGTGATTTGCACGGCGGACACTCCGCAGAACGAACCGATCGTCAAATATGCGCAGGAGAACGGGTTGGATTGGCATGCGGGCAGCGAAAACGATTTGGTGGACCGCGTGTACCAGATGGCCAAGCGGTTCGGCGCCGATGTGGTGGTGCGTGTGACCGCGGATTGCCCGCTCGTGGATCCGCGGCTCGTGGACCAGCTGGTCCAAGCTTATCTCGACGATCCGACGCTCGAGTATGTCACCAACATCCTGCCGCCGACTTATCCTGATGGTTTGGATTTGGACGTCATCAGTTTCAAGGCATTGGAGAAATTATGGAACCGGAGCAGGGGAGATGCGTTCAAGAGCGAGTGGATCAACCATGACCTACGCAATAATCCGGACGTGTACAAGACCAAGAGATTCAACCTCGACCGCGACCTCTCGAGCATGCGCTGGACCGTGGATTATCCGGAAGACATGGAATTGATCCGCGAAATCTTCAAACGGTTATCGCCCAACGGCGAAGTGTTTTACATGGACGACATCCTCAAGCTTCTGGAAGAAAATCCGGAGCTGGGGGAACTGAACGCCAAGTATGTGCGCGATGCGGCGTATTACGCGGCTATCGAAGAAGCTAAGCTGAATAAACAATGATATGAAATATAAAGCGGCTTTAATCGGATGCGGGAAGATCGGCGCGGGTGTGGAGCGTTATTCGGCCAAGATCCAGCCTTGGGCGCACGCCAGCGTGTTTTCGCAGAACGAGCGCACCGAACTAGTAGGCTTGATGGACAACATGGCGGACAAGAAAGAGAAGCTCTCCAAGGATTTCCCTGGCGTGCCGTTCTTTACGGACGTGGACGAGATGATGAAACGGGTCCAACCGGAAATCGTCTCGATCGCGACGTTGCCCGAATCGCATGCCGAAATCGTGGAAAAAGTTTTGGCTTATCCGGTGAAAGCGATTTTGTGCGAGAAGCCGATCGCGCATTCCCTCGAGGCGGCTGAACGGCTCGTCGCGGCGTGCAAAGCCAAGAACGTGCCGCTGTTCATAAACCACATCCGGCGCTTCGATCCGGAGATCCGCACCGCGAAGAAACGTCTGTCGGAAATGGGCGAAGTCATGCAGGCGCATTCGTATTACACTCGTGGCATCCACAACAACGGTACGCATGTGTTGGATCTGCTCCGGTTTTTTTTAGGCGATATCGTGTCGGTCGTGGGCGTACGCAACCAGAAGACGGAAAACTATTCGGATTTGCCGGGCGAGATGAATATCGACGGGCTGCTGACGTTCGCATCTGGCGCGCAGGCCGCAATCCAAACAATTAATTCGGACGCGTACAGCATTTTTGATTTCGATTTCCTGGCCAAGGGCGGGAAGGTCGCGTTGCGGCATTTCGGTTTCCGCGTCGAGGATATGGGGACTAAACCGTGTTCGGCGTTTGTGGGCCACAAGGAACTTGTTGATGAAGCGCCGCATTCGTCAGGCCAGGTGAGGAGCTTCATGGCGCCGGTCGTGACGCATATCGTGGATTGCCTGGAAGGGCGCGACACGCCGGTCAGCACGGGCGAGGACGGAATTGCGGCGCTCAAGGCCATCGAAGCCATGATCAAGAGCGTGAATGAGGGCGGGAGAGTGGTGATGATTTAAGACCCGGCGAGACTTGTCAAAAACCGAAAAGTTTGTTAGGTTCATAAGAACCCGATTTTGGGTTTGTCCATGCCAATGGAGGTCGCATGAGCTCTTTCCTGACAAGCAAGAAGGCCGCGCTGCGGCCTGTGGAATCCGAGGATTACAAGCTGATCCACAAGTGGCTGAACGATCCCAAGAATACGCGCTACATGTTCTACGGGCAGACGCCCATGAACCTGGAACAGGTTGCTGCTTTGATCAGTGCCCAGGTCACAGCGCCGCACAACACCGTCTTCATCGTGGAGAACCACGTGAATGTCCCGGCTCCCTGCGGATTCGCCGGTCTGTACAACATCCACCCGACGGCCCGCGGCGCCGAATTCCGTATTTTCCTCGACAGCGTCGTCTGGGGCAATGGGATCGGCACCGAGGTGACCGAGCTCCTGACCTTCTACGGTTTCGACCGGCTCAATCTGCACCGCATCTGGCTCGGCGTGACGTCCGAGAACAAGGGCGCGGTCAGGACGTACGAGAAGGCCGGTTACACTGTCGAAGGCGTGTTGCGCGACGATATCTACCGCAACAGCCGCTACTACGACTCGATCCGCATGGCCATCCTGCGCGACGAGTACTACACCAAACTCTTCGAGGCGCACAAGAAGCGTTTCGCTCCCGAGCCCGAAGAAAAGAAGTGAACCCTCAAGCCCGTCTCACCCAGAGGCGGGCTTTCCCTTATCCCTTGAAATAACACGAGCATGCTGGCAAGATGGGTAGGTATGCAAAACATCGTCATCATGGGCACGGGAATGGTCGGTGGGGCACTCGACCGCTATTTCAAGTCGCAGAACATCCAAGCCGGACTCTTCGATCCGCCGAAAGGCCTGGACGACATCGAAGTCCTGCGTGGCGCGGATGTCGTGTTCGTGGCCGTGCCGACACCGTATTATCTGGACGGCTCGGGTTTCGATGATTCGTTCATGCGCGCGGCAATCGAAGCGATCCCTGTCGCAGGAAAAACGATTGTGCTCAAATCCACCATTACGCCGGGCACGACCGAGAAGTTCCAGACCATGTATCCGCAGCATCGCATCCTGTTCAATCCGGAGTTCCTGACCGAGACCACGGCCGACCACGACATGCAGTATCCCAAGCGGCAGATAGTCGGCTTCACGCCGGAGAGCCGCCGCGACGCGGAGCTGGTCATGGGGCTTTTGCCGCGGGCACCGTTCGAGAAGATCGTGTCGGCCAAGGAGGCCGAGATGGTCAAATATTTCGGTAACGCTTTTTATGCGCTCAAGGTCGCGTACGCCAACCAGATGTACGATTTGTGCCAAAAGATGGGCGTGGACTATGACATGGTCAAAGATTGCGCCAAGGCCGAACCCATGATCGTGGGCGACCAGCATAATACGCACCTCGAGATTTTCCACAAAGGCTATCGCGGTTACGGGGGAAAATGCCTGCCTAAGGATACGCGCAGTTTGATCCAGCTGGCCGAGAAGAACGGGGTCCAAATGACTTTGCTCAAACAGGCGGAAGAGTACAATAATAAACTGCAGAAAGAGCAGGGGATAGATATTCAATGGAAGGAAGGTTCGCCGGATAAAAAATAAACTTCATATTTATGGCAAAATATCTTGTCACAGGCGGCGCCGGATTCATCGGTTCCAACCTCGTGGATAAACTCATAGAAGCGGGACATGAAGTCCGGGTGTTGGATATTTTCGTCACAGGCAAGCGCGAGAACCTGAACCCGAAGGCACAGCTTTTCGAGCTTGACTTCACGGACCTCGAGGCTATCCGTCCGGCGTTCGAAGGAGTGGACGGAGTTTTCCATCTGGGAGCCAGGCCGAGCGTACCGTATTCGGTGGAACATCCGGTCGAGTCGACGCAGACCAACATCATGGGGACTTTGAATGTCCTGATGGCGGCGCGCGACGCCAAGGTCAAGCGGGTCGTATATTCCGCCTCTTCGTCGGCTTACGGCATCCAGCCGCAGCTGCCCCAGCATCCGGATATGACGCCGAACCCGCAATCTCCATATGCCATCCAGAAATATGTGGGTGAACTTTATTGCAAACAGTTCGCAAAACTCTACGGACTGGAGACCGTGTGTTTGAGGTATTTCAATATCTACGGTCCGCGCATGAATGACGTCGGGGCGTATGTGCCGGTGTTCACCTTCTTTTTGCGGCAGGTCAGGGCCGGTGAACCGCTGACCGTATTCGGCGACGGCGAACAGTCGCGGGATTTTACGCACGTCTCGGATGCGGTCGCGGCCAACATCGCGGCCATGCAATCCGGGAAAGTCGGGAATGGGGAAACGTTGAATGTGGGTGCGGGCGGAAACACGACGATAAACGACATCGTGAAGATGTTCGGCAAACCGGCGGTCCATTTGGAACCGCGAGCGGGCGATGTGCCGCGTTCCCAGGCTGATATCTCGAGAACAAAAGAATTGCTGGATTGGGAGCCTAAAATCCACTTCCGTGACGGACTGGCGGCATGGCTTAGGTCCCAGGGGATAGATCCTGTTTTGTAGGTCAGGTGCCTTTACGTCGCAAGACGATACCGATCGTCTTCAGCAATATCGCGACATCCAAAAGCGGCGAGCGGTTTTTGATGTAATACAAATCAAACTGGAGTTTCTTCAAATTCTCTTCGAAGGTCGAGGCGTAGGGGAAGTTGACCTGGGCCCAGCCGGTGAGACCGGGGCGGGTCAAGTGGCGCAGGCTGTAATACGGCATCTGGCGGGTCAGCTCCTCGACGAATTCGGGGCGTTCGGGGCGGGGGCCGATGAGCGACAGGTCGCCGCGTAATACGTTCCAGATCTGCGGCAATTCATCCACGCGGGTTGAACGCAGGAATTTTCCTACGACCGTGATTCGCGGATCGTTGCGGGTGGCGAATTGCGGTTGGCCGGATGATTCGGCGTCGGCCCGCATGGTGCGGAATTTCCAGATGCGGAAAAGCTTGCCGTGTTTACCGACGCGCATCTGCGAGTAGAAGATCGGTCCTTTCGAGGTGGCTTTGATGGCCAGGGCGACAAAGGGAAAGACGACCACGGTGAACAGGCCGATGGGCAGGGATAGGATAAGGTCGACGAAACGCTTGAAGGCGTCGTACCAGGCTTTTTCGTTTTCGCGAAGATGCTCGAGGAACCAGGTCTGCGATACGTATTCGAGCGGTACGCGGCCAGTGATGGTCTCTTCCAGCGTAGCGCGGTCGACCAAAGAGACGGGTGTGAAGAGCGTTTTGTAGAGCGAGTCGCGCAAGCCGGGGATATCCTCGGGACGATGCCCGAGCACTATGGTGTGGATGCTGCGGTCCTTCAGGATTTGGTCGATCAGGTCCACTGATACGTGCCAGCTGACGCGGCCGTCATCAAAGCGTGTGCCAGGCGCAGTCTCGGCCACAGCCACGAGTTCAAAACCCAAGGCGCTTGCGCCGAGCAGCATGTCCAGACGCTGGGCGTCGTTCGCGGAGCCGACGAACAAAATGCGGTTGCGGAAGAGCGACGGCGCAATGAGTTTATTAAAAACCAGACGCCAGATATAGCCCAGCAAAAGGATGAGCACGAAGTCCAGGATCAGGTTGGTGCGCGGCGCGATGCCGAAGAACGGGAAGAGGTAGAAAAAACCAAGGGCTAAGGCCAGGTTGAAGAGCATGCCCTCCAAAAAAGTCCTGAAGAAAGAGAGTGTGTCGCGGGTCAACGACAGGTTATAGAGGCCGACGATGTAAAAACAGACAAGCCAGACCACGCCCAGGATAGTGAAAGGGACGATATGGTTCTCGATATTCGCCTGATCCAGGCTGCCGTAGCGCAGCAACAAGGTCAATAACAAGGCGACCGCGAAGACCGCGAAATCGCCGGCTACGAGCAGAAGTCGTTTTACCTTGATGCCGAATTGGTACATATCGCCATTTTGGCAGATTATGGCTGAATAATACAGAAATCACGGAATTTGTCCATAGTTGAGCCATCCAATGAGGAAAAACAGGGGAATGACAGAAAATCCACCATCGGATATTATTGTATAGGCAAACATGCTTGCGTTTTTTCGTAGTAAAATCATTTTTTTAAGCGTCTGTTCGGTCGCCCTGGTTTCCGTATGGACGGTAAGCCCGGCGTACGCCGCAACTCCGGTCGTAACGAACGATACCTTCGGTACAAAACAATGGTATCTGGACGCTATCCATGCGCGGGAAGGCTGGGCCATGGCGACAGGCAGCGGCAGCGTCATCGTGGCCGTGATAGATAGCGGTATGGATCCGGAGCATCCGGACATTAAGTCGAATTTATGGACGAACGCGGGTGAGATACCGGATAACGATAAAGATGATGACGGAGATGGTTATGTTGACGATGTGCATGGCTGGAATTACGTGAACAACTCGAATGACGTCCGACCCGTGTATGCGGTTGATGGTCTGCGCGAGGCGTGGTTGCACGGAACCGTGGTGGCGTCGCTCATCGCGGCGGCCGGGAATAATGATGTCGGGATAAGCGGGGTGGCATGGAAAGCGAAAATCATGCCGTTGGCGGCATTGGGGTCCGACGGTTACGGCAGGGACGATGATATCGTGGAAGCCATACGATACGCGGTTTCCCATGGCGCTGACATCATCAATTTAAGTTTCGTGGGGGCGGATTTCGATGCGAACCTGGAGCAGGCAGTAAATGAAGCTACGGCGCAGGGTGTGCTGGTGGTCAGCGCGGCCGGCAACAGCGACAAGAAAGCTGGCGACAATCTGGACTCATCGCCTGGTTATCCGGCGTGCGACAAAGGGGCGGCTGGTCGGGGTACGCTGACGGTTTCGGCGCTGACTCGGGGCGGCCAACGGGCGCCTTACGCCAATTACGGGAAATGCGTGGATGTCAGCGCGCCGGGCGAAAACTTGTTCGCGGCCCGACCATCTTATGATTCAACGACCAACCAGCCGGCAGCCGGTTACGTGGACAACCTGACGGGCACGTCAGTAGCGGCGCCGCTGGTGAGCGGGTTGGCGGTTTTATTGAAATCGAAACATCCGGAATGGAAGGCTGACGAACTTGCGCAACGGATTTTGGAGACGACCGATCCTTTAGATTCTTTGCCGGCTGAACTGAAGGGGAAGATGGGGAGCGGGCAGATCAACGTGGCTCGCGCTTTGGCGGATGATGCGAAATCGCGGGCGTTAGGCCCCTCCTACCTTGAAGCGGCCGGTCCTGGCCAGGCACCGGAAGTCAGAGTCATGGCTCAAGACGGAACGGAGCTCTACAGGTTTGCGGTCGGCGAAACAGGCGACCGACGCGGCGTCCGTGCCTCGTTCGTACGCTGGAGCGGCAGCCGGAAACCGGAAATCGCCATATCCACAATTGGCGACCAGACAGGTGCCTGGCGCGTCTATAGGTCAGACGGTGTGTTGGTGGCAGCCGGGAATTTGGGACAGGGTATAAAAGGCGGATTGTATTTGGCGGCCCAGGATTTGGATGCAATCGGTGCAGATACGTTGTTTTTGGGTGAAGCGGATGGCCAGCGTGCATGGTTCGTGTCCGCCAAAGAGCCGAAACCCGTGATGTCCGAGCCGTTCGCATCGAGTGATACCCATGGCATTTCCGCACTATCCGTGGCGCGGCCGATGCTGTCGTTCCTGGTGACATCGCGGTATGGCGATGGGCAGATGGCGATCGTGGGCAAGAACGGCCAGAAACACGCTTGGGGACAGATCGGGAATAGGAGCGCCCCAAAAAACGGGTGGCAGAGCCGCCGGGCAATGGACGGACAAGGCGGGCAGGCGTTCGACATCCTGTCCGTGGATGGCAGATTGGTGTTCGTGAATGACGCGGCCGGACTTAAGCTGACGAAAACCCCGGTCAAATATACGCGATGGGTCCAGATACCTGACGGCGAAGCGCAAGTGAACGGCTGGAGGTATTTCGAGGCTTGGCCGCGGTGACAAGCGGGCGCGATGAGTCACGCCCCTACAATGAACTTTGCCCCTGCGCTATAATGCTTTCGCCATGCCACAACAACCAATTTTTGAACGCCGCAACGTGCTCGTGACCGGGGGTGCCGGATTCATCGGTTCGCACCTGTGCGAACGCCTGGTCAAAGAAGCGCACGTCATTTGCGTCGACAATTTCATCACGAGTTCGGTGTCGAACATCGAACACCTGCTCCAGGATCCGAATTTCGAATTCATCAACCACGACATCATCCAGCCGTTGGACCTGGAGAGCCTGCCGGAACTTGAGCGGTTCAAGTTGCGCTTCCAGGGGATCCAGGAAATCTATCATTTGGCTTGCCCGATCTCCAAGCGGCATTTCGACGATTTCAAGATCGCGACCGTGCTGACCAATTCGGTCGGAGTCAAGAACATGCTGGATCTGGCAGTCAAATACCACGCCAAGATCCAATACGCCTCGTCCAGCGTGCTTTACGGACCGCGCCAACCGGGCAAGATGCATTATTCCGAGATGGACGAATGCCACATCAACCACATGACCACGCGCGGGGCATATGACGAAGGCAAACGATTTTCCGAGGCCATCCTGCAGACCTATGCCGACGTCTACGGTTTGGACGTGAAGATCGCGCGCATCTTCCGGACTTACGGCCCAAGGATGAAGATATTCGACGGCAACCTGATCCCGGACATGGTGCTTTCGGCGCTGGACAATAAAGACATCATCATCGCCGGCGACGAGGAATCGCGGACTTCCATGGCTTTCGTGACCGACATCGTGGACGGCATGGTCAGGCTCATGTCCACGCCCGTGGATATCACGCTCCTGAACCTGGGTTCGGACCAGGACGTCCGGCTGGTGGCCATCGCCCAAAAGATACTCCAGCTCACGGGCTCGGTTTCGCGCGTCCGTTTCGAACCGCCGTTCATGCACCTGACCGAAGTGGGATTGCCGGACATCACCAGAGCGCGCGACATCCTGGGTTGGTTCCCGCTGGTGCGGCTGGATGACGGATTGCAGCGCATGATCGATTTCTCCAAGTCATATAAGCATCTGATATCGTTTTAATCCCATCCCAATATGCCAAACGGAAGCGAACAGTACGACAAGAAGAATGTTCTCGTGACAGGCGGCGCCGGATTCATCGGTTCGTACCTGTGCGAACATCTGCTTAAGGATTCGCGGGTCATCTGCGTGGACAACTTCGTGACTTCGCAGGAATCGAATATCGACCACCTGCTCAAGAACCAGGATTTCGAGTTCATCCGGCACGATTTCAACACGCCGTTCGACCCGGAGATCTTCCCGGAATTGGCGCGGTTCAAGATAAAGTTCCAAGGCATCCAGGAAATCTATCATCTGGCCTGCCCGACCAGCCCCAAGAAATTCGACCAATTCAAGATCCAGACGCTTTTGGCCAATTCGCAGGCGGTCAAGAACGCGCTCGATTTGGCCGTGCGTTACCATGCCAAGATCCAGCTCGCGTCCGCATCCGTGGTCTACGGTCCGAGGAAGCCCGATAACAGCCCGTACAAAGAAGATGATTACGGGATGGTGAATGCGCTTTCGCCGCGCGCCTGCTACGACGAAGGCAAGCGCTACGCCGAGACCATGTTCGAGACGTATCGGCAGGTCTATAAACTCGAGACCAAGATAGCGCGCATATTCCGGACATACGGTCCGCGCATGCCGCTTTACGACGGACAGATGGTGCCGGATTTCATAACCGACGCTTTGGACAACAAGGACCTGATCATCTACGGCGACGAGACATTCAAGACTTCACTGACTTACGTCTCGGACATCGTGGATGCCATGGTCAAATTGATGGCCGCGCCGGCGGATATCGGACCCGTGAACCTGGGCAGTGATTTGGACATGCCGCTCGTGGACGTGGCCCAGCGTGTCATCGAGATGACGGGCTCCACTTCGCGCATCACCTTCGAACCGCCGCTGCTGTTCATGTCGCAATTGGGTTTACCGGATATCACGAAAGCCAAAGAAAAATTAGGCTGGCTGCCGCTCGTCCGCCTGGACGAAGGATTGAAGAGGGCAATCGATTATACCGTGGCGCACAAGAGTTTGTTGGGGTTCAAAATGTAGGGGCGGGCTTGGGAATAAATTTTTATCGCTGCGGGTCTCGTTCGGGCATATCTCGAACACATCCTCGCTGATAAAAATTTATTCCCAAGCCCTTTTGGGAGAGGAAGGAAAAAATATAAAAATTGTCGTCCTCCCCGGAGGGGTCGCACGGGACGTGCGAGAGCGTTAGCGAAGGACCTTCAAAATAAAACCACCAACGGGATTGGGCTTGTGACGTCTAGCTAGGTGTTCCAACTAGAAGATTCCTCGGCGCTCCAACTTTCCTCGAGATGACATTCTTTAATCCTATCCGCTTTTGTATTTATACGCCTTCAGCGTCACTCCGCTTATGGTGAGGGGGAAGGAGGAGAATTTGAATTTCTTTGCGCATTCTTTCTGCGCCGCTTCGGTCAACAGAATCTCGCCGCGTTCGGCTGTGTCTTCGCCGAGTTTGGAGGCGAGGTTCATCTCGTTGCCGTACATATCGTCGCAGGCCAGGAGCGTGGTGCCGTAGCCGATGCCGATGGAGACGAAGACGTCGCTTTCGTCGGGCGTGGAGAGGTTGGCCACTTCGAGGTCGTGGTTGATTTCGATGGCCGCTGACAATGCGTTTTCCGGTTTGGGGAAGACGGCAAAAGCATTGTCGGCTTCGAATTTCACGACCATGCCTTTGTTCTTGGCGATGACTGGCGCGACCACGCGGCGCATGCGGCGGATCATTGCTAAATAGTGGATGATGCCGTAGCGCTGGACCAGCCGCGAAAAGCCGGACATGTCCAGGATGAGGATGGCGACTTTTTTATCGAAGGTCTTCTTGATTTTGGCGTCGAGTGTCTTGGCGCGTTCCGGATGCTCCACGCGTTCGTTAAGCAGTTTATCCAGTACAGCGCAGGAAGGGAGGGATGAAAGCGGATTTTTTGGCATATGCCAGGAGTTTAGCAGGATTTCTGGATAGCTTGAAATGCGAAACCCCCGATGCGAGATTGCATTCGGGGGTTGAGAGGCGGTACTCAGCTGCTCAGTCTTCGATGACCCAGCTGATATCGACGGATCCTGTACCTTGGGACATGTTCAGCTTGCCGAAGAACCATCTTTTCGAATGGGCTCTCCAGAACTTTCCGTCAATCCGATGTATTATCGGCTCTTTCATGCAGCCTTCGATTATCCAGTTCTCGTCACGCCTTTGAGTGCTTGGGTCGTCGGGGTTTTTAGGACCGCCGAGCAACGAGATGGCTGCAGATATCGTGATTTCACCTGCTGGGACGCGAGTATGACGTCGTGCGTCCAGCTTGCCGGTGAGCTGGATCCAGGCGCGGTCGTCTTGTCCAAAAGTCGAAAGACTTTCGAGATAGGGCTGAAGGGTACGTGGTGCGTTGCTGAAAGCGAATTGCAGCGTGTAGACCATTGTGCTCATTTGCGACCTCCATTGCGGATTGGAGTTTATCCCATAAATTGGCAAAAATGTCAATAGACTGTAAGCTAGTCCCATGCGCGTAATTGCCGTGATTCCAGCCTTAAATGAGGCGGCGCGGATAGGGGAAACTGTCCAAAAAGTGAGGTCGTACGTGGACGGCGTGGTTGTGGTTGACGATGGATCGGTAGATGCCACGGCGGAAGCGGCCAGGGCGGACGGAGTGACAGTGCTTAAACATGTCATCAACCGCGGCCAGGGGGCGGGGCTCAAGACTGGGACAGAGGCGGCGCTTTTGCTCGGCGCGGATGTCGTCGTGCATATAGACGCTGACGGACAGCATGACCCGTCGTTTATCCCGGCGCTGGTCGAGCCCATCAAAGCGGGTGACGCGGATGTGGTCATGGGTTCGAGGTTCATGGGGCTGCAGGCGGTGGGGGTGCCTTTCTCGCGCAAGCTCCTGCACCGCGCCATCAGGATCTTCAACTCTTTGGTCATGGGCATCCCGCGAAAACTCACGGATCCGCAGAGCGGTTTGCGCGCCATGAACGATAAAGCGGCACGCAATCTGGACTTCAAACAGGATCGCATGGCGCATTGCTCCGAACTCCTGCGTCTCATCACGCGGTCAGATCTGCGTTGGCAGGAGGTGCCGGTGAGGGTCGTATACTCCGAAGACACTCTGGCGAAAGGCAACAAGAATATGGATGCGGTGAAGATAGCGTGGCAGTTGTTGTTGGGTATGTTTGATAGATAAATATGCTAATCCAAATCGTTTTGATCGCCATCTTGCTCGGCGCGCTGTACGTGACGTGGAAGCGTTCGAGGCAGAACGTCATCACGCCGCCCGAAGCCGTGTTGTGGAGCTTGCTGTGGATCGGCGCTGGAGTCGTCATCGCGTTGCCGCAGACGGCTACGTTAGCCGCGAACTTCTTTGGCGTAGGCCGCGGGTCGGATTTCGTGATTTACGGTTCCGTGGTGCTGCTCTTCGTGCTGATATTCAAGATCTTCATCGCCCTCGACCGCGTGGAACGGAAAATCACGGATCTGGTGCGGCGCGATGCGTTGCGGGATTTGCCGAAACATGAACGGAAAGATTGAACCACGAGTGGACGTCATCGTCCTGCTCTTCAAGAACGCGCAATTCATGCCGGCGTTGTTTTCGGGTTTTGCCGAACTTGATTATCCGCGCGAAAAAATAACTTTGCATCTGGTGGATAACGGACCGGAAGATGGATCGTTGGTCGAAGCGCGACGGCAAATCTCGGAGCTTTCGGATAAGCTGCCACAGATAGTCGTCCACGAACCGGGGAAAAATACGGGATTCACGGGCGGGAACAATCTGGTGACGCGCGAACTCCTGGCTTGTCCCGGCGAATATATTTATCTCTTGAATGGAGATGCGACATTCGAGCCGACGGCGTTGAAAGAGGCGGTGGAAGCCGCGGAGAACGATTTGAAGATTGGCGCAGTACAATCGCTTTTGGTGCTGCAGCAGAATCCAGATGAGATAAATTCGGAAGGAAATGCGCTCCATTATCTAGGATTCGGTTATTGCCTTGGGTACCACAAGAGGCGTACGGAAGCGCCGAAGGACGTCGTGGACATCGCATATCCTTCCGGCGCCGGCGTGCTGTTGCGGAACAGCGTGTTGGAAAAGGTCGGATTATTCGACGAGGCACTGATTGCGTACCACGAGGATTTGGATTTGGGCTGGCGTATCCGGTTGGCCGGTTACCGCGTTGTTTTGGCGCCGCGGAGCGTTGTCAGGCATTATTATGAATTCTCCCGTTCCATCTCCAAGTGGTATTTGATGGAGCGCAACCGGATGATTGTGTTGTTCAAGAATTACAAGATCGCTACGCTCGTTTGGCTTTTGCCGCAGCTCGTCGCGTCCGAAGCGGCGCTTCTCGTCTTCGCTATCGTGAAAGGCTGGTGGAGTGATAAGCTGCGCGTCTATGGTTATATGCTCAAGCCATCGACCTGGAAATATGTCGGTGAGGAGCGGCGTAAAGTGAACGGATTGCGGAAAGCCAAAGACAGAAAGATCCTGGAGCTGACCGTACCGACCATTGCTTACCAGGACGTGGAAAGCTGGCCGGTCAAGGTTTTTCTGAATCCTGTGGGCAAAGTTTTGCATTGGCTGACCAGGGTCGTGGTTTTTTGGTGATATGAAAGTACTCCATCTCTCATGCGTGGCGCCGCCCCAAATTGGGGGCATCGGCAAAGTCGCAGCCCAAGAGGTTGGGCTTTTACGCGCTCGCGGTGTGGAGGCGGAGTTGGTTTCGGTTGTAGGGGCGCGGTTTCCGCGCCCAGGGCTGGGAGACCCAGCCCCTACGGAATACATCAAATTCCTGCCAACATTGTGGCAGATCGGTAACGCGTCGATGATCGCACCATGGAAGCTGTTGCCATATCTCAAGCGGGCTGACGTCGTGCATCTGCATTATCCTTTTTACGGCACTGACCTGGAGATAGACTTCTTCAAATTTTTAGGCGCCATAAAAAAGTTGGTCGTGACTTTGCATATGGACGCGGATGTCAGCGGCTGGCGCGGTGCGGTTAACCGTGTCCATCGCCACACCCTGCAGGAGCTCGTACTTCATTCGGCCGATGCGCTGCTGGTCAGTTCGCTCGATTATGCGGAGCACTCGTCGTACAAAAAATTCATCATGTCGCCGAAGATGCATGAACTGCCGTTCGGTGTGGATGAGGAGAGGTTCGCACCAGGTGAAAGGAATCCGGCGAAGTTCGGAATACCGTCGGACGCGAAAGTCGTGACTTTCGTCGGGGGCATGGATAAGCCGCATGCTTTCAAGGGCGTGGACGTTTTGCTTAAAGCATTCAAACAGTTGCCGCAGAATACCTGGATGGTTTTGGGAGGCGAGGGCGAATTGCGTCCGGAGTTCGAGAAGCTTGCGAATGAGCTCGGTGTCGCGGATCGCGTAAAGTTTGTGGGTCGAGTAGCGGAAAAGGATTTGCCGGACGTGTATCGAGTCGGCGATGTGTTCGCGTTCCCGTCCACCTCGGGCGCTGAAGCGTTCGGGTTGGTGGCTTTGGAGGCTCAGGCGTGCGGTGTGCCGGTCGTGGCTTCGGATTTGCCGGGTGTGCGCACCGTAGTCGAAGACCGGGTAACGGGATTGCTGACGCCGGCGGGGAACGTGGATGAATTGGCGGCGCATCTGCGTTTAATCTTGGAAAATCATGGGATGAGGGATGAGATGGGAACCGCGGCGCGCAAAAGAGTCTTGGAGAAATTCACTTGGACGAAGCATGTAGAGGGGTTGATGGAAATTTATGAAAATATCTGATTGTAAGATTCCCCGGTTGAACCGTGGAATGACAGAAAAAAATTGTCGTCCCACGGCTTGACCGGGGGACCTTACCTAGTGAATGTTTCTATGAAAATCGCTGTCCTGACCAATGCTTATCCTCCGAAAGCCCAGGGCGGGGCTGGGCGGATTGCTTTTGAGTATACGAAGATACTCGAGGGTCTTGGGCATGAAGTGAAAGTTTGGGGCGCGGATGAAGAATTTTTTGAGTTGGGAAAGAAGTCGGCGTTGGCGCGGTTGTTTTTCCATCTTAAAGATTTAGGGGCGAAGAAGGATATTGTCGAGGATATGGCTACGTGGGAGCCGGAGGTTCTGTTTACGCATAATTTGACGGGGTGCGGATTTGGGACGGCGAGTTACTTAAAAAGGTCCTTCGACTCCGGCCCGCCAGACGGGCCTCGTTCAGGACGACGGTTGAAGTGGTTTCATGTTTTGCATGATGTCCAGCTACTCGAACCTTCGGGGCAGATCGTCTATGGCGAAAGCTTTGGTATTTTTAGGAAAGTTTGGCGGTGGAAATGGGCGTGGTTGAGGAAGATGAGTTTAGGCGAGCCAGATGTCGTGATTTCTCCGACAAAGTGGCTGATGGAACAGCATGAGAAGTATGGTTTCTTTAAGAGGTCGAAGAAGGTCGTGGTGCCGAATCCGGTTCGTCGTTCCGGAGATCTCTCGACGGAGTCTATCCCGCACTCAGATGCGGGACTCGAGACGACAAGAGATGAGAAACAGATACTTTTCGTCGGCCGATTGGATAGCGATAAGGGGATTGATTTATTACTGGAGGCTTGGCCGGAGCTAAAGAAGATCTCCGAGAGCCTGGTCGTCGTCGGCGGTGGGTTGCGGTTGGAGGATTTTAAAAAACAATTCCCGGAAGTCGAATTCAAGGGAGAGCTCGCGTCCGAAGAAGTCCTGAAAACCATGGCGCAGAGCGGTGTGCTTGTCGTCCCGTCACTTGTCATGGAAAACCAGCCTACGGTCATCCTGGAGGGCTTGGCGTGCGGCTGTAAGGTCGTGGCCTCTGACGTCGGAGGGGTCAGAGAGACGTTGGGGGAGGCGGGATGGATTTTTAAACCGGGGTCGTCGGACGACCTGGTTAGAGCGGTGAGGGAGGCGATGGTTGGTAGGGGCGACGCATGCGTCGCCCAGGGCAAGGCGTGCCTTGCCCCTACGCAGACAATTTTGAAACGTCACGATCCCGGAATCGTGGCCGGTGTCCTCGCGGGTTTGCTCAAATCGAATTTGTAGACTTTAAGGGAGTGGCCTGGGTTTTTTGTGGTGTCGCCGATGGTCCATTCGCCGTCTGCGATGATCGAGAGAGTCTCGGCCGTGTTTATTGCGTTCCACCAATAATCGTTCAGGACGACGTAAACAAGTTTCGTGCCGCCAAGCGCACCGGCGTCCGAGACGGTGTCGCGCGTGGGTTCTTTGTAGGTCATGCGCAGGTACAGGTCGTAGAGCGGACCGCTGGTGGGGATGGGATAGTAGAAAATTTGGTCGTGATAACGCTTGAAACCGAATTGGACCACGGCTGCGGCAGATACGCTTTGGTTGGCCAGGACCGTGTAGGGTTGTCGTTCGGCATCGCGGTCGATGGTGCGCACGGCTTCGAGATCAGCTTGGCCCACGCTCCAACCCCGGCCTGTGACCAAGGCGTCGTTGCGCGGCAGGGCGTCGTAGGTCAGGGCGGCAGAAGCGGCGAGCAATAACGTCAGCAAGGCTGTGCCCAAGAGCGGCGGACCGCGTCTTACGCGTCCAAGGATTTTTGATAACGCAGGCAAAGCGGCGGCGGCCAGGAGCATGTTGGCCATGATCCACAAACGGTCAGCGTAGCTCGAGCGTTCGTATTCGATGAGGAAAGCGAATTCGCCCGTGGCTTTGAGCACGGTCGAAGCCAGGATGAAAAGGAAAGCCGAAACCATGAGCAGGATGGCGTGGCCGCGTTCGTCATCCTTGGCCGCGAAGACCGAGCCCACGGAGGCCAGGAGCAGGATGGCGGAAACGGAATGCGCGATGAGCGATGACCACGACGGCCAGAGCGCGAAGTGGTTGCCGATCCAGGGCAGGAGATTTTTGCCGAGCTCCAACCACGGCTGGGAGTTGAACAAGGCGTTCAAGTCCCAGTTGATCTGCGTGCCGCCCCTCAATCCCAGGACATAGAACATGGCTGGGACGGCGCAGGCCGAACCAACGACTGTGAGCCAGGCTAAGATTTGCCGCGTGCGGAACAAGCGCATGTTCTTCTTGGGCCAGAACGAGAGGGCAAGCACGACCAGGAAGAACGGGACGCCGGCCAGCGGATGTACGGCTACGCTCCAGGCGGCGAGGATGATGCCAGGGATAGGTGAAACGTAGCCGTCAAAACGACCGCGCACCAGGATAACGGCGGCGAGGCCGAGGAGATAGGCGAAGGATTGGGGCGTGGTGGCGATGAAGGGCGCGAGCGGCAAGAGGAGCAGGGTGGCAGGCAACAGGACGGCGTCGGATTTCCGGCGGCCGAGATAGACGGCCAAGGCCAAAAGAATGGCGGCGCCGAAGGGCACGAGCCAGCGGTCAACCTGGTCCAGAGGCAGGTCCAAAAGGCGGTGGAGCCAGGTGGTGAATACATATTGGCCCATGTAGTACAGCGGTTTGGGCGAGAGCGTGCCGGTCTCGAGGATGATTTTTTCTGACGCGATGTGCAAAAATCCGTCAAAGCCGAAACCGATGCGATAGACCAAAGGCACGATGGCCGTGGTGGCGAATATCGCGAGCGCAGTCTGGATGGCGGTGAGCGCGCGGCTTTTGACGACCCAGGCCGAAACGATCACGGCCAACCAACCCAGGGCCACGGCTAACAGCGTCCCCGGTGGGAGCAACGGCCACGGGGTGCGGATGGAGTCGGATGTCGAGGCTGATGAAGCGCCCTGGAGCACGAAGTACAAGGCAGCGGATGAGCAGGCCAAGAGTAGGATGCCGCGCAAGATGCGCTTGGAGTCGAAGATGAGCGGTTCGGGACCTTCGTCATCCTGCGGTTCGGGCATGAAAGCGGCGAGGGTGTGGCAAATGCCCATGGCCGCGATCATGGTCCAGATGTCGGTTTCGATGCCGAGCGTGCCGTTCAGGTAGAACCAGGCGGTCTGGACCAAAGCTACGACCGTGGCATAGGTGATTAGGCCAAGGGCCGTGCCTGACATCCAGCGGGATTTGGGACAAAAGCGCTTGCCCAGGATGTAGGCCGGGAACAAGACGGCAAAGAAGGTCAGGAATTGGGCCAGGATGACGACCGGCAAGGGGATTATTTTGGTAATCGTAAAAATACCGGTGATGACCAGGCCGGCCAGCAGGTCCTTGAGTTTTTCGTCCATAAGCGCTCATAATGTAGCACATTATGAATTCACTGATGACTAATGAGAACGTGAAGGTTTTTTGGCACGATAAAGTCTTGAGATATACGGTCTTGCGACTTATCCCCAAGGACATCCACCCTAACCATCTGACAGTACTAAGGGTCATACTGACGCCTTTCGTCCTGTATTACCTGTGGCTGGAGAAGTGGGAGGTTTGCGTGCCGCTCTTTTTGTTCGCGGCCCTGACCGATCTGTTGGACGGGTCGCTGGCGCGTACGCGTAAGTTAATAACCATGTGGGGCACGGTGGCGGATCCGATCGCGGACAAGATGCTCATCGGGTCGGTCGTGATCCTGTTCGTGGCCAAGGAGGTCAACGTCTACTTCGCCGCGGTCATCGTATTGGTCGAGCTGGCCATCGCAATCACGGCCGTAGTGCGCAGGTTGCGCCATCAGCCGTTCATCAGCGCGAATTGGTACGGAAAAATCAAGATGCTCCTGCAGGTCATCGGCGTGACGACATTGCTCGTGGCACGCTGGTCAGGGGTGGATATGATGGTGCCGTTCTCCATCGGCACGCTGTCCATCGCCATCGTGTTCGCGCTGATGTCGCTGTATACATACGGGTTGTAAATTTTGTCATCCCGAGATCAGACCCGGGATCCAGAAATAAAAGCAAACTGTCGTCCTCCCCGGAGGGGTCGCACGGGACGTGCGAGAGCGAAGCGAAGGACCTTCTGATTAGTACACCTAGCGAGACGCCCGCATCCCGTGGGCGGTTTTAATTTGAAGGTCCTTCGCTTCGCTCTCCCTCCTCCGTCGGGACCCTTGCGGGAGGACGACATTTTTTATTTCCGGATGGTTGCCGCGGATGTATACTTACGGTCGTTAAAACTAAAACCAATTATGCCAAAGCCTGAAGTGTTCAATCCTTTCAGTCCGAGAGAGAGTGTGATGGAAAAGTTGAGGCGTCAGAAAAATCTGGTCGTTTTCGGGATTGCGACTGCTTTCGCGGGCGGGCAGATCCCCATGCACCGCGATATGGTGTTCGAGCACGGTGAAAGGCGTGTCGAGACGCAGGAAGCTCCGCCGCAGTTGGATACCACGCCCACGGTCAAGTCCATCCGAGGGAAATTGAGGATTGAGATGCCGGCTTCGCCGCTGCTGTCGGACGAGATGTCGGCTGTGCCGCAGGAGTATGCCCGGAATTTCGACCATGCCAAGTCCATGGATCAGTATTCTTATGACAACATGGTGGCGCATACGGAGCAGGAGATTCGCAAGGATATGGCCACGCATTTTTACGGCCTCTCGTACCAACAGAATCCGGGGCAGAATCCGGCGCCGCTCCATGATGTGAGGATAACAGCCATTCATATCACAGGCATGTCCTCGCCTGAAGCCTATCGTTTCGAATCGCCGACGCATCAGTCGACCAAGCCCGGGGAAGTCGAGGAAGCCAACGTTGAGCTGGCCGGCGATCGTGGCGAGCAGGTAGCCGAGGACATGAAGCAGGTCGGAGTTATCAAGAAACTCAATCAGGCAGGCATGGGAGCGGATGAGAGCGTCCTGGCAGAGGCGGCGCGGACAATAAAAGCCGAAGAAGTCCAGTTCAGCGAGGCTGAAGTGCAACAACTCAACAAGATCGCGGAGAAATATCCGTTCTACGCCAAAGGCATGGACCAGTATCGCGCCATCGCGCTCTTGGTCGAAGCGTACAACACAGGACATGTCAAAGATGCCGGAGACCGCAAGGAGCTGGACCAGATAGTCGGCTCGAAGCGCCGCGTGGATATCGTCATCGAGTACGAAGCCCAGGCTCCGGAGAAGATCGAAGTGCCGGTGCCGCTTTTGGCGATGGACCCGGTACCTCCATTGCCGCCGGACAAGAAAGTCACGGAGACCAAAAAAGTCACGCGTCGCTTGCTCGAGAATTACGACCCAAACCAGACTCCGGCGCAAGTGCGGCAAATCGATCCGCCCGAACCGAGCGACCCGAAATACGATTGGATGGTGTGGCAGACGTATGTCAAAGACCTGTCGCAGTTTTTCAACAAGGAACAGACCATCCAGCGCGGCTGCGATTACGTCCAGCTGACCCACGACATGTACCGCGATTACGACCGCTTCAAGACCAACAAGGACCGCACCGATTACCTGGCCACCAAAATCCTCGAAGCCTGGATGAAACATGACCGCGCCGCCCGGAATGAGGCAGGGGAGTACGATAACAACAACGGCCTGGACCACCTCAACGACCCGGAACAGATCCGCTGGGCCAAGATCCACGCCACCGCGCTCCTGGATTTGGTGAACCGCAAGCTCAAGAACGACAAAGCCTTCGACACCGTTGACCAGGTCCGCTCCCGCGAACGCATCCAATTCAGCTCAAGGGATGGTTTGAGGATGGAATATACGAGGCTTTTGACGGCGAGGACGGAAGAGATAAGGAAGAAATATCCGATGGGGGAAGGGTAGGGATATTGATGGTTATACCGTCGTGTTTTGATTTTGGCTGTTGATAACTTTTAGTTTAGATCTAATTCTAGATCATATTTTGATGTGTTGTTGTATGTTGTGCTAAAAAATACAATATATCAATGCAATCAAATAAAGAGGTTGGTAGAAAGGGAGAGCTTGGAGTTATCCACTTGGTGACTTGTCCGAACTGTAACAAGAAACTAAATACGCTACCTCCGAATTACCCACTATTCGATGTTCAATGCTCTGGGTGTTCGTTTCGAGCGCAGATTAAAACAAATCAATGCAAACCAAAATCCGAAGTTTTTGGAGCAGGTTGGGAAATAATGGAAAAGGTTTTAAAGTCTGGATACCTAGCTCCACCGTTAATTGTAAATTTTATTTGGGAGTCTGAGGGTAAAGGCAGACAGGAGATCCGTTTTTATCCTTTTGTACCAAGAACGCATTTTAGGAAGCGTCAGTTGTCAAAAGAAGCACGGAGAGCGAATTATAAAATGTTTAATTATTTTGGATTAGATAAAGTACCGCATTTTGTTTTGTATCAGAAGTAGCAATTAATTTCATTTATTTTTGCGTGAACTGTCCTAAAAAAGTCGTAATATTTTTTATTTCTGCTTGACTTAAGCAGTTACCTTTTTGACCAAGCAGCGCACAGTTTACATATTCGCAACCAACGGCAAGTGTTTTTTCACCGGATTGGCACATCTGGAATTTATTGTAGTTACGATTATTACCCGCATAAACTAATAAAGTATTTACATAATTGTGCGAGAATTTGTATTTTAATTTATTGTTAATCAATCCTGCCCCATGTCGCACCTGACATCCGTCATTTTTTTTATTGAGTATCAACGTACCCAATTTTGTATAATTTTTTACCTCAATTGCCGTAATTCCGTTGTGACCAATAACAACAAAATCAATATTTTCTGTTTCTGCCTTTTGCGTTGGTGCATTAGACTCTTTTTCGAATACAATATTTTTTAGTATTTTAAATTCTGGTTCAAGTTTCCTTATTTGTTTATATACTTCGTCTTCGCCCCGCTCTCCTTGGATGTAGTTTGTTTTAATTTGTAATATTTCAAGCAGATCTTTATTGCCACCTGTTAAAAGCCACAGAGCAGGGAGAATTGAAATAAATAGACCAAATCCTTGAAACCATAAATTATTTTTTAATAATGGTTGGTAACTCCACAATTGGTGCTGCATTAAAGCGATGAGACCAACTGTGATCAATAACGCTAAGTACGTGCCCCCAAGAACATATTGGATTGTTCTGATTTTTTGTTTTGTATAACGCTTCATTAATTCTAATTATTACACTTAATGTTTGACTTGAGCCCTTTGCTAACCGCGAGTATCATATGGGCATATATTCATAACCATATGAGAAAAATCTTTTCTGGTCTGCTCATGGCGGTCGGTTTGTTGGGGTTTGCGGTTCCGTCTTATGCGGCGACGTTCGTCACGGGCGAGGAAGTCACTCTGCCCAAGAATGAGGTCGTGGTTGACGACGTTTATGCTTTTGGCCCTAGTCCGGTCATTGCCAGCGATATCCAGGGTGATCTGATCACGGCTGGCGGGAACGTGATGATCACGGGAAATGTGTCGCAGGACGTGGACGCGGCGGGCGGTACGATCAATATCCTGGGGTCTGTGGGCGATGACCTGCGGGTCGCGGGCGGTAACGTGACGATTCACGGCATTGTCAACGGCGATTTGCTGGTGGCGGGCGGGATGGTCCAGCTATTGCCGGGCGCGGTGATTAAAGGTTCGGTATATGGCGCAGGCGGCATGGTGACGCTCGACGGTGACGTGGAAGGCGGCATCAAACTTTTCGCCGGCACAGCCAACCTGAACGGCAGCGTGCTCGGGCCTGTGGACGTGACGGCTGACGAAAAAGTGAATTTCGGCAAGATGGCCAAGTTCGCCCAGGGCGTGACGTATGCTTCGCCGAGCGTGAGCGATGAACAAACCGGAGCGTCTTTCGCGGCCGGGGTCCAACACAAACAGATCGAAAGCCGGGAAGCGGCGCGCGAGGCCATGAAGCCGGATTGGGGCAGGATGTTTGCCGCTGGGTTCATGTGGTTCCTGGTGCGTACAGGCGCAATGCTCCTGGCCGCGCTCTTGGCGCTCAAATTCATGCGCCGCGGCCTGGAGGATCTGACCATCAAGACCAGCGAGAACTTCGGCAGCCGTCTGCTCTGGGGTTTTGCTGTCCTGATCGCGGCGCCGATCGCGGGTATCGTGCTCTTTGTGAGCGTGTTCGGTTCACTTTTGGGAGCGTTGCTCTTCGCGGTCTACTCGCTGCTCATCGTGGTAGCCAAAATCGCGGCTGGTCCGTTGGTCGCGGTGTTGCTCATGAAACTTTTCAAAGGACAAAAGAAACCGGCACTGGATTGGGTCTGGGTGCTGCTGGGCGTGGTTGTCTATCAACTCTTGTGGGCCATCCCGGTCATCGGCTGGTTCGCGGCGGCACTCGTCTTCCTGGCCATATTCGGCTCAATCGTGATGGAAGCAAAGGAGAGGGTGAAGATTTAAGAGACCTCTCGACTGCGCTCGAGATGACAAAGAGGCTGCCCGAATCGGGCAGTCTCTTTACTTTACTCCATCCTTCATCTCCATTAAGCTGTTTTCATTATGCAGATTGAAGTCGCGGAGCAGAAAATACTGCTTCTCAAGGATAAGCTGACGGCTGAGGAAGCCAAGGAAAAAGCCTGGGCCAAGAAAGTCAGCGCGTTCGACGCCATCAGCAAGGTCGCGAGTTTTTTGTCCAAGCCGAAAGATGATGATTTTGAAGTGACGTACAGCGAACATCGGTACGAGCCGTTTTGGCATGTGGCGGCCAAGGCGCGATATGTGTACACGCGGAGCGCGATTTACCAGGTTCCGGTGGCCAAGAAGGAAGTGCGGACCGTGACCATCCATGAGACCAAATACGACGTGGCTGACGGGCAGATCAAGCTGCCGGTCATTGAGCATTGCCTGCAGGAAGAGAAGGAAGAGAACCTGACCAACGGGGTGAGCGGAAAGATAGATGCGGGACTCAAACAATATCTTGAGATGACGCCGTACGAAGTGGCGGGCGAGCTCAAGGACGAAGTCGCAGCGGATTCGATTTTAGTCCCGCCGCAAGCGCGCGTGTCGGCCATCATGCGGGACGCGCTGGCCAAGATGATAAAAGGCATCCAGGCCGACACCATCCTGGAGGAACAGGTGGAGGTCACGCATGTGGACCTGTATTATCGCCCGGTGTACGCCTATAAATTTTTGTGGAAATCGAAACAGAAAGAGGCGATATTGGAAGTCGACGGGCTGACAGGGGAGTGTACGGCAGGCAGCCGCATCTTCAAGGAATATTTCGGCAAAGTCCTGGAGCGCGACTTCCTGTTCGACGTGGGCGCTGACGCAGTCGGCATGTTCGTGCCGGGCGGCAGCATCGCGGTCAAGGCGGCCAAGAAGATGATGGATGCGAGGAAAAATTGAACTAGATAGAGGAAAACGGCTGTTCGGGTGGTAGACCGCCGATTTTTTCCTGTCCGGCTGCTTTGCGGATCGCCAGCCATTCTTTTTCTTCGGCAACGGTCTCGTCGATGGCCGTTTGCAGTTGATGGCTCAATCCTAGCGTGTAGAAGAGGGTCCAATCCAATTTTTCGCGCCATTCCTCGATGAGCCTGACGGACATGTTCTGGCGCAGGTCCTGGCCGAGGAAATTGATATCGAAGTATGATCTCACGGCCATGATCCATGAGGCTTGTTCCGCCGCGGTCAGCTCCGGGAAGATTTGGGTCAATGGCTTGAAATTCTCGTAGATGCTGTTTTGGGCGAGATTGTAGAAAAATTTGTAGGGTATCCGATTCTTGATATCCGTTGTTTCAGGCGTGCGGCCTATCAGCTTCTCGATTTCGGTAAACCGTTTGAGGATCAAACGCATCTCGGAGATTTCGACCTCTCCGTCATCCCCAACCAGCATATTGGCAATCTCGTAGGGTGCCAGGCTGCGGATGCATCGGCCGACTGTCTGCTGGTCTTGGGGGAAAAGTTTTTTCGGTATATCGGCCGCCGTGAGACCCTTTTTGATGTCTTTGCCGACCAGTCTGGCGAAACGAACCGATTCCTCCGCTTCCTGGCAGTCTTTTTTGTCGAACATCTCCTGCAAGAGTTTGGGCAAGTGTGTGTATTGGCTCGGCCTCAGCATCAGGCAGAGGTTGATCAGGGCGTCGTGGGCACGCACGCTCTCGGGGAGCCTCTGGGCGACGGCGAATGCCGTGTTCAGGTTTTCGGCGATCTCCAGGAACCTGGTTTGGAGGCGAACGGAAAAAGAGTCGAGGAAGTCGCGGACGTCAGGATCCAATTCATCTAGGGCGATCTGTTCGGCCTTGGCCACGAAGTCGCGGACGGTTTGGCCGGCAGTGGCAAAACTTTCAGCTGCGACAAAGCCTTGTTCGGCCGGGTTGAGACTGATTTCCTGTTCAGGCATCAGCCCAAAATCAGATTTTTCCGCGATCTCGAGTTCGGCCAAGATCTCTTCTTTGAGGTTATCGAGGCAATCGGTGGGGGAAAGCTTGAAGAGCCGCCTTTTTTCATGCTCGTGGTACGGTTCATGCCCGGGTTGTTGGCTGCGTTCGTAATAGGAAAGCGCGTTGAGCATGTAGTCCTCCAGACCGAAAAACCTTCCGTCCAAAAGATTGTGGACGCTCTCGTGCTGTTTGGTCGCCTTGGGATCGGGGCCAGAAGCATCGACCAGACTGAACGGCGATCGCTTGTAGTGGACGCCTTGGGAGGAATTGCCCCGCAGCTTGTTGTAGCGTTCGAATGCCTCACCTGACAGGATGAACGTGATTTCGAAGGGACCATATTCGACCGATGAGATGTCGCTTCGTTTGAACGTCGGTTCGTAGCCGGCGGGTTCAGTTTGGGGATCTATCCGGTCATTCAAAGCCCGGAGGGCTTTTTTTGGGCTGCGCTTGAGTCGTGCGACCAGCGGGGCTTTGGCGCGAAGGTTTTCCAGGATCGAGTGGATGTTATCCAGCAGGATGATGTCTGGTTTCTTGAGTAACGGGTCAAGCTCCGATTCCAGGGCGAACAAACGCTCCTCGATATCGCTTAACCGATCGGTCAATTCAAGATACTGGGCATTGTCCGCGGTGTCTGCGAGCTGTTCTTGAAGCACGGCATTTTGTCTGATCAGAAAGTCGGTTTCCGAGCTAAGGTCCTCGGATGTTTCCCATTCGGCGAACGATTCGGGACTTACGTTGTTTTTGACCTGGAGCCAGATGTCATCCAATTCGGCGTTGATTCTGGCCAGGTTGGCGTTATTGGGGATGCTCTCGATTCTTTTACGGACATCTTGCAACACGGTTTCGTGCCGCTTGATGGTTTCGATCATCGAGAATCTGCGCTCCTTAAGGCTGCGGCCATGTTCCGGCTGATCGAATAGGAGGTTCCGTTCCATGGACGCAGTGTAGTTTATGGGCGGGTCTCGGGCAATGCTCGAGAGTTGTCTTCGGCGCTCCGTTACGCTACCATCTTCGCCATGTTCCACATCGAAGACGTGCTCCAGCTTAAGGACCGGGAAGACGTGAGGCACATCACCCGCAGGCATGTATTGACCATGTTCCCGGGGTTGGTCTTGGCGTTGATCCTGATAGTCATTCCGTTTTTCCTGATGTTCCCGCTGTTCACCTGGGGCATCCCGGGCGTCATCCTGTTTTTTTCGGCCGTGCTCATCGGAATCGTGGTCGCGATCAGGACATTACTCCTGTGGGACGCGGATATCCTCATCGTCACGACATTCAGGCTGGTGGATGTGGACCAGCGCGGCATCTTCACGCGTATAGTGTCAGAGGCTCCGCTCGAGGCGGTCCAGGACGTTTCGTGGAGCAGGTCCGGGATCCTCCAGACCCTGTTCCGCATGGGCAGCCTCAAAGTCCAGACGGCGGGGGCCACGGCCAACATCGAGGCCAAATCCATCCCGCATCCGGACGCGGTGCATGAATTGATAAACGACTTGAGACACTTGTCGCCGGGCAAGAAAGCGGAGAGTGCGGCCGCTCCGGTCGTGCCGTCAGCCGCGACTCCGGCCGTGAAAGGCGAGAAGCTCAAGACCATCTGCGCCATGCTCGAAAAATATTCGGAAGAGGAATTGGAGCGCATCGAGACCATCCTCAAAGCGCGCGAGAGATCGTCTATCGCAGACGCTTTCCTGAAAGACGAGGACGCGGAAAAGTGATAAGCTCGAAATATGAGGAGGACGACTGGCGAGGATAATCCATTCTGGAAAAAGCTGATCCGCTGGCCGGCTTTTTTGGTGGCAAACCTGGCGCTCTTCCTGCTCATCGGAGTATCCACGGTGCGCGAGACTTACCGAGGCTACACGGTGGATCGTGAGATAAAAGCGTTGGAAGCGCAGGCTGAAGCGTTAGAGGGCCAAAAGATGAAGCTGACCCAGTTGACCCAAGCCGCGGCTTCACCGGAGAAGACCGAGTTGGAAGCGCGTTCCAGGCTGGGTTGGAAAAAGGATGGGGAAAAAGTTTTTGTCTTGACCGGCTACCAACCGGCTGATAAACCTGCGGAAGCTTCGGTCTTCGCGGCGCCGCAAGTCCTGCCGCCGTCGAACCCTGAACTGTGGTTTGCATACTTCTTTAAGCCTGAAAAATAAAGTCTTCTTCCACCGATATCTATGATGAACAAGAACGAACAGAACAAGCCTAAGTTGGTCCTGGCGGGACTGGGGGTGTTAATAGTCTTGGAGCTTTTGGCGGCCTGGATGGTCGTGGCTGTGTACGTCAGGCGCGACGACGGTTTGCTCGTGAGGCGGACGGCGGGATTCTTGCCCGTGGCCAGGGTCGGGTCATATTCGGTCAATTATAACCAGTTCGTCTTTACCCGCGACGCCATTAAACATTTCTTGAACTCACCCACGGTCAAATCGGCAGGCCAGGCACAGCCCATGACCCCGCTCATCGAAAAGAGCGCTTACGAGCGCCTGTTGCGCGAAGCTGCAGTCAAGGAACTGGCGGTGGAACGCAAAGTCCAGGTCACGGATGGGGACGTGGACAAGGCGTATGGCGAATTCCTGGTCCAGGCGAGTTCGAGCGTGCCGGATGTCTCGAAGTACATCAGGGAAACCTTCGATTGGGATGAGAAGGAGTACCGGGCTAACGTGGTCAGGCCGCAGCTCATGGAAGAGAAGCTGGTGGCAACTTACGCCACGGATACGGACCCGACAGCCCAGTTCGAGACATATCTGGCAGAGCGGCTGCAGAAGCCGGACGTGAAGCGCTATCTCAAGTTCCCCACGAATTGATTTTCGAAAGCCATAAAAACTCCGCGTTGCTACAACTGCGGGGTTTTTTGCATCAAGCGTGATATCATGTGACCGAGGCTGTGCATACAGTCCGAGGATAAGATGAAATTGAAGCCAAAACTGGTGATGTTCTTCATCGCCGTAGCCGTCATACCGACCGCACTGTATTCGGTCCTGGTCTTCGGATTCACCCGGATCTACATGGTCAGGGCCCAGTTTAATTCGTTGGTGAACATATCGGAGATTAAAGCCCAGGCCATCGGCAGATATTTCGATAACCTCAAACAGATCGCTGTCTTTGCCCAGGATTTTTACAACGTCAAGATCAACCTTCCGATCATGGACGAAATATCATCCACACCGGATGATCCTAGATATCAGGCTGCGAAAAAAATGCTGGATGGGCAGCTGATCCCGATGGTCAAGGCCATAAACCTTTATGAGATCCAGTTGTTGAGTCCAGATGGAGATGTGTTATACAGCACTTCCAATAAACCTGAGACGATAAAAACGGATGAATCGGATATGACGGCGTTCGAAATCGGCAAACATCAGGTTTTCGTGGGCGATATTCATGAAAATCTGAACGATATTAACCGTAAAGACCTGATGGTCACAGCGCCTGTCCGTGATTTTGATAATAAGTTCGTGGGGGTGTTGGCCATGCATGTCGATCTTAAATCTCTGTACGCGCTGATTTCGGATTATAGGGGATTGGGCAAAACAGGTGAGACTTTGATAGCTAGGCGTACCGAAACAGGAGATGCGGCGCTCTTTTTGAATCCTTTGAGGCACGATCCTGACGCAGCCTTGAAAAGGGAGACAATGATCGGCGATCCTAATGGGCTGCCGGTCCAAAAAGCGGTATCGGGACAGAGCGGGGCAGGCAATTCCACCGATTATAGGGGAGAACCGGTCCTTGCGGTCTGGAAGTATCTGCCGTCCTTGAGATGGGGGCTGGTGACTAAGATCGACCTGAAAGAGGTCTATGCCGATATCAATGATCTAGCCTGGCTGTTCCTGTTGGGCGGTATCCTGACGGCCATGGCGATCGTCCTGACGGCGTTCATGGTCTCGAACTACATCATCAATCCGATCAGGACCCTTCAGGAAGTCACGCTCAGGATCGCTAAAGGCGACCTGAAATACCGCGTGCCAGTCCAGGGTAAAGATGAAATCGGGACTTTGGCCGAAAATTTCAATACCATGACTTCCAAGCTGGCGGAATCGTACGCCGGATTGGAGGAGAAGGTCCGCATCAGGACCGAAGATTTGGCGCGCGCAAAAGCACAGGACGAGGCGATCTTGGCTGCCATCGGCGACGGCGTCATGGCATGTAACCGCAAGGGCGTGGTCATACTTTTCAATCGGATTGCTGAAAGCCTATCCGGTTACCAGGCAAAAGAAGTGATCGGCAAACAGCATGCGCAATTCTTCAGGTTGGTCAAAGAAGAAGGCCATAAACCGGTCGAGGATTTCATCGATAAAGCGATGCGTACCGGTAAAGCCATAAAAATCACCAAAGGATTATTGCTTGTAAGGAGGGATGGGGATGAGATACCGGTCGCGGACAGCGTCTCGCCGGTCATAAACGAGCAAGGCGAGAGGATAGGTTGCGTGGTCGTGTTCAGGGACATCCGGAGCGAACGCGAAATAGACCGCATGAAGACCGAGTTCGTCTCGGTGGCCGCACATCAGCTGAAAGCGCCGCTGACCGCCATCAGCTGGCTTTTGGAGGCGTTTGAAGGCGACAAGACGGGTAAGCTCTCGGCGAGCCAGAAAAAGTATTTGGCGGACCTGAACGAGTCGGATAAGAAGATGGTCGTGCTGGTCAATGATTTGCTCAATGTCTCGCGGTTGGAAGCCGGAAAGCTTTCGAGCGCGCCGCAGGAAATCAGGCTCGAAGAACTGATTGACGAGATCTTGCGCGAGCAGGGTCCGCTCATCGCCGAAAAGAAATGCCAGGTCACCTTCGATCGGCCTATCAGGCCTTTGCCGCCAATCAAACTGGATGCCATGTTGGTCAAACAAGCGGTCAATAACCTTGTGAATAACGCGGTCAGATATTCCAAAGCAGGCGAAGGCAAGGTCCAGTTGACGCTCCAGCAACCGCCGGGCACCGAAGACTACATGTTGACCGTTTCGGATAACGGCATCGGTATACCCAAGGACCAACAGAGCCGCATATTCGAAAGGTTCTTCAGGGCAGAGAATGCGCAACGGGCTGAATCGGGCGGGTCAGGATTGGGCTTATATATCACGAAGATGATCGTCGAGAGTGCGGGCGGCAAAGTATGGTTCGAGTCGCAGGAGGGCGTAGGTACGGATTTCCATATCACGCTCCCGTCCAGACCGGCTCCGGCCAAGTCTGAAGAAGAGGTATAGGTGTCAGATTCCCACAAAGCAAAAGACGCCTGCTGGCGTCTTTTGCTTTGGAGCGGGTAACGGGAATCGCCGCTCGCTCCGACTCGCGGTCCGGGGTGGCTGCGCACCAAGCCTGCGCCAGCTCGGCTTTCTCGCCACCCGTTCGATTCCCTTAGCACAAAACCCGGTTTGTTCCGGGCTTTGTTGCATGGAGCGGGTAACGGGAATCGAACCCGTCTCTGGTGCTTGGGAAGCACCCATAATAACCACTATACGATACCCGCAAGGCTATTTGTCGCTGCATACGCTAGCAATAAAACCCCGGTCTTGCAATAATCTGTCGGAGACGAAACCCTAGACGGCAAGACCTTGTGCTGGCCATAGAGGGAGAGTAAATTTCTACCATGACTAAGACAAAGAACCTGAACCAGCTGTTGGCCGACATGGATGATGCATCCAGGGAAAAGATTTTCGATTTGGCGGTCGATTTCCCCGAGATATTACCGGCGTTGGATGATCAGGCTAAAGCCAAATCGGCCGTAGCGAAGGGCGTGCGGGCAGAAGACCTGCTGGAGATGGAAAAGGAACAGCTGGAGAGACTTACTGCGGACTGATATGGAAAGAATTCCCGAAAGAAAAGAAGGTGATCCGATGGTGGAGGTCCGGAAGCGCGAGCGGGCAGCACTCGCCAGGCAAGAAACCCGTGCCGCCAAATTGCTGCGCGAGACGGGCAGGCTGGGCCGGCGTTTCCTGTTGGGGTTGGCCTTGTTGCGGGGAGCGACCATGCTTTCGGATGTCACGACCGAAAAGCCCGTCGTCCACCACCGCGCAGAAAAGGATTTCGATGAGCAGGCAGAGGGGATGTTCGACGAGGAGTCCAAGGAATTCCTGCTCGCCCATGAAGGTCGGGTCAGTTTCGTCTGGAACACCGAACGCGGGAACACTGAAGAGCGGAAGCTCGGACGCGAAGAGATATCCAAGGCGAGACGCATGCGGTTCCGCGAGACCTCCATGCCGAACAGCATCAGCGTGACCTGGCAGGAACAACAGAGTATGGACACCGGACTGCAGACCGTCATCTTCGAAGATAGCCATGGCAACCTAGTCAGGGCTATCCGCAACGCCACGCCCCAAGGGACGTGGATAACGGCCCAGGTAGGCGTGCTGTCCGAGTTCAACGACGTCGAACCGAATTACTCCTTATCCGTTGATTTGCGACGGCTGGGAGGCCCGGAGATGCATAACCTGGCCGAAGGGGAGTCTATCCCAAGCATTGGCCGCTTCGGAGCGGATAACGCGTACAGCGCCCATTCGCGTTCACGGGACCTGCCTTCGGCCGCGATGGATTTCGAACGTTCGAGCCAGGGCCTGGGACGGTCCTTGGGACAAGTCGAATCCTTATTCGGGTTGCGTCCGGGCCAAGCCATCCAACGCGTTTGGCTGGTTGATTCCGACCAATACAATGCCTGGGCGGTCAACGACCAGAACCAGCGCAGAGGGACGATCATGATGTCGCGCGAGATGCTCCAATCGGAAAAGCCGGATTCGGGTATTTTGTACAACGATGAAGTCAGCCTTGAGACGCGCGAGTCCGTGATTCGCCACGAAGCTTTCCATGTGGTCGACCTCAAATACGGAGTCACCCAACGACTGCCGACGATCCATCGGGCGTTCCGCCAGTATTTCATGTTCCGCATGAATGAAACGGAATTTTTGGGCCAACCTTTCGGCGGCCATGCCAACGATAACGAAAGGGAGTTCTTCGCCAGCCTCATGGCCGACCTGTCCCATCCAGGTTTCAGCCGGGCGCTCGACAAACTTCCGCCGCAGGAGACTCAGGAGATGTATGAAGCTATCCGCATCGTCATGGGGACCATCGAGAGCTATCCGGAATTCAAGGATGCACCGGTCCTCGAGTTGATGCGTTCCAGGCTGGATGAATTAAGCGCCCGTGGTGCCAATCCAGTGACTTTAGAAGTGGCGCAAGCCGCGCACAGCAAGGATCTTATCGTGGAAAACGCCAGGCCGGCAATCGAAGCCCCTGATTTCGCGGTGTTCAAGGAAAAAATGAAAGGCCTGACTTACAGGGAATCACTGGAGGTCTATCGGAATTTCCAGGGCAGGCTAAAAATCCTGGACGAACGGTCTGCGGTGCGGTCCGAGGGATCGGCGCAGGAGTACCAGAGCTTGACCGAAAAGATCGGCTATCTCGAAAAAAATTATATTTTCCCCAAGGATTGGGTCCGCGCGGAAGCTCCCAAGTGAGACCGGGATTGAGGATTGCGCCCCGGCCCTTGCAGAGAACGGGTGCATTTGGTAGTTTATCCGTCGCATCCGCCAGTTTAGCTCAGTGGTAGAGCAATGCTTTCGTAAAGCAGAGGTCCCGGGTTCGAATCCCGGAACTGGCTCCAGCAAAACGCCCCGGTGATACTGGGGCGTTTTGGTTGGGTGGGGATATCATCGTGGATTCCACTCTGGAGCAACATGGACGCATCTGGTAATATCCAAAACGGATGTCAAGGCCGCAAAAATTCTTGTTTTTGACCGGGATTGCTTTCCTCGTTTTTTTGGCTGTTCCGACCGCCTCTAATGCGGCTGCACCCGAGTCCCAAGTCCTGCATATAGATCCGGGTTTCATAGGGCACCCGGTGAGTCTCGATGTCCTGGAAAATAATGTCCGGATTGCCTGGCAGAAGGATGATTTGTTGTATGAGTCGGATATTTACATCGACGTCACGAGCTCGACGGCCGCGACATCTTCGGAGTTGAGCGTCGTATGGTCAAGTTCATACGCTTTGGGTGATCAGGGCGTGGAGTTGGGGATAAAACCGGAATTCGGACCGGTGACGACCACGAGCGCTTGGGAAGATATCGTGGTGGAAACCAAAGAACCTTTCGGCGATTGGAAGAGGCCAGCCATGAAAATCAAGGATGGTTATCTGACTGTCCGTGTCGGTCCCGAAATACAAGCCCGTCTTGTCGTCGTACCGCGCGGCATGCGCAGCGGAGAAGCGACATGGTACAAGTATAAGGCGGGGATGTTCGCGGCTTCGCCGGATTTCCCCAAAGGCACGAAATTGAGGGTCGCGGTCAAGGGTAAGCCTGAAAATTCGATTATTATCACAGTAAATGATTACGGACCTGATCGCAGGCTGTTCCCGAGCCGCGTGATCGACCTCGATTCGGTCGCATTCAAGAAACTTTCTCCCTTATCGGCCGGGAAACTCCAGGTCACTGTCGAACCTCTGGATAAACCGAAAATCCAGGACCTGGCTTTGAAATGACTTATCCGCCACAAGCATGATTACCCTCGAGAACGTATCCAAAATCTATTATCCGAACGTCCACGGCCTGACGAACATCAACCTGACCATCCAGCCCGGCGAATTCGTTTCGGTCGTAGGCCAGAGCGGAGCGGGGAAGACGACCTTAGCCAAACTGCTGATAGCCGAGGAACGGCCGACGCGCGGCAAGATAATGATCGGCGGCTGGGACATCACCAAGATACCGGCGCGCGACGTTCCGTTCCTGCGCAGACAGATTGGGGTAATCTTCCAGGATTTCAAGCTGCTGCCGCAGAAGACGGTGTACGAGAACGTGGCGTTTGCGCTGGAAGTGGCGGGTATCCCGTCGCGGCGCATACGCGAAGTCGTACCTCAAGTGTTGAAGATCGTGGGACTGGACGAGAAAGCGGCGCGTTTCCCGAGACAGCTCTCCGGCGGCGAACAGCAGCGCGTGGTCATCGCCCGGTCGCTGGTCCATCGGCCAAGGGTCTTGCTGGCGGATGAACCGACCGGAAACCTGGATACCATCAACACCCGCGAGATCATCGAACTGCTCCAAAAAATAAACGCATTCGGCACGACCGTGGTGCTCGTGACGCATAACCGCGAAGTGGTGAATTCCCTGCGGCGCCGGGTCATCACCTTGAGCTGCGGCCAGGTCGCGGCTGACCACGCCGAGGGCAAGTATCTCCTTCCATCATAAACCCATGTCACTCTTCGTAAATTCATGGCGCATCATCGCCGCGGCCTGGAAGCACTTCTCGCGCAATTTGTGGCTGGCTTTGACCACGGTCTTCGTCTTGGTGCTGTCGCTCTTGTCCGTGAACGTGTTGTTGGGCGTGAATGTGCTGTTGAGCAATGCGGTACGGCAATTGGAAGATAAAATAGACGTTTCCGTGTATTTCAAATCCGAAACGCCCGTGGCCGTGGTCGAGCAGGCGAAATTTTTCATGACTTCATTGCCGCAAGTCAAAGACGCGACAGTGGTCACGGCCGAGAAGGCATTGGAAGATTTCAAGAAGCTCCATGCCGATGACCCAAAAATCATGTCAGCCTTGGCTGAACTGGACCAGAATCCGCTTGGCGCAGTGCTTATCATAAAAGCCAGGCAGACGACGGATTATCCGTTTTTGCTCGAAGCCCTCAATAACCCACAGTTCGATTTCGCCATCGAGTCCAAGAATTACGACGACCATAGCGACACCATCAACCGGGTGCGGGATATCAGCCGTTCGGTCCAGGTGTTCGGGGCTGTGCTCATCGCGGTCTTCGCACTGTTCTCGATCCTGATAGTCTTCAACACCATCCGCGTGGCCATCTACACCCAGCGCGAGGAGATCGGAATCATGCGGCTAGTAGGAGCCTCGAATGCCTTCGTGCGCTCGCCGTTCGTACTTGAGGGGGTTTTCTTGGCCCTGTTCGCCCTGGGAGTGACGAGCGTGGCCGTCTATTCCGCCGCGGTGTATGTGGATCCGCGGCTGGGAGGGATGTTCGACGGAGCAAATGCCGGCTTAGTCGCCTATTTCACGGCTGAAGGCTGGAGGCTGGCGTTGATCGAGGGTGGAGTGTTGGCCGGTTTGGTGGCTTTATCCTCTTGGGCGGCGGTGGGGAAGTATCTCAAGAAATAATATGGCCAAGACAAACGGTAAAGCCAAGAAGAAGACGACAGGCCGCAAACAGAAAGCTGGACTGCGGGTTGCGGTTAAGGCCGTTAAGCCGAAAGAAAAGGTCTCCGATTCAGTATTGGGACAAAAAGGCAGGATCCAGCCATGCGACTTGGCCTTCAAGAGAGTGGCTGAAGCATTGAGTCCGGAGGCTAGGACGAAGCTCGCTCACGAGCTGGCTCTGCTGCAAGAGGCGGTCCGGGATTGTCCGGGTGAGTGCGGATGCGGGAAGTGCGAAAAATTTTGCATAATTTTTACGAATGAGGCTGACTTTTTGGGCGAGCTGACGACGCGTGAAGGCAGGTTCATCAACTTAAGATTGTCGATATTGGGCGAGAATACGTTGGGTGACGCGGTCCGGTCTTGGCAGATCATGGGATTGCGACCGGTTGGGGCTGAAAGCGAACCGACGATGTTGCGCGACGGTAAGTTCCTGGAATCTTTCTTGTCATGGTGCCACCATAAAGATTTCAAGACGGTGGAGTTACTTGAACCCCAAATCAGCATTTGGACATCGCTCCAATGCCTGCCCATGCATGATTGCGAACGTTATGCGGCTATCGAAGAATTGGCGTGTTTGCCCCTGCATGAAGCTGAAGGGAAGCTGACTGATTTATGCTGAAGAATATGCCTAAACGTGTCGGCATTGCTCTGCAGATTTGCGCGATGGCCGTGGTGTCCTTGGCGGCAGCGCCGGTCGCTAGGGCGGATGAGCAGGCGGCGCCGGTCTTGCCGACGGTAGTGGATGTCAAGATGCATTTCCGGCCGATCTTGCACGCGCACGGAGTCGAGTTCCGCTGGTTCAGGTATGCGGTGCCTAAAGTATTCAAGAGTTACGAAATCATCAGGTCTTCGGACAAAGGAAAAGGCAATATCTTGGATGGTGCTGTCGCAGGAGAGACAGCTAATCGGTATTCGACGAATTTCGAGGAAACATTGGATGCCGGGACTTATCATTACCAGCTATGTTCGGTGACCAAGACAAAGCGTATCTGTTCCAAACCGGTAGCGGTCATCGTCAAGAATAAATTGCCGGAATCCATGAAGACGGTTGCGTTGGCGGTGGAGAAACCGGCGGTAGAGCCTAAAGCGGCTCCGGCGGGACAGCTTGAGCTTACGGTGACGCGGGACGGCGAGGGGAATGCCGTGCTGTCCTGGACGCCGCTCCAAGATGCCGGAGCAGGTTTCAAGTGGTATAAGCCGGTCAGATCGCAAACTGTCGGGGACCCGTACTATCCGCGCGACGGATATCTGGCGCATCTGAAGAACATCAGCCAGGATTCATATTTGGACGACCGAAGCCCGTCAGGTACGAGCAATTATCGGATTTGCGCCGTGGATGGACAAAACGGGCTGTTTTGTGGGAATGTGGTGACATCAGCCAAATAAATATATGGAAACCAAGAACATCATCAAGTTTATTTTTGAGTTAGGCCAGCAGCGGCGCGTGAGCCACGAGGGATGGAAGCTGTTGGGTATCCGGCATCCGGATAACGTGGCCGAACATTCGCTTCGGGCGGCCCAAATCGGATTCGCGCTGGCGGTCATGGAGGGTTACGAAAAACCGGAAGAAGTCTGCGCCATGCTTGTGTTCCACGACATGGCAGAATGCCGCGTGGGCGATCTGCACAAGGTCGCGGCGCGTTATGTCAAGGCAGATGAGCTCAGGGCGGCGCAGGATCAGACGAGCGAGCTCGGGGAATTCGGCGAGAAAATCCTGGATTTGTGGAAGCAGGTGGAAGAGAAGAGTACTCTGGCCGGAAGGATCGCTAAAGATGCGGATTATTTGGAGACGGCTGTGTCCGGCAAGGAGTATCTGGAACAAGGCCACACCTTCGCCCAGGATTGGATAACCAATGTTTCGAATGCGCTCAAGACAGATTCGGCCAAGAGACTCATCGCAGAGCTCCAGCAGGCGGATTCCAACGAATGGTGGCAGGGGCTGAAGAAACTTTCTTAAAAAGGTCCTTCGCTCCGCTCGAGGACGACGATAAACAATCACATGAACTATCAGACCGTAACGCTCAAACCAGGACGGGATGTGCCGATTCGCGCCGGACATCCGTGGGTTTTTTCTGAGGCAATCGGCAGAGACGTCCGAGGCGAGGCCGGAATGCTCGTGGCGGTCGAATCGGCCCAGGGCGAGCCTTTAGGTATCGGAACCTGGAACGGCAACACCTCGATCCGCGTCAGGATGCTGTCGAGGGATGCTGAGGCAAGGGTGGATGCGGATTTTTTCGCGGACAGGTTCAAGAGTTTGAACAAATGGAAGCTTGGGAAGATGCCGAGCAAAACTGACGGATATCGCGTGGCCCATGCCGAAGCGGATAATTTGCCCGGGCTTATCGTCGACCGTTACGGCGACGTCGTGGTTTTCCAACTGCATACGGCTGGAATGGAGATGTTGCGCGAGGAGATCGTCGCGGCGCTGAAGAAAGTCTTCAAACCGAAAGCCATCGTCGAACGTTCGGATTTGGATGTGAGGAAAATCGAAGGTTTGCGCGATCAGCCGAGCGGGGTCATCTATGGCGAAGTCGAACATGCGGTCGAATTCAGCGAAGCGGGCATAAAGTTCGCGGCGGACGTGCTCCGTGGGCAAAAAACCGGTTTCTTTTTGGATCAGCGCGAAGCCCGTCTCGCTGTCGGAAAACTTGCGAAAGGCCGGAGCATGCTGAACCTGTTCGGCTACACCGGGGCATTCAGCGTGCATGCGGCTTTGGGCGGCGCGGAATTCGTCAACACGGTGGATGTGTCGCACGCTGCTTTGGAATTGGCGCAGAAGAATTTTTCGTTGAACGGTTTGGATCCGGAAGATGAAGGGAAATTCCAGTTCGTCGAAGCCGACGTTTTCGACCTGCTGGACGATCCGAAACTGCAGGAAGATGGTTATGATTTGATCATCTGCGATCCGCCGGCGCTGGCCAAGAGCCAAAAAAATCTGCCGCAAGCCATCCGGGCCTATACTGAACTGAATACCAAGTGCTTGGCGGCTTTGGAGCCCGGAGGCATCCTTGTGACCAGCTCATGTTCGGGTAGGGTCACGCCGGAGGACTTCCGCTCGCTTTTACGCATCGCAGCCGGTCGTGCCGGAAAAGACGTCCGCGTGTTGGATTGGATAACCCAACCTGCGGACCATGCCGAGAGGCTGGCATTCCCGGAAGGCAGATACCTCAAGACCGCGGTTTTGGAGGTGGTTTAGTCTCCGTTACAACGCCTTGAATTTGGCCATCACGATGGCGTCTTTCGAATCTTTGACCGGGGCGTCGGTTTTGGCGTCGAATTTCTTGTCGCCGTTGTCGGCGTGGAGCATGGCCCAATATGTCTTACCGGTTTGCGTCTTGACTTTGACGAAGGTTTCGCGCATTTCGCCGGCGTTAAGCAGTTCGCTGGAACCGATGATAGCGCCGGGCATGCCGTCCTTATCCTCGTGGATGACGACGAAGCCTTGTTTCTGGAGCAAGACATAATCCAGCTTTACCTCGATCCCGGCAGGCTGGTCTTTAACCTCGATATAGCTGTTTTGGTTGGACATGACCTCGGGCGCTCCGGGGACTTCGGGTTGGGCTACGGTCGGCAAACCGGGTACGGCCGCGGAGGGCTGTTCTTGGCCCGGGACCTGCAGACTAGGCTCGGGAGCCTGCGTCTTAGGGCTGAACCAGCAACCGGCACCGATCAAGGGGAGTATCGCGAGAGACAAAAATAGTTTGTTCATAAGATTATGATTAATTATCAATCCCAACAGCTTCAGAGATATTCCTGAAGCCGTCTTTTTCCAATAGTTTGACCAGGCCCTGATTGATGGCGCCGATGGCCTGCGGGCCTTCGAAGATCATGCCGGTGATGAGCTGGATGAGGGACGAGCCAAGGCGGATTTTGCGGTAAGCGTCAGCGGCCGTGAATACGCCGCCGCAGCCGATGACGATGTGCGTGCCTTTAACCTTGGAGTAGACATATCGGATGACCTCGTCTGACGAGGCGTCCACGACTTTGCCGCTCATGCCGCCTTTGTCCGTGACCATCTTATCCAGGATTTTCGGGTTGTCGCGTTTCTTGGTCAAATTCGTGCACACGAAACCGTGGACGCGATGGCGTTTGGCGACTTCGAGGATGGCATCGATTTGGGCGTGATCCAGGTCTGCGGCGAGTTTGAGGAAGACCGGTTTGTCCGTCGTGATTTGGTCGAGGCGCGCCAAGAGTTTCTCGAGCTTCACGGGGTCGGTGAACGGTTCGCCGCCGAAAGCATTGGGGCAGCTTATATTGACCGTGATGTAACTGCCGATGCCTTCCATGGTCTCGAAAGCCTTGGCGTAATCCGCGATACCGGCATCGACATCGGCGCAAGCCTGGTTGTTGGTCTTGGCCACACTGATGCCCACGGGAATGCGGAAGTGTTTTCCGGTCAGGCGCTTGGCGATCGCTTCGCAGCCGTCGTTCTTCAGGCCGTAGTAGACGATAAGTGATTTTGATTTGGGCAAACGCCACAGACGTTTCTTCGGATTGCCCGGACAGGGCTCTCCGGTGATGGAACCGACTTCGGCGAAACCAAAACCTACGTCCGGTAAGATGTCGAGGATTTCCGCGTTCTTGTCAAAACCCGCGGCCAGGCCGATTGGGTTGGAGAACTTGATGCCTAAGACGGTCTGTTCCAATTTCGGATTCCTGTAGTTGAAGCAGAGACGAATTTTCCAGCGGGTGAGGCGGAAGCGGCCCAGGAACTTACCCACACCGAGCATACGGTCGTGGACGAATTCTGGATCCATTAGGAAATACGCCGGTTTAAGCAGTTTGGTGTAACTAAAATGGAAAAAGGCGTTACGGGCGGAAATCCAGGTTTCGTACATATCCTTTGGAGTTTAGCTAGTTGCTCCGCAATTAGCAAACGTGTAACATAGTCGCGTACTAACCCTTAAGAAAGGAGGTAAATTTTATGGAATGCAAGTGTAAAGAGTGCGGTGGCGAGTGCGTGGATTGCAAGTGCGCACAATGCGGAGCGCCGGTGGCTCCAGATGCGGAAAAATGCGAACATTGCGGGAACACGGAGATGGCGTGCAAGTGCGAAGGTTGCAAGGAGGCCTAGCATCCAGGAGACAGTTCCGATGGAAATCGGAGCTGTTTTTTTAATTTTTTCTAATAAAGATCCTTCGACAAGCTCAGGATGACGGTTGGGGTCAGAGGGAAAACTTTTCGAAGTGGATGCAGCTGCGGGGTACTCCGCAAGATTCGAGCGTTTGCCTGACGGCGGCCATCATGGGCGTCGGTCCGCAGAGGTAAGTGTCACGTTCCAAGACATCAGGCACGAGACGTGTGATTTTGTCTTGGTCCACGAAACCTTTTTCGCCTCTCCAGGCAGGGTCATTACTCATTATGTAGTGGACGCGCATGGAATATTTTGCGGCCAAATCGTCCAGTTCGGTCTTGAAAGCGGCCGTCGCAGAGTCGCGGCAGGCGTAGAGAAGCGTTATGTCTTTCCCCAGCGGAGCTAAAGAGGCGATGAGCGACATGATCGGGGTTACGCCGATACCGCCGGCGACGAACAAGAACTTTTCATGGCAAGATCGTTCGGCGATGAACACACCGTGCGGACCGTCGAGCATGGCTTTGGTCCCAGGCTTGAGTCGGCCGAGAGAGGACGTGTAGTCGCCGGATTTTTTTATGCTGAGGCGCAGGCGTTCGCTGCCCGGCGCATTGGAGAGGCTGAAGGGATGGGCTTGCGGCCAGAAGCCTTTGGCCAGGAACCGGACGATGAGGAACTGCCCGGCTTTGAACCTGAAGCCCCGCAAGTCCCGTCCGCGGATGAAGATGGAGATGACATCCGGCGTTTCGTTTTCGATAGCGTCCACCGTGAAACCGTGTTTTGCGAAAGCGAGCGAGGGCTTGAGGAAGCGGAAGTACGCGAAGTTCAGCAGGACGAATGCGTATAAAGCGTACCAATATCCGGCAAATACCGGATCCATCAGGTCACGGCCGACGGACAGCTGATGGCTGAAAGCCAGGAGGATGGCCAGATAGACCGCTAGATGGATGTAGTACCAAGATTCGTATTTCATCTTGCGGAGGACGATGACGACCGAGATGAGGATGACGAAAACGAACAAACCGAATGCGCTGGTCGCCAGCAAAACGTTTTCCCAGCTTTGGAAATCCAGGAATTGCTGGAAAAAACCGGAGCCTGTGCGCATGCCGTACCCGAGGGAAAGGAGTGTCGGATGGGCTAGAAGCAGAGTCAATAGAGCGAATCCGATCCAGTGGTGCAGACGCGAAAGTTTGTCCAAGCCGAAGACGTGTTCGATCCAGGCAATGCGGCCGATGAGCATGAGTTGGCAAAGGACGAAGAGTACCAGGAGCAAGCCGCTGATCCGACCGAAAGCGATGAGCAGTTTTCCTGGATCAAGCGACGTCACGTAAGCACCGGAACCGGACCACCAGAACCAGCCGATGACAGCCAGGTTGGCGAGCAGGAACAACCCGAGCAGGGCGGATTTCAGACGGATTGAATCTCGCATAATAGGTTGGCGCCAGTGTATCGCAGTCCGCTACGTTAGGGCAAACGAAATATTGACCGAAACATCATATGTGGGTTTATTTCGTGAGTTTGCTTGTCTAGTCTGGTTATGGTATTTTCTCCGTATTATGGATAGCTTATATTACGTACTGATCATCGTCGCAGCCGTATCCATCGTTATTTTCCTGGCGGCTTATGCCAAGTGGCGCAAGGCGCCTGGGCAACCCGGTGATCCGTTGGAACGAATCCATGAACTTATAAAGCAGGGCATTATCTACGAAGAGGAGTTTGTGGAAGTCTATTTCAAGGTCGTGAGGGATGAGGGTTTCATGGCTAATTTCGGTACCCATCAAGAAGAGGCAAAGACGCTGTTGACCACCATGATCGATGAAAGCAAAGGACATAAGACGCTTCTGGAGAGCGTCATGAACGGTTTAAAATAATATGGAAAACAAAGAAGGGCTGAAATTAATCCTGGAAGAGGCGTTGAAAATGGAAGAGAAGGCGGAGGACAACTGCGAGCTTATCCTGCATGAAGCCAGGATAAACGGTTTCCATAATGCCATCGAGCACATCGAGAACGACGAAAAGAGGCATCAGGAGATGGTCAAGAAGCTGTTGAGCTTCCTTTGACGGTCACCGTCCACCGTCTTTTTCCAGGTCAACGATGACGACTGTGGTGTTGTCATCGGGCATTATCTTATCAAGCAGAGATTTTACCCGTCGGCTGGCCTCCTGGGCATCTTGGGATTCCGCAAGGATGCGCTCCACGGCTTTACGGCGGCCGCGTTTGTCGATGGACTGCCAAAACCCGTCTGTCGCGACGACCAGAAAACGTTCATCCGGGGTGGCGACTACGGTTTTGAGCTCCGGTTCGTGTAAGACAAAGGGTTCGGTCTCCGGATCTCCCAGGGCCCGGCTGACTTCGATGTGGCCGCCGCCCGGTATGCCGATGTGGCCGCGTTTTTTCGGTCTGGCGTAAGGGTGCCGCGGATCCACGATAATGGCGTGCTGTCCCATCAGCCTGTCCGTTTCCCCGGGATGGGCGCCGTATTCGTGGGGTAAGGTCAAGGTGTGGAACGAAGAATCATCGGCCGAAAAAACCCGGGCCTGGCTATTGCCGGCCCAGGCGATGGTGATCAATCCTTGCTCGAGGATGACGGCGGTCAAGGTAGTCCCGCCGAATACATTTTGCTCGGTGATTGAATCATGGATTTCCGCAAAGGTATGCTCCAGCGCTTCGAGAGACGTGCCATTTTCTTTTATCCGTCCCAAGACGGTGGTGACGGCATGGCGCGCCGCATAACCACCGATTGTCCCGTGACCATCTGCCACGGCGACAGCCAGGCATGGTTTTCCGTCTTTTTCGAAAACTACATGGCCATTGAAGTCCTGTTGCGATGAGCGTTTGCCGAGGAGTTCGAATGCCGCGACCGGAAAAACAGGTCGTCGTTCACGCGACTCGAACGGGGGACGGTCGAAATTGCCGAAATCCATGGAAACATAGACAGGGTAACATAAACGAAGACAGTGGGCTAAGGCCTTTTTCACGATTGACGGCCATGATTTTTCGGCATATATTGTCCGGCGTATTCGGGGATCGTCTAATGGTAGGACAACAGCCTTTGAAGCTGTGTATCTAGGTTCGAGCCCTAGTCCCCGAGCCAAAAAAAATATCTCCCGCAGGGGAGGTATTTTTTGTCGGAGCTTATGCCGCTTCAGCCATAGCAGAAGCAGTGCGTCGTTTTTGCGGCCTGAATATTTTCGTGAACTGGTACATCGGCCGTTTGCCTTCAGACTCGGGTTCATGGACCTTGATGGCGTCCCATTTGAAAATCCCGCTGCCTTTTCCAAGGGCCCAATCCTTGAGCTTCGTGTTTTCGGTGATTAAGTTGTAGCGTGTTTCTTCCTTCAGCTTGTTCGTCAAAGTCGCCATTAATCTGTGTCCTGCGGCATATATGAGAGAAGTCTCGTCCGGTAGCCGCCTGGCTTTATCGTCAGTGGATATTATACCGACGAAATCGTTGGTGTCGGGATGGAAGAAGATCTCCAGGATTTTGGAGCCGTAATATAACAGATATTTGATCCTGTCGCGATTTGTTGAATCAGGGGTGATGACGGCCTCGCGCAAGATGGCGCTGACGGTAGGCTCGAATTTTTCGTGCCCGCGACGGGTGTCCGGAACCGCCGCAAAAGGGTTTGCCTCCATAGTCATCCATATTATCCGCCGACGGGGGCGGTATGGCAACGGTTTGGATTATGAATAATCCCGGAGGTCGTCCTCCGGGATAGCGTCAGTATTCGTAGTGACTGCGCTCGCGAGGTTCCTCGAAGCCGTAGAGCTTGAGGAGTTCGCGGTTGCGCGGCGAGTGGGTGAAAGGTTCGAACGTGGACCAAACCAGGCCCCTGTCGTTATTTGCGCTAGGGAATAGAGCAGCTGGGAGTTGTGCTCCGGTAACGCAGATGAGGGCATCCGGTTTGACGCCCGGTGAAGCAGAGTGGCCGCAGACGGTCAGGCTGAAGCCGAAGCCGAAAGTTCCGCTGCCCGGCAGGCAGGGGAGCTCGTGGGTGCGGATGAGCCTCTCGAGCCGTTTGAATTCCTGTCTGGTGAGAGGACGTTTTTCGGTGCGATACTTTTGGCGCCAGGTGTGGCCGCTCAGGTTGGCGCGCATCTCGGACTCGTGTTCCTCCCAGATTTCAGCCGAGAGTTTCTCGAGCCAGGCGAGGTCTTTGGGTGAAAGTTCGAATTTGACGGGCTTGGCCATGTGCTCCTCCGAAATGATTTTAAGCGTACAGCGGCAAATCGGTCAATTTTGTCCAGTACGCGAAAAGGGCAGTATACTCTCGACATATGGTCTTCGAAGACAGGCAGGACGCGGGAAAAAAGCTCGCGGTTGCGTTGGCAGGATACAAGGGCAAGCCGGATATTTTACTCTACGCCTTGCCGCGCGGTGGAGCGGTGTTGGGCGCGGAAATCGCGAAAGCCCTGGACTTGCCGTTTGATGTCGTGGTGACGCGCAAAGTCGGGGCGCCGTTCAATCCGGAATATGCAATCGGGGCTTTGGCCGAGACCGGCGAGGTCGTTTGGAATGAAGCCGAGAGGGAGGCGACGGATAAGAAGGCCTTGGAGAAAATCGTAAAGGCTGAAAAGGCGGAGGCGGTGCGTCGGGTCAAGAAATACCGAAAGGGCAGGGAGCTGCCGGACATGGAGGGCAAAACCGTGATTTTGATAGACGATGGCGTGGCTACGGGCCTGACCATCCGAGCAGGCGTCGCGGCGTTAAAGAACAGACATCCGGGCAAGATCGTCGTAGCAGTGCCTCACGGAGCCAAGGAATCGATGGATGCGTTGCGCGAGGGGGTTGACGAGGTCGTAGTTCTGCATGAGCCGGAGTGGTATGGGGCGGTGGGGGAGTTCTATAAGGATTTTCCGCAGACGAGCGATGAAGAAGTTTTGAAGCTCTTGGATTCTCAAAGGACTTTCGATGAGCTCAAGACGACAGACTAAATATGAAAAAAATCACAGTCGTAGGTTTCAAGGATGAGGCCAAGCTCGTAAAAGATGTCGCACGCCTCGTCGGAGGCGATGTATATTTGGCCGAGACCACCCGATATCGGTCAGGTGAATTGAAGGTGACGGGTTTGGCCAAACCGACGCAGCATACTGTTGTGGCCGCGAATATTTGGGAAGATCCGGACGTCCTTTTCCGCACCCTTCTCTTGTCCCACGAATTACGTTCTGCCGGGACATCAAGATTGGACCTTATTGCGCCTTGGATAGCATACGGACGCCAAGACCATGCGACACAGCCTGGCGAGGAAGCGGCCGGCATCATGGTCGGCAGGATGCTTTCGGCGATGTTCGACAGGATCGTGACGTTGGATGCGCACAGCCAGAAGTTCATCGATGGTTTCAAGGGGAAGATGAGGAACGTCGTGCCGTGGGCAGAGTTGAAGCTTGCAGGAAAGTTCGATTTGGTCGCGGCGCCTGATGAAGGTGCGACTTCGCGGGCCAGTTACGCGGCCGAATCCTTGGGCCTGCCTTTCATCGTCATCGAAAAAAAGCGGATCCACGCGGGAACGAAAAACGGCCTCCCGATACAGAAAATCATCTCCATACTGCCAGCCGGCGTCAAAGTCAAAGGCGCGCGCATCCTCTTGGTCGACGACATGGCAGACACCGGCGAGACCCTGAAAGCGGCGGCTGTGGAGCTTAAGAAAGCAGGCGCGAAAAATGTCACAGCTTCCGTATCGCACGCTTTCGATTTAGGGAAACTCAAAAAGGGTTTAGCGCCGCAGATCGCTTCGGTAACTGCATTTTTCGATCATGCCGGAAGGAAAATCGATGAGAAAACGCTTGGGGCGCTAACGGATAAGGTGATGTGATTATTTTATACGATGCAACGCTGCGTAGGTGACGGCGTTTTGCTGTCCGGACCTGTGCTGGGCGCCACGATATGCCGCGACAAGATCCAGCTCTTTTTGCCTGGCCAGCCATTTGTCGATGGCGGCGCGCAATTTTTGTTCACCGTGGCCGTGGATGATGCGGATGACTTCGCTGCCGCGCATGAGTTCCTGGTGCAGGAACCTGTCGACCTCGGACAGGGCTTCGTCCACAGACATGCCGTGCAGGTTGATTTCAGGAGCTTCGCCAAGCTCGGCGGCGAAGAAAGCAGGTTCATACGGGTCGGTGTTTTCCGAGGGCTCGTTCGAGGACGGCATTTCGACGATTCTTCTGGGCATAATTCATGGTCGGATTTGCCCTAAGCATAGTTAAGCGGATAAACTAAAGCAAATTATGCAAAAACGCCTGTGGATGTTCCTGGCCGTATTGTTGTGTATCGGAGCAGGGGACTTGGTTATCGGATATGCCAGCGGCGGTTTCAGCTTGCCTTCTTCAAAAAAATCAGTGGTCGTGTCTACGGCTCCTGCACAAGCGGCGAAGTCGGTTGAGGTGAAATCTGAAGATGCCACATCGACCCCTGTTGTCGAAGCGAATTCTACGGTCGTTAAAGTCGTGGACGGCGATACCATCGAGGCTGAATTGGATAGCGACAAGAAGGTCTATAAGATAAGGTTCTTGGGCATAAATACGCCGGAGACCGTGGATCCGCGGAAGGCGGTTGAATGTTTCGGCAAGGAAGCGTCCGACAAGATGAAAGAGCTGGTTTCAGGCAAGCGTATAAGGCTTGAAGCGGATCTGCAGGCGGATGAGCGGGATAAGTACGGTCGTCTGTTGCGGAATGCGTATCTCGAAGATGGAACGGATTTGAATGCCTTCATGGTACGGGAAGGCTACGCCTATGCATATCTTTCGTTCCCGCTTGACGCAAGACGCAAGGCGGAGTTGAAGAAACTCGAACAAGATGCCAAGATGGCCGGACGTGGGTTGTGGAGTCCCGACGCCTGCGGCGGGCGAAAGTGAAGTGAGCTCCCCCGGTCATCCCCGCCTCCGCGAGGACAGGCGCCGTGGGACGACAATATTATGAAATACCTGAAAAAAATATCGATCGCGAAGATGGTCTGGGTGCATCGGGCCATGCTGTGGACGGCTTTGGTCGGTTTGTTTTCTTCAGCCTACCTTTGCATCACGTACCTGACCGGCGCACCGATTGTCTGCGGGATCGTCAGCGGATGCGAGGTCGTGCGGGCTTCGGCCTGGGCTACGACTTTCGGGATACCGCGGCCGCTTTTGGGTCTGGCGTTCTACGGAGCGATTATTTTGGCTTTGATAATCAGGACGTACGCGCCGCATCACCGACCGGAATTCTGGAAGAACGTCACGCTTTTAGCGACGTTTTTCGGTTTCGTGGAGTCCGGCTTCCTGACACTCGTCCAGACGTATGAGATTAAGGCGTATTGCCTGTGGTGCCTTTTGTCCGCCGCTTGTGCGACCGGCCTTTTTATTCTGTCATTTTTCGAAAGCGAGGAAATACTACCTGAAAAGATGGTGACGCATGAGCTCAAAAAGATTTTTTGGGCTTTTGCTGTGTTCATCGTGGTCGGAGCTTTGGCCATGTGGATCCTGTTGGCCAAACGCGGCGGTGGTGAGCAACCGGTCATCTCGGCGGCTGGAGGCGGCAGGCCGGTTTTGGTGCCGGAGGGTACGCCGACCGAAGGTCCGGTTTCATCGACAGTCACGGTCGTGGAATTCCTCGATTTGGAGTGTCCAGGATGCCGCGACTATTATCCAATCATGAAAAAAATCCGCGAGGATTACGCCGGTCGGATTCGATATGTAGTGCGAATATTTCCCCTGATCGAGCTGCATGCGCATGCCAAACAGGCGGCGATAGCGGCAGAGTGCGCCAAACAACAAGGCAAATGGTTCGAATACGTCGATGCCGCGTTGATAAACCAGAATGCGTTAGAGCGCGATGACCTGGTGCGGTATGCCGATGCCCTGCATTTGGACACGAAGGCATTCAGCGCATGTTTGGACGACCAGAAAGTCGCGGATGCGGTGATGGCGGAGCGTAAAGCGGGCGAAGCGATCGGCATAAACAAGACGCCGATGATTTTCGTCAACGATGGAGTCTTGGAGCAGCTCCCGACCTACCAACAATTCAAATATTTGCTCGACGAAGAACTGAAGAAGTAAGGGCGAACAACGACTACCATCCCTTGACAGAGCAGGGTTTTTCGGTTTAGCTTGCTGCGTACTTTCGGCACAAAGGAGTGTGACATGGGCGGAGAAGGAAAAGACCCTATTGAAGGATTGACCCCGGCGGTTTTCTTCGACTTGGACGGGACGTGGCTGCGGTGGCAGTTGTTCGACGAGTGGATCAAGGAGATGATCCGGCTGGATCTTTTCCCGGAGGTCGTATATGCACTGACCCGCGAGTCGCGGCAAGCGTATCTGAACCGCGAAGGGAAGTTCAGCGACTGGGTTTGGAAGCAGGTCGAAGCCTACACGCCTTTCATGAGAGGCGTGCGCGTCAGCGATGCCAAGTTCGCGGCCCACGAAGTCATCCGCGAGAAGGGGCGACGCGTGCACGTGTTCGTGCGTTGCCTTTCCCAGGCGGCCAAGGAAACGGGCATGCGGCGGGCCATTATCTCGGGTTCGCCGAGCGTGGCCGTCGAGGCGTTCGCCGAAGCTAACGGCATCAATATCTTCCTGGGCACGGAGCATGAAGACCGCGAGGGCGTCTATACCGGATCCACCACGAAAGAGTGGGCGCGGGACAAGAGCGAGGCTGTGAGTCGTCTGGCGGGCAGATACGGCATCAACCTGGACTGTTCAGTCGCGGTAGGCGACAGCTACAGCGATCGGCTCATGCTCGAACTGGTCCGTTATCCGATCTGTTTCAACCCGGAGAAGAAGCTTCGCGACTTGGCTCTCGAGCGCGGCTGGCTCATCGTGGTGGAGAAGAAGGACTGTTTCCACATCTATCGCCTTTGCGGCGACGGGCAAATCCGCTTCGTCCACCTGGGTGATTACCTTCCGTGGGAGCTGGCGCGAGTCCTAGAAGCCAAGCTGGCAGGCACGGATTTCTGAACACAGCCCCGGATGCAGTTGCGTCCGGGGCTTTTCTTGTCTAAGGTATTACCAATATGAAAACCGAATTACTGCAGAAGGATATCCTGGATATCGCGTGCGACCTGTTGGTCGTGAATTTGTTCCAGGGCGTAACCAAGCCGGGCGGTGCAACTGGAGCGGTGGATAAAGCTTTAGGCGGCGCCATTTCGCAGCTCATCGAACAAGACCATTTCGAAGGCAAGCTGGGGCAGACCATGGTTTTCCCGACGTTCGGAAAAATCAAAGCCAAACGCGTTGTGGTCATCGGGTTAGGCGACAAGAAGCGTTTTGACGCTGATGCGGTCCGGAAGGTCGGCGGCTATATCGTAAAAATCGGCGTGAACGCAAAGGCAGAGAAAGTCGTCACGACCCTGCATGGAGCGGGCATCGGCGGGCTCGATCCACGGACCGCGGCACAAGCGTTGGCCGAAGGTTTGCATCTTTCCGCATATCGCTTCCACGTCTACCATGGCACGTTGCGCAAGAAAGGAGAACCTCCGCATGAAGTCAAAAGCGTCATCATATGCGAGACGGAGAACAAGAATTTTAAACTCGGACAAGAAGGTTTGATGCGCGGTGCGATTCTCGCCGAAGCCACGAACCTGGCGCGCGATTTGGTCAACACGCCGTCGGAACATATGGGGCCTGCGGATTTGGCGGAAGCGGCGAAGAAGCTTGTGGGCAAAGGCGTGACCGTCAAGGTATTCGATAAACAAGGGATGGAGAAACTCGGCATGACGGCAGCGTTGGCTGTCGCGCGCGGCTCGCTCAATCCGCCGCTCGGCGTGCATCTGGCGTATAAGCCGAAGGGGGCGAAGAAAAAGATCGTGGTCGTGGGCAAAGCCGTGACGTTCGACTCGGGCGGGCTCAACATCAAACCGGGTGACTCCATGACCACCATGAAGATCGACATGGCCGGCGCCGCCGCGGTCATTGGTTTGTTCAAGGCACTACCGCAACTTGATTTGGACCTGGAGGTGCACGGGATATTTTTGGCGGTCGAGAACATGCCGAGCGGAAACGCATATCGACCAGGCGATGTGGTCAAAGCCATGGACGGTACGACCATCGAGATCCTGAACACGGACGCCGAAGGGCGGGTGACTTTGGCTGACGCTTTATGTTATGCCAGGAATCTTGAACCGGACATGATCATGGACTTGGCGACTTTGACCGGCGCTTGCGTCGTGGCGTTGGGCGAAGAGATCGCCGCATTGTTGACCACGAGCAGCAAGCTGGCGCAAAAGATCGTCGATGCGTCACGAGAAACTGGAGAGCCGGTATGGGAGTTGCCGCTTTTCGAGCCGTACAACGACCACGTCAAATCGAAGATCGCGGACCTGAAGAACGTGGGAGCGCGCGGCCAGGCCGGGACCATCTCGGCGGCTTTGTTCCTCAAACCGTTCGTCGGCAATACGCCGTGGGCACATTTGGATATCGCGGGTCCGGCGTATACAGAGAAGGAATCTCGGCCAGACCAGCCGTATGGAGCCTCGGGCTTCGGAGTCAGGTTGTTGGCGAGGTTGCTGCAGAAGATCTCTTGAAGTTTGAAACTTGAAACGTGAAGTTTGAAATGTTATTCACCACGAGTTTCAAGATTTAAGTTTCAAGAAAAGGCCTGTGGATAAATCCACGAGGGTCATCTGTGTTATACTAAAACACAGAATTTTCCATATGACTGTCAAAGTATACTCCACACCGACCTGTCCCTACTGTAAATTGACGAAAGATTTCCTGAAGGAAAAGGGGATTGCATTCGCAGATATTGACGTTTCGGCAGATCCATCGGCGGCCAACGAGATGGTCAAGAAGTCCGGCCAAATGGGCGTACCGGTGGTGGATATCGACGGTGTCGTCATCGTGGGCTGGAACAAGAATGCGCTTGAAGAAGCATTGGGGCTGAAGGTTAAGGCGTAAGTTCGACCGAACAACACAGAAATATCCGACGATAACCCGTCGGATATTTGAATTTGACGCCGTAATCTTGACAAAAGCCCCACAAGGGGGATAGCTTTCAGCGGACGTACTTTCCAAACAGGCGCAGTAGAGGGAGGTTCTGATGCGTGCACTGATGCTGTCGATCGTCTTGCTGTCATCGTTCGTCTTGTTCGGTTGCCCCGCAAAAGACTGCGACACCGACAATGATTGTTGCCGCAAGCCCAATCCGGCTTACTTCTGCAACAGCGGTATGTGCACTTACAACCCGTATGTCGCGAACGACTACGCGGTCTACAACTATCGGGTGCAGCAATGCAACAACCCGAACGGCTCGGGAGACAATCCGGGCGGTAGCGGCGGAGGCGGCTCGCAGTGCGAATCTGACCTGCCGGCCAATCCGGACGGAGTCCAGTTGCCGGTACCCGAGATGCCGCAGCAGTGCCAAGCGTGGTGCTGGGCCGCATCCATCAGCATGGTTGCCAGCTACTACGGCAAGTACGTGCAGGAATGCGAGCTCGCAGGATACAAGAGCGGTTACGGCTATTCCTGTTGTAGCATGGCGGCTTGCGCATCGGGCTGCAACCAAACCGCCACGCCGCAAGAGATCGCCACAATCTTCACGCAGATGGGTTTCTACGGAAAATTCCTGTCGCGCGCCCTGACGGAACACGAATTACAGGTCGAACTGTCGAGCGGCCGACCCGTGTATGTCATGTTCCAGGGTTCGTTCTCCGGCCACGCCGTGATTATCACCGGGTTCATGGGTGGATACTATCATGTGGTCGATCCGTGGTACGGACCGCAGAACATACCGTACAATTCGGTGCTCTGGGGCCCGAACGGGGAACATTGGACATATACCATTTCCCGCCTATCGCCGTACTCCGACGGATGCAGCCCGGGATTCAATCCGGATTGCGCCGTCTGCCACTAGCGCTCCACATCAGTATCTGACGCCGCGTGCAACCTGCATGCGGCGTTTTCCATATCGAAAAGGGCGGACATATCGGTCCGCCCCTACGTCCTAACATATCTTCTTACGCCTTCCCAAGTGTCTGCGCACCCGGTTCCCATTCTATCGGACAGCGCTCGCCGGTCTGCAGGGCTTCGAGGACGCGAAGCGTCTCTTTGACTGAACGACCGACCGAGCCGGCGCTGATCAGGGCGTAGCGCAGCATACCTTCGGGGTCGATGATGAAGGTGCCGCGTTCGGCCGACCCGTCATCTTCGTTCAGGACATCGTAGTCGCGGGCAATTTTTTGGGTGGTGTCGGCGAGGATGGGGTAATCAACGTCCGGCAGATCTTTTTCGAACCAATTTTTGTGGCTCCATTCGGAGTCAGTGGAACAGGCCAGGACTTCACAGTTGAGTTTAGTGAATTCCTCTTTCATCTTGGAGAAGCCTTTGAGTTCCGTGGGGCAGATGAAGGTGAAGTCGCGCGGGTAGAAGAAGAACACGAGCCACTTGCCTGTGTAGTCTTTCAGGTTTGTTTTGGTGAAATCCGGCTTGCCCTTTTGGTAAGTCGTTGCATTAGAGAAGTCGGGTGCTTGTTTGTTGAGATGAATCATATGTTTGTGATTAGAGGGACTTAAACATTGGCGGACAAGAGTTCGTCCGTCAAGCTTCGGATATCGGGATTATTTCCCTTTGGCTTTGGCGAAAAGCTCGTTAGCTTGGTTCCAATCTAAATTTTTCCAGAAATCGGCGATGTACGTCTTCCTGTCCGAACCGTAGTCGATGAAATAGGCGTGCTCGTAGACGTCCATGACGATGAGTGGGATGGCGCCCCAGACGCCGCCCTGGTTGTGGGCATCGCCGATGTAGGTGCGCAGGGTCTGGTCGTGCGTGTCCCAGGTCAGGACGACCCAGCCGCGGGCGGCCATGCCGCAAGCCGAGAAGTATTTGGTGAAGTTGTCGAGCGAACCATATTTCGCGGAGAGGGCCTCGACCAGTTCACCGGACGGCTTACCGTCACCGCCGAGGATCTGGAAGTACCACTCGTGGAGATAGACGCCGTTGGTGGCGAAAGATTCGCCGTCCTTCAGGGCGCGGAGCTCGGAATAGGATTGGTTGGCGGTCGAGACGTCGCCGCCGTGGGACATGACGGCCAGCTTTTCGCTGATTTCATTTTTCTTGTCCACATAGCCGGCATACAGCTTGTCGTGGTGGATGGAGACCGTCTTCTCCGAAATGCCGGTGAGCGGCTTGGAGAAAGGTAAGGGTTTGGCTTCGATTTTCATATCCGTGAAGCGTGAATCTTGAAGCATGAAGCGTCAGGCGTTTCAAGATTCAAGTTTTAAGTTTCATATTAAGAGTTATTTAGCGGCGAGCATGGCCTTGATGACGTCCGCGTCTTTGGGCATGCCGCGTTTGAGGAAAACGATCTTACCGTTTTTATCGACTCCGACCACGGATCGTTTTATGACCTTGTGGCCGAATATCGAGCGGACAGCACCGTATTTGGCGCTGACTTTCTTGTCTTTGTCGATCAGGAGCGGGAACGGGAATTCGTGGGCCTGGATGAATTTGGCGTGACTTTTTTCGTCACCGTGGTTGACGCCGAAGACCAGGGTGTCAGCTTGGATGAATTTGGACCAATCGTCGCGGATAGCGCAAAGCTGGAGGGTGCAGCCGGGCGTCATGTCGCCGGGATAGAAGACAAGGACGATGTTGTGCTTGCCGCGGTATGAGGACAGTTTGACCTCATTACCGTCCTGGTCGCTCATCGCGAAATCCGGCGCCAAGTCACCAAGCTTGAGTTCGCCCGAGGCGGCTGTTTTTACCATAAGGAAGGGCATTAAGAATATGCTGTTCGGTCCTCCAGCCAAAAAGCCGGAGGCGGATAGGTAAATTAAGGAGGCGGACTGTCTAGCGGCTTAAGCTGCCGGTACTCGACGGATAAAGCCGGTTGGTCTAACCTGTCCTTGATTATACACGATTTATGGAAATCGGTTCTACCGGAAACCAACTGGTCGGGGAAGAGGCTATGGAAGGCCGGCCTTTGTGGCTGACCTGCTGTATCGGATGCCTGTTTTTGGCTGCCGCCATGGTAGCCGGCAGTTTCGTGGCTGCCGTGGTTTTTGCCGGGCCGGGGGTGGCTTCCATCAAATCTTTGCCCGAGGGATTCCCGTCGGAACTAAATCCGTATAAGATCGAACGAGCGACCAACATATCCTACCTCAGCGGTAGCAGCAGGGGCAAGATATTCCGGGTTTTGACCGCACCAGTACGTTTGATAAACGACCTGTGGCCCAAGAAGATCGAGCCGGAAACCGGAGTGGTGGTCTCGACCGCGCCTTTCCGCGTGGTTTGGTCTGTCCAATCACCAAAACCAGAAACGTGGTTTGACAAGTATTCGCTCATAGCCCAGGGTTTGGATTCGGTGACCATGAGTTGGGATAATTTGGACGTGTCGCGCGAGGAACTCGTGGGATATTACACGGATTTGTTCAAAAGTGCAGGGATGAAGACCAGTACGGCAACCGAAACGACGACGCGGACGGATTACCTCATCGGAACGAAGCAGGGCGCGGCCATGCAGGTGCATATCCAGGCATCAACCGATAAGACCAAGATAGAAAGAGCGGTAGTGGTCGTCACTTACATGAATAAAAAATGAATCTATGAAAAAAACCATATTGGGTAAGATCATCTTGACTTTGGCGCTGACGGCGGTTTATGGCTGGGGTTGCGGCAATCCGACGGTACAAAAAGACACACAGTTGCCTAGCGGGTTGTCGGGACCGAAGGTATTGGTTGCAGCCAACCTGTCGGCGGATGATTTGACCAAAAAGATAAATTTGGCGTCAGGCAGCGTGGTGGTCCTTAAGCAGGAATATTCAGGCCAGGGCTTGGAAATGGCCAAAGCATTGGGGATTGGCGGCAAAGAAGCGAAGAGGGAAGTCGTGATAAAGCGCTTCGCCCCGGGACAGCTCGCGGAAGTCGAATGGAAGCTGACGTATAAAGCAGCCGATGGTTCGAACCAGCAGCACGTCGGAGCATTGACCGGGGCTGATTTGCTTTCGTCGCGCGAGATGTATCTTCCTGCGTTGTGGCCGGACGGCGTCAACAACTCCTATGGGTTGGGTCTGCTATGGCTGTCAGCAGAATCATACGAGAACCTCACGAAAAGCGGTTTCGGTACATTCGATTTCGGTTTGACGAACCGGACAATGATCGACTACGCATCGACGACCGTCGGACTGCAGGCCGCGTTGAATAAGCTGCAGACTTCCATAAGCGACATATCGGCCAAGACAGAAGTTTCGTTGAGCCGAGCGGCGACTTCCACCACCGAATGGCCGCTCAAGGTCAACGGGACGGATGCCAAGGTCAAGGTATACACGGCCAAGAATTGGTTCGGCGAAGCGGTATTCCTGGCGAACCAGCAATATCCTTTGGTGCTGAAGATTAAGATGAATGAACTTCCGGATGGATCTAAATTGAACGGATTATTGGATTACGAAGTCACGGAGTTGAGGGACTTGCAGGAATAAAGAAGACTCCGAAGAGTCTTCGGAGTCGAGCCCCGGCGGACACCGGGGAGATTCGGCGAGCAGCGCCGACGATACAGCATAGGTTGTCTTGCTTGCGGCCTACTTCTCCGCGAGCGTTGCATCTCCGACAGCCCGCTCGCGGACCGCCGCACAGATTCTCGGTTGTGACGGGGGTTGTGACGTGCGCTGGATCACCACCTCGTCGTCAGCTTCGGCGAACGCGTCGATGTCGCGCTGGCTGGGCTTGAAACGGGGATCGAGCTTGGGTTCGCGCATGACCCGCAACCGGTCCGCGGCCTTCTTGGACGATGGCATACCGCAACACCTCGCTAGTTGGGAGTTTCGAAGCCATTGAAAAAGCGAAGACTTTTGAAGGCTACCCGAAGTCTTGGGGGCTGTCAATCATATCCAGAGTGTCGTCTTGAGCTTGTCGAAAGATCTTTCTTAAAGATCTTTCGGCTACGTCGGACTCCGCTCAGGACGACGGACGGACCGGGATTATTTTTCTTTCGTGAATTTTGCCCATTTAGGATAGAGCAGCCGGAAATAGATGTAATCCCGCAAGGGGCGGAGTTTTTGGATCTCATGGAAAAGACGGCTGGTCGCGGGATCGGTTTCGGCTTGGCGCCAATCCAGCCCGTTGGCGGCCATGATTTTCTTTAAGGCGAACCAATTGTGGCCCAAAAGATTTTCAATAGTGCGGGCATGGACCTCCAGGGCCTCGCCAATCACGCCGCTTCCGACAGCGTGCTCCAAAGCTGTGAATTCGGCAGCTTGCTCGTCGCGGTCTTCACGGATTTCTTTGGCTGTGGCCGGATCGGCGTTGCGCAAGCGCCAGTCCCAATCCTGGGCTTCGGCGCGCCGGACGTCGGCGAGGTCATGCAGGATGTCTTTTTGCGACGGCCTGGGATAACTCGTCCATGAGCCAGCTCGGATGAGCCCGCGGAGCCGTGGGACGGTCTCGGGATCAGTGTTGTTGCGTCGTTCGCGGAACAGTTCGTCCAACAGATACGGTTCGTATTTCCAGGGATCGCATCCCATCACATTGTCGCAAGCGTCGGCGATAAGCCGCTGTTCCGCGGGTTTGTTTTTCAGTTTGGCGCGGACGGATTGCAGATGGGCTTGCAGATCGTAAAGATTGGCGATGTGTTCAAGGTCGGGACGAGAGGGAGATGCTTCGCGGGTACGTTCGGGAGTTTTTTTATGGGTACGGGAAACTTCAGGCGCAGGTTTGTCCGTGAGGGTGAAAGGATTTTGGTCGTACTTGAAAGCCATAGCCTCAATAAAAACGTTCAGGCCATTTTTCGTCGACTTTGACGTTGAGCTCCAGAAAAACCTTGAGTCCGGTGACCATTTCGATCTCTTTGCGCGCGGCCATGCCGATTTCCTTGATCTTGGAGGCGCGGGCGCCGATGATCATTTTTTTGTACCGTTCCTCCGTGGTCCAGACCGTGGCCGAGATGTAGCGCGAACCGTCGGGGCGCGTCTCGAGTTCCTCGAGGGCGACTTTTATCGAGTAAGGAATCTCTTGGTCAAGGGCCAAAAAGACTTTTTCGCGGATGAGTTCCTCGAGCCATTGGTTGTGCCCCAAGTCCGTGAGCTGGAGGTCTGGATAATGCGCATCGCCTTCGGGCACAAGTTCGAAGAGCTTGTCGACCAAGAGGTTCAAGTTCTTGTTTTTAACGGCGCTCAATTTCAAAGCTACGGTCTGGCCGACGTCCGTTGCTTCGTAGATATCTTCGAAACGCCGCTCGGAAATCGGCAGGTCGGATTTGTTGATGACTGCGATCTTGGGGATGTCGGAGGCGCGCAACAGCCTTTGAATGTGTTCTTCCTCTGGACCGAAGTCGCGGGTCGGGTCCATGACGTAGACGATGGCATCCACGCCTTCGAGCGTCTCGGACACGAATTCGTTGAGGCGTTTGGAGACCAGGTCTTTGCGGCCCAAGAAGATGCCCGGCGTATCCACGAACACGATTTGGCCGCGCGGGTCATGCAAAATACCGCGGATGGGCTGGCGCGTGGTTTGGGGTTTGGGTGTGACGATGGCGACCTTGCTTCCGATGAGCGAATTCAACAGCGTGGACTTGCCCACATTGGACCGCCCCGCAAGCATGACAAAACCGGATTTCATGGGCCAAGTATAGCAGAGATACGCAGGATTGACAGGTTGGACTGAGGGTGCTAATTTCTGCTATCGCACATTCGGAGGGATTCATGCAAAAAGCGACAGACAAACAGGTCGCACTCCTTGAGAAGTTCGGCATCACCGGATCGTATAGCAAGGCCGTGGCCAGCAAGATGATCGAATATATCCTGCGCGGCAACGGGACCGGCGGTGATAACGAGTTCGTACGTGCCGCAAGGTTGCGCACAAAAATCGCGACCTACCTGCACCAGAGGGTCAGGTACATAGGCTCCTCAAGGCTGGGTACGGTGACTAGTATATGGCCGCGAAGTTTCCGGGATGTCGCGTTCCTTAAGAAACTACCGAACAACGAGACGCCATGCATCTTTCAGTGTGCTGTCAGATGGGACGACGGCAAGTCCGGCGGTAATGTCAGTTTGGCGTTCGTCGAGCCGGTCCAATCCTGAGAAAAGCGCGGGAACTCCACCTGCGCTTTGTCATATCTGGGTAATCTTCGCCACCACCTCGACGTGAGGCGTGTGGGGGAAGAGGTCGAAGGCTTTGATGTCTTCGACTTTATAAATCGTTTTGAATTGCTTGAGTTCCTCGACCAGGCGGTGGTAGTTGCAGGAGACGTAGACGATGGTCGGCGGTTTCATCTCGAGGATGGTTTTCAATACTTTCGGATGCAGGCCTGAGCGCGGTGGGTCGAGGATGACAGCGTCGGCTGGGACGTCTTTCCATGAGAGGTCTTCGGCTTTGCCGGCGAAGAATTCACAGCGGTCGGCGACGCCGTTCTGTTTAGCGTTGAACTTGGCGAGTTCGATGGCGGGTTCGTCCAGTTCGAATCCTTGGACGCGGACGGCGGGGAGATTTTTTGCGAGATAGATGCCGAAGAAACCGAGGCCGCAGTAGAGATCAAGGATATTCTTCTTATTGTCATCCTCCGCGAAAGCGGGGGATCCGCCGGAGTTTCCCCGGTCAAGCCGTGGAATGACATAAGAGAGGACGCACTTCTGCAATTCCCCAGCCATCAGCGAGTTGGTCTGGAAAAAAGAATTCGGATGGATACGGTAGCGAATGTCGCCAACGACTTCTTCTAACCACGGTTCGCCGATTAAAGTCTCGAATTTTTGCGCCAGCGAGATGTCGGTCTGCAGGTTTTGTTCGCCGATGAGGAGCGAGGTGCAGAGGGGGGAGAGACGTTCGCGTAGGGTCGAGGTATGCCTCGCTCGTACACGTTCAAGATCGTGGACTACGATGACGATAAGGCGTTGCTTCGTGTTTTTGCCTTCACGGACAACGACATAGCGGATATCACCATTGAAGAATTTTGCGTCCCAGGGCTGGAGGTCAGATTCGCGCATCCAGTCTCGGACGTGCTGGAGGATTTCGCCGGCGCCGTCGTCCAACAGCAGACAGGTTTTAACGTCAACGTATTTGGACCAGGCACCGTATTCTTTCAGGCCTATTTCCCCGTTCCACCCGACGGCGTAATCCATGCGGTTGCGGTGGTGAAATTGGATGGGGCAGGGAACAACGGATTGGACACGTTCTTCGTGTCCGGATTTTTCGAAAGCCGAGTTAATGGCGTCGCGTTTCAGATCCAGCTGCGCTTCATATCTCAAATGCTGCCACAAACAGCCTCCGCAGACCCCAGCGTGCGGACAGGGTGCGGCGACACGTTCGGGACTTGGTTTCTCCAGGGTCTCGAGTTTGCAGATTTTTGTGCCGTGGTCGCGTTGGGTGAAGATAGCGGTTATTTCGTCACCTTTGGCCGTAAAGGGGATGGCGGCGGTGCCGGCGCCAAGGGTGCTGCCGTCCGTGCCGCGCAACTCGAAGATGCCGCGGCCTTTGTCGTCATAACTTTCGATGGTCCCTTGGACCCGATGTCCGAATCTCATGGCGGGAATGTATAGGAAAAATCTGGGTTTGTCACTTTCATAACTGAAAGTAACCAAAGGTTTTGGGGGTCCATGATGCGCTCTCGGTGTAACTGCTTAGCCTCTTTTGCCACCACGCTTACATGGCCCCCCAAGCCCCCATGTCACTTCAAACCGAAGTTAGATTTGATTAATCACATAAAGGGCGGTAATTTCTTTGGATGGAACTCCATCTCATCGCGAATGATATCCGGTCGGCGCAGAACGTCGGGTCGCTTTTGAGGACTTGTGATTCGCTTGGCGTGGACAAGCTTTGGCTTACGGGTTACTCGCCGGAACCGTCGCATCCGCGGGTGGCGAAGACGGCGCTTGGTGCGGAGAGTTCGGTTGATTGGGAGCAGGCGGTGGACGTCACGAAAGTCATCGCTGGTTTGAGGCGCGACGGATTCAGGATAATCGGGTTGGAATTGGATCAGCGCGCAGTAGATTTGGCGACGTACGTTCCGCCGGATAAAGTCGCGCTTCTGCTCGGCAACGAGGTCGACGGCATCCCGCCTTCCCTTCGGGCTTTGTGCGATGAGTTGGTCTACATCGAACAGAATGGGAAAAAAGAATCCATGAACGTCGCGGTGGCAGCCGGGATTGCGGCGTACACGCTCTTGCGTGTATCGTAGGAGCGCATAACCATGCACCCGTACAAAATATGCCACGAGTATCAATCGTCATACCGACAAAAAACGAAGAAGCGATGCTGCCTAGGCTGATGGAAAGCATCAAGAACCAGACTTATGATGACTATGAAGTCATCGTCGCGGATGCGCATTCAACGGATAAGACCTGTTCAATCGCGGAAAGTTACGGGGCTAAATGCGTGGAAGGTGGCATGCCGGGACCGGGCAGGAACAAGGGGGCTATCGCGGCCAGCGGCGAGATAATCGTTTTTTTCGACGCGGATGTGCTGATGCCGTCGACACGCTTCCTCCAGGATTGCATCGGAGAGATGGATAAGAAAGGTTTGGACGTGGCGAGTTGCAAGGTCAAGCCCATTTCACGCAAACCCGTGGATAAGGCCATGCATGAGATCTACAACGCCTACGCGGTGGCGACGGAGAAGATTCGGCCGCATGCTCCGGGTTTCTGCATCCTGGTCAGGCGGCATGCCCACCACGGCATCAAAGGTTTTGACGAGGAAATCGTCTTGGCCGAAGACCACGACTACGTCCAGCGTGCCAAAAAGGAAGGCCATAAGTTCGGGCTGTTGAAGTCGCATCCGATCTCAGTTTCGGTCAGGCGATTGGAGAAGGACGGGAGGTTGGCTTTGGCCATCAAGTATCTGTTCGCGGAACTGCATATCATCACCAGGGGGGCGATCAAGAAAGAGTTGTTCGAATATGAGATGGGCGGAGAGGAGAAGAAACCCGAATGAGGCATTCGTCTCCGCGCCTGCGGAACTCGTTACGCATCGTGCTCGGCGCTCCACTCGAACAGTCCTCGGCTCTGCGACGAAAGCCTCATTCGGGTTTGGGTAAGAGGTGGAACTTCGGTTCAGAAATCATTCCCCGCCGTCAGCTTAGGGAGAGTGGGCGAAGGTAGGCGGTATCGACATTAATTTGAATTTGAAGCATAATCGCGAGACATGAGTTTGCAGGAAAAACTCCATCGTTTGTGGCATGGCGAGACGAACGGGCTGACGGCGGCGGCGGTCATCGTCGGTGCTTCGTCTTTGGCGTCCAGGTTGGTTGGCGTGTTGCGCGATCGGGCTTTGGCATCGACGTTCGGTGCGGGGCCGGAGTTAGATGCGTATTTCGCCGCTTTTCGCGTGCCGGATTTGCTGTATTCCTTGATAATCATGGGCGCACTCTCTGCAGGATTCATCCCGGTCTTCACCGATTACCTGCAGAACAAGGGGGAGAAGGAAGCGTGGAAACTTGCCGAGCAGGTGTTGTCCACGATTGGGTGCTTTACTGCAGTCGTCTGCGGACTTTTGGCTCTGTTCGCGCCGCAGATCGTGCCGTTGACCGTGCCGGGATTCACCCCTGAACAAACCGCACTGACAGTCCAGGTTTCGCGCATCATGTTCCTGTCGCCATTCCTGCTCGGCATTTCCGCGGTGATGGGCGGCGTGCTCCAGGCCCTGAAGAGATTTTTGGCTTTTTCACTCGCGCCGATTTTCTATAATTTGGGGATAATCTTCGGTACGCTGGTGCTGGCTCCGCGATACGGCGTCACAGGCGTGGCTTGGGGTGTGGCTTTGGGGGCATTCCTGCATCTTGCGACGCAGGCTATCGTAGTGTTTCCGTTGGGACTGCGGCATTTCAGGGTGCCGACTCTGGCCGCACCCGGGGTCAGGAGGATTTTGAGGCAGATGGTGCCGAGGACCTTGAGCCTTGGGTTGACGCAAATCAACTTGGTTTTCCTTTTGGCCATCGCATCATCACTCGGTCTCGGGTCGGTCGCGGTGTTCAATCTGGCCAATAACCTCCAGTCATTCCCGGTCGGCATCATCGGCATCTCATTCGCCTTGGCCGCCAGTCCGTTTTTGGCGCGGTCCGCGAGCCAGAAAGATTGGGTCTGCTTCAGGAGCGAGCTTTCATCGGGGCTGACCAAGATAATGTTTTTTATCTTGCCGGCCACGGCTTTGTTCTTTCTGTTGCGCGCACAAGCCGTCCGTCTGGTGCTGGGCGCCGGAGCATTCGACTGGTCAGATACGATCAGGACGGCGAACGTGCTGGGGCTGTTCGTGCTGTCGCTGTTGCCGCAAGCTCTTGTGCCGCTGTTGGCCAGAGCATTTTTTTCTCTTGAGAATTCGCGTATCCCGCTCATCGCGAGCGCGGTGGCTGAAGCCGTGAACTTGGCTTTAGCGTTGATGTTAAAAGATAGGTTCGGCATCCTAGCGCTCGGTATCTCGTTCTCTGTCGGGGCATCATTGAACGCCGTGATTTTATTCGCGTTGCTGCAAAAGCGCGGTCTGGGCGTTAAGTTCAGGGAGTTCGGTATTTCCCTCCTCAAGACCCTGGCGGCATCAGTGGCCATAATCGGTTTCGGTTGGCCGGTGCGCCAATTCATCGGTACCGAGTTCCCGCTCACCACTTTTTGGCAGGTGGCTTTGCAGGCCGTAGCCGCCGGGTCCGTGGGAATAACGGGGTTCGTGGTCGTGGCCCACCTGCTCAAATCTCGGGAAATGATCGAATTCAGGCGCGCGCTCCAAAGTAAACTGTTGCGCCAAAAACCGCAGATTGCGGGGGTTGAGGAAGTTCAGGGGATGTGAGTGCGTCAGGAATCTGTTTTGTTCGTTGCGGAACTCGTCGCTCCGCTCCTCAAACAGTCCTCACTTCACAAAACAGATTCCTGACGCACTCGGTTGGGGAAAGATTTTTTGTCGGTAGGGGGAAAAGTTTCGATAGGAGGGTTCGCTAAGATGATTAAGTGTGGCATAATGTTTCCATAATATGTCCAAGCATCTCCGTTTTTTGGTTCTTGTGTGTTTGCTGCCGGCTTTGGGGTTGGGGTGCCTGAAGATCGGGCCGAGGGTGGTCAATGGGCCGGATGGGAACCGGGTCGTGAAAAAAGAAGATCAAGGTGAGCGTAAAGCACCGACGTTCGATGAACAGTATGAGAGCGCTTCATCGACCGATACTGCCATCATCTTGGAATTAAACGGCGGGCAAGCCAATTTGATCAGGTCTGGAGTAGAGGTGACGGCGGCTGACGGGGTCGAAATCTCTTCGGGTGACCGTGTGGTCGTCAAATCAGGGGCTGTGTATCTGGTCTATCCGGATGCCGGGAAGTCGCGGCTCGAAACGGGTACGGATGTGTCGGTTTTGACCGAAGAGAGCCAGAACGGGATTTTCACCGAACTGGAATTGGCGGCTGGCAGGGTTTGGACCAGATTCGAGCGGCTGCTTGGTTCGGATGAGCAGTATTCAGTAGTGGCGAACGGTGTAGTAGCCACTGTGCGTGGTACGGCTTTCGGGGTGGCTGTGGATGACGACGGCGTCGATGTCCAAGTCGCGGACCACGAAGTCCAGGTGACGACCGATGAACAGAGCGCAGGCGAAACCGAATTTGCGGTAGAGCCGGTCAAGTTAAGCGCTGGTGAAGGGTTGAAGATCGCGACGAGGGGATTATTGCTTAAAGACATCAAGGTCCTCAGAAATGCGATCAGGAAACTGGGTGAAAACGAACAGATAGCCGAAGGTTTCAAGTTCGGTTCGCTCAGGATCCCGCTGGAAAAGTTGAGGCGCCCTCCGTCAATCCTGCGCCTGAAGGTGCCGCCGTCGCTTTCACCCAATCTGTTCGATTTACGGCAAAGGATGATGCTGCGCGCCGCAATCCTGAAGTCGACCAGCTCTTTCATGGCTCCTCTGCGTTCTCCGACAACCACAGAATCGGCTCCGTTGAATATCACTCCGAAAATCGAAGGGCCGAGTTCCTGAAGAATGCTGTTGTTTGGCTGATGTGAATAGAGGCGGGCTTGAAAGTCCGCCTTTGGCTTTTTTCGAGCGCGGCTATTAGACTGTCTGGAGTATGAACGAACCATCTATCGACAAAGTGAAGGCAGTGCCGAATCCACTCTTGGAAGGGCCGGAAGAGGTTGAAATCTCGCAGGAAAGGGCGGAGGAACAGGATTCATCGTTCACCTGGGATTCGCACGAGAGCCGAATCACTTTTGGGGTGAGCGGGGGAAAGACTTACATGAGACTTGTTTTCAGAGGGGAGTTGCCAACTTATATCCCGGAGCAGGAGAGGTCCAAGTTCGTTTCGGGTGAGGAAGACGGTGAGAAGGTTTTTGTTTACGCGCTCGGCCAAGCCCCTCCGGCGCGCGAGAAGCCGCAGCCAGACGGACGTGAGGCTGTCCGATATTTGGCGCCGCCGCTCGAAGGCGGTGACGAGCGTGTCCGCGAGACTGACTTAAAACGACTGACAGAATATCTGAAGAGCCATAGGGTCGCGTTCTACACGGGCGCCGGAATTTCGTTAGCTGCAGGAGTGCATGACATGCAGAGGCTGAAGACGGTTTTGGGAGTGCATGAGATCCAGAGCGCGGAAGATTTCGCGACCAAGGCTTTGCGGCAGCCTGACGAGCTGATGGAAACATGGCAGGAATTCGTGGACGCGATGTCCAAAGGACCGCCGACTCCGGCGCATCAGGCGTTGGCTGAAATCGCGAAGAAATTGAAGTGCAAGATATTCACCGAAAACCTGGATCGTCTGCATGAACTTACGGGCATTAGGTCGATCCACGTGGACGCGGCGGAAATTTCCGAATCGGTACAGGAGGATTGGATGCGGGGTTTGGACGCTATCGTGACCGTGGGTTTGCGGACTGACGATAACGGTTTATTGGCCTGGTATAAGAAGTTGAATCCCAAAGGTAAAATCATCGCGATGAACCTTGAACAACCGGTCTATGCCGGAGCCCAGGATTACCTGCTGAAAGGCGACCTGCAGCAGACCGTACCGGAGTTGGAAAGAACTTTGGTCACTAAGACCTGAACCATTGCCAGAAATCGTTTTTTCAGGCAGACTTAGCGTACGAATTACGGAATTCGATACTCTAGATTCCCCGGTTAAACCGTGGAACGACAGATCAAAAAATGGACCAGTCGAAAATCAGGAATTTCTGCATAATCGCGCATATTGACCACGGCAAGTCCACGTTGTCGGACCGTCTTTTGGAATTGACCGGGACGATCGAGAAACGGCGGATGCAGGCGCAGATGCTCGATACCATGGATTTGGAGCGCGAGCGCGGAATAACCATCAAGCTCCAGCCGGCGCGCATGAGCTTCAAAGCCAAGGACGGGGAGGAATACCAGCTGAACCTGATCGATACGCCTGGCCATGTGGATTTCAATTACGAAGTGTCGCGTTCGCTGGCCGCCGTGGAAGGCGCGGTCCTTCTCGTGGATGCGACGCAAGGTGTGCAGGCACAGACCATCGCCAACTTGTATCTGGCATTGGACCAGGATTTGGCCATCATCCCAGTGCTGAATAAGATTGATTTGCCGAACGCGGAACCGGAACGGAGAGCGGAGGAATTGATGAAGCTCATCGGCTGCAAACGAGAGGAGATCCTGTCGGTGTCGGGCAAGACCGGAGAGAACGTGCATCTCCTGCTCGAGCGCATAGTGAACGAAGTGCCGCCCCCGTCAGGCGATCCAGCGAAGCCGTTTCGGGCGCTCATCTTCGATTCCAAATACGACGACTACAAGGGCGTGGTGGCATATGTGCGGGTCATAGACGGAGAATTGAAGCAGACGGAAAAGGTCAAGTTCCTGGCGACTGGAGCATCAGGTGAAACGCTGGAAGCCGGTTATCTAAAACCGGATTATGTGAACACTCGGCGGATCGCGGCTGGCGAAATCGGCTATATCGTGTCGGGACTTAAGGAAATCCAAGCGGTACGCGTCGGCGATACGGTGGGAAGGTTGGAGACGGCTGAAGAGACCGAAGTGCTGCCCGGATATAAAGAAGTCCATCCCATGGTTTACGCCAGCATTTTCCCGAAGGAAGGGAATGAGTACCAGCGTCTGCGCGAAGCCATGGAAAAGCTCAAGCTGTCTGATGCGGCGCTCCAGTTCGAGCCCGAACACTCGGCGGCGCTGGGTTTCGGGTTCCGCTGCGGGCTCTTGGGCATGCTCCATCTCGAGATCGTGCAGGAACGGCTGCGGCGCGAACATGCGATGGAATTGGTCATCACCACGCCTTCGGTGGCTTACGAGATTACACGGACCGACGGCACGAACGAAACCATAACTTCGCCATTGGATTACCCGGAGGCGAACTACCTCGAGGAGACGCGCGAGCCGTGGGTGGCGGTGGACATCGTGAGTCCGGCGGATTACATCGGCGGCATCATGACCCTCATTTCGGATCGGCGAGGATTATACAAGGCTACGGATTATCTGGATCCGAAGCGCGTGGTCATGCATTACGACATGCCGCTGGCGTCGGTCATCGTGGATTTCCATGACAAACTCAAAAGCGTGACTTCGGGTTACGGTTCTTTGAGCTACGAGTTCAAGGATTACCGCAAGTCGGATATCGTCCTTTTGGACATCAGCGTGGCCGAGAAGCGCGTACCGGCTTTTTCGACCCTCCTCCACGAGAGCGAGGCATACCGTCGCGGACGCGAGATAGTCGGCATGCTGAAAGATACTTTGCCGCGCGCCCAGTTCGTGATCAAGATACAGGCATCCATCGGCGCCAAGATCATCGCATCGGAAAGGATTTCCGCCTTCCGCAAGGATGTGACCGGTTATTTGTACGGAGGCGACGTGACGCGTAAAATGAAATTGTTGCAGAAGCAGAAGAAAGGCAAACAACGTATGATGAGCATGGGAGCAGGCTCGGTCGAGATACCCCCGGATACTTTCATTAAAGTCTTAAGGAGAGGGGAGAGGGAATAAATATGAAACGCAAGACATTCAAAAAAATTTGGAAGGTGCTGATAGGTTTCGTCGCCTTCTCTACAGTTTTCTTTTTGATAGCTCCGTTCATCCAGAATTAAAACGTGGTCAGTTTATCCACAAGCGACGAGAGCTTGTAGGATTTTTTAGTTGTGTTAGCGGTATAGACAGGTGCAGGACGTTCGGAAGAGTACCGGATGTCCTTTTGAAAAACGGAGGCCTGTCATGCTCAATAAGATGCTTATCGCGTGGTTTGTCGTTGTTCTTCTGGCCTTGTCCGGCTGTTTGTTCGAACAGCAACCGGAGAACCGAGCTGTAGTGGTCCAACAGACCGGAACGGATAGTCCGGTGCGGATCTTCGACCTGAATCCGGTCATCATCGTCTCGCGTGCGACGGACAATGGCGTCCATCAGAAGGTCGTGCCTGGGAAATCCTCGGAACCGCAGATGCCGGAAGAAGAAATCCCGACCAACCTGCTGTTCGTGACCTGCGAGAGCGGACCCACGGAAGTCGCGGTGCCGCTCAACGCCGAAGACGGGAAGTTCTGCGACACGGTCCAGATCTATCCGTACCGTTCGGACGACAACGGATCTTATGGGGTCAGTGGATCGCTGATCACATGGGATCTGCCGGAAGACGGCGTGGCGCAATTCCTGGGCCAGGGATACGGACCTGGCGGAAGCGTTCGTCGGCTCGTATCGCTGACCGACGCCTTCTGGTCCAGCGATAAGTGGGATGAGCCGGAGACGCTGCTCACTGCTTGCGTAAAACCGCCGGCCGCGACGCCACACGCCTTTGCGCCGATCTGCAGGAGCCTTCCGGTGCGTGCCATAATCAATATCGAAGGCGCATGGTGCTTCAACGGCGCGACATTCCAGGGCGATTGCCACGACGTCGAGATCAGGCAGGACGGCCGCGAACTCTACGTGGATGACGACGTGCTGGCTGACGGACAACTGCTGGTCCGAAACGTCACGTTCAACCGCGACAACGACTACATCTACGACGGCATCCTCGATTCGCACGAATATATGTACGGAATCGTGCGGATGAACGGCTACACCGACGTGCTCGGTACCTGGACGGCTTGGAAGCTGCCGTTGTATTGAGGGAAAATCGTGACAAGTACCGCGTACTTCGTACAAAAATCAGACGCGGAATTCTGAAACCCCTGCGAAAGCGGGGGTTTTCTTCGTGCTTTTGCCAGCCTAATGACGGCGTGCCAGAATCGTTTGCATGGGGAAGCGCTGGATCGTTACCGGGAACGAACAGCCCTGCGGAAACGCAGCGGCTGATTTTATCGCTGGGCTCGGACTCCATCCGATAGCGTGTCGCCTTTTGGCCAATAGGGGCCTGACAGAACCCGATGAAATTAAGAGATTCTTGTCCCCGGATTGGGATATGGATGTGCATGATCCTTTTTTGTTTACCCAGATGTCGGCTGCGGTGGAGCGGATATTCAGCGCCCTGGAGTCGGGCGAAAAAATCACGGTACACGGCGATTACGATGCGGATGGCGTGACGGGCAGCGCTGTCCTCATCTCGACGTTGAGGGAAATCGAGGAACAAGTCAGAAGTCATGTCAAAAGTCAGATGTCAGATGTCAGAAGTCGGGAGTTGGATTCGTGCGTTGATTCATATATCCCGCATCGAGACAAGGAAGGTTATGGGCTGCATCCGGTCACCGTCGATTACCTGAAAGAACGCGGCACATCACTGCTCATAACCGTGGATTGCGGCATCGCCAGCGTTGCGGAAATCGCCAAGGCCAAGAGTTTGGGGATGGATGTGATCGTGGTGGACCACCATCAATTCGGGACGGAATTGCCGGATGCCATACTCATCCATCCGAAACTGCCGGGTGAGACATATCCGTTCAAGGATTTGGCGGCTGTCGGTGTGGCTTGGAAGGTGGCGTGCGCTTTGGTTTCGGAAGCCGGTAGGCGCGGCATGGCCATGCCTGAAGCTTTCGACAAATGGCTGTTGGATTTCGTGGCCATCGCCACCGTGACCGACATGGTCCCTTTGCTTGGGGAAAACAGGGTTTTGGAGGCTTATGGCCTCAAGGTCCTGAACAAGACGCGCAGGCCGGGCATGCAGGCCTTGATTCGTGCGGCATCAGGACAGAAAACAAAAGGTTTGGATACGATGTCCATCGCCTTTGGTCTCGGGCCGCGCATCAACGCAGCAGGGCGCATGGACCATGCGTCTTTGGCTTTGAAGCTCATGCTGGCCGAAACGGATCAGGAAGCCGAGGAGCTGGCGACTAAGCTGGAGGGGCAAAACCGGGACAGGCAGAAAGCCATGACGCAGATGCTGGAAGAGGCGGAGCTGCAGTTCGCGGCGGCTTCCGAATGGTCGGTCCTGGCGTTTTGGTCGGAAAATTGGCCTCCGGCATTGGTCGGGCTGATTGCCGGGAAATATCTGGACCGGACCGGCAAGCCGACGATTGCCATCGGCAAACACGGCGACCGCTGGGTCGGGTCCGGCAGGTCACAGACGCCTTTCGACATAACCGAATCCATGCGTCGGGCTGGCGACGGTTTTTTGACGCATGTCGGCGGCCACATGCAGGCTTGCGGATTCTCTTTTTCACACGAACTAGACGTCAAGGATTTGGTAGACAAACTGATGGTGCAATCCAGTGCGGATCTTGCTGGGACCGAATTCGCGCCGACCATCAATATCGACGCGGAGCTCAAGCTCGGCGAAGTGGATTGGAGCTTGATCGAGACGCTCGCCAAGTTCGAACCGATGGGTGAAGCGAATCGGAGGCCGATATTCATGGCGAGTCGGCTCCAGGTCGTAGCTTGTGATCTTGTGGGTCAGAACCAAAACCATCTCCGATGCCTGATGCGAGACGCGGACGGCAAGAGCATACGGTTCATCGGTTTCAATTTCGGTAAACGGGCAAGCGAGTTCAGCATCGGTGAAACCATAGATGTGGTTTTCGACGTAGAAGTGAACGAGTGGAATGGTCGCAGGGACATTCAATGCAAATTGGTGGATGTGAGGAGATCGAGTGTCTGAAATCAAGAAAGTACTGTCAGAAATTAAGCGTGAAAAAATTTTGTCGTTCCCCGGTCAAGCCGTGGGATGACAAAAAGTTGGTCAAAATATATCCTATCGAACATGAAACTCATTATCTACACCGATGGAGGGGCGCGCGGGAATCCGGGGCCGGCGGGGATTGGCGTGGCTATCTACGATGAGAGCGGAAAAGTCCTGGAGGAACACGCGGAATATCTGGGCAAGACAACGAACAACCAAGCCGAATATCGCGCCGTGATTTTGGGTCTGCAGAGGGCGTTGGCGCTAGGGGCGACATCGGTCGAGGTCAGGGCAGACAGCGAATTGATGGTAAAACAGGCGAATGGTGAATATAAAGTCAAGAATCCGGATTTGGCAAAGCGCTTTTTGGAGCTGAAAAACCTGGAAATTCAGTTAGGCAGGCGCGTGTCGTATCGGCATGTCAGACGGGAGCAGAATAAGCACGCAGATGCGCTGTCAAACATGGCGATGGACAAAGGGATGGGGATAAGTCATGCGGATTGATATATCAGGCCTGAAATTATTGCCCCAATCTAGCCCCAGATGTGGTACAATGGTACGGGATGGAAAACCGTATTTCTTTGATTAAAAAAAAGGCACCCGGGTCATCCAAAAAAACCAAGCGTCCGGCTTGGTTATGGGGTTGGCATTATTTAGTTCCGAGCTTCGTGTTTTTCTTCGGGGTCGGTTTACTGCTCGGGGCTTTTCAATTTTCCGACATTAAGTTCCGCCAGGCCGGTGCGACATCGGCGGATTATGTCATGGGCTGGATTTGGGCGGATCCGATCGGTTGGATTTCGATGAACGATACGAACCCTGGTGCTTGTCCTGTGGGTCCCTGCGGCACATACGGTGTCACGGTGGATACGGTGACGCGTGAGATGACGGGTTTCGCTTGGTCGGATAAAGCGGGTTGGATTTGTTTCGGCAAAACATGCGGCCTGCACGCGGACTGCAATAACGGCAGTCCGCCGCCTCCGCCATTACCGCCGCCAGTCGGTGCGCTTAATGCCAGCATCAGCTCCGGCGTCGGAATGTTGGATGTGCATGGCTGGGCAAAAGTCTGCAACGAGAATGAAGAAGGTTGGATTTCTTTGAACTGTACGGATGCTGGGGCGTGTGGGACTTATAACTATAAAGTCAAATACAACTCGGGCAACAAGACGTTCAACGGCAGGCTCGACGGAGCGCATCCGATACCCAATAACGAATCCCTGGCGTGGAACGGGAACATCAGCGGAACAGGTTTTGGATATATGGATTTCCAGTTTGCATGGTTGAATACGCCGACCGAAAATCCGCCGGAAGTAAATTGCCACGACGGTTTGGATAACGACATGGACGGCTTGGTCGACTGCGACGACGCTTCCTGCAAGCCGACAAACACCTGCAACCAAAGCATTTGGACGAATACGGATTCGGGTGGGAATCCGATCTGTAAAAACGGCAAGGATGATGATGGGACGGGGGTCGACTGCGCATCGCCTCGCTGCAAAGGGTCGACAGAGTGCCAAGAGGTCTTGACAAATACGGATTATTTCGGCACGAACATGTGCGTCAATACGATAGATGACGACGGTGACGGTGCAGTGGATTGCGTGGATGTCGGGTGCACAGGGTATTTCGCATGTGCGGCAGGCGAACCGACGTTCGGTGCAGGAGCGTGCAGCGACACTGTAGACAATGATTCAAACGGCCAAACCGACTGTGATGACGCTAATTGCCAATTGTTCGATCCGGTTTGCACGCCAGCTTGGCTCTCGGCTAAATTCGGGAACGTGTATGCCCAGCAGGGAATCTCGGGCACTGCCTCTAAACCGTCTACAGCGACTTATTGCCTTACGAGCAACGGCGCAATAACGGGTTTCACCAGCGGTTCGGGTTGTGCGGAAGCCACGTCCGGCGCTATCAGCCTGCCTAAGACCGGGACTGGATATAAAGGCAGTTTGGGCAGTTTGGATATCCCAGGGATACTGGCTGGGCGCTACGGAGCCGTAAAGGAATTAGTGGTAGGCGGAGGAGATATCACGGCGCAAGTGGATGCGCTGCTCATAGGCAAGGTCTATCACGTGGTGGGTAACGTGAGTTTGAACGCCAAAATATTCCAGAACGGAGTGGCCGCCACTCAACGGGGCAACGGCCTGCTCATCGTGGAAGGCGACCTGAATATCATCGGCAATTTGGATTATCAGGCAATCGGTTCGGTTTCATCCCTAAGGAATCTGGCGTCATTCGGCGTCATCGTGAAAAAGAACGGCGCCGTCGGCGGGAACATCACGATATCTCCGACCGTGACCAAGATCGTGGGCGCGTATTTCGCCGAAGAGTCCATCTCGACCGGTTCGGCAGGAGCTGTGGATGTGCCGTTGGATGTGATTGGATTGATGGCATCGCGCCAAATCAATCTGCAGCGCAACTACCGCGACGCGGTGCGTGCGGCTGAAACCGTAACCTTCGATGGACGGGCAGTGGCTAATCCGCCGCCGGGAATGGCTGACGTCAGCCAATCATTGCCGACCTCAAAAGACGCATTCTAAAATTATGGGATTATTTTCCAGAAAGCCACCGCAAAAAAGCTATCTCGGCATCGATATCGGCCAGTCGGGCATCAAGATAGTGGAGCTCAAGAACGAAAAAGGACGCGCCCGCCTGGTGACTTACGCGTATGCCGAGCTGCCGTCCGAAAGCTATGACAAGGCTTTGACCGAGGATTTGGGGAAGACCGCGGAGTTCGTGAAGAAGATGCTGTCCAAATCGCGCAGCACCAGCAAACTGACCATCGCCGCTCTGCCGATTTCGGCGGTGTTCTCTTCCATCATCAGCGTACCGGGTTCATCCGAGAAGGAAGTCAAGGACGCGATCCAGCTTCAGGCGAAAAAACTGATCCCGGTTCCGCTCGAAGAAGTGACTTTGGACTCGAAAACGATTGATTCGGATTCCACCGGGGACGGAGGAAAGAAAGTCACGAGAGTGCTCCTGACGGGCGCACCGAAGACTTTGGTGCAGCGCTATCTGGATTTGGCGAAACAGGCGGGCTTGGAGCTCATCTCGCTCGAAACGGAGGCGTTTGCGCAAATCCGTTCGCTGATCGGTAAGGACCGTTCCAGCATCATGGTCATAGACATCGGCGCGGCGCGGACGAATATTTCGGTGATCGAGAAGGGCATACCGTTCCTCAATCGTTCGATCGCAACAGGAGGCCAAGGCATAACGCAAACGATCTCGAAAACGCTGTCCATCCCGCTGGACCAGGCCGAGAACATGAAGCGCGACATCCGATCCATGCAGTCGTTCGCCCAAACTGGAGACGTTTCCATCATCTTGTCCACGCTTCTGAAGCCGATAATCGACGAGATCCGCTATTCGTTCAACTTGTACCAGGGACAGACCGAGAACGGCCAGCAGAAACGGATAGACAAAATCATCCTGACCGGAGGCTCGGCGCTTTTGCCGCGTTTGCCGGAATTCGTGACGCAACTCATGAACGTGAATGCCTATCTTGGGGATCCGTGGGCCAGGGTGATCTATCCGCAGGACTTGCGTCCGATATTGGATGAGATCGGACCGAGATTCACGGTCGCCATCGGTTGCGCCATGAGGGATATCGAATAATAACCAAACAATGTCATCAGATATCTCGCTTCTGCCCGAAGACCTGCGGAGAAAAGAAGAAGCGATGAAAACCTCCGCCAAACAGGAGCCGCCGAAAGAATCGGGGGTCGATATGCGTTTCTTCATCCCCAAGGAAGAAGGGGAGGATATCGAAGTCATCGAAGTCGACGAGGGCGAAATAGACCAGGTCCTGGCCGGCGAGCCGACGCTGACAAAATTCGCTTTTTACGCGACCAGCTTCATAGACAACCTGAAGTCCAAGCTGTTCAAGCCAAAACCCATCGAAGCACCGCCTAAGGCACCGCCGCAATTTTTCAAAGCGCCGCCACCCAAACCAGCGGAAGTTCCGGCCAAACCGGGAGCTCCGGCGGCACCTTCGTTTGCGATGCCGGCAGTCGGGGCGGCTAAACCAGCTGTGACGCCGGCTCCGACAGGCGCCCAGCCTGCGGTACCCAGCGCGAAGCCAGGGATGAACGGGATGGCGGCGGCCAGGGTCAAAGCGCAGATTGCGCCTTTCGCGGTGACTCCGCGGCGCGTCAGGGTCATCAGGCGCGTCCGTAAACCGTTGCGCGTCAGCTTCGTGACCGAGGAACAAGCCAGATTAATCCAAGTAGACGTCCGCAAACGCCGCTTCACGTTCATCGTCACGGCGTTATTCTTCGTGATCTTGTTGGCTGGAGGCTATGGATTGCTGGATTTCCAGCACAAACAGGCGCAGATGGGTATGGACCAAGCGAACACGCAGTTGGCGGATGTCAGGTCCAAGATTTCCGAACAGCTCAAGGTTTGGTCGTCGTTCCAATATCTGGAACCAAAATTGAAGGCATTGGCCGGTCTGCTCGACCAGCATGTCAGTCCGACGAAACTCCTGGCGCAATTGGAGGAACATACTTTACCGACCGTGTCATACCAGAATTTTTCATTGTCCGCGGATCGAAAAGTCAATTTGGCGGTCACGGCGGATTCATTGGATACGGCGGCGAAACAACTGGTCGTATTCCAGACGGCCGGGTTCATCAAGAAGGTCGAGGCAACAAGTTACAGCGTGGCGTATGACTCGAAAGATGCGTCGAAAGTCATAGGCGTCAGCTTCCAGGCTATTTTGACCCTCTCGGACAACGCGCTTAACCAGATGGCGGTCGAAACGAACTGATTATGGAAAACGAAGCGAAAAAAACGTCAAAGTTCTTCACCGAATATTATGTGGTGGCGTTTTTGTTCCTGATCGCCGCTTTTGCCGGCACGGCGATTTTCGTCCATCGACCCTTGATTACGCAGATCAAGCAGCTGAATGCGGATACCCAAAGCAAGTTGATGGAGATAGATAACGAAAGGAATTACCTGAAGAGCGTCGAAGGATCGGTCGCGGCGGCCCAGTCCATACCGTCGAACGTACTGGCCGAGGTTGACCAAGCGTTGCCGACTTCGCAGAATATCCCGTCGCTGTTGGTCCAGTTCGGCTCCGCGGCATTGAGCAACAACGTACAGATAGATACGATTACGTTCACTGAGGGCGCACAGGGGGCAGGAGGCCAAACCAGCCTGCCGAGCGGCATGATCGCACCGTTGGACGTCAACCTGTCGGTCCGTGCCGCCAGCTATTTCGAGATGAAGCGCTTTTTAGCCGATATCGAAGGCAGTTTGCGGGTCATGGATATCCTTACAATGATGTCTGCCGGCGATACGCCAGGGGTGAGCACTGGTTATTCGCTGCAGCTCCGGACATATTCATACATCCCGCCGCAAACCCGCACCGCGCAGCAATAAACCTCAATCTCCATGCCGGCATCAAACCTTTTCAACCGCATCCTGCTGATCCTCGGCGCGCTCGCCGTGGCGGGTTCGGTGTTTTGGTTTTTGTATACGAGTTTGACGCCGGTCGAAGTGCCGCCGCCTCCGGCATCGCGCGGCGCCTTGCACTTCGACGTCCGGGCTGACTTGTCAAAGAACCAGCGTTTCATGCAGCTTCGGCCGTTAGTCAGCGATTTCAACGTCGTACCAGGCGCCATGGGCAGGCAGAATCCGTTCATGCCGTTGCCGCCGCCTTTGCCGGTTTCGCCTTCATCCACGACATCGACCAAGGAGACCGTTGCGACATCGACAGTGATGACGGCGACATCAACGTCGCCTCAAATGGCCGTGACTTCGACGGACGCGGGCGAGCAATAAACGCAATTGTAGAAATATGGACGAACAAATCCTTAACATATTGACCAAGCAAAAGCTGATGGATGAGAAGGTTTTGGCGTTGGTCAAGGATTTGATGGCCCGCGGGAAAACCCTGGAGCAGGCAGTAGTGGGCGGGCGTTACGTGAACGACGTGAATTTCGCCAAAGCCAAGGCCGAAGCCATGGCACTGCCGTTCGTGGATCTGACTGAGCGCATCATCCCCAAAGAGACTTTGGAGCTGGTCCCGCAGGATGCCCGAGAGACGTTCAGCGCCGTTCCGGTCGAGTTTGACGGCAAGACATTACAGATAGCTTTACTTAACCCGAATGATATAAAAGCCGACGAGGCTCTGCAGTTTTTGGCTTCGGATAAGGGTTGGACCATCAAGTACGTCATTGCACCGACTTCACAGATAAACAGCCTGCTCAAGAAGATTAAAGGCTTGGGGACCGAGGTTGCGACAGCTTTGGCGCAAGCAAAAGGGAGATTCGAGCATAAGGAAGAGAAGACCGAAGAACTCGGGAAACTGGAAGAGGTCATACGCGGGGCGCCGGTTTCGCGCATGATTTCGGTCATCATGCGCCACGCGGTGGAAGGCGGTGCTTCGGATATCCACATCGAACCGATAGGCGACGAATCGCGCGTCAGGTACCGCATCGACGGCGTCTTGAGGACCACCCTGGTACTGCCGATTTACGTCCATCCGGCGCTTGTGTCGCGCGTCAAAGTGTTGGCCAACCTGAAGATCGACGAGACGCGCATGCCGCAGGACGGACGCATCACGCAGGATGTCGGCGGGCGCAAGATCGACTTCCGTATCTCGACATTGCCGGTGGTGGACAACGAGAAAGTCGTGATGCGCGTGCTCGACACTTCGGCTAGCGCGCCGACGTTGGAGAACTTGGGATACCGTAAAGAGCATGTGGATCTTATCAAGGAACATATTAAGCGGCCGTTCGGTATGCTGCTCGTCACGGGTCCTACCGGATCAGGTAAATCCACCACGCTGTTCGCGGTGCTGACCAGCCTCAACTCCGAGGGGATCAACATTTCGACGCTGGAAGATCCGGTTGAATACTACGTACCGGGAGTCAACCAATCGCAGATAAAACCGGAGATTGGCTACACTTTCGCGTCTGGATTGAGGTCGCTTTTGCGCCAAGACCCGAACGTCATCATGGTCGGCGAGGTCCGCGACCGCGAAACGGCTGAACTGGCTATCCATGCCTCGCTTACCGGCCACTTGGTGTTCTCCACGCTCCACACTAATGATGTCTATGGCATCGTGCCGCGCCTGATCGATATGGGAGTCGAGCCTTTCCTGCTGGCTGCGACGTTGAATTTGGGGATTGCCCAGCGTTTGGCCCGCAGAATCTGTACTTATTGCAAAGCGGCTGAAGAGATCGAGCCGGAAGTTATCGAAAAGCTAAGGAGAGAAATCAAACTGATTCCGACCAAATATTTCGCGCCGAATTTCACGCCTGACGGACCGTTGGAATTCAAGAAAGGCAGGGGTTGCCCGAGGTGTGGCGACACCGGTTACCAAGGCCGCATAGCGTGCGCCGAAGTGGTGGAATTTACGGACCAGATGAGGAAGTTGAGCGAAAAAGGTTTCCCCTTAAAAGAAGTCAGGGACGAGGTCATCCGCCAGCAGGCTTTGACTTTGCGCCAGGATGCGCTGTTGAAAGCCCTTGACGGACATACCACGGTGAGCGAGGTCTACAGGTTGAGCCAGGAAGTGCAGGAGGATGTCTAATCGTGTAGCATGTAGCTTGTAGCAAAAAAACATATGGCAAAGCACAAAATACTGATAGTCGAAGATGACGGGTTTTTGGCCAGCATCTATGCCCAAAAACTGGAGTTGGCCGGGTATGAAGTCGCGTTCGCGACCAATGGCGAGGATGGGCTTAAGCTGGTGGCCAAGGATCGTCCGGATTTGGTCCTGTTGGACCTGCTCATGCCGCAGATGGACGGATTCGAGGTGCTGGAGAAGCTGAAAGGCGATCCGGCGACCAAAGACATCAAGGTCTTGGTCCTGACCAACCTGGGGCAAAAAGAGGACGTGGACCGCTGCCTCAAGCTGGGCGCCGTGGGTTACATCATCAAGGCGCATTCACTGCCGGAAGAGACGGTCAGGAGGATCCAGGAAATTTTAGGCAGTTAGCGCAATCACGCCATGCCGACGTTCAAATACCGGGCCAGGTCAGGGGATGGGGCGATTCAGGCCGGGCTTATCGAAGCCGAGGGGACTGACCATGCGCGCCAGGCTTTGGAGGACCGGGGCATGGAGCTTTTGGCGTTGGAGCCGTATACCAAGATAGAAGCCGCAAGCCAGGGCGCGTTGGCATTCTTGAACCGCATCACCCCAAAAGACCTGGTCATCGTGACTCGGGCGCTGTCGGTCATGATCTCGGCGGCTGTGCCGTTGCCCGAGGCAATGCGCAACGTCGCGCGCCAGACCAAGAATCCGAACCTGCAGCGCGTGTTGACCAGCATTTCCAACGAAATAGAGGGCGGCGCGCGCCTGTCCGACGCGTTCGAACATCATCCCAAGGTTTTCTCCGGCTTTTTCATCAACATGGTCAGGTCGGGCGAGACTTCCGGACAATTGGCCGACGTCTTGGAATATCTGGCCGAACAACAAGAGAAAGATTTCGATTTGATGAGCAAGCTCAAGGGCGCTTTGATTTATCCGATTTTCATTTTGGTGACCATGGCCATCGTTGGGTTCGTGATGATGACTTTTGTGGTACCCAAGCTTGTCCAGGTTCTGCAAGAAGCCAATGTCGAACTGCCTATCGCCACAAGGATCCTGATAGGGGTTTCCGGCATCTTCTCCAATTATTGGTGGCTCATCATAATTTTGACCATAGGTGCCATAGTCGGCGTGCAGTTTTACGTCAGGACGCCGCGCGGCCGGTATTATGCGGATTGGATTTTGCTGCATTTGCCCATATTCGGCGGGCTGTTCCGCCAAATCTACGTGGTCAGGTTCTGCCGTTCTTTGGGGACACTGCTCCATGGAGGAGTCGATTTGGTTGAAGCTTTGGAGATTGTGGCTAATGTCGTGGGGAATGAGTTGTGGCGGAACGCGGTCTACGAGACGATCCGCGAGGTGAATGACGGAAATTCGCTGGTCACGGCTTTCCAGCGGCATAAATTCATCCCGACGATGGTCAACCAGATGTTGTCCGTGGGCGAGGGGACGGGCAAGACGCAGGACATTCTCCAGCGCATCGCGGCTTTTTATGCGCGGGAGGTCGATAACATAGTGGGGAACTTGACCAAGCTCATCGAGCCGCTGGTGCTGATCATTCTAGGTCTTGGCGTAGGCATCATGGTCTCGGCTATCATGATACCGTTGTATTCGTTGTCAGGGGCGGCGTAGGGAGGGTTGGGGCACAATCGTACTTTGTACCGCGTACCTCGTACTTGGCTATATTGATATTTTGCGCTGTGGATAAGTTTCTCCAAAGAATCGCTATCGTGCTATAATTCGGCCATCATTCTTTAATTCCGGCCCGATTGGGCCAAATCATTTGTTACAGACCTATGAATAAGAAAAAAGGTTTTACGCTTATCGAACTTTTGGTGGTCATCGCCATCATCGGTTTGTTGGCGACATTGGCCGTAGTGGCTTTTGGGAGTGCGCGGACAAAAGCGCGCGACGCAAAACGCGTGGCGGATATCAGGGCAGCGGTTGGAGCAATCGCAACAGCATCCCAAGATTATCCCAGCTTGAGCCTATGCAAGAATGACAACAGCGCTATCCCGGCCGGTCACTTGGTGCTATCCAGCTTGAAGTTCCGCAACGGAACATGTGCGGGCGGGTCTGACCTGACTGAAACATATATTAATTTTGCGACCTTGAAGGATCCGCTTGCGGCGAACGTGACCGCTGGTGCATGTGCTGCGAATCCGCCTGCAGCAGCCTGCGACTACACGATTTATGCTGCTTCGACACCCGCTGCTTTCACGATCGGTTTCGTGACAGAAGCGAACAACGTTCAGGGTTTGAGTGCATCGCTGTATCATACGGCAAATCAGGCTGGTTTGGTCAACTAATCTCAAACGATCATCTGGAAGCAAACGCCCCGGTACGACACGGGGCGTTTTTTGTGGTCGGTGACATCGGGTTAGGGCGAATAACCATTCGCCCCTACGGGAATTTTACGCTATAATGGACTTCAAATATGAAGCTCCATAAATCGAAAGGTTTCACCATCCTTGAACTTCTGGTGGTCATTGCAGTCGTGGGAATATTGGCGGCAGTTGCGATTTATTCGCTCAATATCACGCGATCCATGAGTCGCGACTCAAAGAGAGTTTCGGATGTGAGCGTGGTGCGGGCGGCGCTGACCCAGTATTGGTTGCAGAAAGCGTCTTATCCGACCAGCGACGCGGTGAATCTGGGCGCGGCCGGTGCGAACGCGGATGTTTTGGGTGGGAACGGGTTTTCGGCGCGGGAACAGGCCATCGAGCCGATTTTCCTCCAACAGCTGCCTGTGGGGCCGAAGGGCGGGGAATATTACAGGTACCACGGTTCAGCCGGGGGTTATTCCATGAGTTTCACGACCGAGCGGCAGACAGCCTATGGTCCGGCTGGGACGTATTACGCACATTCGAGCGGTGTGGATAAGGTGGATCAGGAATACTGATTGGTAGGGGCGCGGTTGCCGCGCCCAGGGCGGGGAAACCCCGCCCCTACGATGAATGGAACCAGAACGTCTTTTCGGAATAATTTTTGCCGCCGTGTTGGGCGGCATTTTGGGGTCGTTCGTGAATGTCCTGATTTTGCGGTGGCATTCGGGCAAAGGGATTGGCGGGCGTTCGAGCTGTCCGCAGTGCAAAAAGACGATAAAGGCACGGCATTTGATTCCGGTCTTGTCGTGGCTTTGGCTTAGGGGAAAATGCGCTTATTGCGGGAAGAAAATCAACAACCAATACGTTCTGGTCGAAGCGGCGGCTTTGGTCTTGGGTATCATCGCGGCCATGCGCTGGGATCCTTTTGCGCAACCCATGTTTTGGTTTGAATTCCTCCTGTCCGTGGCGCTTATCGTCCCGTTCGTCATGGATTTACGCTGGCAGGAGTTGCCGGTGGAATATCTTATCGGCGTCGGCCTCGCGGGTTTGGCATTCAGGCTGTTTGGCTTGTGGGGCAGTACGGTTTATCTCACAGGTTTGGGAATCACGACATCAATCTTCGCACTAGTAGCCACAACGGTTTTTTTCGGCTTGCAGATAATCCTGTCCAAAGGCAAATGGCTCGGGATGGGTGATTTTTATTTCGGCTTGATGATGGCCGGCGTCTTGGGTTGGCCTTTGGTCGTCGTCGGAGTGTATGCGGCGTACATCTTGGGAGCGGTAGTCGCGACCGTGGGTTTGGCGCTCGGACTGGTCAGGCGAAAATCAAAGCTGCCCTTCGCGCCGGCTCTCGCGGCAGGTACAATGGTCGCGGTCTGGTTCGGTCCGCAGATTGCGGGTTGGTTGAAGTATGCGTTCATCTAAAGCCCAGGGTTTCACCTTCACGGAAGCGATGATCAGCGTCGCGATTTTAGGCATCATCGCCACGGCGGCCGGATACAGCCTGCGCACTTCCCAATACAGGGACCAGTTGCGCAGTGCGGGACGGGTCGTGGCTGCTGATTTGAGGTCTTTGCAGGCGCGCGCCATAGCGGGATCGAACATCAAATTCTGCACCATAGCTGGACAAAAAGCCGTGTGCGAAAATTCATCTGCAGCCTGCACCGATGCCTGCACTGCCGTAGCTCCGGCAGGCGTGGGGATGCGTCTGAACAAGAACGCAACGGCATACGACCTATTCGCCAAATACGATCCGAACACCACGGATTGGCGCGAGAGCAATGCGGGCGAGATTTTCATGACCCGCGACTTGGTCAGGTCAGGAGCGCTGAACGTGACGATAAGCAACCTGCAGGGCATGGTGATGTTCAATACGGTGGATGTCGCGTTTCAGAGGCAGAACGGGAACATGCTCATTGACGTCTGTCCTGTCGGGTGTACCAACCAGAATTTCATGAACATAACCCTCACCCACAGTAAATTGCCCACCCAGCCTTTGACGGTCAGCATGAATAAATTGACCGGCCGGATATCGATCGAAGAATGATATGAGATTGCGCCGCGGACAGACCATGATAGAGATGATATTTGCCATCGGCGTCATCGGCGTAGGTCTTTTGGCGGCCACGACGCTCGTCTTCTCCAACTTGGCTTTGGCTGACCGCGACAAGAATGAGATTGTGGCCATCAACCTGGCGCGCGAGGGGCTGGAGTTGGCCAAAAACACGCGCGATTCGAACTGGCTGGCAGGAAATGCTTTTGATACGGGGATGGTGGGCGCTGGCATGGATTACACGGCGACGCCGGTCTGGACCGGTTTGCCCGCGACCTCGATCTACTACGATTTTACAGCCAACGATTTCACCAATCCGCGCACCAAAGTCATGATTTCGGATAATGCCGTTACGCCGAATTTCCTGGAGAACTGGAACGTGTTCATCACGGGAACGACCTCGACTTTTTCGCGGCTGATGACCTTCAATTGCATCTGCGACGACGGAAGCATCGTGGGTGCGGGGGCGACGTGCGCGACCATCGGACGCACCAAAATCGGCATCAGGGTTCAGGCAGATGTCCAGTGGTCGCAGAAAGGGGTGCTCCGAGATACGATAATGTACGACGATCTGTATGACTGGCGTTAAAATCACGCGACGTCCGGGTTTCACGCTCTTGGAGATGCTCCTCGTGGTCTTGATATTCTCCCTGGCTTCGGCGGCTTTGGCCCAGATATTCGTGAACATCACGCGGCTACAGCGAAAGATATCGAACCAAGCCGTATTGAGCCAGGACATGCGATTCGCCACCGAGATGCTGACGCGCGCGGGACGGAACAACTACATCGATTATACTGCCCAACCGTTGGATAACCGGAGCGACACTTTGACGCTGACCAAGCCGACAGGCGGGAGCATAACCATCACGACAAAAGACAGCGCCACGTGCAATGACCCGAAAGTGAACAAATGCATCATGTTGAGCATGGATGGTGGGCTTACCTGGAACCCGGTGACTTCGCATCGCGTGGATGTGACCAATTTCGACGTTTATGTGAGGCCGCTCTCCAGCCCGTTCACGGACACGTCCATAAACCAACAGCCCATGGTCACGGTCAACATCGGATTGACGTACATGGCGGATAAACCAGCTGACCGCGTCTCGTTGCAGACGCAAGCCACGGTCTCGTCGAGGCTATACCAGAGATGATATGAGTAAAACGTACCTCGTAGCGCGTACCTCGTACCGCGTCCAGAAACGGCCGGGGAATATTTTGCCGTTGGCGGTCATCATGATGCTCATCATCTTGATGGCGGGCATCGGTATCGGCGTCGTGGTCCTGGAGGGCGCACAGCGCGCCCAGCAAGCGGACCAGGCGGTCGCGGCTTATTACATGGCTGACTCCGGAGTCGAGCGGCAGTTGTACGAAATCAGGAAGAATAACCAGACGCGGAGCTTTGTGGCGACTTTAGGCGGTGTCTATTTTAACGGCGGGACGTGGCAATCAAGCAGCGGCTTGGAACAGCCGACTTCCAAATCGTTCACCACGGTCGCGACTTCCAGTTTCGCGGTGCTCGATCTGTTCGATCCGGATAACCTCATTGCCCCGTTGGGCATCGACAACATGCATCTGACCTGGACAAGCGACCCGGCATGCGGCGGGACACCGAGCAGGATTGAGGTGAGTTATGCCTATTGGGACGTGGTCATGGGAGTCCCGCAATTCCCGAGCGACAACCAATTCAGGGTGGCGAACAAGATCTCTTGCTGTTCTTTGGATGAGCCGCTCGACAGCAATAAAAGATACCGAATCCGCCTCAAAGCCTACGATTGCCCGGCCAAGAATGTCTTGGCTACGTTCACGGGCGGCGGGGTGGCCAAGACTTATCCGGGCGACATCACCCTGTCGGCTGAAGGGACTTACGGCAAAGCCACTCAGAAAATCGCGGTGACCATGCCCAAACTCGATATTTTGTCCGGAGTGTTCGGCTACGTCATTTTCTCCGAATGTACCTTGGTCAAGGGAGCCGGAGGAGTGGTGTGTCCTTAGGATTTGGCAAGGGAACGAAAGGCCTCTAAACTACCGTCATGACCAAATCCGAGGCGGAAATACGCATCAAGAAGCTGCGGCAGGAAATCGACAAATACCGCTACCAATACCATGTTTTGAACGCCCTGGAGATACCGGAGGCGGCTTTGGATGATTTGAAGCACGAGCTCTATCGTCTTGAACAACTTTATCCTGACCTGATTACGCCCGATTCGCCGACCCAGCGCGTGGCCGGCGAGCCTTTGCCGGGGTTCAAGAAAGTTACGCATGCGGAACGCATGCTTTCGATCGAAGACGCTTTTTCGTTCCAGGAAGTGGAGGAGTGGCTCGGGAGGGTGAAGAAGCTCAAACCGACGGCGCATTTCGATTTCTTCGCTGAATTGAAGATGGACGGATTGGCCGTGTCGCTTGTTTATCAGGACGGGAAATTCATCCAAGGCTCGACGCGCGGCGACGGGACCGTGGGCGAAGAAGTGACGCATAATATCAAGACCATCGAAGCGGTGCCGCTGAATTTGCGCGTGCCATCGGAGAATGAGATTGAAAAGTTCTTGAAGAAACATCATGGAAAGTGCGACGCGCAAAAAGTCAGGAGCATTCTGACCGGACATGGCGGGCGCATCGAGATTCGCGGCGAGACTTTCATGACGCGTTCACAGCTAGAGAAGTTGAACAAAGCGCTCAAGAAACGCGGCGAGCCGGAACTGGCTAATCCGCGGAATGCGGCGGCAGGTTCTATCCGCCAGCTCGACCCGAAGATAGCGGCGGAACGCGGTTTGTCTTTCTTCGGTTATGCCATGGTTGGGGATTATGGTACGACCACGCATGAACAGACGCATGAGCTGATTTCGCTCCTTGGTTTGCCGACCAATCCGAACTATCGTTTGTGTAAAACGTTGGAAGAAGTCGCGGATTTCCAAGAAGAAATCGGTAAGAAGCGCGACAAGCTGGATTATTGGATTGATGGCGTGGTGGTGAACGTCAACGACGACGGATTATTCAAATCGCTTGGCGTGGTCGGCAAGACGCCGCGCGCCATCCTGGCGTGGAAGTTCCCGGCCGAACAGGGGACGACCATCGTACGCGACATCATCGTATCGGTCGGACGGACCGGGGCGCTGACGCCTGTCGCGGTCATGGACCCGGTGCATCTGGCAGGGACAACGGTGACGCACGCCTCTCTGCACAATGAAGATGAAATCGGACGTTTAGGATTAAAAATCGGAGACACGGTCATCGTGGAAAAAGCGGGCGACGTCATACCGAAAATCATCCAGGTTTTGCCTAAGCTCCGGACTGGGAAAGAGAAAATTTTTCACATGCCTAAAAATTGCCCGATCTGCGGTTCGGAAGTCAAACGCAAAGAAGGCGAGGTCGCGACGGTCTGTTCGAACCGCGATTGCTACGCGCAAGAGTTCCAACGGCTGCTGCATTTCGTGGTGAGCGCGGAGATCATGGGTTTGGGCGACAAAATTGCGGAACAACTGATCCAAACCGGTTTGGTGCGCGAAGCGGCAGATCTTTATGAGTTGAAGCCAGAGGATTTGCTGACGCTCGAAGGTTTTGCGGAGATATCTTCAAAAAAACTCTACGACGAAATCCAAGCGCATCGAGAAATCAAACTGGAACGGTTCATCAATTCGCTCGGCATCAGGCATGTGGGCGAAGAGACGGCGCGCGATCTGGCGGCGGCATTTTTGACCATCGAAAAATTAAGGGAAGCGACGAAAGAAAAACTGATGGCCGTCGAAGGCATCGGTGAGGTCGTAGCGGATTCGATCGCCGAGTTCTTCAAAGACAAGCGGGAGGAAAACCGTCTCGACAATTTGTTGAAGCATGTCCAAGTCGTACGCGGTACGAGGCACGCGGCACGAGGCCCTTTGGCCGGTACGACCTGGGTCTTGACCGGGACGCTCGATTCGCTGGGACGCGAAGAGGCGAAGGAAAAAATCCGAGAGCTGGGTGGAGAAGTCACGGAAACCGTCTCGAAGAAGACGAGCTACGTGGTGGTCGGAGCAGAACCGGGCTCGAAGTTCGCCAAGGCGCAAAAGCTGGGGGTGACGATTTTGGATGAAAAGGAGTTTTTGAAAAAGATCGGAGGATAAGCCAGATATCTAGCCTAATTCCGGCGTTTATTGTAAGCTTTCGGGCATATGGCATTAACCCGAGAACAAGTGCAGGGATTGGCGGATTTGGCGCGGCTTGATTTGTCCGAGGATGAACTCAAGACGGCGGAACAGGATCTTGACAAGGTCTTAGGATACGTCGAACGTCTTCAGGAGGTCGAAACGCAGGGCGTCGAGCCTTTCGCCATGCCGGCGCGTACAGCATGGCGTGAAGACGTGTCTTTGCCGTGCGACCACGCGGCGTGCGAAATAATACTGTCCAACTTCCCGGAACGGAGCGGGGATCTGCTCAAGACGCCGGGGGTGTTTGAGTCCCCCAAAGGGAAGAAGGCGTGAATCCGTCGGCGATTTCTTTGCTGCGGAACTCGCTCGTTATCTGGCATAGCTCGCTCAAACAGTCCTCGCTGCAGAAATCGCCGACGGATTCACTAAAGAAAAAAAGATATTTATGAAATTGAATGAACTCACCATCGCGGAAGCGCGGAAGAGGCTGGATGCCGGGGATTTGACGTCTACAGAGCTGACTAAGGCTTGCATCGCGGAAATCAAGAACCAGAACCCGACGCTGAACGCGTTCATCGAAGTCTACGAAGACGATGCTTTGGAGCAAGCGTTGAGGTCGGATGAACGGCATTCGCGGAGCGAATGTTTGGGTGCGCTCGACGGCGTTCCGCTTGGGTTGAAGGACAATTTGCTCAACCAAGGTAAAGAAGTAACGTCCGGCTCGAATATCCTGAAAGGGCATATTTCCGCTTACGACGCGACCGCCGTCAGGAAACTTAAGGGACAAGGCGCAGTCATACTGGGCAGGACGAACATGGATGAATTCGCCATGGGTTCGTCGACCGAGCATTCGGCTTATGGACCGACCAAGAATCCGCATGATTTGGAGCGCGTGCCCGGCGGATCATCTGGTGGTTCAGCGGTCGCGGTGGCGGCAAAGATGGCGCTCGGCGCTTTAGGCTCTGACACCGGCGGTTCAATCCGTCAGCCGGCTGCTTTGTGCGGAACAGTCGGATTAAAACCGACGTACGGACGCATCTCGCGTTCAGGCCTCATGGCCATGGCTTCATCGCTCGACCAAATCGGTCCGTTCGCCAAGACGGCGGAAGACGCGGCTTTGATCCTTGAAGCACTTCAGGGACCTGATTCGTTGGACCAGACCACGAGCAACCATCCGTTGTTCGTCCCTGAGTGGAAAAAAGATTTGTCCGGCGTGCGCATCGGTTTGCCGCGGCAGGCTTGGGGAGCGGGCATGCATGATGAGGTGAGATCAGAGGTCATGCGCGGCGTCGAGGCGCTTAAGGAGCGCGGAGCGGAAATAAAAGAAGTGGATTTACCGTATGCCGATGAGGCGTTGGCCGTGTATTACGTGGTCATGCCGTGCGAAGTCTCGGCCAACCTGGCGCGGTTCGACGGCATGAGGTACGGATTACGGGTCAAGGATTTGCCGCTCTTTGAGACATACGCAAAATCGCGTGCCAAAGGCTTCGGACCAGAGGCGAGACGGCGCATTTTGCTCGGAACATACGCTTTGTCGCGGGGTTATTACGATGCGTATTATCTGCAGGCGAAACGAGTCCAGACGCTGATCCGCAAAGCGTACGAGCAAGCTTTCACCGAAGTTGATATGCTGGTGACGCCGACAGCACCGAATCCGGCGTTCAGGCTGGGCGAGAAGACGACGGATCCGCTGACCATGTATCTGGAAGACGTATTCACGGTCGGCGTGAACGTGGCGGGTTTGCCCGCGGTATCCGTGCCGTGCGGCAAAGCGGACGGCATGCCGGTCGGGATGCAGCTCATCGGACGGCATTTCGATGAAGCCGGGATTTTGGCAGCGGCGAGGATTTTTGAAGAATCTGATTAGAATCGTCGTCCTGAAAAAGGTCCTTCGACATGCTCAGGACGACGGAAAAAGCATTTATGGAAGACTATTACGTCGAGACGACTGACTTCTCATACTGGTCATACTGGCCATATGCTTTGGCTGTTGTCGGCGTTTTGCTGGCATTGATATTCGTGATTTGCGGTATCTGGAAAATCAAACGTTTGTTGACCCGGCCGGAAATGATGGGCATGACGCGCGAGCAAGTGCTCAAACGCTGGGCCGAGGTCAGACATACGAGCAAGCAGGGCCTGTTGGGGGCGAAGCTGGCCATCATCGAAGCTGATACGCTGTTGGACTCCGGACTCAAATCCATGATGATGCCGGGCGATACGCTCGGCGAGCGTTTGAAGGTCGCAGGCTATAAATATCCCAAACTCCGCAATGTCTGGTGGGCGCATAAGCTACGCAATCAGTTGGCGCATGACTCCGCTTTCCAGATAAGCCAGCGCGAAGCGGAACGAGCGTTGGACGATTTTGAACGGGCGCTGAAAGTCTTGAACGTGCTTTGAACATGATCCCATACTTTGAGCTGCACACGATTCCGATTGGCCCATTCCATATCCAGGCTTGGGGGACGTTCGTGGCGGCGGGTTTCTTGGTGGGCGCTTTGGTTTCGTCCCGCAGGGCAAAAGCCAATGGTTTTGATGCCAATGCGGTCTGGGACATGGCTTTTTGGGTTTTCATCGCGGCTTTCGTTGGCGCGAGGTTGTTCCATGCCGTCTTTTACGAACCGTCATTACTAGGGGATTTTTTGGACTTGATTAATCCGGCTAGGCCTGGATTCGCGATTTTAGGCGGGTTTCTGGGCGCCGCAGGAGCGTTCGCTTTGTTCGTCAAACGGAAAAGATTGGACTTCCTAAAATTCGCGGATGTCGCGGTATGGGGCCTGCCGTGGGGCGTGGCCATCGGACGGCTCGGTTGTTTTTTGATTCACGACCACCCAGGCACGCTTTCGCATTCACTCCTGGCCGTGAATTATCCGGGCGGGGCGCGGCATGACCTCGGACTGTATCTTTCGATCGTCGGCCTATTGATGGGGGCGGTATTCTTGATTTTGGACAAAAGACAGAGACGGCCTGGATTTTATTTCGGGGCTTGGATCCTGATGGAGGCGTTATCCCGCATATGGCTGGATTTTTATCGGATAGCGGATACGCGCTGGGCCGGAATGACGCCGACGCAGTGGATGGCTATCCCGCTGGCGATATTCGGCGGTTGGCTGCTTTTTTCGAGGAAGAAAATCGGCGAACGTAGGTGAGCTTCGGCGTGTTATACTTGTTTTTATGTACGAGACCATAGTCATCGGCGGCGGACCGGCGGGGATAGCGGCCGCGATTTATCTGGCGCGGCAAAAAGTCAAATTCCTGATGCTTGGGGGTCTTTTTGGGGGCAAGACAGCCTGGAGCGCAGACGTGGAAAATTACCTTGGTTTCCATCTTTTGGATGGCGCCGAGCTGACGAAGAAATTTCGTGAACACCTGAACGATTACCGCGGTTCATTCGAACTGAAAGAAGGGGAGATGGCAAAGAAGGCCGAAAAGATGGGGAAGGGATTCAGGCTAACGACCGACGGAGGAACTTACGAAGCGCGGACGTTGTTGGTGGCGACGGGCGAAAAGAACAGGAAGCTCAACGTCCCGGGCGAAGATGAATTCATGAACAAAGGTGTGACGTATTGTGCGACATGTGACGCTCCATTGTTCAAGGATAAGGTCGTGCATGTCATCGGCGGCGGCAACAGCGCCATGGACGCAGCATTGTTTTTGGAGAAGTACGCAACCTCGGTCACCATCGTTACGGTCAATCCGGAATTGACGGGAGATGCCGCAATGAAGGGCAAATGCCTAGTGAGTCCGAAGATAAAAGTCCTGTCTTCGACCAAGACTAGTCGTATCTTGGGAGAACAGTTCGTGAGCGGTATCGGGCTTGTCGGACCGGATGGGACGGAACGGACGGAGCCGACCCAGGGCGTGTTCATCGAGATAGGTTTGGTTCCGGAAGCTGATTTCATCGATTTTGTGGAAAAAGATAAACAAGGGCAGATAATCGTGGACAAGAGGAACCGGACTTCAATCGAGGGCGTTTGGGCAGCCGGAGACGTGACTGACGTGACAGAAAAACAAATCGCTATCGCCGTGGGCGAGGGGAGTAAGGCGGCGCTTGATATTATCGATTTCTTGCATAAAAGTTAGACGAAATATGAACGATCAACAGATGCGCAAATTATTTTTATTGGGTACTTTAGGATTCGGCGCGATAATCATCGCTGGTTTGGTTTGGGCTATCGCCGCCGGACCGGATGCCCCAAACCAGAACCGTGGGACCGACGAGACGGGCCTGGAATTCAACGATGACAATGATCCTTTCGTGGGGCCTGGGGAATCTAAAGCTGTCGTACGTGTATTCAGCGACTTCCAGTGTCCGGCCTGCAAAACGGCGGAGCCTGCGTTCAAAGCAGCGACCGAGAAATTCGGCGACAGGGTAAAGTTCGTATGGAACGATTTTCCGTTATCGTCCATCCATCCGAATGCCAGAGCCGCGGCCGTGGCTGCAAGGTGTGCGGAGGACCAGGGTAAGTTTTGGGAGTACCACGACAGGCTTTTCCAAGAACAAGAAGCATGGTCCGGCTTGTCGGCGCCGACCGCATCGTTCGTCGGGTACGCCGGTGATCTCGGCCTGAACAAGGATTCTTTCACCTCGTGTCTGGTCAACCAGCCGGGCATGCATAAAATCCAAGCCGATGAAACCGAAGGAAACATCAATAAAGTCCAGGGTACGCCCACGTTCTTTATCGGCAACCGGAGGTTCGTCGGCATTGTGGAAACAGGCGTCTGGGAGCAGGAGTTGACAAGGCTCCTGCAGAACCCTTGACGGATGGCTATCGACTGGCAGGCGCATTCGGTTTAACATCAAACAGCTAAAAAATAAGCTTTTTAACTTATGAGCATGCTCCAAGAACAACTAGAACAAGAAGAAAAGCGGCAATCGCCGGAGAGCGAAATGGGTTCCAGTGTGGGTCCGTTCGAAGGAACGCCAAAAACCATGTTTTTCATGGGTCTGTTCGCCGGAATCGCCATCTGTACATCGGCTATGTTGGTTTACGTGGTCTGGTCCGTGACCAGCGGCAAGGGAATCTTGTCAGCCGGCGCACAGGTCGCCACTGCTGCCCAGCCGACACCAACCGCGCAGCCGTCGCAACCCACGGATAATGCACAGCCGTCGCAACCTTCGGCGCCCGTAGCTCCGGTTGACGAGAAGACCGACCATATATTCGGTCCGAAAAACGCCAAGATCACTTTGATCGAATATTCTGATTTCGAATGTCCTTTCTGCCGCCGTCATTACGACACTATCAACCAGATCAAAGCGGCTTACAAGGACAGTGTCAGGATTGTGTTCCGTCACTATCCGCTGACCGAACTCCATCCGAACGCCCAAAAGGCCGCAGAGGCTTCCGAGTGCGCGGCTGAACTGGGCGGCAACGACGCATTCTGGAAGATTCACGACAAGATTTTCACCGAAAGCGATATCACGTCCACAGGACTCAAGAATATCGCCAAGGGCCTCGGTTTGAACGAGAGTAAATTCAACGACTGCCTGGATTCGGGCAAGATGGCGGACAAGGTAAACGCCCAAGCGTCGGCTGGAGCCCAGGCTGGAGTCCAGGGAACGCCGGCTAACTTCATCAATGGCCAGGAAGTCCCGGGCGGCGCCCAGCCGTTCAGCAAATACCAGGGAATCATCGATGGATTGTTGAAGGGATAAATGAAACGCATAAGATAAAACCCGCAGTTGTGCGGGTTTTATCTTATGGCGGAGAGGGAGGGATTCGAACCCTCGGTACCTTGCGGTACGCTTGCTTTCCAAGCAAGTGCACTCGACCACTATGCGACCTCTCCAGGTCTATGGTTTAGCGCCGAAAGCTTATCTTAAGATTCGGAGTTTATCAAGAGGCATGGATATTGGTGGTTTCACGGGAATCATCAGAATATTGGGGACACTTGTGAAGCAGAAACAGACTAACGAATAAGTGTAAATCGTAGGATGACACGCTAATCCAGTTATATCGAAGGAGACGCGTAAGTTTGGAGGAAGATGGACATGCGAGCTTGACAGCTTGCTTGCATAAGGCCGGGACTGCGCTATGCTTTACGCAGGAGGATAGATTTTTACACCATTAATTTTTTTCAATATGAAAGTCAGAGACATAATGGATACCGAAATCCATGCGGTACCCTTAGACGCGTCGTATGAAGACGTGGCCCGGCTGTTATACACGAAGGATGTCAGCGGTGCGCCCGTCGTCGACTCTGAAGGTCGGCTTGTCGGGACGGTTTCGGAGAAGGATCTTTTCCGCATCATGTATCCGTTCTACAAGAGCTATTATGAGCATCCGGAGTCATACACGGATTACGAGGAACGGGAGAATAAGATCGACGAGATACGCAGCCACCCGGTGCAAATGTTCATGACCAAGGACGTATTCACCATCGACCCGGATGCGCCGGCCATGCGCGCCGGTGCCGTGATGCTAGCCAGAAATATCAACCGCATACCGGTAGTCGAGAACGGCGTTCTGATCGGCATGATCAGCCGGAAGCTCATCTACCGCAAGATACTCGAATACCATTTCGAGGTTTGAGTAAGAAATCGAAGGTAGTCCTTCGACAGGCTCAGGAAATTAAAATAATGTAAGATCCCCCGGTCCAGCCGTGGGACGACAGTATTAATTATATTAGTTGTCATTCCCCGGTTCAACCGGGGAATCTTACAATAGACAATCTTCCTGGTTTGCCGTACCATCCCATATACAGCGTCTACGGGCGCCGTTTTACGCTTTATGAAAGACCAAATCACCATCCGCGGGGCGCGCGAACACAACCTGAAAAACGTGTCTTTGGATTTGCCGCGCAATAAGATGATCGTGTTTTCTGGCGTGTCCGGTTCGGGCAAGTCGAGTTTGGCGTTCGACACGATCTTCGCCGAGGGCCAGCGGCGCTATGTGGAATCCCTGTCGGCGTATGCGCGTCAGTTTTTGGGTCAGATGGACAAGCCGGACGTGGACGAAATCGAAGGACTATCGCCGGCCATCTCCATCGACCAGAAAGCGCACAGCGCGAATCCGCGTTCAACGGTCGCGACCATCACCGAAATCTACGATTACCTGCGTGTCCTGTACGCCCGCATCGGACATCCGCATTGTCCGATCGGCGGTGAACCGATCCGCAAGATGACGATCGACGAAATGGTGGACGTGGTCATGAAACGGACGGTCGAGATCCATTCGAATCCGACGGAGATCGGCAAACGCAAGAACAAGGAAGCCAGCAACGAGATTGTTGTCATGGCTCCGGTGGTCAGAGGCAGGAAAGGGGAGTACCAGCAGCTGTTGCAGGACTTGTACCAAGCAGGTTTTTTGGAAGTCAGACTGGACGGTAAGTGGCAGTCGTTGCGGCAGCGTATCGATTTCAACGGACTCCTGGCGCGCTACAAACAACATACGATCGAATTGGTCGTGGATCGTGTTCCCTTGGCCTGGCCGGTCGAAGGCAATACGGGTTTGCGTTCGCGCCTGGCCGAATCCATGGCTATCGCTTTGGACCGCGGCGAAGAGAACGTACTGGTCGTGCTGGATGACGGTTCGGAGCTGTTGATGTCGTCCCGTTTTTCCTGTCCCACGCACGAATTCGCATTCCCGGAGATCGAACCGCGGTTGTTCTCGTTCAATTCTCCCTACGGCGCCTGCGAGTCTTGCCATGGTTTGGGCACCAAGGACATCTTCTCCGAAGAGATTTGTGAAGCCTGCAACGGCGCAAGGCTGAGGCCCGAGGCACTGCATGTGTATTTGCATGGGCCGTTGGAAGGCCACAAGGGGAGCGTGAACCAAAGCATCGTGGATTTCACGGCTTTGACCATCGATAAGGCTTTCGAATTCATCTCGTTGCTGGATTTGACTAAGGTCGAAGAGGAAATCGCAGAACCCATAATCAAAGAAATTTCGGCGCGCCTGCAATTCATGCTCGACGTGGGCCTGCAGTATCTGACCTTGAACCGCATCGCCGGTTCCCTGTCAGGAGGCGAGGCACAGCGCATCCGTCTGGCTTCACAAATCGGTTCGCGGCTGGTCGGGGCTTTGTATGTTTTGGATGAACCGACTATCGGCTTGCACCAACGCGACAATGCTAAGCTCGTGCAGACACTCGAGAAGTTGCGCGACGCAGGCAATACGATTATCGTAGTCGAACATGATGAAGATACGATTTCGGCCGCGGATTATCTCGTGGATTTCGGACCCGGAGCTGGTAAGCACGGCGGCAATATCGTGGCGGCAGGTCCGATGCCGCAGATCTTGAACGACAAGAAGAGTTTGACATGCGCTTATCTGCGCGGGGATATGGCCATACCCCAATCGCGGCCAAGACCGGCGGCCAAACAATTCATCACGGTCAAGAAGGCAGCGGAGAACAACTTGAAGAATTTGACGGTCAAATTGCCGCTCAAACGATTCGTGTGCGTCACGGGCGTATCCGGTTCGGGTAAATCTACGCTCATGATAGATGTGTTGTATCGGGCATTGGCGCAGAAACTGAACGGGTCAAGCGCCAAGCCAGGCAAACACGAGGCCATCCAAGGCATCGAATGGCTGGATAAGATCGTGGATGTGGACCAATCACCGATCGGCCGGACCCCACGCTCCAACCCTGCGACCTACACGGGTATGTGGGGCGAGATCCGCGAACTTTTTTCGCTCACGGCAGAAGCCCGGATGCGTGGCTACAAAGTTGGGCGGTTCTCGTTCAACGTGCCGGGAGGCAGGTGCGAGCATTGCGAAGGTCACGGGCAGATCGCCATCGAGATGCACTTTTTACCGACCGTGTACGTCAAATGCGACGTATGCAAGGGAAAGCGTTTCGACCGCGAGACGCTGGAGGTCAAGTACCGCAACAAGACCATCGCCGACATCCTATCCATGACGGTCGAAGAAGCGAACGTCTTTTTTCGCGACATCCCGACAATCCACGACAAGACCATGATCATGCAGGAAGTGGGTTTGGGTTACATCGAACTCGGTCAATCGGCGACGACGCTTTCCGGAGGCGAAGCGCAACGCGTCAAACTCGCGACCGAACTGGCACGCCGCGATACGGGCAATACTTTCTATCTTCTTGACGAACCGACAACCGGCCTACACTTCGACGACGTGCGTAAGCTTTTGGAGGTACTCCAGAAATTGGTGGCGCGGGGCAACACGGTGGCGGTGATCGAGCATAACCTGGACGTCATCAAGAATGCGGATTGGATCATCGACCTGGGACCGGACGGGGGCGACAAGGGTGGCAAGGTCGTGGCCGAGGGGACGCCGGAAGAAATCTCGAAAAACGAGAAAAGCGTGACCGGAAAGTTCCTGAAGAAATATTTCAAATAACAGAAAATGACTGCCAGTTCGGCAGTCATCCTTGAGTCACAGTGGGGGAACGCTGTGGGCGTTTAAGTAAGTCTCAGTGGGATTACAGCAGGTCAACTGCTGTCAGGTGAGCCCGGTGGTACGAGACCAGGCGGCTCGGTTTTTCCTTTGTCGTCCGCGTCCGGCGTTTTCCGTCCCCGTTTGGTGTACCAACGGTGGCCGAGGATGATGACTCCGAATCCGAGCGTCCAGATGGCGGCCCAGAAGGGGATGTCCACATCATCAACGGTTTCGTTCGGCGGTGGGGTTGGAACTCCTGCATCAGGTAACGCAGAATCCGTTTCTGCGGGTTGCGGAGAAGGTGTCGCTGGATCTTCCGCCAGCCCTGCCGTGGGTGATTCAGGCACGGTTTCGGGCGACTGGGTGTCGACTGATGCAGGCGGGGTGATCGAGGTCGTCTCGAGTTCGACCGGAACAGGGCCGGATGTGGCGCTGGTCATTGCCGAAGCGGTTGCGTCGGCTGGGACGAGCGGTCTATCGATTGCACCTTCTGTTCCATTGTCAGGCGGAGCAGGGGCGGCAGGAACGTCCTTGGCCGTAGATACGGCCTCGTGCGATACCGACTTACGCGGCACGCGGAGGGTTTCACCGGCCTGGAGCGCGAAGCGGATTTCGCAGACGTCCTTTCCGCATCCGCTGATGAACTCGCGGGTAGCGCCATCCATCGGCCCGAGGCGGTGCTTGATGTCGTCGCCCTTCAGGTGCAGACGCGGCTTGTAGAGTTCGATCTTGCCCCTGGTAAGACGATAGGGGAAGAAGATCTGCACACGACTGTTGCCTGCGTACGTCATCACGACAACGGAGTCGAGCTGGTGGTCCTTCGCGAGGAAGGATTTCTCCACCGTGTAGTAGTCGGCGCCGGGAAGGATACGGAGCACAGTTTCTTTGTCGTCTTGGGAGACGATGCGGAAACCGGGCAGTCCACCGTAACTTGAGGAATGAACATCCGGAGATCCAGCGGGCTTGGTCGGCGGGCGGGATGCGGTCGCGGAGCGACGCTGCCTGACGGCTGGGGTCTTCCCAGCGACCGGCGGCGCGATGCTTCCGGATGTCCTGTTGAGTTCTGCCAACAGCTGCTCGGCTTCGCCGGGTTTGAGGGCCGTGCGCGGCCTTTGGTTCCTACCGTTAGGGGCAGGCAGGGACACGGCTTGGGATCTGGGCCGGGGATGGCCGTTGACCGCCGTGTAGATGGACTCGTCGGCGGACTCGCCTTGGGCCGCGATCACGGAGCAGACCAGGCTGGTCATGCTGGGAGGGTTGGCCAAGCGTTGGTAACCCGGTTGTGTGATGCGCGCCCGGTGGGCGGCATAGCACAGCTGGTAGAGATGATTGTTGCCGTTCCGCGTTTGGGCATACGGGCAATTCTCATCACGCAAGCCCCGACAGCGCTCGCGAGCTTCAGGAGGAACCGTGGCCTGGATGTCGGCACACGCCCGTACCATGCAGGCGATGGCTTCGGCGTCATAACGCATGCCGTCGTCGCCGCCGTTACCCATCCACATCCCGGTGAGGACAGGGTCCATTTGCCGGAAGTAGATTTTTTGGTCCGGCGTCCGGACATCGCTTTGCGCCCTTGCTGAAACCCCGAAGAGGAGCAGTAGCAGGAACGCGGCGAAGGCCATGAACCGTTTCGTGACTTCCATGGTTCACCTTTCAAAGTGCACATCCCGAAACCCATTTCCGGGATTCATCATATTGGCCAATTTCGGCCGGATTGTCAACAGTCCGGCGTAATTTTGCCGAAAATCGTGTGATTTTAGTTTACGGACAGCAAAAACCGCCACATCATCCTTCGAATTGGTGTCGGGAATGACGGGCGGCAGGAGGTTCATTTGCGGCAGATGAAAAGGCCGGCTTGGCGGGTCGTCCTAAGCGGGCCGCAACATTCGATCAAACGGGCGAAGTAGTCGCGGAATTCTCGAGAGGCGTCGTTGACCAAATGTTCGCGGATCGAGCGCGACGCTTGGCGGACTCCATCAACAAGGACATCGGCGTCGGTTATCTCAAGCCGAGCGACGTACTTCCGCACCTTGATGTCGTTGAAGCAGGGTTCCAGCACCCGGTCGCCCCGTTCGATGGAGAAGAAGGGGGTCTTGTCCTCATCAAAAATATCCAATTCGGGGTCGAGATCCAGGAATTGCGCGCGGAGCTCTTCGAGATCCTGTTCGGCACAGGTCCCGGCGACCATCACGCCGCCTGGAACAAGATATCTCCAGATGTTGTCCAGGACAAAAGCGCGCTCCTGATAGGGCATCAGGTGGAACATGTGGTTGCAGACCACGGCATCATAGCGTTCAGGGCGTTGAGGGAGACGGAAGATGTCGAGTTTACCGACAGTGACCCGCGGACGCAGACGGCGCAGGTGTTTGCGGGCGATGTCGAGGACGACCGGATCGGTGTCAGTGACTTCAATCTCCCAGCCTGTCGGGATGCGCTCACGGTTCTCATACCAGAATTGCCCCGTGTTGGCGCCAAGCTCAAGGATGTGCGCCCGTGGTGGCAGTTCGAGCTGTTCGAAAGCCCAGCGCTCGAAGGTTTGGTCCAGGCAGTAACGGCGCATAAGCCTCATCCAGGGCAGAATGAACATACGGTTCTCCTTTGGAAAGTACAGCCATCAATTAGGATGTTTTTCGATTTCTGTCAAGCTCCGTACGTAAAACCCCCACACCTTATTCGGAAGGTGTGGGGGATGGGTGTCACCCGAGAGGTGAGTAAGCGGTCCGGCCGCGGTGACGATGGCGGGCGGCGTTGGGCCGCTTGGCTTTTTCACCGAGTCGACGCAGGTGTTTCTGCAGACGTTCCAGGAAGCGGGTCCGTGCGGGCTCGCAGAGCATGTTGACGTACGGTTTTTTCCATGGCTGGTCAGTGTAGCGCCGCAGTTCGTTGACACGGTAGCGCAACTCGGTGCACTTGGCCTGGATGGTTTTCATGTCGAGCGTAGTCGGCGGTGCAATCGAGAAACCGCGCATGCCTTGGTCGCCGCCGTAGATGGCGTCCTCGAAAGGGTGCAGCAGGAACTCGGGATGAACCAGGAATCCAGACTTCAGTTTCAGCTTGTCATAGTCCAGGATGCTGCGGGCCATGTAGAGCCGGAGGTAGGCGATTTCGGGTTCAAGTTCCAGAAACGAATGGAGGTTGCCGTAACGCTCTGCCTTGGCGATCCGCGTCCGCAGATGTGCGATCTTGCGCTTCGTATCTGTCCCGTCAGCGTCGTTCTTGATCCGTCGCTCGAGTTCGTCGATCCGCGACTCACAGGCCGAGACGCGCTCCCGGGGATCAAGCAGGTCATGCAGATTGGCGATGGTCCGGTCCAGCGCCTTTATCTCATCTTTGGTGAACGGGTCGTCACGGCGTTTGAGTACGGCGCGCTTGATGCGCAGTTTGCCGAGCCGTTTCTTGGCCGGCAGGTTCTGGTTGCGCAGGATACAGACCACGAAGTCCAGGCGTGGGTCTGTTTGGGCCATGCTCACGCGGAGGTCGAACCAGGATTTGAGGATCCGGATGATTTCCCAGGTCGAGGAACTCGTGTCGTTCAGCCACGGATTGGCTTCGACGAACGCCTGTCGGTTCTTCTCGAACCAGTCCGGGTCGTGGAGTTTGAGCGTTTCCATGACCAGGTTGTAAAGCTCCGAGATCATGTCGTATCCGCCCTGCTCTTCTTCGGTTTTCGCAGGAACGATTCGCGCGACGACCGGCTGGACAACGGGAGGCGGCGGTCGGCTAACCGGCGCGGGAGCCGGTGCGGGCGGCGTGAATGTCTTGAGAGGCTGGAGTTTGGGGATTTTTGGTTCTACGATCGGACTCGCCAAGACTCGAGGCGAGGGCGTGGGTGCGAGCGCAGGCGGCGGAGCTATCGGCTCTTGAGCGGACTCGTCGACCTGGACAGGCATAGGCGTCGCCAGTTCAGTTTCGTCCGGCAAGGGTGCCGGCTGCGATTCGACGGCTTCGGGAACCGCGGTCGCCGGCACCTGCTCCGAAATTACCTTTTCCACTGACGCCGAAGGTGCGGATGCCGTTTCAATCGGCACGTCGGCATCCCTTACCCTATTCGGATCTCCGTGCACTTCTTGGTCCGGGGATGGAGCGTTGGCTGCAATCGGAGGATTCGCCGGAACATGGAAGCGGATATCGAATTCCTTCCAATACTCGGGCACCGGCTCTGGTGCGAGCTTGGTCTCTGACTTGGGCGGTTTCAGGTATTGGACGCAGAACCGCGGTTCGCGTTTTTTGAGACGCGTCTCGACGAGCCAGGTGTCAATTCCATCGACTGGCGTCAGGAAGATACTGGGTTTGTATCCGGCAATCCTGAACAGCTCGTTGTCGGATAGGCCCAGGTGACGGAAGATCAGGACCTTGTGCAGGATCTCGCCGTAGTCCCGGCACGCGTAGAGACGGCTTTCCATGGCCAAGCGCCGCGCGTGGAGTTCGGGCAAGCCGATGGCGCGCAAGAGCTTTTCCAAAAGCAAAACCCTGTGGGGAGCGTTTCGCCATTGGTTGGAGACCTGGTCCAGCTGGTAGATGTCGTCGAAAGACCATCCGGCGGCGAGGAAAGCGCCAAAAACCAGATAAGCATTTTCGCCGAAACTGCGGGTCATGCGGCGAGCCATGAATTGTGCGCGCCACATCACTTCGTTCAAGGAGATGAGCAGGTCTTGCAAGACGATGAACTCTTTCCGGTCGTAGGTCATGATGCTACCTCGAGAGTTGTCGAATGAACCGCCCTGAATATCAACATAATTGACCGAGTGCGTCAATGTATCTTATGCTGATTCGAACGGGAGGTCCCCCGGTTAAACCGTGGGATGACAGAATTAAAAATGATCCCAAAAAACGTCAAAATAAAGAACGGGACACTGCCGGACGAACCAGGTGTGTATCTGATGAAGAATGCGGCCGACGAAGTAATCTACGTGGGCAAGGCGACGTCGCTAAAGCGGCGGGTCGCTTCGTATTTCCAAGGCGACAAAAGCGACGACAGGGGAGAGAGGATAGCGCAGATGGTTTCGGAAATCCGGTCCATCGATTACATCGCTAAACCCACGGTCATCGAGTCTTTGATTCTTGAGGCCAACCTCATCAAATATTATTTCCCGCCGTACAACGTCAAAGACAAAGACAATAAAAGTTTCTTGTACCTCGTGATAACCAAGGAGGATTTCCCCAAGCCGCTGCTCGTCAGGGGAACGGAGCTCGGCGATGACGCCTCGAAAAAATACAAAGCGGTTTTCGGACCATACACGTCGCCGCGGTCTTTGCGCGCGGCTTTGGATTTGATACGGCGAGCCATCCCATGGTCGACTTGCGATTCGCCTGATGTATCAAGTACTAAGTACCAAGTACGTAAGCCTAAAGCCTGTTTCTATTACCACCTGCACCAATGCCCAGGCGTGTGCATCGGGGCGATCTCGAAAAAAGATTACGGCAAGATAATCCGCGACCTCATCAAGTTCTTTTCTGGCAAGAAAGACGATCTGCTCAAACAATATAAGCGCGAGATGAAAGCGGCGTCCAAAGCGCAGATGTTCGAGCTGGCGGCGGAGTTGCGCAATAAGATTTTTTTCCTGGAACATATCCAGGATGTGGCCATCCTCAAGCGCGAAGACAATGACGTAGACAAGATCCGCGAGGGCGAAGCGCCGGTCAATGTCTTCGGTCGGATAGAGGGCTATGACATCTCCAACATCTCCGGCACCTCATCCGTAGCTTCGATGGTCGTGTTCGAAAATGGAGCGCCGGCAAAAGCCGAATATCGCAAGTTCAGGATTAAGACCGTGGTCGGTTCCAACGACGTAGCCAGCATGCGCGAGACGCTGATGCGCCGCTTCCGCAACTCGTGGCGCAAGCCGGATCTGCTTCTGATCGACGGCGGAGCACCGCAGGTCAACGCGGCAATCCAGGTCGTGCGTCATTTCGGCTTGGGTATCCCGGTCGTGGGTTTGGCCAAAGGGCCGGATCGCAAGAAAGATGAACTCGTGTGTGACCATAACAATCTGGAAATCTGTAAAGTCTGCGAAAGGCATAAGGATCTTTTGGTGAAAGTCCGCGATGAGGCGCACCGGTTCGCCGTCGTGTACCATCGGAAAATCAGGGGAAGGTTGCGATAACGTTGACAGGAATGCGAAAATCTGGTTGAATCAAGGCTCCATTCGTCGAAAGGGGTCTACGATGGGGAAGAAGAAAGTCGGGCCGCGCAAGGGTCATCAACCCAAGGTCAGTCTGTTCGCCGTACTGCTGACCTTCACCTCCGAATACGGGGTGTGCGACCTGGTTCCGGTCAGGCGGGCGATCGAGAAACTTCCGTCCAAGTTCGCATTCAACGAGGTGATGTGCATCGAGTACCGGGGTCTGTCCCAACGGGCGGCCCAATCCCTGCAGGTCAAGTCGCCGGCCCTGATGTTCCGCATCGCGCGCAGCACCAGACCGTGGATCGCTTACCTGGAACGGTACAAGGACAAACGCGGCATCGAGCATTACGAGCTGCGTATCATCGACGGACGCGAACGGGCCAAAGAGACGAACGGCCGGTGGAGCGAGGTCCACAAAGGCGCGGATCCGATCAAGTTCCTTGATGAACAGGATTTGCCGATCGTGACGGTCGGCGAAGCACATTGAAGGACGTTTGACGTCCTGATGCGCGTCTGACGCGCGCTCCCAACGCCCTGGCTCGATCTCGAGTCAGGGTGTTTTGTTTTTAAAGGTCCTTCAACGTCGACTTGTAGGATGGGCCTTGGTTCAGGATGACGATGTTTGTGTCGTCCTGGGCTCGTCGAAGGATCTATTTATGTTTTTCGGGAATTTCCCTTAGGACGACAATTTAAGTAAAATGGCGGGCATGAAACATATCCTTTCGTTGGATATCGGCACGACCTCGACACGAGCAGTGATTTTCGATTCGGAGATGAAGGTCCGCGGATTCGCCCAACTGCCGCTCAAGGTTTCGGCTACGGAAGAGGGCTTGGTCGAGCAGGACGCCATGGAGATTTGGGATAAGACCATGGAATGCTCACGCAAAGCGCTGAAAGCGGCGCGCCTCAGGGCCGGGGTTATCGCTGGGATTGGCATCACGAACCAACGTGAGACTTCGATAATGTGGAACATGTCCACGGGCAAACCCATGGCTCCGGCGATCGTGTGGCAGGACCGGAGGACGGCGGGGCGCTGTAAAGAGATCGATAGCGATAGGGATTTGGCGCGGCGCATCCGCACCAAGACCGGCTTGGTGATTGACCCGAGTTTCAGTGCGACCAAGATGGAATGGCTGAAGAAAAACGTGCGGAACGGAAAATCGCATGCATTCGGGACCGTGGACAGCTGGCTGCTTTGGAAACTGACCGGCGGCAAAGTCTTCGCCACCGAGCCGTCGAATGCCTCGCGGACCATGCTCATGGATATAAAACGGGGGACGTGGGATGGGGAGCTATTGAAGACGTTCGGACTTGAGGAAGGGGAGTTGCCGCGGATTTTGGATTCGGAAGGGCAATTCGGCGTCACGGACAAGAAGTTGTTCGGCGCGGAAATTCCCATCACCGGAATCTTGGGCGACCAGCAGGCGGCGTTGTTCAGCCACGGACCCATGAAAGATGATGCGCTGGCTGTGACCTACGGCACGGGAATTTTCGCCATGAAACATATCGGGACCGTTGCACGGCCTGCGGGGAGCGGGATATTGACCACCGTGGCTTGGCGCAGGAACAACAGGCCGACGGATTACGCGTATGAAACCAGCGCTTTGACCGGCGGGGCCATGCTTGAATGGTTCAAGAACGAACTCGGGTTGGTCAAAGACGTGAAGGAATTCGATCAGCTGGCGTTATCCGTCCTGACTACGGGCGGCGTGACCATCGTGCCGGCGTTCGCCGGATTGGCCGCGCCATATTGGGATCCGACGGCGCGCAGCATAATCATCGGCTTGAACCGTGGTACGCACCGTTCGCATATCTGTCGCGCGGCCGTCGAAGCTTTGGCGTGCCAGACAGAACTCATGGCCCGTATCCTCGGCGAACAGCTCGGAAAAAAGATATCTTACTGGCGCGTGAATGGGGGACTGGCTCGGTCCAACGTTTTGATGCAGAGTCAGGCGGACATTAGCCGCGTGAAAATCTGTCGGTCGCTCCAAATCGAAGCCACGGCGGCCGGGGCTGCCATGATTGCGGGTTTGGGCGCCGGAGTTTGGAAAACGTGGCGCGAACTCTCGAAATTCGCAGCTTGCTCAAAAGTTTTCACACCGAAACGCGCAGAACGCGGACAAGCGTACATGAAACAATACGAACGGGCGGTCGAGAGGGCTAGGGGATGGGTGGTGTAAAATGTCACTTTCATAACTGAAAGTAACCAAAGGTTCTGGGGTCCCATGATGCGCTCTCGGTGTAATATCTTTGGTCTTTTTTGCGTACCACGCTTAGCATGGCCCCCCAGACCCCCGTGGTACTTCGTAATGAGTCTTGGGTGAGAGGAATTTAGGGGTTTTATTTTTCTAGGTTAATTTTATATATAGTGGGGAATGGCTTTATCCACATTGGAACAGAAAAAGAACAGTTTTTAGGCTAGGTTGAGTTAAAAAATCAGCTGATGGATTGCTTTGACCCTTTGGATGCAAGTGGCATATTATGGGTCTCGGTGGGGGAAAGTGGGAATCAAGAAGCGTCCGCATGGATTTATTATCCAGCGGGTATACCTATGTTCATCGGTGAATTCCATCACACACTCGATGACAAAGGCCGGTTAGCCATACCGGTTAAATTTCGCGCCGATTTGGCTCAAGGTGCGGTCGTGACGCGCGGTTTGGACCGCTCGCTTTTCCTCTATACCAAGGAAGCGTGGGACAAACTGGCTTCAAAGATCGCTGCCCTGCCGTTCAGCCAGGCCGATACACGTGCTTTCGCCAGGCTCATGCTTGCTGGGGCAATGGACGTGGAGGTGGACAAATCGGGCAGAGTGACGGTTCCCGAGTATCTGCGGGAATACGCCGGTTTAAGCAAAGATGTGGTGGTGACAGGCCTCTACGACCGTCTCGAAGTCTGGGACGAAACGGCCTGGAAGGAATATTCAGCCAAAACCGAAGGTTCGAGCAACGAGATCGCTGAACGCTTGGGTACCGTCATATGACGAGTGACACCATCCATAAAGCGGTCATGACCGGTGAGGCCATGGACGCGCTTAAACCTCATCCGGGCGGGATTTACATCGACGCTACGTTGGGCGGTGGGACGCATACGGCCGAGCTGCTCGAACGGTCTGGGCCGGAGGGACGCGTCATGTCTCTCGACGTCGATCCGGTAGCGCTGGCCAGAGCTCGAGAGAGGTCGAAGGAATATGGCGGGCGCTGGAAAATCGTGGAATCGAATTTCCGCGATATCGCGAAAGTCGCGAAGGAGAACGGTTTTGGGCAGGCGGACGGCGTGCTCATCGACCTCGGCTTGTCTTCCGACGAGCTGGTCGATCCAGCAAAAGGTCTGTCGTTCCAGGTGCCGGGTCCGCTTGATATGCGGCTCGGGCCAAGGGCGAACGAATCAGGACTGACGGCGGCGGAAATCGTGAACAGCTGGCGGCAGGAAGAAATCGAAAAGATCCTGCGCGAATTCGGCGAAGAGAAGATGGCGCGGAAAATCGCCGAAGCCATCGTCAGATTCCGCAAGACGCAGCGCATCGTGACAACTATCGACCTTTCGGAGCTCATAAGCTCCACCGTGCCGCGCTACTACGACCGCGGACGCATCCATCCGGCGACTCGGACTTTCCAAGCATTGCGCATCGCGGTGAACGACGAACTTGGGGCGCTGCAATCGGCTTTGGACGGGGCGACGTCAGTCCTCAAATACGGCGGCGTCCTGTGCGTCATCTCATTCCACTCGCTGGAAGACCGGATAGCCAAGAATTTCATCAGGGCAAACAACGAGCTCGAGGCGCTGACGAAAAAACCGCAAGCGCCTTCGGCCCAAGAGATAAAAGAGAATCCAAGATCGCGCAGCGCAAAACTCCGCGCCGCAAAAAAAGTCAAAGACGGTGAACCAAAAAACACAAACAAATATGTCAAACTCATACGCAATATCGATGACCAGACCGCATGAAGCGCTGGGTTTGCCGAAACCTTTGGGACGGAGACTACCCCAGGGTTTGGTGGGCTGGAACATGTTCCTGGCCGTGCTGACTATGGTCTGCGGAATGGTTTACATCGTCCAAGTGAACGCTTCGACATCCAAAGGGTATGAATTGAGCCAAGCTGAAAAGCGGGTCGATTCGCTCAAAGTCGAAACCCTTTCGTTGCAGAACAAAGCGGCAACGCTGACATCGCTCCAACAGCTTTCGGCGCGGGCGGCCGAACTCGGCTTGAAACCGGTTGATGGCATCGACTTCGTGAATCCGGCGGCCAAGAATTACGCTTTGGCGAAATAACCATGCTGTTGCAAGCGATTTTTAGGTCATTGGCCCTGGCTGCGGACGTCTGGCCGACATATGCAATGAAAATCAAAGACCTGATCCAGTAGACAGGAGTTGGTTTTGGCGCTGCATCAGCGGATGCGCCTCAAGACGAGCCCCCATCACAAGTGGGATTAAACCCGTCAAACGGGTCTCGAAGAATTCCTCCAGCGTGCGTGCTTGGAGGAGTTTTTAATTATCCTGATTCAGACCGGCTGCAACAGCGACGATTATCAATGTGAGGACGATGAGAGCGATCAGGATGAGGGCCATATCGTCAGCCTTGCGGCTTCAGGCGATGCCGCCTCCATTCGCTGGCAACGTCTTTGACGTCTTCGGGCGTCACGATGTTCTCTTTGAGTCCGCATTCGTCTTTGGCCTTGTTCGAGGCGGCGTGGATGAGGCCGAGGGCGGCGGCATGCGGGCGGGTGGATTCGATCGAAACTTTGGCGCATGCCTCGTCTATCACGTCGAAAGCCTTATCCGGCAGAAACCGGTCTTTGATGAATTGGACCGAGGCGTCTACGGCAGCCTCGACGGTTTCACGCGGGATGCAGACGTGGTGGAATTTTTCGTAGTTATCCTTAACGCCTTCGAGGATGGCGATGGAATTCTCACGCGACGGCTCCTCGACCAGCACGGGCTGGAAGCGGCGGTCGATGGCCGGGTCGGGTTTGAGGAATTTTTGGTATTCGTCCCAGGTGGTGGCGCCGATTACCTGGAGGTCGCCGCGGGAAAGGGCGGGTTTGAGCATGTCGGCGATGTCGAGCGAACCTTCGGATCCGCGGGCTTGTTCAAGCATGTGGATTTCGTCGATAAACAGGATGGTTTGGCGCGAATTCGTTTCGAGCGTCTTGAGGAAATTGCGCAGACGCCCCTCCAGTTCGCCGCGGTATCGGGTGCCGGAGAGGAGTTCGCCAAGGTTCAAGGCCAAGACCTGCTTGCCTTTGAAGGATGCGGGCACGTCGCCGGACACGATGCGTTGGGCCAGTCCTTCGACGACCGCGGTCTTGCCGACGCCGGGCTCGCCGATCAAGAGCGGGTTGTTCTTGGATTTGCGGGCAATGACGTGGATCATGCGCTCGATGACCTCGTCCATGCCGACGATAGCTTCCAACTTCCCGGCTTTGGCCTGGGCGGTCATGTCGAGCGTGAAGGCTTCTGCGGATGGGGAAGCGGCGGAAGACGCTTTCCATTTTTTCCAGGCGAACGAACCGATGATAGCCAGGACCACGACGATGACGGCGGCGAGTTGGAAGTTTTCCATATGCGGCATATTGTCGAGCTTGCGGCCGAACGTGTCAATTTGACCGTTTAACCGAACGATGTTAAATCACGGTCGTCCTTTTTTAATGGAGGCATAAATGGAAAAACGCGTGGTCGGTGCTGAACGGCAGGCGATAGGCGAGGAACGGAATGTTTTGAGATTGTTAGATATTCCGGTCGTCCTGTTCGGCGAGCTGTCGGATAAGCTAGGTGCGGCTGACGAACATACCGTACGTCTGTCGCACGGTGAGTTCCGCGTCAGGCAGCTTAGAGCGGTCCCCGGATTTTCGGACTTCGCCGGGGCGATCGGGCTGCAGGTCGGCGACAGGTTCGCACGGTTCGTGGTCTGGCATAGGTCGCCGAAAGACGAAGACCGCGACTCGGTCTTCGAACCCGAGCCGTTGCTCAAAATCACGGCGAGTCCGTCCGACGGCGGGGTCTGGACATGCAGTCAGGGAAACCTGATGACCGAGAGGCTGCGGGCAGAGCTTATGTCCTGTTACGGATTGAACCTGGAACACGCGGCCGTCGTCATGATCTCCATGGTCCTCTTGCGCGCGCATCAACTTGTCCGAAATCCCGAGTGCGTGAAGATGGATTATTGGGACGGCATGACGGAGCGCTGACTTGGCGGCGTCGGGGAGTTCTTCCCGGCGCCGTTTTTTGCTATACTGCCAGCGTGACTTCACATGCCAAACAGCTCACGCGCCTGATTGCCGTGGATTTCTTCGGGAGCGTCTTGTGGTTCCCGGTCTGGTGGTATACCAAAGGCCTGAAAAGACTGGCTCTGCGTTTTTGGAACGGTTTGCAATACCGCATCTCGAGCTATGGTTTGCGGGTTTGGATAAAGAACCTGTTCGTGCCCATGTACGGCCAGCATGACATCCAGGGCAAGATCGTGAGTTTCTTCATGCGTGTCGTGGTTTTGATCGGACGCAGCATCGCCTTAGCGGTCGAGGCAGTGGTTTATGCGTTCGGTTTGGTGATTTGGACCGTCGCTCCGGCGGCTTTTTTGTTGCTCTGCATCACAAGCGCTGTCCAAGGTTTGTTTTTCCAACAAGTCGGTAACCTGATCCGCTGATATGGACGCACTGATTCAACACCCGGAGGCGATAGTCTGCAAAGAGTGCGGCGGTGATCCGCGGCTTTCGCTCAAATGCAAGATGTGCGGCGGAGCGGGCGTCGGCATCCCGTCGAGCGAGGGTTTTTTGGTCTGGGAACAGCATATCGACGAATTCAGCATCGCGCTGCGCAAGATCCGCAGACAAGCGAATGCGATTTTCCATGTCGTCATCCTGGGATTGATGCTGGCGACCTTTGTCTTGTTCGGCTGGCAAGTCGCCGTATTGGAAGATATCAGCGTGGTCTGGACTTTGGAGTTTTGGATTATCGGCCATTGGTACGTGACGCTGTTGTGGTTAGGGCTATTCCTCGGTTGTTTCCTGATTTTCCGCTTATCCGAGTACACCCAAGAATCGAAGACCATCCCGACCTGGGGCAAGACACGGCGCCAGCTGGAGGCTGAAAGCGAAGCGAATAAACAGCGAGCGAATTTCCGTTTCGACGTTTCACCTTATTATTCCTCGGCGGCTTGGAATTTGGTGGAAGAAGCCTACAAACTGGCCAAATCAATGCAGAGGACGGAGATTACGCCGACGGCGTTATTCGCGGCAGCGCTGGCCGGGCGTGAAGGTTCTTTGTTCATGGTCAGGCTGGGCATGAACTTCGATGCGGTCAAGAATCCGATCGCCAGGATTTTGGCTTCGGAAACCGGCGGACAGCCGCCGATTGCGTTATCTTTGGATGCCAAGCGCGTCTTGGCGTCGGCTTATGCGGAAGCGCGGGAATATGATCGGAAATACGTGGACGTGATGGAGATTTTCCTTGAAGCGTTCAAAGCCAGCCCGAAGATCCAAGACACCTTGGATCAGCTCGGTTTCCCGCCGGAGCACGTGGTCCACGTCGGCGAATGGATAAGACTACACGACAAATTACGTGAAGACCATGAAAGGTTCGCGGCCCTGGCGGCGCTCAAGCCCAAGAGCAACATGAACCGCGCCATGACGGCGCAACAGACGCCGCTGCTCGATCGTTTCAGCGAAGATCTGACGCTTTTGGCCAAGAACGGCTACATCGCGCCCATGATAGGCCGCGACAAAGAAATGGAAGAGGTCTTACGCGGAATCGAGAGCGGACGGCGTTCCATCGCTTTGGTCGGTGAACCAGGGGCGGGCAAGACGGCCATCGTGGAACAGATGGCGCGGCGCATGGTCGAGGAGGACGTGCCGCCGGAATTGTTCGACAAACGCCTGGTGTCGGTGAATATCCCGCAGATTGTGGCGGCCGGCGATCCGGGTATGGCTGCAGAAAGGTTCATGTCCATGCTGCACGAGGTCGGGATGTCCGGGAATATCATCCTGGTCATGAACAATATCGAAGCCCTGACCGGTGCGGGTTTGGGCGGGACCATGGATTTGGCCGAGATGTTGGCGACCGAACTCGAAAAAGGCTATTTGCTGGCCATGGTGACGACTTCGCCACAAGCCTGGACGCGCTATATCGAACGCCGGAGCCTGGCCAATAAGCTCATCCGCGTGAATATCGCCGAGCTGGATAAGGAATCGACGATCCAGGTCTTGATGGCTCGCAGCGGGCAGATCGAATGGCAGAACAAGGTCTATTTCTCGTACGCGGCGTTGGAGAAGGCAGCGGAATTGGCGGATAAGTTCATCCATGAGAAGGCGGCGCCGGAAAAAGCGTTGGACGTGATCCGCGAGGCTGCGGTTTTAGCCAGAAAGTCGCGGGGAGAAAAGACTTTTGTTTCGGCTGAAGATGTGGCCAAGGTCGTACACGAAAAAACGAGCATCCCGGTGGAATCCATGACGCGCAAAGAGGCGGATAAGCTTTTGAGCCTCGAAGATAATCTGCATAAACGGGTCATCGGCCAGGAGGAGGCGGTTAAAGCTGTGGCTCAAGCGCTCAAGCGGGCACGGGCCGAGTTACGCGAAGGGAAGAGGCCGATCGCGAATTTCCTGTTCATGGGGCCGACCGGCGTGGGCAAGACCGAGCTTTCGAAAGCGCTGGCTGCGGAATATTTCGGCAAGGAGGAAGCCATGGTGCGGCTTGATATGTCAGAATATCAGGACCGGGCGAGCATCGCGCGCGTCATCGGCGCGCCGGGTGATGACCGCGGCGGATTGCTGACCGAGGCTGTGCGCCATCAGCCGTATACGATTCTGCTCCTCGACGAATTGGAGAAAGCGAATCCGGATATCCTGACGCTATTCCTCCAAGTCATGGATGACGGACGCCTCACGGACGGCGTGGGCAGGACCGTGGATTTCTCGAACGTGATGCTGATCGCCACCTCGAATGCCGGTACGCAATACATCCAGGCCGAGGTCACCAAAGGAACACCGCTCGAGAACATCAAACGGGGATTGATGGAAACCGAACTCAAAGGCATCTTCCGTCCCGAGTTCCTGAACCGTTTTGACGGAGTGATCGTGTTCAAACCGCTGACCATGGATGACGTGACGCAGATCGCCTGGTTGATGGTCAATGGAATCACGAAACGCCTGGCTGACAAAGGGATTCGTTTCCGGGCCGAAGATTTAGCGGTCGAGGAACTGGCTAAAGAAGGATTTGATCCGCTGTTCGGTGCGCGGCCTCTCCGGCGCGTCATCCAAGAAAAAGTTGATACAGCTCTGGCCGATGTCATGCTGCGTGGCGAGATAGGCCGCAAGGACACGGTGGTTTTGGAGCCGGGAGGGAAGTTGAGGATCGAGAAGGCACCGATGGTGTGATTTGTTTCTTCTCTGATATTCCCTTAAAATGGCGATGATGACATCTGGAGTCGCTATTTTTTGGGTTTTGGTGTCGGCTGGCGGAGCCGCGCTTTTGAGTTGGCTATTAGCGTATTCTACGAGGAGATTAGCTTGGAAATATGGGGCCTTGAGCTATCCGGGCGGGAGGAGGATACATGAGAAGGCCATGCCGCAGTGGGGTGGGTTGGGGATCTGCCTGGCCATCGTGGTGATTGTCGGAGTCGTTTCAACTCTTGGGCTGTTGGAACAGAATAAACTACAACCGTTGCAGATAACGGGCTACCTTATCGGATTGCTGGTTATACTCGTCGGCGGATTGATTGATGACCGTAAGCCATTGTCACCGGGTGTGCAGATCCTGTTTCCGATTGCGGCGACTCTGGCCGTGATGGCGACAGGGACGAGTATCCCGCTAGTCAGCGATCCATTGAGTAGGAATGGTCTTTCGCTTATTTGGTGGTCACATTCGTGGCCATTGGGCACATTATCCCTTCCGGCCGACTTGATCACGTTCGCTTGGATAATGGTGGCGACGTATACCACGAAAATCCTCGACGGGCTTGATGGCCTGGTCGACGGGTTGGCGGTCATCGGGGCCGGATTGGTCGCGGCACTATCTTCGTCAGCCGCTTATTTCCAACCGGCAGTCGCCATCTTGTCAGGCATCGTAGGCGGGTCGTTCCTCGGGTTCCTGCCGCACAACAAACATCCGGCGAAACAATATCTCGGTGAGGCCGGGGCATTGATGGCTGGGTTCTCTTTGGGCGTGTTGGCCATCCTCTCGACCGCAAAGATAGCCATCGCTTTAGCCGTGCTTGCGATTCCCATCGCTGACTTGATTTTGGTCGTGCTTGGCAGGATAAGGCGCGGTGCTTCGTGGTACAAGGGCGACAACACGCATCTGCATTTCCGGTTGTTGCAGGCCGGTTTGCCGCACCGGACCGCTGTCCTGCTTTTGTGGGGAGTCTCGCTGTGTGCCGGCATCGTGGCTTTGAGTTTGCAGACGAGAGGGAAGATCTTTTTGGTCGTGACGCTCATCATCTTGGCTGGATTCGGTTCGTATGCGGCGGGACTGAAAGCCAAGCGTAAAACCGAAAAATGAGAAAACTTTTCAATGCGGTGCATCTCACGACTGCCGTTGCGGCGTTGGTCGTTTTGGCTTGCGCCGTGTTCTGGGTTTTTGTGGCACCGCGGATTCAGGCGGCCGGGCCGGTGCTTATCAATGGTAGGGAAATCAAAATCGAAGTAGCGGATACTTATTTGGCCATATCCAAGGGCTTGGGGGGTCGAGATTCGTTGGACCGTGATGCGGGGATGCTGTTCGTGTTGCCGTATCGGGGAAAGCATGCGTTTTGGATGAAGGACATGAAGTTTCCGCTCGACATAATTTGGCTGGATCGCGGCATGGTCGTGGATGTCGTGACGCTATACCCTCCGACTGCAGAACGTCCGGAACCAGAGATCCATGAACCGTCTGCCATGTCGGATAAGGTATTGGAGCTGAATGCCGGAATGGCTGAAGAATTGGGGATTAAGCAGGGAACAGTCATCGAGTTATAATGCTGAAAAGCGAAACATATATGCATGAAAATCCATGGAAATCAGGTTCTGAAGGATCGGTGAAAAGAGTTGAGCAGAATGCCGATGAGAAACGGGAGGCGGTTAAACCCCATTCGATCAGCGTTAAATATGATGCACCTGGCCACAGTGGTGAATATATGTTGAATGTATATGCAAAAAACAGGATGAGTATCAGAGATGATTTAAAGACCGAATATCATGGTTTGCTTGAGAGGCTATTGCAGGGTGAGCTTGGAGAGGAGTGGTGGGTCTCGACACGCAGTTCACGGGTCGAGGCAAATTATCGAGGTCCGAGGGGGGAGATGCTGCCGCTTTCTTTCAAATGCGGTCCGGAACAACATGCTGAAATAACAGCTGCATTGGAAAGGGCGGGCGTCAAGATGGGAGAGGTTTATGGCAGCAAAATCGACATCGGAGAACTGGAGATAATGAATCCCATGGGATGGCTGGGCAAGGGATGAGGTCCGAAATAGCTTGGGCATGCCTCGCTAGAGCCTTGACAATCGCCGAAAAAACCCGTATAGTCGTTTATCGTTCTTCAAAGAAAGGAAGGTAAACATGGCGAAGGTTTTATTCGCGGATGACCAAGCGGCGCTGTACAATTCCATTCCCCAGAAGCTGCGGGCCATGGGGCACGAGGTTTCGGTGATCAAGAAGGCGGCGGAAGCCTATGACTACATCAAGCTCCACGCTTCGGAGATTGACCTCCTTATCTCGGACTGGTCATTTCCCGGGGAGGTGCTGAACGGCGGCGATCTGCTGAAGACCTACCGGAGTTTGTCGGCATCGCCGGCAATCGCTTTCTCAAGCAGTCCGGCTGCCAAGATGGTCGCACGCGATATCAAGGCCGAATTCGCGGGCAAGGACGCCGATTTGGCGGTGGAGCTCGCGCAAAAGCTTCTGGCCTGATACTTCCAGCCCGTTCTCCTGTCTAAGCCGGTCCTGAAACGACCGGCTTTAAAATTGCCTGAACCGGGGTTTGACATTTATTGGGCATTCGGGTAATCTCACGTCACTATGTTTGCAGTCATCAAGACCGGTGGGAAGCAATATGTCGTCCATGAGGGCGACCTTTTGACCGTGGAAAAGCTGGATACCGAAGTCGGAAAGCCAGTGGAATTGGAGGTTTTGCTCATCTCGGATGAGGATGGCAAAGACGTGAAAGTGGGTTCGCCAGTCCTGTCCGCAAAGGCAACGGGATTGGTCGAATCGCACGGAGCGGCCAAAAAGGTGGAAGTGGTCAAGTATAAGGCCAAATCCAAATACCGTCGCCGCGTCGGCCACCGCCAACCGTTCACCAAGATTAAAATCACGAAACTCGCCTAAACGGCGAGTTTTGGTTTGAGGATCCCCCGGTCATCCCCGCCTCCGCGAGGACAGGCGCCGTGGGATGACAATGGATTTTCAATTTTTGGAGCCAAAAGAACAGCCTCCCGAGGAGAGCGGGAGGCTGGTAAGTCAGGGTTGCCGTTTGCGGCGGCGGTTTACGGCATCAGGATCCACAATCGAGTATTCCGCTGGTTTGAGCGGTTTTACGGTTGACCGCATGGGCGGGTCTGAAGCGCCTGGAAGAGGAGCGGCTGGGATTCCGGTACGCATGATGGCGTAAGGGTCCTCGTGCTTAGACCGAGCTAAGCCGCACTTGGGGCAGTGGGTGAAGAATTTTTCCAGACGAAAGTTGCAGCGCAGGCAATGGCCGTGGTCGATCCATCGGGGCTCTTCTACGGCGGTGGCCGGCACTTCGTCGCCAGCCCGTGGAGGAATGCAGTCCTTGGCCACGTCGGCCGATGGAGGCTCGCTATAGGCGTTCAAGCCACCGGCGAGCTGAAGAGCTTGTTGGATGCCGATGCAGGTCGCGTTACGGCATTGTCCGTCCGATCTCAAGAGATTGTGGCAAATCGGGCATTCGTCGACCGGACTTTCCGGGTCTCTTTCGGCCGGCAGCGTCGGGATGGAGTTGGGGTCTGTCGGAGGAGCTTGGGTAGGCATATCCGACGGTCTGGCCAAGTCGGGCGGATCGACGACCGGAGTCCTAATATCCGCACCGAGGTTTCTGCACGCTGGCTGGATGCACTGTGCATCAAAGCGTAATGGCCCGCCGCAACGCGGGCAAACGTTCTTCTTGCCCATGGGTATTTCCTTTGCAAAGGGCCTATAAATACTACAAAAACAACCGGAATTGGTTACTATGGTCCAAAATACCGGTTAGGTCAAGACAGGGTTGAGCGTCTGCGGTTCTGTAAAGCGTCGGAGACCGTGGCTGGGTCTGCGTATTCGATTTGGGCGCCGTTCTGCAAACCGCGCGCCAATCTTGTCACGTTTATGCTGGGGAAAGAGGCGAGCTGCTTAGTCAAATAGAGGGCAGTGGTATCGCCGGCTACGTCAGGGTCAAGCGCCAGGATGACTTCTTTGATTTGGTTATCGGGTGATGCGAGGCGTTTCAATAGTGCGACGATATTCAGCGTCTCCGGAGTGCGGCCTTCGATGGGGTCGAGCAAACCTCCGAGGACGTGGTAAAGACCGCGGAAAGCGCCGGATTCGTCGATGACGCGGATGTCCTGATTGGTGCCCACGACGCAGAGCAGGGTTTTGTCACGTTTCGGATCGTTGCAGACAGGACAGCCGGATTCATCTCCCCAGGCGCCGCAGATAGGGCATTTCTTTACGCCGTTCGCCAAAGTCTCGAGCGTCCTTGAAAACCGCAAAATAAAGTCGCGCGGTTGGGCGGCCATCCAATACGCGAAACGTAAAGCGGCGCGCGGACCGATGCCCGGCAATCCGTCGAATGCGGCGGCCGTGTCGTGGATGGGGCGGGGAGTGGGCATAAGAGAAAACGTACCGCGTACCGCGTACTTCGTACATCATGACGACACGCGGTACGTTGTACGCGGTACGAAGTCATTTACCCATCAAATCCTTCAAATCATTTGCCAAGTCCAAACCGCCGCCTTCTTTGAGTTTGTCGGCCATGATTTTTTGGATTTTGGTCATGCCGTCGTTGAAGGCGTCGCGCAGCATCTCCTCTAGTTTTGTCTTGTCGGTTGTAGCGGACGGGTCGATGGTCACGGAGAGGCAGTGCTGGTTGCCGTCGATGACGGTCTTGACCTTGCCCCAGCCGGCTGTACCCTCGGCTTTTTCCTGGGCTAATGCGGATTGGAGATGTTTGGCTTTGTCGCGGAGGTCTTTGAATTGCTTGAGTTTGTTGAACATAAAATTATGTCAGATGGTAGATGTTAGATGGCGGATGGCTGATATGACGGAAGGTTACACAAAGATAGGGGAATGGGCAATCTGGAAGATGTGAAAATGCTTGACAATTATGACATTCCGTATTATTCCGGAAGCAGGACTTTAAATCTGGATTCAGGAGGTGGACATGCGTTTCGAGGCCGAATTCAAAGAATCGGCAGATTTGGCTGTGTTGGCACTCAAGAAGCAGGCCGAATCTCCAATATCCGTTGAGATAAGCTTAAGCCAGCGGAATCGTCCTGACGAAACAGTCAAGGCACTGCTTACAGCCAAGGGCAAGACTGAATCAGATGTTATTTGCACCGTCCTCAAACTTTTCTCGACAAGCCAGGATTTGGTCATCGAGAAATTGGTTTTGATGTCCGGCAAGGATTGCCAAGGCGTCACCATGGTCAAGACTCACCCGGTCGATGAGGAACAGGCGGACTGTTTCCGTGCCCTGACACGGACAACCTAACAGCGCATTGAAAAGTTGGCGTTGGCGGTCGGAGTGACGGTCGTTCATTTTCGCCGGTGGAGAAAAGGGACGTGCCCAATCCCCATGAGGCACTACAGTAAGCTGTTGCTTGCCTTTGGCCTGAAGCCCAAGGACGAATTGGCTATCAGACTGAAGAAAGTCATGCGGCGATTATAGAAGCCGGAAAATGACTTACAATGCTTGATTCCTTTGCACTACGCCCCGTTGCTCAGCGGGGCGTTTGAATTTTACATGTAATTTTTCTACACACTCGAGCCCTATTCCATTGACAGGAATGATAAATTCGGTTATGTTCGCGACGGTTCATTCCACGAGGAGAAAAAGCATGCCCAAGGGATTGGAAATCGAACGACGATACCTGGCAAAGGATTGCGATATCTCGAATTTTTCAGCCCCGCCGAAGCGGATAGTCCAAGGGTATTTCAGCGACGAGCCGGGCGCATCCAAGCGGATCCGCATCATCGACGACCGCGAAGCCGTCTTGACCATCAAGCGCGGCCAGGGGCTGGTGCGGGAAGAGATCGAGACTCCGCTCGAGCTGGAAGAGGCGCGTACGCGGCTGGAGGGCGCGCGAGCCGTCATCCGCAAGAACCGGTACAAGCACGAGGGTTGGGATGTGGACTTCTTCGATTCGCCTTTCGGGGCGCGGGAAAGGGGCTATCCACTGGTGGTGGCTGAACGCGAATTGAAGTCTGCGCGGCAGAAGGTGGTCATTCCCCGGTGGCTGGGACAAGTCCTGGAGGTGACCGAGATTCTGTGTACCGAATGGTTGGCCGAGTTCTTGCTGGAAGCGAGCAGCTACAAGCCGGCTGCGGGATTGGTCGCCACTCACAACCCTAAATCAAAGCTCGGAAGCGTCGCGGAAATGGTGTGGCCGCAGGATGCCCTGAGATTCACCGCATATCTCGAAGAGCGTCTGGCGCAAAAGACGGCCATGATGCCCTGAAGAGTCCTCACGGTCCAAGCAAAGCCTGATCAACAGGCGACGCGAGGACCGTTTTGTTTTACATCCCCGGCGGCGCAGTCGCGTTTATCGGCGTGTTGGGATCGAATTTCGGTGCTTCGACCTGTGGTGCGCCACCGGCTGGGGCGAGTGACGGGCCGCCGTATTGCGGTTTTTTGGCCATGTTGCGGAAGCTGGCGCGGGTGTCCTCGAAATATAGTTGGACCATGCCGGTGGGGCCGTTGCGGTGTTTGGCGATGTGGATTTCGGCGATGTGTTTCTCTTCTGGGGAAAGGTCTTCGGTGCGGTAGTTCTTGTCCGCGGCTTTGCGGTAGATGAAAAGCACGATGTCGGCGTCCTGTTCGATGGAACCTGATTCGCGCAAGTGGGCCAGGCGGGGGATGGCCGGTTTTTGGAGCTCGACGGCGCGAGCCAGCTGGGATAAGGCCAGGACCGGGATGTTGAGTTCGCGAGCGATGGATTTGAGGCCGCGGGTGATCTCGGAGATCTCCTGCACGCGGTTGTCGCTCGAGGCATTGCGCGATTCCATGAGTTGGAGGTAGTCGATGATGAGCAGGCCTAACCCTTTTTCCATCTGCAGACGTCGCGCCTTGGTGCGGATCTCCATGATGGAGGCGCTGGCCGAGTCGTCGATGAAGATCGGAGCTTCGGAGAGCACGCCCAAAGCGTGGCCGATGCGGGAAAAGTCGTCGTTGTCGCCCTGTTCGCTCAAGTGGCCGGTGCGCATGTTCCACAGGTTGACGTTGGCCTCTGAACACAACATGCGGTCCACGAGCTGTTCCTTGCTCATTTCGAGCGAGAACAGGCCGACCGGGACTTTGCTTTTGACCGCGGCGCTGCGGGCGATGTCCAGAGCCAACGAAGTTTTGCCGCAGGAAGGGCGTGCGGCCAGGATGATGAGGTCGCTTTTCTGCAGACCACCCAGGATCTGGTCCAGGTCTACATAGCCGGTGGAGATGCCGCGGAGTTTGCCTTTTTCTTTGTGCAGTTCATCGATGCGTTCGAACGCGCCGTCCAAGATGTTCTGGATGGGTGTGAAACTTGCTTTGAGGAATTTCTGCGAGACGTTGAAGAGTTTTTGTTCGGCCTGGTCGAGCAGGAGTTCGACATCCTCGGCTTGTTCGAACCCCAGGCGTGAAATATCACCGGCCGCGTTGATGAGCCGACGGAGCGTGGCTTTTTTCTGGACGATGTCGCCGTAATGCACGACGTGGCTGGCGGTCGGGACCGTGTTGGAGAGCTGGATGAGATAAGCACGGCCGCCGATGCGTTCGAGTTCGTTCTTCTCCTGCAGGCGGTTGGAAAGCGAAAGGAGATCGATGGGTTCGTGTTTGCGGAACAGGTCGACCATGGCTTCGAAGATGGCTCGGTGCTTGTCATGGTAGAAATCCTCGGCCACGACCTGGTCGCCGATCTTGATGATGGCGTCCTTATCCAAAAGCAACGAGCCCAACAACGATTGTTCGGCCTCGACGTTTTGGGGCGGTATCTTCTGGAAGTCCTCCATAAACCACGGACACCGTATCGCTTCGCAAGGCCCAAGGCAAGTCACGTCGGTCGCGACCGACGTGACATGGCCCAATATATCGATAAGGATGGTATAATCCGCGCATGGAGAACGAAAATAAGGCGTTCAGGCGCGGTTTATATTCTATGGTCGGGACGGTCATCGGCGCCGGTACGTTCGCGTTGCCTGCAGCCATGCAGGAAATGGGGATTTTAGCAGGTTCCATCGCCTATTGGGCTGCTGCATTGGTCGTTTTAGCCACGCATCTGCTGTTCTTGGAGCTGGTGACGCACAATAAGAGCATGGTCAAGAAGCGCTTCCCCGGTTACCTGGAGGAAGCATTCGGACCGTGGGCGAAAAAACTCGGCTATCTGACGCAAGCCGCCCAAGTCACTGGCGCAAGTTTGGCGTATATCATCCTGGGCGGCGAATTCATGTATGACATCGCGGGTTCATTAGGTTTGCCCTTCAATATCCTGGCATGGCAGATCCTGTTCTGGGTGGGCGGTGCAGTCACCGTGTTATACGGCCTGAAGATAGTCGCGAAGATCGAATCATGGATGACTATCCTCCTGGTGTTGCTGTTGCTGACGACGCTGGGACCGTATTTCATCCAAGCCGACGCTACGTTGTTCTTCGAATCCCATTGGCTAAGGGTGATGCCGCTCATCGGCATTTTCCTTTTCTCGCTTTTCGGCTGGGGCGTGATACCTGAAGTGCACAGCATCTGCGGCAACGACAAGAACAAAACGCGCTTAGCCGTGACCATAGGCTCCCTGGCCGCAGCATTTTTGATGTGGCTGTTCGGCGTCTTCGCTTATGCCTCCCTAAATGGAGCGCTAACTGACGAAGCGGCAAGTTTGGGGATTGGGATGCCGGTCTGGCTGTTTTGGTTGATTCCGGCCGTCGGATTCCTGGCTGTCGCGACATCTTTCATAACGTTGAACCAGGATTTCAAGGCTATGCTCCATCTTGACGCCGGGCTGACAAAGCCGGTCGCATGGATGATAGCGCTCGGGAGTCCGTTATTCCTCCTGTTCGTCACGTCGCGCGATTTCGTGGGCACAGTGGGATTCGTGGGGGCCGGCATCTCGTCCCTGAACGGGATCTTGTTATGCGGCGCAGCTTTTAAATTCATGCGCGGAGACAGAAAAGTGAATTTCCTCTGGCGCGTCGTCGCGCCGGTCGCCTGCGCTTTGATTTTTACGGTCGTGGTTGTTTGGAATTACGCGATAATCTGATAGAATAGAGGAAATATATGTGGTTACGTTTCGCTGCAATTTCCGCACTCAAATGGATCGTCCAAAATTTCCTGACGATTTTGGTCCTCTTGTATCTCATCCCGAATAGCTGGCATGGGTATACAGTGGCAGCGCCGGTCTGGGTTTTGACCGTTGTGGTTTCTGCGGCATTCGCTTATTGGGCATTGCACATCAAACGTCCTTCGTGGAAAAACGTCATCCTTCTGGCTGTGATTTGGTTCGTCATCAGCCTGTTCTTCCAGACTATTTTTGAGTTCATTTTCCTGGGCCGATTGTTCTTTATCCTCAGAAGCCTTGAGCTGCTGTTGATTTTCCTGCTTGAAATTTTGACCATCTTCGGGATGGGCTGGTATCTGCGGTTCACCAAAAAAGGCGAGGGCAAGCCCGAGGGCGTGGCGCTGTAAGACATACACCGTACCTTGTGGTGGTACGGAAATTATCGTCGTTCTGAGCTTGTCGAAGAATCTTTTTAAAGGTTCTTCAACTCCACTTCGTTACGTTCAGGATGACGGAAGCTAGGGTCCACTTCATTGAAACCTCGGTTATTTTTTTGCAAGTTCAAACACGCTTTTGAGCAGCATGGCGATGGTCATGGGGCCGACGCCGCCCGGGACGGGGGAGAGCCAGCCCGGGATGTCGCTCATGTTTTCCGCATCGACGTCACCGACGGTTTTGCCTTCGACGGTTTTGTTCGTGCCCACGTCGATGATACAGGCGCTGCTTTTCACGAGGCTGCGTTTCAGGAATTTGGCGCGGCCAACGGCGATGACGATGATATCCGCTTGGCTCACGATCTCATCGTCCAAATCGTCCGGGTTGAAGGTTTGGACGAAGGCGCCGACTTTTTTGAGCAGATATTCCAAAGGTTTGGAGAAGGTGTCGCTGTTGGCGATGATGACGGCGTGCGCCAGATTGGGCATGATCTCGGTCTGGGCGATGAGGCGCAGTATGCCTTCATGGAGCGGCGGTACGATCGTACCTTCTCCGGCGTAGAGCGCTTCAAGATTTTTGGGATGGAAACCGTCAGCATCTTTGCGCGGCAACATGGTCTGGATGACGGCGTCAGTATCATGGCCCGGAGGCAGGGGAAGCTGGACTAGGATGCCGGTCACAGAATCATCGGAGTTCCATTCGCGGATTATGGATTTCAGTTCGTCGTCAGTCGCGGTTGAGGGCAGACGTCGGACATCCGTTTCGATGCCTACTTCATGCGCCGCTTTTTCCTTCAATCCGACATACAGGTTCGACGCAGGATTTTCGCCGACCAAAAGCACACCGAGCTTGGGGCGGAGGCCGGATTCGGCGATTTCGCGTTTCAGCCCCTCGCGTATCGAAGCGGCCAGGGATTTTCCGTCGATTTTGTTCATGCCGGGATGGTAGCAAGCGTAGGGCGAATATTCAATCATCCTTGACCAGACTCCGAATCTCGGTTTTACTAGCAACGTCGCACATTCAAATCGGGTCAATCCCGATCGCCTGCCCTGCGGATTGAAAAATATCTTCGGCTGCGGGAGATCGGGTGAGAGCGGTCGGCCTATCGAGGTCGTCAGGTCTTCGGAAGCGCGGGAAGGGTCCCTGTAGGTCATTGGATCGCGGAAGCGCGTCGTCTTTTCCGCTGTCGGTTGGATGGGACTGCGGCGGAGCGGCAGCTGTCACCGCACCTCCAGACGCCATCGTCCAATGATTACCGCCGGAGTATGGGTGACCGGCCACGCCCGGGCGGAGCTTCCGAGAGGATCAGGGTGCGTTTGTGGTGGCGCATTGGTTCGCAAAGACCTGGCCATTGGATCGGTATCTCTTGCCGTGCCGATCCAGCCTGATCCTTTTCCATCTTCTCGAAAACGGACTTCCAAAGAGTCCGTTTTACTTTTGTGTTGAGATATAAAAATGACTTATCCACAATCGGGGCTTGACGCTTGTTCCTGGTCGGGATAGACTACGCATTACGTTCTTCAAAAAGTTCGTCAACAAAATCCGCCACCAGTCAGCAATTCGAAGTCACGGCAACAGTGAGCAACCAAGCATGGGACCGCAAGGGACCGCAAGGAAGCGAACTACCCTCGGGCTAACCCTCGAGAGCGCCGGAAACGGAGAATAGCTGGCACCAATCGGTGGTCCGCAGAAGTCGTTTCCATGGAGAAATCCACAGAGACGATGGAACCGTGCTCCGGTGCTTCGGCATCGACGGCATGGAGCGCTTCGGCGCAGCGGTCTATCTGGTAGGGGTGCAGGATTCCGCCTTAAAAAAGCGGGAACCTGAAATCAAGCGGATTAGTTGAGCGGATGGAGCACATGGTGCTGCGATTGTGTGGATTGGCGGTTCGCCGTCATGAAACGTGAAAGCGCACTCGGCTGGCGAAGCTGACACGCGGGGATGGTACACGGATAATATCTTAGTACCGAAACGCGAGTCGGCAACGACTGTCGGACAGGTGAAAGCCTGTTTCGCAGACGGACGCCTGTTCATGGCTCTATCAGGCCTGTGAGAGACACTGGGATGTCGGATGATTTCCGGAGACCACCAACCGTCGAGCGATTGCCGCAAGGTGAACGCCACGACTAGGTCGTCAAAGGGATAATCCACGGATAGCCGTAAGGCGATCCGCAGCGAAGGCAAAAGCCATAAGGTGAAAACCAAAGGCTCGAGCCTCCTCAACATCGGTCATTTGGGACGCGCCCCTCAAAAGGCAGCCCATACGGCAGCTGTAGCCGGATCGAGAGATTGCGCAAGCAGTCGACAATGAGGACAGATTCGCAGGCAGACCGGATATGCCATCAGCCTGGACGCAAGTCCGACGGATGACGTCTCTCAAAGCAGAGGTTAGGGCGCATGATTCCTGCGAAAGCCGGATGAAATGCAATGACGCGAGGCAGGCCTCGTCATCTGGATGCTCGTTACGAGCCGCTGGTCATCCCGATCATCGCGCAAGTGCTCTTGCATCCACCCTCTCCTTCACTTCCGTTCTTTCTCTCTTCTAGCCTCACAGGCGCCTCTAAAACAGGCGCCTGTTCTTTTTATCAGGGAAAAACAGCTGGTAAGTCCACCCGGTCAAGCCGTGGGATGACAGAAGGAGTAGATTTTATTCTACTGGAAACCTATCGCACAATGCTTTCACTTCCGCTTTGATATCTGTATAGAATTTATCGGATAGCGAGGCTTTGAATTCTTTCAGGAATGCCAGACGCGCTTCTTTTTCGGTCGGTAGTTGAGCATCCTTTATCTTTTCGGACACGCGGAATATCCAGTCAGCGATTTGCATCATCTCCGGTTCGCCCATGCCGCGTGTGGTCACGGCAGGCGTGCCGAGACGCAGGCCGCTCGGATAGAATGCGGAGCTCTTGTCTCCGGGCACCATGTTTTTGTTGGCGTAGATGCCGGCTGCTTCCAAAGCTTGATGCAGGAAGACACCGCGGCCGAGGCCGGTGGACGAGAGGTCGAGAAGAATCAGATGATTGTCGGTGCCGCCGGAAACAACTTTGAAACCCTTGGACGTTAAAGCCTCGGCGAATGATTTGGCGTTGTCTACAACGTTTTTGGCATAGGTTTTGAATTCAGGCTGGGCGGCTTCGTGCAGGGCGACGCCGACGGACGCGATGGCATTCAGGTGTGGTCCGCCTTGGAGGCCGGGGATGATGGCCTTGTCCATCTTCTCTCCGAGTTCCGCATCCTTAGCCAAGCCCTTTTCCGTGACCATGATCATGGCGGCGCGAGGACCACGGAGTGTTTTGTGTGTCGTGGTCGTGACCAAATGGACGTACGGCACAGGGCTGGGATGTTCGCCGGCCACGACAAGCCCGGCGATATGTGAGATGTCGGCCACGAGATAGGCACCGACTTCATCCGCGATGGCCGCGAATTTCTCGAACTCCACGGTCCGCGGCAAAGCCGTTCCGCCGCACCAGATGAGTTTGGGTTTCTTTTCCAGCGCGATTCTGTGCATCTCCTCAAAGTCGGTCGAACCGTCTTCCTTCAGATGGTAGGGGATGCTGGTCCAGACTTTAGAGGTGAAAGACGCTTTCCAGCCGTGCGTCAGATGGCCGCCGTGCAAGAGGTCCAGGCCCATGAAAGGTTCGCCCGGTTCGAGTAAAGCGGAGTAGACGGCAAGGTTGGCGGGACTGCCGGAATATGGCTGGACGTTGACGTAAGGCACGCCGAACAGGGTTTTAGCGCGGGTTTGGACCAAGGACTCGACTTTATCCACGAATTCATTGCCAGAGTAGTAGCGTTTGCCCGGATATCCCTCGGCATACTTGTTCGTCAGTTCGGAACCCAGTGCCTCAAGAACAGCTTGGCTGACGTAGTTTTCGCTGGGGATGAGCACTAAACCGTCGTGTTGGCGGCCTTTTTCGAGTTCAATCAAGTCCGCGATTTCGCTGTCCGTTTGGCGTAGGTTTTTCATGCAAACCATAGTACTTCGCTGGAAATGGGCTGTGAAGGGCGATTATCCGGCGTTTAGAATCGAAAAGGAACAGCAGGTAAAATGTTAGTGGCGCTAACAATTAACCAACCGTTCCCATGAACATACTAGAACGAGTCCCGTCTGACGCCAAGCTTCGGTCAATCCTCACCCATGCGACATTTGGAGGCC
>JACRQE010000007.1 GCA_016222815.1 Candidatus Uhrbacteria bacterium
ATTCGCTTCCAGGATATGGATGTCCGGATATTGGCGAGTGACCGTCCTCATCACGGCCAGCGCAAAAGCGCCCATACCATGTTTCAACACCTTCCTGCGGTATTTGGTGACGAACACCAGATGGTACCTCGCGTAGTACACACAGAGTGGCTGTTTCGAGAACTCCATAGCTCCGACACTGTACCAGATGCCAGGGCTCGTCGTCCGACGGAGGCTATCCACCCCCGGCCTGACGGCCGGGGTTCGTCGTCGGAAGTACAGAAACCAAAAAAACTCGGGGGTTCCCGAGGTTTTTTGTTCATCTTTTTTCAGGCTGTTTTTCCGTTTTAGAGAAATCTGCTTCCAAAATCTTCGAACGTTTTGATACGTTTGATAGCGCCTTTTCCAGATCCGAGCGTTGGCCTTCCGGTATTTTCTTAACCCGACCTTCGATATCTTGATATTTGTCTTTGAAATCCTTAAGCCTCGCTTCGCGCAAATTCATCTGGCGGTTGAGCATAACTTTATCTTCATTCAACCTGCGCTCCAGGTGTTTGACAGCTACGAACAGCTTAGCTTGCTGCCTGATTACCAATTTTTCTTCCACCTTTTCCAATCCCTGTCTAACCGGATATAACAGGTTCCCCGGCAATACATCGTCCGAGGCATAGGCATAAGCGCCGGTCCCTCCTACGGCCATAACTATTACCAATGCCGGCACTGCCGCCAGCTTCCAAGCAGCCAGTCTGATGCGCCCAGGACCCAGTTCAGCCTCAATTTTGCGCTGTAAATCAGCCACGAAAGCTTTTTCGGGTTCAGCCTTTTTGCCCATACGGCGCAGTTTGTATTTCAGGAATATATCCATAATTGCATTCCGCCCTTTATATACAGTCAAATCTCATATATGTTTCAGCGCTTTCCTTAAGCACTTCAATGCCCGATGGGCCTGGACGCGTAGGGTTCCGGCAGTTTTTCCTAAAATAACGGCCATTTCCTCGTATTGCCACCCTTCGAGATACTTCAATTGGACCAAGGTCGCATCATCTTTGGGGAGTTGTTTGATTGCCTCAACTAAATGTTTTTCATCAGCCCTGCACGCCATCCTTTCGAGCGCATCCGTGCAATCTGGAAGGATATTCTCAACATCCTCGAGATTGACGCTTGGCCTGGTTTTTTCGAGTTGGTTGATCAGATGGTTCCTGGCGATGGTCAGGATCCAGGATGTTTGGCTTATTTTCGGGTCATAACTCTCGAATGCCTGCAAAGCCTTCAAAAATACGTCTTGCGTCAGGTCTTCAGCCACCTCTTTATTGCCGCCGACCCTAAAAAACAAAAATTTATACACTCGTTTGACGTTGCTCTGGTAAAAATCCGTAAATTTGCTTTTTTCCATGTCCGACTAAAACTTAAAACGCAGGACGTCCTGCGTCAAACTTTACCGCACGTTTCCCATTTCGTTACGTCCCCTCCGGTTTCTTCTGTTTCGGTGCAATCGCCATGAGCACTATCGGCAAAATCATCCAAGCGCTCCGGCCATTATCGCTCATGAAAATGTTCTTGGTGCTGTCCGACAGGCCTTGCGTGATTTCTCTCGGTAAAAAGTTAAGTGTTATGCTGATGAGCAAACCGACCTGCAATATGCTGAAAAGGATGGTCTGCCACCACGATCCCGGCGCGCCTGTACCGCCGATTGTCCGCAGCAAGGCACTGCGCGAAAGCAGGAAAAACAAAGCCACGAAGATACCAAGGAAAAACGTGATCTTCAACGCGAAATTTTCGTTGATGTTCAGCGATAGGTTGAGTGACGAGAGGATCGGGGTGTTCGAAACGACCGCCAAAGCCATATACACCGAAACCAAGATGACGATGACCCTGTCCCGACCCAACGAAAGCCCGTAAAGAAGCGAACCAACTACGAAAAACAAAAGGATGAACAGGTCCCAGGTCGGCGCAGACCAATTCATGCCTTGGAAAAATTGGACAATTGAACCCATATGTCGTGATTATAGCACAAAATAAGATTCCCCGGTTAAACCGTGGAATGACAGAAGAAAAACTATGTCGTCCCACGGCTTGACCGGGGGACCCTACAAACCCGCGTCCTTCAGATCCTCGACTGCTTTCCGCTCTTCCTTGGATAATTTCTTCTTGATCAGGGTCTGGACAGTCACCAAATGGTCACCAAAACCTCCGCCTCGCAGATATGGGAAACCCTTGCCTCGAATCTTGAAAATCGTCCCAGGCTGGGTCCCCTCCGGAATCGTCAGTTTGCCTGATCCATCTACCGTATTGATCTCTATTTCACCGCCAAGCGACATGGTCGAGTACGGGACTTCGGCTGTGGATAAAATATCCTGGTCGTCTCGCGTGAACTCCGGATGGCTTTTGACCCTGACACGCACATACAAATCCCCTGCCTTTCCGCCGGTTCCCGGATATTCACCTTTGCCGGCCAATTTGACTGCCTCACCGTCATCAATGCCTCCGGGAATCTCCACGTCGATTTCTTCGGTCTTTTTTTCAATTCCGGTGCCGCTGCAATACTTGCAGGATTGGGCGTGGCGTTTACCCAAGCCCTGGCATTCCGGACAGATGGTCGCAGTCTGGATATTTCCGAAGAAAGTCCTTGTTGCCCGCGTCACCTGTCCTTTGCCGTTGCAAGTCTTGCATTCTTCGATTTTGGAGTCAGGCTCACCGCCTGAACCGCGGCAAACCGCACACGGCTGGTTGATGTAAAGCTTGATTTTCCGCTTCGCACCCTTCACCGACTCCAAAAAATCCAAAACCACCTCGGTCTCGATATCCGACCCGCGCTTCTGTGACGGTCCGCGACGTCCACCCTGCTGCCCGAAAATAGTCCCGAAAATATCGCCCAAATCCTCAAAATTGACGTTCATGCCGTCAAAACCCCCGAATCCCTGTCCATACCCACCGCCGCCGAATCCGCCCTGCTCAAAAGCCGCAGACCCGAACTGGTCGTATTTGGTGCGCTTATCCTTGTCGCCGAGGATCTGGTAAGCCTCATTGATGTCCTTAAATTTCTGCTGATCCCCGCCCTTGTCCGGATGATGCTCATGCGCCAAACGACGGAATGATTTCTTTATCTCATCCTCGCTCGCCCCTTTCTCGACACCTAGGATTTTGTAATAGTCTTTGGACATTAGCTTTCTAGTTCTTAAACATTCTGTCATCCCACGGCTTGACCGGGGGACCTTACAAACAGCAATTCAGGTAAGATTCCCCGGTTCAACCGGGGAACGACAGATTCTAATTACATTTTATTTTCCTCTACTGGCGGTACAGCCCGCTCATACCTTACCTTTTCCCATTGCGTCAGTGTTTGGTCCAGCATTTTAATCAAATCGCGGGCCGTGAAATGGTTCAGGAAGATACGTCCAACAAGCTGGGCAGGTTGGTTGGCTGCGTTCACGTGGCTGAAAAAATCGATGGCCACATCGCGTTCCTGCGAAGTTATCGAGAAAGCATTGGCGTAACGGCCCTTTAATTCGTCGGTTTCCCCATGAAGAGTCGTTTGCTGCTGCGGCTGTTGTTGTTCGTCGGACATATGTTTTTGTAGGGGCAAGGCATGCCTTGCCCCGGGCGACGCATGCGTCGCCCCTACGAATAAATTATTCCTGCTTGAATTCGCCTTCTTGCGCGCCCTTATCATCTTTCGGCGCTTCTCCTTGTGCTCCAGCCTCTTGCCCTTCGACCGTCGTGGACGAATTCTGTTGTTTCTTGTACATGGCTTCGCCGACTTTCTGGCCGGCTGTCGCAAGCTCATCGCCGGCTTTCTTGATGGCTTCGACGTCGTCCGTGTCTTTGACCTTTTTCAAAGCCTCGATTTTCTCTTCTACGGCCTTCCGGTCCGCCTCATCCACGTCCTTGGCCTCCTTCATCATCTTTTCGGTCGTGTAGATCATGCTTTCGGCCATGTTGCGCGCCTCTATCAGGTCACGCCTCTTCTTATCCTCGGAATCGTGCATCTCCGCATCCTTCTTCATGCGTTCGATGTCGTCCTTGGACAAATTCGTCGAAGCCGTGATCGTGATTTTCTGTTCCTTATTGGTCGCCTTGTCCACGGCTTTGACCGACAAGATGCCGTTAGCGTCGATGTCGAAGCTGACCTCGACTTGCGGAACGCCGCGAGGAGCCGTCGGGATGCCGGAAAGCGTGAATTTGCCGAGCGTCCGGTTATCAGCCGCCATTCCGCGTTCACCCTGTAGCACATGGACTTCGACCGAAGTCTGTCCGTCTGCTGCCGTGGAGAATATCTGCGACTTGGAAGTCGGGATAGTGGTGTTGCGTTCGATGACTCGCGTCATGACGCCGCCAAGAGTCTCGATGCCCAACGACAACGGAGTCACATCAAGGAGAAGCAGTTCGCCTTTGATGTCGCCCTGCAAATTTCCGGCTTGGACGGCAGCACCAGCCGCGACTACTTCATCCGGGTTGACCGAGATGTTGGCTTTCTTGCCGAAGAACTTCTCGACCGCTTGCTGGACCATGGGCATGCGCGTCATGCCGCCGACGAGAATCACTTCATTGATCTGCGAAGTCGAGAGCTTGGCGTCATCCAAAGCCTTTCTGCACGGTTCGAGCGTCTTCTGGACCAAATCACCGACCAACTCCTCGAGCTTGGCGCGAGAGAGCTTGATCAGCATATGCTTCGGGCCGTTGGCGTCGCTCGTGATGAACGGCTGGTTAACTTCCGTCTCCATGGCGCTCGACAACTCGATCTTAGCCTTTTCCGCCGCTTCCTTGATGCGCTGCAAAGCCAAAGTGTCCTTGGAGAGGTCGATGCCGTCGGTTTTCTTGAATTCATCCACGATCCAACGGATGAGAATCTGGTCAAAATCATCGCCGCCAAGGTGCGTATCGCCGTTCGTAGCCTTCACTTCCACCGTGTTTTGGTTGGTCGTCGCGTCGAATGCGATTTCGAGCACAGAAACATCGAATGTGCCGCCGCCCAAATCATAGACCACGACTTTCTCGTCCTTTTTGCGGTCAAAGCCATAAGCCAAAGCCGCGGCTGTGGGCTCGTTGATGATGCGCAGGACCTTCAGACCCGCGATTTCACCCGCGACTTTCGTGGCCTGGCGTTGTGAGTCGTCAAAATAAGCCGGGACGGTTATCACCGCTTCTGTGATCTTTTCGCCAAGACGGGCCTCGGCGTCGTTCTTCAGCTTCTGCAAAACCATGGCCGAGACTTCTTCCGGGGAATATTCCTTGCCGCCCATCACAACCCTGACGCTGTCGCCCTGTTTCACCATCTTGTACGGTAACCATTTGAGGTCGCGCTGCACCTCGGCGTCGTCCCAGCGCCGTCCGATCAAACGTTTGACGCTAAACACCGTGTTTTCCGGATTCACCACGCCTTGTCGTTTGGCAATCTGCCCAACCAAACGCTCGTTCGTCTTCGAAATCGCGACGATCGACGGCGTGGTCTTGGCGCCTTCCGCATTCTCCAAAATCTTAGGCTGTCCGCCCTCGACAACAGCCATGCATGAATTCGTCGTTCCCAAGTCTATCCCTAGAATTTTTGCCATAGTTATTTCACGTCAATCTTAATCGTTTTAGGTTTCGGTTCCTCCAGTTTATCGAGTTCAATCTTCAGGATGCCATCTTTGAATGAGGCTTTGGCGTTTTCCGTCTGCACGCCCGAGGGCAATGCCAACTGGCGCATGAACTGGCCGGAACGGATTTCTTTGCGGTAATAATCCTTCTCGTCGACTTCGGTCTTGCGCTCTGACTTGCCGCTGATGGTGAGGACGCCGTCATTGATGGAAAGCTCGACATCCTTCGGATTCACGCCCGGCAAAGCCGTTTCCACGACCAATGATTTACCTGAATCATAGACGTCTATCGCCGGCATCAAACCATTGCTGCGCGACGGATTGCTCGGCATTCCGTCAAAGAACTTATCCATGCCCTCGAAAGGTTCAAAGAAAGGAGACCATTTGATGAGTGACATATATTTTATTGGTTGTCGTCCTGAGCGTAGGCCGTCAGACGGCCGTAGCCGAAGGATCTTTATTAACTGGTTTAGAGACGCTTACTCTCGCCGGACGCAGGAGCTTCCCATTCAGCCTCCAGCCTGACTGGATCGCCCTGACGACATTCCCTTCTTCGACTGTTTCCGACGGTTCATGCGCCACGGCTTCATGAATCAGAGGGTCGAACGCGCCATCGGTCGGGACTTTCTCCAATCCGATGTCCTTAAATACCGTTTCCCATGAACCGCGTACCGCCTGCAGTCCTGTTATCCAGTTCGTAAGCTTCTTCTTGTCGTCTTCCGGAAGGCTGGATGTGTCAGGCGTGAATGCGAGCGCCGTCTCAAACTGGTCAATGGCCGGCAAAAGCCGTTCCAGTAACCTTTCGTTTGCGTACATCGCGAATTCAGCCTTCTCCTTATCCGTCTCGCGTTTCAGATTCGCATAATCAGCCTGCGCGCGCTTCCAACCCGCTAGATAGTCTGGGCATTTGGCGCAATCATCAGGTTCCTGACCTTGTGATTCTCCTTGCTTGTCGTCCTGAGCTTGTCGAAGGACCTTTTCTAGTGGTTCTTTTTCCAATTCATCGTTCATATTCATTTCAATCGTTGTTTAATGGCCAGCATGAGCGCGCAGGCTTTGGCATAATCCATGCGCATCGGACCCAAGAATCCCAAAAACGTCCCGTCATCTAAAGTCAGCATGACCGAACCGCAGATGGAACCGAAAGGACATTCGCGCCCGATCATGATTGTCGGATCCATGAACGTCTTCTGCCTGATGGCCTGCAGCATGTCGTCCAGCTGGTCGAGTATGCCGCTGAAATTCACGACCCTGCTCCAATCCCCGAATTCCGGTTGTGCGAACAGCTGTGATAACCCGGTGTAATAAGTATCCGCCGTGTGGAGCCCAAGAACGACTGCATTGCCCATGCTCTCCGCCGCGAACTTCGCCGCTGCTTTGCTTTTTTGGTCATCCGTCTCCGCTATGTCGATGGCTTTTTCCAGATCCTGCAGCTCGCGCTTGTTCAAAGTCCGCTTATGCATCAGTTCCTCGACATAAAGTTTATAACCTTTTTCGGTCGGCAACCTTCCGGATGATGTATGCGTCTGGGCCAGATAACCCTGTTCTTCCAGTTCAGCGAACCAATTCCTGACTGTCGCCGAAGACATCTCCAGCTCGTACTCTTCGACCAGATGCTGCGAACCTACCGGGTTGCCGGTCTGGATCACATCTTCGATGGCCACGGCCAACAGTTTTTTCAGGCGTTCATCCATGGTTAGCAGTCAATAAATTTGACTGCTAAAGATTAACGCGCCACTAAAAGCGCGTCAAGGGCTTGAAAACAGCTCTGTTGATAGGAAAAAGTCAGCGTTTTCAAAGCCTATACATCCTCACGTTCCCGACTTCTTTTTCTGGGGATACCTCCGGAAAACTGAAAGCGTGTGAAATGATTCTGGTGCCAGGACGCAGTTCATTTTTCAACTTCGTCCATAACGGCCTCATCTTCTCCGGCATCCCGTACACGAAAACCACCTGCGTCATGTCAGGAAATCTGTAATGCCACAAATCAGCGCGGACGAACGTCGCCTTATCCGTAAGGTCTTTCCGCTTTGACTTGAAGTTTGAAAGCCAAACAAGCAGTGGGTTGATCTCCAACCCGACTGCATTCGCTCCCCTGGTCGCCGCCAGGATGCACAAATCGCCATTCCCTGATCCCAAATCCAAAATCGTCATCCCCTCTTCCACGTTTGCCAAATCCAACATGGTCAAAATCTTCTTTTTGCCTGAATGCACGTACGGAGCGAACGAGATGGTCGCAAAAAGCGAATACACTGCATACACCAGCATGAATATCAAAAAAATGATGAGTGCCGCTTCAAGCAATGTCGCAAACCACAGGTTCATTACTTTATCGTTTTACTCATACCTTAAAGCTTCGATCGGTTTGAGCTTTGCCGCCTTACGCGCCGGAAAATAGCCGAAGATGATGCCAATAGCGACTGAAACCCCGAAACCCATTCCCACGCCAGACCACGGGACAGAGAATGTCCAGCCTTGTTGGTAGGCGGCAAGCCCCTTAAGTCCGATCCAGGACAATCCGACGCCGCATGCGACGCCGATAAGGCCTGCAAAAACCGACAAGAGAAGGGCTTCGTAGAGGAATTGACGCAAGATGTCGCCATACAATGCACCAATGGCTTTCCGTAAACCAATCTCACGCGTCCGCTCGGTGACCGTGACGTACATTATGTTCATGATTCCCACGCCTCCGACGATGAGTGAGATGGCGGCAATCGAACTCAACAAAACCCCCAAAATCGTACCGATTGCTCCGGCGCGCTCAGCCGTATCTTCCTGCGAACCGATGAAGAAATCATCCTTCGACAGATCCCCTGTCGGATTATCGATACGATGGAGATCCCGCAAAAGCACACGGACGCGTTCCTTGGCCTCATTCGTAGCTACGCTGCCGGTTTTAACGTTGATGAATTGGATGTGTTCCATGTTGAACTCTTCCATCATGGTCGTGTACGGGATATAAGCCTGCCTGTCCAGGTTTGTGAAGAAGCGCGTTCCTGCCGGCTTCAGGACGCCGATGACCTTATATGAACGCTTGCTTATTTTGATCGTCTTGCCGAGCGAATCTTCTTCGCCGAACAGGTCTTTGGCCAAATCCATGCCGAGTACCGCAATGTTCGCTTTCGCGTCTACATCCTCAAGCGTGAAGAAGCTCCCCCTGTCTACTTCAGCGTTGTACATCACGAGTCCGTTCTCGGCCACGCCTGCGATTTGCGAACGGATGGTTTCGCTCGAATATTCGACGTTCACGTTATTGAACAGGTTGGCGCTGGCTAACCTGACCCAGCCTTGCTGCTTGAGCCGCTTATAATCCTTGACCGTCAGCGTCTGCTTGACGACCGAGGTCGGCGGACCGGAGCTCTGTTTGCCGTCCCCGGAACCGCTGCGGATGATGAGCATATCCGAGCCGAACGACGCGACCTGGGACATGATGAAACTTTCCGCGGCATTGCCCACGGACATCATCAAGATAACCGACGAGATGCCGATGATGATACCGAGCATGGTCAAAGCCGCGCGGCTTTTGTTTCGCGTGAGGCTTGCCATGCTTATCTTGATGACGTCTCTGAGCAACATGTGTTTATTCCGCCCTCAAAGCTTCGATCGGGCTTAGTTTGGCTGCTTTACGCGCCGGCAAGTAGCCGAACAGCAGACCGATGGCCGTCGAAACTCCGGCACCCAACAGCACTCCCCGCCAAGATACGATGTACACCCAGCCCGGCGTGTAGTGGTTGATGATCTGTATCGCGATATATGCGACCAACGAACCGAAGATTATCCCAGCCAAACCGCCGACTACTGTCAGCATGGTGGCTTCGGCCAGGAACTGGCGCAAAACATCGCTGAATTTCGCGCCAATGGCTTTCCGCAGGCCAATTTCCGAAATGCGTTCCGTCACGCTCACGAACATGATGTTCATGATCCCGATACCTCCGACCAGCAGGGAAATCGCGGCGATGGATGACAACAGAATCTGCAGTACTGACGTAATCTGGTTCACGGTTTTGACTGCATCCGCCTGGGTCATGATGAAAAAATCATCCTTGGTCAAATCGCCCTCCGGGTTGTCGAGGTTGTGTAGGTCGCGCATGATTTCCTCGATGCGCCGCTGGGCCTCATCCAGCGGAATCGTGGTCTTGGCGTAGATGTATTCGAAATGCTCCTTGGCATATAGATCCATCATTGTCGTCGCCGGGATATAGACCATGTCGTCCAAGTTCTGGAAGAATTGCGTCCCTGCCTTGTTCATCACGCCCAAGATGCGGTATGAATTCGTCCCGAGCTTGATGCTTTTGCCCACCGCTTCGTTTTGGCCGAAAATTTCCTCCGCCAAAGTGTACCCGAGTACGGCGACACGGGAATGGCCCTCAATATCCGGATCACTGAGGAAAAAGCCGGATTTCATGCCATATCCACCGATTTCTATCTCATCCGGCGTCGTCCCGACTATGGTCACGTTCTTGTTGGTCCCCTGGGCCATCAGCATGTCAGTTTGGATCAAATCCGCCGAGACCAGCGGCAACCACGGACCGGCCTTGCGCAGTCGTTTATAGTCCTTGTAAGTCAGCGTCATCTCGACGAACGGACTCGGGTTATCGGTTATGGATTTTGGTCCAGGATGGACGATGAGCTTATCCGGCCCGAAACTCGAAAGTTGCGACAGTATGAAGGCCTGGGCCGCTTCTCCGATGGACATCGCCAAAATGACCGCCGAGATGCCGATCACGATGCCGAGCATCGTGAGGAGCGATCGGTTACGCGTGCGGCGCAGGCTTTGCCAGGCGCTTTGGGTTAGATCGCTGAATGTCATACCGGTCACTTCTTGAGTTCGTCCCCGTCCGAAGCTATAAAACGCTTGCTGACCAAATCGTCTTTAACCAACAACCCATCCTTGATTTTGATGATTCTCTCGGCATGTTCGGCCGTATATGTCTCGTGGGTGACCAGGATGATCGTATGGCCTCGCTCCCTTTCGAGATCCTGGAGGATGCGCATGACCTGTGCACCAGACTTCGAGTCAAGGTTGCCCGTAGGTTCGTCCGCAAATATGACAGGCGGTCTTCGGATCAAAGCCCTGGCGATGGCGACACGCTGCCTTTCTCCTCCTGACAATTGGTTTGACAGGTTCAAGGCTCGATGTCCCAATCCTACAGATTCGATCGCCAACATCGCCATTTCCTTCCGTTTTCCCGGCGGCACATCTGAATACAGCAGGGGCAGCATGACATTATCCAGTACCGACGTCTTAGGCAAAAGATTGAAGGCTTGGAATATGAATCCGACTTTTTCACCTCGCATTTGGGCCAATTGGTCTTCGTCCAAGGTCGAGACGTCTCGTCCCTCGAAGAAATATTTTCCGCCCGTCAACCCGTCCAAAAAACCCAAGATATGCATGAGCGTCGATTTTCCTGAACCGGAAGGCCCCATGATAGCCACGAACTGACCTTTCGGAATCATAAAATCTATGCCGTGCAGGACCGGCGTCTCTATGCCTTCGTTGAAATAGCTCTTTTTAAGTCCTTCTACTCGTATGACTTCATCATTAGGCATAAAATCGGTTCTCCTTGAGCTTGCATCACGACCCGGTCTTTTCGCTGGCGATCACCTGGTCGCCTTCGGATAATCCCGATTTCACTTCTACCTTGCCTTCATCGCCCTTTATGCCGATGGTAATGGTCTTATCTTGCGGTTTGCCGTCCAAGAGGATGCGCACTGTTTTCGTTCCTCCATTCGCGGTTTTGATGGTCCGTAATGGTATGATCATGGCGTTCTTGACCTCCGCGGTCGTTACAATCACGTTGGCCGTCATTTTCGGTTTGACCTCTTTGCCTTGGGGATCTATCTGTACACGGATTTTATAATAGACCGCATCTTGGACCATTGTCTCTGCGGGATCCTTAGCTGTCACCGAACCCACGAATTTGACCTCATCGCCATAAGCATCAAGTGTAATCTCTGCCGTTTGGCCGACGGAAATCTTCGCAATATCCGTTTCCGGTACATTAGCTTCGATATCGTACGAGCTCGTCCCCACCATTCGGACTGCCGTCGTATTCATCACAATTTGTTCCCCCACATCAGGCAGGACTTCCGAAACAATACCGTCGACAGGTGCCAGGATTTGGACATCCTCCAGGTCGTTCATGGCTTTTTCGTAGTTGACCTGCGCCTGCATGACTGTCGCACGCAGCGAAGCCAAATCTACAGCTCTCGGCCCTGCCTTTTTCTGATCTAGGCTGGCTTTTGCCGCATCTACCGCCGCCTGCTGCACGGTGACGTTTGTCTGTGCTGATTTTACCTGGACATCCGCATTGGTTTTTGCCGTATCCCAAGCCACTTGGGCCGTCCTGACTGCGTCCTGCAATTGCTGGACGGTCTGCGTTTTCGCGAGTTCTGAATTTTTGATGGTCTGGACAGCGCCTTCCACGATTGTCTTCTGCGAAGATACCGATGTCCTGTCCGCATCTATTGTCGTCTTTTTTGCCGTCAAATCAGTTGTCGTGAAATAAGAACTCGTCAGGCTGGCTGCCAAAACTTTCTGGACGTCGGACAGGTAAGCCTGGACCAGAGTCACCGCGTTCTGCACCAAATCCGCAGCAGCTAAAATCGCTTCCTTGCTGGAAGATGCAGTCAATCCCTTGACAGCTGTTTCGGCGACAGCCTTAGCGCTCTTAGCTGCAGCATACGAGCTTTTAGCCCTGTCCATGGAACCCAAGTCCAAGATGCCCAATAGGCTCGAGTAGTAAGAGTTAGCCGCCGAATTGTCCACGCCGATTATCTGGTCGCCGTCAGTCAGTCCGGTCTGCAAAGGTCCCAAAGCACTCAATAGGGTCGAGCGCGAGGTATCATAAGCGTTCTGTGTCGTTTGGCTTGCGATAGCATCCGCATTCGTAAGGCTGTTCTGCGCCGTCTCGAACGAAATTTGGGCTACCGTGACCGCATCGGCCGACGTTTTCCTTATTGAATCCAAATCATTCAATGCCTTCTCCAAAGAAGCTTGGGCTTGTTCAACTTGGGTTTCGCTCACCCGAATCGATTGCTTCGTCTCACCCGCGATTTTCGCATCCAGATTCGCCTGCGCGATGGACAATGCCGCCTTGGCATTCTGGACCGCGAAATGAGCATCTTGTGCATCGAGTTCGGCCAGGATATCGCCGACTTTGACCGTATCCCCGACTTTCACATTGACGGCACTGATTTTTCCGCTGTTCCTGAAAGCTAAATCAATCCTCTCCGCCGGCTTGATCTCGCCCGTGACTTCCACCGTCTGCTTCAGGTCTTGCTTGGCCACCGCTACAGTCTCGTAGGTCGTTTTCCCCGACTGGCTTTTGCCGTACCAAAGCCATCCTGCTCCTGCCAAAACCAAAATCAGGACGATGTAGGTACTTTTCCGTTTTAAGAATGTAGGTATCGCCATATTTATGTCTTCAATAGTTTATCCGCCTCGGTAAGTCGCTTATGCATCTCTTTCATTATCGACTTCATTTTGTCTGCCGGGACCAGTATCAACGATCCGTTGCCGTGGTGGATGACCATCATTTTGGAGCCGGCTTTCAGATCGAGCATGTCACGCATCTTTTTTGGGATCACGATCTGCCCGCGCTCCCCCATGACCGTGATATCGAGCATGTCCGGCATTATCATTGATTTTCCGTTGCTTTTGGTTTTCATACAAGTATGATTCTGAAGACTTAACCATCCATGACGAATCTTGTCAATCACCTGAATTCTCGCTTCAATCTCCCCAACCTGACCATAGCCATGGCTTTAACGATCTGGTAGCCCATATGCATATATTCCTTCAGCCCTTTCAGAAAACCGACTTTCTGCATCTTGCGACGGATATGCAGTCCCGGCAGTTCAACCGTGCCGTATTTCAGATGGTGCGATCGGCAATAATAATTCAAAGCCGATTCGACCATGAATCCCTGCAGGAATTTATCCGGAATATCCTCGAAAACATGTCTCTCCATTATCCTCTCTCCGCCGATAAGCGGCAAATATGCCGCCAGCTTCATGCCCCATTTTCCGCGGTCCCGTATCCCGACGCACATCGCCAACTTCCCGCTCATCACCGGCTGCATTATCTTTTTCAGGTGCTCCGTACTTAAACCTTTCAAATCCGCATCAAGAAAAAACAGTATCGGCGCATCGGTATGCGCCACGCCGTGCATCATGGCCGCGCCCTTACCGTGCTTCCAGGGCATCTGATGCACCAGTGAGGCTCCGGCTGCCCGTGAAATCTCCGCCGTCCTGTCCGTGGATCCGTCGCTAATCACGATGACATCGCGAAAAAGCTTGGAATTCACCAAGGTACTGACAATGGGCCCGATAGTCTGTTCTTCGTTATATGCCGCCACTATCGCCGCTACTGGTTTATCATTCATAATTCATCTTCCGATTCAAACTGTTTATCTGATCTTGGCTAAGTCGTATCTGATCTCTTCCAGCTTACGTAGGTGCTGTCTTGCTTGATCGATCTTATTCCTCAAATTTCCCGTAGCATCCAGCGACAACAAAAACTCGACCATGCCTTCGGATATCCCATAAAGTTCGTCCACCTTTTCGGCATCATGCTCGATTGCCGCTTTCGTGGCTAAACGCACGAATTCGCCGATCAAATCCGATAAACCTCCGATGAGGATGTCCGGCTCGTCCGTGATGCGCTGCGGCGGAAACAGGTCCTTGCCCTTTATGGCTTTGTCGAAAAAACAAGCTTCGCAATATTCCTCCAATGAAGCCCGCCACATCCCTTCGTTATTCAACCGCGGCTGTTTTTTTATCAAAGACAATCCTTTTGCCAGCGCTTCCTCGGCTTCGACCAGAAGCTTATCAGATTTATCGACTTCACCTCTTTGCAACGCAAAAATGGATTGTTTTGAGTTCCTTTGGGCCAACTGGCTCAACTCCTGGAGTTTCCTGCGGTCAGTATTTATCGCGGCGTAACGCGAGGCCAACGATTTCAGCGCGACTTGGGTTTTCATGTTGATTATTTGGTATGGATTAGCGAGTAATAAAGCGCTTCAGTCCGGTTGACCACCGAATTCCATGAATAGAGCCGCATCGCCACTTCGCGTGCCCGCTGGCCGCGCTCACGCACGATCTTGGGGTCATTGACCAGCCATTGCAAAGTGTCGCGCAACGCTCCGATATCCCCGACTTTATACGCAACACCTGAATGGTCTATGAGTTCCAAATTCTCCGGGATGTCGCTCATCACGACCAAACGGCCGTACGACATGGTTTCCAGGATGGAAAACGCCAAACCCTCACTGCGCGAAGCATGGATGAGGGCATAGGCGTTAGCCGTAAGCTGTTTCAGCGTTTCTCCCGTCTGCTTTCCGGTGAATACTATCCGCGGATCTCCGTGCGCCAATTTACGGATATATTCCTCGTAATCCTGCTCCTTCCTGTTTTTGGCCGAAAAACCCACGATCGCCAGCTTCATATCCGTCTCGACCAGCCTGAACGCCCTGATCGCATCATCGATGGCTTTATGCGGGATGAAACGGCATAGCGTGAAAAAATACTTATTCGGTTCTAACCCGAACAGTTTCAGGTCTTCGTGGCCAACATCGGCCGAGGGGATATCCACCCCGTTCGGGATGTACCAGGCGAATCGTTTGAATTTACTTCGGCATAGGATCTGGATGGAATGCGAAACTGCAATCGTCGCATCCGGAAAAACAACCGAGGTCCATTCGCCCAAAGCCAAATACATCTTCGCGAACCAGCCCCACTTCTCATGGAATCGGTCGCGGCTATGGAACGTGACCACGACCTTTGCTCTTGGCTTGAAAAACCTCGGTATCCAGGACAAGGTGGACGGCCCTACTCCGTGGTAATGGACGATGTCGGCCCGACGGAACAAGACGTGGACCGAAGAAAGGAGCGTGTGCGTGATGGTATCCAGATTCTTGCTCCGGATGGTCGGCAGAGTAATCAACCTTACGCCCTTATAGAACTTCAATCGACGCGGATTAGCATACGGCCGCACATAAACCGTGACCTTATGGCCTCGTCCGACTAGTCGCGTAGCCAGCTCTTCGACATGCGTCTCAATACCGCCGCCTAGCGACAAGGCGGCTGGAATACCCTTGCATCCGATGATCGAGATACGCATCTTGATTAATTTACGTGATTCTTGTATTATCTTAGCACGAAAATAGACCTCAGTCACGTCAATGCAGGTCATCCTAAGCGGAGTCTGACGGAGTCGAAAGACCTTTAAAGCTTGCGCCTGTAGCTCAGTGGTAGAGCAGTGGCCTTTTAAGCCAACGGTCGTGGGTTCGATCCCCACCGGGCGCACCAAACAAAAAGCTCCGCTTCTGCGGGGCTTTTTGTTTGGTAAAATATGGAAAGCGGCACCATTTTTGGGGTGCCGCTGGAGCGGAGGGCGTCAGCTCAGGTGATTCGGGACCTTACGCGCAGCTTTGATCTTCTTCGCTTTGCGCTGCAGGATGGCGTTGACCGTCGGCTTGATCTCGAGCTGGACAAGCCGACGCTTATCCGGGGTGAGGCTCGCGATGAGCTCGTCGTCGCAGAGCAGCTTGACGAAGTCCGCCAGCTCATCCGGGGTGAAGCTCTGTTTCGCCAAGCAGCGTTCGACATAGTCGTTCAGACGCTCGAGCGGAAAGCCTTCAGTCGGCGGACAGATGACACGCGATTCACTGCTCTGGGTGTAGCTGACTTTGTTGGCCATTCGTAAATCTCCGGGTGAAAGAACCCGGTGAAAATACAACATTTTAGGCGTTTTGTCAATTCTCGCCTAACGGTCAATCAACCCCAGCCATCTTTCTGCCAATTCCCTTCCGTCATCCGTAGGCAGTTTCTGTCGTAAGCTCCGGCCCAGTTTTTCGCGAGTCGAACTGTCGTCCAAAAGCCTCGATATCTGTTGTTTCAGGTTTTCCGCAAAACCCGTCCCCTGATGCACGCTCACGATGGAATCGCCCAAAGCTCTTATGTTTTCCTCTTGCGGGCTGTTTGGTAAAGGAATCGCGATTGTCGGTTTTCCCAAAGATGCCAATTCGGACAATGCGCCGAAACCGGCTCTCGATACAACCAGGTCCGAAGCGCAATATGCGTTCAACATCTGGATTTCGTTGAAGAACTCATACGGTCTGTAACCGTCCCTAGCAAGCGTATCCCCCATCTTCCCCTTACCGGTCAGATGGATTACCTGCGTTTTTTCCGGCAAACCGTCCAATATGCCCGCTATAGCCTCGTTGAGTGAAATAGCTCCCGTCCCTCCGCCGGTCACGAAAACGATCGGTTTCTCCGGATCAAATCCGAATTCAGCCGCTGCCGCCTCTCTTGACGGAGTCGGGACATTGGCGAAACGACATGGCGTAGCGACCCTGATCGCCTTCACACCTCCGAATTGGGGCGAAGGATAATCGAAGGACGCGGTCAGCAACTCGCATTTTCCGGCTACAGCTTTATTTGAAAGCAAAGGAGTGTAATCAAGCTGATGCACGGCGCATGGAATCCCCATCTTCGATGCCAGCCTGATGATCGGGACCTGCATGAAACCCCCGGCAGAAAATACCGCTTTGGGCATGATTCCTTCCAAAAGACGCTTGGCTTCAGTCCTGGCTTTCAGGTAATCGAACGGGAAAGTGAACCATGACTTGTCCGGATAACGCGCTACTTTGGCCACAGGTAATGCATGGAATCCGACGCCTTCGCCCTCGACCAACGGCGCCTCCGGCCCTTGAGCCGTGCCGATCCAGGAAAATTCCAAATCCGGCCGCACTTCGCGCATCCTGCGCAATACCGCTAAGAGCGGCGTCACCGGACCCAGCGTTCCCCCGCCGCAAAACAAAACTCTATTTTTTTGTTGGTTGTTCGTTTTCATACTCTCGACTGTCTAGAGACTGAAGCCATTATCCCCATACCGATAGCCAGTGCCGCTAACGCCGAGCTCCCATAGCTCACGAACGGAAGTGTGACGCCGGTGATAGGCATGAGTCCGATCATGGAAGATACGTTCAATATCGTCTGTACCGCAATCCAACATCCGATGCCCGTGGCCAAAAACCTTCCAAATACGTCAGGTGCGCCGCGCGCAATCGCCAAACAGCGGTTGACCAAAAAAGCCATAGCCACTAAAAACGCGACCATCATGAAAAATCCCAATTCTTCTGCCATGACTGCGAATATGGAATCTCCGGCGACTTCGGGCAAATACAGGTATTTCTGCCGTGAATGTCCGTAGCCGACACCGAACAATCCGCCCGAACCGATGGCCAAAAATGCCTGGTTGATGTGGTAGCCGATGCCTTGCGGATCAAGCTCCGGATGCAGGAACGTCATGAAACGCGCCGCGCGATATGGTGTGACTTTGATGAGCAGCGCTATGAGCGCGACCCCCATCATGCCTAAAGTCACGAACCATCCAATCGGCGCTCCGGCGATGAAATATGTCAAAAGTGCTGACATGGTGATGACGGTCATCGAGCCTGTGTTCGGCTGCATGATGAGCAAACCCATCACGATGCCGAGCGCGGCCAAAAACGGGAACAAGCCTTCCTGCAGTGTCCTGGCCTTGTTGTCATGCCGCGCAGCCAACCACGCCGCCGCGTAAACCAGGAAAGTGACTTTTACGAATTCCGAAGGTTGGAAAGATATGGGCCCCAAGTTCACCCAACGCCCGGCACCGCCGAAACGCAATCCTAGGCCCGGGACATAAACCATCACGAGCAAAACGATCGACGCCACCAGGGCGGGTATGGCCAAAGGCTGGAGTCTGCGGTAATCGATACGCGAGAAGATGAAGAACAGGAAAATCCCGGGGATGAAACCCTTGGTCAGCTGTTGTTTGAAAAAGAACCAGGTATCGCCGAAATGCTGCAACCCGAGAGGTCCGCTGGCCGATAAAAGCATGAGTAAACCGAATATGGACAAACCGGCGACAAGCGCCAAGAACTTCTTGTCTATCGGTGCGACATGCCGCATAGGCTACATCCGGTCCGTAAGCGCCAAAACCACGCCCACGCCTGCCGAAAACATGGAGATGAGCCATGTCCTGAATACGATTTGCGACTCTTTCCATCCGATGGCTTGCAGATGGTGGTGCACCGGTGCGCTCAGGAACACTTTCTTCTTGCGGATTTTCTTTGAGGCGACCTGGATGATGACGGACAGCGACTCGAGCACGAACGGCAAGCCGATGATGGGCAATAACAACGGCTGATTGGTCAGCATGGCTACGACGCCTAATGCCGTGCCTAAAGACATCGCCCCGGTGTCACCCATGAAAAACGAAGCCGGTGTCACGTTGTACCAGAGAAAGGCCATCAAAGCGCCGACGATGGCCACGCAAAATACGGCCAAATCCATTTTGCCCTGGGCGAATGCGATGACCGCGTAACCTGTGAACGCGGCCATGAGCGGCCCTCCTGCTAGACCATCCAAACCATCGGTCTCGTTGACCGAGAAAGAAGTCGCGATAATGACGATGGCGAATATCGGGATGTAAAGCCAACCCACTTCAAAATTCCCTACGAACGGAATGTGGATGAAATCCCAACCTAGTTTGGAGTAGAACCACCAAGCGCCGCCTAATGCGATAAGCGAATACGAAATAAGTCGGTGGCGCATGCGCAACCCCCCGCCTGCCGCACCGATTTTCTTAACGTTCAGATAATCATCCACCAAACCGACCATGGCCGCAGCCAGAAGCGCTCCGATGGGCAATAGCGTCTGTGACCTCGACAGGAAATTCCAGGAACACCACGCACCGTCGATGAAAGCGCATCCGCTCGAGAGGATGAGCGTCACGACCAGGACCGTTACCCATACGACCAAACCGCCCATGACTGGCGTGCCCGATTTATGCGCGTGCAATCCACCGGCTATCGGCGCCACTTCGGCTGACCGGATAGTCTTTCCCATGCCGTACCGCTTCAGGAGCCTGATGAGGAACGGCGCCCAAGCCATGGCCAACGCAAAACAACCGAAAGTGATGACGATCAAGCGGATGACGACGAAAGCATTCAGGTTCATATCGTAGTACGCGGTACGAAGTACGAGGTACGATTATTAAAGATTAATCAAAACCAAGAAAAACAGGCCTGTACACCACAAGACCGTCAATGCGGCCGTAAACCCAACCAAAGTCTTGGCCGCAAGTTCGTCGGGCCGATATAAGCCCAAGGCGGTCAGAATGTTGATCAGGAATATGGCCATCATACCAGCCGGTAAGACCATTATCCACTGCCACGACTGGACGCTGTCTATGCCGAGGTACACGTTGTAGTGCATCACTAAGATGCCTGAACGCCAACCCTCGGGAATCAACCTCCACAGGAAAAACACCGAGGCCGCGATGATGACTACACCGGTCACGATCGAAGTCCAGCGGATGAAATGGTTTTGCCAGGCGCGTTTGGCCGAAAAGCGCCAGTCGTCCAATCGCATGAAGTGTATCAAGATATTATGTCATCCTGAACGAAGCGTAGCGCAGTTGAAGGACCTTTTTAAAAAGATCCTTCAACTCCGTCCCGTCTGACGGGACTCCATTCAGGACGACGGAATACTATCATTCCACCGCCACCACCTGCTTGATCCCGGGCACCATCTCGCATAGCGTCTCCTCGATTCCCGCCTTCAAAGTCATGTCAGAAAATGGACAACCAACGCAAGCTCCTTTCAATTTGACCTCGACTTTCCCTGTTTCGCTGTCAACCGACACCAATTCCACATCCCCGCCATGCATCTGTATGCCGTCCCGAAGCTGATCCAACACCTTTTGTACCTCTTGTGCCAAATTTTCGCTGTTTTGAGCCATATATTACCACCCAATGTACCTGTCCTTCCGCGCCTTGACAAGCACCCAATTTTAGCTTAATCTTGTGGCTATCTAAACATTATCACTTAGAGACTGATCGGCGGCCCCCTCTGGCTACAGCCTACCGCCTACCACCTACATCCTAACCATATGGCACATAAGAAAGCTGGCGGCAGTACTAGTAATGTCCGCGATTCCCAGGGTCAGCGCCTGGGCACAAAACTCTACGCCGGCGAGTTCGCCAAGGTCGGCAACATCATCGTCCGCCAACGCGGCACGGCCATCCGTCCGGGATTGAACGTGCGCAAAGGCAGCGACGACACCCTCTTCGCCGTAGCCGACGGCATCGTCAAGTTCACGGAAAAAAAGGTCCGCCGCTTCACCGGAGCTTTCAAGAAGGTCAAGCTGGCAAACGTCATCCCGGCCGAGGCGAAGTAATCCAAACCGAGATTCAAAAAAGCAGCCGCACGGCTGCTTTTTGGTTTCAACGTAGACTTATCCTTCCGGTTCCTTGCCGTAGAGGACGCGATAGAGCTCTTTAGTTTCATCCGCGGTCCATCCTTCATAATGACCGCCGCCACTTTCATCCTCTGGGTCTATGGCTAGACTTAAGAAAGAATTTTCATTATGATCTAAAAAAATTTCGAATTCATCTTCACCGAATTTTTGCAACCGGGGCATGAACCTTTCGAGTACCCTCTGCTTGACCTTCGGACTCGCGTCTTCAAGACGCATGTTCAAGGCATCGGATAGGCTCTCCTTCTTCGTTTCCGCTTTAGCTTTCTTACTCGAACCTAACTCCCTGCCATACATTACCGAAAACAGCTCTTTGATTTCTTCGCCCGACCAACCCGCATATCGTCCGCCAAAATCGGGTGAATCAGGATTCTCGGCTAATACATAAAAATCCCCTTCTAGTCGGTCGAGTTCATGCTCGATTTCATCTTCATCCATCTTTGAAAAACGTTTCAGGAACCTGTTGTTCATGGCTTCCTGAACCTTTTCGCTAGCCCAACCTGTCCTGTCTTGCATCCCCTCCAGCAATTTATTCGGCTTTTCCTTGCTTGGTCCTGCTTCGAATTTCATAGTTTTTGAATTCTAGCGCTTAGCCGCCGCCTTTGCAAATCCCAGAAACAACGGATTCGGCCTGAATGGTCTTGATGTAAGCTCGGGATGGAACTGCGAGGCCATGAAGAACGAGTGGTTCTTGAGTTCGATTATCTCGGCCAGCTTCTCGTCCGGCGACATGCCCGAGAAGACTACGCCGACCTTTTCGAACTCCTTGCGATATTCCGGATTGGCTTCGTAGCGATGGCGATGGCGTTCGCGCACGATCTCCAGATCATAGAGTGCCCGCGCTTTACTCCCCTTTTTCAGCACGCACGGATATTCACCCAGGCGCATGGTGCCTCCGTAATTTTTGTCTTCCATCTTTTTCTGCTGTTCGTCCATCAAATGGATGACCGGGTGAGATGTATTCGGGTCGATTTCCGTGGTATTCGCGTCCTTCCAGCCAAGCACGTCCCTGGCGATCTCAATCAAACCCAACTGCATGCCATAGCACAATCCGAGATACGGCAGTTTATGTTCCCTAGCATATTTCATGGCCATGAGCTTACCCTCTATGCCGCGCGCCCCGAAACCTCCGGGGATTATGATGCCGTCGAGTTTCTTCAGCGTCGTCGCGACTGTCCCCGGGTTTTTCTCGAAATCCTCGCTGTTCAGCCACACTATCTCCGGTTTGCGGCGGATTGCCCAAGCCGCGTGCTTGATTGCTTCCAAGACCGAAAGATAGGCGTCGCTCAACGTGAAATCACCTGTGGAAAAATATTTACCCACCACCCCGATTTTAATGGGTTTGGTCGATGATTTGATGTTTTTTATGAGATCTCTCCAATGCTTTCCGTCTTTTTTCGGTGCTTTCAATCCGAGTTTGCTGACTATCCTGTCACCTACTCCTTCTTCCTCGAATTTCACCGGAACGGCGTATATCGATTCCACGTCAGGAGCCGCAATCACATCCTCGGCCGCCACATTACAGCTGATCGAAAGCTTCCTCTTCCGCGGTTCATCGATGGGGAAAGCGGATCGGCAAATTATGAAATCAGGCTGCAGACCGGCCGCATTCAAGCTCCTCGCCGCATACTGCGTCGGCTTGGTCTTCATCTCACCGAGATTGCCTGGGACCGGAAGATAACTTACCAACGCCAGCAATACGTCCTTCGGGCTCTCAAGATGCATCATACGGCATGCTTCGAGATATAGCAGGTTCTGGTACTCGCCCACTGTGCCGCCGATTTCGACCAGCGTTACGTCCGCATCCGCATCATTCGCCGCAGTTTTTATCCTCGAGATTATTTCGTTCGGCACATCCGGCACCCATTCGACCGTCTTGCCGTGGTAACCCATGGCCCGTTCGCGGTTGATTATGGTCTGGAAGATACTGCCAGAAGTCATGTAATTTACGCGGCTCAAGTCTTCATCCAAGAAACGTTCATAGTTGCCGATGTCCTGATCCGTCTCCAAACCGTCTTTTGTCACGAAAACCTCGCCGTGTTCCGTAGGATTCAAAGTCCCCGGATCCACATTCAGGTAGGGATCGATCTTCACAGCCGTGACTTTGAGGCCGCGCGCCTTGAGCAGCGCCCCCATGGACGCGACCGACACGCCTTTCCCCACCCCGCTCATGACTCCGCCAGTAACAAAAATAGTCGTTCTGCGACGACCTTTAGTCTTCCCCCGTGGTTTGTTCATACGGTGCTAAATTATAGCACACGGACAACTCACCAGCTATCGTCTTATCCCCTGTCTCTGGATGCTGGTGATCGACCTCAAAGCCCTGGCCAATATCCGGTCCAGATTCTTGTACCCGCTGATGGAAAAAACCTTATAACCTTTGACCCATTGGCCTTCGAAGATAGCCCCCTCCCCGGTCAAAACTTCCTTGGCGTCCGGAGGAGCTTCGAATAAAAACAAGTGGACGGTTTTTTGGATAGTCCCTGTCTGTCGCCTGAAAGTGAAAGACGTCCGTCCCAACGGAGCCAGATATTTGAGGCCGGTAAGACCGGTTTCTTCCTTTATTTCGCGCAACGCCGTCTGCACCAAAGTCTCTCCCCTTTCCTGGTGCCCTTTGGGGAAGGTCCACCGGTTAAACGGGTCTTTGATGAAAAAAATCTCGATATTATGACCCCGCCGGCGGAAGATTATCCCGCCGGCTGAAATCTCATGGCTAACCCGAAAGCTAGTTGGCTTTCGGATCGTCAGGCTTGGCCTGCGTTTTGGATGATACGGCCGGCGCGGGTTTCCCTCCGAGGAGTTCAACGGCCTTATCGAGCTGGGGATCTCTGTTTGCATTGTAGTCTTCATCAGTTATTTCCACTTTGACGTCCGGTTCGATGCCGATCTTGTTGATCGACCTCTCTTTAGGCGTCAGCCACTCGGCAATCGTTATCTTGACCGAGCTCTTGTCCGGGAACTCTGAATAATCCTGGACCGAACCCTTACCGAATGTAGTCGTGCCCAATATCTTGGCTAACCCGTAATCCTGCAGGCACCCGGCCACGATCTCGGAGGCTGAAGCCGAACCCTGGTTGACCAAGACGACGGTCGGGATATCTTTCAACCGTCCACCAGCCGTTCCGTAATACTCGTCCACGATTTTACCCTGTCTTCGTTCCTTGACCACCACCTGTTCGCCCGTCCATTCTCCGGCCACACTGATGGCGCGATCCAGATAACCGCCCGGATCGTTCCGCAAATCGATAATCAGGCCTTTGACATTCTTGGTCAGGATTTCATCCACCGCTTTCGTGAACAAGTTGCCCGTATCCTGGTTGAAGCTCGTGATTTCCACCAAGGCGATATCGTCATCCAGATATTTCGTCTTGACGCTCTTTACCACTATCACGTCGCGGACAATCACGAATTCCTGGGTGTATGGCGTCCGTTTTTCCTTGCCGTTCGCATCCGTTTCCTCCTTGTACCTCCCAATGGTCAAGTTCACCGGCGTACCTTTTTTGCCGCGGATGAGCGAGACCGCTTTCTCGACCGACATCCCGGCCGTATCTTGGTTGTCGATTTTGAGGATCAGGTCGCCGGCTTTCAGACCGACCTTCTCAGCCGGATTATCCGGAAGCGGTGCAATTATCTGCAACAAATCGTCTTTGATGCCGATTTCAGCGCCTATGCCCTCAAACTTACCTTGCAGCGACTCTTGAAATTGGGTCGCTGTCTTGGGGTCAAAATAAACCGTGTACGGATCTCCCAATGATGCCGCCAGCCCCTGCATGGCCCCTTGGAACATCTTTTCTTCATCCACCGGTTGTTCGTAATATTGATCCCTCAACCTCCGCCAAAGCTCCCAAAACTGCTTGAAGTCGGCCGGCGCCATCATGTCTGCCGGCGGATTCGTTCCGACGCCGATCAAAGTCGCCATCGACGTGCCGCTAGCCGAAGACAGGCCCGCCGCCATCGAACCGTAGGGCTTGCTGACGAACCAGCCGGCCGTGAAAGCGAGGCCCACGGCAAGTACGAAAGCAATACCTACAAGAGCCGTCCGGAGACGGTTACGGTTTGACGTTTGCATAATTGCGATGATAGGAGAATAATTAAGCCTAGTCAATGACCCGAAGTCAATTTTTTTCCCCATGCCAAAAATCCCTTTCCATCGGCGCATTTTCCCCTTAATCATCATAATCATATTTTTCGTGGTCGCTCCGATCCTGCTTTTTTACACAGCCGGTTACCGCTGGAACCCGAAGAAAGGCCAGGTCGAACGAAACGGAACCGTCATATTCGACAGTACGCCGACCGGTGCCGACATCTCGATTGACGGCCGTTCAATAGGCCAAAAGACCCCAATCACCATCCAAGATGTCACACCGGGTTTACACAGTTTCAGCTTGTCCAAGGACGGTTACTACGGTTGGGAAAAATCCTTGGACGTTTACCCGGAAAAAGTCACTTTCATCAACGGTATTTGGCTCTGGAAAAAAGCCGGATCAGCGCTTCTTTATCCCTCGGACGCCGTCTACCAAGCGCTTTCGCCTGACGGATCCAAGCTGCTGCTCGCTTCGGCTTCACCGACACAAACTGTCATTTACGGTTTAAACGGCGCGATTGTCACGAGCCTGGCTTTCGCAGAAGAATATAAACCCACGAACGACCTCATCTGGTCCGACAATAGCCGCTATATCCTGTCCGGCGATTCCGGCAATGACTCCCAAAATTGGATAATCGATGCCTATGGAACCAACGCGCCAATGAAGCTACTGCCGGGCGATTACCGATGGTCTGGTACTGACCTTGTGGGCAACGACGGCAAGACCCAATCCGTGCTCCATACTTCCGACTACAGTCTGGCCCGAAATCCATTAACCGAGAATCTCGTGGATTCCATACCCACAGCCGAAATCCGCCACGCCAGTGGTACGAACGACCTGGTTTATGTATCCCTTGACCAGCCGAAACGCGGTTTGGTCCTGCCCGAAGGAGATTGGCGGATCGATTCAGTCAGTAAAGACCGAGCCATCCTGCGCGACGATCACCGCTGGCTTTCGCTGGACTTCAACAAAACCGTGCCCGAGTACCATTCCGCCGACAGCGACCGTTTGCGCCCCATCACCATCAAAAAACAAACTTCTTATCTGCTTATCAACGGAACCGAGCTTTCGGTTTGGGACCCTTCCTCTGAACCCGAACTGATCCAGCGCCAAAGCGAAAAGATCGTGGACGCCGCTTGGCATCGTGAGGGCACCGACATCTTCTTTGCTACTGAACACGCTGTTTTCGCCCTTGGTCTGGATGCACGCGACAGACGGCTGATAACCCAACTCGACACTTTCGACCAAGTCCGCGGTTTAGCCGTCGACGGCCAGCGACTGCTTATCCTTGGGGACAAAGGGAGCGAATCAGGCGTCTGGTCTTTGGACGTGGAATGACCGATTTTTGACAAAATTCTGAAACCGACCGAAGATACGGCCGGTTCTTTCAACAAAGGAGAAATCCCATGAGCGACGGTTTGACTGATGCGAATCGCTCCACCCAGGCAGCGGAACGTCGCTGCATGCTGCTCCGCTCCGTCGTCGAGTGTCTCGAGGGATGGGACGATGAGACAAAGCGCCAGACAGCCGCGAACGACGTCGTGGCTTTCTATCAGGCGCTCGTCAACTTAAACGCCGGCCTTGATCGCGAAACCGGCGCCCTGATGTTTCTCGATAGTCTGCGGACGCAGTATCCGCAATCCTGGGCCGTCCTGCTCGCCTTCGCCCTGAAGTACGGCACCGCTTCCGAGGTCGATGCACTCAAAAACCTGTCGCCGTTCAGGGGCAAAACGCTTGTCATCATGCCCACCAAGCGCCTCAACCTCGCTGATGACCTGATGCGGACCCTGAGGGATCAAGTGGACGATTTGGAAACATTTGATGACGATGCACCCGTGTTGGTAGTCCTGGACCTCCACGTCGAATCAGCCTTCAATCTGAGATACTGAATCCCGCTCGCGGCCCGACATCTCGTCCGGCCGCTTTGCTTTAAAGCGAATTTTTAATTTTTTCCGCCACCGTGGCCGCCTCACCTTCGGCATACGACTTTCCCGGCCAGTGTTTCAACCCGTCTTCAGCGTAGCGCGGCACGATATGCAGATGGAGGTGCGGGATTACCTGCCCGGCCACCGGACCGCAATTCATCTCCAGGTTGAACGCATCCGTCTCCAAGCCTTTGGTGATGGCTTCCGCAATCTTGCGCGTCGCAGCCATTAGTTCACGCACCGTTTCTTCCGAAGCGTCCAACAGCTGGACCGTGTGCGCCTTCGGCATGACAAGCGTATGCCCCGGATTCACCGGATGGATATCTAAAATTGCGATGACCTTATCGTCTTCGTAAACGATATCGGCCGGCAGATCCTTAGAGATGATTTTGCAGAAAAGGCAGTCGCTCATATGTGTTTAGAGATTAATGGTTATAAGTGAATATACTACATAAAACTACTCCTTCGCCCTATCCATCCAAAGTTCAAAAAACGCAGCCAACGCCAGAGCTACGCCCACGCCGATGAGCATGTAAGCCGGCCAACCCAAACCGTTGAACCTCGTCAGGATATACGCCAAAGCCGCGGCTAAAAGCGCGAAAAAGGCCAAAGCGTCCAACACCAAGTGCCAACGCGTCCGCAAACCTTTGACCAAATACACCGCGGTTCCACTGATCGCCAGTGTGCTTAGGCCTATTTGCGCCAGATCCACGAATGGCGAAACGAATCCCGGGATGAGTTTTTCGACCACGACCAAACCGCCATACCACAAACCCAAAGCTATTCCCGTGTGGACCAGCAACCGTTTGGAGAATTCGATCAAATCCATATTCAGAGCCTATGCCAGGCATTAGCCAATTCTTGGCGGATTATGAACCACCAATCCTCCAGATTGATGGCTTGGCGACGGAAGGTCAAAGTCGCGCGCCGGACATCCACAGCCGCCGACCGCGTCAGCACTCCCGGCGCCGACAACACGAACCGCAATCTGTCCATGGTCGGATTAAGCGCGAACCTGAAATCCGATCTCAACCAATCGCCATCGAGCTTTTCCGGTTGTCCATAATCCGTCAGGACCGCTTCCGTGTTTTCGGCTTTAAGGTCAGTCGAATCCGTCATGCGCCGCGGTTTAGGTTCGAAAAAAGCGTCTTCCGAAAAAGCGAAGTATCCATCGCCCACGATCCTGACGTCGCCTTGCGGCGCCCTGAGTTGCACGGTCTTTTTGCCGTCTCCGCGATCCATCCTGATGGTCGAATGTGTCCGCTTCAGCCATGATGAGCTGTCGCCGAAAAAAATCTGCTGCAGGCCTTCTTTGTGGAAAGTCTCAAGCACGATATGCCGCGAATTGGTATAGGCAAGACCTTCGTATGTCGTGGTCGCGAATCCCACCACATCGCCGAACACCAGCCTCGGACCCACGACCCAGCGCCGGCTCGTCGTCTTGATGCCGCGGATGAACACATCATCGCTCGCCACAAAAGATATCCGGTAGACGCACGATTTGGCTTGCGGAACTCTTATGGCGTGCGTAATCGTCTTTCCCATGCGTCGATCCTGGCTGCCGGAAATGCTGAACGCATCTTGTTTGATTTCCTCATCCGCGCAGAAAACGCGGAACGCCGCCAAGTCCTCATTCACGCTCCGGTTAGCGGCTTGGAGCGAGAATGTCACGTCCAAATCAGCCGTTGGGACGAAGAAGAAATCATGCGAACCGCGCAAAGAAAGCGTCCAATCCCTTTCCGGTCCAGTCTCATCCTGCATGCTCGGTGAAGTGCTCGACGAATTCCAAACCGCCAATCCTTGCGTGTCCTGGTCAGCCAATCTCGTCGCTGGGACTCCCCGCCTCACGTAGCCCTCCCGTCCTGAAGCCGATCCCTTGATCCACTCCCCGTTCTCGAGCTGGCTCGAATACAGTGGATGCATCTCGAGCATCTTGCCCTCCGGGTCATGGACCAATCCGAATTCCAAAAGAGGCTGATTCATCGGCCGATATTCCAACGACACCTCCACGCTTTCATAAGGACCAGGGACCAAAGCCGAAAAATACACCGGATCATCCGTAATCCTTTGGCCGACCCAACCTTCTGGCTGCAATCCCGGTTTCGAAGCCCTTTCGCCTGGCAAAAATGGATTGATCCAAGGGCTACCTCCGTCCAATATGGCTGATGTCTGGAAAATCCCTGAAGGCGGAAACCTCAACAACGCCAACCAGACCGCAGCTGATCCAGCCAGGACCCAAGGGATGGTCAAAAATGCATATGCTAGGGGCTTTGGGATGGTCATGGTTGTGGTTCGATGTCCATATCCGGTTCGCTCGTTACCGGCAACAACGTCACTTCGTACAAAGTCTGGTTTTTGGTCGCCAAGACCGGATTCAGGTATAAGCCGCGCTCAGCCATATCTTGGATTTTTTCCGGACCGTACGTGGTATCGAACAACAACACACTGTCCGAATAGTACGCCGCCAAATCTTTCAACCTTTCATCGTCCGGCACAGGCGTCACGGCGCGCATGACCGGGAAGAATATCTTGTCGCTCCGTTCCGAGACTACGATGGCATTGCGGCCGTAGTTCTTGTACGCGGTTTCACGGATCGTCTCGTAACGCACTAGTTCCGGCACCGATGAATTCAAACCCTCGTCATCTTTGGAGAACGCGGTCCAGATGCCAAGCGCGACCAGAACTGCCGCCAAAACGCTCACGCCCAGCTTTGCCCGATTGCGAGGCAATATCTCGACCAATCTTGCGCTTACAGCCCCGACCGCCAAAGCGAAAAACGGTGCCAGCGGCAAAAGATAACGCAAATAAGAATTCCCTACTGATACGATATTATGTCCCACATGGTCTTGGTAAACCGTATTCCCGTAAATCAAGCACAATACAGCTGCGGTCCAGGCGCCGGCCATGATGGCAATCCTCGAATTTTCTCGTTTTATCCAAAGTACTGTCGCAACCAGCGCCGTAGCCGCCCATGGTCCGAGGATATACACCAGATAATTTTCCGCGTTATTCAGGACCGCCCGCGGATGGAAACCGAATGGCCAGATACGTCCCGGATTTTGCAGCAAAGCTGTGGCTTCTGCAGACTGTACCGTGACTTCCGCAGAATCTCGCAGCCAGTAACCGATCATCCATGGCGCACCATAAGTCTTCCATGCCAATAACGCGGTAATGGCCGGGACCACAGCTGACGTAGCCAGGAACGTCGCTATATTCTTCCAATCATGTCTGCTGAACTTGGATCCACTGCCCGCCACCCAAGCCGCGGCAATCCACACCCCAGCCCAAACGATTTCTGTCGGACGGATAGCGACTGCCATGCCTGTAAGCAGACCGGCGATGATCAACGCTTTGGTATCAAGTTTTTTCCAAACCAAGAAAGCCGCCCAAAGCATCAGACAAACCATGGCCAAATTCGGGAACAGACCGCGGTTCGCATACAAAATGACCATGGGGAATGAAAGCCATGCGGCCACGCCCGCGACCTGCGCCGCAAAACCAAATCCGCGCATGAATCGCCAAAGTGGATATATGCAGGCGAGCACCAAGCAAGGCGTGAGCAACAACAAGCCGAACTCGCCCAAAAACTTCCAAACCATTCCGGCTAAAAGTGGCATGCCCAAAAATCCAACCGGTACCAAGGCAGCATCGTGAGTCACGAAGCTCCTCGGGCGTATCCACGGCCCGTCTTTGAGAATATTGTCCGGCAACCTGAAACTCCAATCTGTCCCGAATTCCCGCGCCGTCACGGCCACTGCCGTTTCATCCGGTGACAGGTAGATTTGGGGCAAATTTGACGGAATGACCAAAAAAAGCAAGCCTTGGGCCGTAAAGAGAAAGGCTACGGCTGCGTATTTAGTCCAGCCCATTTTCATGTCCCGAATGGTAACACATGTGTTGCCGCTCCGGTAAACATCTCCCCTACACGGTCAAATGATATTATGTTATGTTATTTGACATGAAGATTACCCGCAGAATCTTAATTTTTACGTTATTATTGGCCTGCGTTTTCCCGAACGTATCGCCTAATTCAGCAAAGGCCCAAGAGCTCAATTTGGACCCGGGTTTTGACCCAAACCACGTGCTTGAGGATGAAGACATCTTCGACGTCAACGGCATGTCTTATGACCGGATGGTCAGTTTTTTGCGCACCAAAGGCACGCTGGCCGACTACCGCACCCCCGACATAGACGGCGTCCCGAAAACCGCAGCCGAAATCATCTGGCGCGTCGCCAATTCCTACAAGATAAACCCCAAATACCTGATGGTCCTGATACAAAAGGAGCAATCCCTGGTCGAGGACCCGCACCCCTCACAGAAACAGTTCGACTGGGCCGCCGGTTACGGTGTCTGCGATTCCTGCAGCATGAACGATCCCGCCATCCAGAATTACAAAGGCTTCGCTTCGCAGATGGAGTGGGCAGCCAAACAGCACCGTGAAAAATATCTGATCCAGATCTTAGGCAACGGCAAGACCATCGCCGGCAAGGCCCCTGGCAAACCCATGAACATCGATGGTGAGATCGTCACCCCGAAAAATAACGCCACAGCCATGCTGTACAGTTACACGCCGCACATCCATGGCAACCTCAACCTATGGCGCATCTGGCGCCGCTGGTTCAGCCTGGTCTTCCCTGACGGTACAGTTGTTCGCGGCATCCCGTCGGGCAAAACTTACCTGTTGCGGCTGGGACAAAAGAGACCGTTCGCCTCACCGGTCGTGACCGAATCGTTGGTTGATCCGGAAAAAGCGGTCGAAGTTTCGGACACCGAACTCGACGCATATCCTGACGGTCCTACCATCCAGTTCCCCAAGTTCGCCCTGCTTAAAGACCCGAAAAACGCCATCTGGCTCTTGACCGAAGGCGGTCGTCGTCATATCACCGACATGGAGACCTTCAACAGATTCGGTTTCAATGCTGACGAGATAATCGATGTCCAGGATACCGATCTGCAAGACTACGAAATCCTGCCTCCAATCGACCAAAAGACCGAATTCCCCCAAGGACGCGTCCTGCAGGATACGGGCGATAAAAGCTACTGGTATGTAGAAGATGACGTAAAACAGCTGATTCCTGACAAGGCTTTTTTGTCGCTGTACTTCAGCGGCCGTAACATCAAAAAAGTAAGCTCAAAGGCTCTGGCTAAATATAAGGTCGGCGAAACCTACCGTTTCCACGACGCCGAATTGGTTCGCGGCATAAAATCACCGGCGGTCAGCGTCATCCAGGACGGCAAGCTCCGTCCCATACCGAGCGCCGAAGTCTTTGAGACTTTGGGCTGGAAATGGAAAAATGTCGTGACGGTTCCCGACAACCTTCTTTCGGCGTATCCTGTTGGCGAACCGTTTTCGCTCAATTACGTGGCACCGCCCGAAGCGCCTGCCGTTGACGACACCGTTGATGCGGTTTTGACCCAAAATTGATCCAAAAAGCAAACTATGATTGTCTTTGCGGCCATCGTGCCCCACTCCCCGCTCCTAGTCCCGACCATCGGCAAAGAACATCGCCAAAAACTTGCCGGGACCACGGCCGCAATAGCCGAAATCGAGCAAGCACTGTATCTGTCTAAACCGGACACCATCTGCATCATGGCGCCACACGGCTCCCGCTATCCCGACGCTTTCAGCATCAATCTGGCGCAAAAATATTCCGGCAACTTCAAGGCCTTTGGTGATTTTTCGACCGTAGTCGAAGCCAAAGGTGATTTCTTGATGATCGACCACCTGCAACGGAAACTCCGCGAAGAAAACGTCCCGTTCACTCTGACATCAAATGAGGAGCTCGATTACAGCTTCAGCGTCCCCATTCTGCTTTTGACCACGCATCTGACCAACTGGAAGCTCATTCCCGTTTCACCATCCATGCACGACGGCAAATCACACTACGATTTCGGTACGCAACTCAAACGTATCCTGCACGCCGAAGAACGACGCGTAGCCGTCATCGCCAGCGCCGATCTTTCGCACAAGGTCACCAAAGACTCACCAGGCGGAGCCACCCCGGAAGGCGAAAAATTCGACGCCGCAATGGTTGAATTCGCCGTGGCCAATAAACCAGACCAACTCTTCGCTTTGCCGCCTGATATCATCGAAAACGCCAGCCAGTGCGGTTATCGCCCTATCATGACCCTGCTAGGGACCCTGAACGAAATCAACGTCACGCCCAAAAAGCTTTGCTACGAAGCTCCGTTCGGCGTCGGCTACCTGACGGTCAGGTACGATATCGTGTAGCGGTGTCAACATATAGCCTGTAACACAAAACATGTGGTAGAAACATGTCGTATTGATGATTTTCATCCCATGCTACATGCTACATGCTACATGAGGTTCGTTTCCGTCGTTCCGGCAATCCGCACCATTCCCGGTGTGGAGTCATTTGACTATTCCATCAGCCCCGAAGGTACCCTTGAGATAGGTGACCTCATCCGCGTCCCTTTCCGAAACCGACAAATACCAGCAATCGTGGTCGGTTTTTCCGACTCGAGCCAGTACGCCGCAAAAGCCAAGAACCTCGAAGACCCGCAAATTTTACTTCGTCTCGGTCCGGCGGTCGTAGATTTGCTCGAACGGACGTCCCGTCGAACATTCTCCTCCCACCCTTCAGTCCTGCTCGCCTGGCTTAGGGAAGTCCCCAAAAGATTCAAATTGCCGCCTGCCCGCGCCTCCAATGCCGATCAACTCGGGATATCGTTCGCCAAAAAAGAAACCCGCTATCTGGCGGATATACTCCATGCCCAGGATGGGCTGGTGCCGACCGCCAGTTCCTGCAACGGACGTACGCTTATCCTTTCTGCCTGGAAAAATCCTGCAACCTCTTTGGCCGCAGAATTAGGCTGTCCGGTCCTGCATTCCGACATTCCGGCTGGAGCAGCTTGGAAAATCCTCGTGGACTTCGTCACTAGTGACGCACATCAGCTCGTCACTACGAAACTTGGTGCCTGGTTAGCCTGCTTCGCAGACACGGTACTCATCGAAGAACCGGAAAACGACGACCATAAACAAGACGAGCTTGCACCCCGCATTGATGCCCGTTGGCTCGTAGCCGAATGCGCTAAAATCCGTCCCAACTTATCTGTCATCGGATTCAGTTTAACCCCCGGACTGGATGTGGATACTCCATCCCTGCCTGCACTGACACCTGAAACCATTTTCGAGACATTCAGCCGCAGCGGCCGTTCTTCGTTCGACGGTCTGACTGCCTCGACTATGAATCGCGTAGAGGAGGCGCTGGTCGAAAAGCGCCCTGTCACCATCATCCATCCGGTGCGCGGAGAACGCGCAAGATTTTCCTGCTCCAACTGCGGCTGGACCGCGACCTGTCCGGCCTGCGGCTATCAATTGGGGCAATACGGCTCTTCCGGCTTATGCCGAAAATGCGGTCGCAAATCACCCCTGCCTCTCGATTGTCCGCAATGCGGCGGCACTGACTTCTCGCGCGGCCGACCCGGGTTGGACCGCCTGGTCGAGCAAATCTCCAAAATGGAGTCAGGCTCGACAATCAGCATCATCAACCTGACGCAAGCCCAAGAAAACCGATTCCCGCAAACTTCCCTGGTCGTCATCAATGACGCAGCTTTATTAGCCGGAGCAGTTGAAGACATCCGCCGTCGCGAACGCCTAGTGGTCGCCTGGCGGAGACTTGCGGCCAAAGCCCAAATCGCAGGTGCAACCCTCGTGGTACAAGCCAAAGACGAGGTCCTGGCGCTCTGCCAAAGAACCATGTCATCCGAAGGGTTGGAAGAGGAACGGAAACTCGAAAAAAATGAACGTCGCCTCTTCAACTTCCCGCCTGCGTCCAGATTGGTTAAAATGCTGGTGGATGGAGACGAGCACAACGCCGCCGCCCTATTCAAGCATCTGACCGAGGCTTTTCCCCAGGACTGGAATATCTCCGGTCCATTCCCTGTTCCTTACCGTTCCTCGACCCGCACTCCCAGGTCCATAATCCAAGTCACTCTTCCGCTTTCTGTCTCTGAACAGGATCTATACGCCGCCTTTGACCCGTACAAGCTTGATGCATACATTGACCTTGACCCAATCGCCTTTTTCTGCTAAGATTACCCATTAATAAGACCATGCCGAAAATCCTTGATGTCGTGACCATCCCAGCCAAATCCCTGCGCCAGCGTTCGCAGGAGGTTGAGGTTACGCAAATCGGCACGCCCGATTTCCAAGGATTTTTGGATGATTTGATAGCCACCATGGAGGTCCAGCACAACGCCGCCGGCCTGGCCGCACCGCAAGTCGGCCGCAACATCCGTGTCTTCGTGGTAAACGAAAATACCGGACCAAAAGTCTACATCAACCCGGAGATCGAAGTCATGTCTGAAACCGTAGTCGAAAGCGAAGAAGGCTGCTTCAGCGTTCCCGGCGTCTGGGGCATGGTCCCGCGCGCCAAAAAGGTCCGCCTCAAATCCCTAGACCGCCATGGCCGTCGGCTTGAGACTGCCGCCAAAGGTTTCCAGGCCATCGTCTTCCAACACGAATTCGATCATCTTGAAGGCGTACTCTTCATCGACAAGATGACCCACAAAACCCAAGGCCTGGGTACGAAATCCGTCTGACATCTGCATGCATAAAATCATCTTCTTCGGGACGTCCAATTTCGCGGTCCCTTCGCTCCAATCACTGGCTAGCGACGAAAGGTTCGAAATCGCCGGCATCGTGACCCAACCAGACCGTCCCGTGGGCCGCCACGCCGTCCTGACTCCACCGGCCGTAAAGATCGCCGCTCCGAAAGGAACACTCGTCTTCCAACCCGAAAAACTCAAAGACGAATCATTCAAAGCCTGGGTAACCGAGTTTGGCCCAACTTGCGACGCCTTCGTAATAGTTTCGTACGGCAAAATCCTCCCCCAGTGGCTCTTGGACCTGCCGAAAAAAGGCATCGTCAATGTCCACGGTTCGCTCCTCCCTCGCTGGCGCGGCGCATCCCCTATCCAGGCTGCTATAGCCGCCGGCGACACTGCTACGGGCGTTACCGTCATGCTGATTGATGCCGAGATGGACCACGGACCGATTCTGGCCCAAGCCGAAGAGCCCATCATGTCCGACGACACGGGCGGCGAACTCCACGACCGCCTGGCCAAACTCGGCGGAGAACTTCTCCCAGGCGTCTTAGCCGATTATTTGGACGGCAGAATCGAACCAAAAGAACAGAAGCATGAAGACGCTACCTACTGTAAGATTTTGACGCGTGACGACGGAAAACTTGATCCGAACGATACAGCGGAAAATCTCGAACAGCTTGTTTTTGCCTACGACCCCTGGCCCGGCACGTGGATCGAAAAAAACGGCAAACGCCTGAAGATCCTCGAAGCCATGGAAGGCGACCCTGATAAAACACGCAATCCCGGAGACTTTTTTGTCCGCAACGGACTCCCCTGCCTCGCCTGCGCCGCCGGCACTGTCTTGGTAATCAAACGTCTCCAACCCGAAGGCAAAAAGCCTATGTCAGGGCAAGAATATTTGCGCGGCAAAAATAGCTGGATATAATATGGAAACTGCTATTCAAATAGGTACATACCGGCACTATTCAGGAAAAGCCTACAAAGTCATCGGCATAGGAAAACATAGCGAGACTCTCGAGGACATGGTCATTTACGAGGCGCTTTACGACAACCAACTCTCAAAAATCTGGATCAGACCTGTAGCCATGTTCACTGAAATCGTTCCCTGGCCGGACGGCAACTCAAGACCGCGCTTTGAGTTCATTGGATAGTCCTCGTTTTAACTCAATCATCCCCTCTCCCAGGAACAAAAACGCGAAACCCAGCGGATGGTTCAGATACGGCGTGAAGAAATGGAGCACGGCCAAAGCCACGAGCGACGAAACCGCTCCGAGGCGCAGCCAGCGCGGTTCTTCCAGTTTCCATATCCTCCAACCCAGCGAAATCAATATCCAAAGCATGACCGGGATGCCTAAAATCCCGAATTTTATCCAATGTTCCAGCCAGCCCCACTCGAACGCATAGGTTTCCTGCATGCCTCCGGTCGCTTTGACGATACGCGGATCTTTTGATTCGTAAGTCACAGTTGCACCGAAACCCGAACCAAGGACCGGATGCTCGGAAATCTTCTCCCACATTTTAGGCAGAAGCTTCCAGCGGCTGACCGCCGCATCTTCATCCATGTCCACTCGTTTTATCACCGCATCAGCGAAAGACCCGAACGGGACGTAGGGGATGGGGAAAAGCAAAGCCGCCAAAACCAAAACGACGGAAATGATACCCGCAGTTACCACCGGCTTGATTTGTCTTGAAAACAATGATCTGTAAGCCGATATCGCGACGACAATCGCTCCCGCAACCGCTCCCATCCAAAAACTGCGCGATAAGCTGATGAGGAGCACGGCGCCGCTCGCTGCCAACATCCACCATGCAATCCTCGTTTGTACGCGGTACGCGGTACGCGGTACGTCCAAAAGCCACGCCATCGCCAAGAGCCAAGCTGCCACCTCAAAGACGTGCGACTGGAAGAACACGCGCCACACGTTCTGTCCGGCGAACGTAATCTCGCCCACTCCACTACGCCGAATCCAGATATATAGACTGTCAGCAAACCACAAGCCGTGCGAAAACACGTATTCGATGAAAAGAGTCTTCAAAGCGACCCAGAAAACCGCCACAACCGCGGTCGGCACCAATGTTTTAACCAACTTGTCTCCGCGACGCCGGACTATATCCAAAATCGGTACGAGTAGCAGCAAGTCGAACCAAGCATTCGCGTCGCTGAACAGAAATCTATGGTCACCGCTCTGCCAGCCTCGGAATATCGCGAAAACGATCAACACCGCCAAAACCAGATATTGCGACCTCCCTCGTATAATCTGCTTCACGTCATCTCGACTGAAACGGAGAAATCTCCCTAATAAGGCCAATCCCCACCCGAAAAAGATCGCGGCAAACAAAACCATCCTCAACGAAACCGTCTGCGGCCAAACTCCGATTTGAAACAAATAACCTTTAGACCCCAACGTCAACTCCAAAAGCAATGCGGTCAGTGCGTATTCAGGCTTTTTCCATGCCCAATACGACACCATGAGAGCTAAAGCGATCGCGATACAGCTATTCAACCAGCTGACACCCAAAACGAAATACGAGATGATCTCGAGACCTGCAATCGCCAACAACCATTTCCCAGCCGTCTGGCTGAAAAAATTTATCATATCCACTGATGCCAGCCCGAATGGCACGACAACCGCAATCAACCAATATCTCCAGCCAGGATGCCACTTGGCGAAATACCGCTTCAAGCTGGTAGTGAAATACCTTTGGCGCAACGGTTGGAACTCCTTGGCAAAAGATTGTCCCAGATGATGCACGACTGTGACTTGCGGTAGGTAGACAACGTCCCAGCCTTCCACTTTAGCCGTCTTGCAAAAATCAACTTCCTCCATCCAGATGAAATATCGCTCGTCATATCCGAGCTTTTGATCAATGAGTTCCTTACGCACCAAAAAACACGCACCCATGACCTGATCCACGGACTGTTCTTTTTCAAGGTCGACATCCGCCCCTGAATACCTTTTCAAGACCGGAAGCCACGGCATGAAATGCGCCAGCTTCAAGACAAGTGCCGCTTGGTCCCAAACTCCGGGGAAACGACGCACACTGGCTTGTACGCGACCGTCCGGATATACAAGTTTCGGCCCTAAAATACCGGCCCTTGGACGTTCATCCGCCAACTTCACGAGCTTGGTCAGGGAACCAGCCGGACATTCCGTATCCGGATTCAGGAACAAAACGTATCGCGCATCAGCTCCCTGGGCGCCGATATTGCAGGCCTTCGCGAATCCGAGATTTTGTGTGTTACGTGTCACCCGTAGGGGGACTGCATGCCGTGCCCCGATCGATTCGGCGATCGCCACGCTGTCATCGCTCGACGCATTATCCACAACCACGCATTCCCAATCCAAACCCTCACAGGCTTTCGGCAAACTCAAAAGATTTTTCTCCAAAAGGTCAGAGACATTCCAAGATACGATGACGATACGCAGATCTTTCATATCTTATGCTTCTCCCTGATTATTTTTTCCGCATCCTGGTATCTCTTGATCACTTTCGGCATCCAACCGAATATTGGCCAGGGAATCTTATGCATAAAACTCGGAAGCCAGGAACTTATTCCTGCCTTGCGTTGCTTGACCCTGAACAGATACTCATCGACAAAAATGCCCGAGAGCCCTTTTTCCGCCATCGTAAGCCACACATCCCAGTCCTGGAATTTCTTGAGGCTCTCGTCGAAACTCGGAAAATCCTTACGCCTGATCAATGATGAAGTATGGATATAATTCAATCTCTTCAAAGCATCCGCATTCCAGGCTTGAGACGGAAATTTCTTGAAATCCCAAAAAAAACTCGAATACGCGAACGATGCTTTCGGATTCGACTCCAAAGCTTCGGTTAATCGCAATAGCGCATCTGGAGCCAACTCCACATCTGCATCCAAAAACATGAGATTGGCGGAATCAGTCACGCTGGCCCCATAATTCCTGGCCGCCGGCGCTCCCCTGCGTTCCGTGAACCTGTCGAGCTTAATCGGTAACTTGTCTCTAAATTTATCAACCGTCGTTTCCGGATGGTCATCCGAACCATTGTCCACGACCACGACTTCGGCCGGCAGCAGTGTCTGCCGAGACAAAGACTCCAATGTCCCGTCAAGTTCATTGGCGTGGTTGAAACACGGTATGACGATGGCGATTGGCTCATGACTCATATTCTGGAAGACAAAAGCCGCCACCTTTCCTCCCATTTGAAATCCATAAGCGCTCTTTCGCGTCCCTGGCTGCCCAGCTTGACCGCCAATTCCTTGTCATCCAACAGCCTCAAAACCGCCTCCTCGATTTCGTCGATAGAATTCGGCTTCACCAGCAAACCCGTAGCGTCATTTTTGACCGCCTCCCCTGCCCCGCCGCTTTTGCCCGCAATTGACGGCACTCCGGCCAAAGCCGCTTCCAGATAGACGATGCCGAAACCTTCCATATCGTTCTCCTCCTCACGTACCGGCAATAGGAAGATGTCAGCTGCCGCGAACCACAGCCATTTCTCTTGGTCGTCCGCATCCGTGATCCAACGGACAACGGTCCTGGATTCTTCAGCTGTCTTCTGTAAGCGCTCTTTGTCCGGCCCATTTCCAATCACCACATATTCGACGTCGCGTTTCGCCTGGATTCGCGCCATGGCATGCAGCGAAACATCGATCCCTTTTCGCGGCACAAGTCGCGTCACCGACAGCACGACCTCTTTTTCTGGATCCAGTCCGAGGTTACGGCGTGCCTCACCTCTTGTCGGGACATGGAGCTTCTCGATACCCGGTGTCATGACGATCGCTTCAGCACTTTGCACTGACTTCTTCAATTCATCCAGCGTGGCTCGGCTGTTCGTGAACAACGCTTTCGCCCCACCGCAAATCCTCCGCAGCAGCCACCTCTTCCATGCGCTGTTCGCCAATTTCAGGTCCAACCCGTGGAACAAAACTACGTATTCCGGTCCGCCCCACAGTTTCGAAATCCAGGCCGCCGTCCCCACCGGAAAAACCTGGCTCACGAACACGATGGCTGCCTCGCGTTTCAATTTGTGGATTTCTGGCACCATCGGCCACCAACGCGGCCAGGCTTGGCGGAACATTTTTACCGCTGAGATTTTCCCCGGTCCATCAGTCGCATGGCCCTCGGGCACCAAAACTTTCATCGCGCCATCGGACTCTCCGACCAAATTACCCAAAAACCTGGCCACGCCGCCGCGGTCTGGCGGATAATCTAAAGTCACAAGGGTAATGTTAGACATCGACGTGGACCTCCTCCTCTTCATTCATCTTGAACTTACGCAATTTCAAGATAAATTCCAAGTCTCGGTAAGTGATTATCCTGAAAAGGAATGCCATGGCGACCGCAACAGCCGAACCTAGCACGAAAGCCGCCGGGAACGGCAGAAATGAGCTAATTTCTCTCCAAACATACCAGCATATCGCAGCCGCGACTCCCGCTCGTGCCAGGATCCAAGCTACGACCTTCCAGCCTCCAGCGTCGTTCCGCGCGAAGAACGCACCCATCAGGAATAAACAGTAAAAAGTTATAACACTTGCCCAAGCCGCCCCGATAGTCCCGAAAGTCGGCACCAGCAATACGTTCATGACTATGCAGACGAACATGGTTATGACCATGGCCGTAGTCTTCAGATGCGCTCGGTTCGAAGCATTCAACAGTGCCCCAATCGGGAAATCCATGAAAATCGCCAAGAGCACCCACGGCAGTATCTCGAACGGTGCGATTGCGCCGTTGAATTTGTGGCCGTAAAAAATCGGGATAATCTTCGGCGCCAGTGCGGAGAGTCCCGCTGCGATTGAAAATCCAAGGAACGCCATAAGCCTCAAAGCGCCCGTATACGCCTTCCGCACCTTCTCCGTATCTTTCCGGGCCCATGCCGCGGCCAAAGCCGGATAAACGGCCGCTATGACCGTCATAGGGATGAACTGCGGCGCATACGTCATCTTGTAAGCCACGGAATAAACGCCCACTGCCGTCAAACCTTGGAACGCCTCCACAAACAGCGTGTCCAGGAATGAATATGTCTTGACCGCCAAACCGGCGATGGCGAACGGCAACGCCATCTTAACCAAATACTTGATATCCTGGAGCGTCGGTTTGACCAGATGTATTCCGTATTGCCGTGATTTGCGCCAAGCCCAAATCAAGTTCCACGTGCTACCAAGCAGTAAGCCACCGACCAGTCCCTTTGCGCCCAAACCCAACCAGGCTGCAGACAACGAAAACACTGCCGTCAAAGACTGTCCAATAAGCATACCCAGTGCCTCCGGCCGTAAATCCTGTTTGCCGCGCAACGCTCCATACAGCATCAGATGGAACGTATCCGCCGCCATGACCAGACACGCCAATCCGATGGCCGCCAATGTCGTCGCATCAGCCTCCTTGAAATATCCGTAGCCGAACGATGCCAGGATGGCGATAGGCAAAAGCAGGAGTTTGATCCTCACCGCCGAACCCAAAATCCGGTCCGCGTTTTCCTTAGCTCCGGCGTAGGTCAGGATGATGACCTGGGTGATGCCTAAATCCGCCAAAACCACGAAAATCGAGGTCACGGAAACGCTGAAAAAATAGGTCCCTGTTATCTGCGGCCCCAGCATCTTGGCCACAGCCCAAAAATACCCAAATGCGATGAGTTTATTCAGGCTCATGGCTATCACCAGCCAGGAGGCATTTTTGGCTATCCTAGAACCTTCAGGCACCCTAAAAGCTTAGCTTATTTTAGCAAAACAGGCTAGTTAGCCGATGTATATGGAGGGGTTGACAAAATGCCTTATTTGTGTTATATTGTTTAGTCAAAATAGCCCTTTTCCGGAGGATTCCAATGACGCTCGGACAAGCGATTTACAGAGCATTCGTCGCCGCATTCGCCATCGCCTTCGTCATCATGGCGCTTCTGCTCATCGGCGGCATCGCCCTTCTCTCCCTCGTCTTCAGCCTGCTCCTCGGGGTCGCCTGGTACAAGGTCCTGATCATCGTCTCCGCAACGGCGTTGATCACATTCCTTCTCACCAAGGACTAGCCCCTCCCCACTCGACGCACCCGCGCCGCCTGCCTCCTCGCAAGCGCCGCCGGGTGCTTCTTCTTTTATTCAGAAATCATCTTTTCTCTTTGATTTTCCTCAACACGAAAAACCCATGTCTAACTTTCCCTGGTTTGACTTCATGGCTCTCAACTACCTCAAATCCGTGTTCTGCGAAATACTCTTTCCATCCGTTCACGCTCCGGTAATTATGCGGCGCATCCGCTGATATCTCCATATTGATCTTCCTGTCTTCTCTTTCTACCAACTTCTGTTCTTCTGCCGAGTCCACAAGATCCTCTGCCATGAACAGATAACCGTCAGGTTTCAGCACGCGACGTATTTCATCTAAGATTTTCGAGTGCGCAGCGGAGTCAATATGGTGCATCACGAAATTCAAAGTCACCCCATCGGCAGTTTCATCTGGTACATCACGCATGTTTTCTGCCCTGTTATGGGTCTCAAGATAGGTAGAGTCATGTGCCAGAGTACGCAATCGTTCAGCCACAGGTACGGTCATGTAGTCATCCGGATCTAGTCCAATGATCTTGGACCCCGGCAGGATTTTATCCATTTCATCAATTTCGTGTCCTTTTCCCGAGCCGATGCTCACGACCGTCACCCCCTGTTCGACGTTATTCTGTTTCAAGACCCGCGGTTCTATATATCTAATTTTAGGCGCCAAATACTTTCCAACCCTCAATTCTTCTACCATCCAATCAGCTCTTTGTTCCAAAGCCTTATCGGCAGGACCTCTGGTAAGTGCTCTTATCAGCTTTTCACGCACGCCATGCCGTTTCGGCGCTGATTGATCTACGTTTTGTTTAAATGATTCATTTTCATATTTTCAGTACGATAACTCTTGGACCATGCTCTGTAAAATCAAAACACCCTGCTTTTCGGCAGGATGTTTCAGTCTTTCTTTTAGCGCTTGCTCCACTGCGGGCTGCGGCGCGCTCCCTTGAGGCCGAACTTCTTGCGCTCCTTCTTGCGTGAGTCGCGTTCCAGGTAGCCGAGTTTCTTGAGCGTTTTTCGGAATGTCGGGTTCAGTTGGATCAAAGCGCGTGAGATGCCGTGGCGGACCGCTTCGGCCTGGCCGCGGATGCCTCCGCCCAAGACGCGGGCGCTGATGTCGACTGCCGTTTCTTGTCCCGTTACCTTAAGCGGCGAAACGATTTCGTCGCGCAGGTCATAGGTCCCGAAATATTCATTGTAGAGTTTTCCGTTGACCGTGACCGTGCCCTTACCGTTCTTGATCAAGCGCACGCGGGCCACCGAAGTCTTGCGGCGTCCGATAGCCGGGATGAACGAGCCGCCTTTGGCCGCCTTGCTGGCCACCAAATCAGCCGCTTCCAATGCTTCAATCTTGGCTGCTTCTTTTTCGGCCATCAAAACTTCGTTCTCTTCCGAGGTTTCCTTCTTTTTGGCCGGTGCTTTCTTCTCTTTAATCTCCGCCTTCTTGGCCGGCGCCTTCTTCTTGGCCGGTTCTTTTGCTTCGTCCTTGGTTGCTTTGGTCGGCATAGTCATTAGGCGATGATCAATCTTTTAAGTCTGGCCGTCTGTTGGCGGTTCTTAGGCAGCATGTACTTCACGGCGTGGCGCAGGATTTCTCCCGGATTCTCTTCGCGTAATTTCGATACCGGCTTGCGCTTCAGGCCGCCTGGGCGGTTCGAGGTGCTGAAGTGGACTTTCTGTTCCCACTTCTTGCCCGTGAATACGACCTTGTCGGCGTTCTTGATCTTCACGAAATCTCCGGCATCAATATGCGGTTCGTAGCCCGGCTTGTGTTTGCCGATGAGCAGAGTGGCCACGCGCGTCGCCAACCTTCCGACCACCAATCCGGTGGCGTCGATCTCGTGCGTCTCGCGTTTTACTTGCGGCATCCCGCGTGTGTTTTTCCAGGTCATATTAGTCTTTCACCAGTTGAATCTGGGCGATTTCAGCGCCATCACCCTGACGCGTGCCGAGTTTGATGATCCGGGTATAACCGCCAGGTCTGGTCGCATAGCGCGGACCCAGCTCTTCCAAGACCTTATTGACGGCTGATTCAACCGTCAAAACCTTAGCTAGTTGGCGGCGTGAGGTCAAAGTCTTGGTGCGACCGGTCGTGATGAGTTTCTCGACCATGGGGCGCACAGCTTTGGCCTTGGCCAGAGTCGTATTCATCTTTTCGTACAAAACCAAGCTCGTCGCCAAATTTCGGAGCAACGCCAGCCTGGGTCCGGCTTTACGGTCAAGTGTCTTTCCTTTGCGGTTATGCTTCATATTCTACGTCCTTAAGCAGGTTCAAGTGATCTAGCAAGATTCCGACTGCCGTGCGACAGGCATCCAGGGCATCCGTAGTCCCGTCCGTTTCGATGGTCAAAACCAATTTATCGTAGTCCGTCTTTTCGCCCAGACGCGTAGCTTCGACTTTGTACGACACGTTCATCACCGGATTGTACAAAGCATCTATGGCGATTGTGCCCAAATCCAGTTTTTCTTTGGCCCGTTCTTCGGTCGAGCGGTATCCGCGACCCTGGGCTACGGTGATTTCCATCTCGATCGAAGCATTCTTATCGGTCAGCGTGGCGATCGCCAAATCCGGATTCATGATCTCCACGTCGGCGTTCTTCTCGAAATCCCCTGCCGTCACGGTCTTTTCGCCCTTGACCGTCAAGGACAGCTTGACCGGTTCTTCGGCGTGGCATTTGAGTCGCAGGGTCTTGAGGTTCAGGATTATCTCCAAAACATCTTCCTTGACGTTCGGGATGGTGGAAAATTCATGTTCTACGCCCCGGATCTTGACCGCCGTCACTGAAGCGCCAGGCAATGAAGACAGCAAAACGCGGCGCAGTGCGTTGCCGATGGTGGTGCCGAAACCCGGCATGCACGGTTCGACCGTCAGCATGCCTTCGTTGGGCCTCTCGCCTCGGCTGAAGCGAATCTTGGTTGGGAGAAGAAATGACTCCATATGATAAAAAAGGAACGTTAGCGCGAATAAAATTCAATGATAAGTTGGGGCTCGAAAACCTGTTTCAGCTCTTCTCCAGCCGGCAGGCTCGTTACCTTGGCCGTCAATTCTTTCATGTCAGAAGTTATCCACGAAGGAGATTCGGTTTTGGATGCCGCTTCGGCGAAAGCTTTCCAGATCTTCTTTTCGCGCTTGCCCTGGCGGATGGCGATGATGTCACCGGGCTTGACCGAGTATGAGGCAATCGTGACCTTCTTGCCGTTCACGTCCACATGCGCATGCGAGACCAGCTGACGGGCGGCAGCGCGTGTCTTGGCGAAACCGGCGCGGAAGACCGCGTTGTCCAACCGCAATTCGAGCAGGCGGACAAGGTTGGCGGCAGTATCGCCCTTCATGTTGGTCGCTTTCTCGAAATAGTTGCGGAATTGGCGTTCAGCCACCCCGAATACAAGCTTGGCACGCTGTTTCTCGCGCAGCTGCTTGCCGTAATCCGTTTGGCGGGTGCGGCTCGTCGGCCCGTGGACGCCAGGACCATAAGGACGCCGTTCCAGGATGCGCGCCATCTTTTCGCGCCCGTCCAGGTTCAGACCTTCCCGGCGGACCCTTTTTGCTGTGACTCGTAATCTCATATCTGGTGGTAGTTCAGGTTAGACGCGGCGCGGTCGCGGTGCGCGGCAGCCGTTATGGGGAATCGGTGTTACGTCCTTGATGCTCAAAACCGAGATGTTGTTTGCCTGGAAAGCGCGGATAGCGCCTTCGCGTCCCTGGCCCACGCCGGAGATGAAGACGTTCACTTCCTTGATGCCTGAATCACCGGCTTTGTCCAAAGCATTCTTGACCACCAACGAAGCTGCGTACGGGGTGGATTTCTTCGGGCCTTTGAAACCGGAAGAACCGGCGCTTGACCACGACACGACATTGCCGTTCAGGTCCGTCAGGGTCACGATGGTGTTGTTGTAAGTCGCCTGGATGTACGCCCGGCCGTGTGAAATCGAAGGCTTGGCCTTGTTGGTCTTGCGCTTCGGTTTGGCCGATTTGGCTGACTTCGCTTTTTCCGCGGTCTGTTCGACGGCGGTTGTGGTCTGCTTGTCTTCCATAGATTACTTCTTTTCGAGTTTACGTTTACCGGATCCCATCGTGCGGCGCGTATTGCCCCTCACGGTGCGGCAGTTCGTCTTGGTCCGTTGTCCGCGTGCCGGCAAGCCCTTGATGTGACGGGTCCCGCGGAAGCATCCGATATCTTTCAGGCGCTTGACGTTGCCCAAAACCTCGCGACGCAGTTCACCTTCGACCTTATGGGTCTTTTCGACGATGTCGCGCAACGTGTTCGCCTGGGCTTCGGTCAAATCCTTGACCCGGGTATCCGGCGAGATGTCAGTTTCTTTCAGGATCTTTTTGGCGGTATGCAAACCGATACCGTAGATATACGTCAAACCGACCTCGATTCGCTTTTGGGCCGGGAGCGTTACGCCTGCGATGCGTGCCATAGGATATTTATTGAGACCGTTCAGCCAAAGATTTAATTCGTAATATTAGCCTTGCCGCTGTTTATGCTTGGGGCTCTTTTTGCAGATAACCACCACGCGGCCCTTCCGACGGATGACCTGGCAATCTCGACACATGGATTTCACGGATGCTCGGACTTTCATAGGGTTTGCGTTTCAGTGGTGATTTGATAAGAAACTTTCTATTTCGACGCAGGCGGACCGGATAGAGCGTAATAAGCCGTACTGGTGTACGGCGCCTAGCTCAAGTGGTTTCGCTTGATTGCGCCAAAATAAAAGGTTCTCAAGTGGGCTATAGTCTATATGTAATCCGACCCTTTGTCAAATCGTAGGGGGTGATTTCGACCTGGACCTCGTCTCCAGGGGTCAGCCGGATCCGGTTCATCCTCAATTTTCCTGCTAAATGACACAAAATCGTGTGTCCGTTATCCAGTTTTACACGGAAAGCCGTGGCCGGCAAAGCCTCTTCGACTACGCCTTTGACTACTAAAAAATCCTTGTTGCCAGGATTATTGGATGCTGCCATAAATAGCTTGTTGTTGGGACATGCTTGGGATGATAAGCGCGTTGATTATCGAAATAATGTCAAAAGGATAGCAGTATTGGGCTAAATGGGTCAAATCTAGGCCGTCTGGAGATTGTTTCGTGAATTCACTCGGTATCACACAGCATGTCTTCAGGCTTGGTGCATCTCGTGCTATTTATCTTGCCTTCTATCATGCCTTGCGAGAAAACTTCCTCCAATTTAGCATTCGGATTCTTACATGACACGCCTTCGACGTTAATACCATCTGAATCCTCGCCGGTAATTTGGGCGCAGACTATTCCGCCTTCGGGGCCGATCTTTTCACACAGCTCTTCTGCCTGTTCGACGCTGGTGGCGGTAGGACCGGTTGTTCTGCAGCTTTCCTTCTCGGTCTGTGCGCAACCGAATGGTCCGCAATTCGCTGCTGCCGCTAAGGCTAAAGCTGATGCGATTTTCTTTCCCTTTTCCGTGATACTAGCGGCTTTCTTAGGCGCTCTTTGTTCGAAACTTGGCATAGTTTATTAATTATACCTTAAATTCAAGGTGAAGCGTTATTTTCCGGGTACTTTCCGTCATAACCCCCGACCCTAGGATCGGTCGTGGCGCTGCCGTTCGTCTTGTCTACCGGAAACCTATCCGGAAATTCAGCGGCAATGAAGTCCATGGCGTCACGCAAATCCACCCGGCAATAGTCAGCTAAAGTCGAGAGATACCACAGCATATCGCCGAAAAAATCCACCACTTCCTCCTTCATTTCCGGAGTCGGCTCATCCACCAGCATCCTGCGGATCTCCGTATCCGGCTTCCATTTGATCAAGTTCCTGAATTCCCCGATCTCTTCGACCAATCCGAGCAAGAGATCCTTGGGTTCGTGATGCTTCTCCCAGCCACGCGCATATTTGAACTCATGCACGAATTTCTGGAATTCTTGGATTTCCATAGTCTTGTTCAGCGCTTCTCGCCCTCGACCGTCGCCTTGATCCGCCTCACCCCAGCAGACACCGCCTCTTCCTTTTGTATCTTGAACGCCCCCAACTCGCCCGTATGCGTCACATGAGGCCCGCCGCAGATTTCTTTCGAAAAATCACCCACCGTGTAGACGCTGACCTTATCGCCGTATTTCTGCTCGAATAACCCGATAGCGCCTGTGGATTTAGCTTCATCAACAGTCATCTCTTCACGCGTCACCGGCAAGTCGCGCCGGATTGCATCGTTCACCAAATCCTCGACCTGTTTGATTTCTTCGGGTGTCATCTTTTGGGCATGCGAAAAATCGAAACGCAGCCTTTCCGCGGTGATATTGCTCCCCTTCTGCGCCACATGGTCGCCGAGGACGCTTCTCAAAGCCTTTTGGAGCAGATGCGTCGCCGTATGCAGCCGTGTCGTCTCGACCGAATGTTCGGCTAAACCGCCCTTAAAGGCACCGGCTGAAGCTGTCCGCGACAGTTCCTGATGTTTTTCGAACTCACGTTTGAAGGCTTCGACATCCAGATTGCCGCCCCGCTCCCCGACCAGCTCTTGCGTCAATTCCAACGGGAATCCATAGGTCGAGAAAAGGATGAAAGCCTCCTCGCCCGTAATTACGTGGTCGGCCATCATGCTTTCGAATTCCTTCAGTCCCTTCTCTATGGTTTTATCGAATTTTTCCTCTTCCTGCATGATGGCATCGATGACTTTGGTTCGGTTCGTCTCCAGTTCGGCATAATGTCCGCCGAATTCGCCGATGACTACGCCGGCCAAATGCGACAGAAACGGTTCGCGGATGCCCAGTCTCCGGCCTTCGCGCACCGCCCGACGGATAAGCCGACGGACGATATATCCCTGGCCAACGTTTGAGGGCAAAACGCCGCGCGGATCGCCGATGATGAAGGTCGCGGCCCGTGCGTGGTCTGCGATGATACGCATGGACCGCGTTGCCGCATCGTCAGTCCCGTATTTCTTGCCCGACTTCCCCTCGACAGCCGAAATCAGCACCTGGAACTCCTGAAGATCGAAAACCGTCTGAGCGCCGTTCAACACGGCGGTCGTCCTTTCCAATCCCATGCCCGTATCCACGTTCTTCGAGGGCAGCGGTTTGAGTTGGCCGCCCTCCTCTTCGCGCTGGAACTGCATGAACACATTGTTCCAAATCTCGACAAACCTGCCGCAATCACAGTTGGGATGGCAGACCTGGCCGTATGCCGGGTCATGGGCTTTTCCGGTATCGTAAAAAATCTCGGTATCCGGTCCGCACAGTCCCTTCATCTTCGGATCAGGCCACCAATTCTTGGATTTCGGGTATGCGAAGATGCGCGCTCCCCTGTTGGTTGACGCCGGCTCATCCCGTCCCGCCACACCGACCTCTGCCGCGATGTCGTGCATCCCGAACTGGGCTTGCCAGATGGCGACCGACTCCTCGTCCCGCGGCGCATCCTGGTCGCCTTCGAAAACGGAAACGTAAATCTTCAACGGATCAAGGCCCAGCCATTCTTTATCGGTCAGGAATTCATACGACCAACCGATCGATTCAGGTTTGAAGTAATCCCCCAGGGACCAGTTCCCCAGCATTTCGAAGAACGTCAGGTGTCTATTGTCTCCGACTTCTTCGATATCACCGGTCCGGATGCACTTTTGGCTGTTTGCCAGACGGACACCCATAGGATGCGCCTGTCCTTTCAGATATGGGATAAGCGGATGCATCCCGGCCATGGTGAACAGCACCGTGGGGTCGTTTTCGGGGATCAATGATGCCGAAGGTATCACGGCATGTCCTTTGCTCTTGAAGAAATCAAGATATTTTTGGCGTATTTCGGATAATGTCATATGCGGCTTTTCGGTCGTATGCTACATGCTACATGCTTCATGACTCGTGTTCAAGACACGTCACCCACGGACATGCTGGTCACATTTTCCACCGTATTCAGCGGCTCCGGCGGATTCACAGACCCTTTTTTGCTGAAGAGCTGATGGTAAACGAGCTCGGCCTGGTTGGCGAAAACTTTCAGCAGCGAAATCTCGACGTCATTGATCTTCGCGGCATCTACCGCCAACAGTAGATAAGCCTTGACCGCCGAATCCTTGCGGTCAGAAGGGATGGCTAAAATCTCACGGCCGTCTTCAGTCTGCATGAACGCATGCGTAGAGCCGAACTGGTGCAAGTTGCGCAGCTCTTTATTCGCCACCTTCAAAGCCTTGCCGCGCAGATTCTCGTGGTAATACTCGCGTTCCGTCCTGAGCCGCTCAAGTTCGATGAACCTGATCATGGCGCCCTTGGCATTGACGCTGGCTGAGGCATTAGATACCAGGGCTTTCATCAAATCCTTCTCGTAAGCCTCGGATCCGACTAGGGTCAACGAGGTCTGGTTGACCAGCGATTTCAGCACGTCGATTTGTCGGTTGACCGAACCGATATATTTATAAGACTCGAGCAGCTCTTTCACTGCCCGTTCCGACTGTGATACGGCCTCATCCCTTTCTTTGAGGCGCCTCTCCATCATGCGTTCGAACAACGAAACGGTCATCAAGCCGGCCATGCCGAAGATGAATATCAGTACCTCTTCGAAGTGCTCTTCAGGTATGCCGAAAAAACCCCTCCGCACCAAAGAAGGCGAGAGCACGGCTAAAACGAAAAACAAAAGGTAGACCAACGAAATCCACTCCGGTTTTTTGATTAATTCGTTTTTGATGCTCATTCTTTTATCCATACGACCGATCCGGTTGATTCGATTCAGGCGATCAAGCCTCCGCCAAGGCACTCCATGCCGCGATAAATCACGGCTGATTGGCCAGATGCCACGGCTTTGACCGGTTGCCTAAAATTTAATTTGAATGCGCCTTTGCTCCCCGCGGCAAGTACGGCCTTTACCGAGCTTTGACGGTACCGTACCTGCACCGAACAGTCCAAAGGCAGTTTCGGGACCTTACCGGTACACCATCGCACGTCGTGTATCTCGAGGCTATTCCGGTAAAGCAGCGGATTATCCGCGCCCTGCACCACGACCAGCCTGTTGTTTTTTACGTCCTTCCCGGCTACGAACCATGGCGACGTTCCTTTGGCCACCTGAATCCGTTCACGCTGGCCGATTGTGAATGCATCCAGGCCTTGATGTCTGCCGATTACCGCGCCATCTTGGTCCACGATATCCCCCGGTTTAGGTTTGATTTTCTTGCGTAAGAAGTCGACCATGTCCAATTTGCCGATGAAGCAAATCCCCTGGCTATCCGGTTTTTCCGCGACTGGCAGTTTCAGCCTCCGCGCCAAATCCCTGACCTGGGACTTCTTCATCTGTCCGATCGGGAAAAACGTGCGGCCCAGTGCCTCTTGCGGTACGCGGTATAAAAAATAGGATTGGTCTTTGTCGGGATCCAAACCTCGAAGCAGATGCGCCACGCCATCCCGACCGCGTTTGACGCGAGCATAATGGCCGGTGGCGATGAATTCGGCGCCAAGCCTTTTAGCCGCTTCGAAGAACATCCCGAATTTGATTGCCTCATTGCACAACACGTCTGGATTCGGCGTTTCGCCCGCCGCATAACCTCGGAACAAATCTCCCACGATTTTTTTTCGGTATTCTTTCTCGAAATCAAAAGTCAGGAGCGGCACGCCAAGCTTGGCCGCGACCCGCATGGCATCCCGCCTCTCGCCGCGCCATGCGCACTCCCCCGTCTGCAGGTCCTTCGAATCGCTCCAATTCTTGATAAAACCGCCAACCACCCGATATCCGCGCTTCACGAGCAAAGCCGCGGCTACGCTAGAATCCACGCCGCCCGACATACCGACCAGGACTGTCGCTCCTGCCTTTGGCATAAGCTATTCCTCCTCGTCCTTTTTGTTCCCGGCCAGTCCAGCCAATTGTCCGCAGGCGGCTTTGATGTCTTCGCCGAACGAAACCCTGAATGTGACGGGTATGCCGCGGTCCCGTAGGATCTGCATGAACCTGTCGCGAGTGTCTTGCCCAGATGCTTTGAATTTCCCTGTATCGTGGTATTTGATCAGGTTCACCTGGTATAGACGGGCATTGTGCCCCAAAAGCTCTGCCAATTCATGCGCTGCGGAGTCCGAATCGTTCACGTCTTCGAGCAGCAGATATTCGAACATGACTTTGCGGTTTGTTTTGGCCGTATATTCATCCAGAGCATCCATCAGGGCATTCAGCGGATAGGCCTTGTTGACCGGCATTATCTGCGTCCTGACGCGATCATCGGCCGAATGCAGCGATATCGCGAGGTTCACCTGCATATCCTCATCCGCCATTTTCTTGATGCCCGGGACTATACCGCAGGTCGAAACCGTGATGTGGCGTGCTCCCAGCCCAAAACCATCCGGGTCGTTCAGCATGCGCACGGCCTGCATCACGCTGTCGTAATTATTGAAAGGTTCGCCCATGCCCATGAAAACCACGTTGGTCACATGCGCACCCTCTGCCTTCAGACGCCGGGCGAAAAAAATAACCTGTTCTACGATCTCATCGGCAGTCAGATTACGCTTGAAACCCTGGGCCCCGGTGGCGCAGAAAGAACAGCCCATCGGACAACCGGCCTGGCTCGAAACGCACACCGTATTCCGACCCGACCTGCTCCGCATGAGCACCGCTTCAATCAATTGTCCGTCCGCGCAAGAGAATAAGACCTTATCCGTATCCCCGCGCTTGCTTGATTGCACGGTCACGGCCTTTAACGAATCCCAAGGCACTTGTTCTTCCAACGCTTCACGTAACGCCTTAGGGAAGGTGGAGAGGTTCTCCCAACCACCTTGAAGTTCGACATAAAAAGCCCGCTTGGCTTGGGCCAAACGGAATGCCGGTTCCCGGCGGTCATCTAGGGTCTTTTGGACTGCGTCAATATTCATTTTGCGACCGTCAATTGGGATGACGGACTCCAATCATAGGCTTTCCAGGCCCAGTTGGCAAGGGATTTGGCCGAGGCAAAACTAGCGTTCTTGGTCGGCGAACCCAAAACCACCACTAAGACCTGGGGACCTCCATCCATGGGCCTCATCTGGACCACCAGGTTATACAACGCCTCATCGATATAGCCGGTCTTGCCTCCGATAACCCACAAATCATCATCCATGGTCAAAAGATGGTTCGTGTTTTTGACTGTTTTCACGACCTTGGGATTAGCGACCGTGAACTTATAAGCCATAGTCGAAGCCGCCCGCCTGATCGTCATATTAGAAAAAGCGGTTTGGGCCAGCTTCGCCATCTCGGCTGCGGTCGTCACGTTTTTTTCGCTTAAACCAGTCGGTTCCTCAAATTTCGTGTCTTTTAGTCCCAAAGCCTTGGCTTTGGCGTTCATCTCTTTAACAAAACCCTTGATCCCCAGGCCAGATAACCTGGCCAACGACATGGTCGTATTGTTAGCGCTTCCCACGATACTCGAATAGAACATGTCTTGGACCGTCATTTTTGATCCGGCTTTGACCGCCAACCTACCTCCGCCGACCTCATCCTGTCCTAGCAGTGAAACCGTCTTACCCCAAGGCTGATGATGGTCGAGCGTGACCAATGCGGACATCAATTTTGACAAACTGGCCGCCGGCCACTGCTTTCCTGATTGGTATGCGTAAAGCGTCTCCCCGCTTTTGGCGTCAATCACTACGGCACTCACGAACTCACTGTCCGCCCGCTGGTACCGCATTGCTCCAGACCTGAATTCCGGACCGGTTCCGGCCGCATTTGCCGGTGAAATCGATAAAATCAGCGCTGCTAATGCCGTGATTATGACCAAATATCCCGATTTCATGCCGCTCATGATGCTATTTTCTCTCATACGCTGATTTCGGTCAACGAACTATGCTTATCCTTGTCCCTACCGGTGTCCAATCATACATGGTTTTGGCCGGCCCGACGCCCAAACGCACACAGCCTCCAGAGGCCGGTGTTCCCAGGTGGTTTTCCCCTTCCTTGCGTCCGTTTGGCCACTCCGGCAGTTCATGGATACCCATACCGCTCAACGAAAACTGCATCCACCAAGGCATCCAAAGTTTCGCGTGGTTCGACCAGGCGCGTGGGTTCTTGTTCATCACTTTATATTCACCGGGCGGTGTTGCCGCGCCTTTGCGGCCGGTAGACACCTTATACTTGGCCACCACGACCCCGCCCAAGGTTTGACTCATCTCCTGGGTCGATAATTTAATCAAAATCTTTTTGGCCAAAGGCGCTTTTGATGTAGAGGTTGGGGAAAAAGCCGAGTCGACTTCCTTACCATCCGAAAAACCGTCACCGTCAGTATCAGCGTCCGTCGGATCTGCTCCGAAAAGCAGCTCCATGCGGTCATCCAATCCATCAATATCAAAATCCTTGGGCGACGTCTCCCCTTTGCCTAACGGATTGAATCCATTCTTCACCTCCAGGAAATCGGCGTAACCGTCGGAATCCGTATCAGCTTTCGACGGATCTGTCCCGAAAACGCGACTCTCCCATTCATCCGGCAAACCATCGCAGTCAGCGTCGGCCGTGCCGCGTATTTGGCAGTTGGATTTTTCGGCCGCATAGGCTCTTTGCGGCGCGCCAAAACAAATCATTAAAGCAACAGCCAGCAGGAACGGCAGTCCCAGTCCTCCGACGATTTTTATACGTTGGAGTTTCATCTCATCCGCGCATTATTTCCAACAGCCAATCTGCGATCTTGTCAGGGAGTTTGCTGTCTGTCTTGAACAAATCAGTACCGTGCGCCGGTCCCTTGTATGGCAAAAATATCTTTTTCTCTACCGGTGCTATCTCAAAAAGCTTCTGGCTATCCTTGAAGCTTTGTTCATCCTGTTCTGCCGCCGCTATGTAGAGGGCTTGATATTCAGGCAAGTTTTGAGATTCCTCCAACGCGCTGATGCCTCGGTAATCCGCTCCGGGCGAGAGCAATACCCCGCAGGGCGTGCTCGGACGGCTGACCATGGTCGCAATCGCCAAATTCGCCCCGAACGACGCACCTCCCAGTGCGATGCGGCTGATATCCAAACCCCGGTTCGCGACCCAATCCACTGCAGTATACGCATCATTCAGGGAGAGCCTGTGTTCCGCATCCGTAAACTCGCGATGGTCCAAAATCGCTCCCTCGTAACCCTTGGTGCTCTCCCCGTGCCCGCGCAAGTCTATAGCCAATGATGCGATGCCTCTTTTGGCGCAAGCGGACTGCAACGGCGCCCAAGAAGTTTTTGTCTCGCGCATCATGTGGAACAGGACGATGGCTCCGATCATGGTCGGTGTCGTATACCAGTCCCCGACGATCGTTATCTCATCTGCCGTCTTGAAAGTAATTCGTTCTGGCATATTTCTGGGATTAACATTTGTGATCTAAAGCTGAATGTCGGTTTCCGTAGGCTCGCCGTCCTTCGTCATCCCCGGTGCCGCTTTAGGCGCATGCCCCGAAGCATACGGGTTTTTCCCATGCGAGAAACGCTTATCCAGCGGATTCACGGTGGCTGGGAGTTCAACCCGGACCTCGAAAGCTCCCGGCTCTGATGGCTGGTTTTGCGTTGTCGGACGGTTGGTGGGCGGTGAATGCTTGAACACGGTCGGCGTGGCCGGTGCCGTCTCATTGGCCGATGTTCCCTGATGTCTGATGTCCTGTGTCAGTTTATCTTTGTCGGTCTCGACTTTTCCGCCTTTTCCTTTGGTCAGCTCGGCCAACAAACTCATCCGGTCGTCGTCGCCAGTGTCCGCCGGTACGAACCTTATCGTGGCCTTGGGCGGAGCCGGAGGCAAAGACCTGGTTTCGCCGGTGAACCTTGGCTTATTCGGTTGATGCTTAGGCGGCCGGCTCGGTCCGCGTTCCGCTGCCGAAAAAGTATCCCGCAATTTCGTTTCGAGCTTGTTGGCCGGCCGTGCATCCTCGAATTTCCCGCCTCGCAATTCGGCAGCCCTCGTATCGCCATGCAATCCGACGCGCGAAACCGTGGTCTTAAGCTTCCGTTCTTCACGGACGATCGGCAGGCACTCGGCGCAATAGATGGGCCGTGACGCATCAAGCTGGATGGGCATATCCCAAACTTTTCCGCATCGGGTGCACGTATGGCTGAATTTCGGCTTGTCTTTCTTTTGTCCTTGCGGTGGTTTGACGATGGACGCTAGTCTCTCGTCTGAAATCTTGAGATATTCGCCTCCGCCACCGCTTTCGTTTTCTTCTTCGAAAGATTTCGGTTTTTCCGTCCCTCCACTGGCTTCTTCGGCTTCCCGCTCATCCTCCGTCTTTATGTCCGGATATTCCAATTTCTCGCCATCGCCTAATTCCATGCCGCTCCAACGCAAGACCTTTTCTTCGATCAACGCTTTCGGCGTAGCGTAGCGTTCGCGCGATACCGCGATAACCTTTTCCGTGCTCTGTGTCCGCTGTGCGATCGGCGGCAGGGTGTTGGCCGAAAAAGGCTGAGTCGCGGCGCCATCCACCATGAGTTTCAGGTAAATCTCGAATTTAGTCAGGTTGACCAGGTCTTCAGGCGTATACACGGGCATGAACTCGTTCTCCATGAAAGCCGCGTCCTCGGTGCCGACACGGAAGATAATCAGCGTTCCGACGTTGCCGAACACGGCCCAAGCCACCTCTTCGGCCAGCTGCTTGATGTACTGGTGCGCCACAATCAGGTTCAGGTGGTATTTGCGCGCTTCAGACAGGATGTTGGCGAAAGATTCGTTCGCGAAGTTCTGGAATTCGTCGACGTACAGATAGAAATCGCGGCGCTCGGCTTCCGGCATGTCCACGCGCTCCATGGCTGTCAATTGGAGTTTGGTGATGATGATGCCGCCCAAAAGCCGCATGTTATCTTCACCGATGCGTCCTTTCGACAGGTTCACGATCAGAATCTTCCCCTCGTCCATGATGCGCCGCATGTCCACCGTGGATTTGACTTGCGCCACGATGTTGCGGATGACGGACGCGGACAAGAATTGCCCGACCTTGTTCTGCACCGGCGCGATTGCTTCTGTCGCGTATTTCTCAGACCATGAGGAGAATTCCGCCACCCAAAAAGTCTTGACTATCGGGTCGCGGATTTTGGCGATGACGCGTTTGCGGTATTCGACATCGACCAGCAGGCGGCTGATGCCGAGCAGGGTCGCTCCCGGATAATCCAGCAGGGCTAAGACGCAGTTCTGCAGGATGTATTCCATGCGCGGGCTCCACACATCCGGCCAGATCTTCTTGAACACGTTCATGAGCCCGGCGGCTATCAGGTGCTTTTGGCTGTCGTCTACGGTCTCTAGGATGTTGAACCCCAGCGGGTAATCCATGTCCGCCGGATTGAAATAGACCACGTCATTGATGCGGTAAGACGGGATGTAATCCAGTATCTTCTCTGCCGTATCGCCGTGCGGATCCACGTAACACACGCCGTGCCCGGCCATGATGTCGGACAGGATCATATTCTCCATGAGCGTGGTCTTGCCCATGCCGGTTTTGCCCAGGATGTACATGTGCCGACGCCTGTCGTCCGTCTTGATGCCGAAACGCCTCTTCGCATTCCTAAAATTCGTCTCTGCGAAGAGCGTTATCTCGTTTTCATGGTCATGGTTATATTCAATCGGCATAAGAGGGAAAGATCGGACGAAAGAGCGAATCTCTGTACCAAGTACTAAGTACCAGGTACTGATTGCTATCCGAACGGGATATTCGGCGGCGGTGCGGAACGTTTAGCTTCTGTTTTCTTGAGTTGCGGCGCTTTGACCTGGAGCGTATGCGGGAAATGCCAGAGCGATGCCAGTTCCTCGGTGCACAGATGGAAATTCGGCGCGCCGACCCAGTTCGACCGTTTGCGGTAAGCTGTTATGAGCCGCCGCTTCCTGCCGTTATTGCGCCAGTCTTTGAAAAACCACAATGCACCGCTCATGCCGACCTTCTTCAGTTCCGGTTTAAGCGACTGCATGTTGTTGGTATTGAATTGTTTGATGGATCCGAAGAACGGCTGGACGATGCGCGGATTGGATTTCACGGCCTTCTTGGCGACGTAGACGAACCTGATTTTGCACAGGTAAACGATTTTGGACATCTTGTTCTCGATGGCCTCGACCACCACGCGTTCCCCTGGCGTCATGTTGAGCATGCGGAAATCCGGCTGCTTCACATCCTTCTTGGCCGGTGCCGCCCCGCTGCCTACGATGGCATCTGCGGTGTAGCTCAAAGTCTGGAGCGGCAAGTCAATCGCCTTATCCAAAAAGGTTTTCTTTGCCTCAACTTTTTGCCCGGTCAGCTTTTTTATGGCCGCAGTCGCAGCCGTGACATAATCGCCCTGCGCTATGGGCGTCAGTACGATCTGGAACCAAGCCTGTTCGCCTACGCCCATGCGTCCGAAGCTCTCGAACATGGCCGAAAGCGGATCCTTGAATTCCATCGAGACTTTATCTTCGAAATACGGATATGTTTTCAGCGGATAATAATCCTTCTTCACCGGGATAAGTTCCGCGCCCCACACATCCCATTCTTCATCCGGATATTGGTTCGGGACTTTGTACGCATAATCCTCCACTTCCACGATTTGGGCGTCCGTATACTGGGCGTAAATAGCAGCTTCGACCAAATCGCGCAGCTTGCGCGTGGTCCGGATGATGAACTGGATATGGCCCTCGATAGAGACGAGTTCCACGGCAATCGTGTCTTGGGTATAACCATCGATCCATTTGTCTTTCCAGCTGGGTCCGCTATGCGCTCCCGCAAGATACGCGAACATGTTGTCTACGGCGCGCGGTCCCTGCTCGGTCAATCGCGGTATATCAATAGCCAAGACTATGTACGTCTTCTTGGTCATATTCAGCGTCTGCCGCCATTCCAGCCATAGCCTCGAGCAGCCCCAAAGTATGACCGCCAACAAAACTACCCAACCGCCATTGGCTAAAAAGAAACCCATGGCGATAAAGGGGTTATCGCCTATCTGATCAATGAACGACCAGTCAAAATTGAGGAATTCGTCCATGTGTTTAGTCGCTGTGATTATAGCAGATATGGAGCTGGATTGTCACCACAAAAAGACGCGGAGTATTCCACGTCTTTTGAAAGCTATTGGTTGGCTTCGCTATCTCCCCGCCTTCGCCGTCGCCTTACGTCTGCTAAAACCGTTCCAAGTCACAAGCAGCGGTGAGGCTATGAAGATGGATGAATACGTCCCGGTGATGATACCGACGATGAGCGCCAAAGCGAAATCCTTGATGGAATCGCCGCCGAAGAAAAGCACGGCGAGCAGAGCCAGGACCGTGGTCATTGACGTGTTGAACGAGCGGAACATGGTCTGCTTGACCGAATGTTCCACGATCTCTTCGAATGTACCCGTCGTCTTCTGCAGGTTTTCGCGGATACGGTCCAGCACCACGATGGTGTCGTTGATCGAATAGCCCATGATTGTCAGGATAGCCGCGATGAACGGCGTCCCGATTTCGACGTTCATGAAATGCCCTAAAAGCGCGAACAGGCCGATCGGGACGAACACGTCATGGAACGCCGATACGAGCACGATCACGCCGTATTTCCAGCTCTGCACCGGCGCCGAGACCTTGCGGAACGACCAGGCGATGAACCCCAGGATGAGCAGGAAAATAACGACCAGCGAAGAGACCGCCTTTTGGCGAAGCTCGACGCCGACAGCCGGCCCGATGGCGTTGTATTGGAGTTCCGTGGTCTTGCCGAACGTCGACTCCAGCGTCTGGTTGATCTTTTGGTGCGTATCCTCTTCCACCGATTTGAAACGCAGGATCAAATCCGTGTCCCCAGCCGGCTGGATGGTCACGGCGCTCAAGTTGAGTGCTGACAGCGCCTTCTCGGCTTCGACAGCGGTCGGGCGTTTTTCGAAACGGACCGACATGAGCGTGCCGCCGGTGAAATCTATCCCTTGCTTCAGGCCGAAGACAGATAACAGGACGATGGAACCGCCCACCAATACGCCGGAGAGCAGGTACCAAATCCAACGGTTCTTGATTATTTTCATACGTTTATTTCTTGTCTTCAGTCTTATTTAGGAAGAGCCAGCCAAAACGCTTCGGTATCGAAGTGGTCGCCACCAGCCGCAACAATGTGCGCGTCACGATGATGGAGGTGAAGAGCGAAGTCAGGATGCCGATCGCCAGGGTCAACGCGAAGCCCTTGATGATCGAAGACGAGAACCAATACAGGACAGCGCACGAGATGAGCGTCGTCGTGTTTCCGTCGCGAATTGAAGGCCAGGCGCGCCTGAAGGCTTCTTCGATTGCCAAGATCCAGCTCTTGCCTGATTTAAGTTCTTCCTTGAGGCGCTCGAACACCAGTACGTTAGCGTCCACCGCGATGCCGAGCGACAATATGAAGCCCGCGATGCCCGACAGGGTCAAAGTCACGGGCAAGAGCTTGAAGATCGAGAAAGATATGCCGACGTATAATCCCAGCGAAACGACCGCCAACAAACCAGCCGCCCGGTACCAGATCAACATGAACAGGGCGACGAACACAAAACCCCAGATACCTGCTACCAGCGACTTGTTGACCGAGTCCTGGCCTAACGTGGATCCGACCGTTTGCTGGGCGATGAGTTTGATCGGCACCGGCAAAGCGCCCTGCTGCAGCCGCATGGCCTTAGTCTTGGCTTCTTCAATCGAATAGTTTCCTGTGATCACGGCCTGACCGTTGCTGATCTCGGTTTGGACCACCGGCGCAATTTCCACGTTACCGTCGAGGAAGATTGCGACGCGCTTGCCCACGTTGCGCTTGGTGATGTCAGCGAACATCTTGGTGCCTTCATCGTCGAACTGCAGGGCTATCTGCGGACTGCCTGTGCGCTGGTCGAAATCCAGCTTGGCGCTCTTGAGCTGTTTGCCGCCCAATTGCGTATCCTTCCATTCTCCCTGCGCCGGCAGGATGTCTGTGGATTGGGTCTTCTTGAAGAACACGGCGCGGACACGGACGTCATTTGCCGTCCGTTCATCCGACTTATAAATCAGGTGATAACCGAACTGCGTCTCAACGATATCGGAGACATCCCCCTTCTTCATTGCGTAAATGGCGTTCTCGAACGGTTCGACCATCGCCCCCTTGCCGAACCAGCCCAAATCCCCGCCCATCTCTGACGCACCCGGTTCTTCGGAATACTTTTTCGCTTGCGCCACGAAATTCTGGGCTGTGGTCTCCTTCTTGATGTCTTCGATGACCTTCTTGGCTTCTTCCTTGGTCCGCGTCGTGGAAGTCGGAGCGCTTTGCGCCCCAGCCCACTGGATCAGGAGGTGGCTCCCCTTGACTTCCGGGTCCGCCGCTTTTAACTCTTCGGCCTTGGCGACGACGTAAGCTTCGGGCAAATCAATCACCCTGTTCAGCACTTCCCCGGATTTGAGGTTCTTTACCGCATCATAAACGACTGCATATTGGGTCTTATCCTTGATGAAACCTAAATCCCCGCCCAAAACCTTGCTCGTCTCATCATCCGAATGGTCTTTGGCCATCGCTTCCACCGAACCGGGATCTTTCATCGCCTTGGCCAAATCAGCCTCCGCATCCTTTTTGGCTGCGGCATTCTGTTCGTCCATCTTCTTCTGTTCGTCCGCGGTCAAGGAACGCGGCGGTTCGTTATTCTCTTCCTTGAACTCAAGGATGGGGGTTTCGCCGATGAGCTTGATCGCCTGGTTGACATCTTTGATACCTGCCAGTTCGACCGACACGCGCCATGAATCACCGGCCTGCGCCGTGGTGATGAGCGGTTCCGAGACGCCTAGCGAATTGACGCGTCTCTCGATGACGTCGCGTACGCCGTCCAACGATGTCGAACGGTCCGTCGCCGGGACCTTGGAGACGTCGGCTTCGTACTCAAGACGAGTTCCGCCCTGGAGGTCCAGGCCGAGCACAAAGCCTTTTTCCACATGGCCCAAATGCGTCCCGACCCAGTAATTCAACCAATCGATGGCTCGGTTGGTGGCCGGCGGATAAGCGATGCCTCCGACCAGCAGAGCTAAAACCAACAATAGCAAAGCGCGCTTTCTGACGGCTGAGCGCGGTAAAGAAACCGTAGTGGGTTTTGACATATAGAATCTGGCCAAGTCTAGCTAAAAGACGCGGTTTAGGCAAGAACCGGATATGAACAGCCTCCGTTGAGGCCTCGATGGGCCAAATATCAGGGAAAATTCGAAAAATTCTACCCTTTCCAGAAACTACTCCTCAAATTCGTATTTATACTTCGTCACGCCCTTGCGATACGCCGAAAGTTTGTCCAAATTTTCATGAATGAATTCCGTCCGATTGCCATCTTTGTCATGTTTGACCGTTTGTCGCCAAATCGGCCGATTCGTATCTCCGAAATAATTCGTTTCGACCACTGTCCGTCCATCGTCAGAATATTCGAACACTGTTTCACCGAATGGTTCATTTTCGTTCCCCACATAGCCCCGTTCGACCCTGATGAGCTTGTCGCCGTCATAGATGCTCCGATACCAAGTGCCCCTGCCTGTTGATACGTCCTCGACCCATCGCTCCATTGTCTTTCGGCCTTGGTCGTCGTATTCGTAGGACTTGACTCCCCTTTCATGCTTCACCATCTTCCCTTGTTCCGCATCGAAGACTTCACCTATGGTCGCTTCTTTGGCCAGATTACCTTGTCCGTCATATTCAAGTTTATGCGTAGAACCGCCGTATGCCGACTCTATCTCGACGATTTTAGGTTTGCGCGAATCTCCGTCATATTCATAAACCATGGCGCTTGTCCGCTTCTGCTCGGCGGATTTCCCTGACCATGGATCGAGCCTGCCCTTGAATGTCCATTCCCGATAGCTCATCTCCAGCCTCCCGCGCTCATCGTACGCGAATGTTTCCTCGATGTGGTGACTGGTCTCTGGAGTGCGTCTGTTGGTGTTTCCGATCAGATTCCCTTCTTCTATGGCTTTCGCGATCCTGCTTGCCCGTTCGAGTTCTTTAGCCGGATAAACATCCGTCACGGTCTTGATCAACCTGCCTTTGTCATCGTATTCATGGACCGTCTCCCAAGTCGAGCCGTCATGCAATTCGATTTTCTTTCGTATCCGCGGTTTTTCCTTCTCTTTCGATTCGGCCGCCGGCTTGAACGGGGTTTCGGCGATACCTCCCGGCACTTTGAAGTTCGGCATATTGGTCCAATCATAGCAAATCCTCGCGCTTCGGTTAATCCCTTCTTCCGCAAATCCATCCCTTTACAAAAATTCAGTTTAAGTGTATTTTCCGAGCGAGGTTGAAAAATGAAGAAAGGAACCAAGCTCTTTATACTTATCGGGCCTCCTGAAGCCGGGAAGATGGTCCTGGCCGAAGCCTTGGCCAAAACCTACGGCAACAAGATCGAACTCATGCCGCGTTTGACCAACAAGCCGCCGAATATGATCAATCGGTCGGCTGGCTACGTCCGGCGCGTGACTCCGACGACCCTCAAACGCCATTTCCAAGACGGTCGCCTGATCTTAACCCGCGAAAACGAGTACATGTCCGGTTTCGACCGGGAACGGCTCGACCGTCTGCTCCAGAAAAAACATGTAGTCATCGTCACTGATGAGGACGGCGTCCGCGAACTCAAAAGCCAGACCAACGACGATGGTCGCCCCAAATACCGCATCTTCGTCATTCGCGTCGTCTTGCGCAAAAAAGAGACGGACTCGAATCCTCCACCCTCGGACCTGACGGTCGATATGGAAATCCTGACCGGTTTCGGTCCAGACTGGGCGGTCCATGAACTCTCGCGTCACCTGCCCAGGCTCATCGCTTGACCACTCCTACAACGCAGCCCCGCGCTCCCCGCCGGGCTGCTTTCTTTTTTTCATCTGACCCTTTATCGGCGCGTCCGCTGTATCAGAGGCTCTGGCCGTGGCACTTCTTGAATTTTTTCCCTGACCCGCAAGGGCAAGGGTCGTTCCGGCCGACCTTGTCGAACTGTCCGCCGGTCTGCGTCGCCTCGCCCGATAGCCCGGACGAAGCCGTGACGGCGTTGTCTTTCGATGGTCCCGAAAACTGGAGCGCGTTCTGTCCGCGCACCTGCCGCCGTTCCTCGAAAGCCGCCACGTCCTTGACCAGCTGTATCTTGAAGATGGTATTGGCGACCTGCTTGTCGATCGTGGCCAAAAGCTCGTTGAACATGCGGTATGCTTCGCGTTTGTATTCCACCAGCGGATCGCGCTGGCCATAGCCCTGGAGACCGATGCCGTGGCGCAAGTGGTCCATGGAATCCAGATGTTCGACCCACAACGTGTCTATGGCATGGACGAGCAATGTCTTCTCGACTTCATTCATGCGCACCGAATCGCCGACCGCATCTTCGATTTCCTGGTAGGCTTTACGCGCCGGCTCCATCAGCCCTTCGATGATCGATGTCCGTTTGACCGCGATATCCGCGCGGCCTTCAAGCTCGGTCGCTATCAATTCGAGTTTTCCTTTGACGTTGGCCGTGGGCGGCAGCATGGTCACGCACGCCTTCTCGATCTCGTCCAGATGCCAGGCCGACGGATCCTCTTCGGCCGTATGGAACAGCACGATCTGTTCTATCTCCGCCTCAATCGCCTGCATGACGATGGTCTTGAGCGGCCGCTCGCCTTCCGTCGTCCGTTCGCCGGATTGCTTCAGGGTTTCGCGCCGTTTGTTGTAGATGACCGTGCGGTGGCGGTTGAGCACATCGTCGTATTCGAGCAGATGTTTGCGGATGTCGAAGTTATGGCCTTCGACTTTCTTCTGCGCCGACTCGATGGCCCGCGACAAGACCCGGCTCTCGATAGGCTGATCATCCGGCAACCCGAGCATATCCATGCGTTTCTTCATCTTTTCCGAACCGAAGATACGCATCAAATCGTCTTCCATGGAAACGCAGAACTGGGTGGAACCTGGGTCACCTTGGCGTCCGGCGCGGCCGCGCAGCTGGTTGTCGATGCGCCGCGATTCGTGACGTTCGGTGCCGAGGACATGCAACCCGCCCAAACCCTTCACCTCTTCCGCTTCTTCCGCAGTCGGCGGATTTCCGCCCAGGATGATGTCCACGCCGCGTCCGGCCATGTTGGTCGCCAGCGTCACCGCGCCTCTGCGTCCGGCCTGGGCGATATATTCGGCTTCGCGTTCATGGTTCTTGGCGTTCAGCATGTTGAACGGGATGCCTTCGGTCTTGAGCAATTCAGCCAGGAGCTCGTTTTTCTCAATCGAAGCCGTACCTATCAAAATCGGCTGGCCTTTCTCGTGGCGCTCCCTGATTTCCTGGACAACGGCTTTGAATTTCCCGAGCTCGTTCTTGTATACGCGGTCTTGCAAGTCTTTGCGCTGAGTCGTCTTGTTCGTCGGGATGGTCAGCACCTCAAGCTTGTAGATCTTGTGGAATTCTTCCGCTTCGGTCACGGCCGTACCGGTCATGCCGGCCAGTTTCCCGTACATGCGGAACAGGTTCTGGAAGGTGATGGTGGCCATGGTCACGGATTCGCGCTGGATATCCGCGTGTTCCTTGGCTTCTATAGCCTGGTGCAAGCCTTCAGAATAACGTCGTCCATGCATCAAGCGTCCCGTGAATTCGTCCACAATGATGACTTCGCCGTCTTTGACCACATAATCTTTGTCCAGTTTGAACAGGGTCTGCGCGCGCAATGCCTGCTCCAGGTGATGGACCAGACGCACTCCACCTTGGACGTAAAGGTTGTCCACGCCCAGCATCTTCTCGATCTTCTCGATGCCTGATTCGGTGATGGTCGCGGTCCGCAGTTTCTCGTCGATGACGTAATCCGAGGCTGCGTCCAAACGCGTCACCAAATCAGCGAAACGATAATAGAGCTCCGCCGCTTCTTCGGCCGGTGCCGAGATGATGAGCGGCGTACGCGCTTCGTCGATCAGAATGGAGTCGACTTCGTCCACGATGGCGTAATTCAATTCGCGCTGCACCATGTCTTCCAGGCGCGGCGCCATGTTGTCGCGCAGATAATCGAAACCGAATTCGTTGTTCGTCCCGTAAGTTATATCCGCGGTATAAGCCTCCTTCCGGCTGACCGGTCGCAGATAATCCATATCCACCCGGAAACTCCCCGTCTCGTCGCGCTCCTCGTCGTGTTCAGGTTCAGCTTTGAAACCAGGGTCATATCGGAACCCGCTCTCATGCTGGATACAGCCGATGGTCAAACCCAACGCATGGTAGACCTGGCCCATCCAAGCTGTATCGCGGCGCGCCAGGTAATCGTTGACCGTGACCAGATGCACGCCCTTGCCGGTCAAAGCGTTGAGATAAATCGGCGCCACGGCCGTCAAAGTCTTGCCTTCACCAGTCCTCATTTCCGCGATCATGCCCCGATGCAGGACTATGCCGCCGATGAGCTGGACATCGTATTGCCTCTGCTTCAACGCCCGGGAAGACGCTTCACGCACCACGGCGAAAGCTTCGGGCAAAATATCATCCAAAGTCTCGCCTTTTTCCAGGCGTTCCTTGAATTCAGCGGTCTTTGCTTTCAAACCTTCGTCAGACAATGTCTTGATCGTCGGCTCTAAAGCATTAATCTGCTCAAGAATTGGGCTTAGCTTGGCGATTTCTTTGGCATTCGGGTCTCCGAAGAGTTTGGTCAGGATGCTCATAAGTAGAGGCATTCTAGACCGGAAAGCTGAATTTTACAATCAGCTGATCGCAAAAGGGTGCGGCATGCCGCACCCTTTTGCTGTCTATCAGGCTATCCTATCTAGTTGCCCTGCAGGCATTATAATCTGCCTTCATCGTGTCTTTAGCTGCTTTCATCGCGGTCGAATAAGCCTGGTTGGCGGATTTCGTAGCCGCCACATATGCTTCGTTAGCTGCTTTAACGGCTGTTACATACGCTTGGCTGGCGGATTTCGTTTCTTTCGTGAATGTCTCCAAAGCTGTCTTTTTCGCGGCTTTCCACGTTTCCTTCGCGGCCTTTAGGGCTGTCTCATCATCGCCAGCTGCCGTGACAGCCGCCGTATATGCGTCCTTACCGGATTTGAGGGCTGCATCGCGCTTGACTTTAGCCGCCGTTTTCGCGGCTTTCAAAGTCTCCAACGCCGCTTTCTTCGTATCAACCATCTTAGTCCTGGCGGCATTCCTGGCCGCAGCGACGGTCGTAGATGCCGCTTTCCTGGCCGTTGCATATTTTGTCCAGGCTGCGTCACGGCAGGCTTTCGAGACCGTAACCGCCGAACCATCATGTTCCCTATAAAGGGTCGGTGTTTCCGTCTCAGATGCCAATACCGGAGTAGCAACCAGAGACGCCAACATGGAGCCTGCGACCAAATATTTAGTTAACTTCATAAAGTTTGCTGCCCAAAGGGCAAAAAAATTATTATGATCCGAAATTTATGCCTCGGATTCTACCAATTATACACCCCTGGCCGATTGCCGTTACATCAACCCTTGCGTCCCTCATCTCGCTTTTTTTCTTTTGTCTTTATGATCGATTCGCGCAGATGGTCTTTGACCTTGTCTATGGCTTTGTATAGGTTCTTCTCCGTCTTTTCGACTTTAATCACGTCACCGGGCAATTGGACCGTCACGGAACAAGAATAAATCTCACCCTTGTTGTGGTGTTGGTTATCTAAACCGATTTCCACATCCATTATCAGGATGCCTTCGATGAACTTCTCGACCGACGTCATCTTCTCCTCGACATAATCGCGGATGGCAGGTGTCAGCTCCATGCCGACAGCGCGGATGTTGATAGTCATAGTGACTCCATGATAGCCGACGGATCGCTGGACGTAAAACAGGAGGTCAAGGCTCGTCTTGAAACTTGAAACGTGAAACTTAAAACAAATGACGCTACAAGTTTCAAGCTTCAAGTTTCATGTCAAAACCCCACCAGCTGAACTTCATCCTCCAACATTATCCCCAACTCGTCACGGATTTTCATCTTGACCATGGAAGTCAGCTGCAGTACGTCCTGCGCTCTTGCTCCTCCGGTATTCACCAAAAAATTCCCGTGCGCCTCGCTGACCCTGGCCGCCCCGACCGCCGTCCCCTTCAATCCAAGCTTATCCACTAACCAACCGGCTGCGATCTTTTTCGATTTGAGCATGTCTTCCGGGATGTCATCACCCTGACGCTTCAAAATATCCAATGCCGAATCATCCAGGAATTCGATATTCTTGAACATGCAACCTGCGCTGAACTCGCCTTGCGGCTGCGAGGCTCTGCGTTTGTCCAGTAACTCCTGAACTTTCGCCTGGACGCGCGCCTTGTCCGACGGTGCCAAGGCCAACAATGTCTTCAAGATAATCCACGGTTTGCGCTTGAATGCGCTGTCGCGATAAGCAAATTTGCATTCTGCCTTCGGCAAAGCCATCCGTTTCGCCGTTTCATGGTTATAGACGTCCACGCTGACCACCAAGTCTTTCATTTCACCGCCGTAACAACCAGCATTGCCGAAGATGGCGCCGCCGATGGTCCCAGGGACGGTCGCACCCCATTCGAATCCCGTGAGTCCCGCGTCAGCCGCGGCTTTCGCGACCAGTGTAGTCAGGGCGCCGCCTGTGGCCGAAACAGTGCGTTCGCGGACCGTGTACGTCCTGTCGGCGTTAATGATGACCAAACCCTTATACCCGTCGTCGGAGACCAGGACGTTCGAACCGCCGCCCAGGATATACCACGGCACATTCTGCGCCTTAGCCGTTTCGATGGCTCCGATGAGGTCTTCCGGACTCTTGGCTTCGAAAAAAAGCTGGGCCGGTCCGCCGATCTTAAGCGACGTATGCGGCGCAAGAGGTTCGTCGCGCTTGGCTTCCGGAAATATGGACAGGAATGTCTTGATTTGTTGTTCAGATAATGGATGCATATTCAAAATAATTTCCTCGCTTCATCGTCAATATCCCCCGCTCCCATGATGATAACCGTGTCGCCTGGTTGGAGCAAAGATTTGATCCGTTCCATGGCTGCCGCAGGATCCGGCGCGAATTCCACGATACGCTGACGCCCTTTCTCGGCATCCAACAGCATGACGGCCGCTACAAGCTGCTTGGACGAAACTTCCGCGTCTTCGGCCGCATCCCGCCCTTTGACGTCGTAGATCTCGCACAGCACGAGGACGTCCGCCTTATCGAACGACGGCACGAAATCCGCGAACAGGTTCCTGGTCCGATTGCGGTGGTGGGGCTGGAAACATAACACAAGACGCGCTGCCGGGAAAATCTCCTTGGCCGCGGCCAACGTCGAGGAAACCGCCGTCGGATGGTGTCCATAGTCAGAATAGACCCTCGCGCCATCCAGCTCTCCAAGGAACTCGAAACGCCGCCAAATGCCCTTGAACGCCTCCAAAGACCCGGCCACCGCATGATACGGCGCACCGAGCTGCAAGGCCATAAGCGCCGCTCCGGCCGCATTCAAGGCATTATGCATTCCGGGAACCCGCAAGTTGAAGCTGTAACTCACCTCGTCTTTAACCAGCTTGAATTCCGTTACGCCCTGTTCCTGCTTCAGACTGAAGCGCCAGTCACCTTCTGTTTCCCCGTTGTATTTGATGACTCTCGCGTGCTTCGCAGCCAGACCTTCGGCTGACTTTTCCAACAGATCCGCCACATTCTTATCACCGACATTTGCCACGACCACTCCGCCGTCTTTGATTTTGGATAGCATCATGCGAAAAGCGTCGACATAGTCAGCCAGCGTCGGATAGATATCCGTATGGTCCAGTTCGATATTGTTTATGATCGCCCCGTACGGCTCGAACTCCAAAAAATGCCGCGCATATTCATCGCCTTCGATAAGGAAAAACTCTGATTTGCCTATCCGCAAATTCCCATCCGCGAACCCCGGCACCTTGCTGCCCACGATGACCGTCGGCTCCAAATTCGATTTCTCAAGCGCCAATCCCAGCATTGCCGTAGTCGTGCTTTTGCCGTGTGTTCCCGTCACCACGATCGTTTTGGCGTCTTTGTACCACTCGGCCAAGAACCGAAAATTCGTCATCTCCGGTACGCCTCGTTTTCGCGCTTCTTCGCGTTCAGGGTTGGATTCCGGAGCTGCTGATGTATGGATGAGGATTTCCACGCCAACCGGGACGTTCTCCGCCGCGTGTCCGATCGAAACGACCGCTCCCCGTTCACCGAGTATTCTCGTCTGCTCGTTCTCTGCCATATCCGAACCGCTGACTTTTACGCCGTTCGCGATGAGCAACTTGGCCACGGCCGCCATGTTTATTCCGCCGATGCCCACGAAATGCGCGGCCTTAATGTCTCTGATGTTCATGGCGCATAGGTTACTTTATGGGCTGGAAGCCTGCAATAAAGTTAAAGCCCCGACGGATATCGGGGCTGGTTAGGCAATCCTGGCGCAGGATCAGCCGAAGAATTCTGGGGTGTAGACGCCGGAAAGAAGCTCCCCGACTCGCGACGGAACTTCGCAGCCCGGCATGAGGATCACGCCCGGATGCAGCTTGATGCTCCCGACCTTGCAGCCGTCGCCGATGAACGCGCCGAGACGTTGATGTCGAGTATGGAACGGCGCCCTTTCCTCGCCATTGAAACGATGGAGCACGATCTCTTCTTCGCGGTCGAACCGCTTGCACAGGATGGTAGCGTTCGGATCCATGACGACGCCTCGTCCGATGACCGAGTAGACTATGTCCGTCCCAGAAGTGATTCGCGCCCCGGCACGGATGATGGACTTTTTGATTGCCACGTTCCGTCCGATCACTCCGCCGATGCCGATTTCCCTGTCCGGGTCGAACTTACCGTCATTGAACGATTCCCCGTCGCCGATCACGGCCGGCCCCAAGACTGCGCTGTTGTGCCGCAATTGCGCCTTGTCTCCAAGGAACACCAGGTCGGACATGGAAGCACTGCCGTCGATCACGCAGTTGCGCCCTCCGCGCTGGCGGTTCATGCGCCAATCCAACACAGCGCCGAAGTCGATGCGCCTGCAGGCATCCCTGACGCACGGATAAGGATGAGCCGTGTTGTCCTTGACCAGGATGGACTTCCGCCTCTCCTGCGCAGAACCGCGGCCTGGCACCATCTTCTCGCTCCCGGCGTCATAATGCGTTTCCTCGATGGTCCTGGGATTGAACTGATCACACAGGAGCCCGAGGAACGTCTCCAATTCATCCAACGCTTCCCACGGGTAGTTCCCCGCGAAAAGCTGCGATGTGCGGACAATCTCCCCACCCTCCACGGGGATTCTCGACTCCAGGACCAGCTTCTCGATACCCGCCGGATCACGAAAGAGATCTTTCGTCTGCGGGATGTAATCGGTCTCATTCGTCATGCCGTCTGACCTCCGGTGGAATGTGCAGCACAATCTAAGACCACACCGAGGTTAAAGTCAATGCAATTGAAAACAGCCCTGGTTCATCCGAGATTGGATTTACCTAGGGCTGTTGAGCTCCCGCTGGATTTCTAGAGCGCCATGCGGACCTGGCGCTTACCGACCGCGTCGCTTCCCACGCAACCTCTGCGCACGAAGTCCTGTCGTCCCTCGCAGCTCACGCGTCCGAGCTGAAAGAGATAGCGCAGAGCCTGCTCGTACTTGGCATCGGAAGCCTGGAGCGAAGCAACCTCTGCCGGGAAGAGCACGACGTAGTCGCTCCCGTCGTTGCCGAACGAGATGCTCTGCGAATCACCCTTGGGTTGGGGTACGTCCGCGTGTTCCTTACGGAACTTCGCGGCCTCGACGATCGCCAGCACCTCGGAATCGTGCGTCGCCCAGACGCTCTTCTCAAGCGCCGACAGTGCGTTGTCACGGTTGGCGATCTGGGCTCCGAGTTTGGCCTCGATGTCCGCAGCGCGCTTGTCGCAAGCCTGGGTGGCCTGCTTCTTTTCGGTCTCGTATTGCTGCACTCCCCGCTGGTTTTGGATATCCAGCTCGTAGTACATTCCGGCGTAAACCACCGCCGTACCGATTGCGAGGACGTTGAGGACGACCGAAATCGACAATCCGTAGCTCATACTGACCTCCAAACGTGGGTTAATCCTCATGCCGGAATTGGCAGGGATTTCGAAAGAACTGGAGTTTATACCATAATTCAGCCTTTCTGTCAATGTATGGATAATCGGGCGTTTGTCAACGAGTTGGAACAACTAGTAAACATGTCCGTAGGTAGAATAAGGGTGAAATGAACAGATTCGGGGTGTTCCAGCGGGCTTCGAATTCCCGCAGGAGATTCGGTAGCCACTCCTTGTGGTAATGGTGGTAG
>JACRQE010000004.1 GCA_016222815.1 Candidatus Uhrbacteria bacterium
CAGATGGTACCTCGCGTAGTACACGCAGTGTGGCTGTTTCGAGAACTCCATAGCTCCGACACTGTACCAGATGCCAGGGCTCGTCGTCCGACGGAGGCTATCCACCCCCGGCCTGACGGCCGGGGTTCGTCGTCGGAAGTAGCAAAAGACGCCCTCTCGGGCGTCTTTCTTTGAAAGCTCTGCGATTTATTTCAGGGTCGCTTTGCCTCCGGCTTCCTCGATCTTCTTCTTGATGTCCTCGGCAGTCGCCTTGTCGGCGCCTTCCTTGACCATCTTCGGGGCGCCGTCCACCAGGTCCTTGGCTTCCTTGAGCCCCAGACCCGTGACTTCGCGCACGACCTTGATCACGCCGATCTTGTTGCCACCGGCTTCGGTCAGCTCGACGTTGAATGAAGTCTTCTCTTCCGCGGCGGCGGCACCTGCTCCACCAGCGGCGGCCATCATGACCGGAGCGGCGGCAGACACGCCGAATTTATCTTCCAGGACCTTGACCAGTTCGGCCAAGTCCAACACCGACAACTTCTCGATGGTTTCGACGATGGCCTTGAATTTCTCAGGCACAACGACGTCTTTCTTTTCGTCAGACATATGTGTTGATTATTTGTACGGGCGAATGGTCATTCGCCCCTACCGATTAATTTCTTACGCTGCAGCCGGAGCTTCTGCGGCAGGGGCCACCGGAGCTTCAGGCGCTGATTCGACTGGCTTTTCCTCGACTTTGGGTTCTGCGACCGGAGCGGCAGGCGCTTCCAGGGCTTTGGATCCGCCATCCATGGATTCGCGGATGGCGTTCAAAACGCGGACGAATGCGGATACCGGCGCGTAGATCGTGCCGACCACCTGACCCAGCAACTGCTGTCTGGACGGGAGTTTGGACAGGGCGATGACCTTATCGGCATCCACCATCTGGCCTTCGAACAATCCGCCGACCAGCTTGATGGACGTCTCCTTGGTCATGTCGCCCAGGACTTTGGCCGGAGCCACTTCGTCCTCCAGGCCGAATGCGCCGCCCATCATGCCCGGGAACTTGCGCGCATCAAGGTCATAACCGGCCTCTTTGGCAGCCAGGGTAAAGAGCGTCTTCTTGGCTACCAAGTAATCGACATTGGACTCGCGGGCCGCTTTACGCAGCTTGTCGGCTTGCGCCACCTTGAGTCCCTGATAATCTGCGAACACCACTGACTTAGCCTTCTTGAAGGCATCGACCAGTTTGGCTTTCGCATCTTCCTTTTGCTTACGGGATTTTGGCATAGTTTTTCAATTTCACGGTCTGGTTGACCAAACCGCTATTTTTCTTCTTTCGACCTTTAAAATAAACACCACAGGTTTCCTGTGGGTCAATTCCGGCCGAAAAAATCGACTGGATTGGCTCCTCGGCAGGTAATTAAGCCCCTTTTTGGGTGGGACACCTGCTGTCTCAGGACCTTGAGTGTGCGGAAAGGTTAACAAAAGATGTTAAATAGGTCAAGAGCCCGGGTTTGACAGCCTCCCTCCCACGCCCCATGCTTGTCCCAGCCCTTTTTCCACGAAAGGCCGGTGCCAAATGAAAATCACGATTGAAATCCCGGACAGTGCTCTGCCGGATATCGAGAGAATCATGGCCGAAACCGGCGCCAAAGATTTCAACACGCTCTTCTTCCGGGCCGTCAGCGTCTACCTCTATCTCTTCCGCCTGTTGCACCGAGGCATGCGTCTCGCCGTGCTCAATTTCGAACTCGAGATCGAAGGCCACCTCATCGACCTCCGCCTCTTTTCCAGGCTCTTCCGCAATGAAGAAAGCGGATCCGCAACCCCTCCCAACGAGGAGAACTGAATGTATTCCTCGACCCCTAAACCTACCCGACGTCTCCGTCGGGTTTATGGTCCTTACCCGTCCCATACGATGCCTTAGCTCAAGAACGAAGTGTCCACGCAATATTTCTTCGGGTCCGCCGGGTCGATGGCAATCGTCACCTGCTTGTCGCGCACCGCGTCGGTCGGATCTTTCCAGAGCCTGTCGCTTTTGAACGTCCGACGCTCGCCGTTGTACTCTGCTTCGCACACGATGCGCCAAGCGCACTGCCTGTTGACGCGGACCGTACAATCACGCTCGATGCGTCCGCCAATTGCCGTGATTTTGACGCCTCTCTGCATCAACTCGGCGCAGTATCTCCTGCGTCTCCATGCCCAAACGACCGAGCCGATGCCGATCGATGAGAATGTAAGCCCCAGAAAGCCTAAGATGCACGGACCTACCCACAGCGCGAAAAAGCTGTTTATCTCGGCGGTGTCGGGCTGCGCCGGATCGTACAAGACGTCGACTTTTTGGCCGACCCTGTAGAATTTCCAGCTCGAAGACAGCGTAGACGTGAATTCCTGACTCGACCCGTCCGGCAAGGTGAACTTTATCCGCGGTGCGAAAGTGTCTGCGGATTTCTTGCTCGTGGATACGCGCCGCACCATCTCCAGCACCATGCCCTGCGACTTTTGGGATCGGTTGATGAACGACAACTCATGGTTGATCCAATACCCGGTCCCGACCAGAGCGACAATCCCGACCACCGAAAAAAGATAAAATACGAATTTATTCGCCATATCATTCTCCGTCAATCAATGTTCCTTTGAATTTTTTACCGTCCACGATCGCTTTGACGTTCTTGAGGTCATGTCCCGATGCTATCACCGCCTCCAATCCCCACTTCTGCGCCAACTTTGACGCTATCGGATCGAAAGGCGCGTTCGCTCCCGGTGACCAGACATCCCCCACGATCTTACGGAAGTCTTTCCACGCGATGCGTTTGACCGCCACCGCATCATCGAACCGTGCCGGATCCTTGTCATAGACCGCATCGATGTTGGTCAAATTGATCACCCGCTTTGCCCCGTACTTCCGCGCCAGTCTGACCGCCACGTAATCCGTACTCCAACCCGGTTTCCATCCGGCCGCGATGAGCAGCGGTTCGGTCCAAGCCATGCGCTTAGTCGGGTCCTTGTTGACCCGCGGATTGGCGATATCCTTGAACACCGTGCGGATAAGCTGTGCATTTAACCGCGTTGCATGTATCCCCAGCCAATCGGCGTCATCGTCATGGAGTTTCGCGATGCTCTTAGCCGCGTTCTGGTACTGCCGAGCCGTGTATCCCCCGCCGATCACGATGATGAACCTGCGTCCGGCTTTAACCTGCCCGCGGATGAACTTGTTGAGCTCGCGCAGGTAATCGATGGCGATGCCGTCTTTCGGCACGACTAAAGACCCCCCGATCGAGATTACTATGGGAGTTTGGCTCATATTAGGTAATCTTGCCATCAGCTCATTTCGTATCAAATAGCCCGTTCACCAGCCATGACACAAGCCAAAACACGAGCGCTCCCCAAAAGGCGGCCCAAAAGTTCGCCACGTCAAAACCTTTGACGATGGACGACGCCAACCAGAACATGAACGCGTTGATGACCAGCGTGAACAGGCCGAGCGTAAGGATATTCACCGGTAAAGTCAGGATGAGGAGGAGCGGTCGGATAAGCGCATTCACCAATCCGATTACGAGCGCCGCGATGAGCGCGCTCCAAAAATTAGCCACGTGCACTCCTGGCACGATATAGGCGGTAGCGATGACTGACAAAGCACTGATTAACCAACGAAGGATAAGATACATAGCAGGCATCATGTAACATGTATCATGTGGCATCGAGCGGATCGGCCCAATGCTACATGCTATATGCTATATGCTTAATATTTCACGATTCATATTTCTTTTTTATCTCTTTGACTTTATTCTCTGCCGCGGCCAGCCTCTTCTTGAGCGCATCCGCAATCTCCATGGCGCGCTCGAATTTTGCCAGTCCCTGATCCAAATCCGTCTCTCCCCGTTCGAACCAAGCCGAAATCTCTTCGAGCTCTTTGAATCCTTTGGCTACGTCCATGTCTTTTGTGTCTTTTTTCATATATCGTTTGTCGTCCTGAACTTGTCGAAGGATTTTTTTAAAGGTCCTTCAACTGCGCTTCGCTTCGTTCAGGACGACGGAATGATTTCTTCATAATAATTTCGGTTGCTGAATTCTCTCCCTGGTCCGAGTTATCTCCGCCCCTGCTTCCCCGTCATTCAACACGATCGAAACTTCCTGTCCGACCGCAAGTTTGGCGGCCGAAACAAGGCTATGGCCTTTGCCATCCCTAAGGATAGCATATCCTCGCTTCAGAACGCCCTTCGGATCCAGGGACTGCAGAAGCCGCATCTGGTTCACGAGTTCCCCCGACAAATCCATGAGCCAAGAATCCATCGTCGTCGAGATATTGCCCGTCGCCGCTTCCAACTCTGCCTTTCGTCCGGCCAACCATAAACCAGGTGAGGCGAAAGCTCGTTCGAGCGCAATCTGGCCCTGGTCCAATTCCTGGACAATCGAGGTTTCGACCCCCTGCAGAAGCGTTGCGAGCTCGTACAGCACATCTTTCCGATCCGGCACGAGGCGCCGCGCACAATCAGTCGGCGTCGAACCGCGCACGTCCGCCGCTTCTTCAGCCAAGGTGATATCGCGTTCATGCCCAATGGCCACCATGGTCGGGATACGCGAAGCGTGGATGGCGCGCACCACCCTTTCGTCATTGAACGCCATCAATTCCTCCAGTGACCCTCCACCACGTGTCATGACCAAGGCATCGTAATAGCTGTCGTCGTGAGCGGAGGCCGTCCGACGGCTGGAGTCGAATGACCTTTCTGAGGAAATTGAGTTTGCCTGTTCAATCGCCGCCACGATCTCATTAGGCGCTTTTTCTCCCTGGACCAATACATGGTAAAGGTCTATCTCCAACCCTCCCCATCTTTCGTTCAGTATGCGGACGAAATCTCCGTAGGCCGCGCTATCCCGCGAAGCCACGAGCGCGATGCGTTGCGGGAACCGCGGCAGAACCCTCTTCCGCGCCTCATCGAACAAACCTTCCTTCTCAAGCCGTAGGCGCAACAATGCCAGCGCTTTCTTGAGCGCTCCCTCACCGGCTAGTTCTATACGTTCCGCCGAAATGGAGAATTTCCCGAACTTCGGGTAGATGCGCGGCAGACCGAACACCCGGATTTTCATCCCGTCCTCCACCGGTACGTTCAGGTTCCAGACCGGCATGAACACGTTGACCAGGGCTTTGTCATCCTTCAAGTCGAACGTCACCCACTGCCCCTGGCTGACCCTGTAACCCGATATTTCGCCTTCTACAGCGAATAATTCGCCCGACAGGGTTTCCCTCAAGATACCGTTCACCACTTCTATGAACTCGCTGACTTGGATGACTTTCATCGCGCCCATGGTATCCGGAATGCTCCCCAGATTCCAGTAGGGGCGGACCGATGCGTCCGCCCTGGACCCTCCTGTCGCCCTAAGTTCTTGACGTCAGTAAAGTTTTAACTTATATTCCGTGTTGCTCTTTTTTTTCGAATCGTGAGGTGGAGATGGAAAAACCGTACGTCGGGATCAAGGGGTTCACAACCCGGACCGAAGTCGAACGCGTGCTCACTGCCGCCCCCAAATTCAGCCATGCCGTCATGGTCGGCATGCTCATGAACCAGTACGTGTTGGCCCACAAACAGGTCCCGCACCCCAAGCGCTATCCCGACATCCGCCGGCTCGGCGAGATCTTCATCAGCCATCCGCAAGCTTTGAATATGGTCTGTTACCAGAGCATCGCGCTGGACAGCCTGTTCGACCAGTTGAGCGAGATCCGCGAACGCGTCGGCCCCTGCCTCCAGGGCTTCCAGCTCGACCTGATCGAACCGCCGATGTCAGCGCTGGAACGCATCCGCCACGCCTGGCCTGAACTCAAGCTCTCGCTCCGCATCAACCGCGAGATGTTCCGCAGATCCATGCACAGACCCGTGGCCTTAGCCAACACGGTCAGCGGATACGCCGGTTTGCTCGACTACGCTTTCGTGGACTTCACGAACGGCGACGGCGTACCCTGCAGTCCGGACCTCCTGCGCAGCATCCTGTCTTACATGCGTCAGGCGGATATCCCATTCCGCTTGGGCATCGGCGGCGGCCTGGGCGTCTATACGCTCTCGCCGCTCAAGGCCCTGCTTCGGGAATTGCCCGACCTCTGTCTCGACGCCGACTTCCGCCTCCGCAACGACGATGACGAGCTGGACCTCGAGGCATCCGGCGAATTCCTCAACCGTGCCGCGCGCCTCCTGGCCGCGGACTGAAAAAAGCCCCTGCGATCTGCCAGGGGCTTTGTGTTATGGGCTTGATATCGTTCCCCTTTTTATCTCGTCCGCCAGCTTCGTGTCCGAAATCTCGGCCAACCTGTCCAACCTCGTCTGCCTTTCTGTACCGGTCAAAAGAAACGGCTGGCTTTTTTCGATCTTGATCGGGAATAACTTCAGCTCACTCGCATTTTCCGCCACGTCCAAGCCGACCGCTAAACCGTAATTCGTCTCTTTGGACCAATCCTGGTCGAAAATGAAATTGCCCAGCGAATAGACGATGGGTTTACCGCGATAGACCTCGACCGATTCCATCCAGTGCGGATGCCCGCCGATGACCGCTGAAGCTCCGCGCTCGATGAACCAATGCGCCAACGAGACCTGGCTTGTGGTCGGTTTGGCTTTGTACTCGTTTCCCCAATGCATGCACACGATTACGAAGTCCGCTTGCCGCAAAGCTTTATCCAACACGCCTTCTGCCGTCTTCTTGTTCAGACGCACATCAGTGTCGTTGAACCCTATGAATGCGAATTTGCGCCCCGAACTCTCCAAGATTCCCATGGACGATGTCGCGTCCTGTCTGGTTTGATCGCCGAATGCGCCGATTCCCGCCTTAGCCAAGTGCTGCAGCGACTCCTCCGCCCCATCCCGGCCCTGGTCCAAGGTATGGTTATTGGCTTGGGACACGGCATCGAAACCGACATCCTTCAGCACCGGGAGTACCGCGGGATTGAAAGAAAAAACGATCGATTTGGTTGACGCATGTTTGGTCTTGTTGACCGGTCCCTCCAGGTTGCCGATCACCAGATCATACTCGCCCATGACGCCGTTCTTCAGGTTCCCGATACGCCGGAATGGATAATCGAATCCTCCTCCGGCTTTGGAACGCGTCGCCACTGTCCGGTCGAACATCATGTCGCCCACGAACAGGATCGTCGTGGTCGGACTCATCAACGAAATATTCCGCAGTCCGGCCTCCGGCAACGAGCCGGAATAGTTTTTCTGGATTTGAGCCTGGACATCCTCATACGGTTCCTCGACGGAATCGATTTTCTCGCTCGAACCGACCAGAGCCTGCTGTGGATAAACCAAAATCAGCATCCCCAGGCTTGCGCCGATGCTGATTGCCATTACGGCAGAAATTACCCCCAAAAATGACAACCGAATCACGCGGTACGAAGTACGATGTATGGAACTCGTTTTCTTTAAATGGCGCTTTGCCATAACTGTAATATCCACCAATACACAGCCGCCCAAGCCACGTATGTCATCAGCAGGTCGAGTGGGAACCAGACATCTTCGTTGATTCCGAAAAGTCCATGGCCTTCGATCGGCATGACCACGCCGCCCATGAAAATAGTCACGACGAGTCCCCACTCCAAAACCGAAATGATGCCCAAGTCCGCGAATATCCCCAGGCTATACAAGAACAGGAACAGCCCGCCGAAAGCCGCGGTCAGCAGCATATGGACCAGTACGCCCAGTACATGCGCCTCACGCCGCGTGATCTCCCGTCCGAAGACATGCGGCACATCCAGATCGCGCACGAAATTCCCGGCCCCCACGTACGGCGCCAGATGCGAAAGGAAGAGCATGATCGCGCCGGCGATTGCCCCGGCAGCCAAACCGAATGTGAACATATTTATGGTTGGAGAATGTCTTCCGTGCGTCCGTTGATGGAGATTATCGGTTTGATGCCATTATTATCGCCGATATTCGCCCAAGTCGTTTCTATTTGCGACCGAATATTCGTTACGCGACATGAACCGCCGACTCCGCGCTCCAAAGCTTCATCAAAATCCAAAATCGTCCGCCCATCCTGTTGGCCGAAGATTTCTGGCAAGCCCATGCCTTCTGGGATATTCGTAAAATAACCCTGTGACTTCTCCCACGGGGTCGGACCACGGAGGAGCTCGTTCATGGTTATCGTCCAATTCGCAGGACCTCCAGCTACGACTTTATGTTTGACCGGATAAACCTTTGAGCAATCAAGCATGCTCGGATCCTTTTTCGTGTTGCCCCAGTAAACCGTCACTTCTTGCGTTGAGGTCGCAAGTGTCACCGGGATCACGACGACGTGGATCGGCATTCCGTCCTTGGCCGAAGCCTCAAAAATATTCAGGGTGCCAGTGGCCAAGCTCGGCGTCCGATTGAAGAATCCTGTTACCTTGAAAGGACCTGGGATTCCGGCGTCAGGGCTATTCACGTAAGCGTTTCCTCTGGCTATTTCCAAATCATCGGACTGTACGACTGACCACGAAATCATATTCTCGAATGCAGTGCTCGTGCCATGGAAAAAGAAACCGTTCATCAATAAACCTTCTTCAGCCCCGAGATCATCCCAAACCACGCTCGTCACCCCGTCAGTACTTTTATACTCCCGCACCACAGGAACCGGTATCGGCCTATTCCCGACGTCGATCTTCAACGGCTCATCTGTCTTTACCGGTGCTTTTTGTTCTTCGGTTCCTGTTTGCGTCTTTTCCTCGATTGCCGGCGCCCTGCTCCACATCCACTGGTTCCGTAAATTGATGGCGATCGCCAAACTCGCCGCCACTCCGAGGATGGCAAGCAAAAAGATGATGGGCGTGAATCGTTGGTTCATATTATTTTTTCGTCGGTGGGGAACTTATCAGCATATAATTCTCGGATGTTGCCGTTCCGCCTTCCACGGTCACAGCTTCATCGGCCGACAGGCTCGGCACGCCCAACCCCATACTTGTCGGTACGGATAACGTAGCACGAGGCACGCCTGCATCTTCCGTCGGTTTCCAACTGAACCATGCGGCGCCAACAAATAACATCGCCGCTACAAAAGCGATGACCGCGAATATTTTCCAGCTATTCATGCAACCAGAGTAGCTTAAAACGCGCTTTTTTGGAAGGCGTCACACATCTCCCGTTTATCGTCCTGAACGAAGTCGAAGTATCTTTAATAAGGGTCTTTCGACAAGTTCAAGACGACAAAAATCTAAATTTATTTGGTCTTCTCGATCGTAGCCGCGATGATCTTGTCCCCAACCTCAATTTTGTTCACGATATCCATGCCCTTTACCACATTGCCGAAAACCGAAAATTGCTTCGGCAAGGTCTGGCTGTCTTCTTTCATGATGAAGAATTGCGAACCGTTGGTGCCGGGACGCATCGTGTTGGCCATAGCCACCGTCCCCTGTTTGTAATAATCGATGTTCACCGGATCGTCTTCGAACATGTAGCCGGGACCGCCCGTACCCCAGAAGGCTTGCGGTACGTTCGGATCCTTGGTCTGCGGATCACCGGCCTGGACCACGAACCCTGGCTCCACGCGGTGGAAGATTATCCCGTCGTAGAACTTATGCTCCACCAGATACGCGAAGTTCGATGCCGCGCGCGGCCCCTCTTTGCCGAGGAGCTCGAACACGATCTCTCCTTTTGTGGTTTTGAGATGGACGTACTTATCCGTAATCTCCGCCGTCGGTTTGATTCCCGGGAACGCCAGCTTCTCAGGCGCTTGCGGTGCGGTCGTGGTTGTTTGTTCCATAGTTGTTTGGGTTGGTGTAGCGGTCATTGTCTGTTGGGCTTCAGGTTGCGCCGGAGTTTGTTCCGATGATGCCTGCGGCGGAGTCAATCCGGCATCAGAGGCGGAACTTTGCTGGTTTTGGTATTTGTCGAGTGACACGGGCGAATCCGAAGGCTTGCAACCCTGACCCATCGCGGTCAAAGAAGCCGCAGCAATCAATAGTATATGTATTTTTTTCATAGCTCGGACATTTTAGCAGAACTCCTTATGAATACAAATGTACTGCAGTTATCCTGAGCGAAGCGGAGCGCAGTCGAAAGACCTCCGTTTACATCTCCCACGGCAATCCTCCCTGCCCGGCGAATCCCCAACGCGCCGCATCGCTGTTCAGTCCCGGCCTCCACCACTCTTTGGCCACGCGCCGCAAATCAAGCTCGCGCAAATCCATTTGTGATGTCAGATCCCGTCCCTGACCGTCACGTGCCGTGACTTTCGTCGGTATTTTTTCTCCTGGCATGTAGACCGCACTGACCAAAGCGGCTTTGGCTCCGGCTTTCACCAGCTTGCGCGCCGCGGCGCGGACCAACCACGCCCCGGCTTTGGTCGGGTGGTGGATATCCCTTCCGATGCCCGCATCCACGGAGGGCAGTGGCTGGCCATAAGCCGCGAAATGTTTGCCCGAACCTCCGCAAGCATGGACCAAACTCCGCGCTTCATGCGGGCCCAGCTCATTTACTTTGACCCTCAAACCCATAGCCAGACCATCAGCCAGTCCGAGCAGTTGTTCCCGCGCCGTCTCCAACGGAAAATTCCCATGTTCGATCAGCATGTGCATCGAATCCGGCTCCGAGCCGTCTGCCGATACTTCAACTTCGCCGTCTGCGCCCATCCAATACCATGCTTCATCGCTTTGCCGCTTGTCCTCCAAAGCCTTTGCGACGCGCAATGATGTCGCTAAAGTCTTAGGCAGCATCTCCGGCGTCTCATCCGTGGCATATCCCGTAACCGTGACCGGCAAATCCAATCCGTTCAGCATCCTTTCGGTCTGCTGCGGCGAAACCGCTTCTAATGCCACGAAGGGTTCCATCTCCGCGACCAACCCAAGTCCTCCAAGAGTCCTCTGGATAAGCCCGGCCACATCGAAATCCGCCAAACTCCGCACGTCGCCGCACACGAAAATCGCCCCACGTCCGCCGGTCACATGAACTTGCATCCGGGTCTCGGGGTCGCGTTTCAGGTATTCGTCCACGATAGCCTCGGCCACCAAATCGCAGGCTTTATCCGGATGTCCCGGCAGTTTTGTCCTAGCTGATCTCATGGCCCCACCCTAGCAGGCTGGCCCTTGTTTTTCAAGGCTTTCGGCCGCCCGCGAACCTGATTAGCGGCTTTGGATAGCGGATGAAAGTCACGCCGAATTGGCCCTTGAAACGGCTGAATCCGCGCCAAGACCAGGGATCTCCCCAGCTCCAGAACAGGTCGAAATCCGCAAACCGTAAACTCCTGCTCAAACAGCGCCCAAACCAGGCGTCAACTAAACCAACACCGACCGATGTCCGCTTGGTTTCCGGCAACATGAACGAAGCGATATGCACCGATTGGTTGGCTTCCGGGATATCGAGCGCCGCCAATCCCGCAATCAAGTTTCCTACTTCGCCGAACGCGCCAAAAAAAACCATGCGCTCGCCGTGCCGCTTAATCTTTTTCTCCACCAATCTGGCTTGGAATGTTTTAAGTTCGATTTTCACCGACGGCGAACGATAAGCTTCTAAAAATTCCCGGCCCGTTATCTCATGGATATCCATCCCCTCTTTCAACCACCGCTCCCGATGGCGCTGCGCGTGCGCGGTCCAACTCGCCCAATACGGATCCGTCTCCCGTAAATCCGCGAACCCGGTCACGTTCGGATTCATCTGGATCCACGACCGATGCCAGCCGTTCGGCTTGTCCGTCCGCGTTATCGGTTGCCAAATCACCAGGCGCCGCGGTCCGTGCGGATCTATCTGCGGTTCGATATCGCTTGTGTAACCTTCGAAGTTGAACGGACCATGCTTCCATCGCGTCCCCGCACAGCCGGCGTTCCCGGATGTTCCGACCATCTTCTCGCTTCCGCACTCGCGCTCCAAAAAATCTCTTACTCCCCGATATGGCACATAACCATCAGGCAGAGCTTCTCCGACCCGACCGCGGCCGAAATGTCTGTAGAGCGCCAAACCGTTGTACAGATACTTCCACGAACCATGTCGCGACAACGAGACGTCAAACAGCGCCAGTTCTTCTGGTTCGCGGTAATAATTCACGATGACATGTCCGTCGCGCTCCAGCTTCTCAGCGATCTTCTGCACGAAACCCGAATCGCGGATGATTTTCGCCGTGTGCCCGGCCACAAACAAATCCCAAATTATCAAATCGAACTTTGAATCCAACCGCGGCAAAATCTCAGCCGCATCACCGAGCAAAATTTCGGGTTTGCAGTCAGCCGGATACATCTTCAACCGTTTCGCAATCCCGACCATCACCGGATCGATCTCGACGACCGTGATCCGACTCTTGGGGAATCGTTTATGCAGTGGTCCGAGGCACCCGCCAGCGCCTAAACCCAAAACCAAAATTTTTTTGATGCCGTTCATCGGCACTCGCCGAACCGCCTTCTTCCACATCTTGGTGATGTATTCGCCGCTCTGCAGGATTCCACCCGCCGATACATCCCACGAACCGAAAAGTCTACGGCACTCGATCTTGCCGTTGAACTCCGATTCGACGCCGAACGCCTCGTGGAACCAGCTCATACTACAGCTCATCCACATCGCGCAAGAATGATTTCGGTTTCGGCTTGTCGTTCGTCAAATTCGATTTCCAGACCGTCTGACTTCCGCCTGGTTTGAAGTTCCCGTCTCCCCCAATCTCAATCGCCGGTTCGTCATATCCATCGTCCCAACTCCAACCATCATGACTTTTGGCATTTGACATCTGACTTCTGCCATAATTGCCCGCTTCCCTCAATTCCATGAATTCAAGCAACCTTGGCGAGAGTTCCTCGATGAACAGCGACGGTTGGTTCAAAGTCAGCGTATCGAAACCCGATGTCAGCGGATATGCGAGGAAGAGTCGACTGCGCGCCCGCGTCACCGCCACATAGAACAACCTCCGCTCTTCTTCCAATCCGCCTTCTTCGGACATCGCTCTCCGGTTCGGGAATGCCGAATCCGCCAAGTGGATGATGAACACCGTGTCCCACTCCAACCCTTTAGCCTGATGGATGGTCGAGAGGATGAGCCGCTCATCGTCGCGCTTCCCGGATTTTTCACGACCAGCCACGACTTCGTCATACAGCGCGATGTCCGAGAGGAACGTCGTGGCGTCGTGATAGTTCTCGGCGAACAAGACGAGCTGTTCCACATCTTCGAGACGGTCGCGCCAATCCGGATATTCGCGTTCCAAGTAATCATGATACGAAGAATCAAGTACGGCCTTAAGCATGAGCGATGGCGTAGGTGCGTGTTGTAGAACCTCGCGTTCCACCTGTTCGAAGTCGTTCCAACCGATGGCCGCCTTGGTCGAGAGCAAACCGGCTACATCCGCATCCAGGATTTTCTTCAGGTCATCCGCGCCTTTGACTTTGGAGATAATTTTTGAAGCCGTGGTCGCGCCGATGCCGGTCTGGAGGTTCAACACGCGCAACCACGCCGCCTCGTCCTGCGGGTTATGCGCCACGCGGACATAGGCCAAAGCGTCTTTGATATGGGCACGCTCGAAGAACTTCATGCCGCCGCGGTACTCGTACGGCACGTCGCGCCGCATGAGTTCGAATTCCAATGCCTGCGAATGCGCGGATGAACGGAACAACACGGCCATGTTGCCAAGTGCCGTGCCTTTAGACCGGAGCTCAAACACTTGCTCGGCCACGAACTGCGCTTCCTGCCGCGCCGAAGCCGCCGAGACCATGATCGGTTTCCGCCCTTTGTCGCGCACGGCCACAAGATCCTTCTGGAACTGTCCGGCGTTGTGCGCCAATGATTCATTCGCCAAATCCAAAATCTCCGGAGCCGACCGGTAGTTGGTCAGCAGTTTGAATATCTTGCATCCCGGCCACTCGGTCGGGAAACTCAAGATATTGCGCACGTCAGCGCCGCGGAAAGCATAGATGGACTGCGCATCATCCCCCACTACCATCACGTTGCGATGGCTATGCGCCAAACCATGGACCAGTGCGGCTTGGATGGCATTCGTATCCTGATATTCGTCCACCAAAATATATTTGAACTGCGCCGCCAGCCTGCGTCCGATATCCGGATCGTCCACGAGCGCAAGCCAGTTCGCGAGCAGATCATCAAAGTCCATGGCGTTCGCCGCTTTCTTGCGCCGCGTATACTCCTCGCCGATTTCTTTCACCTCGCCGGCGAACGGCACAAAATTCGGATGTTTGAACTCCAGCGCGTCCTCGACCTGTGTCAGTGTGTTGCGGCAAAAGGAGAGCACGTTCTGCACCACGGCCGCGGTCGGGAACCGGCGCGCTTTCGGATCTATCTTCATTTCTTTCATCACGGCCTTAATCAAACTCGCCGCATCCTCCTGGTCCAGGATGGTGAAGCTTGGCGAATAACCCAAACTACTCGCATACGAGCGCAAGATGCGGTTAGCCGTCGAATGGAATGTCCCGCCCCAGATGCCGCGTTCTTCCTGCCCGATGAGCAGGGCCACACGCTGCAGCATCTCGCGCGCTGCTTTGTTGGTGAAGGTCAACAAAAGAATCGAAGCAGGATCCACGCCTTGTTCCAAAAGATAAGCCACACGATAAGTCACAACCCGCGTCTTGCCCGATCCCGCACCAGCCAAAACCAAACACGGCCCGTCACCCTGCATGACCGGTTCGATCTGCTCCTGGTTCAATTCAGCCAGATATTCGATTTTCCTGCCCGCCGAACGACCTCCGCCGCTCAAGATGAATTCCGACATGCCGCCATCTTAGCCCAGGTACGTGGATTATTGTAGGGGCACGGTGTGCCGTGCCCCTACCCGCGATTTCTGCTATCCTATCCCCATATGCCTCCAAATCCTTCTTCCTCATCGGCCCGGCCGCATACGCTCCGGACCATAATTTTGACGGCCATCGCGACTGTCGCCGTATTGGCCGTCGTCATATTCATTTTAGCCTGGAATTCATCCAGCGGTTCTATCGGCGTGACCGGCATGATGCAGAGCAACGATTCCGTAAGCAGCGAAGCCGCTGTGGATTACGGTGTCGCGACCAAACGATCTGCCGTCTCTATGGGCATGGTCTCTCCGGCCTCGCCCGAAATGATGCCCTCGCCCATGCCTCCGATCTATGATGGCGGCGCCACCATCGAGGATCGCCAAAAAGTCGGCGATAAGATAATCCGCACCGGCAACTTGGACCTGCGGGTCGATGATGCCGAAAAACGGATGACCGAAGCCAAAGCCCTGGCCAAACAGTTCGGCGGTTTCGTGGACAGCTCCAACCTCATAGACAACGGCGGCGTCAAGACCGGCTACATCACGGTCCGCGTCCCATCCGAAAAATATGAGGAACTGATCAGCGCCGCCAAAAAATTGGCCGTGCTCGTGCTGTCCGAGAACTCTAATTCCGAGGATGTCACCGCCCAGTATGTCGACCTGGATGCCCGCCTCAAGACAGCCAAGGCCGAAGAGGCGCAATACCTCGAGATCCTGAAACAGGCCAAGACCGTCGAGGACACGCTCAAGGTCACGCAAGCATTGAGCCAGGTCCGGAGCACGATCGAACAACTGCAAGGCCAGCTCCGTTATCTGACCGACCGCACTGATTTCTCGACCCTGACCATCAGCCTGACCGAACAGACCAAAATCCAGGCGCCAACCAAACTCTGGAAACCGCTCGAGACCATCCGCCAGGCGTTCCAGGGATTGATCATCGTCCTGCAGGGTTTCGTGGACTTCCTCATCGGCCTGGCCATCTACGGCATCGGCTTCATCCTGCCCATCATCCTGCTCGTCTGGCTCGCCTACCGCTTAGTCCGATGGCTCATCGGCAAGGTCCATCGCAAGAAGTAAAAATTGATTAGATTAGGAAAAGCCCTCCGATGGTCACCGGAGGGCTTTTTAGGAGTGTCAAATGCAACGTGCGGCGCGCAGTAGGTTGGACTTGGCCATCTGCCAGTCGTCCTTCTTGAGTGCGGCTTGCGCCGTACCTAGGTACATCTCGACGTCTTCTTTGATGGACCGACGGAGCTCATCATCCCGGCACTTCTCCCGAACCTTCTGGCGGATTAGCTTCAGTTCGTCTTCGATCTTTCCGAACAGAAGCGGTGCCGCCGCGCGCGTGATGACGATCGGACCCTTGGTGAAGGTCCCGTTCTTGCCGCGTTCGCGCTTGATTAGACGCCGCAACCTCTCGAGCAGGATCGAGAGAGGCAGGATAACCTTCATCTGGAGATCGTCCAGGGCGAAAATCCAGCGGATTCCCCGCCGAAGCTTGCGCAAGAGCGACATGAGGCCGGCCCGGTTGGCTTCGCGGCATAGCCTGATTGCGCTCTTCAGTTCGCGCACCACGTGAGCCGCGTTCTTGCAGAAAGGCCGGATGCGGATGCTCGAGAATACCTCGAGGAACCGCTTGAGCCTGCTTTCTGCGGCTTCGAGCCCCTCGTTTCCGCGCGTCTCCGACAGCAGGCACTCGAAACCGCTGGACAAACTGGCGCTGGTGTCGAAGACCTGTTCGGGACCGCCCGGCTTCTCCGGAGTCGCGCGCATCGAGAGCATGGACCACAGCAACGAGTATTGGTGCAGGTGTTCCACGATCATGTCCGAGACCTGTTTGGTCCGCACCATCTCGCGGTTCCTGATCGCTTGGGCGTTCTTGAGCCGCTTGCGGAATCTCCCGTTGGCGCCGCCGCTCTGCATGGCCTTGGCCATCGGATTGATCTTGCCCGTGCTGTCTGTGAGGTCGAGCGTCTCGGCCATCATCTCACGCGCCGCGACCTTCTCTCCGTCACGGACCGCGGACAACGATTCGACCCTCGCCGCTTGCGATTCCAGGCTGTCGGTCAATTCCTGGATGCTCATTGCCCGGTAGTCGAGCATGATGGTCGAAAAATCGGCGGCTTCGGCGATCCTCTGCCGCATCTCCTCAACCTCGAATTCCTCGGTCAGGATGACATGTTCGCCCGCCGCTTGGAGCAGGTAGGCGTCGTCGTGATGGGCATGCGTCGCATCACCGTCCGTCCTGTCTTCCAGCTCCCTGTTCGGCCGCCAGAACGAACCCGCTTTGATCTTGGCGTCCTGCGTCTTGCGTTTGGGACGCAACATGGGCTGCTTCTCCAGCATGAGTAAGTCGCCCCAAACCAATACGCCCATATCGCACGTCAGGCTGCCGCCGCCGTTGTTGACCGTCCTTTTCTCGACCTTGAAATCAATCATCCGTCCAGCTCCTTTGTGGGGTTGGAACTTCGCTGTCTCTTATCGAAGGAACGTCTGAATCTAGTCCGAATCAACAAAAAAGTCAAGCTTCGTGCATTAAAATCCTCATAATTTAGCTAAGATGCAGAATAGCAACGGTCAAGCTATACTTTTTAGCATATGCCTGACAGTGAACGACCCCAAGCTATACCGAATGCGGAGGAACAGGAAAAAAACGCTGACCTTCAGAGATTCAGATCCGGTGTATTGACCGTCTTAGGTGGACTAAACCTTCTTCAAGCTACAGGATCGGAACAAGCATCAGCGCTTGCACGCTACCTCAAAGAAGCTGACCGTGACTCGGCGATCGCGACTGATGAAAAAGATATCGACGAGCTATCAGATGATCTCAGTTCCTATACTGGAGCTAATCTCCCTGAATACGCGGCTCAACGCATTTTAGCTATGCTGGATAAGGAGGGTAGATATTCAGACAAAAAACAATATCAAGAAAAAATAGCCGTCCGTAAGAATGCTCTGCGCGGCTTCAAGATGTTTCCAGGAAATTTCGCATTCTCTTACGGTTTTGAACCTAAGATGAAGATGGCGCACATCCATCTGACTAATCCGTACATAGAAAAAGGCCACGATGTCACGTCCGGCGCCTCCGGTGTCGCCGCACTGCGTATGTTCCTGAAAGGCCTCAAACAATTCGCGGACGAAGTCGTCACCCAAAATCCTGACATGGAGACGATCACCGCGACGTCCGTCATACTGTCACGTCCTGAATTTGTAAGTTTCTTGGAGAAACTCGGCTTCGGCAACACCGGCGAGATGGACGCGGAATTCCGTAAACGCCACTTCAAGGACGAAAAACGACCGGTCATGGGTACGGTCGCGACACGTGAGTCTTTTCTCGCCGCCATGAAAGACATGGATTTCAAGAAACTCCAAGCTGAAGCGCTAAAAGTGTTGCGCGCCGCCAAATCCGAAGACTGATTGGCTACTACTCCCCGTACGCTTTGTACCGGTTCTGTTTATGTTCCTCCAGCGTCTTGGCGTAATAACTCTTACCCGCATCGTCGTGTAGATAGTAGAGATAATCCGTGGCCGTGGGATGCAAAGCCGCCTCGATTGATTCCAGGCTCGGATTGCATATCGGACCCGGCGGCAGGCCTTTGTGTTTGTAGGTGTTGTACGGCGAATCCACATCCAGATCCTTAAGCACCGGCCGCGCTCTCCCGGCTCCCGTGACATAGTTCACGGTCGCGTCCGATTGGAGCAACATCCCCTTCTTAAGACGGTTGAGGTAAATCCCAGCCACGATTTTCCGATCATCCGCCCCAGCCGCCTCCTTCTCCACGATCGAAGCCAAAATCATCACATCCCGGAAATCTCTTCCTTGTTTGACCGCTTCTTCAGCCATGCCCTTTGTCCTGTCTTCAAAAACAGTCAGCTGCTTCTCGATCAGCGCCAGCGGCAGTTGGTCGCGCCAAACCCGGAACGTTTCCGGAAAAAGATAACCTTCGAGCGTCGCGTCAACCGGCAGTTTTTCCAGAAAAGGGAAAGTCGTGCGCAATTCTGTTGAGAATGGTTGCTTGGCGTTGCCGGTCAAGGCGTAAAAATCTTCGACTTTGGTTTTGTACCCAGCCAAAACCTCGGCCTCTTGCGTCAGGCTTAAACCTTCGATGATCCTGATTTCGACTTCGTCCCGTTGCGGACCGCGGAAGATAGTCCGCGCGATGCTGCGATAGCTGTCTTTCAGGAAAAGGTCATACTCACCGGCGCGCGGCTTGTCGGCCGACTTGTCGAAATAAGCATACATCCGATATCCGAATTCCGAATCTATCAACCCCTCTTTTTTGAGCTCTTGCGCCATCCGGGAAGCGTCCCAATCCTCGCCGATGGTTATCTTTTTTGTCGCATAAGGTTCGCCCGGCGTCGCCAACCACGCCCGCGGCACGAACCAGGCCAAAAAAGCTCCGGCGCCGATCAAGAGGACGCCGAGGAAGAAGAGGATTTTTTTCATAGCTTTCGTCCTGAAGACCTTTTAAGGTCTTGTCGATCCAATTGGAGATGGATTATTTTAACCAAACAAAAACTCAAACATCCGACGAGAATCCCGCCCAGGATATCTGTTGGATAATGCGCGCCTGCCGCAATCCGTCCGAACGCGACCAGCGCGGCGATCAAAAATGACACATAGCCCAAATCGCGCCGCGCCGCGAAGAACGCACATGCCATGGCCACGGCCGTTGCAGTATGTCCGGAAGGGAATGACAGGTTGAGCGGCGGCGGAATCAGAAGCCACACATCCGGCAACGTCATATACGGCCGCAACCTGCCCACAAAGACCGCGATGGCCGTGGTCAGCAAAAGCGCCAAACCCGCAGCCCAAGCCGCTTCGATGACGCCATGCGACTCCTTTTTCCGATGCGAAACCATCAGGATGGCCGCAGGAATCGCGTTGAGATAAATAGCCCACCGCGCCAAAAACACAGCCAATTGCTGCGTCTCGTAGGTCGAAAGCATGGCCTGCTGGATATTGCGCACGATATCCGCTTCAATCATGGACACAGGATAGCATATGCTCGCCGCCCTGTGTCATGGGCCAATAAAATCAACGTTTCAGTGGTATAATGCCAATTAACCAAGTAATTCTTAGCCTAAATATGCAAAAATTGATTACCTACCTCAAAGTCGCCGCTATCAGCGGCACAGTCGTCCTGTTAAGCGTTCCTTTCGCCATGGAGGCCGCAATGCCCCAACCGGCCGGTTCGGTCTACAACCAAGCCGCATATAACTACTATCAGCCGGGCGAAACCGTGAGCGAGGGCTCGGCCTTCGTGGCCATGCCGCTCAAAGGCGTCCGCATCAAAGACCTGCAAGGCGCTGACCAGGGCAGTCTGCGCATCAGCCAGGTCATGTCATTCCCGCAAGACCGCAACTGGCTCGTGTTCATGGTGACCATCGAACCCGCTTTCAGCTCGCCCGATATGCCCACGACCTACAAAGTCTTCCGTTACAATCTCTCGACCAATCAGCTCCAGCGCATCTACCGATTCACGACGGAAAAAAGTTTCGAGACGAGTTACAGTCTCGTCGGTTTCGACGGTGTGAAACTCGTTGTCAGCAGCACTGGCTATGACAACAGCCCCGGACCGTGCTTCAACGCATGGAGCAAGGACTCAGGTATCGCCTATAAGTACCTCGATATGCGCTCTCCCTGGAAAGGCCTGAAGGAATATCAGGTTCCAGCCGCCCTGACCAAGCAAGGCGAACGGGAAAGCAAGCTCTGCCAACTCGAGATGGAGATCGGTGACATCAAACAGTACTGCACGGGCAACGTGAAAGCCGTCGCTTCCTGCGGCATGTATGTCCAGACCGTTTCCAGCCTGCCGACCGGCAACATGTCCTTCACCTTCGTCGAGGACAAAACAGTCACGAACTGCCCGATGAATCCGGCCAGCCAGAGCCAAGACTGCAAGAACATCCTGAAGGTCTGCACGCCCTTGGTCGAATGCTCCCAGTGACGAAAACATCCCGCTTCGGCGGGGTGTTTTTTATTTCTCGGGTTTCGGCGTCTTGGGTTTGAACGCGCACCACTTTGCTACAGGGCACATCCAGCACTTCGGCTTCTTGCCGCCGACGCAAATCTCGCGCCCGAACCGCACCATGGTCCGGTTCACATCACCCCACAGTTTCTCCGGAACGATTTTCTTGATATCCTCCTCGACTTTCTCCGGCGTCTTGCCTTTTGACCAACCCAACCGATGAGCGATGCGGAAAACGTGCGTATCGACAGCAACCGCCGGGACGTTGAAGCAAACAGCCAAGATGCAACTCGCCGTCTTCCTTCCCACACCGGGCAAAGTCACGAGCTCATCCATATTCCGCGGCACTTTGCCGCCGAAGTCTTTCAGAATTTTTTGCGCCAGCGCTTTCGCTGACTTCGCCTTATTGCGATATAGCCCAATTGTGTTTATGGACTTCTCGATATCGCGGACGTCAGCCGCCGCCAACTTTTTCCAATCCGGAAACTTCTTCCGGAACCCAGGAAACATCTTCAGGACCTGGACGTCAGTCGTGCGCGCCGAAAAAATCGTAGCCAACAGCGAATCCTCCGGATTCCCCAAATCCATATCCGCTTTTTGCGGAAAACATTTTTTCAAAGCCCTAACGATCAGGGCATTCTTATCCATCTCCATTAACTGATTGTGTCATTTTAATCTAAAATCATCAATAAAATACTTACCCAGATAGCATTACAGCAGGAACGAGTGTTCCTGCTGTAGTGTGGCGGTCAAGCCACGAGCGGTCATAAGGGCCCGTAACATCAGCTGGAGGATAACCTTGTGGGGCATGCCAGATTTGTAGACCTGGCTTCTTTTTGGCCACCGTTTTCACGGGACCTTGGAGGGTCGGCACAGGAGTTCTGCTCCTGTCGATAATACCTTCCGTCCATTTCCGAGAACCCATCATCGTTGGTTCACGCCTTTGCTCGGACTGGCGTTGTTGCACCTTCCAAACCATTGCGGACACGGGCCTTGGCCCGTTGAGGACCTGTCGGGACCGACATTTCCTCGAAGTAGAGTCAGTGTTCAGTGTGTGCGGGTGACATGCGAAGGTCAGTCCTCCTTCCAACCTTGCGCGAAAATGTATATCACCAATATAGCCCCCTGTCAAGAGGCGCTACTTAAAACTAAAATCTATTTCTGGCACGTCGGGCAATAATGCGTGCTCCTCTGCCCGATGACGATGCGTTTGATGGGCGTACCGCAGTCGCGGCATTCCTCCCCTTTCCGTCCATAGACGCGCAAAAAATCCAGGAACTTCCCTTTGCGTCCGCTAGCATCCACATAATCATTCGCGCTTGTCCCTCCGAGTTCGATGGATTCGCACAACACTTTCTGGATTTCTTTTCCGAGTTTAAGACGTTCTTCTCTGGTCAACGAGCCTAATCGCCGAGTCGGTCTTATCTTGGCGCGGTGCAAAGCTTCGTCTGCGTAGATATTCCCGACTCCTGCGATGACTTCCTGATTCAAGAGCGCTACCTTAACCATCCGCGTCTTCGGTGTCTTGAGCCTGTCTGCCAATTCTTCGGCACGCGCCTCCAGCGGCTCCGGTCCGTAACACGCCAACACGGACTTCAGTTCCGGGGCTTGGACGAATTTCACGAACCCAAACTTCCGCACGTCCGACCAGACCAAATATTCTGTACGGGCGTGTGCCACACGCCCCGGGCGCATAGCATGCGCCCCTACGAAGCAGAACATGGCACTGTCGTGTTTCTTCGGTTCGTATTTCCCGTCCACGAACACGAACCTGCCGGTCATCTTGAGATGCGCCAACATGGCCGTACCGTCCGTAAAATTCCAGACCAGCAGTTTGGCGCGCCGTGAGATGCTTTTGATTTTTTTGCCCGCGATCGTAACCACAAACTTCTTGCCCTTTGGAAACTCTCGCCCTGACCGAAAAAGCGTGACTTTCGTCACGGTCTTCCCATGCAGCTTCGCATCAAGCTGTCGTCGTATGGTTTCGACTTCCGGAAGTTCAGGCATAACCTACTCTTCTTCTCTATTTAGTTAATCTGATATTGCATATTCCGCCGCGAGGACTGTCTGAGCCCCGTCCGACGGGGCGAGTTCCGCAGCAAGGAATGTGCAATGTCAGATTAACGGCTTCCCCGTCATTTCCGGCGGTTGCGGCAGTTCCAACAATTTCAGGATGGTTGGCGCCACGTCCCCCAACATGCCGACCGGTGTCGTCATCGAAAGGTCGCCGCCTATCACATCGCCGATCGGCGCGCGCATGCCTTCGAACTGTTTGCCGATGATGAGGAGCGGCACCGGATTGGTCGAGTGTTCCTTGTCCATGTCTCCGGTCATCAGGTTCTTCACCTCCTCGGCGTTGCCATGGTCGGCTGTGACGAGCGTCACCCCGCCTACGGCCAAAGCCGCATCCACGATCATGCCCATGGCCTTATCCGCTGCTTCGCAGGCTGTGACCGTCGCTTGTTCGTCTCCGGTGTGTCCCACCATATCCGGACTGGCGAAATTCAGGATTATCAGGTCATACGTATTCTTGGCGATCTCTTCCACCACTTTTTCCGCGATCAAAAGCGTCGACATCTCCGGAGCTTTATCATAAGTCGAAACGCGAGGACTCGGGATGATGACGCGGTCCTCACCCGGATATTCGTTCTCCACCATGCCGTTCATGAAGAAAGTCACGTGCGCGTATTTTTCCGTCTCCGCGATGTGCAGTTGCTTAAGGCCTGCTTCGGACACCACCTTGGCCAGGCAATTCTCAATCAGTTGCGGCGGATATGCGACCTGGACCGGCAAGTCTTTTTCATATTCGGTCATGGTCACGAACACCAAATCCTTGAACTGCGCACGTGGGAACTTCTCGAAGCTCGGCAGCACGAACGCTTTGGTTATTTCCCGGGCGCGGTCCGGACGGAAGTTGAAGAAAATGACCGAATCCCCGTCTTTGATGGTGGCCACCGGCTTGCCGCCTTTTTCGATGACCGTCGGAGGTATCTGTTCGTCGTAAATCTTCTGGTCGTAAAAATGCTGGATCGCCTCTTCGGCCGACGGTGCCATCACGTCCGCCTTGCCCAGGGTCATGGCTTCGTACGACTTTTGGATGCGGTCCCAACGGTTATCGCGGTCCATGGCCCAATATCGTCCGGCCAAACTGGCGATCCGTCCGACCTTGCATTGTTGCATCTTCGTCTCCAGCTCACGGATGAAACCGATGCCGCTGTTGTAGATTGTGTCGCGGCCATCAAGGAACGCATGGACGAAAACCCGATCGAACTTCTGCCGTGCGCACAAGTCCAGAAAGGCGTGCAGATGGGCGTCCGATGCATGCACGTTGCCGGGGCTGACGAGCCCCATCAAGTGCAGGCTCCCCTTGGTTTTTTTGCAATGTTCGATGGCCTCCAAAAAAGCCTTATTGGAATAGAATTCGCCGTTCTCGATCGAAAAGCTGATGCGCGGCATGCTTTGGAAGAAGATGCGGCCTGCCCCGATAGTCAAATGTCCCACCTCCGAATTCCCCATCTCGCCCCACGACAAACCCACTGCCGAACCCGACGCCAACACCGTCATGGCCGGATAGCTTTCCACGTATTTCTTGAAATTCGGCATCTTGGCCTCGGCGATGGCATTGCCCTCGGCCGGAGGCGCCACGCCGAAGCCGTCCAGGACGATGAGGGTGATTGGTTTAGGATGCATATAATAAACTCTTTCCCGTCATTTCCGCAGGCTTCTCCACGCCCAAAAGCCAGAGGATCGTCGGTGCCACATCCGCCAGCGTTCCCGATTTCCGGTGTTTCCAACGCTTAGCCGATGGTCCGGCGACCAAGAAGGGCACGGGGTCAGGATTATGTTCAGTGTCGGCGCCGCCGTGCGGGGAATGCATATGTTCGATATTCCCGTGGTCCGATGTGACGATGAGCATCCCGTTCTTTTTCTGGAGCTTCTTCCAGACTACGCCGAGCGCGTCGTCCAACGCTTCGCATGCTTTGATGCCCGCCTGCAAGTTACCCGTATGCCCTACCATGTCGGCGTTGGCGAAATTAGCCAGGATAAAATCATAATCACCGTCCAAGGCCGCGGCAATCCGGTTAGCCAGCTCATCAGAGCGCATGCGCGGCGCATGGTCGTAACGCGCCACACGTTGGCTCGGTACGCGGATACGCTCTTCGCCGAAACGCGGCCTATCGAAACCGCCGTTCAGGAAATATGTGACTTGCGAAAATTTTTCGGACTCCGCAGCATACAGCTGTCTGCGGTAACGCAGCGCTTCGACCAGGGTGCCTAAGACTTCACGGTGCGGATAAGCCGCGACCACGCTGTCCAAATCCTTGCCGAATTCTGTCAACGACACGAACAACAGGTCTTTCCTGATGGCGAGCCGGCCGAACGCATGCGGTTCGTTGGCTTCAAAATTACGCATCACGAATGGCTTGGTCAGCTGGCGCGCGCGGTCCGTACGCAAATTCCAAAAAACGATCGCATCATGGTCCGATACCGGAGCGACGCAGGTGTTGTTTTGGCAAATCACGGTCGGGGTGATGAACTCGTCGCTTTCTCCGCGGTTATATGCTTCGGTGATGGCTCGGATCGGCGATTCGGCCATGATACCTTCGCCTGAAGTTATGGCCGCATACGCCAAAGCGGTCCTTTCCCAAAATCGGTTGCGATCCATGGCATAAAACCGCCCCATGATGGTCGCTATCACGAAATTCCTGGGTAATTGCTTTTCCAGCTCGGCTACAAGATGGGCCGCATGGAACGGAGGCGTATCGCGTCCGTCCGTGAAAAGATGCAGGGCTACGCGAGGCAGGCGCATGCCCGAAGCGAACCTGATCAGCGCTTTGACGTGGTTCGGCGATGCATGACCGCTCCGGCCGTTGGTCAGGAGCCCCATCAGATGGAGCGTGCTCTTATGCCTGATGCAATGCGCTGCCGCCTGCAGCAAGGCCGGATTATTCTCGAACTTATGCGAAGTTATGTCGCGGTCTATCACGACCTGGTCGGATTCCAGCGGTCTGCCTGCTCCTATGGTCGCATGGCCGGCCTCGGAATTTCCCGGCTGCCCGGCTGGCAGACCGACTGCCGTACCGTCAGCCTTAAGCTGTGCTGTGGAATAAGTTTTATGGAGCTTGTCCCAAACCGGCATTTTGGCCTGCTTGACCGCATTGCCGAAATCATCGTCGGATATGCCGAATCCATCCCAAATCAATACCGCCAAAGGACCCCTGGTTCTTGGGTTTTGGGTCTTTTTATGTGCCATACGTACCAACCAGAATAACCCCCCGTCACTCTCCGGACAAGCATCCATCTAATAGCTGAACTTAGCCAAAGGCTCAATCAGGCCATTTTGTCGGTTTACTCTTGACAAAATCGCATTTTTAGTGTAAGTTCACCTATTCCTTTTGGTGCACCTGCATCCGAAGGATGGCTGATTTTAAGCCAAGAACATTGACAATCCGTCCCCTACCCGGGACCAACACCGAGGTTTTTGCGATGACCGCTCCCATTGATGAAAATGACGACGACATCATCGACGAGGAAGACGACGAGTCTGACGACGACGATGATCAAGATGATGATGTAGACACCGGTTGGACCAACGATGACGAACCAGACGAGGAGAATTCCATGGACGAAACGACCGAGAAGCCCGTGACCAAGCCCGTTTCCACCCCTGCCAAGCCCGCTGCTCGCCGCGTCGCTCGCGGATTGCTCGGCGCGCAGAGCGTGGCCAAGGCCGTTGCCTCTGCCAAACCGACTGTCCAGGCCGCCGTGCCCCCGCCCGTTGTCCAGCCGGCCCCCAAGCCGGATCTGGCCAAGGACGGTATCGCGTTCACCGAGGAAGCGTTCAACGCCTTCCTCGCCGCCCAAGGCATCGACGCCGCGACCCATCCCTTCGCCCAGCTCAAGGTCTGGGGAGGAGTGATCGCGAAGAAGGCCAAGGACGCCCTGGAAACCGGCACCTCGCCGGTGGACGCCTGGAACAGCGCCGTGAAGCATGTCGCGGACATGATTCCGCAGATGCTCGCGGCCAAGAAGCTGGACGAAGCGACCGCCTCGAAGATCCAGGCCGTGATTCGCTACTTCATCGAGACGCTCAAGGCCATCGAAGCAGCTGAAGCCGCCAAGGTGAAGCCGAGCAGGATCGAGGAGCCCAAGCAGGTGTCGGCCAAGAAGACCGCCGTCGGCATGGCGCCTCCCCCCAAGGCCGAAGTGGCCAAGGACGAGACACCTAAGGCTCCCACCATCACCTGCCCCAAGTGCGGCAAGGAAAACCCGGTCGGGCACAGGCACTGCCTGCCCTGCGGCACGCTGCTCAAGTCCGAGGATCCCAAGTCCACGGCTCCTGTAACGGTCCAGCCCGAGGTCACCAAGTCCCGAGCAACGGATCCGAACGCAGCGACCGAGCTGCACACGCCCGCCCCCGGATCTTCCCCGACCCCGTCAGTTCCGTCCACCAACGGTGAGCGTTCGACCATCACGCCCGAACAAAGGGCCTTGGTCGCAGCCGCCGCCGCCAGCATCCCGGACGAGCAATCGGTCAGCTACCGCCCGGCCCCCCAGTCGCCAAAGCCGCCTGAAGCACCGGCAGCGCCGCTGCCTCCGCCCGCATGGTGCGTACCGACTCCCCAGCCCGCAGCCCCTGTCGCTCCCCCGGCACCGCGCGTCGGATACGTCCCCCCTCCGGCAGCAATTCCCCCCTCGCCCCCGGCTGCACCGGCTCCCCAGCCAGCGCCGCCCGCCGTCGCCCAGAAGTCCAACAAACTCCTGGTAGTCGCGGTCTGCATCCTCGGCTTGATTGCGGCGATCCTGGTCTGGCACTTCGTGGTCGCCCCCCAAGTCATGCAGGCCACTCCCCAACAGCCTGTCGCGACCGCGGCCGTCTCCCCGAGCGAGACCTGCACCAAGGTCACGGATGCCTTGGTCAAGCAGTACTACGGACAGAGCAAGGCCTCGGAGTTCAGCCTAGCTGAACGCCCCGGCGTTCGCCTCATCTGCGCAGGGAAACTGGTCTACAAGAACCCGACCACGGGCTTGTACGACATCCGCCCCTGTCAGATCTGCTACAAGTGACCCACCTTCGACCCCCACACCAATCTTCTCGGTGTGGGGGTTTCGCTTTTAAAACAACATAGATACGGGCGAATAATCATTCGCCCCTACATAATTTTTTTGACAGACAATTTCAGGATTTCTTCGTAGTCATCATCAGGCGCCGATTTGTTTTTCCTGGTGTGTCCGCACTTCACGCACCGCTGGGTGATGACATATCCGTCTTTCACGACCTCAATCCCCACAGGCATCATCAAACCGCCGCACTCCGCCGCCCGATCACCCGGATTCACGTCCACGTGTTTGCTCCACAAACATTTCGGACAATGGTTAGTGAAACCCGAACCTTTGACTTCAAATCCACAATGTCCGCAGACAAAGTCTTCGACCACCCGCGTGAATTTTTTTGACTTCTTATCCATAGGTACGGGCGAATGATCATTCGCCCCTACGATATCAATCTCGGGAACAAAACCTCTCCCGGATGCAACTCGGTACCCGGAACCAAACCGCCCCACTTCTTCAATTCTTCGATTCCTTTCGCCTTCTCGACATCTGGGTCCTGCCCCAGTTGACGGATTATGCCATTCGCCACGTTCGGCATGATAGGTTCGACCATCCAGGCGTACTGGCGGCATGCCTCAAGTAACGCATACAACACAATCGCCGTCTTTTCCGGATCTTCTTTGAAAAGCTTGAACGGCTGAGTCTGTTCCACGAGTTTGTTCGCCGCCGTGAGCGATGCGCCGTCCGAGTTCCACACCTGGTCAAGCAACAAATCCAACCGCGCCGCTTCAATATGTTTTTCGGCTTCTGACCACAAGCCAGCCAGCCCTTCCGCTCCGTCCCATACCGTGTCGTCCATGCCTTCCCCAGCGGCTTCGACATCGGTCTGCGGGACTTTCCCATCGAAATATTTTGCGCTCATTGCGATGACGCGGTTCACCAGGTTGCCGAGCCGGTTCCCCAGATCGCTGGCATAGCGTTCTTCGAGACGTTTGGTGGAAAAATCGCCGTCCTCGCCGAACGGGATTTCGCGCAGCAAAAAGTAGCGCACCGCGTCGAACGGATATTTCTTCGCCAAATCCAGCGGATCCACCGCATTGCCCAAAGATTTGCTGATTTTTTGTCCATCGATGGTGAAGAACCCGTGGGCGTAGACGCGTTCCGGCAAAAGCGCCGAGCCGTCTTCCGCTTGCAGCAATCCATCCGACTTGGCCGCACTCATGATCATAGCAGGCCACAACGCGCAGTGGAATTTGATGATGTCCTTGCCCACCAGATGGAGCGACGCCGGCCACCACTTGCGGAACATCTCGTCATCTGTCCCGTAACCCACGGCCGTCATGTAGTTAATGAGCGCATCGAACCAGACGTAGATCCTTTGGCTGTCGTCACCCGGAACCGGGATGCCGCACGAAAGTTTCTTCGATTCGCGCGATATCGAGAGGTCGTCGAAGGCGCTTTCCACATAGCTCCGGATTTCGTTCTGTCGGCTCTGCGGCTGCACGAACTCCGGTTTGTCGCGGTACAGATCAAGGAGCTGCTGCTTATAATTCGAAGCACGGAAAAAATAGTTCTCCTCGCTGACCTTCTCGAGTGGCCGGTTCGGATGGAGCGGGCACTTGCCGTCCAAGAGGTCGGTCGGCGTCTTGAACTCCTCGCAACCCACGCAGTATTCGCGTTCGTAGGTCGCTTTGTTGATATCTCCCGATTTTTCGACAGCGCGCCAAAACCGTTCCACGCCGCGATGGTGCCGCTCCTCCGTGGTCCGGATGAAATCGTCGAAAGAGATTCCAAGCTCGCGCCACGTCCTCTTCCAGACTTCGGCCATGGAATCCAAATATGCCTGCAAATCGTCCACTCCGGCCTTGGCCGCGGCTTCCAGGTTTTTCTGGCTGTTTTCGTCCGTGCCGGTCAAAAAGTAAGTCGGTATCTGCCGCAGGCGATGCGCCCTAGCCAATGCGTCGGCTGCGATTGTCGTGTACGCCGAACCCACGTGCGGCTTGTCGTTCACGTAGTAAATGGGTGTCGTGATGTAGAATTTCCGTTTGTCCATAATTTTCAATAGATGGTGTACGTCCCGGGATATTGCTGTGTCGGCGGCTTGCCCAAATTCGGCTGCAACGCCGGATCCAGCACGATTGTGAACATCAGGCTCCCGAAGACCGTGACGCCGTTTTCGGTATAGTTGCACGTCGCCGAAACATCGCCCGTCCCGGACAAGGACTGCAGGCGCTGGTTCGTGACCATGGCCAGCCGCTGATCCGAAGTCAGCCAACCGCACTGATAAGTGATATCCGACGTCGAACCGTCAGAATACTCTGCCATGGCCTGCAGCGCCACGCTTTGTCCGGTCGTGATGGTCGTCGGCCCGAGCGCGCTGACTTTTAGTGACATGAGTTTCTTGGCCGCTTTATCCACGCTGATGGTGGTTTTTGCGACGCGCGTCATGCCTCCGATATCAGTTGTCCCATACAAGACTATGGATCCGTCTTTAGCCGGATAAAAGATCCGTCCGTCGATTTTTCCGTCCGTGGGCAAACCCGGGTTGAATCTCGCCTGGGCCGTCAGGTCATTCGTCGTCCCGTCAGGGCATGTACCGCTCAACGCCAAAGTGACGGCATCGCCGACCTTCGCTCCCCTTTCAGGCCTGGCTGTCAAAGTGACGCTCCGATAATTGCAGGCCGCCGGCTGGATCTGAGCTGCGTTCATCGTCGGATTCGCGACAGTCGTCGGCTTTATGGTTGTGGTCTGAACCGGTACCGAAGTCTGTTTTTCCGGCTCGCTCGCGTCTCCTGCTTCTGCGGCAGGCTGTTCGCTCTGCGTCGAAGTCGTTTCGACGGTCGACGACGCAGGACTGCCGATATCCAACAACGCCAATGCGTTGCGGTCCAGCACATATCTGACCGCTTCGGTCATGTCTTCGGTCTTTGCCAAATCATCCCTGACTTGGCCGACCTGATCCTTCAACCAGTCCTCGTTCGACCGGTCTTCATTATCCCACGCCTTGAACATCCCTTCGCCCAAACCGATCAAACGCGCATCTATGCTCCCGGCTTTGCCGTCATCCAACAAAAATTTCCTCAAATCTTCCAAGCTGTCGAGTTTATGACCGCCTGGATCACCAAACTTCTTTGCCACCTCCGGATGACGTGCCAGTTGCAGAGCAAGCCTGACTTGACCAAGCAGTCTTTCGTGTTCTCCCGGGTCGTCCATCATGCCCAAAAAATCCTTGTCGAACCGCGAATTCCGACCTAATGCCAATGCCGCCACCCTGCGTCTGGCATAATATCCAGCCAAATGCTTCGCCCCATCACCCGCAAACCCGAGATGCACATCCTCGGATAATTCAGTCAGCCATTCAGGCGCCGGCTTTTGCATTCTCCCAAAGCGAATCGCGACTTCTTCGGCTAAAGCTTTGTCGAATGTTTCATCCAGCTTCCGATTCACCTCAGCCCAAGTATCTGTCGAATTTAAATCGCGCAGATAGCGGAGCGCTCCGTCGTCTCCAAAACTCCCCATCCGCCCCTGGCGTACGAACACGCCATTCCCGCCCGTAACCGGTGCCGACTCGACTACGCCTTGATTGACCATGACTTCGGTACTCGTACCCGCCAATCCGACGCCGAACGCCGTCCCGCGGACCGTGGAAACTACATTATCAGTCCTGACTTCGAAAGCCGCTTCGGGCCCGAAGAGTTTCAGCACCCGCGACCATACGCGTCCTGTCTCCACCCTTAATTTGATGATTGATTGCGTCACGCTCGAAGGATCGGCAGGCACAGCCTCCACGGTCAACGTCGTCGCCGGATCCAACCGCGTTACGCCGCTGTCTCCCCAACGGATCTCCGCCTCGCCTCCCACATCGGTCTTGATGGAATCGCCGATTTGCACTTCGGTCGCTGTTTCCACTGTTATCCAATCTGCCGTATCCCGACGCTTCACCTCTACCGAAGGCTTCGATACCTCCAGCCTGATTTGCGGCACGTCTTCCGATGCCACCGCACCGAGCGACCAGAACCAAACCATGAAAGCCAAAAAAACCGCAACTATGAGCGTCCCGATAAACCATTTGATGCGTTTGTCCATACGCCACATTTAAGCCTAAAAAACTCGGTTTGGCAACTAAAATCCACTCTCATCCCACGGCTTGACCGGGGGACCTGACACTAAACTTCCGTCTTCCCGATCTTAAGCAGCATGGCCGCCTGTGCTGCCGTCACCGGCTGGACGGTCAGACGCGCCTGGCTCACCAGAGGCATCACGGACAAACCGTAGGTATTCCTGATTTCCTCCAGGCTGATGACGCGGTTCAAAGGCTTCACTGCTTTGATCTTTATGGCCGACCAGTCCCCGCTCTCCGCCGTCGGATCCGGAAAAGCTTCGCCGGCCACCTGGGCTATGCCCACAACCATGCGCTCTTCGCCAGCATTATAGAAAAACACCAAATCCCCGGACTTCATCTCCCGGAGGTTGTTCCGTGCCTGGTAATTCCTTACGCCGTCCCACACCGCCTCGCCCTCGGCTTCGAGCTTTTCCCAGCTATAATCCGATGGTTCTGATTTGATTAGCCAATGGTTCATAAGTCTGACTGAAAGATAGCATTAATCTTTCCTTTAAACTACCATATCCGCATGTCATCACTGCATATCGACGCCATCCAGCCACTAGCCCCTGGGATCCAGCCGATCGACCGGAAAACGGCCATCATGTTAGCCATCGAAGCCGGCGGCTGGACCATCTCGCCCGACACCTCGACTGTCAGCAAAGAATATAAAGCTGAAAATTTCGCCGCTGCCCTGAACCTCGTGAACCTCATCGGAAGCCTGGCCCTGGCCCAAAAATATTACCCTGAAATCCAGCTAAACGGCACGACCGTCAAGATCAGCATCACCTCGCCCGAAATCAAAGGACTGTCCCGGAACGATTTCATCCTGGCCGCCAAGATCACACGCTTGATCTGATGAGTTCCACCGCCTGCTCCAGGAGGAGCGAATAAGTCTTGCCGGGCAGCCCGTTCAACTCCAGGAAACCCTGCCCCGAAACTTTCTTGCCGTCGATCGTCCCGTTGGTTTCGATCGGCCCCTCCCAATATCTGAACGGTCCATGGATCATCTCTTGCTCCGCGATGCGCACTCGGCAATCCAGGTGGATCTTGGCCGTCGGAATATCGATCGTCCACGCCGTGGGATAAGCTGTATCCGATTTCGGGCTTTTCCACGGTTTGCCCACATGGCTGAATTTGATATCCGGATAAACTTCCAAGCTTCCGTCCGGCCTTGAAATCGTGGCCGAACGCGACTTGGTTTTCTTGCCGTATTCGAAACACATGATGTCCGTACCGTCGTCGAGCTGGAAACAGAACCAAGTCCAGGCGTGCTCATCGTTGAACGTCAGCGGACTCCATTGGTGGTCCATCCACGACAGTCCCGTGACCGGAATCCAACCGTCTTTGGTTTTCAGTTTCCCGTCCGTCATGAGCCGCGTCAGCGAATAGCACTTGGTGGTCGATGTCCCGAGATCCATGGATCCGGAACCGCCGGCCAAAAGCGGTTTCTTGTTTGAGACCAATCCCAGATCGAATTCCGTAGTCGTGATGCGGAAACTATTTTCGCCCGTCTTCTCGACCGAAAAGTCGTCGCCTGATTTCGCCTTGAACTTCCTGTCCGCGAAACTGCCTCTATCCAAACCCGTCCAAAAAGTCTTGAAGTACGATTTGAAAATCAGCTTGGACAGGTCGGATATTTGCCAATGCATGAAATACACATCCTTGATCCCGAAAAAACCTGCTTTGAACAAAGCCATCATGTAAGCGTATTCGTGGCCGTCCTTATCCTTCAGATGGCCGTTCCAGTACCACCATTCCACCGGATCAGCTTGCGGCCCTTCATGCCGCGCTGGGTTAAGTTTGCTTTGCATGGTGGAAATTTAGCATAAAAGACCCAGGCCGGCACGGATCCAGTGGTCGCTCTTCCATGTAATTTTAGCCCACATCCTGCGTTTTACTGTGGTCATCCAACCATTGACAAAACCGCCAATTTCTGCTAAATTATCTCTTCGTTTGAATATGAGCATCGCTAAACGCTATCCCCGTATCGCCCCGGTTTGCGCCCTGGGCCTGCAAGCCAAACGCCGTTTGGCTTGGCATTTGAATTCCAAGAAATACGCCGGCCGTCGCACTGCTTTTCAGCTGCCGGTCGTCATCTTTCGCCATCAGTCGGTCCTTATCCGCAAGCTTGGGAACGCCGACCTCCGTCTCCAGCGCAACAAGGTGACCAACCTGAAGCTCGCGGCTCGCAGGATCAATTCCGTGACCATCCGCCCAGGCGAGACGTTTTCTCTCTGGAAACTCGTGGGTCGTCCGACGGCCCGCAAAGGTTATGTCGAAGGTCTGCTCCTGGCTAACGGCGAAGTCACGTCGGGCATCGGCGGCGGTTTGTGCCAGATGGCCAACCTCCTGCACTGGATGTTCCTGCATACCCCGCTCACCGTGACCGAAAAATTCCACCACGGTTTCGACGCCTTCCCGGATTCCGGCCGCACCGTCCCCTTCGGCACCGGCGCCACACTTTTCTACAATTACGTTGACCTGCAGTGCCACAACCCGACCGACCAGACATTCCAGATCACGGTCTGGGTCACTGACGAACACCTGAAAGGCGAAATCCGTTCGGACCGCGACATCCCGGAGCGCTACCATATCATCGAACGCGACCACCGCTTCCTGCGCCGTGCCGCTGACGGCAAACACTTCCGCGCCAACCGCATCTTCCGCGAACGCCGCGAGACATCCACCGGCCGTCCGCTCGGCGAGGAATTGCTCATGGACAACTTCTGCGAAATGAAATACGAACCGCCGGCCGAAGCTGTAGTCGAAACGATTTGAAAAACTCCCCCGTTATCCACCGGGGGAGTTTTCATATCTATTCCATCGGCTCGACGCTCGTGACCGGCTTCCTTTCGAAACACTGATATTCCGGATTCCCTTCCACTCCGCAAGTCCCTTCCTCCGTCAATGGAACTTTTGACGAATACACGCTGGCCTCCAGATCCAAGTTCGGCGCCCAGCTCAAATCAGCGACCGATTCACCGCTAGCCATAGAGTTAAAAAGGAACAGGCTCTTTGTATACGAAGAACCTGTCTTGAGCTTACCGACTTGCGAGACCGCATCATTCACCACATCGTAGACCGCGATTGTTTTTGCCTCAAGCTTCTCGTCTGTCGTGCCGATTTGGGCGATATACCGCTGGTCCGGAGAAATCACGTAATCCAACCTGCGTCCCGAAAAGAACGATACTTTAGCCTGGGTGAATTTCTTCGCTGTTGGATCGAATGCATAAACCGGACCCACGCTTGGCGGCTCGTAGATGACGAAGTAGGCTTTGGGGCTTCCTTTCGGTTCCAATATCAACAACACGCTGTCGCAAGCCGCATCCATCCCCGCTTTAACCACATCCTCAACCACAACGCTGGTCGTGCCGTCGGCATTCACCTTCGCCAGCTGCGTCCGTCTGATATCGCGGTTCACCTCATGTCCGACGCATTCCAAACGGTAATGGGGACTCGCTATCTTATAATCCGCATTCCTGACAGTCCAATCTCCATTCCAAATTTCAAGTTCCGGTTCTGTTGCCGGTTTTGCATCCGGCAATTCCGTCCGTGTCGTCGTCGCCTTAGATGCAGTCGCTTCGGCCAATCTTTTTGTCTGCGCATCCAGCAGTTCCAGCTTGGTCGCCGCCAATTCGTCTTTCAGCAATTTCGCATCCTGTCGCTGGAGCCACAAAGCGACCACGAGTATGCTCAAGGTCACGACCGAAGCGATCGTCACGACCGGCCAGATGGATGCCATCGATTCTTGTTGTTCCATATCCGTCATTTTATCACTTCGGTCTTGGCCGAGGTGAAAATCACCCGTACCGGACCATCCGTTGTCCTGGTCTTAGCCACATAATCATGGATGCTCGCCATGAAATGCGCGTATTCATACCGCTTGCCGGCGCCCTCCTTTTCGTCGCCGTCGTCGTTCGTGATGAACTCCCCCGTCTCATCGTCATACCCGATGACCACCAGCATGTGGTAGAACGAACCCGTGGCCAAAAAAGGCGTATTCGGATTGCCCAACTCTTTGCCGTGATTAAGCGTGATCACCGGACGGCCGGCAGCGACCTCTTTTTTGATGTCCTCAAGCGTAGGGTCAGTCACTACCACAGCCGTGAAATCCATTATCTGGTTCGCGATATATGCCGTCCGCGCCGCATCCGAATTGGCGTTCGATCCCCAGTTCTTATCCTGGTACCGGAACAATTCAGTCATCCTGGTCTTGGCCGCTTGGACCGACATCGTGGTATTGCCCCGGTAAAACTCTTCGGCCATGACGAGACTCGCCTCTTCGCAGGCATTTTTCCAGGGTCCGCTCCAATCTCCGCCCGGCGCCTCGGGGACAAAGGGCACTTCAAGTTCCACCTGCTTCGGCAAAGCCTCTTGCGTTGCCACCGGTTTCTTCTGGACTACTGCAGGTTTGCTTGAGGTGGTGTTTCCGATTTTCGACGATGTCGCCGTCTGTTCGGTCTTTATCACCGCCCCGTCATCACCCGGCAGCTTGATGCGCGGATCCAAAAATCGATAAGACGCCAATCCCACGACAGTCAGCATGGCGGCGATTATCAAACCTAGAATCGCTTGGTTCATGTGGACATATTACCCCAACCTGGCGTCAGTATCTAGTCTTGACATTGGGCAAAATTCTTGCTAAGCCATCCACAGAACCTTCAACTCGAGGACTTAGCCCATGGAAACAACCGTAGACCGAAAAAGCACCTACTTCGTGACGGCAGCAGCCGATACAAGCCTCAAGTGTCACGCATGCGGCAACAAAACCTGCCGCCGCGACTACTCCGCCATCCAGATCCGCATCGCCGGATTCTCTGTCTCTGCCATGGTGCCTTCCAAGCGCTGCATGGTTTGCCGCACCAGCCGGATCGGCGCGACCGACCTGAACTTCGTGGAACTCGCGGCCGTATCCGAACTTCTGACGCGCGGCATCCGCGGCCACGAAATCCTGGATGCGTCCAAATCCGCACTCGGTCTCCTGCGTCTTGACCTGGCCAACATCCTCAAGATGCAGCGCGACGACCTGGCTATGGTCCTGCGTGGCGAGGCTGACCTGAAACCAAAGCAGTGGGTCAAGGTGGTCGACCTCGTCCAAGGTTCCGTTTACCGGTACCTGCGATACCGCCAACCCATCCCGCTTCGCGTAACCAAGCCGCGCATCAAGAAGTAGTCCTCCTTTCCCACGTCCGCCCCCACCGGCGGACGTTCTGTTTTTGAAAAGATACTTATTTTTCGAATGGCATGCACCTGTGGATAACTTTCACAAAAAAACTCAATCTAACAAAAATCATGCTATAATTCCTGACATAAGCAATATTTTACTAAAATTATCCCGATTAATATTTGGGATACTTAACAAGTGAAGAAAGTATGGCTACAAAATTTTATCCAAATTGAGATACGTTCCAGCTCTGCTGTTCGTACTCATGCTTGCGCCGACCGCGCACGCAGCCACGACGCCCTCACTTGGCTTTGCTGCAACCTACGGTGTCCTAAGTAGCACCTACACCAACACGACGGTGACCACCATCAACGGCGATGTCGGTTTTACCACCGGTCCGGCTGTCGCCCCCCTGGGTGTACATACTAACTATGGATCAGGTGCTCCATATGCCACAGCGGGCATTGATCAAGGCAGCGCACTTACCGCCCTAGCCGCCCAACCCTGTACTTTCACTTTCGCACCCGGTCCCATCGACCTCTCAACTGATATCACACACGGCCCAGTCGGCGTTTATACCCCAGGCGTATATTGCAGCACCGGTGCCATGAATATAGGTGGTCCTTTGACGCTCAATGGCAGCGGCACCTACATCTTCAGGCCTGTCGGCGCGCTGACTTCGACAGCCGGCGCAGTCGTAACCTTAACAGGAACATCAGCCTGCGATGTATTCTGGACACCTTCAGCGGCCACTACTCTGGCGGCTAACACCACCTTTTTTGGGACCGTAATAGACAATTCAGGAATAACCGTTGGCGCAAACACCACTTGGACCGGTCGAGCCCTTGCCTTCAGCGGAACTGTCACGACTGACACAGACACCATCACCGTTCCGACTTGCGTAGTCGTACCCCCTCCGTCATCAGGAGGCCCCATGACCCCTCCGCTCATCAACGTCAGGAAAGTCCCGACCCCCCTGGCTTTGCCCAACGGTCCGGGTCCCGTCACCTATAACTACACCGTCACCAATCCCGGCAGGATCCCGATCCATACTGTCACGCTCACCGACGACCAATGCAGCAACGTAGCCTACCTTTCCGGCGACACCAACCTGGACTCACTTCTGGATATCAGCGAAACTTGGCTCTACAGATGTTCCACGACGTTGACGCAAACGACGGTCAACTACGCCACGGCGCGCGGCATCGGCAACGATATGGCAGCCGTGGATACGGCCATCGCCGAGGTCATCGTCGGCGTAGCAGTCATACCTCCACTGATCCACATCGTGAAGACGCCTGAACCGCTCGCCTTGCCATTTAACGGCGGCAATGTGGTCTATACCTACAAAGTCACCAACCCGGGCACAGTCGCACTTACCGGGGTTACCGTGACCGACAACAAATGCGCCAGTGTTACCCGCGTTTCCGGAGACATTAATACGGATTCCATGCTCCAGTCTACCGAGACGTGGACTTACACCTGCAGCATGAACGTCCCCACTTCAATGACCAATACGGCCGTCGCCACCGGCCATGCCAATGGCTTGACCGCCATCGATACGGCTATCGCCTCGGTTGTCGTAGAGGGCGCACCGCTCCCACCGCTGATTCACATCATCAAAAAAGCCAACCCAATCATCCTGCCGGCCAGCGGCGGCTGGGTGGATTACACCTATGCCGTAACCAATCCCGGGACTGTCGCGCTCCAAAACGTGCTGGTGACGGATGATAAGTGCAACGGTTTGGCACGCGTCACCGGAGATAATAACGGCAACGCTTTGCTCGATATCAACGAAACATGGTCCTACTCATGCCGCAAATACATCGAATACACGACCTTGAACACCGCCACGGCCCAAGGCAGCGCCAACGGCCTGACGGTCTCCGATATCGCCATCGCCAACGTGGCTGTCGCTCCAGCCCTGATCCCGCCGGCGCCAAAACTACCCAACACCGGCTTCGGTCCGGTTGACGGTTGGGTATCCTGGCTCATCGCAGCTGCCGGAATCTTCGTCGGAGGCACGCTCCTCTTCGCCCTAAGCAAACGAAACTCCCTATCCAAGTAAAAACGACAAAAAAGAGAAAGACACAGGCCAAGAGCCGGACGAAAGCTCGTCCGGCTCTTTGGCATAACGCTTCGCCTGCCGTTAAAAAATCCATTTCCCTGCTTGCGCCAGCGGCCTACATCTTTGCCGTAGTCATCCTGTTCCAATTTTTTACCGTCCAAATCGTCCTTGGCTTTTATGGCAAACCCGCGAGAGCTGAAATCGTTAGTACAAATCCGGTCCGCACATATAAAGCGGCGGCTGCCAATCCGCAAACTGGCGCACAGGCTAAAATAAACCTTCCGGTGCGGCTTAAAATCCCCAACCTCAAAATCAGCACGCCCATCCGCAGCGTAGGGCTCACATCCACAGGAGCCATGGGTATCCCGAAACTTCCCAGCGAAACAGCCTGGTACATGTACGGCCCTAAACCCGGTGAAATCGGTAGCGCCGTCATTGCAGGCCACGTGAACTGGTATAGCGGCGCTAAAGGCGTTTTTGAGCGTATCAACACCCTGAAACCCGGCGACATCATCACCGTGCAGGATGACAAGGGCCTGATAACGTCATTCGCCGTAAGCACGACCCGCTCCATCGGAGAGAAAGAGGACGCCACGAGTGTGTTCCGTTCTTATGATGGCAAAGCCCATTTGAATCTCGTGACCTGCTCCGGCATCTGGAACAAAAAGACCAGGAGCTATTCGAAAAGGTTTGTGGTTTTCGCGGAAAAAATCAACAAATGAACTGACCGCGCCGTCATCACGGCTTGACCGACGTGTTCCTCAAAAACGAATAATCCGCCCCGAGAAGAAGGGCGGATGGCGGAGGCTGAGGCGCGGTGGAGTCATCGAGCAGCTCGTTACGAGCCCTCGGGGCAGTGGGCTACTGGTCGCAAGAACCAGCAGCGGAAGGAAATGATGTGTGCCGCTACAGGTGTAGCAAGGCGGGCGCGCATGATCCACCTCGATGCCTAAAACCCGTAAAACGGCATTCCCTCGTTGACTGCGAGTTCCTGCCCGGCACGTCAGGTCACGGCACGAAATGGTCATTGACAGCATATCATGGCTCGTTTAGGCTTGCCACGCACCTTCAACCGGAGAATCCCAATGGCCGAACCAACCGTCGACCACCCAATCGTCCGCGTCGTCTGCAGGAGCCTCTCGCCCATGCTCCAAGATTTCAACTTCTGCATGGTCTCTACCGATCGCATGACGGGAAAATGGCGCAAGCAGTACGAGGAACTGCCGCGCAGGAATCGCGCGTCGTTCACGCTCTATCGCGGACCGAAAGGTGAACTCGGCATCTCCTTCGAGATGTTGAACGCCGCTTTGCGTCATGCGATGGCGGAACAGAAAAAAAGAGGGATTGAACCAGTCATCATCAGCATGCCGTTCGATGACTTCATCCCCTTCGACGCTGATTCGCTCCACCCTGACTGGGATCATCCGACTGAATCGAAAAACAACATCCGCGATGGTTGGGTACCGGATGTTCGGGCGACTCGCCAAGGGAAAAGTACGCGAGCGAAATTTCCCACTTGGGGATTCACGGCCCATGTTCACGTCCCGTCCGTAGACGAAAAATCTCTCGAGGCGGTACGCATCTTGTTCAACTACGCCGGCCTCTTGTTTGGCCTTGGCGCCTATCGCCCCTCCCAAGGCGGTCCCTTCGGCACTTTCACGGTAAAAGAAGTCGCGGCAGAAACGCCGAAATGAACTTCCAACATCCTCCAATCCCGTCCGCCCTCCCCGGCGGACGTTATGTTTTCATATACAAAAATACCCCCATCGCTGGGGATATTTTTCTGGCGGGTCGGAAGGGATTCGAACCCTCGATCTTCTCCGTGACAGGGAGACGTGTTAACCGGGCTACACCACCGACCCATGATATCTTCAATTTTAATCTACGAACTTGAGATTCGAACCCTCGATCTCCCCGGTGTCCACCGGGGCGTGTTAACCGGGCTACACCACCGACCCAGGGTGGCTCAAATTGTGAGCGTATATTGCCCGACTTCCTCGAATTCGTCAACCCCGCATTTAGCCTGACGAAAGCCCGTTAAAATAGTCTTCCGAAAAGAAAAACCCCGCCCTGGTAATAGCGCGGAGTCTTTCCCTCGTTTGCACGTTCGGTTTTATCCGAAGTGGTCCCATGATGCCATGGACTCAAAGGGAATGCAAGCCCTGCCGTTCGCAAACGGCGGGGCAAGCCACTCCCGTTTTAGGCCCTTACAATCGCCAATAAACACGGTAATCCCGGGGTATTAGAAGCGGCTGGATCCATTCCATGTTCCGACCAAAACGATGTTAACTCCGCGGAGTTTTCCACAACCCTAAAGATGATTATTCTCTACTTTTTCATCTTCAACTCGGTCTGCGCAACCCGTTTCGCCATCTTGATGACCGAATCAGGATTGAGCGAAATACTGTCTATGCCTTGGCGCACCAAGAATTCCGTGAACTCCGGGAAATCAGATGGCGCTTGCCCGCAGATTCCGACTTTGATTTTTTTCTTCTTGGCGACTTTGATGACATGTTCGAGCGACATGAGCACCGCCGGACTCAATTCATCATACAAGCGGCTGACCAACGCCGAGTCGCGGTCCACGCCGAGCGTCAGCTGCGTCAGGTCATTCGAACCGATGGAGAATCCGTCGAACAACTCGGCGAATTCATCGGCCAAGATGATGTTCGACGGGATTTCGACCATCACATAAACCTTGAGTCCGTCTTTGCCACGCTTGAGTCCGGCCTTGGCCATGGCGGTGAGCACCTTCTTCCCCTCCTCCGGCGTGCGGCAGAACGGAATCATGGCCACCACGTTCTTGAGCCCCATCTCGTCGCGCACTTTCTTGATGGCTGCGCATTCGAGCGCGAATGCCTCGGCGTATTTCCCTTCGTAATACCGCGAGGCACCGCGCCAGCCGATCATCGGATTCGCTTCCTGCGGTTCATACCCCTCACCGCCGATGAGTTTGGCGTACTCGTTGGTCTTGAAATCCGAAGTACGTACGATGACTTCGTGCGGATAAAAAGCCGCGCCCAGCATCCCGATGCCTTCGGCCAACTTGTCCACGAAGTATCTGCTCTTGTCGCGGTAGCCAATGGTCAATTCTTCGATTTTATTTTTTAAATCTTCATCCTCAAGTTTCTTGAAATTCATCAGCGCTAACGGATGGATTTTGATGTAATCCGTGAATATGAATTCCGTCCGCGCCAACCCCACGCCGGATTGCGGCAGGAAAGAGTACTCGAAGGCCTGTTCCGGCACCGCCAGGTTCAGCATGATGCGGGTCTTGGTCGCTTTCAGGCCTTTTACCCTCTGACGGCTTATCTTGAACCGCAATTTCCCCTGATACACCCTGCCCGTCTCGCCTTCGGCGCATGATACAGTCAAATCCTGTCCATTCTTCAGCGACTTGATGCCGTCCCCCACGCCGACCACGGCCGGCGTCCCCAACTCGCGGCTCACGATAGCCGCATGGCAGGTCCTCCCGCCGCTCGCGGTCACGATGGCCGCTGCGCGTTTCATGATCGGCACCCAATCCGGATCCGTCATCTCCGCGACCAGGACCTCGCCATCTTTGAAGGACGACATTTCTGCCGCGCTTTTGATGAGATGCGCTTTGCCGGTCGCGATCTTCGAGCCGATGGCCAAACCCTCGGCCAAGACTTTAGAGCGTTTCTCCAGCTCGTAATCCACGATGACATCCAAATCCTTCCTGGCCTGCACGGTCTCGGGACGGGCCTGGACGATGAACAGCTCCCCGGTCTTGCCGTCTTTTGCCCATTCGATGTCCATCGGCCTGTCCGTCTTGGCCAGCTTGGAATAATACTTTTCGATTTGCATCCCCCACCGCGCCAGTTTCAGGATCTCATCGTCGTTCAGGCACGGCCGTTCGCGATCCGCCGTCGGGACGGCCGCAGTCTTGGTCGGCGATGTCCCCTCAAGGCTGTAGATTATCTTGGTTTCCTTGCTCCCCAGTTTCCGTCCGATGATCGGCCGGTAGCCTTGGGCCAGCGTCGACTTGTGGACGTAGAACTGATCGGGCGTGACCTTCCCCTGCACCACGCTTTCACCCAAGCCCCAGGCCGCGTTTATGATGATCACTTCGCGGAAACCGGTCTCCGTATCGATGGTGAACATGACCCCGGCAGACGCCAAATCGGACCTCACCATGCGCTGGACGCCGACCGACAGCGCCACTTTCATATGATCGAAGCCTTGCTCGACGCGATAGACAATCGCCCGGTTGGTGAAGAGCGAAGCCATGCACCGCTTGACCGCGTCCAACAGCGCCTCATTGCCTTTGATGTTGAGGAACGATTCCTGCTGGCCGGCGAATGATGCGCCCGGTAAATCTTCGGCCGTGGCCGAAGACCGGACCGCTACCTCGCACGAGCTCTTTCCGGTGCACAGCTTGGCATATGATTTGACGACTTGCCTGGCCAGGTCTTTCGGGATTTCCGCATCCAAGATCATGCCTCTGACCCGTGCTCCGCGCGCTTCCAGTTCGTTGATGTCTTTGATGTCCAAGCCCTTCAGCGCCGCGGTGATCGGCTTGCGGAGATCGGCAGCATCCAAAAAGCGCCAATAAGCCTCGGCCGTGGTCGCGAAACCGTCCGGGATGGGGACGCCTCGCGGCCGGAGCTTGCGGTACATTTCTCCGAGCGACGCGTTCTTGCCCCCGACCTGGGCGACCTTGCCCAAATCCAACCGCGAGAACGGCAGGACCAACGGACCCGCAGCCGCATTACCATCTTTTTTGGTGGCCATAGTGTTTTGGATTTTCACTTGAACGGATTCTGGGGCGTTACCTGCTCGCACATCCCGTCGATTTCCTCGCCCGTGAACATGCCTTTGAGCAGCCCTTTGAGTATCTTCTTCTTCGTCGCCGCGTCCCACAAGGCATCGGGACCGCCCGGCGGTTTGTTCTCTGACCAAGCGGCAAAAATATCGGCCAAACGTTTGAGCGGGACTTTGACCAGCACGATATCCTCAATCCGCGAGCCGCTCTGTAACGCGCGGATTTTCGCTTCCTGGAGTTTTTTGAGTTTCCGTGCCCGTCGGCTGGCGATTGTGAACTGTATGCCGATCATCTTATCGTCTTCCGAACCCTCCACCGCCACGCCACGTCTCCTGAGTTTTACCCTGATTAGGAAATCCGAACTCAGCTCGATGTCCTCATAGACATTTGAAGTCTCGATCTCGAACGGTAGCTGGCCGTCGAGCGAAAGCTTGCGCAAGAACGAATAGACCATGCGCTCGGCCAAATGGCCCTGCTGGCTCATGCCTTCGCGGTCTTTTATTAATCCGTTGTAACCGCCCTTGAACCGCGGATTCGTCATATCGCTCTGCTGTTTGTCTATGGCGATCTGCCGGTCCAATTCCCGCCGCAAAAGACGCTTGGCTTTTTCGATGAAATATTTCTTGCGCACTGACCGCGGGACCGTCTCGGAATCCAGTACGTATTCCACATCCCAGATGCCGTCGGTCAAAAGCGCCCCCAGGCTCACCGGTTCGCTTGTCCCATCCGATTTTTCCCACACATAATACTGCCCGTTGAACTTGATGCGCCGGGCGCCCGGTTCGAACTCTTGTTCTTTAGCGTCGATGCCCTTGAGCCGGGATTCCAGCCATTCTATTATGCGTTGTTTCTCTTTTTGCAGAGCCAGGATCTGACGCACGTTCTCAGGCTTCAATCCGCGTCTTTCCGCGATCCACTCCAAACCCAACTCATCATAAAAACGCAGATAGGATTCGGTCGCATCTTCGGCGCCCGGTTTCCTGATGGCTTGCCGCCTGACTTCCTTGAGCGCCTGTTTGAATCCCGGTTCCATGTTCTTTTCAGACTTTCCTGATTTCGACGAGGTTGACCCTGCCCGAGACTCCGACCGGATCGCCGGCCACGATGATCAGGTCTTCGCCTTTGTTGATTTTCTTGGATTTCTTGAGGTAACCGAGCGACCTTTCCACCAATTCTTCCACGCTCTGGCATTTGGGCAGCATGAACGGCACCACACCCCAAGATAAGTTGAGTTGGCGCTGGACTCGTTCATCGTCGGTCGCGACGAAAATCGGCAATTCCGGACGATGTCGGCTAACCAATCTGCCCGTGTCACCCGACATCGAAGCCACCAAAATCCCTTTCGCGCCCACATCCTTGGCCAGGATCTTGGCCACCTGGGACACCGCCTCATCCGTGGTCTGCTTCTTCTTGTTTTCGAACGGATTTTCCAGATCATCATAATGCGAGGACTCGGTCTCGCGGATGACCTTGGCCATGGTTTCGACCGATTCCAAAGGATGCTTGCCGCTCGCCGTCTCGCCCGAAAGCATGACTGCATCCGTATGGTCGATGACCGCGTTGGCGATGTCCGAAACCTCGGCGCGCGTCGGCCTGGGGTTGCGGATCATGGAATCCAGCATCTGGGTGGCCACGATGACCGGCTTGGCCGCGGCCAGGCATTTGTCTATCAACCGCTTCTGGATGAGCGGCACTTCCTCGGCCCGCATCTCGATGCCCAAATCGCCGCGCGCCACCATGATGCCATCGACCGCTTCGATTATCTCGTCGATGTTCTCTACGGCTTCGCCTTTCTCGATTTTGGCGATTATCCGTATCGGATGGTCGATGCCGCTCTCGATGTCCAGTTCCTCTTCGTATTGTTTTATCAGGAAACGCAAATCGAAAATATCTTTGGCGGTGCGCACGAAGCTCAATGCCACCCAATCCACGTTCTGGGAAATACCGAACTTCACGTCATCCTTGTCCTTATCGCTCATGGCCGAAGCCGAAACCGCTGTTTCCGGAAGGTTCATGCCCTTATGCGACAACAAAACACCGCCGTCGATGATTTCGCACGTCACATCCTGTCCCTGGACCGACAGTACCCGGCCGGCCAACAAACCATCATCGAACAACAGGCGTTCGCCCGGTTTCACGTCCTCGTGCAGCTTGGCATAAGTCACCGGCAGTTTGCGCGGAATGTCGGCTTCGCCCGTAGTGAACACGACCTTATCGCCGGTTTTCAACGTCACGCCCTCCGGCGGCAGCTCACCGACCCGGATTTTCGGTCCCTGCAGGTCCTGTAGGATGGCTATCGGCTCTTCCATCTCCCGCGAAATCGCGCGTATCTTTTCGATCATCTTGGCATGGTCTTCATGCGTCCCATGCGAAAAATTCAAACGTGCCACGTTCATCCCGGCTTTGACCAATTCCCCTATCTGTTCAGCGGTATTCGAGGCCGGTCCCAGTGTACACACGATCTTAGTCCGTTTTATCGGTTTTGGCATATTGACCCCAATTGTACCTGCGGCGCTAATCCATAGCAAAGTAGAGGCGGGTTTCAAACACGCCCCTACAAGTTACAAGTTTCTTTTATTCCGTTTTCAATTCTTCAAGCTTCAACGTCACTTCTTTCTCCTCTCCGGCATGCGAAATCTTGAGTTTTATCTCGTCTCCTACAACGTGGCGGCCGATGAGCGAAGACAGCGAATGCCCGTCCTCAACCTTCACCCCGTCGATTTCCAAGATGATGTCGTTTTCTTTTATTCCGGCTTTATCCGCCGGACTTCCCGGAGATACGGCCAGTTCGCTCTTCTGGTTGCCGCGCACGACCAAAGCGCCGTAATCGACTTTGAGCTGGTTGTTCTTTACATATTCGGGCGTCACCATGACATACCTCACGCCCATGTACGGCCTGACGATGTGCCCGAACTTTTGGATGCTGTCCAGGTCTCTCTTCACGGCCGACGCCGGTATGGCGAAACCCAATGACTGCCCGCGGTCCGAGACCGCCGTGTTGATGCCTACGACTTTCCCGCCCAAATCCAATAGTGGTCCGCCGGAATTCCCAGGATTGATGGCTGCGTCGGTCTGGATAGCCTCATCTATGACCTCCGTGCCTGCGCCATTGCCCGCCACGATCCTTCGGTTCAAGCCGGAAATCACGCCGCGCGTCACCGTGTTGTTGAACTGGTCCAGGGCATTGCCGATGGCGATGACCGATTGGCCCGGCTGTAATCCGTCAGAATCCCCGACCGAAAGATACGGGAAATCGCTGCCTTCGACTTTCAGGAACGCCAAGTCAAGCACCGGATCCACGGCCACCACTTTGGCCGGATACGTCTTGCCCGAAAAAGTCCTGACTTTGAATTCCAATTTGTCCTCGGCGACTTGCGAATTCTGAACCACGTGCTTGTTGGTCGCGATCAACCCGTCTGCGGTCACGAAAAATCCCGATCCCCCGGCTATCTGTACCGTGCCCGTGGCTGAACCCCGGACCGGCTGCTGTTCCGGCATCGGGCTGAATAAACCGCTGAACGGGTCATACTGGATGCTGTTCCTGGCCTGTTTTTGCACTGGCGCAAGGACCGCAACGGCCACGACCGCCGCCTGGCTGCGCTTGACTACGCTAACCGCCTCATCGCTGTCGGAAGCGACAAATGATCGAGGTTGTGCGCTCACCGGTTGCGGTGCCTGCTTTTTCACGAATAATCCCGCAGGGAAGACATCTTGGAATTGCGGAGCGAACCATGTCAGGGCAAAAAATACGCCCGTACTGACCAGGATGGCGGTCACAGCAGACGCCGCGACCGAAACAAGGAGATTGTTTTTTTCTGTCATATCTTGTGGATTAATTGTTCTTGATTCAAAAATACGGCTTGGCTCAAATCTTGAGCCTATTCCCTTCATCTACGACTGTTTTTTCCTTTTTGGTTCCTTTTTTTCTGGACCGCGCATTCAAAGACTCCAATTCGCGTGTGAACGACTCGATGTCCGCGAACTGGCGATAGACCGAAGCGAAGCGGATATACGCGATTTCATCAAAACTCTTCAACCTGTCCATCACGATTTCGCCGATTTCCCGGCTGGTCAATTCATCCGTTTTTTTCCGTTGGATATCCCGCTCGATCCCGTTCAGCAGCGTCCTGAAAGCCGAGTCCGTGTATGGCCGTTTCTGCAATGAACGCCTTATCCCCTGCGAAAGTTTGTCGCGCGAATACGTTTCGCGTCCTCCGTCCCGTTTCACCACGGTCAAATCCAAAAGCTCCACCTCTTCGCCGGTGGAAAAACGATAACTGCACTTTTCGCATTCCCGGCGCCGCCGAATAGCCGAACCTTCGGCAGAGAGCCGCGTATCGATGACTTTTGTGTCTGTATGGCCGCACACGGGACAATGCATAAAAAAGCTTGAAGCTCGAAACTTAAAGCCTAATCATTTGAGCTTTAACCTATCTTATCACATCATCTTCTTACGGATGAAAGCCGGAATCTCCAGTTCCTCGTCTTCGGTCTTGGCCTGGGGCAAACGCGAGACCGGCGCTGCCGTAGGCCTGGCCGGCTGGACCGGTGAATAATTCGGCGCTTGGACATGCGGCTGGACCGCTGCCGGGACCGCATCCGGTTGACGCATCGGCGGCACCTCTTTAGGTTCGTTCACGACTTGGGGAGGCGCGCTCTGGACGGTCGGCGGCGCTTCGTACTGACGGATATCCTGGGACCTCGAAGGCATTGCTTGAGGCGTAGCCGGTATGTGTCTACCGGAAAAAGAGACGTGCTCCAAAGGTTCAGCCTGCTGTCTGGTTGTGGTGAACGCCCCGGACACGAATGCCGACTTTTTCGGTTGGCTCTGCCTGACGTCGAAACCTGTAGCGATGACCGTGACCTTCACCTCGTCCTTCAGGCCCTCGTCGATGATGGCGCCGAAGATGACTTTGGCGCTCGGATCCGCCGATTGGGTGATGACCTTGGCCGCTTCCGAAACCTCGAACATGGCCAAGTTGGATCCGCCTGTGATGGTAAAGAGGATACCCTTGGCTCCGTCAATCGACACTTCAAGCAAGGGTGAAGCAATCGCATTTTTCGCTGCCTCCGCAGACCGATTTTCTCCGCTGCCGCGTCCGATACCCATCAAGGCCGAACCGCGGTTCGACATGATGGCCCTCACATCCGCGAAGTCGACGTTGATGAGCCCTGGTACGGTTATCAATTCGGAGATTCCCTGGACGCCCTGCCGCAATACGTCATCTACGATCTCGAACGCATCCAGGAGCGAAGTCTTTCGGTCAATGATCTGCAACACGCGGTCGTTTGGGATGGTGATTATGGTATCCACGACTTCAGACAGCTTCTCGTGTGCACCGTCCGCTATGACCCTGCGTTGCGCCCCTTCGAAAGCGAAAGGTCGGGTGACTACCGCCACGGTCAAAGCCCCCATCTCCTTGGCCATCTCCGCCACCTTCGGCGCTGCGCCTGAACCTGTACCGCCTCCCAAGCCGCAGGTAATGAACACCATATCAGCGCCTTTGAGCAATTCTTTGATCTCATTCTGGCTCTCTTCGGCAGCCCGCGCCCCGATTTCCGGATCCATACCTGCACCCAAACCGCGCGTCACGGTCTTGCCGATATGAAGCTTGGACTGGGCTTGCGAGTGGTGCAGCGCCTGGACGTCCGTATTCATGGCGATGAACTCTACGCCGCGGATTTTCGAAGCAATCATCCGGTTGATTGCCGAACCGCCGGAGCCGCCAACGCCGACGACTTTGATTTTGGCGAATGTTTCGATTTCAGGTTTGATTTCAGCCATATGTTATTGAGTACATTCTGTACCCAGAAGTGGCTCTATTGAGCCAATAAATGTATCTTTATCGAGCATACTTAACTCGACTTACCGAGTCAAGTTTAACTGTCAACTCCTAACACTCAAAACTCCCCTCCTGGTTTAGGAGGGGCTGGGGGTGGTGGCCTAAAAAATTCTACGCCAGTTTTCGCTTTACGGTATGAAGGACTTAAAAATCTTCTTTATCGGATTTCCGATCTTGCCCAACAGCGCTCCCCCCTTCATGCCCATATTCGACATGCTAATCTTGGCGGCTCCGTCTTCTTTCCTTTCGTTCTCATAGGTCCACAGCACCAATCCGACTGCCGTGCTGTAACACGGATCTTGGATGAGTTCCGGCATGGAGCTCGGAGCGGTCGTCATGCCATAAGCGCAGGGCAAACGCAGGACCCTCTTGCCGACTTCCACCATACCCGGAAGTTTGGCTCCCCCGCCTGACAAAACTATGCCTGCCGGCAGCATTCCCTCGCGTCCGATCTTCTTCAGCTCCTGGTCCACTTTCTCGAAAATCTCCTCGGCCCTGGCTTCCACGATCTCAGCGATAAAGCGCAACGGCACCAACTCGTTCTGGTCAACGCCGTAATCCGCCAAATCGATTTCCGACCCCCGCTTAGGCAATGCCTCGGCGTTCGCCGTTCCGTGGATAATCTTTATCTTTTCCGCCGCTTCAAATGACACCCGCAAGCCGATGGCAATGTCGGACGTGATATGGTCCGCGCCTATCGGCAAGGTCACCGTGCGCAACAGTTCACCGTTTTCGTAGATAGCCAAACCCGTGGTCGAGGCTCCGATGTTCAAGACGCACACCCCGAGCTCGCGTTGCCGCGGCGAAGTCACTGCGTCAGCCGTAGCCAGCGGTGAAAATACGAGATACGAGATATCCAATCCGGTCCGGAACACGGCCTTAGTCACGTTCCTGACATGCGACGATAAACCCTGGACGATAAGTGCATCCACTTCCAGGCGTATGCCTTGCATGCCAATCGGATCTTTAATGCCCAATTGCCCATCCACGGAAAAACTCCGCGGCAGGATATGCAGTATCTCCTGGTTAGCCGGATTGATGAACGACTTGGCCGCTTCGATGGCTCTGGCGACGTCTTCCGGCCTGATTTCACCATCAGACCGCGAAACGCCAATGACGCCCTTCGCTTCCTGTGAACTGATCGCCACCCCTCCGATACCCACCGTAGCTTCATTAAAAGGCATCCCGACCATGCGCTCAGCCTGTTCCAGGCACGCCGAAATCGCGCTGACCGCGTCCTCAAGCGAACTTACTCCGCCCTTCGCGATGCCTTGCGACGGCACCTCGACGGCTCCGATGAAATTCAAACTCGTCCGTTTGTCCTGCGTTAAGCCTACTTGCCCAACAGCCAAACGGATGCGGGATGATCCCAAATCGAGTCCGACAATGAGGCGATCTTTCATAGGGTACCAAGGACGATTCCCAGATAAGGCCAAAAAACCATTAACCCGACGATTAATGCGAAAATAGACGCTACCAAAACCGCTCCCGCCATCAGGTCTTTGACATCCCTGACGTATGGATGAAGCCGCGGTTTGAACAAATCCACCAACCTCTCGACCGTACTGTTCAGTAATTCTAGCACAAGAACGGCACTCGTCGCCACTAGCAGGATTATCCTCTCCCAGGAACGGAACGGCACCAAACAAACCAGCAATATCACTACCATGGCGACAGCGACCTGGATGCGGAAACTGCGTTCGCTCGCGAAAGCCAATCTCAACCCGCGCCATGCATGGCTGAAGCTCGTTTGGACGCCTTTAAGCCATTTCATAAACCGCATGCTTTGATTATCTTTTCCTGCTTAGCGAACATCGTTTTCTCATCTTTTGCCGTTGCATGATCGAATCCCAATAGATGCAGCACCCCATGCACCAACACCCTCAGCATCTGCTGTGGATAAGGAACGCCGTTTTTCGCTGAATCACGTTTGACGAAAATTGGGCAAATGAAGATATCCCCTATCCCGGGTTTATTCTTTGTCATACCCGGGAACTCTGCCGGGCTAAAAGACAAAACATCTGTCGGAACTGATTTGCCGCGGTATCTCTTGTTCAGAGACTTCATCTTAGCCTCTGTCACGAACACCAAACCCAAACCCTCTACGCCCTTTTTGTTCTTTACCTTAAGCGCAAGCCTGACGGCCCTGTCCGCCAGGGTTTTCGGTAAAACAGTCGGCCAGCGGCCAAAGTGGCTGATTTCCGTCATGGTGTTGTGGACTCCTGGGCAGGTTGAGTCGGAGTTTCAGGCGCTGTCCCTGTCGTTTGGGGGAAAACCGCTTCCGGCAGATTCACCTGGCCCGTGGATGTGGCCGACGGCTCGAACGGTAATGACGCGCTTCCGGCTGGGACGTTGATGACCGGCAAACCACTCAGCACCAACGAATTCAACATCATGTAATATGTGGTCCTGAAGTTGATGAATGTCTGACCATCCAGGTCGTAAGTGAAAGTGAATATCTTGTTGCCCCAGGGTATGTACGTCGTCAGCATATCCACCCCGATTATCCCATCATAACCGTGTTTGGAACGATATTTCAGGATAAGGCTCTCGTTGACATCCGGATGCCTTGAGAGATACCAGGCCAGCACTCCCTGGTTATTCGGGTTATCCTCAACCACGAGCTTGAATGTCTCGCCATGGCCGGTATCAACAGTCGCCTGCGAGCCATCGGCCGAAGCGCCGGTCATGTTCCAACTCTTGGGGATAAGCATGTTCCAGCCGATCGATCCGCTGATCGATTTGACCAAATCCGAGCCCTCGAGTTTGGCCGGAGCTTTGCCGAAAGGATTGTACAGGTTATACACCTCGTTGCCGTCCAAGAATCCATCACCGTCCGTATCCGGGTTGTGCGAATCCGTACCGAACAACACCTCTTCGAGGTCAGTCAAACCGTCGGAATCCGAATCCAATCCCGCTGGCGGAAGTTTCGGCTGTTCAGGAGGCGGAGGAGGCAAATTGGGTACCGTGGCTGAAGCTTCATTTGAAGCCGGCGAATCACCCGTTTGGTTCAGGGCAAAAATCCGATAGCGATAGCTCTTGCCTGGTTGGACCGAACTGTCTATGAACGACGTGCTGTTAGGCGGCAAACTTGTCACTCCCTGGAATATCCCCTGTTCGTCCGCGCGCTCCAGACGGAAGCCGTTCTCGTTGGATGCGGAATCGATCCATGCAATCGAAGCGCTTTGCGGATTGGTCGATGTAGCCGTCAAATCGCTTGGCGCGGTCGGCAACGGTTCAGGTGCCGGGGGTTCCGGCGTCTCAGGCTGTTGTACGATCGGCTGTTGCACGACCGGAGGGAATAACAAATCCCGATTAAGATAAACGAATACGCCGCCTGCACCCAAAAGCAAAATCACCACCGCCAGGATTATTGGCAAAGCGTGGCTCTTTTTAGGCTGCTCCAAAGGTGCGGCCACCGGGGGAACAGCGTCCGGTATTTTAGCTTTAAGTGCGGCACCGTAAAACTTATCGGGAATCACGACGATCTCCGGTTCGCTCGCGGGCGCATTGGTGGACGTGGGCTGGACCTCTGGCATAGATCGGCTATTTTACCGGGGCTTTTTGGAAGGAATTCAGCAACGTCGCATACACTGCACGATAATCATAACTCGTAGCTCCGTTCAAATCGTAAACCACGGAAATGATTGTACCATCAATGTCCAGATACGTCGTTAGCCCGTCTGTGCTCTGATAGGCATCCAAACCCGTCTTAAGCTTCAATGGATGCAGATTCGCGTCCCCCGTCGCCGGAATCGTAAGCCAGACATGCAAAGCTTGATTACCTGGATTCGGTCTGTTCGTGATGCTGAACCGCGCCACTGTTCCAGTATTGACCGATACTGATTGCGGTACGTTCAAATCGGGTTGGACGCTCCAACCGCTCGGCAATAGATACCTGAAAGCCTCGAAATCGAACCAGGCCATACGTTGCGATGAAGCCAGAGGAGCGCCTTTAACGAGCGGATCGTACAGGTTCCTGACTTCAACTCCGTCTTCGTAATTATTCCCGTTCGAATCTTTGATACTCACACTCGTCCCAAACAAAGCTTCTTCGGCATCCGTCAAACCATCGCTATCCATATCCAGACCCTCTGTCGGCGTTACGGCTACCGGAGTCTCTATTGTGGTTTGCTCGGTCCCGGTCGGCGTTTCCGGCTGTGCCGGCAATTCAGGCGTCGGGATGTTCGATCCTGGCGGTGGTGTCGTGACCGGTTGTTCAGGCAGGACCGGTGGCTGTTCCACGATTTCCGTAGGTTGCGTCGGCGTGCTCGAATCCGGCACCACCGTCGTCGGCGTCAAAGGCTGTTTGCCCTGGAGCAGATACCAAATCCCGTAGCCTACACCTCCCAGGACAATCAAGCCGGCCACGGCGATGCCCGCGATCATCAACCAATTGCGCTTCGGTCCGGCTTCCAGGATTTCCGGCATAGCCTCGCCCATCGGCGCCTCACCGCTCATCTCCAAACCCTTGAAGATGTCTTCGGGTTCCTTTTTGACCTGTCCTGCCACTTGAGGCATCACAGGCGCAGCCGCGTTCGACGCGGTAGGCATGGCTGGCGGAGCCGCGTTCGACGGGAGCGTGGGTTCAACCGGCAAATTTGGGGGTACGGAATCGAACATATGATTTTTATTGGTTAGTGATCTCAAATATCCCGTTATCCATCTGTTCGGCAGTAGGTTCAATCGGTATCGGTATCGGTGGGTCGCCTTTCTTCCAAGCCTGTTTGAACGGCACGTCCTCAATCTTCGTATACGGCCTTATTTTTGCGCTTGTCGAGGTACTCGTCTTACCCGCTGTCCCTGTAACTATCGGCCTGGCCGTCGGCATCGTGACCGCCAGTCCCGAATCAGGAATCGGCGCACTCCGAGACCGCAGGAATAAAATAGTAACTATCATGGCGCCAATGCCGATGACCAAGATTCCAGAATAGATGAGTATCTGCTTCTTTTCCATACTTTAATTATGCACCGCTCCAAAGGTCTTATGGAACCAATCGTTATCCGGGAACGTACAGGTCGGAGACGGATCCCACGTCATGCCGCTTGGGCACGTGTTGGGTCCGGTATTCAAACCCCGCTCCTGACAGCCGACGTAGCACCAATGGCCGCCGCCCTGGTACATGCCATTCCAATACGCCGCTCCATCCGGGACGCTGATGTTGGATGGACCGATTGGGGTTGCCGTGTTTGAAGGGTACGTCACGGACGTTGAACCGAATGCGTTCTTCTTCTCGAATTCGCCTTTAGCCGGATCCAAATCTGTGATGTGCCAATATTGTCCGCTGCCGGTCTGCGTCTGGACGATCTCAAGGCTATCCCCGACTGCCAAATAGGCTTTCAGGCCCTTGGTCTTGACCATGTTCGATACATCACCATCAAGGTTCCACAGATAGAATCCGATTTTGCCTGTATTGAACGGTACATAATTGACATACGAGGTTATCGGACCGAACTGGACGCCTCGACAGTTTTCCCAATTCGGACCGTCCGAGCATCCACCCGTCTTGTTCGGATCTGCATGCGTGATATCCGCACCGCAAGCGAGGCAGTCCGCATCATTCTTCGTCTTGCAGAAATCTACGGTTTTACCTTTACCCTGGTTCAGGAGACACTGCACCTTACCCTCGACCGGACAATCCTGCCCGCTGTTCGATGTAGCCGGATCATATGACCAACCAGGCAATTTCTCACCTGCTTTATGCAGACATATCGCCCTGTTATAGGGAGCATCGCCCAAATCCCAATTGCCTTCAACCCCCGGCCTGAACGGATTGATGTCGCGCGTGCAATGATGGCCATCTGCGGTCGGCTCGGGCCAATTGCAGGTATTCCAGGTTTTTTCGGTCGCATTACCGCTCGATCCGGGGATGGTAAAGCCCCTCGGCAAGATTGTGTGCAGCGTTATGTTCCCGATCTGACCGAAGGAATTCCAATTGACCGCTACATATGCCCGGCCATTCTCCGGCCTCGGGAAAAGGTAGATTTCTCCTTTGGGGATCTTCTGCTTATACGTCGTCCAAGAGAAGATGTCGCTTGTGTAGGGGTGGTAACCGCCCAATGCCCCTTCATCCAGATCGTAGTCCATGTTGAATGTCGGAGCATTTCCTTCGTAGCAGCCTCCCTGCGGCCGCGTTGTGACGCCGGTGCAGACGTTATCGTCGTACATGTCCACGACCAACCTATAACTGTCGCATGCGACATTGAAATTCACCGCCTTGAACGTGAACCAACCATTCGCATCAGTGAAAGCCTCATCCGTCTTGATGCCTTTATACATGAGCGACACGCGCGCATTGGGCACAACCTGCAGGAACACCGCGTCCCAAACCCGACCCTCAATCACCCCCGTGCCCGTCTCTTCACTGCATTTCTTGCATCCGCCGTATTGGCAGGTATTGGCGCATGTCGCAAGCCCCAACCAACCATAATCATATCCCAGCTGTTTGCAGGTCACGGCCACATTGTTTTGCGTCAAACCGTCTTTGCCGTCGCACTGTTCCGGCCCGTTCTTGATGCCATCGCCGCAGTAGCCTCCGGCCGAAGCCAGCCATTTGCAGGATTGCGAACATGAGAGACAGCTGGAGTTGTAATCCGCATTGCATGTCGGCGAACCGTTCTGCAGGCCGTTGTCACATTCCTCCACTGCGGCATTCAGGAAGCCGTCGCCGCACACGTTCTTCCGGCATGATTTAAGGCACGCCTTGTTGTCCCCATTATTCCCTCCGTCGTCGCACTCTTCATTCGCGTCCTTGATGCCGTCCCCGCATGCTCCGACCGGGACGCACTCCGTCCAGCAGTTCCACTGGCAGGCGCTGGATGAGCCCGGCGCCTTGCAAGTCCGCACATGCTGGGTTTCGCGCTTGATGCCGTCGGTCCCGGTGTAAGTCAGTCCGGCGCAAGATGCGAATACCGAATGCTTCTTGCCGTCGTCGTACTTCATGTTGCTCATGGCGTTCGCCCCGCTGCATGTCGTATTTGGCGTACCCGGCAACGGAATGACTGGCTGATTTTGCCCGATCTGCAGAGGTATGATCGTATTCTGTTGCTGTCCAATCTTCTGTAGCTGTATCAGGTTGTAATATGTCTGGGTATTTATCTGCGGATCGGATTTTAACTTGGTGTAGTTCAACGGCGCGGCTTCTGCGCTTGGGATCAGCAAGTGGTCAAGCACGCTGGCCGCGATGTCTTTTCCGGTCGTAGCCAAATTCTTGTACCACTCTATCCCATGCCCATTCATGGCCACGGCCGTGCTTCCGCATTCGACGTTGGTCGCGCAATCCGCATCCGTGTCGCACGGCGTGCTTGTTCCGACGCACATGGCTTTAGGCGTCTGTTCTGATTGGCCGTCGCACTGTTCAGATCCGTTGACCATCTGGTCGCCGCAATACGGGCCTATGCCCTTACAGTCGAAGCTGCATGTGTTGGTGTTAAGTTTATCGCTCCACTTGCCGTTATCAGCCCCTTGATCGCACGTCTCACCTGCATCCATCATGCCGTTGCCGCAATAACCGCCGTATCCCTGGCAACCCACTGCGCAATGGCCATATGACCCGTTCAATACGCCATCGTCGCACGCTTCGGCAGCCACACAGTCAGCATTGCCCGAACAGTCTACATTTGTAATACAACCCTGCACCGCATTATTCGAACAATGCTTGTCGATGCGCCCGTTGCCGCACTTCTGGTCGGCGACGCACTGCGGATGCTTTGGATCGATATCGTATTTCGTGCAGGCCGTACACGATGTCTGCTGGTGACCTGGTTCATTTTGTGCTGTAGTACATGATTTTGACCCGGTCTCCCCCAATTCGCAAAACTCTCCAGTATTCAGCACCCCGTCGCCGCAGACGCCCTTCTCGGCCAAAGCCACGTTATTGCAGATATCAGCGTATTTGAACGTCCCGCCGATCGGCCTGCAGACATCCTTGACTGACGGCACGTCCTGACAGGCATCGTTCGGGGCATTGCACACCGCGGCATCAGCCGTGCAGTCCTGGCCGCCGACCTTGCAGACCTTGCAATTCGCGGGATTACTGCAGGTCCGGCACAGGTAATCCTGCTTGTTGCCCTGGGCATCCATGCAATACCGATCGTTGTTCGCGCATTTATACATGACCGTCGGTAATTTCGGATACCACCAATCCGTCTGCTGTGCAGTCTGCGGTTTGACCTCGAATTCAGAAGACAACTCGTACTGCGTCCCGCCGGCGAATGATTGGTATTGGTACAGCCGCGAGACCGAGAACGGATTGGCAGAATCGTATTGCGGGCAAATATACTGGAAATTCTTGGGATTCCAACATGTTGCCGGGTCGATATCTGCGTTCTTCACCCACGAACCGTTCACGAGCGAACCGCCTTGGCAGGTCTGGTCTGTCGCCTGTCCGGCGCACTCGCTGTTTGCTTGGCACGGTTTGCCGTCCTCGCAGCGTCCGCACGTCACGAAGCGGTTCACCGGATCCTTGGGCCAGGCGTTCGCCCCCGTGCTTAACTCTTCGGTCCACGACTTCCAGATGGAGTTGGACAATCCTTTGATGAAAGTCCCGGCCGTCAACTGCGGATATGTCCCGGGCTGGGAACCGAGTTTCTTGATGATGCTCTGGAAATCTGCCATGCGGACCGTGTCCCGCGCCATCTTTGCCTTGTTCGAATCGCAGAACAGCATCTTCCCCGCCTCTTGGGCTACGCACTCGTAATCCGCTGAACAAGTTATCGGTTGATGCTCATCGGTCAGATACACGTCGCTGCTCGAGTATTGGTTGCCGTTTACCACGTGGCAGGTGTTGCTCTGGCCGTTGATGTTTATGTTGAACGCCAGGTACTTGACCATCTGGTTGTATATCTCAAGCGTTTCCGGTTTGGCGTCAGGATTGTGCGAGATGACGTAGATGTTCGAATAGATGGAACCCGCAACATCCGGCTGGTTGGCCGCCGCGATGTACAAAGTATTGTCGTCCTGCAATGCCGGGTAACCGTCGACTAAAGTTTGTTTCGGATTGCCCAAGAAACCCTTTGACGCATACCACTCTGCCGGCGACAGATGCATCGGATTCTCAGCGATGCGCACGCCGATGCCGTCGGTCTTGAGGTCCGGCCTGTCAGCCCCGAAAGTGAACAGGTATTGGCGCAGGATGCCGTTCACCTGATCGATTTGGGTCCTCGGCACCGGATTTATAGCCAAAGCCGGCAAATCATCATTTTGCTTATGTTCGACCCCTGCATCCCTGCAATACATGGTCGAGAAATTATAGAACAGCACCTTATTGATTATCGGATCCGGATTGGTGAAGGTATTGCTCTGCAGGTTGCTGACGGCCTTACCATGCGCCCAAGCGTTGTTGGTCCAGGTCAAGGAATCCTGGAACGGCATGTCACCCAACGCCGGCCACGGATTCTCGCAGACCAATACCACGACCGGAGCCGATCCGTAGACCGTAGCGCTGGTCGAACTCGGTACGTTTATCGTGTCGTTCGTGATCTTAATCCCGGCAGTCAGGATGGCCGTACCGTTGAGCTGCGTGGATGCGCTCGGTTGCTGCGTCACGAAACAGGATTTCTGTGCTTCGGGCAAAGTGAAGCTTCCGCAGTACCAGACTAAATCCTTGTTGTTCGACGTCCAAGGCTGCCATGTCCATTGGTATTCAGCGGTCGAACTTAGCGGTATAGCCTGTCCGTTTGCGATGGATTGCGGTTGGGCATCGAAGAACCTCTCTTCCGGCACATTCCCAGGGTTATTGAACAGGAAAGGATGTTCTTGGCCCTCCACCTCCGGCGGTTTATGCAGACCCGTCGTATCCGAGATGGTGATGACGTTTATGGCGCAAATCTTGTCGTTCGTGGTGAATTCCCAGGTTCTATCGCCGTCATGCACCACGCCCGTCTTGGTCTTTATGCCCTTTCGGTTGTTTTTGTCGGTATTGTCATCCAGTTTGTCGTCGCCCGTCAGTCTCACGCGATAAGTCGTGTTCGGAGCCAATGCATGGTCCAGGTTGAACCCGAACTTGGTCGTGCCGTTCGGGTTGCCCAAAGGCGCCAGCTGTCCGGTCACGCCGCCCACGCAGAATTTCTCGGCTACCGCCGGTCCGCCCATGATCCAATTGACGAGTTTGTGCCAATAGTAGACTACCTTGTTCCACAAACCGGACTTAGGCGTTTCCGCAACTGCTATTTCCTTAGTCCCATCCGGACACTTTGGATCGCTGGTCTTCAAATCTACCTGGAAGTTGTTCACCACCGAGGACGAATCCATCACATCCCCAAAGTCCAGCGTTACCTGCACGTTCCGGCAGATGCCCGATCCGGTCGGATAATTATTGGTTAGATACGGCCGACGGCGGCAGCAGCCAAACGCGTCCAAGCCCCGCGGATTATTCTGGTCATCATCCTTACAGCTCGATTCGTCCGTATACCCGCATTGCAGTCCATATGTCGATTTGCCGGTTTGGTCCATGAGCACCGCGCTCAAGGTCGATGATGACCTTCCTGTTTCCTCATCCGGCTCCTTCAGGCCGACGATATAGGCCAACTGCATCCTGTCCACCACATCCGGCACGATACCGTACTTTTTCTTCATGACCGCATTCAAGACGGTCGAACTCAAAGGACCGGGATCCTGTGCGTAAGCTTGGGGATACTTGATCTCATCCGCCACCTTGTCCGAGGACGCACCCACTTCGCACTGTTCGCCTGCCTCCAAGATGCCGTTGCCGCAGAAACTTGGCGACAAGGTCTTAGCAGCCGAAGAATAGGCCGGAGACGAACCCTGGAACAGACAAATTTTACTGCATCCTGTGAGTCCGTTCAGCGGTCCGTCATCGCAATCCTTGCCGATTTCCATGAGTCCATTGCCGCAACAATTCTTGGTCTCCCCTGCCGTGCAGGCCAGGACACCCGTATGCAGGCAAAGCGCAGGGTCACACCCCAACGGGAATTGCGGCTCGCCGTTCACGAGTTTGCCTTCGCAAGTCTCCCCGGGTTCCAGTTTTCCGTTGCCGCACACGGCCGCCAAGAAATTACCCGATTGCGAGCCCTCATGCAGACAAGACGAACTACAACCGTCGCCATCCGTCACGTTCCCGTCGTCGCAATCCTTGCCGTCGCCCAGGACATCCGAATTGCCGCACGTACTCTTGCCGGCTTGGGCGCCCAGATGGCGGCAACTGGCCGAACATCCGCGGTAGTCATGCATAGTGCATGTGCCGTGGGCCGTCTCGCACGCCAGTTTGGACGGTGCATCGTTGCATGGGGAGAATTCCGGGACCGGAGACGTATCCGTAGCAGAGCTGCCGCCCACGCACGTCAATCCGAAGTCGCAAGCCTCCCCTTTCTGTACGTCAACCGTACCGTTCCCGCAGGTTCCGCCGACGGTTGAGAGCGCCACCGGTTTGAACAGGCATTTGTTCGCATCGCACATATCCGCCCCGTCTATCGATGGTTCGCATTCTTCGCCTGCTTTTGCCCCTGGTGCGAATTGAGTGCACGCATCCCCTTTCGGGGTAACACCCGTCGTCTGACCGGGCGGTGTCTTGCAAAAGTTGGTGTCCGTTGTCTCGATTACGCCGTTTCCGCAAACCGCTACTTTGCCATACAATCCTCCGGCTCCGGTCGCCAGGCAGTTGGCCGTGCATCCAAGAGGCAGCTTGCTCCGGTCAGTCTTCACGAAATCATTATCAATCTTGAAGAAATCAGCCACCAATGCGTCGCTCGTGCTCCATTGCGCTCCGCCCGTGATCACCAGTTTCTGGCCGTTCGGATCGCATTCATCGGCTTTGCCGAATGGCGTGGCGATGAAAGCCTGCCGTCCGTCCACGCTTGTCTCGAATTTTTCGACCGGTATCACGTCCACGCGGTCAGCTTTGCAGAACGCATCCGCCCCGGTCTTCACCCTGAATTTCCATACGAATCCGTTCGGATGGTTGGTCCCGGTCATGGGCACGCCGTTCAACCCTTTGATGCCCGTGTTCTCGTGCGTCTGTGGATCCACCGCGTTCGGACCGCCACGTAAAAGCACGAAGTAGAAAGCCCCGGGTTCGAACACGGCGTGGTCGATCTCGATATCCGTTCCTCCGACCAGATTGATGCCTGTCGCCTGGATCGGTGGGTCAAGCTCGGATTCGTAGCAATTTTCGTTATGGCATTTGCGGATCACGATATTCCCCGGCTTGGATACGCTGGCCGCATCCAATTTGCTCGAGAACATCGCCCAAACCAGCGCGTTGCTGCAGGCGATATTGCAGTCCGGTCCGTGTGCCGTCACCTGTGGGGGCAAAAAGTTAACGAACATACGCCCCGTTCCCTTGAGCGAAGTCTGGACCAGCGCCGCGTTGATATCCACCGGCACATCCCCTGTCTCCGAATTGCCCATGCCTTTCTGTACGCATTTTCCGTAGCCGTTGCCTGCCTGGTCGTTCGAAATCGAGCCGCGCGTGTCCCCGGCTGACCACGCCCAGTTGAACAGATCGCAATTCAGGACGATGCATTTATCGTTGACGTCAGTCGGCACCGCTTCATACGGTTCGGTCACGCCCGTCTCATGGAATGTGAACGGATTCGGCACCACGTTGACCGCTCCTATCTGCGTCGGTTCCGTGCTGGCGCGCGTTTTGAATCTGAAACAGTAGCCCAGCGCTTCGTTATTCGGCCCTTTACCGCAACTCGCCATCTCGATCATGTTGGCGCCGGTCTCGCCCTTGCCTTTCACGTTCGTGGATACGATGACCGAGTAGGTGGAGCTGGTGTCGAGTTTGATCGAAGGCTTGAGCGTCACCACGTCCTGCTGGTCGTTTTCGGCCACCAGGCTCAAGGCGAATTCCGCGGCTTGGGTCTTGGCGCACGGGTTGCTCCCCGTGTCCGTGCATTTCAGGATCTTGAAGTTAGCCGGAATCACCGAAGATTGTTCCAGCTTCTGCGAAAAACGCATCTTTATCGCCGCATCAATCGGCGCCTGGTCCCCGCCCGCCCGCCCGATCCAAGGCGAAGGCGACGGCGTTGGAGCCGGCGTCTGTTCCGGTGCGCACTGTTCGATGACATATGGCGCCAACGGGATAAGCCCCGTGGACATCTGCCAGGCGAATTCGGCCTTGGTTGAGACGGCCTCGCACGTGTCGTTGATGGACTTGCACTGGCCGCTGGCGCAACACTGGAACTTGTCCGGTGGTCCGCAGACCTCCGGTGCTTCGTTGCAGTTCTTGACCTGGAAGTTCATGCTGTTCGATTTTTGCGCCTGGGCGATGATGGTTACCGGGCCGGTCATGGCGTTCTTGGGCACGCTGGTCTTGACCGACTGGTTGGTGTTCGAATCCACAGCCGCGTTCTTGCTCGACGAGAAAGTCACGAGCGGTTTGTCGAAGCCGAAACGGTCGCCGTAGATATTCACCGGCGTACCCTCCGGACCGATCGCCGGATCTATGGCACAGATGCCGGGCTTGGGTTGGAGCTTGGTGTCGATCTGGAATTCAAGGCTGTTCGATTCTTTGCCGTCAGCCCGTTTGACCTTTACCTGGTATGTCCCGTCCGCCGTAGGTTGATTGTTCTTGAACACGGAAGGGACTTTGATCACGATGTTATCGTCGCGCCAAAAACCGGCCGCGCAAGCTGGCGGAAAAGACGTATCGCCCACCGCCTCCAATCCCTGTCCCTGGAAGATGACTGTCCCGACGTTGTATCCGAAATATTTTCCGGACAGCGTGATGTATTCCTGCTGGGGTCCTGTCGCCGGTCCGATAGCCGCCAGTTGCGGTCCTTGTCCCAAATCCTTTTCCAGCACTTCGAACTCCACGGCATTGCTCGCGCCTTGACCGGTCAGAACTTTGACCTGGTACGGACCCGTGTTGACCACCGGAATCTTGAAATGGGCTTTTGCGTCAGACCAGGGTGAGGCGCTCAACTGGCGGTCGTCCGAACCGAACCAAATCTTGCCCTGGGTGTTGCCGAAACCCGCGCCGATGGCATCCACCTCCATGCCCACCGTGTTCGCTTCTGGTTGGATGGCGCACAAACCCGGGTGGATGGAATTATCTACAAGGTAATCGGCGATCTTCGGGCCTGGATCCGTATCCGTCCTGTCCGTCAATCCGCTGCTCGAGTTTTTTATCGAAATCGGTCCGGAAACCGCCCCCTCCGGTACGGCCACGATGGCCTGGGTGTTGGTCCACACTTTGGAGCCCAAATTCACGCAAGCCTGCGGAGCTACAGCGACTTTATCGTCGGCCGGCGAGGGTCCTCCGAGGAACGTAATCGTCCCAGGCAAAATGCCGAAATTGATGCCCGAGAGCGTGACGAATGTCCCGGCTTTTCCATTCAAAGGTTCCACGGCTTTTATCACCGGGTTCTCCACGCATTTGCCGTTCTGGCAAAAACCCGAACTGCATTGGGAGTTCGAGGTGCAGGTACCGCCCGAGCAAGACCCGCAATACTCCGGACTGTTCGGGTCGCCGCCGCAATCCACGCCAGTTTCACCCGCATCCTGCGTCTTATTGAAACAATGTTCTGCCCTGATGACGACCGAGACGCTCGGGCTCTTGGCGGTGTTCGTGTCCAGATCCGAAGCTTCGGCAGACAAGCTGTGCGTTCCTAAAGCCACGCCGGCCGTATCCCAAGTCGCTTTGGCGTCGAATACCATGGGCGTATTCGAGGAGTTCGGACCGTCCAGGCCGAAAGACGTCCCATCGTTGAAGAACTCGACCGTGGCCACGCCGCTGTCATCCGAAGCGCTGGCCAACACATCGAACAGCGAATTCACTTTGACCGGCATGCCGTCGGTCGGATAGGTGATGCTGACCGTCGGCGGAGCTACATCCACCAGGTTGCTGGTCGAGAAATGGGCAGTACAGGCCGGTGCGAATCCTCCGCAGGTTATGGTTTGGCCTGATGATGATTTTACCGTGTTCGCCACTTTTATCTGGAAACCTGATTCGCCGTCGAAACACTTGCGGCTCTCATTAGGTGTCGGACAGGCCTGGCTGGGCGTGAAGGTCACGAGCGTGCCTTCCACTTTGACCGTTCCGCCGACCGTGGTCCCGCCGTCTTTGATCACTGCGATGCCCGAAGCGCTGGCTTCATCCACGGATTTGGTGAATACGATTTTGACTTCCGTGTTGCGCGGTTTGAGCGGACTATCGCCCTGCGGTGTGATGGATTTCACGCGGAAAGAGGTACCTGCTCCGCCTCCGCCGAAGCCGCTCACGAAGCCGCTGCCACCACCTCCGCCTACTCCCCCGCCCTCCTGCGTTGCCGAAAGCAAAGCGTTGATGACATATCGGGTTATGCCCCACGCCGACAAAATGATGACCAGTCCGATGATGGCATTGACGATGATTTTCTTCGCCTTTTCCACTTTATCCGCCTCGCCGCCCGAAGTCATGTACAGGAAACCTGCGTACAGGATGAGGACCACCAGCACGATGCCGATGAGCCCTAAAGCCCAGTTGATGATGTTGGTCGCGATGACCCGCGGATCCGTACCCGAGAGCTTGACCGTCTCACCTACTTCCTGAAGTCCGGTGTCCACCTGGGCCATGGCTGGCGTGGCCGTAAAAAGGGCAAAGCCCGCCAGCAAGGCGGTGCCCGATATCAGCATTGCAGAGAAAATGCGGCGGAGGTTCATGGGTGTAGTAAGGTCTTACATTCTGCTGCGGTCGGCGTGTACTTGCAGCAATTGAAGCCGCTGCCCGCACCGCACTTGCGCGCCGGATTGAAACAGTTCTGGTAAGCATCCTGGACTTCGGATGAGATGTACGGATCGTAGTAATTGAGTTTCGGATACGTACCTGAAGGCATGTACGCCCGATGGTTCACGATCACCGCGGCCGCGCTGGGGATTTCTGGCGGGACTGCTTTGTAGTCAGCTTCGGTCCCGTCCTGCTTTACCAGCTTCATACCCACGGCCCACCAGAAACTATCCGGCTGTTCTGTGAAACCATGCGCATCCATGGTCACGTTATCCGATGTCAAAGTCGAAGACTGCAGGAAAGAATCGAATACGGCCCAGACTGGCTGATCCAACGGGACATTCGAGCCTTTACCCGTATTAGGATCGGCATCAGGAATCGTGAAACTGATGGCAGGCGGCGTCAGCTTGATGTCATTGGTGGTGCCGAATGACCAGCTGAAGTCGTCGGCAGGCGGGCCCTCTGCTTTTCCGTCGCCGCCCATTTGGTTGCCGTCCAACGAATTGCCCACCACGCTCACTAAGCCATCGTATCCGTTATTCGTATAGATCGCCTGCGGTCCCGGCCCGTCGAGCGTCGCCGCCTTGGCCGTCACGTCGATGCCGCTCAATCCCGGCAGACAGTAGATGTCGCGGTTGCAGGAGTTGGTTCCACATTTGGAATCGGTCACGAACTCCACTGTCCTGTATTGGTTCGAGACGCGATATTCGCCGCTGACCGCCGCGGGCTGTCCCCCGCCGTTCGGCGTGGCCATGGTTTCGATGTTCGAGAAACCGTCGCTCGTCTTGCCCTGGGCCGCCGTCGGATCCATGGCTTTGTTGAAATTTATCTGGACCACAATGTTCCGCGCATACAGACCGCCGGCCGGAGGGATGACCGCCGTCACGAACGGCGGCGTCAAATCCAAAGCCGTGGAGACTTCGAATTGCCAGGCGTACTGGTTATTGGACGAACAGGTGATGGCCGGCGAGCCGTCGTTCTTCAGGATGCCCGAGTTGCCGCCCATGAGAATCACCGTGTAACCCATCGGCGCAGTCTGGCTGCCCAGATAATCCACAGGCTTGAACACGAAAGTCTTGAGGTCCTTGGTATACCGCACCTTCACCTTGTCCCCGCTCAAAGCCGTATCCGCGCCCTGCGCTGTCTTGTAGATCTTGATGAGTTTGTCATTCAATGCCCACTCCGACTTTGACGTGCTGGCTGCACTCGTCCAATCGCTCATCATGGATTCAGGTTTTATCGGCTCCTTGAACGTCACGATGATCGGCGAGTTGCGCGGCACATCTACGGCGTTCCTGTCCGGCAACTGCATATCGATGATGCCGCGACCTAGACAGGAAGCACCCGGAGAAACCGTGAACTGCGATGCCGGACCAGTCGTCCCACCGCTGATGCCTCCGCCGCTCATATCCGCGAAAAACCCCAAGATGAACGAAGTGATGGCCCAGGCCGAAGCTATGATGACAAGTCCGATGACCGAATTCTTGATGGTGTTGACCGCTTTCTTGACCTTCTCCGGATCGCCGGCCGCGGTCATGTACATGTACCCGGCGTACAGCATGAGAACCAGGAACACGATGCCGATGAACCCCAGGGCGATGTTGATGATGCGCCCGATGATGACTACCAGGTCGGTCGTACCGCCCGTGACTCCCGCCGCTTCAGCCGTCAGCTGGGTATTCTGGATAGCACCCGGTGTTTGGGCCAAGCTGGGTAGTGGCGCCAAAAACGCTGCCACGAAGACCGGGACGGCGAGAAACACCGCCCTCCTCCAAGCGCGCCCAAATGGAATATGCAAAGCCATGGTTTTCTTTGGCATGTTGTGGCAAAAAACGTTGTCCCTAGTATACAAAAGAAGCGTCCAACGGACAATCACCTCTGCCTGACTTGGGACTAAAGGGCTACCCTGGTCGTTTTCGATCTTTTTAGTCTTTAAATTCGTGATTTTCTACCGCTAAGGCGGACCCCGTGGTCCGCCTTTGTTTCAATCTTTTTTCGATTCTCTATCCGCTTATTTGCTGGCGAACTTCCCGACCGAGCCATTGAAGCCTACGGGCCCCCCGCCATGTACCGGAGACGGCGGTCCTTCTAAGATGTAATAGTGGCCATCTTCTTTACCGGCGACGTAAACGTTTAAACCGAGAAAGACATTATAGGTCGTACCAGCAACGTTATATGCGCCAATCCGAGTAGTGGCGGCATTCAGCATCATTCCAGGATTCTGCGTATTAATCAGTGCCAAGTTTGAGCTGTCCGCTTCTTCACCCTTATCTGACACGAGCAGGATGTTACCGGCCACTGACACGTTATTCACCGTATTGTTATTGATCGTCAAGCTGCTCACCGGTGTCATTTCGGCAGGATTAGAGATGTCGATCGATTGCACCGTATTCGCGAAATCCGAGTTATTGCCGACCACGAAAGCGTAGAACAACGATGCCGCTATCTTGGCGTCCTTATACGTCTGCAACGTGCTTACCGCAGTCGGAGCGCTCGCGTTTGAGACGTCCACAGCCGTAAGATATCCATCCGATGCATCAGACGTATACACGTACGCATAACCGCCGGTGTACTGGAGATCCATTCCGGTTGACGTGGTGAAATTCATGCCTGAACCGCTCACTACGCTCGGACTCGAGGCATTGGAGACATCGACGATCTTGAAGGTATCGCCCGATACTGAATCATAACCTATTACGTAAGCGTAAATATCATTCACCACTATCTTTGTGATACCGCTGTCCATGACTGTCATCGTGGACACGATCGACGGGGAAGCCGTATTTGAGACATCGATTATCTGCAGGTTGTTCGAAGAACTCTGGCTGGAGAGATAGACGTAATCTCCATATTTTGTGATGGCCGTGGCATTGGAAATCGTGCCGTTCAACGTCGAAATCTCCACCGGATTCGCCGTATCCGATACGTCCACAATCATGACTTTGTTGTCCGTATTGGACGAAATATAAGCTGTATTATTCAATCCGATATCCACATAGGCAGTTTCGACTCCACCGGATGACGAGTAATCCGTTGAACTGAGTATGTCCAGCGGAAGTACGACACCCGCCGCCTTAGCCGTGAACACCACGGTGTTGGTGTAGGTTCCCTGGACGCCAGCTGCCGGCATGCGCAGTCTCCAATAGGTATCGGTCGTGGGGATGGTCAGGTCTTCCGTCTGCTGGACCAGGCCAAGGGCCAGGTCGGTCGAAGCGGTCTTGCTCACCGCAGTCGCGCTTTCCCATGCGGTCAGGGCGCTCAAGGAATAGTGGACTGCCGAAGCCGCGATGTTGTCGAAGCCTGACAGGTTGGAGACCATGTCTCCCTCGATCGGCGTCGGCTGGGCGAGCGGGTCATGCAAAGCGATGACGTCAGAATCAACGTCGCGGTTGCCCGTATTCGAGAAGGTCAGCTCGATGGCGTTGGAGTCAGCTCCCAGGGCAAGCGTGCCGTAGTTGATGGCGTTCGGCACGCTGAAGGCGGCAAGGCTGGCGACTTCGTAAGTCTCCTGCAACATCATCTGTTCCTCTGCGTTGTCCGCCACATTCACCGCAGCCACCCAGGTATCCGGTTCATTCGGGCTGCCCGCATCAGTCGGATCCACATAGTTAGGCAGGCTGAAGCTCGTCTCGAAGGTGACATCCGTGTCATCCGGGGTATCGCAACCGTCGAAATCATCGGGGAAATACAGGGTGGTGTGGTAGCAGTTATTGGTGTCCGGGGTGCAGCTGACTCCCGGCAAGATGCCAGAGCGGTACAACGTAACCGTGGCCTGCATCAGGTTATGGCAGCCGTTCAAGTCGGTTATGGTGCCGCCTACGAAGATGTTCTTCGGCAATCCTTCGTTTGTCGTGAAGCCGGCTCCGATGCCGGCTGGACCGATGTCGGTACCAAGGGACGTCTCGGCGACGTACATCGAATCCACGGTCGGTGCAGTATTGCCGGCTCCGGCCTCCTGCGTCGTCACGTCCGCTTTGGACTTGAGCATGAATAAGGCGACGATGGCCACGAGCGCTATCGCCGTGAACAGGACTCCGGCGAGGAGATACGCCGGTTGGGTTATCTTTGGTTGTGTAGGCATAAATTTGTGTAAATTATAACACGAAGTCATCGCTCGCCTCATGAGTGAAAAAAAACTGGCTGTGGATAACCAAAAGGCGGACCTTGCGGTCCGCCTTTTCTTCACATCGTTTGCTTAGGAAGCTATGACTTGTATCTGCTCTGTATTAGAATCCAGTTCAAGCGCAGGATTCCTGACAATCACGTTGATTATCGCACCTCCCGGAGTGAAGGCATTTGCCGGAATACTATCGACTTGGATTTGGGTCGGGCTAATGATGGTGACGGTGGCGCCAACCGGCAATGAACCTCCGTTCCATTTTACCGTAACGCCCTCCACGAAACCGGTCCCATTGATTACGAGCGTGAGTGCGCTCCCTCCGTTATTGAACGGAACCACATAGTTATCCGGCAAAAATCCGATAATGAATGCTTCACTGCTCAATGTGGTGATAGCGGGTCCGGCGACCACGATCGTCGCGGCGTTGAGGGTGACGTAGGTCGCATTAGTCTGCGCTGTGACGTAGACATAGCTGGCTGTAGCTGCAATCGTCAGTGTCTGTCCGGCTGTCCCGACCAACGTCGAAGTTATGACGGACATGTTCGAGCTGTTCGAGACATCCATGGCGGTCAGGTTGCTGTTGGTCGTGTTATTGCTGGCATCAGCCACATAGAGCACGTCTCCGACCAGCGCTGCGTCCGTGACCGTATTATTGTTGATGCTGTAACCGGATATGATCTGCATGTCGTACGAATTGGTGATGTTTATGCTTTCCACCGAATTCGCGAAATCCGAGTTGTTGCCGACGACATAAGCCGTATTCCCGTCAGCGGAAATCACGAGCACACCGTCTTTATTTGTCGCTACGGCGCTGATCACTACCGGTGCGTTTTTTGTCGTCACGTCGATAGTGGTCAAGTATCCGTTGGTCGCGTCCGTCGAGTAGACATAGGCTGTGTTGCTGATCACCTGCACGGAAATCGTATCGACTGCAGTATTTCCGGTGCTGGTCACGTTCAACATCGAACCCGAAATGACAGACGCCGCAGTTTTATTCGTTACATCAACGATAGCGAAATTTTTAGTGTTCGTGATATCCGTTCCGACGACATAAGCGTAATTTCCGCTGATCGCGATATCCGTGATCCCGTTATCCATGACCGTTATCGTATCTTGAATCAACGGATCGGCTGTATTTGATACATCCACGATCTGCATGTTGTCGACCGTATTCTCGCTCGTCAGGTAAATATAGTTGCCATCCTTGCTGATTTCCGTCGCGTAAGAATTGACTTCTGTCGAACCAAGCGATATCGGATTCTCCGATTGCGACACATCGTAGATATTGAGGATGCCGGTAGATTCGTTGGATGAAACCGTATAGGAGGTATTGCTCTCGACAGTCGACGCCTTGATGTTCGCTATGTTCTCGCTATTCACTTGTCCCAGCGGTGCGACAGAAGCTGCCGCCTTAGCCGTAAACACCACGACGTTGGTGTACGTACCCTGCACGCCGGATGCCGGCATGCGGAGCCTCCAATAGGTGTCGGTCGTGGGGATGGTCAGGTCTTCTGTCTGTTGGACCAGGTTGAGGGCCAAATCGGTGGACGGGGCTTTCGCGACTGCCGTGTCGCCTGTCCCGTAGGTGAAGCCACTGGTCAGGGAGTAATGGACCGCCGAAGCTGCGATATCGTCGAAGCCTGACAGGTTGGAGACCATGTCGTCCACGGCGTAGACGTCTGAATCCACGTCGCGGTTGCCCGTGTTGGAAAAGGTCAGCTGGATGGCGTTGGAGTCTGCTCCCAGGGCCACGCTACCGTAGTTGATGGCGTTCGGCACGCTAAAGGCGGCCAAGCTGTTGACTTCGTAAGTTTCGGTAAGGGATGTCTGGGCCGCGGCATTGTCCGTGACATTCACGTAAGCCACCCAGTTCTCTGCATCATACGGGCTGCCTGCATCTGAAGGATCTACGTAGTTAGGCAGGCTGAAGCTTGTCTCAAAGGTCACATTCGTATCATCCGGGGTATCGCAGCCGACGAAATCTCCTGGGAGCAATGTGTCTTGGTAGCAGTTGTTCGTGTCCGCCGCGCAGTTTTGGTCGTCGACCAATCCTGAACGGTACAAGGTGACCGTGGCTCCAGCCAGGTTGTGGCAGCCGTTAAGGTCGGTTATCTGGCCGTAAACGTAGATATTCTTCGCCGACCCTTCGTTGGTCGTGAAGCCCGCCCCCACCCCGGCCGGACCGATGCTCGCGCCTTGGGATGAATCCGAGACGGTCAGAAGGTCCACGGTCGGAGCTGTGTTGTCGGCACTAGCTTCTTGCGTCGTCACGTCCGCTTTGGATCGGAGAATGAATAAAGATACGAGCGCGATTAACGCTATCACTGTGAACAGGACTCCGGCTAAAAGATACGCCGGTTGGTTTGTCTTAGGTTGTGTAAGCATAGTTTTGCCAAGATTATAACACACACATAGTCAAATAAAAAAATCTTTAATGTTGATAACGTGATGCAAGTACAAAAATTAATTCTGGAATCAACCATGTTCACAGACCGATATTTATTGTTTACCCAGATTAATAAACCTAAAATTACCGCAAAGGCGAGCCCGATGGGCTCGCCTTTTTCTTCAATATTCCCTCGAGGCTCATCGCCTACTTCCTTACTTCGCGCCGCCACCAGCTTTACCGCCGCCACCAACCGGAGGCGTCGGCGCCCAGAGCACGTAGTAGACGCCATCTGCCCGTCCAGACACGTACACGTTGGTCAGACTTACGCCACCCAATGTATATACAGTACCGGCTGCGTTATATGCCCCCAAACGGGTTGAGGCGACAATGGAAATGTTCGCTGGATCCGAGATGTTTAATACGTGTATATTGTCTGAACCAACCTCCTCTCCGTTATCAGTCACGTATAGGTAATTTCCATACACTTTCATGCTACTCGGGGTATTCGTGTTTATCGACTCATTGCCGACGATACCCAAATTAGACGGATCCTGCGCGCTGACCATCTGAATTGAATTTGCAAAATCCGAATTGTTGCCGGCAACGAATACGTAAGCCTGCTCACCTACGGTTGATGCAAAAATCTTAGCGTCTGTGTGGGTCTGTAATGTGTCCAGAATGACCGGGCTCCCCGGGGTGGATGCGTTTATCGTATACAGATAACCATGAGCCGGCGACGAAACGCTGTCCATCGCATAGACATAAACCGTGCTACCAAACCTTTCGACACCTGTCACCGGATAATCTATGGTAAGCGTCGAACCTGGGACCACGGTAGGACTGGCTGGATTCGACATATCCACGATCACGAACTTATCGGTACCACCGACTACATACGCATACTGAAACCCATCATACGCCACATCCTTAACCCCGCCGCTGATGGCCGTAATCGTGGATACAATGGTCGGAGTAGCCGGGACCGAGACATCGATAATCTGGAAATTATTGGTGGCGCTTTCGCTGGAGAGGATAAGATGATCCCCATTGTATTCAATCGCCGTCTCATTTGCGAGCGTATTGCTCAATGTCGTGAGTTCTACTGGGTTAGCGGAGTCGGACATATCCACGACCATCAGTGTGTTGGAATTTTCCGCTGTCACATAAACCGAATTGCTGTCCACATCCATGTAGCTTACATTGACCCCATCGCTTGATGCATAGCTTAAGCTGCTGCTAATATCCAGTGCTCCGATGGTAGCCGCCGCCTTAGCCGTGAACACCACGACGTTGGTGTAGGTTCCCTGCACACCGGATGCCGGCATGCGCAGTTTCCAGTAGGTATCGGTCGTGGGGATGGTCAGGTCATCGGTCTGCTGGAGCAGGCCAAGGGCCAGGTCGGTCGAAGCGGTCTTGCTCACCGCCGTTGCGCTTTCGTATGCGGTCAGGGCGCTCAAGGAATAATGGACCGCCGAAGCCGAGATATTGTCGAATCCTGACAGGTTGGAGACCATATCTCCCTCAATCGGCGTCGGCTGGGCGAGCGGGTCATGCAAAGCGATGACGTCAGAATCCACGTTGCGGTTGCCGGTGTTCGAGAAGGTCAGCTGGATGGCGTTGGAGTCAGCTCCCAGGGCCACGCTACCGTAGTTGATGGCGTTCGGCACGCTAAAGGCGGCCAAGCTGTTGACTTCGAAAGTTTCCGTAAAGACAGTCTGTTCTTCGGCATTGTCCGCTACGTTCACATAAGCCAACCAGTTAACGCCTTCATACGGGCTGCCCGCATCCGTCGGATCCACATAATTAGGCATGCTGAAGCTTGTCTCAAAAGTCACATTCGTGTCATCCGGGGTATCGCAACCTACGAAATCCTCAGGGTACAAGGTCGTGTGGTAGCAATTATTCGTATCAGACGTGCAGCTTTGGGAGCCGGGTATGTCTGAACGATACAACGTGACGGTTGCCTGCATCAGGTTATGGCAACCATTCATGTCTGAAAGCTGGCCGCCAACGTAAATTGTCTTCGGTGCTCCTTCATTGGTCGTAAAGCCATCACCAATCCCAGCCGGACCTATATCAATACCTTGGGACGTCTCGGCGACATACAGAGAATCCACGTTCGGGGCCGCATTGCCCGGATACGCTTCCTGTGTCGTAACATCCGCTTTGGACCGGAGCATAAATAAAGAAATTATCGCGACAAGCGCTATCACTGTGAACAGGACTCCGGCTAAGAGATACGCCGGTTGGGTTATCTTTGGTTGGGTAGGCATAAAATTTGTGTAGATTATAACATGAAGTTCACCTCTAGACTCATGAGTGAAAAAAAAAACTGGCTGTGGATAACCAAAAGGCTAACCAAAGGGTCAGCCATATTCCTCACATCGTGAATCTTCTTCTCCGAAAATATTTTCTCACCTATCCTTTCAACAACCTCTCCACCACGTTTCTCACCACCGTCCCATCAGCCTGCCCCGCCGCTTTCTTCATCACCGCTCCCATGACTTTACCTGTGTCCGACAAAGCCGCGTTCATTTCGGTTATGATTCCCTTGGCGATCTCCTCGACCTGGGCTTCGGACATCTGCGCCGGCAAATAATGCTCTATGAGTTCGATCTCCTTTGCCTGCCTCTCGGCCAAATCGTTCCGCCCCGCAGCTTTGAAGTCGTTCAAGGCGTCCTTATATTGCTTGACCATGGTCCGCATCACGCCCATGGCTTCGTCATCCGTCAGGTCGTGTCCTACATCTATCTGCCTGTTCTTGAAAGCCGCCCGCACCATGCGCAGAGTCGAAAGCGCGGATTCGTTCTTGGCCTTCATAGCCTCTTTCATGTCGGTATCGATGTTTTGGAGTATGGTCGGCATAGCTTATGCACAATATTTAGAACTTACCCTCCCCTCCTGTCATCCCACGGTTCAACCGGGGGACCTGGATTCCCCGCTGGGTTTTATCCCGGTAAGACGCCGGGACGGAGAATGACAAAAGAAGATGCAACCTACGGAGATTAAATTACATCCTTATAACAAAAACGTCGAGCCCCGGGCTCGACGTTTTCATTTCTTCAGTTCACCTACCTCCGCTTGTGTTGCGGCTCGTCTTTCAACTGGCCGGTCTTCAAGAGGTACTCGTAATTCTGCCGTTTTTCTTCACGGTAGAGTGCGCTAGTGCGGCGCTTATTGCGGTTCATCGGTTTGTTCTTGAACCTGATTTTTTTGGCCTGGAGCAATTTTCCGCTGGTCTGCACATGCCGCTGGAAGCGGCGGAGCAGGGCGTCAAATGTCTCACCTTTCCGGCGTTTTACTTCACCCATGCGACCCACCTTCCTTTCTGTTATTAGAGTATTTGCTATCAGGAACCAACCGTTGCGGTTGGATCCGAATTTCGACGTGCCGCTATCTTAGGCAAAATAAGCCTTTTCGTCAATGGGCCTGGACTTGGCCCAATTTTTTGTTGATTTCGTGTACGATTTTGCGCACATCCACGATTTCCTGGGTCCCGGAATCCATGTCGCGGATGACGGCGGTCCCATCCAAAACCTCTTTTTGGCCGATAATCACCACGATTTTGACTTTCAGCTTGTTCGCCAACTCCATCTGCGCCTTGATCGAATCCTTGGAAAACGCCTCACCGGCCGGGATGCCGGCTTTTCGCAGCTCCTCAAATACGGCCAATGCCCGCTTCCTCCCCTGGTCGCCCAATTGGGCCACGAACACATCCGCCGTCTCGGGAGCTACCGCGACATTCTGCTCCTTGAGCAAGCTGAAGATCCGGTCCAACCCCATGGCGAATCCGGCCGCCGGCGTCGGACGTCCGCCTAAAACCTCGGACAGGCCGTCGTATCGGCCTCCGCCACACACTGCAGACTGGGCCAAATCCTGGTCGCCGGAGTTGGCGTAAAGTTCGAACACGGTCCGGGTGTAATAATCCAACCCGCGCACCAGATACGGATTCAACTCATACGGCACTTTCATCTCGTCCAGGAATTCCAGCACGCGCATGAAGTGCGCCTTCGAATCCTCATCCAGCCAATCCACGATTTGCGGAGCTTCAGCCTTCATCTCCATGACAGCCGGATCCTTGGAGTCCAGGACGCGCAGCGGATTCTTGAGCAATCGCTTCTTATCCTCTTCCGAAAGTTTGTTGCGGCGCGAGCGGAAAAACGAAACCAGCGCGTTCTTGTAGTTGGCGCGTGATTCCGGCGTGCCGATGGAATTTATCTGGACCGTGGATTCGATGCCGAGCTCCTTGAGGAACAGATAGGCCAAAAATATGAGCTGGGCGTCGACCACAGCCGCCGAGTCCCCCAGGATCTCGCAGCCGTATTGCCAGAACTGGCGGTAACGTCCGTGCTGCGGACGGTCATGCCTGAACATGGGCGCCAGATACCAAAGTTTGACCGGCTGCGGCAAGTTCAGCATCCCGTGTTGGATGTAAGACCTGACGATCGGCGCCGTATCTTCCGGACGCAAACAGACATGCTCGCCGCCGACCGTGTCGAAAGCATACATTTCTTTCTCCACGATATCCGTGAGTTTCCCCACGCCGCGGACGAACAAAGCCGTCTCCTCCAAGACCGGCGTATCAATGCGCTCGAAACCGTAAGCCTTAGAGAGCTCGTCGGCCTTGCGGCGCATCATGTCCCAATACGGCTGGTCAGCCGGCAGGATGTCCTTCATCCCACGGACCAGATTGATCGGTGCGGGTCCTTTTTTGGCTGGTCCGGCGGCCGGTTTCGCCTCTTTGGGTTTGGCGGTGTTCTTTTTTGTCATTGGCATATGTCAGGTTGGTTTGGATAACGTAGGGGCAAGGCATGCCTTGCCCTGGGCGACGCATGCATCGCCCCTACAGCGATTGGTATGTCTGGTCCTGGAAAAGCTTCCATCTGTCCAATGGCCAGCCGCGGAGCCAGACGCGCCCCACGATGCTGCTGCGTTCGACCGGGCCGAAGATGCGCGAATCAAGGCTGGCTACTCGGTTATCGCCCATCACATAGTACTCGTTGTTCTTGAGCGTGACCGTCCTGGTCATGGCCGTATACATCTGGTCCAGATATTTGGTCTCGTCGAGCACCACGCCGTTGGGATTCTTGTCGTTGTAGATCTTGATTTGCCCGCCCGCGACCTCGACCGTCTCGCCCGGCAAACCGATGACCCGCTTGATGAAAAATTGCTTGGGGTCGGCCGGATAACGGAAGACTACGATGTCCCCGCGCTCCGGTTGGGTGAAACGATAGCTCAACTCATCGATAATCAGATACTCGTGGTCAAAAAAACTGGGCTCCATGGAAGCGCCTTTGACGTAGAACGGTTGGACCAGGAAATACCTGACCGGGATGATGATGGCGAGTGAGATGGCCAAAACCTGGACCAATTCCAGGAGCAAGGATAAAGCCGAACCCAAGGCCACCTTTCTGGATTGGGTCTCTTCGGTGAATGATTTGCGCGAGAATGGGAAAGTCATGTATTCGTTATATTATCGCATTTATACGACCTTGTCGAGGGCAGAATCAACCTGTCAGGCCGGACGGTTAAGCCCTGAAAACCATGCCGTGCAGGGCTCGGTTGACCTTGCGGCGGAAGAGCCAGCGCTCAAGCCGGGTCGAACCTATGACCGTAGCCCCAGCGACCACCGACTCGGTCGAACCAAGCAGGGCCAAAACCCAACCGTTGCTGGCCATTTCAGGTTGGAACACGAAAACCGAAGCAGCGGCCAGAGGTGAGCAAAAAGCACCCACGAACAGACCGAGGCGTGCCGGATTAGTGAAATCTTGGCGCAGCGCCAGACCCATGAGCGATTGCCCGGTCTGGAGTTTCAACTTCCCTTCTTTGACGAGCTTGAGGTATGACTGCCGGTACATGCCGATCGATTGGATCGCAGTCGTAAGCGAAAGCGCCACGGCCGAAAGTCCGAACACCACGCCTGCCCAGGCGATTTTCCCGGACTGGATCAAGGGCTCAACCTGGAACGCACCATACGTCGCCAGGATGAAGACCGGTATCAGGATACGTGAACGCTTGATGAGTTGACGCCAGGTGAAACCCGAACCGCGCAAAGCGAAAAGTTCCGCCACCTCGGCCAACACGTCGTCTACGCTGGCAGCGAAGACTTTGCCCAAGCCGGACAAAAAATGTTCGAGCACGTGGGCGATGGGACCTACGAGAAGCAACGCTTTGATGACGGATTGGGCGACCTCTGTGCGGGTATGCGCATTATCGAAGATGACGCGATGCACGATGGCGTCGATGGACAACGGATACAGGTCAGCGTTGACCTCAGCCATCACCTTCTGCAGTTCCGGACCCACACAGCGGTTATGCAGATCGATCAGGATTATCTTCCGGAACTCGTGTCTCTCGGCCAGGATTGTGCGCGCTTCTTCGTACAGGTTTACCCCCCTGGCTTCCGCGGCGCGCAATTCGGCTTCGCTGAAAATCGGCAAGTCTTCTTTGCGCAACAAATCAGGCAGCCAGGGTATGACTGTATTCGCCTGGCTCTCGCGTGAAATCCTGTCCACGGCTTTCAGGACCCGCTCCGGGGTTTTTTCCACGGTCCTGACTCCGATGCCATAACCGTCTTCCAGGATCTTCCGGAAAGTCTCAAAACGCGACGGTCTGACCGCCAATACATATTTTATCTCTGACGGCAGATATTCCTGGACCGCCAGTTCGGCCGGCGACGTCACGACCTTTATGCCGTAACGGTCGACCGGGGAAATGCGCTTGAAAGGGAGGAGCTTTTTCCAAAAAGACTCGATTTGTGCCATGCGTTGGATGATAGCGTGTCAGCCGAACCAAAGCCAGATTGGGTAAATCGTCCCCAATTTCTCAAATCCCCCTCCATTCCCTGATCGCCTTATCCCATCTTTCCATGGTCCCGCAGTCATACCAAGGCCCTTCCAGCTGACAGCCGGAAAGTCTCCCCTGCTCCGCCAAACCGGGAAACAAATCTTTCTCGAACATTAAAAATCGTTTTGTTTTGTCGGCCTCCCCCAGGACCGCCGGATTGATGACGTACAAACCGGACGAAATCAAAGTCGATGGCGGAATCTCCGGCTTCTCATGGAACCGCATGATGCGATGTCCATCCATTTCGGCCACGCCGTATTCCGACGGATTCGGCACGCGCACCAAGGCGATTGTCGCGGCGTGGTTCGCATCCTCCGACATCCGTGCCTCATGGAAATCGGCAAGCTGCGCCAAATCCAAACCCTTGAGCTCATCGCCGTTCGTCACGAAAATCGGCTCAACCCCCAAATCCATCTCATGTGCTAACGCCCCCATGGTCCCCATCGCTTCTTTTTCTTCGAATAAATTTATTCGTACGGGCGAGGCATGCCTCGCCCCTACCGCCCATTCCTCAAACTTGTTTTTCCACGCCGTCGGATAAATCACGGTCACGTCCTCCACTCCGTGACGGGCGAAGAGCTTCAAAAGCCAGGTCGCGATCGGCGTCCCTTGCACGGTCACGAGCGGCTTCGGCGTCTCAAGGGTCACAGGCCGCAACCGCGTCCCCTGCCCACCCGCCAAGATGAAGGCGCGTTTGATCATAGATTCACTTTTCTGGATTCCGGTATCTCGCTTTGTACGCCTCGACCACAAGCGGCATGACCGACAAGATAATGATGGCCAGGATGACGATGAAGAAATTATCCTTGACCTGCGGGATGTTGCCGAAGAAATAACCGGCCGACACGAACAAACCTATCCAAACTACCCCGCCCAGCGCGTTGAAATAGATGAACTTCAGGTAATCCATCTTGCCGACCCCGGCCACGAACGGCGCGAAGGTGCGCATCATGGGGATGAACCGCGCCAGGAATATCGTCTTGCCCCCGTATTTCTCGTAGAACCTCTGCGCCTTGTCTATGTGGCTTTGGTTGATCGGAATCTTCGGATTCGCGATTATTTTTTTCCCGAAAAAATGCCCAATCCAATAATTCGAGGTGTCGCCCAAAAAAGCCGCCAGCCACAGCAAAAGGAGCAGGACTGCCAGATTGAACGAACCTAAAGCCGCGAATGCCCCAGCCGCGAACAGCAGCGAATCCCCAGGCAAAAACGGCGTGAAGACCAGCCCTGTCTCCGCGAAAATTATCAGGAACAATACAGCGTACGCGAATATCCCATATTGGACGATAATTTCGCCCAGATGGATGTCTATATGCAGGATAAAATCCGCGAGCTGGAACAGGATATCCATAGTCGGATAATCATAGCAGTAAACGGCAAATCCCGCCTGTCGGCGGGATTTGGTCCTGGTGGACGTTGCAGGATTCGAACCTGCGACCTTTCGAATGTGAATCGAACGCTCTAACCAACTGAGCTAAACGTCCAAGCGAAATACTTTAGCGTCCCGCCCCGAAGAGCGGAGCGACATCGGGGAGCTAAACGTCCATTCGTGGAGGAATCTTAGCCGAAACACCTGAATTTATCAAGGCTCGTCAACCCATCCTCAAAAAAGCGAAACCGCCCATCATGGAGACGGGCGGTGCGAGTAGTGTCTGGGGACCACGGCTTACCAATAGGCTCCCTGGCCGGCCTTGCAGAGCTTGTCCGCTTCTTCCTTTGTGTGGCGCAGCAGGTAACCGGTCTTGCCGTGGAAAACGTAGCCGTTGTCCATCGTGATCGTCATCGTGAAATCCCTGACCTTGATCCGACAGCTCTTCAGGTCTTCGGACAGGAGAAAGCTGCCGTCCACGGCGAAGAATACCTCGTCGATGAGTATTCCGGGCAAAAGCGGAATCGCCCAAGGCAACGCCCCTTCTCTCCCGACGACGACCCAAGCTGCCGCATGCTCGCGGAGCTCGTTCACGGCCGCGTTGCGCAGGTCTTTCGGATCCACGTAAAAATCATGACCAGCCACCGTAGCCATGGCCCGGCTTTTGGTCGTCACGGCGGAGCGCAGGTACGAAATGAACAGCTCGATCATCTTGGCCTCCCTGGAATGTGCGGCCATACTTAAACCCATAGTCCTCATACTTGTCAAAAGTTTGACGCTTCGCGTTTCAAGCCTCACGATATGTGCATGACCATCTCTGTCGCCCTCTTCGAAGCCGCCCAAAAACTCCAGCCCAAACGCATCGTCTGCCAGGCTGACCGCGACCTCGGCCGACTCGAAGCCGAGATCCTTCTCGCTCACATTCTGGGCAAAGACCGCGCCTGGCTCCTTGCCCATGGCGAGGAACTGTTGCGTCCGAATTTCCGAAAAAAATTCCAAGCCTTCGTCGATCGTCGCGTCAACCACGAACCCATAGCCTATATCCTCGGTTACCGTGAATTCTACGGCCGCAACTTCAAAGTCACGCGCGATACTTTGATCCCAAGACCGGAAACAGAATTGATGGTTGATTTGATTCTTCAAAGTACGCGGTACGAAGAACGCGGGACGCCCGCCCCCCTCATTTTAGACCTCGGCACCGGTTCCGGCGCCCTGGCCGTCACGCTCGCCAAAGAAATCCCCAGCACGACTGTTTTAGCCACAGACATATCCCCACGCGCCCTCCAAGTCGCGAGATCGAACGCTCGCCAACTCGGTTCAAAAAACATCAAATTCCTGCAAGCCAATCTGCTCGACCCAAAGGTCAGGAAACATCTCAAAAACGCATCCAAGAAACATCCGACCCTCATCATCGCCGCCAACCTCCCCTATCTCCCGAACAGCGACAAAAAGATCCTGGACCCCGACGTCGTCAGCTACGAACCGTCCAAGGCGCTTTTCGCCGGCCAAGACGGTTTGGGGCTGATACGCAAATTTTTGGTTCAACTAGCGCACCATTTTGGTTCATTAGGTTTCAATTCCATCCGCGCCTACCTCGAATTCGACCCGCCCCAATCCGCCAGTTTGAAAAACCTGGCCCAATCTCTTTTCCCCAAAGCCAAAATCAAAATCCATAAAGACTTGGCCAAACGCAATCGGGTTTTGGAAATTATCCCAACCCCTTGATTACCCTGATATCCGCGCCGATTTTGTTCAGCCGTTCGGCGATTTCTTCATAGCCGCGGGCGATGGAATAGACGTTGCGCAGAACTGATTTCCCCTCGGCCGCCAGCATGGCGATGAGGATGATCATGGCCGGACGCAGAGCCGGCGGGCATACGACCTGCGCGCCTTTGAGTGGCGTCGGCCCATGCACGAACACGCGGTGCGGGTCAGCCAGCGTGATGTCCGCGCCCAGCCGATTCAGCTCCGTGAAATAGATGGCGCGGTTCTCCCACATCCAATCGTGGATGAGCGTCGTGCCTTTGGCTTGGGTCGCGATCGGCACGAAAAACGGCAAGTTATCGATATTGATGCCCGGATACGGTAAAGCGTGGATCTTGTCTTCCGGCGCCTGGAGCTTGGACGGATAAAGCGTGATATCCACCAGCTCGGTGTTTCCGTTTTTGGCCAAATAGACTTTTGACATCTTGAGTTTCAGTCCCATGTGCCGGAGCTTGAGCAGCTCGAGCTCCAAGAAACGAATCGGACAACGGCGCACGGTCAGCTCCGAGCTCGTTGTGACTGCCGCGCTGATGAACATCATGGATTCGATCGGATCCTCGCTGTTCCACCACTCCATCGGCTGATCGATTTTTCCGACACCGTGGACCGTCAGTACGCTCGTGCCTACGCCTTCGATATTCACGCCCAAAGACTGCAGGAAAAAACACACCTCTTGGACTTGGTAGTTCGGCGGCGCATAGCGGATAACCGTCTTGCCCGGGATGAGCGCCGCGGCCATGAGCAGGTTCTCGGCCGCTGTGTCGCTCGATTCGTACAGCACGATATCCGACGGCTTGAGCTTGCCCACGCTAATCCCATAAGTATCGCAGGTCTTGCCGGTCGAGATTTTCACGCCCATCTCCTCCAACCCGAACCGATGGGCCGCGATGGTCCGCATGCCCATGCGGCAGCCTCCCGCAGCCGGCAGTTCGAAGCTTCTCCGGCGGTGGATCATGGGCCCCAAGAGCATGATTATGGAACGCGTGCGCCGCGCTGCCTTCATGTCCATCTTGTCCAGCTTGAATTCCTCCGGGGGCTTTATCTCCAGCGTATTTCCCTGCTTCCAGCCGATCTGCACGCCGATGCTCTGCAAAACTTCGATGATGCGCGAAACCTCCTCGATGCGCGGGATGTCGTGGAGCACTGTCGTACTGCGGTTCAGGAGCGAAGCGAAAATCAGCCCGAGCGCCCCGTTCTTTGATGCATTGGTCACGACTTCGCCGTGCAGTTTGCGTCCGCCGTGGACCTCGAAGTCCACCGAATCGCTGACCGCCAGGATTTTGCGGTCCAGGGCGTCGCTGATCTTCATGAGCAGGTCGAAACCCATGTTTTGGTCGCCCTTTTCCATGCGCACAAGTGCGCTCTGCGATGTGCCGAGGGCCTTGGCCAAGTCAGCCTGCGTCAGACCGCGCTGTTCGCGGATGCGGCGCACAAAAGCGCCCATGGCGCGGCGTTCGGCGGAAAGTTTGGATGTCGGTTGTTTTGGCATACTTAAAAAATTATATCATATTTGATATACACTGTAAACGTCTTTTATACTTTTTCAGATTTAAACTATTGTCTTCCCACGGCTTGACCGGGGGACCTTACCGAAAAAGCTGGTCGTAAGATTCCCCGGTTCAACCGGGGAATGACAAAGAAAATTTATTTTGCGGTACTGGTTGCGGAAAATTCAGTCGAATCAAATGTCCCGGAATCCAGCGTCACTTCGACCCAGGTCGTGCCGCGGTTGAACATCACATCCGTGCCGTCCAGCCCCTCGAACCTGAAGTTCTCTCCCGCCGTCCTGCGCCAGACGATCTTCATCATCTTTCCGTCGCGGTACAGGACCGCATTGCCCCGGCCCGTTGTCCTGATCTTGAGGCGCCCGACATTGTCCAAAACCTGTCCGTCAGTGCTCAAAACCACGACATTCTTAGCCTTTACTACCGTTCCATCAGCGTCTTTCTGCAGCGACTTGGCTTCGTACCTCTCATACACGTTCTCTTCCCTGTTGTATGACCAGCTCGTGTTGTAAGAACCGCCGTATTTGAGCTTTGGACCATCCTCTTTGCCCCGCACGCTGCTTGTCGTGCTCTCTAAAGCATCGTCATCCTTGTAATGCCAGCCCACGAAATGCCCTTCTTTAAAATTTTTCGCCGCCGCCGCCTCATGCAGCAAATCTGTCCTGGTATAAGTGCTGTGGGGCGCGACCCGCTTGGTGGACCGCCAAAAATATTTACCGTTGGAGAACTCGTTCAGGTCGCGGAAACCGGACATGCCCTTGATCATGTCCAGTGACTCCGGACTGCCGCCCACATGGGCATAGACCGCGTTCAGGCCGTCGGCCAAATCCACGTAGTAAGACCGCGCGCTCCGCACCGGACCGATGGCGTCAACGGTCGTCGTGGCGTCGAACACCAGCAAGTACCTGGTGATCCCCCCCTCGACCGGAATTTCGAATGCCAAGTTGGCCGCCGCCGGACCCGAAAGCGGCCTCGCATCCGTATGGTTCTCGACCATCACCGCATAAGATTGCAGACGCGATTCGGCCGGCAGGACGAGCACTCCGTCCAAGGCGCGCGACACCAAATCTGACGTCGATGTCGCCGCTTCCGCCACGGTCGATGTCGCGGTCACGGTTTCCACGACCGGCTGTTTCCGGCCTTTGCCTGAAACCGCGAACCAAGTCAGGCCCGCGATCGCCCCAATCAATAAAACGGCCCCGAAAGCCAATACAGGCCAGGACCGTTTTATGAACGTTTCCAATGATATCGTTACGCGGCGAGAATTTTGCTCCATGCGGGTATTCTACCAGAATCGGTCTGGTTTGAATCCCTGGCTTATTCGGCCTTGGCCTCTTCAGCCGCTTTGGCCTCTTCAGCCGCCTTCTTCTCTTCCGCTTCTGTCTTGATGGCGCTCACGTCATGCGCTTCGCCTTCTTCCAGTTTCTTCAGTTCCTCTTCAGTCATCGGAGCGGCCACTGTCGCCACAGTCTGTGCGCCGTCGTCTTCGATGGTCACGCCCTTGGGCACGATCAGGTCCGAGACAGAAATCGAATCGTCGAAGGTATTGAGTACCGAGATATCCACCGTGATCTCATGCGGCAAGTCGGCCGGTAGACAGCGGACCGTGACCGAATCCATGCTCTCGATGAGCGTACCGGCTGCATGTTTGACCGCGGCGGATTCGCCCACGAACTTGAGCGGGACTTCGGCCGTCATCTCTTCGTCCATGCGCATCTGGTGCAGATCGACGTGCGTGATATCCATGGTCACGGGTTCGTATTGGACATCCTTGATGATCACTTTGAAAGACTGACCCTTGTCGATATCCAAATCTACCAGCGATGACGAGCCGGCTGACTTGTAGACCTTGCGGAAATCGGCCGATGACAACTGGATCGAGCGCGGTTCGACGCCGCGGCCGTAGACTACGGCTGGGATCATCCTGTCGTCGAGGACGTTATGGGCGCGGCGCCCGAGTTCGGTCCTGGTGGTGGCTGCGAGGGTGTATGGCATAGCGAAAACTGGGTCAGATTATGTGGCCGGAAATATAAGACTTTTAGCGTTTTCTGTCAAGCAGACGGGTCGCCAAGCCGCGGCTGTCATCCTCTAACATCCTGTGGGCCGCCAAACATTCGTCTGATGTTACGGGCGATAAGGCGGCAAAACGCAGTGCATCCTGTATCTCCAGGTCCGTCACCAAGCCGACCGAACTGACGCTACCCTGCGTCTCGACCACGACAGCCAAAACCGCCTGTCCGCAACCGGTACACGTACAATGGAAGAGCCTGGCCTGGCCGCGCTCCCCCACGAGCTTGATGCCCGCGGTCCCGTAAGCCTCCTGGCACAATGGGCAATGCCCCAAAATTTTCTGCGGATTGGCGTTATCCATACGTTGATACTACAACCGACGACCATCAGGTGCAACAGCCGGAAACCGCCCTGGTTTAGGTCGTTTTGGCTCACGACCGTTTGTCCCCATGCACCGCGACCGATTGCGCCAGTCCGATAGCTAAAAACATGGTGACCGTGGATGAAGCCGCGGCTGACAGGAATGGCAAAGGGATGCCGGTCACGGGCATTAAACCCAGGTTCATCCCAGCGTTGATTAGCAGATGGAACGAAATCATGGCCGCCAAGCTTATCAACATGATGCCGGCGAAAGCGTCTCCCGATTGTTGGCCGATTATCACGAAACGCGACAAGAGCAGGGCGAAGAACGCCAGGACGAGCGAAAGGCCCACGAAACCCAGCTCTTCCCCCAGCACGGCGAACATGAAGTCCGTCGATGCTTCAGGTAAAAATCGCAAACGCGCCTGCGAGCCCTCGCCCACTCCCTTGCCCCACAAACCGCCGGAACCGATGGCGATGCGCGCCTGGGCCACGTTGTACGAAGCGCCGTACGGATCGAGCGAAGGATTCACGAATGACATGATGCGGTCGCGCTGGTATGGTCGCAGGCCGAAATTCCACAGCAGCATGGCGGCTGCCGTGACCGAAATCAACAGGATCCACCAGGCATGGCGCGGCAATCCGCAGAACAGGACCGCAGCGAGCCAAATAGCCACCAACACCATAGCCGAACCGAAATCCGGTTGGGCCAGGGTCAACGCCACGTAAACGCCGACCGCCAGGCCGCTGCTCAAAAACACGGACCACGATAGCCGATTATGTGCCTGCCTTCCCAAATGTGCGGCCAAAAAAATCGCCAACGTTATCTTCGCCAGCTCAACCGGTTGGAATGACAGCGCGCCGATTATGAACCAGCGGCCTCCACCATGGCTGGTCGTGCCTAAGAACAAAGCCGCGACGAGCAATGCCAGTCCGAATCCATATATTGGCAACGACAAGCTGCGAATTTGTCGGTAGTCCAGCCAGGCTGTGCACACAATCAGGACCGAACCCAAAGCCACGGCCAGGAGCTGTTTCTTGAACTGGAAAAAATCCCCGTCACGCGAGATGTTGATGCCGTAAATCGCGAGCAGACTGATGGACGTCAAAGACACGACCGCGAACATGAGCGGCCAATCCAGGCGCGTGAAGATATTCAACCAACGGGGCATAGGGGGAATCGTGCCACGGAAAAAAGAAAGTGGCTAGTATCGAAAATGACGATAGTCTGTCCAATACCAGCTACCAGCTATGGGCTACCAGATACTATTTATTTGAAATACTGCGTCGTGAGATACGAACCTGCGTCCAGCAAATTCACCTGCGGCGTGATTTCCGTCTGCGTCGTGCCGGCCGGATTGTCCGGCCAGACGATTTGCATCAAACGCTTTTCTCCGGGCTGCAGATTCGTCACTTTGACCTGTTGGATGGCGATAGTGTTACCTGCCCGTTCCAGCCGGATGACCAAATCCACTCCCCAATAACCGAACGCGCTGTCGTTCACGAGCGTAAAGCTTGTCTGTCCCACCTTCTTGTTCCCCACCGTCAGGTTCGAATCATAGGTCACGTCCAGGAACTGGAGATTGAACCGCTTGGCTTTGAAATCCGGATAGCTCCCGCTCACGAAATACGGATCCACCCGATGCCAGCGCACATTCTCGACCGCAAAACTCGCGCTCCTCGCGCCCTTGGTTTCCGCTTTATACCCAAGTTCCAATACCTGCTGTTCGCCCTGCGGCAGGACATAACCTGATCGCAGCGGCGTATCCTCGCCCGAAACGTTGAATCGGTAATTGAACTCCGCCCACCATTGCGGGTTCGGATTGGTGATGGTCACACCCATATCGAGGCGATTGTCCGTGGATTGATAAACCGAGACTTCGGATATGGCTACGGATTGCGGCCGATCGCTCTCGAGTGCCGCCAGGTATTGCTGGTTCAGGGCGATGTCGCGCGTCAGCCTCGATTCCCGCGGATACGAAATGGCATAGGCATCCAAAAGCCCCCACAGCGTATAACCCCACAAGATGGCACAGAGCGCTATCAGCGCGGTATATCCCGCTTTACGAACCGCGGCGCCATTCCGCACCCACCATGTGGCGACCTGCAGTTCGCCGGCCGTCAAACCGCCGATTGAATTTTCATCTGGCATACGCCTATAGTTTAGCACGAAAACGCCAGCCTATGTCCTTAAGTCCATCTTTCCGGATGCTGGCGCAGATAGACGAGCCCGTGCCCGATCTGCTCATCCGTATATTCCCGGAAAAAATCCTCCAAACTCATCCAGCGCAAAGCCTGGATTTCGTCTGCCGCTTGGATCATCGGGGTGCCTGACTTGATGCCGCATATCACGAATACCAGCCGCGTTCCGAATTCCGGCAGATCCACGCTGTCGAGGATCTTCAAGACCTCGACATCCACACCCAACTCTTCCCTGGCTTCGCGCACCGTCGTCACCTCCGCAGCTTCCCCTTCTTCAATCGTGCCCGACGGGAATGCCCAAATGTTCGGCAAAGTCTTTTTCGACGCCGACCTCTGGACGAACAGGAATTTTTCGCCTTCGCGGATCATTATTGCCGCATGGTCCCGCATACTCAAGGCGCAACTTCCTTCTGATCCGTCCTGACCATGATGCTCTTCACCGCTTTCAACGGTTTCTGCCCGCAAGTTTCGCACGGCGGTGTTGCTTCGTACGGATATATGCTCGCTTTGACTGTTTTAGAATCCACCCACGACACCTCCCCTTTCGCCCGCAGACCGTCAGCCATCATGTTGGGCGCATACATCGCCTCGGCGTACGAATACTCATGCGGCAAAGTGCCGAAGACGCTCTTGGCGCCGGTCGCGAGATCCAAGACGCTTAAACTCCATCCATAATCAGGCAGATCTTCTATGTACAACAGTTTGTCTTCGCTGGGCGCAATCTTGAAATTCAACAGATAACTCGTGGCTTCAATGCTGGACTCCGCCTTGTCTACACCAGGAAAAACGTTCTTCTCCAGGTCAAATTCCGTCAACTGCATCTCATCCTTATATGTCGCGACTAAAATATACAGGACCGGCTTACTCCCCGGTTCGAGGATGATCGTGTCCTGCCCGTCGCCGCAAATCGGCCTGAAACCCATGGGCAAATCCGTTTCTATCTTGTCAGCCACGATCTTATACTCCCCCTCGTTGGCACGGTAAACCAACTTCCCGCTTCCTTGGGCATCGATGAAGGTGAAATAGTGGCCGGCTTTCAATCCGCAGGCTTTGCGCGTGGCTACAGCGGAGGCGTAAGCAGCTTCGTAAGCTGTCTGGGTAGTCGGAGCTGTCATGACCGGCGCTGGCGGCGGCGCGACCGGATAGGCTGGCGCGGGCATGCGCTGCACGGGCGGCGGCGAAACGAACGGCAACGAACAACCGGCACCGAAGAGCAGGCTTCCGGCGAAAAGCGGAATAAGGTATTTCATGGCATCAGCATACACCCTCCCCGGGGCTGGACAAACTCCTCCAACTGCGTACTTTCCCCTTGGCTAGATGCGTTGGATAAGGTAATATCACTGCGTCAAAACACCCATGCCCCGTGAGAAGTCCTGCGGGGTCAACCGGTTTAGGACAAACGCGAGTCGGAGGCGGTATTCACCTCGCGCGTGACACTACACCCAATCATCCTTAAGACTTTATACGGGGTATGGCAAAAGACGAAGCGAAAAAGAAATCCGGTGCTTACGGCGCCGAACAGATCTCGGTCCTCGAAGGCTTGGAGCCGGTGCGCAAGCGCCCCGGCATGTATATCGGTTCGACCGGTCCCGAAGGTTTGCACCACCTGATCTGGGAAGTCGTGGACAACTGTTTCGACGAAGCCATGGCCGGCCACGCCGACGAAATAACCGTCATCATGAACTCGGACGGTACGGTTTCGGTCAAGGATAACGGCCGCGGCATCCCGGTCGACATCCACAAGCAATACAAAGTCTCGGCTTTGGAACTCGTGCTGACCAAGCTCCACGCCGGGGGCAAGTTCGGCGGCGAAGGTTCTGGCTACAAGATCTCGGGCGGCTTGCACGGCGTCGGCGTCTCGGTCGTGAACGCTTTGTCCGAATATCTCGAGGCGCGCGTCGAACGCGACGGCGGCGAATTCGTCCAGGAATACAAATTCGGCAAACCGCAGGGCAAGGTCAAGCAAGTCGGCAAAAGCAAGAACCACGGTACGACCATCACCTTCAAGCCCGACACCACCATCTTCACGGCCAACGAGTTCGACCTCAAAACCATCCTCGACCACCTGCGCCAACAGTGCTACCTGACCAAGAAAATAAAAGTCACGGTCGTGGACCGGCGCCTCAAAGGCCAAAACGACATCTACACCTTCTACTTCGAAGGCGGCGTAGCTTCTTACATCCGCCACCTGAACCACACCAAGACGCCCAAGCACGACAACATCTTTTACGTGAGCAAAGTCGTGGACAGCATCCAGGTCGAGATCGGCCTCCAGTACGTGGATGACTATAAGGAGACGCTCATGGCCTTCGCCAACAACGAATACAACCCCGAGGGCGGCACGCACGTCCTGGGTTTCCGTTCGGCTTTGACCCGCGTCCTCAACAACTATTCGCGCACCAAGGGCTACATCAAGGAAAAAGACGACAATCTCTCGGGCGACGACGTGCGCGAAGGTTTGGCCTGCGTCATCTCGGTCAAACTTCCGGAACCGCAGTTCGAAGGCCAGACCAAAGCCAAACTCGGCAACCCCGAAGCGCGCGGCGCCGTCGAAAGCGTGTTCAACGAAGCCTTCGCCACTTTCCTCGAAGAGCATCCGCGCGACGGCGAAGCCATCATCGGCAAATGCGTCCTGGCCCAGCGCGCCCGCGCCGCCGCCCGCGCCGCCCGCGACACGGTCCTGCGCAAAGGCGCGCTCGAAGGCCTGATGTTGCCCGGCAAACTCGCCGACTGCTCATCCAAGGATCCGTCCATCTCCGAACTCTACATCGTGGAGGGCGAATCGGCCGGCGGTTCGGCCAAGCAGGGACGCGACCGCGAAACCCAGGCCATCCTCCCCTTGCGCGGCAAAATCCTGAACGTTGAGCGCGCGCGTCTCGACAAGATGCTGGCCAACAACGAAGTCAAGAACCTGGTCATCGCCATGGGCACCAACATCGGCGAGATGTTCGACATCTCCAAGCTCCGCTACAACCGCATCGTCATCATGACCGATGCCGACGTGGACGGCGCCCACATCCGCACCCTGCTCCTGACCCTGTTCTACCGCTACTTCCCCAACCTCATCACCGAAAAGCACATCTACGTCGCCCAGCCTCCGCTCTACCGCGTCCAGATGGGCAAGGAAATCCACTATGCATTCTCCGAAGAAGAACGGGACAAGTGGGTTGAAGATCTGAAGAAGCTCAAAGAGGAACGCGCCAAAGCCAAAGGCAAAAAAGGCGAGCCGATTGAGGAAGATGTAGGGGCGCAAGATCTTGCGCCCGAAGCCGAAGGCGAACCCGAAGAAGGCGTGGTCAAGGTCGCTGGCATCAGCATCCAGCGCTACAAAGGTCTGGGTGAAATGAACCCCGAACAGCTTTGGGAAACCACCATGAATCCCCAGCACCGCGTCATGAAAGTCGTGAACATCGAAGACGCCGAGGAAGCCGACCAAACCTTCGACACTTTGATGGGCACCGAAGTCGCCTCAAGAAAAAAGTTCATCCAGACCCACGCCAAGAACGCGAATCTGGATATTTGATCTATGTCGAGATTCCTGCCGATCAACATCACTACAGTGGCCTTGTTTTTGTTCGTTCTGGGAGCCGGTTGCTCAGACAAAACGTCCGACATCGTCGCTGTATCGACCGCGCCAAACGCTGGGATCAAAGAATACAAATCATTGGCGACGCGCCCGGACGATGTGCCGATGTACACCGGAAAAATCCTTGACTCAAAAGGACAAAAAACCGAACCCATCGAAGAATCCACCAAGTCAGCTTATTACACGATGTTCAACACCACTGATCCAGCGGATTCCGTCATCCTATCGCTGGATCAATCCTTCAAAAGCAAAGGCTGGCACGAGACATATCGATTGAAAGACGCATCGACAGAAACCGTTGTATATCAAAACTCCGCAATTACGGCCCAGCTCGAAGTCTCTACCCGGGCATATGCTGACGGCACGCCCACAGCGGTCAACGTTTGGCGTTATTCCATTCCGCCCGGTTTCATCGCCTATCCTCAAGCGCACTTGCTTTCATTTGCCCTGACGGACGATAAGAAAGGCGTCGAGCTGGCCGGCTACGTTAGCCAAAACAACAAAGAAACTGTCATCAAAGCTTATTCAGACGAACTCGTCCGCAACGGTTGGTCCGTAACCGCTGACCGCGACATCCTGTCGGCAAAAATCACGTTGAATGGTGAACCCTATTCATTTCTGATGGGCTACCGCAACCAACCACTGCCCGATCGCTTCATCTGGACCATCAGCTTCGTACCGAAAGGGACGACGAACTGACATACGACCGATTCAGACTTCAGACACCGCAGCAAATCCGACAAAAAGCAGACTCCGCGTCTGCTTTTTGCTTCATATATTGACTTTAAGCCCAAATTCGTCTATCTTCGTTGATTGTTCCTTCAAACCTAAGAAAGGCAGATATGGTGAATCTAGCGCTTTATTCAACCGATCTCCAGCCGCTCGTGCGGACCGTCCTGCGGCCTCTGGGCGCAGCTGAAACCTCCGCGATTGCACGCGCCCTGGCCGAGTACCGATCTTCCCGCTGGCCCAAGCCCTGCGGTTTGTCCGCTCCGCTCGCAGTCATCCGCCGCCACCTGACGCGCTTCAAGCGCATCTTCGGCAAGTTCGGCCGCACCGAATTCCTGTGCGTCGCCCTGCCGGCCGCGATTTCCGCGTATGCCGAGGAACCGGAATTCCTGGACCAGGCTCTGGCCAACATCCTGTTCGCGGCTGAGGACGTGAAAATCCGCGACATCTCCGACTTCTTCAGCCTGGCAGTGCCGAAAGGCATCCGTATCTACAGATTCGACATCTTCGAACTGCGGGACATGCGAGTATCTGATTTCGTCGGAATCATGGACTCTCCTATCCAGCCAACCGAACGGAAAATCCAAACCACGCTAGACACGGCGCCCGCCGATATCGGTGACATTTTGGCCAGAGGAGATTGGATCAAGACGCTCGAACCGGATATCCGTGAAGCGATCATCGGGCTTATCGGCGAAGGTCAAAATCCCCGCTCGCTATTCGAAAGATACGCCGCTGAACGCGATCTCGAAGAATGCATGAACCAGGTCCTCCTGCCCCACGCATTCCGCTCCAAACTCCAGGTCGAGGCTGACCCCGATGAGGCGGCCGGGCTTCTCGATGACTTATGCCTGGCCTACGGCAAAGTCCAAGCCTTCCGCGAAGCCAGCCGAAAACGCGCTTCCGTCATCGGTGAGCTCATCTCCGATAACGCTCTTGCGGATACGGAACGCCACATCCTCGATTACCTGCGCACGCCCTCAAAGGCGTATTCGGAGATCTTCCGGATGCGCATTCGGCAGTCGTTGAAACGGCTGTGCCGCAGGATCGATACGGAGATGGCGGCGATGCGCGAGACCCGACTCGGCCGTGTAATCCGTAAACCCGGTTTCCTCGGCGTCGTCACCTCGGGCGAAATCAGCCTGACCAAACGCGAAGACAACAGCCTGCCGTACCTCATCCCAAGCGACCTGGAAAACAGCAACGAGCTGCGGGTGAAGATCGACGGGCCGACTGCGCGCGTATACGACCACCGCGGTCGCCCCCTGTTGCGCCGGCGTGACACCTTATCTTCCGGAACCCGCGTTCTGCCCACCGTAATCCAGCGCAAAGGCGAACTCCGCGGCATGATCCGCGCCCGCACCGACCAAGACGGCAATCTGGTCCTCGATGCTTCGCGGCACGGCCCTGCCACGCGATCAATCGATATGCAGGGAGTCGGCCTGCCGCCGAAACGCGAACTGGTCCTGCGTCTCTCCGGAAACACTGCGCAGATCCTCGCTCTGCCTAACCGCGTCGAGATCGAACGCGAACGCCTGCGTCTCGTCATGCGCTCCAGTCGCCATAAGCGGTTACGGACAGACGACATCGTCGTTTTCAAGCCCGAGAACTGCAACATCCACCTGGAATCCAAGGGTCACTGCGTCCGCGACATTGGGTTCAAGGAAATGGCTCAGCGGCTGGCCCAAATCATGGATGTGTTGACCGCGACCTACCCCGGCCGTCGGTTGGACGAAATCCTTTCCGAGACCCTCGAGATCCGCGTCGAACCGGGTGACGGCCGCAAGCTGGCAGGCTCGGATCTGAACGCCAACACCATACTGCATCTGGAAGCCGTTGATCCGGCGGTGCTGGCTGCCGCATTGGTGCATGAAGATGCCCATTGCCTGGCCAGTAAGACGCTTTTCTCCGACGAGGAGTATGTCGCCGAGACCCACCGTGACCAGCGCCCCTACTTCGGCATGAAGACGGTGTTGGAGACGGTGCAGGAAGGCATCACCGAAATCTTCGCCCGATTGGTGGAGCTGCGTTTCTGCCTGGATGCTATCCGGAACGGCTCAGCCCGTTTGCGGATTCTCAGAAAAAACATCAACCAGGCATTCAAGCTCATCGCCTCCGATGTCGGGCACTTCAGCTCCAGGGATCTGCTCTCGCCCAAGGGCAAAGGGTTGCTCCGCGACTTCCAAGCCGAAGCTGATGACCTGAATAAGGATTGGCTTAAACTGCAGAACAGCCGGAATCTGTACCGGGAACGGCCCGATCCCGAACCGCTGCCCTACAGGATCCTGTCTTGGAAATCGGAAGAAGCTCAGTCGCTGTACCTGGAACAATTTGCCGAAGGCCCATGCCACCAAGCGCTCAAACGCTTCGGGCTGCTGCCCGGCCAGACCCCGCGCAGTTTGCCCGGCTGGGAATTGCCGGCTTTGCCACCGGCCGCCGTGTCGCTCGTCAGCCGCGATTCGTTCAAGGATCAGCCGTCGCCTGCCGCAACGGATCAATCCCCGAAGGCACGGACCGACGGAGCTGATGATGACGATGAAGAAGAAACGGACGTCGAGTACGATGCCTGCACTGATTCAGAGGGCGATCCCGACATCATCAGCAGCAAACTGCCCGACGACGCCAGAAAGAGGTACGACGAGTACCTCGACGCCTGGCATCGCAAGATGCTTGAACTCAAACGCAACACCTGACCAAGCGCCCTGAACACCACCCTCCTCTGGTGGCCCTCGGGGCGCTTTTTTCGATCCCAATCACCCACCTTGCCAAAATAGGCAAATCCTGCTAATATGCGGTCATTAGCCCTGGGAAGGGGCTTTTTAAGACGACGAACAAATAATCAAGTATAATGACGTCGTCCCGTGCGTAGGCCCGTCCGACGGGTCGGAGCCACGGGAACCATCCACTAACCGCTATGAACTTCATCGAGAAGACCGTCGAATATTTCCGTTCCGCCAAGTCCGAAATGTTCAAGGTATCCTGGCCTTCGCGCCGCGACACCGTGCGTTATAGCGCGCTCATCATCGGTTTGAGCGTCGTCGTCGCCTTGGCCTTCGCGACGCTGGACTACGGCTTTACTTGGGTCTTCGACAACGCCGTGCTCAAACTCCATCAGACCACGAGCCAGCAAAACACCACCAACCCGGTTGATCTGCAGACACAGGAAATCCCGATCGCTCCCGTGACCCCAGGCGCCGATACGGCCCCGAGCGCCGCCGAACAACCTGCTGTCCCGAACCTCGACCTCAACAACGCAAAGCCGATCGAAACCCCAAAAAAATAAAAATAAGCTATGCCAAAACAAACCCTTCAACTCGGCCGCCGCTGGTATGCCATCCATACCTATTCCGGCTATGAGGAAGCTGTCGCCGACAACCTCAAACGCCGCGTCGCGACCATGAGCATGGACGACAAGATCTTCAACGTACTTGTCCCGACCGAAAAGAAGATCAAGATCAAGAACGGCAAGCGCAAGCTGGTCGAAGAGAAGATATATCCCGGCTACGTCCTGGTCGAGATGGTCGTCACCGACGACTCCTGGTACGTTGTCCGCAACACTCCGAGCGTCACCGGCTTCATCGGCACCGGCACCACCCCTTCCCCCATCGACGACGCCAAGATCCAGGACATCCTGAAGCGCATGAACACCGAAGAAGAGACGACTTTCTCCATCGATCTGCAGGAAGGCATGCCGGTCAAGATCGGCGACGGCCCGTTCAAAGGCTTCGAAGGTAAAGTCATCGAAGTCGACGGCGCCCGCGGCAAGGTCAAAGTCCTGGTCTCCATGTTCGGCCGCGAGACCCCGCTCGAGCTTGACTTCACCCAGGTCAAGAAGGTATAAACTCCGCGATCTTCGCTGGGGTTCCCGGTACGACGCGCTTCTCGCCGGACCGGAATGCTCTAACGAATCCCAACCAAATTTATGGCTAAGAAAGTAAAGACCCTCATCAAACTGCAGATCATGGGCGGCGCCGCCAACCCGGCCCCTCCGGTCGGTACGGCCCTCGGCCCCCAAGGCTTGAACATCGCCGAATTCTGCAAACGGTTCAACGATGCCACGGCCCAGCGCCGCGGCGAAGTCGTCCCATGCGTCATCACGGTCTACGAAGACCGCACCTACGATTTCATCCTCAAGACCCCGCCGGTCGCGGAACTGCTCAAGAAAGCCGCCGGCATCACCAAGGGCTCGGCCAAACCCCTGACCGACAAGGTCGGCAAGGTGACCAAAGCTCAGGTCCGCGAAATCGCGGAAAAGAAAATGCCTGACCTGAACTGCCACACCGTGGAAGCCGCCATGCGCCAAGTCGAAGGCACAGCCAAGAACATGGGGCTAACGGTCGTCTAAAACAAACGGAATGAAAAAGGACCTCTCCGGATAATCGGGGAGGTCTTTTGTTTTATTTTCCGAAGTACGGGGTACGCGATACGATCCCCCGTTTCCCGATTTCCCCTGCCGGTGCTAGACTTTGGATACTATGACTGACGTCCAAACCCCCCAATCACCCAATGCGCCACCCGCCACCGGGCAGGCACCTACGCCGCAGACTTCCACCCCCTCGGGCAGTACTGCCCTGAAAAAGGTAATCATGGCCGTCGTCGCCCTAATCCTCGTCGGAGCCGTAGTTGCCGCCTTTTACTATTTGCCGCAGCACTTCACGAACCGCCAGCCAACGCCAACCCCGACCGTCCAAACCGAGCAACCCGCGGAGCAGCCGCCGACCGTGGTCACTAGTCCGGAAGCCACTTCCACCCCATCCGAAGTCGCGACCTCGACCACAGCCACGACAACCGCCCCGCTCACCGCCACCACCACCCTACCGGAACCTGAAGGCGTGACGTTCCAGACCGAAATTTCTTTCGGCCAAGAAGTCCAGATGTTCGTAGGCGATATCGTCACGGTCCATGATACCGCGCGCTCCTACCGCATCAAAGCCGCAGAATTCACCGATTCCCGCTGTCCGCCTGACGTCCAATGTTTCTGGGCCGGCGAACGCGGCGTCAGGCTCGAAGTCACGGATCTCCTGAAAGACAAAACAGAAGACATGAAGCTCGGCATGACCACGGCCAAGACTCTGGAGGTAATGGGCCTGCGCGGCACGCTCATCGAGATCGAAGACGGCAAAGGCGGCCCGTATGCGACCATCAAATTCGAATAAACCGGATTTCACAAACCGCGTCTTTGGCATTGTCCGCCGCATCCCCAATGGCAAAACCCTGACCTACAAACAAGTCGCCGCACTTGCCGGCAGACCGCGTGCTTTTCGCGCCGTGGGAAACATCCTGAACAAAAACTACGACCCGAAGATTCCATGCCACCGCGTCATCCGCTCCGACGGGAAACCAGGAGGCTATAATCGTGGTGCAAACAAAAAAATTGAAATCCTAAAACAAGAAAGTTCGATTTGAAATGACACCGGGGGTCTGGGGGGCCGCGTGGCGTGGATGCAGAATCACTAAAGCCTGCGACACCGAGAGCGCATAGCGGACCCCCAGGACCTTTGGTTACTTTCAGTCATGAAAGTGACCCGCCGGAGGCACTCCCTTGTCTTTTTATAAACATCCTGTAAAGTCCGGCCAGGCCTTTTGACATAGGAGAGTACCCGTCATGACAGAACCAACTCAAACAGCCCGTGATTGCATCATCGTTGCCCTCGACGTCAACAATCCGCAACAAGCGCTCGAAATCGCCCAAAGCCTCGACGGCCATGTCGGCGCCTTCAAGCTCGGCCTGGAGTTCATGACATCCGTGCTGGCCACCCTGGCCACGTCGGACGCCCACAGTCTCAACGCCAAGTGGAACGCGCTGGCCAAGCTGTTCGAACTGCTCAACGGCCGGATCATGTGGGACGGCAAGTTCAACGACATCCCCAACACCATGGCCGGCGCGGTCCGCGGTTTCGGGCCTGTACATCCCAGGTTCTTCACGGTCCACGCGTCAGCCGGCATCCCCGGTATGCTGGAGGCCGCCAAATTCCGCGGCTCGTCCAAGATGCTGGCCGTGACAGTCCTCACCAGCTTCGCCGAAGACGAAGCTTTCCTGACCTTCGGCGCACCGAGCAAGGCCAAGGTCCTGCAGTTCGCGCGAAACGCCGCCTTGGCTGGTGCCGACGGCATCGTCTGTTCGCCGCAGGAACTTGCCATCCTGGCCAAACAGCCGGAACTGACCAAGCTCATCAAGGTCATACCGGGAATCAGGCCGGCTGGTTCCGAAACCGCTGACCAGAAACGTGTCATGACGCCCGGCGAAGCCATGAAACTCATGGCTGACTACCTGGTCATCGGACGCCCCATCACCGGCGCTTCAGATCCGGTATCGGCCGCCAAGGCCATTGCCGACGAGATCGCCCAGGCGCTCCAGGAGACGGGACGATGAATCCGGTCGAAGCACAGCTTGCGCTCTCGCTTCTCGATGCCGGCGCCATCAAGTTCGGCGAATTCCGGCTCAAGCTCCACGAGAAGAATCCGGATGCGCCGCTCTCCCCCATCTACCTGAATCTGCGCACGTCCGACAACCCCAAGCCCGGACCGCTCACGCCCGAGATCGTGGACACTGTCGGACAGTGCATGTACTGGCTTACGGGCATGTACTCTGCGCCGGATGGCACGGATGAACCGTACGATTTCGCCGCCGGTGTGCCGAATGCCGGTGACCCGTTCGCCGCACGGTTCGCGCACTACAAAGGCCTTTCGGTACTCAAGCTCAAGAAAACCGAAAACGCAGAAGGCCGTGCCGTTACCGGAATCCACTCTGGTCCTTACAAACCGGGCGGCAATGTCGCCCTCATCGATGATCTGATCACCCAAGCCGACAGCAAGCTCGAGGCTATCAAGGTCCTCGAAAGCCAAGGCTTGCGGGTCAAAGATGTCATCGTGCTGGTGGATCGTGAGCAGGGCGGCAAAGAGCAGCTTGCCAAGTTCGGCTACATCCTGCACTCGGTCTTCACCCTGCGCCAGCTCCTCGACCTTTACGTCGAAGAAGGCAGGCTCGAAGCCTCCAAACGCGACGAGGTCCAGGCCTACCTGGCCGCCAACTCCTGAAACCAGGGGCGAGGCTTGCCTCGCCCCTACATGTCCACCGCCCCGAGTCCCTTGACTCCGGGGCGGTTTTCATTTAGAATGGCGGCACTAAATAAACCTAACGTGGGACCCCGCAGTTCGCGAACGACGGGGGCTCGAACCACTAAGTTATGCCACACAGCAAGCGCTATACCGAGCTCAAGAAGCTCGTAGACCCCAAGAAAGCCTACTCGCCGTCAGAAGCCATCGAATTGGCCAAAAAGACTTCGACCACCAAGTTCGAAGCTTCGCTCGAAGTCCATATCCGCCTGGGCATCGACCTCAAGAAGAGCGACCAACAGCTCCGCGCCACCATCGTCCTGCCGCACTCCACGGGCAAGACCAAGAAGGTCGCCGCCTTCGTCCCGGCCGACAAAGAAAAGGACGCTAAGGAAGCCGGTGCCGAAATCGTAGGCGCCGAAGACCTGATCGAAGAGATCGCCAAGACCGGCAAAGTCGACTTCGACGTGGCCGTGGCTACGCCCGACATGATGCCTAAGCTGGCTAAGGTCGCCAAAATCCTGGGCCCCAAGGGCATCATGCCTAACCCCAAGACCGAGACCGTAGGCACCAACGTCAAGAAGATGGTCGAAGAACTCAAACGCGGCAAGGTCACGCTCAAGAACGATGCCACCGGCAATGTGCACCAGGCCATCGGCAAGACCTCGCTCGACAGCAAATCCCTGCAGGAGAACTTCTCCGCCATCCTCTCGGCCATCAAGAAGAACAAACCGGCCAGCGCCAAGGGCACCTACCTCAAGACCGTGGTTCTGACCACGACCATGGGTCCTGGCATCAACGTCGACACCTCAAGCTTATAAGAAGCAGCCAGAAAAACCGGAGACCAACTCCGGTTTTTCTTTTACCCTGATTCCTCGCCTTGCCACGTCGTTGCTGAACCGATAACGTTCTTCGATATGGCGAAACTCATCATCGGCCTGACCAGCATGCCGGGCGGCGGCAAAGGCACAGCCGCGAAATATCTGGAGACCAAATATGGAGCTGCCCAGTTCAGTTTCGGCGGTATCCTGGCCGATGTCCTCAAACGCCTCGCCTTGGATAAATCCAGGGACAATCTGCAAAAACTTTCGACCCACCTGCGCCAAGCGTTCGGTGAAGACGTCCTGGCCTATGCCATCGAAACCGATGCGGTTTCGGCAACTGCGGATCTTGTGGTTATCGAAGGCATCCGCCGACCCGGGGATATCGTAGCGCTCGAGCCTCTGCCGTTCTTCAAGCTCATCGCCATCGACGTCTCGCCCGAACTCCGCTTCCAAAGGATGAAACAACGCGGCGAAAAAGCCGGCGAATCCGACATGACTTGGGAAAAATTCCTGGCCCAGGAATCAGGCGAAGCCGAGCGGGCCATCCCTGTCGTCATGGCGCGCGCTTCCGAAACCGTAGACAACTCCGGCACGCTCGAGGAATTCTTGGCCAAGCTCGATGATCTGATGGCGCGCCTCGGCGTCGCCCCAAAAGCATGAAAGTCCGCATCACCCGACTCCGCCCCGACATGGAGATCCCTGCCTACAAAACCGAAGGTGCGGCTGGTTTTGATTTAGCCGCTGCCGAATCCGTCACCATCCTGCCTAAACAAGCTTTCCCGGTGCCGACCGGCATCGGCATCGGCATCCCGAGCGGCCATGTCCTGTTTTTGACCGCCCGCTCCAGCCTGTTCCTGAAGAAAGGTTTGATGCTCGCCAACGGCATCGGCACCATCGACAGCGATTACTCCGGTCCGAACGACGAACTCAAAATCATCGTTTTCAATCCGGGAGACGCTCCGATCACCGTCGAAAAAAGGGAACGCCTGGTCAACGCCATCATCCTGCCTTTCGTCCGTGCCGAACTCGAGGAAGGCCCGGCCGAATCCCCTGACCGCGGCGGCCTCGGCTCCACCGGTGGCTACGCTTGACACTTTTGTTTGACTCGACCTTTCGCGCCATCTAAGGTTGTGGCGCGTTCATTGAATATCAACACTGAGGAGAAATCCTATGAGCACCGAAAAAACCGCCAAACCACAACTCAAACTGCCCGCCGACCTGTCGGAACGCCGCGTCTACTGGCTCAACCGCATGGAGCGGGAGCTTGAGGACGGCACGAAAGTCGTGCTCACGCCCAATCCCGAAGTCCTGGCCGTGGCTATCGCCAAATGCTCGCGCACCGACACGCCGTTCGACCAGAACGTCTGGGATGCCACCGAAGAATCGGCTTCCGCGTTCCACGAAAAATGGGTGGTCGGTTTCGGCCACGGTTCGGTCGCCGAACACGCTGTCCCAAGCGTCGCCTTTGAAGGCGTCTCGCAGGTAATCATCAAGATCCTGGAAGACGCGCGGTTGAGTTCGTTCACCGAGAAGAGTTCGCGCTACCAGATCTTCTCAGCCCAGCGATGCTATGTCCCGTCCGATATCGCCCAGAGCCCCCTGGCCACGAGCTACCGCGAACACATGACCGCGCTCTTCGGCCTGTACAACGAAGCTCTGTCGCGCCTCGACGGTTATATGCGTCAGCGCTTCCCGAACGAGACCGGACTCGGGGACAAGGCCTACGCCGCCCAGATCAAAGGCCGTTCCTGCGACGTGGCCCGCTATCTCTTGCCCGCCGCGGCCAAGACCTCGTTCGGCATGACCACCAACGCCCGCAACTGGGCGAATGTCATCACCAAACTGCTTTCCAGTCCCCTGCCCGAAGCGCAGGAAGTCGGCCGGGAGCTCATCGAAGTTCTGCACGGCGGACCCGAGATGGATGAGGAACTGGCCATCAAGCGCAAGCCCATCCACACCCTGCTCAAGTATGTGGATGCAAACGACTACCAGATGTCGCTCAGCCGCGACCTGGGCGATCTCGCCAAATCTATCGTGGACCAAACCGGCAGCCTTTCTTCCGTGCTGAACAAGGCTACGTCTTCAAATCCGGTCGTGATGCTCAAGGACGACTCCGAAACCGAGAACCGCGTAGCCGCCGCGCTCCTGGCCAGGCACTCGCGCCATCCGGTCGCCTTCTATCTGGACTACTTGCGCAAACACGCCCCCACCGGCACGGCTGCCCAGATCATCGCCAAAGCGCTGGCCAAACGCGGTCCGCACGACGCTCCGCCGCGCGAATTCGAACACGCTTCGTTCATGCACGAGATCGTGCTCGACTACGGCGCCTGGCGCGACATCCAGCGCCACCGCATGTGCACCCCGCTCAACCAGCCCCTGGGTGTGGATCTGGGCTACGACATGCCCATCGAGATCAAGGATATCGGACTCGAGGCTGAATTCCACGAGCTGATGATGAAGACGACCGAACTCCACGCCAGGATGTGCCAAGCCGGCTTCAAGGACGCAGCCGAGTACGTGGTCCCCATGGCCTTCCATCGGCGCCTGACCTTGAGCTGGAACCTGCGCGAGCTCTTCCACTTCATCGAACTGCGCAGTGGTTCCAAAGGCCACCCGTCGTACCGCCGCATCGCGCAGCGGACCTGGCACACGCTCGCCGAGACCCATCCCGACGTTGCCCGCCACATCCGCGTGGACCTGTCCGACACCACCACCTCAACCCTGGGTGCCAAGCCCAAAGGAATCTGAAATCAAGCCGCCGATGGCACAGAACCTCGGCGGCTTTTCCATTGTCACGCACCGGCGCTTACCCTAAGATGGGAATCAAATATATGGCTGTAGGAAAATTCATCGTCATCGACGGCACCGACGGTTCGGGCAAGACCGTCCAGGCAAACCGGCTCATCGAGCGGTTGCGTGCCGAAGGTCGGGACTCGCAACTCCAGGATTTCCCGCGTTACGGCAAACCGTCGGCCTGGTTCGTGGAAAAATACCTCAAGGGCGAATACGGCAGCGCCAACGACGTCGGGCCCAAACGCGCTTCCATGTTCTTCGCGCTCGACCGTTACGATGCGGCGCCGCAAATCCGCGAAGCGCTGACCCAAGGCAGCATCCTGGTCTCAAACCGCTACGTCTCGGCCAACAAAGGCCACCAGATGGGCAAAATCGAGGATCCTCAATCCCAAATCGAGTTCCTCGGCTGGTTGAACGACCTCGAGTACAACCTCATGGCCATCCCCAAACCGGACCTGACGCTCCTCCTTCACGTCCCGGCCGACATAGGCTTCGAGCTTTCCCGCTCGCGTGACGGCTCCAAGACCGACATTCATCAAAAAGACCTCGAACATCTCCGAGCCGCCGAACGCGCCTATCTGCGGTTACCCGAAATCGACACCGCCGAAAACTGGCAGGTCGTGGAATGCGCCCCCGAAGGCAAACTCCTGTCCATAGATGAAATCCACGGACTGGTCTGGTCAATCGTTTCTCCCCTACTTTGATCCGCTGAAACCCGACGCCGCCACCTTGACGGATATCGGGTTTTCTGTTTAATTAGCCGCGCACTTTCCTCACGGAGGCGAACGAACATGGGAGACCTGATTCTTCTCGTCCTGGTACTCGCGCTCTTCGGCGGCGGTTTCTTCACCGGACTCTACCGCTTGATCTACCGGCGTATCGAGCTCTCGCATGAACGCCAACTTGCGAAAGATGAACACTTTCGTGCAATCGCACTGCTGCAGGAAAAGCGGCGGCTGGCCGAAGCCACAGGCGATGCCGTCAAGATCCTGATGGTCAATGATGAACTCGGCGCCGACTTCGACCGACGGCTCCAAAAAGCCCTGACCGAAAATCAGCGCCAATTACCGGCCGTCCGGATCGAAAATCAACCAGCCGAAACCGAACCGGATGTCGACCAAACCAAACCCCGAGGCCGTCGACGTCCTCAAACAAGATGATTCTCCACCTCAAGGCGGTCCTCAGACCGTCTTTCGTTTTTTTATGATTACGGTGGGCGTTTAGAATCGAAAAGGAACAGCAGGTAAAATGTTAGTGGCGCTAACAATTAACCAACCGTTCCCATGAACATACTAGAACGAGTCCCGTCTGACGCCAAGCTTCGGTCAATCCTCACCCATGCGACATTTGGAGGCC
>JACRQE010000008.1 GCA_016222815.1 Candidatus Uhrbacteria bacterium
CCCAAGTTCCGCAGTTAGCCTCAAATTTTATCATTTATAGAGTTTCATATAGTGCTAACCCATTGACTTTGCAGCGCCTGATCTTCAAGAATTGCATGTAGTGCAGACCACCCCCTTGAAATCCCTTCTGCATACAGTAATAATGGCGGCATTGAGGAGGACGGATGTATCTTCGCCGCCATATGCGCAAAAAAGGTGGGGCCGAGTACGAGTCATGGACATTGGTAGAGACTGTGCGGACAGCCAGGGGCCCACGTCAGCGGATTATCGCAACGATAGGAAAGCTCCCCGGCCTGAATAAAGAAGAGCGGATGGGCTGGGAGGATATTGGTCGGTTCCTGAGTGGCAAGCCCCGTCCTCACCCGGATCTTTTTATGCCGGAAGAAGAACGACCCCTCTGGGCCACAGTTGATCTCAGGGGTGTCCATGTGGAACGGATGCGCCATTTTGGCGATGTGTATCTTGGCCTTGTGTTGTGGCATCGTCTCGGACTCTCGGAGTTCTGCAAAGAGGAGATACCGCATGGCAGGGAAGAAATCCCCTGGCAGGTCATGACTGCGGTGCTCACCCTTGCCCGGTTTTGTGCACCCTCATCGGAGCTTCAGATAGCCGAGTCCTGGTATGCGAAAACCGCGCTTGATGATCTATTAGGCATCCCTGCTGAGAAGATCAATGACGACCGGCTCTACCGGGCGCTCGATGCCCTGCTGCCGCACAAGGATGCCCTGTGCCGGCATTTGCAGAAACGCTACGGTGAGTTGTTCGGGACGACTTTCGACTTTCTCATCTATGACGTTACATCCACGTATTTTGAAGGCAGCGGCAAGCACAATGCCAGGGCCAAGCGGGGCTACAGCAGGGATGGACGGCCTGATTGCGTGCAGGTGTGCATCGGTCTGGTAACCAGCTCCGAAGGCCTGCCGCTTGCATTTGAGGTCTTTGACGGCAATCGCGTGGACGTGACTACGGTGGAGGACATCATTGAGATCATGGAATCCAAATATGGCAAAGCTAACCGCGTTTGGGTCATGGATCGAGGCATGGTAAGCGAAGACAACCTTGAGACCCTGCGAACGAGAGGCGCCCACTACATCGTTGGCACTCCCAAGTCCATGCTCAAAAAGTTTGAGTGGAATCTCATGGAGGCAGGCTGGGAAGAGGTAGAGCCGGGGGTAGAAGTGAAGTTCGCATCATCTCCGGACAACACTAACGAGACCTTCCTCCTCTGCCGCTCCCAGGGCCGGAAAGAGAAAGAGCAGGCCATTCTGAATCGTTTCATGAGCCGCCTGGAAACGGGTCTTATCAAGCTCAAGGAGCAGGCGGAGAAGAGCAGGACACCTGACCGGCAGAGGGTCGAGCGCAGGATTGGGAGGCTTCTTGAGCGGAACAGTCGGGCAGCGTCATTGTTTGATGTTTCCGTGGAAGAGAGAGTGGCCGGAACGGAAACTCGACTCTGCGTGACCATCAAAAAACAGGAGGAACGCACGGAATGGGCTCTTCATACAAGCGGCAGCTACCTGCTTCGCACCAACTGTCAGGGACGCGATCCGAAGGAACTTTGGAAGCACTATATCCAGCTCACTCAGGCAGAGGACGCCTTCCGCACGACAAAAACCGATTTAGGCATGCGCCCGATCTATCACCAAACAGCAGAGCGCACTGAGGCTCACATCCTTGTCTGTTTCCTCGCCCTGGTCCTGTGGCGCACCCTTCAACAATGGATGGAATCCTCAGGGCTGGGTACCGCGCCACGAAAGCTTTTGGAAGAACTGCGGGAGATCAGATCACTGGATGTCATGTTGCCTGCAAAGGACAAAAAGATCAGACTGAGAACGGTGAGCACTGCGACGCCGGATCTTAGGATACTACTCCAGCGGCTGAAGCTGCCGTTACCAAATAGACCGAAGATCATAGAAAATGTAGTGCAGACTTTAGCGGTTTAAACGATGCAACCTGTTGATTTATGGTGATTTTGGTTTTTTAACTGCGGAACTTGGGTTA
>JACRQE010000002.1 GCA_016222815.1 Candidatus Uhrbacteria bacterium
GGCCTCCAAATGTCGCATGGGTGAGGATTGACCGAAGCTTGGCGTCAGACGGGACTCGTTCTAGTATGTTCATGGGAACGGTTGGTTAATTGTTAGCGCCACTAACATTTTACCTGCTGTTCCTTTTCGATTCTAAACGCCAGCCATTTCACGCAAAGCCCAACTACTGTTATCATTCGGGCATGAAACACACATGGACCGTAGACCGGGAGGATTCCAGAAAACGGCTGGATATATTCGTAGCGGAAAAGCTGCCGGAAGTGACACGCAGCCAAATCGCAAAACTGCTTAAATCCGGGGCCGGGACGGTCAACGGCAAGCCCGCGACCGTGCACCGCTTTTTGAATCCGGGAGACAAGGTCGAGTTCGACGACATCTACTCTGCTGCGGGGGCGGGCTTATCCCGACAGACAGAGGATGCCAAAATTGCTCCCCTGCCGAAACTGCACATCATCGACGAAACCAAGGATTTCATCGTCATCGACAAGCCCACCGGGCTCTTGGTGCATCCGGACAGCAAACAACAGACAGGGACGCTGGTGGATTTGCTGTTGGACTTCGACCCTAAGATCGCGAAAATCGGCGAATACCCGGAGCGGCCGGGCATCATGCACCGTTTGGACAAGGAAGTCAGCGGGCTCATGGTCGTGGCCCGCACGCAGATGGCCTTTGATTCGCTCAAACAGCAATTCGCAGAACACTCGGTAGACAAGAAATACCTGGCGCTGGTCTTCGGCGAAATGAACAAAGACGAGGGCGACATCAAGTTCCGCATCGCGCATTCCAAGACCAAGAACCGCATGGCTGCGCGACCCAAACACGAAGAGGAGGGAAAAGCAGCGTGGACGCATTACACGGTATTGAAGAGATTTCGCCACGCGACATTGGTCGAGCTGACGATTCTTTCAGGACGCACCCACCAGATCCGCGCGCATCTGTTGGCCCTGGGACATCCGATCATGGGCGATGAACTTTATACCGCAAAAGCACCTGGACGCAGCCTGAAGGCTCCACGCTTGATGCTCCAATGCATCAGGCTCGGGTTCAAGGATCCGAAGACTGGCGAGCCGCGCGAATACGAGCTCAAACCCGTGAACGCGTTCGCCGAGATGGAGAAGAAATTGTCATGACCCATCCCCCCATCATCATCGTCACCGGCCCGTCCGGCGCAGGGAAGTCCACGGTCGTGGACGCGATTCTGGCGAATGTAGGGGCGCGGTTTCCGCGCCCGGGCGGGGTAACCCCGCCCCTACGGAAATTCGTCACTTGCACCACGCGGCCAAGAAGACCTGGAGAAAAAAACGGTCGCGATTACCATTTCATGACGAGGAAGAAGTTCGAGCAGGACATCAAGGACGGATGGTTTTTCGAACACGCCGAGGTGTACGGCAACCTGTACGGCTCGTCGCGGCGCGTGATGGAGAAGCTGTTCAAAGGCAAATCCCCCATCATCGGCGTCTTGGACGTGCAGGGCGCGAAGACAGTGAAGAGGGTAATCCCGGAGGCCTTCATCATCTTCATCGATGCTCCGAAGAAATCGCTAGTCACGAGACTGAAGGATCGGAAGACGGACGCGGAGGAGCTTAAGCGGCGGATTGCTAAGATGGAGATGGAAAAAAAGCTGAAGAAGTCTTTCGATATAGCCATCATGAATCCGGACGGAAAAATCAAAGAGACCTTAAAGAAGGTCGAGGCGGCAATCAAGAGGATCGTGAAATAGCGGTGGCAACTCTGCACTCGGTTCCACGTCAAACGTGGCTTATTTAAGCATAAATTAACATACTAACCGACTTCTCGGCCTGGAGCTTGACCAAATCCTAAAAATCCCTTAATCTAGCGCCACATCGTAAACATATGGCCGAAACCCAAAAATACCAGGCTTTGGAGCCTAAAGACGTGACGTCGGGCATGCAGATCCGCGTCCACCAGAAAGTCAAAGAAATGAGCACCAAAGGCGAAGTGAAGGAGCGTATCCAGATCTTCGAAGGCTTGGTGTTGAACACGCGCGGCGCCGGCCAGAGCAAGACCATGACCGTACGCAAGGTGACCGAGGGCATCGGCGTGGAGCGCATCTACCCCATCTACACCCCGAACATCGCCAAGTTGGAGCTGGTCCGCCAGTTCAAGACCCGTCGCGGGAATATCGGCTACACGCGGAAGAGCGGATTCAAACGAAAGCTAAAAGAGATCAAGTCCGAAACGAAATAAATCAAAAAGAGGCGCAAGCCTCTTTTTTAGTACGTTCGGTCTGTAAGATTCCACGGTTGAACCGGGGAATGACATTATATTCTGTCGTCCCACGGCTTGACCGGGGGATCTTACCTTTGGATTCACCCCTATTCCAACCCCTTATCAACATTGATTGTCGGATCGCCGGAGCGGAGGATGTCGAGTGGGGCGTCGAGGGCGCTTTCGATCGGAGTGCCGAACTTGTAGTTGATGTAAAAGGCTTCGCTGATGTCGTCGACAATATTGCTCCAGTCATTGCCGAAGAGGCCGCGCGCCACCGTTTCGGTCTTGACCCAGCGCAGCACTCCCCCTTTGGTCGGCAAATAGGTCTTGGTGTCGGTCTGAAATTTGACGAGCTTGGAACCGGCTTTGTAGGTAATGTTTGAACCCATGGGGATGAGCGACATCTGGTCTACAGGTATCGTCTTCACGCTGGAGAAATCGCGGTACCAGGTGTAATACGCTTTTTCGTTGGGGAAGACGTAGCGCCGACCGTCGGCGCCGTAATAGTAGACGGCCGTGTCGGAGAGAGTGAGCACGTTGTTGTCATCCGGGATTTTGATCAGGTCGCCGGATTTGAGGTCCCAGTTCAAACCGCCGGAATACGTGATCGTGACGGTGCGCTGGAGCACGGTCCCATCAATCGTAGCGGTGTAGACAGAGGTGCCATTTTTGAGGGAGCTGACGAGGAAATAAGCCTTGCCCAGGGAGTCGGTCACGTCTGTTTGGACCGTTATCCAATCCAGTTTTCCGCGGGACGAAGTCAGGACGACCTTCTTGCCCTCCATGGGCATGAGATTGGTATCTTTGGCCGTGACCGTGACTTTGGTGTTGGCGATACCGTCGGCTTTAAGTTCGGTCTTTTCGGACGAGATGCGGGACGAAGCCTGGTCAAGCGCGGCAGCGGCTTGGGCGAGCCCTGGGAAGGCCAACAAAACCAAGAGACTGATGATGATTGAACGACGCATATGCACAGGATGATAACAATCAATGACAAATAAAGGTAGGGGCGGGTTTGAAACCCGCCCCTACGTTTTTACATGATCTCTTTCAAATATTTCCCGGTCAACGATTTCTTATTCTTCGCAATCTCTTCCGGCGTGCCTTCGGCAATTATTTCGCCGCCGCGGATGCCGCCGTCAGGACCCATGTCGATGACCCAGTCGGCGCACTTGATGACGTCCAGGTTATGTTCGATGACCAGAATGGTATTGCCTTTGTCCACGAGAGCCTGGAGCACACCAAGTAGGCGCTTGATGTCATCGAAGTGCAGACCGGTGGTCGGTTCGTCCAGGATGTAGAGGGTCTTGCCCGTGGCGCGGCGCGAGAGTTCGGTGGCGAGTTTGACGCGCTGGGCTTCGCCGCCCGAGAGGGTCGTGGCCGGCTGGCCGAGGCGCACGTAACCCAGGCCGACTTCGTGGAGCACGGAAAGTTTTTCGTAGATAAGCGGCTGGTCCACGAAGAAACGGCGCGCTTCCTCGACCGTCATATCCAGTATGTCGGCGATGGTCTTTTCGCGGTAGTGGATGTCGAGCGCTTCCTTGTTGTAGCGCTTGCCGTGGCACTCGGCGCATTCGACGAAGACGTCAGGCAGGAACTGCATCTGGATCTGGACGTAACCGTCGCCGCCGCAGGTCTCGCAGCGGCCGCCGCCTTTGACGTTGAACGAGAATTTGCCGGCGTCGTAGTTGCGCATCTTGGCTTCCGGGATCTCGGTGAACAGGTCGCGGATGGCGGTGAACACGCCGGTATAGGTGGCCGGGTTGGAGCGCGGCGTGCGGCCGATCGGCGACTGGTCAACGGACACGACCTTGTCCAGGTTCTCGATGCCTTCGATCTTCTTGTGCGCACCGGGCAGGTCCTTGGCGCCGTAGAACTGGGCGGAGAGGTAGCGGCCCAAGATGTCGAGCACAAGCGTGGATTTGCCCGAACCGGAGACGCCGGTCATGCAGACGAATTTGCCCAGCGGGAACTTGCAGTCCACGTTCTTGAGGTTGAATTCGGCGGCGCCGCGGACCGTCACGTTCTTGCCGTTGCCTTTGCGGCGGATTTTGGGTTTGTCGATGACCTTCTTGCCCAGGATGTAGGCGCCGGTCAGGGATTCCTTGTTGCGCTTGATCTCGGAAAGCGTGCCTTGGGCCACGATTTCGCCCCCGTACTCCCCGGCTCCGGGACCTACGTCAACGATATAATCGGCGGCTTCCATGACGGCGCGGTCATGCTCGACCACGATGACTGTGTTGCCCAAATCGCGCAGTCGCTTCATGGTCAGGATGAGTTTGTCGTTGTCGCGCTGGTGCAGGCCGATGGACGGTTCATCCAGGATGTAGATGACGCCCGAGAGTTCGGACCCGAGCTGGACGGCCAACCGGACGCGCTGGGCTTCGCCGCCGGAGAGCGACATGGCGCTGCGGTCCAGGGTGAGATAGCCGAGGCCGACATCGAGGAGGTTTGTCAGGCGGCGTTTGATCTCGTGCGAGACCTGGTCGGCGATGAGGCGTTCGCGCTCGGTGAAACCCATGGAGTCGGCCTTGGCGTCAGCTTTGAGACGAACGATCTTTGAGGGCTTAACCTTGGCTTGCCCTTTGCCGAAACTTTCGAAGAAGGCGAAACATTCGTCGAGCGGCAAACCTACGATATCGGAGATGCCTTTGCCGGCAACGGTGACGAGCAGCGCTTCCTTGCGCAGACGGCGGCCGTTACATTCGGGGCAAATGAGGACGCGCATGTAGGACTCGATCTCCTTCTGCACGTATTCGGAATCGGTCTGGCGGTATTTCTCCTCGAGCATGGCCAGGATGCCGCCGAACGTCTGGGTCTTGCCTTCGACCTGGTATTCGCGGGTGTCCGTGCCTTCGAGCAGGATTTTGACGGCTTCTTTTGAGAGTTTGCCGACCTCGTCGTGGATGGAAAAACCGTTCTCCTTGGCCACGACCTCGAGGAGTTTGATGTATGAGGTCTGGTTGCCGGCGATGCGCGTCCAGGGCTTGATGGCGCCTTGGGCAATGGTCAGGCGTTTGTTGGGGATGACCAGGTCCGCGTCGAGCACGAGCTTGTTACCCAGGCCGGTGCAGGCCGGACAGGCGCCGTGGGGCGAGTTGAAGGAGAAGAGGCGCGGTTCGAGAGTGGGCAGGGAAATGCTGCAGACCGGGCAGTACAAAGACTGCGAGAACATGGTTTCGTCGCCAGAATCTTCATCCAGGACCGAAACCAAACCGTTACCAAGATCCAAAGCCTGCTTGAGGATCTCGAGCAGGGATTCGAGGACCAGGCTCGTGTGCTGTTCCATCTTGGTGATCACGACTTCGATGGAATGCGGGACGTTCTTGTCGATGCGGGTATGCAAAAGCTCGTCGATGTCGACCAGCGTGCCATCGTAGCGGACCTGGGTATAGCCGGCGCGGCTGGCGGCTTGCAGGACGATCTTGTGTTCGCCTTTCTGTTCGCGGACCATGGGCGCCAGAAGGATGAGAGAGGATTTTTGGGCCAGCAACAAGATCTTTTCGCCGATCTCGCGCGGAGTCTGTTCGGAGACGGCACGGCCGCATTTAGGACAGTGGGCTCGGCCGGCGCGGGAGTAGAGCAGGCGCAAGAAGTCGTAGACTTCGGTGACCGTACCGACGGTCGAGCGCGGATTGTGCGATGACGATTTCTGGTCGATGGCGACAGTGGGCGACAATCCCAGGATCTCGTCCACGTCAGGTTTGTCCTGGAGCTCCAGGAACTGGCGGGCGTACGAGGAGAGACTCTCCATGTAGCGGCGCTGGCCTTCGGCATGGATGGTATCGAAAGCCAAACTGGATTTGCCCGAACCGGAGAGGCCGGTCATGACGATCAGCTTGTTCTTGGGCAGTTCGAGCGACACGTTCTTGAGGTTGTGGACGCGTGCGCCTTTGATGTTGATGGTGTTGTGGGCCGGCATGTTGGTGTGCGGAAAACTATGAGAGATACGATTGTGCCGAATGCTAACACAGATATTCCGGATGGGCAAGAGTCACACCGCAGTTAACGTAAATCCCCTGACTGACGCATATCCTGGAAAACCCACGCCTCGTCCAGGAAATAGACGAAAAGCGCGGATTAACGCGCTTTTGGTCGGTATTTATCATGGGCGTCCGAACAACTTCCGGGCTTACATCAAATCTCCTATCACTCGTTGCATTTAGGTTCGATGGGCGGACAGTAGCTTTTACCACACTTGCTCATCAATGCAGTGCCCGGATTGCTGGGGGCGTTCTTATCGGTCAAAGTGAAATCGCAAGTGATGCCCTTATCGCCGGAGATGGCGGCCTTCAGCTCCTGCTCGCTCCACATCGAAGGAGGCTGGACCAGAGACGTCAGGTTGGGATGGACGCCGCCACCGGGTTCGATCCATGAACCGCAATAGAACGCTTCCTGCATATCCGCCTCATCCAATACTCCGCCATCGGCATATGCTTTGAAGCGCGACGTCCCGCTGTTGCCGCAATCGTTTTTGGTGATAATGGTGATGTCGTCAAGCGTGGCACACGAAGTGATGCCTCCGATAGCGCAGGAGACGAGGGATCTCGACGTATCTTTATATTTCAACCCCAAAACGATACCCCGCAAACCTCCGCTGTTGTTGCACGCGGTCTTGAGCTTCTGGAGATCGCCCTCGGAACCGCTCCACATGAATGCGACGCCACCGGCATCGCCCTCGGTTGAACCGGCGAGCTGGGCTTTAAGGAATGCCGGAGTGTTAGCCTGGGCTTTCTTGAATCCGAATTTCTGTCCTGCGGACGGCTGGATCCAGTTGCACACGGCCATCAACTCGATGTTCTTGGGGACGCGGCCGTCGGCGAAATTAATGTAACCGGCGATTGAGGCTTTGACGCAGGCGTTACCCCTTGTCTTTTCCTCGCACTCTTCGATTTCCGAGTCCTTGGTGCAGGGCATGCAAAGCTTGCCTTTCTCCTCGCACTTCTGCCCCTGGCAACGCTGGCCCGTAAAACCTTCGATGTAATATTCCTTGCCGCAGACCGTGTCTTCGGCCAAAGTCTCGAGTTTTGATTCGGAATAAAGCAACTGTCCGGGCGGGTCGCCGGAGTCGCCGAACTTCAAGGGCTTGCCGGGGTCGACAGGTTCGTAATCTTTGCACCAGTTGAATTCCGCGAAACGGAGAGTATTTATCATCTTGATGCCAAGCTTGTCGTACCTGGCCGTGGCCGGATTCAAGGTGTTAAGCAGGACCACGGCGGTCAGGGTCAGAATGAGCCCGATGATCGAGTTAAGGATGGTGTTTTTGGCGCTGGCAATGGTACCGATAGACGAACCCAGGATGTACTTGAATCCTCCGAAGACGAACATGATAGCCGATACGACCAAGGCTGCCGTGACGGCGAAGCGCAACATCAATTCGACCCAACCTCGGATGCCCAAGACTTGGGCTTGTTGCATGATGGGCGATGACAGCTGGATGACGGGTTCGGGGGCGAGGCAATAGCCCTGGGCTGTGGGGCAAGCTGAATCGACGCCGGTGAACACACCTTTGGCAGTGGCGCATTCCCCTGGCTTGAAGCACAGGACATTGACGTCGGATTCAAGCTGGGGCGCTCCTTCGGACTCGGCCTGATAGCGGCCGATACCCTGGGTCACGTCCACGCGGCCTTTTTTCTTTTGGCAATCGGCCTCACATGCAGAGAAAGTCGAACGGCCGCGCTTATTCTCGTCCGGAGGCACAATCGCCTTATTCACGATGCAATAGCAGTCGCCGTAATAAATCGGGGGCTGTTTGTAACAGGTCTCGACGTCGATTTTGCCTTGGCCGTCGGTCGCGGGTTTGAAATTTTCGATGCAGCAGCCCTGTGGACCCTTATCACAAGCCAATTCCTTAGCCGCCTGGAGAGTGGCTTCGGGGAGATATTTGGCGCAGAAGGCAGTCGTATAAGCGACTATAGCCACGCCGATGACAGAAGCTTTGTCGGGAAAGATGGAGAGCTGGGTAGCGGCGGCGATGGCCGTGCACTTGCCACAGGCTAAAGTCAGGGCGTCGAGTTTTTTGTCAGGGCTCAGCTGCGAATAGCACAATGCGGCACAAACTTCCGGATAAGCCTTGGCGTATTGGACGGTTTGCTCCTGGCCGTTAACCGGAACCGTAGTGTCCTTGAGGCAATCGTCCAGGCCATCAGCCTTGGCGGCCAAAGGCAAAAATAAACCGAGCACCACCCAACCAAGAAGACCGACCGCCAACGGCCGGGAAAATTTCTTGGACAGGTTCAAATGCATAATCGCTTGGCCGGGCAGGATCATTTGGCATCCGCCTTCTTGCGCGCTTCATCAGCCACGACTTCCAGGAAATCCTTGTCCATCGCGCCTTCGAAAACTGTGCCGTTGAAGTAGAAGGCAGGAGTACCGCTAATCCGCAATCCTTCACCCAATAAAACCGAAGAATTAATTTCACTTAGGTACTTACCGGTACGATAGCACTCGGCGAATTTGTTCGTGTCAACGCCCAGTGCTTTAACCTCTTGAACATAGCCTTCCAAACTCCTCTCCGAACCTTGCGTCGCAAACAGACGTTCTTGAAACGACCAGTATTTCGCGGGATCCACATCGAAGACACAGCGTGCCGCCAATGCCGAGGCCTGCGCGTATGGGTAGAGCTCGGTAATCGGGTAATCGCGGATAATCAAATAGGCATCTTCGGCATGACGCGCCATGTACTCCGCTATGACAGGCGCTACCTTTTTGGTATTTGGACATTCGTAATCCACGAACTCGACGATGTGGAGCTTGGCATCCGGATTACCCAGGGTGGGATTCGTCCCTTCTTCGATCCGCGCCAGCTCTTTGTCGGACAGACGCTTGTCCAAAGCTTTAGAAACGCTAATGCGCAACTGCTCGAAGCGCGTATCAGCCAAAGGCTGCATCTTGCCCATCTTGATGAGCACCATGAAGTAGACGGTCTGGCCGATCAGGAAGAGGATGGATGCCAGGATGAGACCGCCGAGGATGGCGCCGGCAAGCTTAAGGGGGCTCTTATACCAAGGTTTGAGGGTAGCGGACATGGGCCCAGTGTAGCATAAAAACGACCCCATGACTTGACTATCCGGCCGTAGCGGGATAACCTCAACCCACTGAAATTATGCGCAGCATCCTGCTTCCCATCCTGCAAATCCTGATCTCCATCCTGCTCGTGGCCGCTATCCTGCTGCAACAGCGCGGCACCGGTCTGGGCGCCGCTTTCGGCGGAGGCGGCGACGTTTTCCGCACAAAACGCGGCATAGAGAAAAGCCTATTCTACGCCACCATCGGTTTGTCGGTCCTGTTCTTCGTGACCGCCATCCTGAACGTCGTGCTGGCGTAGGTCTGTAACGTGTCGCTTGTAACGCGGAACGTCACAACAGCCTGCTGACGTACGGGTTTCAAGCCTAGATTACGATAGCGCCATGAACAAAATCCACTTGCCCTCATTCCTGAACCGGATATTCCGCCGGCCGTTTTCGAGGCATCCGAAACCGCGGACCGAGGAGCTTTTGGATAACGCGGATCCGGACCATGCGCTGGTCGTATCCGTCACATCGCCCGACCGCATCCCGCGGATGGACCAACTGCGATACGCCATGCAACTCCTGTCACAGAATGAGCGAAGGGTGCTGTTGGGAGCAGCCGTTTTGCTCATCCTGTCGCTCTGCACCGCGGCCACGCTTTTCGTCCAATCGCACACGGGCAGGCAACCGGCCGTGGGCGGAACCTATACCGAAGCGCTGATCGGACAACCGAAGTTCCTGAATCCGCTGGATGCCATCGCCAACGACCCGGACCGCGACCTGGTCAGGCTTGTCTACTCCGGACTGTTCAAATACGAGGGTTTGGAAACGGTGCCCGACCTGGCCGAAAGCTACGTTTGGTCAGACGAAGGCAAAACACTGACGGTCAAACTGCGCAATGACATATTTTTCCATGACGGCGAGCAGGTGAGCACGGACGACGTCAGGTTCACCATTGAATCCATCCAGGACCAGAACCGGAAAAGCCCGCTTGAATCGCAATTCCGCAACGTCAAATTAGAAGCCCAGGACGACAAGACCATAATCTTCAGGCTGGAGAAAGCGGACATGAGCTTTTTATCCAAACTCACGGTCGGCCTGATGCCGGCCCACTTGTGGCAGGATTTACCGGCGGTCAGCGCGAGGCTGTCGGATTTGAACCTGAAACCCGTGGGCTCCGGCCCGTACCGCATCAAAGCATTCACCCGAGACAGCCAGGGCAGCATCCACTCGTTCACCCTGGAACGGGATGACCGCTATTATGGGGAAAAGCCGTTCATCAAAACCGTGGTATTCCAATTCTTCGTGGACAGGCGCCAAGCCCTGGACGCCTTCAAATCCGGCTTGGTGGACGCGGTCGCATTCATCAACGCGACGGATATCGAAAAAATTGGCGCGTCCCAACGTCTGAAGAACATCAGTCTGGAATTGCCGCAAGAGACCGTGACATTCTTCAACCTCAAAGACAAAACGCTGGCCAACAAAGACGTGAGGCAGGCTTTGTCGCTGGCCGTGAACCGTGAAGACATCGTCGATGCATTCAACGGATCGGCCCAGGTCGTCACCGGTCCCTTCCCCTTCGGACCGATTGACGCGAGCACGACGGCGAGCAACCTGGACCAAGCCCGCGAACTCCTGACCAAAGCCGGTTGGGCGATGCCGCAAAACGGCAACATCCGAATTTGGGTAGGCACCAAAAAGACCGCTGCCCCATCATCCAAGACCAAGACGGCTACAGCCGCAACGTCGACCGCCGCCGATACCGTGACGGCAAATGCGAGTTCGACCCAGCTCACTCTGACCATCCTCTATCCCGACGACCCGGATCTGCAGAACGCAGCCGAAGCGCTGAAGCGCCAGTGGTCGCTGATCGGCGCCCAGGTGAACGTCGAATCCGCGCCCCTGGATGACGTGATGCGCCGGGCGACACGCGAACGGACGGCCCAAATAACTCTGTTGAGCATCTTCATCGGACCGGAGCAGGACCAGACGCCGTTCTGGTGGAGCGGAGGCGCCACGGTCCGGAGTTTCAATATTTCCGGCATCGCCAATCGCGATGTGGATGATGCGCTCCAGGCCATCAAAAACTCAACCACGACCGAAGCCGTGCAAGCAGCCAGGGACAAATTCACGGCGACGCTCGCGGAACAACTCCCAGCCATCTTCTTGGTCAAGCCGGTCCAACATTATCTGGTTTCGAATACGATCAACGGCGAAAAAGACGATTCGACTATCGCCGCACCATACGAAAGGTTCAACGACCTGGCCCACTGGTACATCAAGACCGGCTTGCAGTGGAAGTAGGCGGACGGTTTTTGATAAGAAAAATCTCACGTAAGATCCGTAGGACATGGCTGATTTTCACCCGGCTTTCGCGGCCATTGCGCCAGACAACCGGGATTTCCTGGACCGACAATCCGCGCTGTTTGGCGAGATACAGAAGCTCAACATCGAAGGCCCAGCCGCGGGTTTGGAGATTTGTGAAGAGAGGGAGAGCGCGCCGGCTGAAAAGCTTGAAACCGCATTGCGTATCATGGAACGGCAGGCCGAGATAGGTTCGTACTCCAAGGTTGAACAAACGGCCGAGCCAGTGGCGATGCATGGGCTGGCGCTCTGCGATGTCGGCGCCGGCTACGCGGCGCGAACCGATGATGATATCCGAACTCCCCAGGTGCGGGAGCGCTTTTTTTATTTCTGACGGATGCGTGGCCAGGTCGCTGTCGAGGAAAACAACCCACTCGCCTTGCGCGGCCGATACGCCAGTTTTGACCGCAGCCCCTTTGCCCTGGTTGGTAGGATGTGAAATCGACCTTAGATAAGTTCCCCCGGTCAAGCCGTAGGATGACATATCAGGTGAGGACTGTAGCAAATTTTCAACGATTGCCACCGTCCCATCCGATGAGCCATCGTCCACGACGATGATCTCACAGGATTTGCCGAGGACCTGAAAAACGCGACGCGTCTCGGATATCGCGGTTTCGACAGTCTTTTCTTCGTTGAATGCCGGGATGATTACCGAGAATTCTGGCATGCGTGGATGGTAGCATGTCGCATAAAAAGCAGAAGCCCCGGTGTGATACCGGGGCGATAGGGAGGCGTCAGTCGGTGACGCTCAAGTCGGTTTCGATGGCGGTGACGATCTGATTTTCGTTACGGAACCGCTGTTCCAGCAGGGTGAGGTGGACGAGTTCATCGCGGCGCTGTCTGGTCCACTCTTCGAGTGCGTAGCCAAGCATGAACCACAGTTCACCGTAGCTGGTATCCGCCATCTCGACGATGTGGGACGGGGTCGCGTGCTCGAGGCAGGCGCGGCTGACCCGCTCACCTTCGCCGGGGACTACGCGCGGCGCCCAGATCGAGACAACCACCCAGATCAGGTCACGGGTGAATCCCACGATGTAGGCCGTGCAATCATTCGCCTGGCTGCGCGGCTGTACGCGTTTGAAGATACCGTACGGGTTACGCCCGAACTCATCGACAGGACGGCCGGTCTCCACCGCGACGGATTGCGACGCCAGGGTGCGGTCCAGGCCGAGGATGCAGGGAAAATCTCCCAACCGCACGAGAGGAGCTCCCTCCATCAGACCTCCGAGGGCCAACTGCCGCTCCTGCAGTAGGTCCAACCATTCGCGTTCGGTCAGATGTTCGGTGCGCAGGACGGTTTCAAAGAACTTACTGGACATGACGTTCTCCTTCAGTCCTTCTTGGACTTTGACTCGAGCTCATCGAGCAGGTCGTGTTCGAGCGAGAACTGACGATGCAGGGCCAAGGTCTGCTCATAGCGCTTTTCCTGACGACGCATCCAAGACCCGACCGCATTGCCCAAGAGGTTGAACAGGTGGCGGTACGAGAGGTCGTAGAACTCGAAGTCTTCAGGGATGAGGAGATTTCTCATGGAGAACCGGCCGCGTTCGGGGTCCCTGACATCGAGCTCGATGTTGAACCACTTGCCTTCGCGGTGCAGTCCGTAGGCGTAGAGCCTTCCTTGGTCTTCGGCCTTATCGTGCCGCGACGTGACCCCGAAAATGCCGCGCAGCTGCAGAATCTCGGCGTTCTCGCACGATTCCATATCATCCACCAGTCCGGAGAACGTGAAGGAGAGGGACGGTGAAGAGAAGTTCAGTTCGCCCAGCGTGGCCGTGGCGATTGACTTGAGTTTGGGGCGGACCAGCCGCTCGCGTTGGGCAAGGAGCTTGCGCCAATCTTCGTCGCGGAGCGGCTTGCCGCGCATGAGCATGCCCATGACCTTGCTCTTGATCATCGTCGGACTTCCTCTGGCTTGGCACACATGGCTTTGAGGATCGTATCCTCCTGGACGAAGCGGTCGGCCACACTCTGCAGGCGCACGTGGCGCTCGCGGGACGCTTCGGCCCACCTCTGCATTTCAATGGTGAGGAAGTCGAGCAGATCGCGGTAACCGACGAGGTACTTACTGACGATCTCCTGCGGCGACGGATTGAGGATCTCGACCTTGCTGATGGCGTAGGTCGAGGGAGCTGTCTGCTTCTCCTCGACAACGACTTCGAGCCATTCACCATCACGGGAAAAGCCGATGAGGTGGTACTTGGCCCCGTCATCTTCCCTGGACCAGACCTGCATGAAGAAACCCTGCAAGGACAGTCCGTCTGACGGATGTGTCACCTTTTCCGCCAAACGGTTGTTGAGGCAAACCGTCGGGGCGCTGTTGAAGCAATTGGGCATGAACTTAACCTCGCCGAGCCTGGTCAAGGTGATGCGATCCAGGAAACCGGCGACGATTTCGGCACGGTCCTTGAGCATTTTGAGCAGGTCGTCATCGGACGGTTCGTGGCCAGGCAATACTTCTTTGAAAAGGACGGACATGGATTCGGGCATACCCTCTCTCCTTGGTTAACCCTTCAGGCACACCTTTGGGTAATGGTTGCTTACGCGTTTTTTACGTGATTGTCAACTTGACGAGGATGTTTGGATGAGGCATCATCGGTGCACAAAAGAACAGGCAAGGGCGAGTGGCGGAACTGGTAGACGCACTGGCTTCAGGAGCCAGCGATCGCAAGATCATGAGAGTTCGAGTCTCTCCCCGCCCACCATGCAAGAATCCCGCGAAAGCGGGTTTTTGCTTTTTACGGGTGTCCGGAGTTTAATATCCACATAACGAATACAGGGCGAACACATCGGTCCGCCCCTACGAATACAATTATGAAAATCCCAGTCTTATACGGTTCGATCCGCGAAGGGCGGAAGAGCGAAAGCGTGGCCAAGTTCATCCATGCGGAACTCGTGAAGCGCGGCATCGAGAGCGAATACGTGACGCCGGAGAACTATCACGGAAAATCCATGGAGAAAAAATTCCCGGAGCCCTGGAAGACAATCATGGCCGAAGCTGACGGACTCATCATCGTGTCCCCGGAGTACAACCATGGTTATCCCGGTCCGCTGAAGGAGATGCTCGATTCGCTGTACGAGGAATACAACTACAAACCGGTCGGAATCATCGGCGCATCAGGCTTTTTGGGCGGCGGGCGCATGGTCGAGCAATTACGCCAGGTGGTCATCGAACTCAAGATGGTGCCAATCCGCGAAGCCGGCTACTTCCCCATGGTTTGGGAGCTTGCGGATGAAAAAGGAGAGCTGAAAAATCCGGAGCAGTACCTCCCCCGCCTCGAACCATTTTTTAAGGAATTGTTCTGGTACGCGGAGGTGCTGAAGGAAGGGAAGGAAAAGCATCCGTGGGAGAAATAGGATGGCGCTCAGGATCGGAATCCTATTCCAGAGGATTCTCGACGATGTATTTACGTTTGGCTGTCAAAGGATGGCTTCTTTTGACAAAATCCGCATTTTACTGTATAGTATCCGTATTCAGGTTGAGATTCGTCGCAGATTCGCGTAGATTTACGCCAATTCCGACGGTTCTAAATCACCATAATCAAGATTGAACGAGTAAACTATCAAAGTTTTTCGTTTGTCAGCGAGTCATTAGATATGACTTTTTCCGCCAGAGATTGAACCAGACGTCCATCGGACGCAACATTTTTCAATCTGGCGGACACAAGATGGACTTTTCGTAAGTCCGAAACACAATATGGAACCATTCAGACGTACAGGAGGAACGACTCCGCCCAGCGGCGGATCGAAACCTTTCGGTTTTCGCCCCTTTCGCGGGCCGAGGAAACCACATAAACCACAGGGACAACCGACGACGCAACCCCATCAAGCCCGTCCAGCCCAACCGGCGCGGCCTTTCGGTACGCCGTTCAAACGCTTCGATCAGAAGCCGGCGGTTTTCCAACAGCGCACCAAATCGATCCAAGGCAAGACCGAACAGGTCAAATCCCTGATCGACAAAGCAATCGCGCGCAACGGCAAGAAGGAACCGACCATCAAGGAAGGTTTGCGCCGCGAAGAAGGGCATAAGCCAAAAAAGGGACGGCGTATGGGACGCCCGGGCAGCCAAGTCGCGGCTCCGCGTTTGGGTACTTACAAACACAAACCCTACCTCAAAACCGGCACGGACACGGATAAATTGATGGTGAGCCCAAAACAGCGGCTCAAGATCATCGTCCTGGGCGGCAATGAAGAAGTCGGACGCAACATGTCGCTCATGGAGTACGGCGACGACATCATCCTCATCGACATGGGCCTGCAGTTCCCGGACGAGGACATGCCGGGCGTGGACTACATCATCCCCAACGTCTCCTACCTCAAGGGCAAGGAGAAGAATATCCGCGGCGTGATCATCACCCACGCCCACTTGGACCATATCGGCGGCGTCCCCCACCTGGCTTCGATGCTGGGCAATCCGCCGATCTTCGGCACGGATTTGACCTGCGCGCTCATCAAGAAACGCCAGGAAGACCATCGCGACAAACCGCCGCTAAACCTGCACACCATAAAATCCGATGACGTGCTCCAGCTCGGTGTGTTCAAGATCGAATTCTTCGGCGTAGCCCACTCCATCCCCACGGCCATGGGCCTCATCGTGAATACCCCGTGTGGCATAGTGGTACACACCGGCGACTTCAAACTGGATTCGGCCCCGGGCGCGCAATCCCTGCAGGAGACGGAGAAAATCATGAAGCTTGGCGACCGCAACGTGCTGGCGCTCATGATCGACTCGACCAACGCTTCGCATACGGGCAAACAGCTGCATGAATACGAGATCCAGCACAACATTGACGACATCATCGCCAACTCGCAAGGCCGCGTCATCATCGGCACATTCAGTTCGATGATCGCGCGTATCCAGCAGATCGTCTTGGCTTGCGAACGTCAGGGACGAAAGATAGCGGTCGAGGGTTTCTCCATGAAATCCAACATGCTCATATCGCAGGAACTGGGCTACATGAAGGTCCAGAAAGGGACGCTCATCGACACCAAGGACATCAACAAATACCCGCGCGACAAGGTGGCCATCGTGTGCACCGGCGCGCAAGGCGAAGAGCGGGCCGTGCTCATGCGCGTGGCCAACCGCGAACATCCAATCATCGAGATCGAACCGGGCGACACGGTCGTGTTCTCGTCGTCCGTCATCCCGGGCAACGAACGCTCTGTCCAGCGCGTGACCGATACGCTCTACCGCGAAGGCGCCAACGTGGTGCACTACAAGATGATGGACGTGCACGCCGGCGGACATGCCAAACAGGAGGACCTGATCGAGACGCACCGCATGATCAAGCCGAAGTATCTGATCCCCATCGAAGGCCACTACTCCTTTTTGGTGGAACACGCCAAGGCAGCAGTGCGCGGCGGGTTCAACCAAAACAACGTCATGATCGCGGACAACGGCCAGATAATGGAGTTCGACCATCATGGCAACGGCCAACTGACCAACAAGAAAATCCCGACCGAATACGTGTTCGTGGACGGTCTGGGAGTCGGCGACACCAACCACATCGTGCTACGCGACCGCCAGGAACTTTCGGGCGACGGCATCGTTGTGGTCCTGGCCGTGGTCTCGGAACGCACCGGTAAGCTAATGCAATTGCCCGAACTCATCTCGCGCGGTTTCATCTACATGAAGGACCAGGGAGAATTGATGGGCCAGGCGCGCAAAAAGGTCGCCGAGACCCTGCAGGACAACGACCCGCGGAGCGGCGCCAACGCTGTTTATCTGAAAGAGAAGGTGCGCAACGACCTGGGCGAGTTCCTGTACAAGAAAACGGAACGAAGACCCATGATTTTGCCGGTTATAGTTGAGGTGTAAAGCTAGATATTAGACCGTAGACGGTAGACGATAGCCAGAGAGTAGGGGCGTCCCGGTGTCCACCGGGACGCCTTTTTGGTTTTGGATTGACAAAAAACGAGGTCGAGAATAAATTCTGGCCAGTCCTTTGAGAAAGAGGTCTGACCATGGGGAACGATCAAGACAATTTAAAGGCGCTCCGAGAGCACATCGCGCAGTACCACAGCAGCGACAAGAAGGTTCTGGGGAGGATGTTCGCGGTCCAGGAGGAGCTGGCGGGCATGAGCGGGCAGTTCGTCATGCTGGTGGACTACGTGAAGATCGGTCCATCACGGCGACGCATGCGGAGAGGTCCGCTGACCGGCGATTGCCTCACGTTCCATCATGTCGAGAAGACGTCAGAGGCGACGCTCTCCGTCGCCAATCTCACCGACGATAAGCTGCGCCTGGCAACGACCGAGGACAGCGGGTTGTACACGGGCAAGGTCGCGATGGGCAAAGCGCCTGACGGACCGATTTCGGTCCTTGATGCTCAAATCACGTTCGAGGCCCTGCAGTACTGGATCCTATTCGGGTCGGACGGTGGCAGGAGCGAATTCGACGACGGCCGCACGAACAGGCTGCGAGTGATCGAAGTCGTGACAGGGGGCGCCAACATAATCCGCTGGATTACACATTGCTTCAGCGACCGCATCCGCCATCACCACAAACGCGAGTGGCTGGAATTCGTCGTCAAGCTGATGCGGACGGTTGAGGGCGGTCCTAGAGCCTCTCACAAAGACGAATCCGCGTGGATCGCCTGTCTGCAGGGGCTTGGCGTCCGGGAGAGTTCGCTGTCCGTGAGGGATCTGAGCCCGAAAACCATTCGGGACCTGCGAGAGGAGCTGAGGGAGCACCTGCAGCGAGCCGAACTACTCGGCCACGGAAACGACCCGTACGTCCTGGACCTCAAGCGGCGTTACCCCGATCTCATCTGAACCACCTCAAACCCCTTCGCGGATTCTCCGTCGAGGGGTTTTTCGATATTTGTCATTCCGCGGTGGATGAGGCAATCTATGGTGGCTATGCCCGAACTCCTCTTCTCCGGCGTGAAGCCCACGTCCACACCGCACATCGGCAATTACATCGGCGCGCTCAAACAGTGGGCCGAAATCCAGCATCGTTACCAATGCCTTTTTTGCATCGTAGACCTGCACGCCATCACGGTGCCGCAAGACCCGAAGGAGATGCGCGAACGGACGCTTGAGATCGCGGCAATTTATCTTGCCATAGGATTAGACCCCAAGCGGTGCACCCTTTTCGTCCAGAGCGAGGTCCACGAACATGCGGAACTGGGCTGGATCCTGGGAACTTTGGTCAAGATGTCGGAGTTGGAGCGCATGACGCAATACAAAGACAAAGCCAAGGTCAAAGGCGAGAACGTGGGTGCCGGGCTGTTCAATTATCCGAGTTTGATGGCGGCGGACATTTTACTTTACGATACGACGGTCGTGCCGGTGGGCGAGGACCAGATGCAGCATGTGGAACTGACGCGCATGTTGGCGCGGCGGTTCAACTCGACTTTCGGCGAGACGTTCGTGGAACCGCAATCCCTGGTTCAGAAAGTCGGAGCGAGGATAATGAGCCTGCAGGAACCGACCAAGAAGATGAGCAAGAGCGATGAGTCGGCGTCCGGGACAATCATGCTGACCGACAGCCCGGACGTGATACGCAAAAAGATTTCGCGGGCCGTGACCGACTCGGGCACTGACATCACATACGACGCAATCGAACGGCCGGCTATCTCAAATCTGTTGACGATTTTCCACCACGCAACCGGCAAGCCGATCAAGGAGATCGAGGCCGAGTACGCTGGCAAAGGTTACGCGGATTTCAAGAAAGGTTTAGCCGAATCCGTGGTCGAGATGCTCTCCCCCATCCAAAAGAAACTCGACGAGTTCAAGAGCGACCCGGGAGAACTCGCGAGGATACTCGACGCCGGACGGGATGCGGCGCAGGAGATGGCGGCGAAGAAAATGAAGGTCGTGATGGAGAGGGTGGGGCTGGGAAGGAAATAACGACACCAGAAAAACCCCGCTTCGGCGGGGTTTTTTGTTTTCATTTCTTGGTATACACCCAAGTCCCGTCCCAATCCTCGGTCGGCGGTTCTTGGATGAAGTGTCCGCATCTTTCCTTGAGCAGGGATGTCGGATAGTCATCGGGGTTGGCCGAGAGGATGGCGGCGCAAGCGCCAGCGGACGAGATGAAATCGCGGGCGAAATATTTTTTGAGCGCCGCTTCAAAATCTTGCGCGAGTTTCTTTTGCGCTTCAGTCGCTTCGTGAGTCTCGGCAATCGCTTCGTAGATGACGACCGGTTCTTTCTTGCCTTTGACCGCCACTTTATCGAGACGGCGCGCCAGGATACGGTCGCCGAAGGCTTGGTACGTGGCTTCGGTCACGATGACGCCGACTTTGTATTGGCGGGTCAAAGCTTCGAGGCGCGAACCGAGATTGACGTTGTCGCCGATGACCGTGTAGTCGAAGCGCGCTTCACCGCCCACGTTGCCCACGACCATGTCGCCGGTGTTGATGCCCACGCCGATGCGGATTTCGACGTCGCCGAACTCTTTTTTGGCGTTCATCTCGTCGAGGACGTTCTGCATCTTGAGGGCGGTGGCCACGGCGCGGAAGGCGTGGTCAGGCTGGGCAAAGGGCGCATTCCAGAAAGCCATGACCGCGTCGCCGATGTACTTGTCGAGCACGCCGCTCTCTTCGAAGACGATGGCAGTCATGCGTGAGAGATATTTATTGAGGATCTCGACGAGCTTGTCCGGACTCAACTTCTCGGAAATGGAAGTGAAACCGCAAATGTCGGAAAAGAGCACGGACATGTTCTTGCGCTCTCCGCCGAGTTTGAGTTTGGAGGGGTCTGCCAAAATGACTTCAACAACCGAGGGCGAGACGTAGCGCGAAAAAGCGGTCTTGAGCTGGCGTTTTTGGAGCTCGGAGGCGAGGCGGCGTTCGAGGGTGACCGCGGCGTAGGCAAAGACGAGCGTCAGAGTCGGCCACAGGATATCCAAGAGCCAGCCGCGGTCGAAGGCCAGGAAGGATATGAGGATCGAGGCAAACCAGACAGCGAGCGTGATCGGGATGCTCCAGCGGGCCCGGACGCGCGGAACCATGAAACCGATAAAGAGGCCCAGGATGATGAGATAAAAAGCTTGCAGCCAGTCCGGGACTGACTGGAGCCAGCGGCGGCTGAGCAAAGTATCGAGCACTGACGCATGGACCTCGACGCCGGACATGGGAACGCCGCGCGAGGTCGGAACAAGCAAGTTGTCGTGGAGGTCGTAAGCCGTGGCACCGACCAGGACGATACCGCCTTTGAGAAGAGCGAGGTCGGTTTTATCGAATAAAACGTCGGCGGCAGAGATGATGCGGAACGCGCCGGCCGGTGCGGGAGGGCCGGAGAAGTTGACGCGCATCCGTCCCAGGGAGTCTAGCGGCGCGCCGCGGAGCAGACCGGGCGTGCCGGCCAGTCGCAAGACTTCGGCTTCGAATGACGGGACAACCGAACCATCCGGGCCCTTTACCGTGAGGGGCAAACGACGGAAAACGTTGTCTGCATCTGGCGGAGAATTGACGAAACCGAGCGCTCCGGCAGCGCTTGAGAGCGACGCGATGGGCTGGACCACGTTCTTTGGATCGTACGTAAGGTTGCTGCGGCTCTGGAGAAGCGTGAGCTCGAGCGGCAGGACGACGTTAGCCGAGTTCTTCAGCGCGGCAGCCAGGGCCTGGTCGTCGTCTTTGTCCGAGGGTTCCGGAAAATTCACGTCGTATCCGATGACCGTGGCGCCAGCGTCTTTGAGTTTGCCGATCAATTGAGCATGGGTCTGGCGCGGCCATGGCCAGCGTCCGATCTGCGTGAGGGATGCGTCATCGATGGCGATGAGCGTGAGACGGGGGTCCGGTTTATGCGGCAAAAAAAGGAGGTCCAGGGTGGGGTTGCTCCAGTTCTGGAGGATGCCGGTCAGAAGGCCGAGGCCGGCCAACAGACCGACGCAACCGCCTATGGCGATAGGCCGAAAGAACTCACGGGTAAGCTTCATATTTTGGAGTCAAAAATTCATGGCGCAACGATATTGAAATCGTGGAAGGCGGTGACCGTCTTATCCCCCTCTTTGTACGTGCCCACTACCTGGACCTGGCCGGCGGTATCTTGCCCGGCGTTGAAGACGTTCTTGTCCATGAAACCCAGGCGCAGGTTGGAAGCAGAGAAAGAAACCGAAGCCGTGACATCCTTAGTGCTACCATCTGAGTAGATTGCAGTCGCGGTGAATACGGCGGTGGCGCCGAAGACCAGGGAGACGGGTGCAGTCGTCGTGAGCTTGAGGGATTGGAGGACAATCGGCGCGGCTTCGGTGACATCGAGAGCCAACCGCGCTTCGAATCTGTCTTTTTCGGTGAGGAAGACGGCTGTGATATTTATCTTGCCGATTCCGTTCGGCGTCAGGACCGAACCACTGGCTTCAGCGGGTCCGGTGACGTCAAATGTGCTTTGCGACGTCACATCAACCTGACTGCCGTCGGCTTTGATGGCCCTGACTTTGAGGCGGACACTGTCGCCGACTTTGGGTTGACCCGGCAAGGCCGAAAGGCTGATGGTTTCGTAACTTTCCGTTTCTTGGACAGAGGGTGTCCCAGTCGCAGCCTCAAAACCTGTTTCTGTCGAACTCGTAGAGGACGCGGCCCCGTCAGACGGGACGGTCAACTGGCTTTGGGGTGGTTCGATGGCTGTGGCCAAGCGGACGCGGTAGGCGGCTTCACGGGCTTTCAGCACATTCAGCTTGCCGCGCAGCGCAGTCAGGCGGTCGCTTGGCGAGCCTTCGGGCAGATGATCCACATCACGCTCAACGTTGACCAAGCCTTGGCGCGCCGCATCCAAAGCGCTGGCGGCTTCATCCAACGAGCTCTGGTCGATCAGCATGAGAGTCTCATCCAAGCGAGCATCGATGGCGCGCATCCTGGCATAAGCGACTTCGAGCCCGTCATCACCGGCCAAACTGACCTGCATATCCTCCAGCTTTTGCTTCATGCGATACAGAGGGGATGACGGTGAGACCTGGGACAACAACGTCGAAGCTTCGAACAAGGCGCGGCGCATGGGCGAGCGGTATTTTTCGGCTTCCGGTCCATTAAGTTTTTCGGCGACTTCGTTCTCGACCGAGGTCAACGCGTTGAAAGCGGCTCCGGATTTGCCGCGTTCGATCAATCGCTTGATGGCGGCCAAACGGCGTTCGGCATACGTGACGTAAAGTTCGGGAGCCTTTTCTGCGGCGAGCGACAAGTGGAGTCTCTCCGACATCCTGGTCAAGCCATCTAAAACGCTGTCGGGTTTGGCGGCATCCAGATCGCCAAGATGGGCAAGGAGACGTTCTTGGGAAGCGTTGGCGAAAACCAAGTCGCGTTTGAGGTTGCCGGACACCCAATCATCTTGTTTCAGGTCTTCGCCGGTTGCCTGTGTCCCCAACAACTTTCCGGAAGAATCGAACGAAACCGTAAATCCTTCGCTGACAACTAATCCACCGACCTCGACTGCGGATTCAAAAACCGTGATGGCCGTCCCGGTGGTTGAATGGGCAAGTTCAAAAGCCGTTCCCCTGACCGTAGCCACGACTGAATCGGCAGTGACCGTGAAAGTGTCGTCGAGTTCGAACAGACGCAGGATGCGCGACCAGATACGGCCGTTCTCGAGTTCCAGCTTGACTGTGAAGGGTTGTCCGTCGGCCAAGGATACTTCGTTTATCCTGACCGTGGATTGGGGCGCAAGGCGTGCTTGGCTCAAATCGAAGAACGTCAGGGTGGCCGCGCCGGAACCGGTCCTGACAGAATCGCCTGCATTCAGGACATCGCCGTTCGTCGCGTTCTGCCATGAGTCTGAACCTGACCGTTGGACTTCTACCCCTTGGTTATCGATAGCCAGAGAAACATGCTGGCCTTCGCGTTCCGGAAGACTGCCCAGAGACCAAAAATACCAGGCTCCGGCGCCGAGGATTAAGGCAAAAAACAACAGAAACAGCCATTTCCGCATATCTAAGCTGAAGCATAGCACGAGAAAACCATTGACAAAAGCGCAATTCACTGCTATATTCGGCCATGTTTGGGCTGGACAGATGGCTGCTTCGCAAAGGCGCAAGCCCCAGCGGGGAGGAAAGTCCGGACACCCGCCCCGACGTAAGTCGGGGTGTCGCGAGAGCCGCTAACGGCGGCCAGGATATAACGGAGTGAATGATGACATCGTGGCGTCCTGCCAAAAGCAGGAAATCGCGTCCAAAGTTTCTCCGCAAACCTAGGGAAAGTGCCACAGAGACAATACTAGCCGTTGCAAGACGGTGAAAGGTGAAAAGTGAAATGGTGTGGTCAGCCTCGGCTGACTGCTACGTTTCTCGGCCGATGGCAACGTCGGTTCGTGGCAAACCCTCTCTGGTGCAAGAGCAAGATCCGATTTCCGCGCAAGCGGGATGAGGAACTGGTAGCTCGCACGAGGTGATGAGCAATCATCATCCCAGATAGATGGCCATCCGGTCTGACGCAAGTCGGGCCGACAAAATTCGGCTTATCGTCCAGTCTAGACATGAAAACACCTTGGCTAATACCGAGGTGTTTTGATAAATGGAACAAATAGTCCAAAAAAGCTATAATCTCCTCATCTTATGCGCATCCGACGAATGGACCTGACTTTCACGGCACTCCTTCTGCCATTAGACGCTTTGGCGCTGTATGCGGCGGCGGTTTCGGCGTACTCACTGCGCTTCTCGCGTTTCGTGACCGAAGTCAGGCCAATATTGCAGAACCTGAACTTCACGGAATACATCTCGGCCGCTTCGCTCTTCGTCGTGGTCTGGATCGGACTGTTCGCGCTCGCCGGACTTTATTCGCCGCGGCCGCGCAAAGCCTGGAACGAGCTCGGGAGATTGATACTCGCTTGCGGCGCCGGGACAATGGTCGTCATCGCGACCGTCTTTTTCCGCCGCGAAATCACGACGTCGCGCTTCATCATCCTGGCCGTGTTCGGGTTCTCGGTCGTGTACGTCTGGCTCGGCCGGCTGGTTCTGCGGACGTTGCGGCACTCGCTTCTGTATTGGGGCGTAGGCCACAAACTGTTCGTGGTCGTCGGTTCATCGACGGCGGCCAACGACTTGGCCAAGACCTACAAATCCCGTCCGGTCCTGGGCGTCACGGTGGTCAAACAATTCAAGACATGGAACGAAGAGGCGCGCAGATACATCAAGACAATGAAGGAGAAAGATTCGCTGGACGGAATCATTTTGGCTGAACCAGATATGGCAAAAGAAGATGCGCTGGACCTGATAGCTTTCGCGGAGGAGAACCATCTGACGTTCCGTTACTTGGCCGACCTGTTCGCCGCGAAATTCACGAATATCCTGGTCACGACAGACACCGGCATCCCGGTCATCGAGGCGAAGCGGACGCCGCTCGACGGCTGGGGCCGCATCGCAAAGAGGTTTTTCGACGTGATTTTCGCTGTTTTTTTCCTGATCCTGTTCTCTCCCCTTCTGCTGATATCATGCCTGCTCCTGCTCATCGAGGACGGTCTGCCCGTCTTCTTCCAGAATGAACGGGTGGGCGAACAGGGACGCTATTATAAACTCTACAAACTACGCAGCATGTGGCGAAAGTTCTCGATCGGGCCGCAGTTCAAGGACGGAGACAAGGAGAGGCTGGAACTGGAGAAGAAGCTGATAAAACAAAAAAGCATCAAACAGGGTCCGGTGTATAAGATCGCGAACGACCCGCGCATCACGCCCATCGGGAACTTTCTGCGCCGCTGGTCCATCGACGAACTGCCGCAGTTCTGGAACGTGCTTAAAGGCGACATGTCCATCGTAGGACCAAGGCCGCACCAACCCCGTGAAGTCTCGAGTTACGCCCCGCACCATCGCCGAGTCTTTGCCATCCGTCCGGGGATAACAGGCATGGCGCAGATCTCGGGACGAAGCGACTTGGAGTTCGAGGATGAGGTGAGGTTGGATACGTGGTATATCGAAAACTGGTCGTTGTGGCTGGACCTGTATATCGTACTTAAGACGCCTTTCGCGGTTTTATACAGAAAGGGAGCGTATTGATCCCGCTGCATAAAATTTCAAACCCCGATCGAGCGATCGGGGTTTTTGGTTCAGGTGGTGGAGCTTTGCCACACTTGTTGGATTTCCTGCCGGACCGTTTCGCGGTCGACGGTGTAGAGATAAAGGACTTGCTGAAGGATTCCGCCGCGGACAGTGACTTTGAGGCCGGCTGGGACATCGGCGAACTTGATGCGCTGGCGGCCGGGTCCGACATGGACCAATTCGGCGATCACCACCTTGGTCACGGCATCGAGTTTCTTGGCCGCCCGGATGATGGGCTTAGCGGGTTCGATGACCGTCTGATGGCTGTCGCTGATTTTACTGCCGCCCAATAGACCAGTAGTCTTCGTCAGCATCTCTCCTCCTTGGAGAATTCATTTATAACCGAAGTGGCCCTGAAAAGTCAATCCCCAGGGTTCGGGATTGACTTTTCCTGCCGACAGAATCCGGACCGCCACCTAAAATGGGCGGACATGGGGATGAAAGTGGCGTTGGTCCATGATTACCTTATACAAGACGGCGGTGCCGAGCGGGTTTTGGGCGCTCTGCAGAGGATTTTCCCGAATGCCCCGACCTTTACCATCATCTACGACCCAAAGCATCCCCAAGCGCAGGGCAAGGCCATAAAGACGTCGTTCCTGCAGAAATTCCCCTTCTCGCGGCGCCTGGACCAGTGGTACATGCCGCTTATGCCCTTGGCCGTGGAACAGATGGATTTCAGCGGATTCGACCTGGTCATCTCTTCGTCGAGTTCGTTCGCCAAAGGCATAATCACGGCGCCGGAGACCAAACACGTCTGTTACATGCACACGCCGACGCGGTTCTTGTGGCATGACCGCATCGGATATCTGAACGACCTGCGCCAGCCGCGTCCCATCCGCATCGCCCTGCTGCCCATTCTCCAGCATCTCCGCCTGTGGGATAAGCTCGCGGCCGAACGTCCGACGCACGTCCTGACCAACAGCCTGACGAGCCGCGAACGCATCAAGAAATATTACGGGCGGGAGGCGGAAGTCATCTATCCGCCGGTGGACGTGGCTGGGATCAAGGTTTCGCGGACTCCGGGGACTTATTGGCTTGCGGCAGGACGCTTGGTCGGATATAAACGCTTCGATTTGGCCGTGAAGGCTTTCGCCAAACTCCATCTGCCGCTCAAGATATTCGGCACCGGTCCGGAGATGCGGCGATTGAAGAAGATGGCGGGCCCCAAGACAGAATTCCTGGGCAACGTCACGGAACAGAAGAAGGCCGAGCTTTATCAGGGCGCGATCGGATTCCTGTATCCGCAGGTCGAGGATTTCGGCATCACAGCCGTTGAAGCCATGGCCGCCGGAAAGCCGGTCATCGCTTACGGGTCCGGAGGCGGAGCGGAAAGCGTTTTGAACGGGGTTACCGGCGAACACATCGAGACGCAATCGTGGGAGAATATCGCTGACGCGGTCATCCGCTTAGATCCGGCAAAATACGACCCGATGAGGATACGAGCCAGAGCCGAAGAATTCTCGGAGGAACGGTTCAAAGAAAAACTCACGGCTTACCTATCGTCTGTGGCCGGTGTTTGAAGACTACCGAAAGACATGCGCCTGATCGTCGATGCCAGACCTTTCGCAGAACCAGTCCGAGGCGGAGTGGGACGCGTGGCTTTGGAAATCGTGGACGCTTATGCGGACTCTTTCCCTGACGATGAAATCATCTGCGCTACCACGGGTTCAGCGATTCCGAAACTGGAGAGCCGCCTCACGGTCAGACCGAACGTCAAGCACATCCACATCAAGATACCGAATAAATTTTGGAGCGCGCTTTCAATAGTCGGTGCGGTTTCATTATTTGAACAGACAGAGAAACGCAGCGGTAAAGCGGATGCTTTTTTCATGCCGAACCTTGGCTTCGCAGGAAGACTGCCGAAGAATGTTCCGTCAGTCCTGTTGATGCATGATTTGTCGTTTTTGATAGAACCACGCTGGTTTTCGAGGAAACAGCGGCTGTGGCACAAGGCGGTGAAGGCGGCAGGCGCGATCCGCGGAGCGACCAAGTTGCTTGCGGTTTCGGAAACCACGAAAAGAGATGCGATGCGACTTCTTGGGATTAAAGATGGAAAGGTTGAGGTCATACCAATCGGAACGACCCTTGGGGCTAACCCCTCCCAACCTCCCCTTGAACCAAGGGGAGGAGAAATACCATCCAGATACTGCCTCGCGCTCGGTCTCGGCGACCCAAGGAAGAACGCGGCGACGGCGATTGAGGCGGTGAGGATGTTGAGGATGGAGGAGGGATTTGGAGATTTGGGGTTGGTCATCGTAGGGGCAAGGCATGCCTTGCCCGCGGGCGACGCATGCGTCGCCCCTACGTGGTTGCAGACCATCTCCAACCCCACGGACTCCGAACTCGCATCGTTGTACGCCAACGCCGCCGCATTCCTCTACCCTTCCTGGTACGAGGGTTACGGACTTCCGTTGCATGAAGCGGCGTCGTTCGGCACGCCGTGCATAGCTTCGACCTCCGGCGCTTTGCCGGGGACCGCGCCAGTCGGGACGGTCTTCTCCAATCCGGCCAAGCCTCATCACTGGGTCGAGGCGATAAAGCTGGCTTTGGGACAGCCAAAACAACCTTATTTATCCAACAAGAAAAATTGGGATCAAGCGGCAGAAATGCTGAATAAATCCTTTTAGAGCGATTGACAGCCGGGAAAAGTGGGCTATATTGACATAAAGCCTAAAATTTGGTATAAAAACACATTAAATAAGTAAGCATCGTCGCTGCAAATTTTAGCTCAACCAAGCAAAAAAAACTATGAAGAACTTCATCGCTAAGTTTGTTGCTGTTTTGGCCATCGTGGCCAGTATCGCCGCTACCGCTCCCCAGGTTTCGGCCGGCGGAGGCGGGTTTTCTCACAACTGGACCGACATCTCCAGCCTGATTGCCGAACGGCAAAACCGCCCGATTTGGGCCATGGCTTATGCCGCGCCATATTGGTACATGACCGATGGCCAAGATTTGTGGACCGGTGGCCATGTCTGGCGGACCGAAGGTACGGCCATGGCCGACATCACGACCGACGTCCGCAACGCCGGAATCTCACGCGTCGACGACATCGTGAGCGACGGGCAGACGGTCCTGTTCCTCAAGGGCGTCATGGCCAAGAACAATTCCTTTGAAGTGCTGAAGTTCACGGGTTCATACACCAATGTTTCGTCCATCTTGCGCAACCAGCTGAATTCGGACGAAGGCATCATTTCGTTGAACGGCAAGGATGGGATGTGGGCCATGGTGACTTCCAAGGGTCGCGTTTATCTTTGGAACAGCGGCACGGGCAACGTCACCAGCATCATCGGCAATACCATCAACTATCCGGACTACTTGAATTACTCGGTGTACAAAACTTCACCGAGCCAGGGCATAAGCACGTACGCATTCGCCGTACCCGTGTCGGCAGGCTGGTTCATCGGACAGAGACAGGGCGGCTACGACAACTGGGGTACCATGAAGTACTGGCTCCGCGACATCAACGGCAGTCTGATCGACGTAACCTCAAAATTCCACACCAGCGACGGCATCGAGTTCGTTGCTTCAAACGGAAATAAAGCGCTGTTCCTGGCGACCTATGACCCGTCTTACCGCGGCAACGCGACCTCGCGTATGCTCTTCACATACGACGGCGTCACTGTCGCTGATTTGAGCACGCAGTATTACGGCGCCGACAGCACGTTCAATTGGAGGCGCGCCATAGCGGCGTATGACGGATCAAGTTGGTTAGTCGTGGAACGCGGCGACAACAGCATCAGCCAGCGGAGCGTGCTGCAGATCAACACCAACTACATCTACAAACGCGATGACGTGAAGGACTACTTCATCAACATGGCATCAAACGCCAACGGCACTATCCTGCTCGGCGGTGTGGAGTCAGAGGTCGGCAATGCGAATCCGAACTCGCCTCTTATGGCGAAATTGGCCAAAGCGTCATCGACCTATTCATCGAACGGCACGACCTCGAACGGCTCTTTCGGCGGTGGCACGACGTATTCATCGTCAGCCGGTCCGAACGTGACGACTGCGGGCAATCCTTCGAATTACACCGTCAATAACGGCGGGACTTTCGTGTACCGCGCTACGGCTTCTGACTCGAACGGCGTGAACCGCGTGAGCCTGTACGTGGACGGCAGCCTGGCCAAGACCTGCTATTCGGACACTTGCGAATATTCGAACGTCTATTACTCGAACAGCTTGTCCACGCGCAATATCCCGGTCTATGCCATCGCCATGGACAACCAGGGCTACACCACACAGACCTCGAACGAGTACCTGAAGGTCCAGGGGACCGGCACGAACGGCCAACAGAACTCGACGCAGAACTCTTCAAGCGGAACCTACTACTGGAGCTATTTTGATCCGAACCAGACCACGCTCCAGCGCGGCAACACCATGACCTACAACGTGGGCGCCAACGACAGCGACGGCCTGAAGAAAATCGAGCTGTACGTCAACGGCCAGCTCAAACGCACCTGCGATTTGGGACGGTCCTACGGCAACCATGTCTGCGGCCAGACCATCTATGGCACGGATTATCTCTCCGGCTCCAGCCTGGCTTTGAACGCCCGCGTCCTGGATTATTCGGATAAGGAAACGTGGGTCCCGGTGCAGACCATCTACATCACTGACGGCAACGGCTCCAACACGACCGGCGACATCTCGACCTGGACCTGGCTCGACCCGAGCGGCTCGACTTTGAACCGCACGAGCAACACGACTTTCCGCGTCCAGGCTTCGGCAACCCAGGGCTTGAACACCATGGAGGTTTACGTGAACGGCACGCTGAAACGGACCTGCAACTTTTCGCGCGTCTACGGGACACAGAACTGCGACCTGACCATCTACGGAAGCGACTACACCAACGGCTCGTTATTGAGCCTGAACGCCAAGGCCACGGACTATAACGGCAAGACAGCCTGGAGCGACAACAAATCGCTGACCGTTCAAGATAACGGGACGTACAGCACAGACGTCACCATCTCGGGCTTGATTGACCCCAAGGGTTCGTCAGGGCCGACGGTCGCGACGTTGTGGTACGGAAACTCGACCAACTACCGCGTCCAGGCTTCGGCTGTACAGGGTCTGAACCGCATCGAGGTATATGTGGGTGGTACTTTGAAACGGACCTGCAATTTCTCCCGTGCCTATGGAACGCAGAACTGCGATCTGACGATCAATAGTTACGATTACTCAAGCGTCTATTCGGCCGGCACGAGAGTGACGCTCAGCGCACGCGCAACCGACTACAATGGAAAGACGGCTTGGACCGATGAGGAACTTGTCTTTGATGGCCAAGGTCAAAACTCGAACACCAATGCCAGCGTCGGTCTGCAGGCCAGCCCGAACCAGACCACGTTCTCGAACGGCGACCAGGTGACGTTCAACGGCAGCGCCCAGGATGCGGACGGTTTGGCGCGCATCGAAGTCCTGTTCAACGGTTCGGTGGCCAAGACCTGCTATTTCAGCAACTCGACCAACTGGGAAACCTGCGCCTACACCACGAACGTGTACTCGGACGGCAGCAACAGCAAGTCGATCAACGCGGCGGTCAATGCCTTCGACCGTTACGGCAACAGCCGCGGCGTGAATCCGATCTACTACACGGTGAACGGCTACACGGGCTCAAACAACAATTCGAACACCAACCCCACAACTTGGGCTTGGTCCGAACCGAACGAGAATCTGACCATCGCGACCAACGGCAACGCGACTTACCACGTCGGTGCCTGGGACCAGGACGGCCTGAAGCGCATCGACATGTACGTGAACGGCATCTATGCCAACACCTGCAACTTCGGTTCGGCCGCTTACGGCAACCGCGAGTGCCAGATCACGATCAACGGCTCAAGCTACAAGAACGGCGACAAGGTTTATGTGAACGCCAAGGCTGTTGATGCCTTGGACCGTGAAAGCTGGACCACGCCGCGGACCTATACGATCTCGGGTACGGGTGGCACCACGGGCAACGGCAACGCGACCTATACCTGGGTCTGGGCCACGCCTGACGTGAACACGGTCACAAGCGGCCAGAGCGTGAAATTCAATGTCGGCGCCAGCGATGCCGACGGCATCCGCAAGATCGAGATCTTGGGCAACGGTACGGTGATGAAGACCTGCGACTTGGGCCTGGCCTATGGCAACCAGCAGTGTTCGATCGACGTATCCACGACCTATCCGGGCACGACCTACGCCAACTACTCCGGGCGCGTCACGGACGGCAACTATGCGACCACGAACTCGGAGACCAAGAGCTTCACCATCACGAACCCGACTCAGACGGCAGACAAAGTCGGAACGCTGTATGCCTGGAGCTCGCGCGACTACGGTTATGGCGCCAATGACACCATCACGTTCACGGCCCAGGGCAATGATGCTGACGGCATCGACCGCATCGAGCTCTTCGTCAACGCCAACCTGGTAAAAACCTGCTACGGCTCGGGCACAGTGTCCTGCACCTGGATCGGCGGACCCTACCCTGACCGCAACACCGTGACCTACGCGGCGCGCATGGTGGACAAAACCGGACATAATTACATCACGGGATACAAGACGATCGACAAGAAATAAAAAAGATGAAAAAACCGCCCCGGTGTCCACCGGGGCGGTTTTGTTTTAACTCTTAGACGGTCCCGCCTAAATCTTCATCCGGCGCCAGTTCTTTCTGTTCTGCGTAGTAGAGGATTTCCTCATCCAGGATCTGGAGCGGCACGACTTCGCCTTCGAACAGGATGCGGTCTTCGAAGCGTTCTATCTTGGAGAAGACCTCGCTCTGCATATCCGGAGGCATGTCGGTCGCGAGTTCACGCAATTTTTCCAAGCGTTCGACGTAACCCTTCAGCTCATTTTCTCCGTCCTGGACAAAGACGCCGAGCGTCTTGTACTTGTCGCGCCAATAATCGTGGCGCAGCTGCTTGCGGACTTCGGAGATCTCGTAGCGTTCCGCATCCTGGAAAGCGACATCAGATTCGGCTTTGCCCAGGATCTTGTCCAAAGAATGGTCCTTGGCACCGTTGCGGGAACGTTTGAGCAGGTGGGCCGTGGACGGACGGACAGTGGCCAGGATGCGCTCCCATTCGACTTCCTTCCCCTCTTCGGCGAAATATCGGTTGATGGCGAAACGCGCCGGCCAGATGGCGAACGCGAACTTGCGCGCCGCATCGGCGAGTTTTTCGACCGGGAGCTTTTTGCCATCGTGGTAACCCTGGACAACCTTCTCGGCATCTTCCTTGTCCTTGGCCGGGGCGTAATCCAAATATTCGACAAGGAAATCAATGACGCGCGGCCGGTCCTGCAAATCCAAATAAAGGTCAGACATGGCCGTAGTGTAGCGAAAAAACAGCTCGGCTTCCATCCCTTGCCAAAATCCCAGGTTTCCTATAAAGTGCCGGGGATTGAAAGATTCGGCTGTATTAACCGCGTTTTACCTTAATTCATGCGGGGACAGCTCGAAAACACGAATAAAAGACTCCCGCCTGTTTTTGCCATCGTGCATTGTCGGCAGGCCGGAAACCAACACGGAATTCGTATTGGAATCTTTCAAGCCAGAGTAAAATAATATGGGTAAAGCATCAGCTATCGACGAAACAAATAAATCAGCCGAGGTCGGCAAGCTCTTGGCGGACGAGACCAACTCGCCGTTCACGCGCTATCCGGCGGTCGGCGAAGTGGTCAAAGGTAAAGTCATCGCGGTCGGCCGGAACGAAGTCCGTATCGACATCGCCGGCCTGGCCATCGGTTTGGTCCGCGGTCCGGAACTCGACCCCACAGCCCACCTCACGGTCGGCGACGACGTCGAGGCTACGGTCATGGAGTTGGACAACGAATTCGGCGAACTCGAATTGAGCCTCAAAGGCGCAGACAAGAAGAAGTCGTGGGACAAACTGCGCGAACTCCAGGCCTCGGGCGAGATCGTCTCGGTCAAAGTGTTGGAAGCCAACAAGGGCGGACTCATCGTACGCATGGAAGGCATCTCGGGCTTCTTGCCCGTATCGCAGCTCTCGCCGGAGAATTATCCGCGCGTGTCCGGCGGCGAAAAGGCGCGTATCCTCGAGAAGCTCAAGTCGCTCGTGGGCAACGCATTGGACGTCAAAGTCATCGACGTGAACGAGGACATGGGCAAGCTCATCGCCTCGGAAAAGTCGGTCTGGGAAACCAAGCAGGAAAGCGTCATCTCAAAATACAAAGTCGGGACGACCGTGGAAGGCGACGTCACGGCGGTCACGGACTTCGGCGCCTTCGTCCGCTTCGACACTAACCTGGAAGGCCTGGTCCACATCTCCGAGATCGCCTGGCAGCGCATCGACCACCCGCGCGACGTGCTCAAGGTCGGCGACCATGTGCGCGCCGAGATCATCAACATCGAAGGTTCCAAGATCTTCTTGTCCATGAAGAAACTGATGGACGATCCTTGGAAGCATGTGGGCGAACGCTTCAACATCGGCCAGATGGTCAAAGGCAAGGTCATCAAGATCAACCCGTTCGGCCTGTTCGTGGAGCTGGACCCGGATATCCACGGCCTGGCGCACATCAGCGAACTCTCGAACCGCCCGGTCAAGGACGTGAACGAGATCGCGCGCATCGGCGACGAATTCGAATTCCGCATCGTCTCGATCGAACCGGAGAACCACCGCCTCGGACTGTCGTTGAGGAAGCCGAAGGAGGAATAAATTGAGAATGTAGAGGCGTCTGCCCCGACCAAATCCCCCGAACAATCGGGGGATTTTGGTTGGTTTACCTACTCTCGACAAATCTCGCTATTTGGCGTAATTTAGGCTAATCTAGGACGGGCGCTTAGAGAAGGCTCAAGCCTATATTTATGATGATTAAACCAAGTATGAACCAGACAACCAAAACAATATTGATTTTCGTCGGCGCGCTGGCCGTGGTCGGCATCGCCCTGTCGTTCGTGTCGCTGAAGACTGACCAGAAGGTGGACATCACGACTTTGGCGAGCAACATCCAGGACGGGAAGATCAAAAGCGTGTCGGTCCAGGGCACGGAAATCAAGGCCGTGACCACGGACGACAAAAAGATCGTGAGCACCAAGGAGTCGAGCGAGTCGTTCTCCGAGCTCATGAAGAACTACAACGTGGACGCGGAGAAGCTGCGCGCTTTGCCGGTCGAGGTCAAAGAACCGGGCGGAGCCGCTTATTGGGCCGGGGCGCTATTGCCGACCATCATCCCCCTCATGCTGATCGTGGCGCTCATGTGGTTCTTTTTCCGCCAAGTCCAGGGACAGAACAGCAAGGCCATGATGTTCGGACAGTCCGGAGCGCGCGAGTCGGGCAAAGACGACAAGGATAAAGTCACGTTCAAGGACGTGGCCGGCGTGAAGGAGGCTAAGGAGGAGCTGGGGGAAATCGTGGAATTTTTGAAGCAGCCAGACAAGTTCACGGCGCTGGGCGCGAAGATACCGAAAGGCGTGTTATTGATGGGTTCGCCCGGAACCGGCAAGACGCTTTTGGCGCGCGCCGTAGCCGGTGAAGCCGAAGTGCCGTTCTTCCATATCTCGGGTTCGGAATTCGTGGAGATGTTCGTGGGTGTAGGCGCCAGCCGCGTGCGCGACCTGTTCCTGAAAGCAAAGAAGACCGCTCCGTGCATCGTGTTCATCGATGAGATCGATGCCGTGGGACGCCAGCGCGGTTCGGGCCTGGGAGGTTCGCATGACGAACGCGAACAGACTTTGAACCAAATACTCGTGGAGATGGATGGCTTCGAACCGAACAGCGGCGTGATCGTCATGGCCGCGACCAACCGGCCGGACGTGCTGGACCCGGCATTGCTCCGCCCGGGACGCTTCGACCGCCGCGTGGTGCTGGACCCGCCGGACCTGAACGATCGCGAAGAAATCATCAAGATACACGCCAAAAAGAAACCGCTGGCCAAGGATGTTTCGTTGCGCCATCTGGCGGAACGCACGCCCGGATTCTCGGGCGCGGACTTGATGAACCTGATGAATGAGGGCGCCATCCTCGCGGCGCGTAAGAACCTGAAGGAAATCCCGATGCAGATGCTGTTGGATTCGATCGAGAAAGTCTTGCTCGGTCCGGAGCGCAAGAGCCATGTGATGAACGAGGATGAGAGGAAGGTCACGGCGTACCACGAAGCAGGACACGCCCTGGTGGCGCATCTTCTGCCCCATGCAGACCCGGTACAAAAGGTCTCCATCATCTCGCGCGGCCGGGCTGCCGGTTATACGCTTAAGATGCCGATAGAAGACAGGACATCAAGGTCGTGCGAGGAATATAAAGAGGATATCGCGGTCGCCATGGGAGGTTTTGCCGCGGAAAAGATTTTCTTCGGCGACATCACGACCGGAGCCACCATGGACATGAAGAACGCAACCAAAATCGCGCGCAGCATGGTCACGCAATGGGGTATGAGCGAGAAGCTCGGACCGCGGACATACGGCGTACAGGAAGATATGATTTTCCTGGGCCGCGAGATCCACGAGAACCGCGACTACTCGGACGACAAAGCCACGCTCATCGACGCCGAGATAGACCGACTGATCCACGATGGTTTGGAGACGGCCAAGAAGCTCATCACGGACAATAAGGATGCGATGGACCGGGTCGGTGAAAAATTGTTAGCAAAGGAAACTTTGGAACGCGACGAGTTCAACGAGACAATTGGCTTAACGAAGCCGAAAAAGAGTTAAGAGAGTCAGTTGGAGCTGGGTTGCAAAACGAAAATCAACAGAGAAGCGCCCCGGTGGCCACCGGGGCGCTTTTTGTACCATGCAATCGCGCTACGGTCTGTCATCATTTTCGTGGTATCATAGAGGCATATGATACGTTCAAATACGCTTTCAAAATCAGCATCCCACGAACCTGTGTATCGCCATGTGCTGCGCCAAGCCTGGCACTTCGCATGGCGCCACAAACATCTCTGGGTCTTATCCTTCTTTTCTTCGTTCCTGCTGACGGCCGGCAGTTACGATGTCATCGGCAACACGTATCTGCACGTCCTCCAACAAAGCGAGGTCTTGTCAGGCGCCAACAGCGCCGTATCGAACATCTCCTTGAGCAACATGGGAGGCGTGACCAACATCCTGACGGCATTCGAATGGGTAATCCTGCTTTGCGTCATCATCCTGGCGTTGCTCGCCTTCTCTTGCGTGGCCCAGGGGGCGCTCGTGTACTGCATCGGAGCCGCTAGGCAAGGCGAAAAGACCCTTTTCAAGAAAGCGCTGGGCATTGGAGCGCGTGCATTCTGGCCAATCGCGACGCTGAATATTTTGGCGCTGTTAGTTTTCGCGGTGATTAAGTTCCTGATTGCCGCATTCCTCAATATCGCCTTAGCTGACGGCAGCGTCTTGTTCGGCTTGATATACGTCGCGGTCTTTGTCCTGCTCATGGCCCTGGCATTCGCCATCACCATCGTCCAGATTTTCGCCTTGAACGCCATGGTTCTGCAAGGAGCATCGGTTTCGGACGCGATTTCCCGCGGTTACACCCTGTTCCTCCGCCACTGGGTCGTGGCTGTGGAAACCGCGCTGATCTTAGCCCTGATCTCCATCGCCTTCAATATCCTTCTGGCCTATGTGATGTTCATCGGGGCGGTGCCGTTCATCCTGGCCATAGTCACGGCTTCGGTCGTGCAGGCGCCAATCATGTTCTGGGGCGCCATCATACTCGCCGGCTTCGGTCTGCTCGTGGTGTTCTTGGGCTCGATTGCATTCCTTTCCCAGCTCCAATACGCGGCCTGGACTTTCCTGTACCGCAGGCTCGGCGAAGGCGGTGTGGTTCCCAAGCTCCATCGCTTGGCCCGTTCAATCTTCGGCAGCTATTCAGTCCCAAACAACTAGCCTATGCCTAAATCGGCGTCACCCACCCCGCCGCGGGCGCAATCCATAGAAGAACTGTTCAAGAAGACGACTCCAGCCCCTGCTGCCGGAGGCGCCCAACCGACCGACGTAAGTGCCAAACCGGCCAAGGCCAAACTGCCGAGCCAAACCACAGCGGTCGAGAAACTCGAAGAGAAAATCGGCGATGTCCGGCTGCGGGAAATCGAAAAAGCGACCCGCGAAAAAGCCGCGGTCACTGGTTTGCCATACATCAATTTCCAGGACGGTTATCCGATCCCACCGGAAGCCATCGCCGTGATTCCGCGCGCCCAGGCAGAGAAGCTGCAAGCCGTGGTTTTTTTCCGCGGAAGCGACCAAATCCGCATAGCGACGACCGAGCCCACCGAGGAAGTCCGCCAAATGGCCGAGAAGATGGGCAAGGATTTCGCGTCCACGACCGCCATCTACCTCGTCTCCCCCACCAGCCTGAACATCGCGCTCAGGCTGTATGACGCTTTGCCGGAGATAAAAGAGGTCATCTACGGCGTGCGCATCGACGAGAAGACACTGGAGAAATATGCGGTGGAAATCACGGACCTCAAAAAACTCCAGGAGACGATCACCAAGGTTTCTACTTCGGACATCGTGGCATTGGTCATTGGCGGAGCATTGAAGCTCGACGCTTCGGACGTGCATGTGGAAGCCGAAGAGAACGACGTCAAAATCCGCTACCGCATAGACGGCGATTTGCGCGATGCGGCCAAACTTCCGAAGGACAGCTGGAAGCAGATGATTGCGCGCTTCAAGCTATTGGCCGGCGTGAAAATGAACGTGGACGACGTGCCGCAGGACGGGCGCATCACTATCTACCTGACCAACGAAAAAGTCGACATCCGCTGTTCATTCCTGCCCACGGCGTTCGGGGAATCGGTAGTCATGCGTCTGCTGCGTCCGAAATCCATCGCTTTGGAATTCGAACAGCTGGGCGTGCGCGGACGAGCCTGGGAAGCGCTGAAACGCGAGATCGAGCGGCCGAACGGCATGATCGTCACGACCGGTCCGACCGGGTCAGGTAAAACGACTACGCTATACGCGATACTCAAGAGATTGAATACCGAGGACGTAAAGATCATCACACTGGAAGAGCCTATCGAATACAAACTGCAGGGCGTGAACCAGAGCCAGATTGACTATTCCAAAGACTACACTTTCGCTAAAGGTTTGCGTTCAATCCTGCGCCAAGATCCGGATGTGGTCATGGTCGGCGAAATCCGCGATTTGGATACGGCGGAAATCGCCATCCAAGCCGCTTTGACCGGCCACTTGGTCATTTCCACCATCCATACCAACAGCGCGGCCGGCGCCATCCCCCGCTTCCTCTCCATGGGAGTCAAACCGTTCCTGCTTGCGCCGGCCATCAACTGCGTCATCGGCCAGCGCCTGGTGCGGCGCATCAACCAAGAGGTAAAAGTCCCGGTCGAACTCACGCCGAGCGTCCTAGCCCAGGTCAAAGCCGAACTCTCCAAACTCCATCCTGACGTGCTCAAGGAGTACAAAGTTGATCTGGAACACCTGCAATTCTTTGGACCGAAGGAAGGCGCGGAAACACCGTACAAAGGACGGTTGGGTATCTACGAGATTTTCAGCATGAACAAGGAGATAGAGAAAATCATCCTGTCGGGCAAGGTCTCGGAATATGACATGATCGACATCGCGCTCAAGTCTGGGATGATCACCATGGCCCAGGACGGGTTGCTCAAAGCCCTGGACGGGCTGACGAGCGTGGACGAGGTGCTGCGCGCAGCTGAACTGCAGGCGCTCGAAGAAGAGCCGGAAGAGACGACACCGAAACCGGTGCCGCCACCCGCACCTACGCCGGCACCGTGACGAAAAAAGTTGACTGAAAACAAATACGCCTCAACGGGGCGTATTTTGGATTATCGGATATCAAACTATTTTCAATCTAATGACGCGGCTTTCACGGGCGGCGATCCACTTTTCGATTTTCTCCGGCCATTCCACGACCAGCAGGCTTTTTCCGTCAGACAGTTCTTCGTCGAGGTCCAGGACTTGGAGTTCAAGTTCGTCTTTGAGACGGTAAGCGTCCACGTGGACAAGACGGTGGATGCCGTTGACGGTTTTGGGAAGCTTGTAGCTCCTCATCAAGGCAAAAGTAGGGCTGGGCACAAAGCGCTTGATACCGAGGGCTTTGGCCAGCGCCTGGATGAACGTCGTCTTGCCGGCGCCGAGATTGCCTTGGACGGCGAGGATAGTTCCGGGACGGATAAGCGGAAGGAGTTTTTCGACGACTAAGCCCCAATCGTTTTCTGACGGGACTTTGACGGCTGTTGTTTTTCCTTTCGAAGAGATTTTGATGTTCCTCATAAATCAAGTTCGGGTTCGGCGTCCAACTTTTTCCAGGCATCGGTCTTGCCCTTGCGCAGACGCCAGAGGCCGGCGGCGGCAATCATGGCCGCGTTATCGGTATAGAAACCGGAGGGGGGTTTGAGCATCCGGACATCCGGAAGCTCGGCTTTGACGCAGCGCGCCATTTTTTCTTGAAGCTCTGAATTCGCCGAGACTCCGCCGACCATGATGATGCATTTCGGACGGTGAAGCTTGGCGGCGCGGATGGTTTTTTCGACCAGAACATCGGTTATAGCGGCTTGGATGGAAGCGCAGAGATCGGGGAGGTCGTACCGCGTACCGCGTACCGCGTGCTTCGACTCTAAACCGAGCTTATCGACCAGGACGCGGACGGCGGTTTTGAGGCCGGAGAAGGACATATCGAGAGACTTGTCCTTTAGCATGGGACGCGGGAGGTCGAAAGCTTTGGGATTGCCGGTTTTAGCCTGTTTGGACATTTCCGGGCCGCCGGGATACGGGAGACCGAGAAGCTTGGCCGTCTTGTCGAATGCTTCGCCGGCCGCGTCGTCGCGGGTGCGTCCTACGACTTTGTAGGAGCAGAAATCGCGCATGAGCACGAGTTCGCTATGGCCGCCGGAGACGAGCAATGCCAGGATAGGGAACTCCCAACGGCGGCGATTCTCGGGCACGAGCCAGGCCGAGGCCAAATGACCTTCGAGATGGTTCACGCCGACGATGGGTTTGCCGGTGAGCATGGCCAGGGTTCGCGCGGCTTCAACGCCGACGCGTAGCGCGGTGGCGAGCCCGGGACCCTTGGTCACGGCGATGGCGTCAAACGTCGAACGTTTTCCGGAGCTGATGATTTTCGCTCTGTCGAGGAGGGAGACCAGTTCGGCCACATGTGTCCGCGCCGCGACTTCGGGCACTACGCCGCCGAAACGCCGGTGGATCGGGATTTGGGTGGCGGTTTCGTGGTGACGTAGGCGTACCGCGTACTGCGTACCGCGTTCCGCGTAGTCCAAAAGCGCGACAGAGGTTTCGTCGCAACTGGTTTCGATACTTAGGACTTTGAAACGCTGATCCAGGACTTTCTTTGCCATAGATACTCCATCCTAATACGCCACGGAAAAAATGGCTATACCGCCACATGCCAAAACCCCCGCGGGGAAACGGGGGTTGGCTGGAACCAGGAGCTGGGTATCGGGACGGAACCTGGCGTCAAATAGTCTTGCGGATAGCCTGGTCGAGGCGCTTGAGGGCCACGATAAAGGCGGCCTCACGCTGGGTCACGGCGAATTCCTCGGCGACGCGGATCACGGCAGATGAGGCGTCGTCCATCATGGGTTTGAGGCGCTGGAAGACCTCGGTTTCACTCCAATGTTCACCAATCTTGTTCTGCTGCCATTCGAGATACGAGACGGTCACGCCGCCGGAATTGACCAGCACATCCGGAGCCACGGTCGTACCCTGCTTGGCCAAGATCATGTCAGCTTCAGGCGTGGTCGGTCCATTGGCGACTTCGAGCACCAGTTTAGCTTTGACCTCGGACGCCACTTCGGCTGTGATGACATTCTCCAATGCCGAGGGGACGAGGATGCCGCAAGCAAGACGCAGGAGCTCGTCGTTGGAGATTTCGCGCGCTTCGGCAGAGCGGACAAGATGGCCGGTTTCTTTTTTAAGCCGAATGACTTCCGGGATATCCAGGCCGTTCTCGTCGTGGAGGCCGCCTTGGGAATCGGACACGGCGATGACTTTGTAGCCATGGTGGTGGAACAGGCGGGCGATTTCCTGACCGGCATTGCCGAAGCCTTGGACGGCCACGGTCGAAGATTCTGGATCCAAGCCGAGCTTGGCGCGGTAAGCATCGAAGACGTAGAAAGCACCTTGGCCAGTGGCCGTACCGCGGCCTTCGGAACCGCCGTGTTCGATGGTCTTGCCGGTCACGACCGCGGGTTCAGGCTGGCCCTTGTACTTGCCGAACTCGTCAGCCAGCCAATCCATGATTTGCGGGGTAGTGTTGACGTCCGGCGCGGGCACGTCCAAATCCTGGCCGATGACCGGGGCGATGGAACGCGTGAAGGAACGGGTAAGGTTTTCGAGTTCAGGTTTGGAGAGTTCCTTTGGGTTGACGGTCACGCCGCCTTTGCCGCCACCGAAAGGTATGTTGGCCACGGCGCATTTGATGGTCATCCAGAAAGACAGGGCTTTGACCTCGTCGAGATCGGTTTGAGCATGGAAGCGCAAGCCGCCTTTGTACGGACCGCGGGCCGAGTTCCACTGGACGCGATAGCCGTGGAAAAATTTCAGGGAACCATCATCCATTTTGACCGGGAAGTCGACTTCGACGAGCCTTTCGGGACGGCGCAGACGTTCCAGTGTAAAACTATCCAGATGCATGGCGGTCGCGGCCAGATCCAACTGGCGCATGGCGTTTGAGAATGCGGACATAGGGAAGTAAAAGTAAATAGCGAGTATCGAACAGGTAGATATTACAACACTGGGAGCACGGTCGGGCAATAGCCGGAAAATAAGCCTAATAACGCAAATCCCCTGCCGTGGTCAGGCAAGGGATTTTCAAATATACGATGCAAGAAAAAAATCAACCCAAGGCGTCCCGGATGAGGTCGGTTTCTTGGTTGATGATGCGCGCCAGTTCCGGCTCGTCCTTCTTATCCGCGGCTGTGCGTTTTTGGAGGAACAAGGCGTGCAGGCGCGGCATGAGCCCGAGGACTTTTTCGTAGATACCGGCCGGCGGATCGGGCAGACTGCCCATGATGCGCAGGAAGTCGGGATCGGCGTTCGGGACTTTTTGGCTCAAGATCTCTGGTGACATATTTGTTTTAGATTTTGGAGATATCCGGATCGTCGATGACGGCGATGACCTGCATGGATTCGGAACGCTCGTCCAAACGGACGTAGAACCTGATTTCGTTATCTTTGATGAGCGGCAGCATCTTACCCATCGTCACCCGGATGCCCTCCAACCTGGACTCGTTGAAGGCGGAGTCCATGAGCCGATTCAGGTCCGCAATCTGTTTGTTCAGTTCCGCCACTTTGGCGCGATGCCGGACGACTTCGGGCCGGCTCATGGACGTTTCGGTCTTCGGCAAGGCGGCCAGTTCAGTTTTCGCTTCGGTTAGCCTGGCTTGGGCTTGGTTCCAATTCACTAGTTTTATGGGCTTTGAGGCAAAAGCGGCCTGGGCCGGGCGCTGGGGAAATTGGCTTGATTTCTCGGGCGAGAAATAAAGTTCAGCTCCGCCCATATTCGCCCAAACCGTCTGGTTGTCGCTCAAGACATCATGTTCGAGTTGGTGGCCGGGAGCCGGCCTTCTGGAAGCTGATTCGCGGGAGGGAGCGGCCCAGGGCGACGTGCGGCATGAGATGGTCAGCAATTTACCCTGCTCCGGATCCTGATGCTGGACATCCTGCCATTCCATGCGTATCCCCCACTTGCGGTCAGGCAAGTGCGGCAAGAGCAAGTTCACGGCGCGCGCAGCGACAGCCTGACGTTCGTTCCGGATTTCTTCGGGGCGGATACTGGTGCGCATCACGTTATCCAGGCGCGCAGAATCGGACTGACCACGCGCCGCCATGCGCCGCAACAGGTCGCGCGGAGTTCCGTGGGTCACGGCAAAAAAATTTTGGGGATTGGATCCGTCGAAACCCTCCGGGACTTGATCTATGGACGGCCTGGCGTTCGGCGGGATGAATTCAAGGTAAGCGCGCGGACCGGCATATGTGGCCGATGGCGGAAGCGGCGTTTCCGGTCCTTGCTGCTGGCGATGCATCCCACGGCTGGCGTCGACGACAGTCGCCTCGCGAGCGGACCTAGGAACATAATCTTGGCCGGTCCCCTGTTGCCCGTACTTTATGTCATAGTCCATCCCTCCGGTCGCATTGGGCTCCAACGCCAACCAACCCACTTGCTTAGGCATAGCGCAGCCTTGGCTTTCGAGCGCCATCACAGCCATCAAAGCCCATTTCCAGGGGGAATTGGAGAGTTTTTCAATCAAACCTTTGCGCCGCGACTGGGCGTCAGCGAGAGAAATCTCGGGTGATGACTCAAAAGATCTTTCAGGCATATTGAGCATATTAAACCACGACGACCGATGAGATACAAAAATCGTCCTTTAAAAATCCTTCGACAAGCTCAGGACGACGTTTAAGGCTGTCTTAGTTCTCCGCTAAAAATTTTTCGGCTTCGAGCGAAGCCATGCAGCCGGTGCCGGCGGCGGTTATGGCTTGGCGGTATTTGGCGTCCTGGACGTCGCCGGCCGCGAAGACACCTGGGACGTTGGTGCGCGTGGAGCCGGGGACGGTCTTGATGTAGTTTTTTTCGTCGAGTTCCAAAACACCTTTGAAAAGCGACGTATTAGGTTCGTGGCCGATGGCCGCGAAAACGCCGTCGATGGGCATCTCGCGGGTTTCGCCTGTGACAGTGTCTTTGAGACGTATGCCCGTGACATGGCCGACATCGACGCCGAGGATTTCGTCCACCGCGGTGTTCCAGACGACTTCAATCTTGGGATTGGCGAAAGTGCGCTCCTGCATGACTTTGGAGGCGCGAAACGAATCGCGGCGGTGGATGAGATAGACTTTGGCGGCGAAACGCGTGAGGAAATTCGCTTCTTCCATGGCGCTATCGCCTCCCCCCACGATGGCGACGTTTTTGCCTTTGAAGAAAAAACCGTCGCAGGTAGCGCAGGCCGAGACCCCTTTACCGTACAGCGCTTTCTCGGATTCGAGGCCCAGGCGGCGGGCCGTGGCGCCGGTCGAGATGATGACCGTCTTGGCTTCATAGACCCTGTCGCCGACCATGACTTTGAGCGGAGAGCCTGAAAAATCCACGGCTGTGACGTTTTCGGAGATTATTTCGGTGCCGAAGCGCTTGGCTTGCTCGCGCATGTTGGCCATGAGTTCGGGGCCGAGGATGCCTTTGGGGAAGCCGGGGAAATTCTCGACTTCTGTAGTGGTCATGAGTTGGCCGCCCGGTTCAGGTCCTTCGAACAGGATCGGCTTCAGCTCGGCGCGGGCTGCGTAGGTCGCGGCTGTCCAGCCGGCCGGGCCGGAACCGATTATTATTACGTCGCGTGTTTCCATATTTTTTTGATATACAGAGGGGCGCAATAAAGCGCCCCTGGATTCTAAACCTTGTGGCGGAATTAGCCAATGATCTTATTCAGCTTATCAAGCATGGCTGCTTTCGGCATGCCGCCAACGAACTGTTCCGCGACTTTGCCGTCCTTGAAGACCAGGAAAGTCGGGATGGACATGACGTTGAATTTTCCGGCCGAATCAGGATTCTCGTCCACGTTGCATTTGCCGATCTTGAGTTTGGCGCCGTCGATTTCGTCGGCCAACTCTTCGATGACCGGGGCCATCATGCGGCACGGACCGCACCAGGGCGCCCAAAAGTCTACCAAGACCGGGACATCTGACTTGAGCACCTCGTTCTGGAAATTATCGTCGGTGAAAGTGTGTTCCATAAAATATTTGATAGGATTATTCGCCAGAAAAGACTACGCCATCGGTGAATCCGAGGCAAGGGCGCCATGTCACCCGTGACGATGCGCGTCAAGTACGGATCCCTTGTTCGTGGGTTTCAAACGGTAGGCGGCAAGGTAAGTGGCGATGGGCATGGCCAGCACCAGGCCGATGCTGCCCACGAGCGTGCGGACGATCTCGGACGCCACGACCTCGTTGTTCACTACCTGCGAGAAGGTCATGAACGGCGGTTGTTTGACGCTGAAGAGGAGGAGCAGAGGCAACGAAGCACCGGCATAGGCCAGGAAAAGCGTGTTGACCATGGCGCCGATATGCGTCTTGCCTATACGCATGGCCATGGCCGCGACTCGTCCCGGCGGAAGGGCGGGATTGGCTTCCCGAATCTGGATGACGGCCTCGATTTGGGCCAGGATGACATCGTCCAGAACACCGAGAGTACCGATCAGGATGCCGGCCAGATACAGGCCGGAGAAGTTGATACTTTTGGTGCCGACCCCGATCAGGAACATGGTCTCTTCCTGGGCCATGCCGGTCAGACGCGCCCACTGGGTAAAGACGGTCGCCAAACCCGCAGTCAGCAACAGGCAGATGAAGGCGCTTACCGCAGACAGGTTGGATTTGTGGTTGAAGCCTTCGGTCAGATAGACCAGGATGACGAAGATGGCCGCAGCTGTAGCGGCACCGACCCAAAGCGGATCCCAGCCGCGGAAGATGAGAGGCACGGCGATGCCCATGATGCCGGCAAAACTGATCACCAGGCCGATAAGCGAGCGAAAACCCTTACCTGCGGTGATGACGATGACCGAGAGGATGAACAGGGCGGCCAACCAAAAAAGGGGCCAGCGTCGGACATAATCCACGACATAGAATTCCTCTGCCCCGTCGGGTGCGACTTGCCGGTTGACCACCACGCGGTCGCCGACATGATAGGTGCTGGCGGACACGGCATCGATCTCGCCGATGCCATGGAACTCGAATTCGCGGTCCTTCAAGCTGCCGGTCAGACCTTTGAGCTTGAGGTTTTGCTGGGTGCTGTGCGAACCATCAGCCTGGGTGATTTCGCGTTCCTCCATGACCTGGATGACCCGGGCCTCCGACACTTCGGAACCTGGCGCGGATTCCTCGACCACTTCCTGTGTGTCGGTCGCGACTCCCTGCTCGACGGTTACGTCCTCGGCGAAGACCGGATGCGGAAAAAGACCGATACCGGCAGTGAAAGCCAGGAGGCAACAAAAAATAAACGATGTCGTTTTTTGCATGAAGGTCATAACTCAAACCATTCTAGAAGTTCGGCTTGGCTTGGGCAAATCCAAAGGGAGTTCAGCCCTGCTTGACCGGGGGTTTGGAAGCGAAATACTGGCTGGCTGACTGGATGTTGGCGAACGAACCGGCATCCCACCAGGCGCCGCGCACCGGTTTGGCGATGAGCTGGTGCTGTTTGAGGTAATGGTTGTTGACGTCCGTGATCTCGAGTTCGCCGCGGCCTGACGGTTTGAGCGTCTTGATGATATTGAAGACTTCGGAATCGTAGACGTAGAAACCAACCTGGGCGAAGTTGGATTTGGGCTGTGCGGGTTTCTCTTCGATGGAAATGGCGTTCCCCCACTGATCGATCTCCATCACGCCGTAAGCCTGGGCATTGCCGACCGGTTTGTAGAAGCCCATGGCACCTTGGCGGAAACCGGAGATGTGGGGGAAAAAGTTTTCGTCGAAAAGGTTGTCGCCCAGGATGACGGCGCAGTTGTCGCCGCCCACGAAGTCCTCGGCCAAGCCCAACGCCTGGGCGATGCCTCCGGCCTGGTCCTGGATGCGATAGGTCAGGCGGCAGCCGAGATCATGGCCGGAGCCTAGAAGCTTCATGAACTGATGGGCATAGTCCGGACCCGTGACCAGCAGGATATCCTTGATGCCCGCATCGAGGAGCGTCTGGAGCGGATACATGACCATAGGCTTGTTGTAGACGGGCAGGAGGTGTTTGTTGGTCGTGTCCGTGAGAGGAGCAAGACGCGTACCTTTGCCGCCAGCCAAGATGATGCCTTTCATGCGACGCGGTTGGGCGAAGGCGGCGAACAAGGAGGATGCAGACGGTTGGAGTGAAGGATCATGGTCCATATTCGGTGCTTCAGGTTTTACGATACGCGGAGCTACTGCGGCAGCGTATTTCTCCATGGTATCGCGCAGGGCGACGTCGATGGGGCGCAGGTGGATACCGATCTCGGACAGACGCTTGTTCTGCATGACGCAGTTGGAACGCGCTTTGACGGCCAAGCCGCGGGCCACCAATTCTTCGTGTTTGATCCATTCGCAGGAATGGCCGGGGTCGACCATCTCTTTGTAGAGCGCGAGCAGATCACGATGCCGCAGAACGCCGGGATTGATCACGTGGAAGATGCCCACGCCGCGCTTTTCGATAAGCTGGTGCAGGGCGGAGATGAGGTCATCGACGATAGTCACGCTGTACTCGACATCCGTGACCTGGCTGAACTTGGACAGTTTGTCGATGAAGTTGCGTTCGCCGGGCTGGCTGTCGATGGGTGCACGCAAACGGGCGATGGCTACGTTGGGGAGTTTGGAGAGCACGAGGTCGGCCGCGTATTTGGTGCGCGAATGGTAGCCGCTCGGGTTGGCGAAATCGTTCTCGCGCCAGCCCAGCGGGTCGGGTGAGGAGCCGTAGAAGATGCAACCTGAACCCAGGTGGAGCAGGTAGATGTTTTTCTCTTGGCAGGCTTCGGCCAGGACCATGGGGCCGATGGTGTTGGAACGGTAGGTTTCGGCTTGGTGCGTCTCGCACCAGTCCACGTTCGGCTTGCCCGGTTTGCCGGCCGCATTCACGACAGCGTCGGGTTTGTGGTCATCCAGGGCCTTGAGGACGGCTTCTTTGTCGTCAATCCGGGCCTTGGACATGACCGAGTCGGGCCAAGCCTGGAGAAGACGGTTTCCGAGATAACCAGCGCCAAAAATCAGGATTTTCATATCCCCAAAGTCTTACCATAAGCAAAAAAAGTTGTCATTACCGCGCTAAAAGCGGCTCCCACCACCCTCGATTCTCCACGTACCATTGGACAAATTTTTCGAGACCCTCTTCGAATTTCACTTGCGGTTCCCAGCCGAGTTCGGCTTTGGCTTTGGATGAGTCGATGGCGTAGCGGCGGTCGTGGCCTTTGCGGTCTTCGACGAATTTGATGAGCGAGTGCGGCTTGTGCAGGATGTCGAGGATGCGTTTGGCGATTTCGATATTCGGGATTTCCGCATTGCCGCCGAGGCAATATGTCTCGCCGACTTTCCCCTTTTCCAGGATAGCCTCGATGCCGCGGCAGTGGTCGTCGACGTGGATCCAGTCGCGGATGTTGAGGCCGTCGCCGTAGATTGGGAGCGGCAGGTCGCGCAACGCGTTCACGGTCATGAGCGGGAAAAGTTTTTCCGGGAACATGTACGGGCCGTAGTTGTTGGAGCAATTGGAGATGGTGAAGGGCAAATCATGCGTGTGGCAATAAGCGCGGACCAGCTGTTCGGCCGCGACTTTGGAGGCGGAATACGGGCTCCGCGCATCGTGGCAGGATTTTTCGTTGAACTTGTGCGGGTCATCGAGTTCGAGGCTACCGAAGACCTCGTCGGTCGAGATGTGGTGGAAGCGCTTGATTTGGCCGGCGCGGCGCTTGGTCTCTTCGAGGAGATTGTAGGTGCCGATTACGTTGGTCTCGAGGAAGACTTTTCCGCCATCGATGGAACGGTCTACATGCGACTCGGCCGCGAAGTGGACAACGACATCAACACCTTCCATGGCGCGAACGACGTCCGCAGGATTGCGGATGTCACCGTGGACGAAGGTGTAGCGCGGATCTTTCTCGATATCCCGCAGGTTCTCGAGGTTGCCGGCATAGGTCAGCGCATCCAGATTCACGATGGAATCCGTCGGATGGTTGGCCAGCCAATAATGGATGAAATTGGAGCCAATGAATCCGGCGCCGCCGGTGACGAGGAGTTTCATATGGATGAAATGTAGAGGACGACGTGCGGTACGTCAATCATCGCTCCATCCTTTGACTTCCCTGCTATGAACCCTTAAAGTCCAACCGTCCTTTAACCACGGAGACGCCATGCCGGAAGACCGACCGCACTTCGACAGCCTGCGACCGGTCGAAACGCCGGTCCTGCCAGTGACTCTGCCGCCCAAGCCGATCCAAAAGCGGCATAAGAGGATAATCTGCACGATAGCCGTGATAGGCGCCGGCATTCTCGCCAACGCGTTCATCTGCTGGCTCCTGCTCTACCCTATCCTCGGCGAGAACCAACTCCTCGGGGCTTTACTCGCGGTCAGCACCCTGGTGACCCAAATCGCCTCATTCGTGGCGCACGTACTCATCTTCAACGAGGTGCGAGCGCGCCGACGCTAAACAATAGCCCCCTGGTGGACACCGGGGGGCTTCATTTTTTTCCAAAAAAATCACGGAAACGGACGGAATGACCGGACGTCCCGGGATTCTGCAGCTGTCAACACTTTCTTATCGGTTAATACATCCACCAGTCTTCCGACCTGCCGGTCTTCTTTGCGCATCATGGACACCATATCGCCTTTCAGATCACCGAGCTTATCGTCCAAGTAATTCTTAGTGACCATAGTCGCCTCGATTCTTCCAAGTCTAGATTCAAGGCTGGTGGTCTTGGAATCAAGGCTGTTTACTCTTGCATCGAGACCACCGATTCTTGAATTAACTTTTTCAAAACCATCATCCATCTTGTCGGATAGTTCTTGCACAGTCTCCGCGAGGAGACTAACGGCCTCTAAAATCTCATGTTTGGCTTCGTCCTCCATATACTATATTGCTACCACGCTTGGATAGTTCAGTACAAGACGTGACAGCTAAGCGATTTTTCTTACTTTTCCACACTTAAAGAGGAGATGCTTCCCTGCCAGCTTTCCTTATCGGTCTCACTACGTACCACCAGGAGTTCGTCAGCCGTGAGCTCGATGCCTTTGAGCAGCGGCGATGCGTTGAGACGTTCGAGAATTTTTTCGTCTGTCATTTGGATTGGATCTTCGCTTCCGACTGGAGAATCGAGCTGGATGACCACAGGTTTTTCGCGGAGCTTCACGTGTGAATGTGTTTTGATGACGCGGACGGCCAATGCCACACCTTCGAGGAGTTCTTCGACCGGCATGCCGGGATGGAGGTTGTATGCGGCGTTGCGCGTGGCCGACCAGGCGCGTGGCAGTTCTCCGACATAAATGCGGTTGCCGGAGTGGACGCGGTCCTTCGGACCAACGCCATCGGCTTTGGAAATACCCACGGACTCAACCAATCGGTTGCGGGCATAATCGGCGGCGGCCGGAATTATAGAATCGCCAATCGGTTCCAAACCATGGTCATCGGTATCGTAGAAAGCGGTTACAAAATTTGCGCCCGCGAATTCAGGACGCGACTTGAGATCGGTCGCTAGATTGGAAAAATATTCAGTCAGCGCCGCTTCATCGTTCTTGAAAGCCGCGCATCCAGCATGTCCGTCGCCGCTGCATTTGTGCGGAAAAAGATAGATATTGATTTCCTTGCCGGACTTCCGGGCTTCTTCGATTTGCGGTCCGTAGAGCTTCAGGAGTGTCTCGGCCGTGACACGACCGCCGGGCGAGGAAAAACTTTCGACGGCGCCGAGAGGTTCGCCGGTCGCTTCGTTCTGGAACGTGTTGCGTTCGTCCATGCAGCCGACGACCACACCAAAGGCTTTGGCCCTCCTCGCTTCACGAGCTTCACGCTGGGATGCGAACTCGGCGACAGCTTTCGTACGGTCCTGTTCGAGAAGTTGGAGTTCGCGCTCCTTTTGGGCTTCGCGCTCGGCATGGCTGACCGGCAATTCTTTGAGATCACTAAGTGTTTCGAATGACATAGTTGAAAGCAATTATACACGGCTACCATCTAAAACCCAGACAGAACCACTATTTTACCAAGAATTGTTGCAATCTTAGCCAAAATATTGGGACCTGACACCCTTGACGGAAGTCACTTTTTCTGTTTAACTAATCAATCACCAAACTTAGCACCCTCTTCGGAGATTCCGAAAACTCAGACTTTCCGAAGAGGGTGCGACAGGATTTGCGTTGAAATAACGAACGCGGGAATGCACCCTCACAATCTCGGCGGACGACTACCGAGGTGCGAGAAATCACGTGAAGAAGCCTGTCCGCCTTCAATCTTGCGGGACGAATGTAGGTCTGTTTCTAGTGAAGCGAAGATCGGCTTGTCCCGCTCGGGTGCAGCGGCAACGCTGCACCCGCCTTCTTCGGAAATTCTTGATGAAACGGAATTTGCGAAGAGGGTGCGACGAGGACGATGTCGAACGACGCCTGGACGGCTGCACCCTCAATATTTTGGCCCGTCTGACGGACCTTCAAACTCGCGGGACGACAAGGATGTTGTTTCAAACGAAACGACGATGCCCGTGTCCCGCCCGGGTGCAACGGTAACGCTGCACCCGCCCTCTTCGGAGATTCTGACGAATCGGAATCTGCGAAGAGGGTGCGATGGTTCAACTGTCGAAAGATGATCCCCAGCCTGCACCCTCACAATCTAGGCGGACGATCAAGACAGTGCGAGTAATCACGTGACACGAGATGTCCGCCTTCGATCTCGCGGGACGAACGTTGGAGTGTATCCAAAGAAATGAAAGAAGCTTTGTCCCGCTCGGGTGCATCGGCAACGATGCACCCACCTTCTTCGGAGAATCTGGGTCCCCGCCTGCGCGAGGACGACGAAATAGGCGGATTTTCCGAAGAGGGTGCGAGTACGGCTGCGTCGAAAGACGACCGTTGGTGTGCACCCTCACCTTCTCAATGAATGTCCTGCCTCGGCGGGGCGAAACGGGGACGTCAAACGTCCTCACGTTCCTCACAACGTCCCGAAAGGGACACCATCGCGTAAAACGCGACAAACAAGGACAAGTCGGCATGAAAGACACCAGGTTTGTCGGAATCCGCCACCGCGTCAAGAAGACTGCCGAAGGCGAAGCCCGCCCGACGCAAGTCGCCATCCTCGCTGATTCCAAGGTCAAGTCCATTGACCTGGAGGACGAGCGAGCCGAGCTCGATTTCGTGCTCGGCATTTTCCCGGTCAAGTTCCGAGTAGTGGAACCCGAGGAAGACCTCACGCCGTTCGCCAAGCATCACGTCAAGTGGCGCAAGGCCAAGGCTGGCGAGGACCTCGAAGCTCTGCCCGAAAGCCACCGCACGCTCATCGAAAAGAAACTGCATGTGGCTGACAAGGTTCCGGCGGCCTACGAAGGACTGAAGGATGGCGACACGGTCGCTATGTCCCTCGGCGGCTCCGGAGACTATCTGGCCTTCGCGCTCTCGCGTCAGGCGGACAAAGTCGGTGCCCAAGTCTTCCGCATCCCGCCGTTCCACCTCAAGGATCAGCGGCCGACCGCGGACAAGGACAGTGACGCCCAGCTCATGGCCGAGCTCGTGCGCGACAAGCGCCCGCTCTTCCGCCCGGTCACGCCCCGCGACCGCGACCAGCTCCTTCTGCGCATCCGTTACCGCGGGTTCGAGGAAGCCATGAAGGCGCGCATCGCGACCGAACAGCGGCTGTACCAGCGGCTCATCGGCGAGATCTTCACCCAGCCCGACGGGCTCTATCCCGAAGGCGATTTGGAAGAAGCGTTCAAGGCGGCCAAGGCCAACGACAAGATCCTCAAGTCCCAAACGGCCGAAGAAGCTGCGCGCGAACGTGACATGCTCGCGGCGCTCCAAAAGCTCGAAGCCTTCAAGGTCATGGGGCCCGTCGAAGGCGTGGGACCGCGCATCGCCGGACGGCTCACGGCCGCGGCGCTCGTCAATCTCGGACGCTTCGTGGTCAAGCCAGACGAAGCTGAGATTGAGAAACTACGCGTTGAAGCCACGGAATGGGCCAAGGTCGCGGAATGCGAGACGACCGGCATCGAGCGCAAGCCCAACGAAGCGCGGCGCGAATACTACTTCCGCGTGCGCCAAGTCTTGCTCGAACGCGGCGAAACCGACCGCTCCGAATCGCTCCAGGAAGCCATCAACTGCCTGGATCGCATCCGGAAGATCAAGCGCAAGGCAGAAGCCAAGAGCTGCAACAAGTTCAAGGCGTACTGCGGCGTCCACGTGTTCCAGGGCGGCAAGCACGGCGAACAGGCCGAGGAAGCGCAGTTCCCGCGGCGGCGCGGCGACCAGGTGGCCAACTGGTCGGGCACGGCGCGGCAGGCGTTCTTCCTGGTCGTGGACCAGTTCAACAAGCGGCCGGACAGCAAGTGGGGCAAGTACCTGCGCCAGATGAAGGCCAACCAGCGCAAACTGCATCCCGAACCCATCAAGGTCCCGTCGCTGAACAAGGACGGCACGCCCAAGCTCAACAAGAAGTCGGGCGAGCCCACCCTGGTCAGCCGCTACACGGACGGTCACATCCACAAGCGCGCAGTCTGGCGCACGGCCACGAGATTCGCGGAATGGTTGTTCCGCGAGCTCGTCAAGTTTGAGACCGGCGCCACGACCGCACCTCCGGCCAAACTGCCCGAGCACAAAGGCGACACTCTACCATCGCCGCAGATGGCCGAGCCGGCCGCCTTGTCAGCCTAGTCTTGGGGACGTCTGTCTTCTTGGCCTGAAAGAGGTCGATCAAGAACCTGTCCCCCTCCCCCACACCAATGTGAATTGGTGTGGGGGCCTTCTTCGAAGATTCTGACGACTCGGAATCTGCGAAGAGGGTGCGTCCACTGCGTTGTCGGATGACGACGGTTGTCGTGCACCCTCACTATCTTGGCGGACGACGAGCATGTAGCGGTAAATCGCGATGTTCGACTTGTCCGCCACCAATCTCGCGGGACGTACAAGGCGGTGTTCAACAGAACGATCACGTCTTTGTCCCGCACGGGTGCACCACACGGTGCACCCGCCCTCTTTGGAGGTTCTGATGACTCGGAATCTGCGAAGAGGGTGCGATCAACTCGGTGTAGAGATACGATCGTAGCGTTGCACCCTCACTATCTTGGCGGACGAATGGCGGGTTGCGAGAAATTGCGAACGGAAGGATGTCCGCCACCAATCTCGCGGGACGAAAGAGTGCGTGCTTCGATAGGAACGTTGGTCGAAATGTCCCGCTCCCCCACACCAATGCGAATTGGTGTGGGGGAATTTTTATGCCAATGGCCCCGGTTTCTTGACCGGGGCTGACATAAACAAATCACTCACGGAAATGGACGGTACGACCGGACATCCTTGGATTCTGCCATGGTCAAGACTTTTTTATCGGTTAATACCTCCACCAATCTTCCAACCTGCCGGTCTTCTTTGCGCAGCATTGAAACCATATCGCCTTTCAAGTCGCCAAGTTTATCGTCCAGATAGCTTTTGGTGACCATGGTAGCTTTAATCATAGTCACATCTGACTTGAGGCTGCTCACATCTGATTTAAGACTGCTCACATCTGACTTGAGGCTGCTCACGTCTGACTTGACGCCACCTAAGTCGTTCGACAGATCCTGGACCTGATCGGCCAGCAGGCTGATGGCTTCTAAAATCTCATGTTTGGCTTCGTCCTCCATATACTATATTGCTACCATGCTTGAGTGACGTATCGCAAGGCATGACAACATAGCCACGAATCACTCTTTTCCACACTCGTAGAGCTGGTCTATCTCGGGATGGTAATTTTCCGTTCTTTGATCTCTTCGTGGTAGACCTCGAGGCGGTCGCCGATTTGGATTTTGGCTTTGCCTTTGTAGCCGATGCCGCATTCCTGGCCGCCGGCCGCTTCCTTCATGACCGACTTGCCGACCTGGACCGTGTCGACGATGCCTTCGCCAATTGGTTCTTCGCCGCGCCAGACGCGGACCTTTTCGCCGGCCACGACTTTACCTTCCTTGACCTTGCCACCCACCACCATGCGTCCGGTTTCGGTGCGGAAGATGGCCACAGTCTCGAACGTGCCGAGCGGCGTGCGGATGATCTCGGGCGGGACCAGGATGTTCAGCCGTTTGACCATGTCGTCGAACAGTTCGTAGATGATCTTGAATTCCTTGATGTCCACGCCTTTGTCGCGGGCCAGGAGTGAAGCCTGTTGCGTCGGGACCACGTTGAAGGCGTAGACCACAGACGGCTTGGAGTTCTCGGCGCGGGTCACGTCGCCTTCGTTGACGTTGCCCAAGCCTTTCTGGATGACTTCGATCTGCACATCCTCGTGGCTGATCTTCTCGAACATGCCGAGCAGAGCCTCGAGCGAACCGAGCACGTCGCATTTCAGGATGATGGAAAGCGAAATCTTCTTCTTGACCGTCTCGCCTTCGGCCGGGACTGTCTTTGTAGCAGTTAGCTGCTGGGCGATCTGCATGCTGGTCTTGGCTTTCTTGACCTCCAGAGATTTGAAATCAACCGGGACTTCGAGGATGTCGCCGACGGCTGGCAGGACCTTGAAACCTAAAATTTTGACCGGCGTTCCAGGCAGTGCTTCGTCGAGATTTTTGCCGGTCCAGTCGCGCATGGCGCGCACGCGGCCGTAGCCTGCACCGCCGATTCCGATGTAGTCGTTGCGGTGGAGCGTTCCGGCCTGGATGAGGACCGTGGCTACCGGGCCTTCGCCCTTGTCCAAGTGAGATTCGATGATGGTGCCCACGGCCAAACGGTCGGGGTTGGCGCGGATTTTGTCGGCATTCATGTCGGCGACGAGCAAGATGACCTCCAGAATTTCGTCGATGCCCGTGCCCTGCTTGGCCGAGATCTTGGCCAACGGCACTGTGCCGCCCCAGGCTTCGGTGGTCACGCCGGCGTCAGCCAACTGGGCCAACACGCGGTCCGGATCGGCTTCGGGTTTATCCATCTTGTTGAGCGCCACGACGTACGGCAGATGCGCGGCATGGATGATGTTAATGGCTTCTTTGGTCTGGGGCTGGACACCGTCGTCCGCGGCCACGACCAGGATGGCGATATCCGCGACTTTGGCGCCACGCGAACGCATGACAGTGAAGGCTTCGTGGCCAGGAGTGTCGATGAAGGTGATGGGGCGGTTCTTGCGCACGGCCTGGTAGGCGCCGATATGCTGGGTGATACCGCCGGCTTCCTTCTCCATGACGTTGGTGCGGCGGATGGCGTCGAGCAGCTTGGTCTTGCCGTGGTCCACGTGGCCCATGACCACCACGACCGGAGGTTTGGCTTTCAGGTTCTCATCTTTCTCGGCCTCGAAAAGTTCTTTGACGCGGTCCATGGCCTGGACCGTCTCGACTGCATCTTCTTTCTTGCCTTCCTCGGGTTTGGCCTTGAAGCCAAGCTCTTCGGAGATGATGGCCGCGGTCTCGAAATCCAGGCGCTCGTTCTGCGAGGCCAGGATGCCGGCTTTCATGAGCTGTTGGATGACTTTGGTGACTGGCAGGTTGAGCTTGCCGGCCAGGTCGCGGACGATGATGACCTGGGGCAGGACGATCTGCTTGAGTTCACGCGGAGCGCCGGCTTCCCCGGGACGGGTGACGGTGTTGGAGAGCAGAGTGTTGCGCAGGCGTTCGCGGCGTTCTGCTTCGTACCATTTCTGGGCGATGCGCTCGCCGACCGCGTCGTCAATCTTGATGGCGCGGGTGCCGATATCGAAGCCGAGCGCCGGGAGTTTATCCAGGAGCTCATGCGGTGTGGTCTTTAGGCGACGAGCCAAGTCAGATACGTTCATGTGGCGCAGAGTAAGGAATTTTGGCTAAAAAGTCAACTAATATGACGTACCGCGTACTGCGTACCGCGTACACGAGCACTGCGGGGTACGAAGTACGCGGTACGCGGTACGAGCGGCTCTCCCATCACCTTGACATTTCCAGTAAAATATGGCTTAATACTGGGTCCTTTTGGGAGGGTCATGAACATGAAGAAGAAGGAAAAGAAGTATTTCATCTACGGTCTGAAAGATTTCCCCGCGCTCTGCGCAGCCATGGTGTTCGTCGGGTTCTGGGAGCTCGAAAAGCTCGCCAATCGGATCCGCGGCATCGAAGAGCCGCCGCGGCCCAAGGCCTCGGTGCGGAGGCAGAACAAGCTCATCGCGGAGATCTGGGGTTGAAACAAGCCGAAGGCCCTACCCGGCGGACGCTAGCCCAGCGCCGCCGGTTTTTCTTTGGCGCAGCACTTCACAAAACCATGAAAAAGCGTAAACTCGCGGCGGAGGAGATCAAATGTTCTTTCCGGCAGAGCTGGTCCACTGGGCTTGCAGCAAAAATCTCGATGACCCGCAGGCGTTCGCGGAAGTGGGGGCGCGTTTGTTGGAGACGGCCGAGCGCACGACCAAGGATTATCCCGAAGCGGTGCGCGTCTGGCTCAAGGAATTGCCGCCAGCCGAGGAGCAGACCAAGATCGTGAACCGGCTGAACGAGATTGCACGCGAAGCGGCTTGCGGACTCACCGACCTTCGCTGGTGGGATATCGTAAGACACGACCGCATCCTGGCCGCACGGCTCCAACCGCCGCATCCCGGACGGGTCTTGGAAATAATGTTCATGTGGCGGCGGACCGACAAATCGGTCAACCCCGCCATGTACTTTTCGCCCAGCCCGACTGTCTATCGCGACTTCTCGCCGGTGCGCATCAATTTCGAAGCGCCGACTTACCAAGAGGTGAAGGCGCAGTTCAAGCTATGGCTTGCGGCCATGCCGCAGTGGGTCACGGAAGAACAGCCGGACAAACCAAAAGGCGCATGATATGCGCCTCTACGCTCCTGAGGACCGACCGACACGTCGGTCCTTTCCTTATCAGTCACCCTGCGCGAAAAGCACGACGTAGTTCTTACCGTATTTTTTGGCGCACTTGGGGCAGGTCGTATACCAGGTGAACATTTTTTTCATGTTGAAGTTTCGGTCCCTGACAAAACCTTCGAAATCTTTCATCCATTTTCCCGTATTTTTGAATTCCCCTTCATAGGCTTTACCCAAGAATCTCCCCGACAAAACGACGTTTTTGGCCCCTGGCACTTCTTTGTCCCCGGCCAGATATAAATCCATGTTCCATTTTGAAGTGTGGTCGGAAAGCCACATGCCGTCCTGTACCGCCGCTCCGGATTTCTGGACTTTGTCATAGAGCCTTTTCATGACCGAGCCGAAATTCATGGGCATGAAAAACAGCGTAAAGACCTTATCTTTAATGAACCGTTTGTTTTGCCATTCGACGATCTTACCGTCCCACGGGGTCGGATCGAACTTCGGGCAGCACTCCGGCTGTTGAGGTTGGTTGTCCATAGATTTGCCATAAGTATAAGCGCAACTTTCGCGGAATAACAAGCGTGTCCACCTTCACAAAACCACCAAAACAAGTAAACTTGGCCAATGGAAGGAAAAATACTCTTGGTCGACAAACCGGCGGGCATGACTTCGCATGATGTGGTGGATCGCGTGAGGAGGATTTTCAAGACGCGCCGAGTCGGACATGCCGGGACGCTTGACCCGTTCGCGACCGGGCTTTTGATACTCGGGATCGAGTCAGCCACCAAGGAACTTTCGAAGTATGTCGGCTTGGACAAAACATACGTCGCGACCGCGAGATTGGGCGCGACGAGCACGACCGAGGATCCGGAGGGAGAAATCACGGAACGTACCGCGTACGACGTACCGCGGACCGAGGACATCGAAACGGCCTTGGACAGATTCCGCGGCGGGTATCTGCAGACCGCGTCGGCGTTCAGCGCCAAGAAAGTCGGCGGCAAAAAGCTCTACGAGCTGGCGCGCAGAGGAAAGTTGGAGGGAGTGGAGATACCGAAGAAACAGGTGACGATATCAGAGCTCAAAGTCCTGAAATTCGAGTGGCCGCTTTTGACCTTCGAGGTCTCATGCTCCTCCGGGACATACGTGAGAGCCCTGGCGCGCGACATAGGCGAAGCGCTGGGCTGCGGCGCGTATCTGACTGAATTGAGAAGGACGCGGATCGGAGAATTCGGAATCGGGGATGCAAGGAAGCTTGAGGAAATTTCGGATGCCTCTTGACCTTTTTGGATTGTCTTGAACCGAGGCTCTGCATATACTCGTATAATCCATTAAATCATTATCCATTACTTTTGTGATTATGCGAAAATTGATGATAGTCCCCGCAATATTCATCTCCTTGTTGGGCGCCGGCTGTGCAAAGGTAGCCGACACTTATCCGATAAAAACCGAACCGGCTGCACAGGTGAGCACATCGGTCACGGAGACACCGACTGAAACCAAGACCTACGTGCTGGAAGAAGTAGCGGCACACGCGACCGAATCCGACTGCTGGCTGGCGGTGGACGGAAAGGTCTATGACGTCACCAAGGCGGTCGAAAAACACCCAGGCGGTCCGGCAATCCTAAAGGGTTGCGGAAAAGATGCAACCGAGATGTTCAAAGGGGTCGAGAAACATGGCGATAAAGCCAGGGAATTCCTGACTGGCCTGTACATCGGCGACCTGAAATAATTCCCCAAAATCCAAGAAATCGGCCCCGGCCCGCAAGGCCGGGGTTTGTTTTTGGCTCAACCAACACTCTGGACGGCTGACCCGATTCCTGATATCGTCGGAGTACCGACCATTCAATTAACCCGTTCCGGACTTAGATGGTGACGCATTCGGGTCGGATCTTCCTCTCACAATTCCTTTTGATCGGACAAAAAAGCCCAAACATAGCGATTTCCAGCTGAAATAGAGACTCACCGGCTATTTTCCGATAGTCCAGACGAAGACCCAACTGACTCGGATACATTCCGTCATGTCCGGCGTAGAGCAAATATGGCATACGCATTGATAGGCATTGCCGTAGGCGCGCTCATCGGATACTTTGCCGCAGATTATTTCGCATCGGAAAAGGCAAGGAAGATGAAGCAGCGCGTCTCGGACGCAGAAGCTGAAGCGCAGAAGATAGTTTTGACGGCCCAAACCAAGGAACAAGAAATCCTGGTCAAGGCCAAGGATAAAGCCATCAAGATCCTCGAAGACGCCCGCGTCGAAGAGAAGAAGATGGCCGAAGAGATAAAACAGCAGAAGAACGAACTCACGAAGCGCGAGAACGAATTCGCGACCAAACTTTTGTCGTTGGACGAAGAACGCAAGGCAATCGAAGAGAACAAAACCAAGACAGCCGAAACGCTTAAGAATGTGGAAGAGCTCAAGGTCGAGGAGGCCAAGAAGCTGGAAGAGGTCGCCAAGCTAAGCCGCGAAGAAGCGTTGGAGCGCATCATGAAGCTGATCGAGGAACAGAACCAGGAAGCTCTCATGAGCCGCATGCGGAAATTGGACCTGATGGAGACCGAAGAGATCGAACGCAAGGCTAAGAACGTCATCGGCGTGGCCATCCAGCGGTTAGCTTCGACGGTCGTGGCCGAGACCACGACCACCTGGGTCGAACTGCCGTCGGACGACATGAAGGGACGCATCATCGGCAAGGAAGGCCGCAACATCAAAGCCATCGAGCTTTTGACCGGTTGCGAGCTCATCGTGGACGATACGCCGGGCATGATCACGGTGTCAGGCTTCTCCCCCATCCGCAGGCAAGTGGCCAAGCGCGCTTTGGACAAACTGATCCAGGACGGCCGCATCCATCCGGGACGCATCGAAGAGACGGTGGACGAAGCCAAGCGCGAGCTGGCCATCGACATCAAGAAGGCCGGCGAAGACGCGTTGTACCAGCTCGGTATTTCCATGGCCGGCATTGACCCCAAGCTCATCCAGATATTGGGACGCTTGAAATACCGCACGTCATACGGCCAGAACGCGCTCCAACACTCCATGGAAGTCGCCAATTTGGCGGCACTCATGGGCGAGGAACTCAAAGCCAACGTCACGGTGTGCAAGAAGGGCGGTTTGTTCCATGACATCGGAAAAGCCGTAGACCACGACCTGCAGGGCGGACATCCGGAGCTGGGCTACCAGATTTTGAAGAAGTTCGGTTTCCCGGAAGAGATCTGCTACCAGTCAATCGGCCACCACGAAGACAAACCCAAGACGCTCGAAGCCGTGATCATCAAAGCCGCGGACGCCATCTCGGGCGCGCGTCCCGGAGCCCGCAAAGATTCATTCGAGCTGTACGTGAAACGTTTGGAGGAGCTTGAAGCCGCGGCTTCCGGATTCCCGGGCGTGGACAAGGTCTACGCCATCCAGGCCGGCCGCGAGATCCGCGTGTTCGTGAACCCGACCCAGATGGACGACTTCTCGGCCGCCCAACTGGCGCGCGATGTAGCCAACAAGATCGAAGCGGAACTGAAGTATCCGGGAGAAATCAAAGTGACGCTGATCCGCGAGACGCGGATTATCGAGTACGCGAGGTAGATCAAAAAGAAATAAAGACGGACCAACTAGGTCCGTCTTTTTGGTTTCGGCATCGTCACCATCAAAGCTCAATCATGATGATGGCCAGCAAGCCTAGGGAAATGCCTGCGATATTGGTCCAGCTAAGTTTCTCGCGGAAAACCAAGACCCCGATAAGAGCTGTGGCGGCGAAATTCACGACCATGAACACGGTACCTGCTTTTGAGAGCGCCTGGTACTTGAGTGATGCTGCCCAGAAGAGAGAGCCCACGGCGTAAAGCACGAAGCCGGCGATCAGGAACCAGCGCTTGTCGGCGTCAGCCCAGAGCTTGAAGAGTATGTCTCCGCCGACTTCAAGGAGTACGGCCAAGAGCAGGATGAGCGGGAAGACAGCTTTGTTCATGACGCAATTCTATCAGCCTCGCCGGGTTTGCCAAAATCCACCAGCCCGGCATAATGCGGACATGAACCAAACCAAGATACTGTTCTTCGGCGACATCGTGGGCGCCATCGGACGCAAAGGCGTGACCGAGCTCTTGCCCGCTCTGCGCGAGGAGTTCGCGCCCGACTTCGTGATCGGCAACGTGGAGAATCTGTCGCACGGCCGCGGCATCTCGGCCAAGACGCTGGTGGAGCTGGATGCCCTCGGATTCGACGCTTATACCTCGGGCAATCATGTTTGGGAAAATGAAGCCGGACTGGCGTGTTTTTCGGATGCGAGATGGAAAGACAGATTGGTGCGGCCGGCCAACATCTTTCCCCACTATCCGGGACGGGGGTTCATGCCCATCATAAAAGGAGACAAGGCATTCTTGCTCGTCAACCTTTCAGGGCAGTTGTTCATGAAGGGAGAGGGAGAATCTTTGTTCAAGGTCTTTGACCGGATCGCCAAGGAGAGACCGGAACTACCCATCCTGGTTGACCTGCATGCCGAGGCCACGAGCGAAAAGGAGGCATTCAGCCATTACGTGGACGGCAGAGCCCTGGCGGTCTTAGGCACCCACACCCATGTACCGACCGCAGACGCCAAAATCCTGGATGGAGGCACGGCCTACATTACAGACGTGGGAAGGTCCGGGGGTTACGATTCAGTGGTTGGATTCGAGAAAAATGCGGCTGTTAAGCGGTTTTTGGAGACTGATGAGAAGGCTTACGACCCCACGCCAAAGGGCAGGATTGAGGTCAATGCCGTGCTCCTGACCGCTGACCTTGACACCGGACGCGCCCTGGGACTTGACCATATCCGTAAAATTCTTGATAATTAAGCGCTTTTCAGGTATCATATTGGCGTTAAGTTATTATTATCGTCCGTGAAGTTAGTGCGTTCCGTCGTCAGATGGTCCGCCCCAAACTCCACGATTCACGATCTATGAACAAAGCAGAACTCATTTCTTACTTAGCCGAGAAAGTCGGCGTAACCAAGAAGCAGGCCGAGGACATGGTCGAGGCATTCGTCGAGGTCGTAACCAATACGCTCAAATCGGGCGGAGAGGTCACGATCGCGGGCTTCGGCTCATTCATGGCCAAGACGCGTAAAGGCCGCACGGGCGTGAATCCGCAGAACACGTCGCAGAAGATCGAAATCCCATCGGTCACGGTGCCCAAGTTCAAGGCTGGCAAAGGCCTGAAGGATGCCCTGAAACGCATCCAGATGCCGTCTGCCGCTCCGGCCGAGGCGCCGGCGCAAGCAGAGCCACAGGCGTAAGATCAGAACATAAAACCACCCCGGTTTCCACTGGGGTGGTTTTGATTTGTGCTATCCTATGTTTGAAATATGCCGAACGAAACTTTGTTGCTTGACCAGATTTTCGCCCAAGCCGTGGCTCTCGGCGCGTCAGATGTCCATCTTGCGATGGGTTCGACGCCGGTTTTCCGGATAACCGGCAACCTGCAGAAAGGCGAAGGACAACCGGTGACGCGAGAGCTGCTCATCCAAGACCTGCAGAAGATTTTACAGCCCGAGACTTTCAAACGCTTCACGGTGGACAAACTGGATGCTGACTTCTCGCATTCACTACCGACCAAAGAAAGGTTCCGCGTGGATGTTTATTGGAAGATGGGCCAGCCGGCATTGGCGGCGCGCTACATCCCGGCGCGCATCCCGACGCTGGAAGAGCTGGATGTGCCGGATGCGGTGTATGATTTCGTTGGCTTGTCGAACGGCATCGTGCTCGTGACCGGCCCGACCGGAGCCGGTAAATCCACTTTGCTCGCGGCCATGATAGAGCACATCAACCAAACGGAAAGCGACCATGTCATAACGCTCGAGGACCCGGTGGAATTCATGTACGAACCCAAGATGTGCCTGATTTCGCAGCGCGAACTGGGCATAGATTTCCCGGATTTCGCGGCCGGCCTCAAACACGTGTTCCGCCAGGATCCGGACGTGGTCTTGATTGGAGAGATGCGCGATCCGGAAACCATCATCACTGCGCTGACCCTGGCCGAGACCGGACATCTTGTATTCGCGACGTTGCACACCAACGGCGCTGCTTCGACCGTGGAGCGGCTCATCAACTCATTCCCGGCCGTGCAACAACAGCAGATCAGGCTCCAACTCTCGCTTGTCCTGAAGGCAGTCCTGTCACAGCTCCTCCTGCCGACCGTGGACGGGAAACAGGTCGCGGCGCGTGAAGTCATGATCAACACCGCGGCCGTAAGCAACATCATCCGCGAAGGCAAAACCGAACAACTGCAGAATGTCATTTTCTCCTCGTCCGCCGACAAGATGATGGATTTGGATCAGGAGCTGTCTTCGCTCCTCGAGGAAGGAAAAATCACGCAGGAAACGGCGTACGATTACGCCAGAGCCAAGAAGAAGTTCATGTGAGAAGAGATGTCAGAGGTCATATGTTAGATGTCAAAGATATTGTAAGGCGCGAGGAATCGCGCCTTTTTGATTAAATTCACGAGGCTTGCTAAGGTCTCAAGCATGGCAAAAATACGCACTTTGTCGAGTGAGACCGTCCATTCAAATCCCTGGTTCCGCGTTCGCCACGATAGAACCGAACTGCCTGACGGTAGCAACGGGAATTACTTCGTGATCGAACGCGAGCCCTACTGCCTCATCGTCGCCGAACACGACAACCGCTTCATGCTGATTGAGGAGGATCGCTACACATCAGGAACGCGCGTCCTGGATTTCCCGGGAGGCTGGATCGAGCCGGGTGAGGAACCCGGTAAAGCCGCACTGCGCGAGCTCGAAGAGGAAGCCGGGTATCGGGCGGAAGCGCTTCGGCTCCTGACAGCGCCTTATGCGTCCATCGGCTACAGCAAGGCACGGTGCTACATCTACACCGTAACCGGTAAGCTCGAGCGGGTAGGCCAAAAGCTGGAAGCATCGGAGGAAGGACTCAAGGTGCTCTGGATGACGCGCCAAGAGATTGCGGAACGGCTTGCCAGGGTTCCGGAGTCGTCAGGCGATGTCCTGAAATGCCTCGCGGCCTACGACATGTTCCGCTGAAAACAAGACCCGCAACTCGCGGGTCTTATCTTATTTTTTTCTTGGCGACCACGACTAAATTTTTTCCTTCGAGGATTTTAACCTCGCCTTGGTTGTCCCAGGCTTCGCATTTTTGGACATCCCATGTTTTCGGATCAAAGAGCGTCTTCAATTCCTTGAGGGTGAAAGCGTGGACATACCGATGCGTATCCGCGCCTTCGGCTTTCCACGAGACCCAGACATCTCCCCAACCTCCACCGCGGACCATGGGGATGCGCAGCCAGGCGGCGATGAGGATTTTGAGGCGTTCGAACAACGGTTTGTTTTTGAAAAACCTGGGGCTGCGCGGGTTCCAGACGGTCAGGACGAGTGTGCCACCGGGCTTGAGGATTCGCGCCAGCTCGTTGACCGCGTCCTGGCGGTTCTCCGGAGTCGGCAGATGGTGCAGGACGGCCAGGCAGGCGGCTGAATCAGCGACGGCGTCATCGAGGAATGTGTCCGGAAAGCCGCCGGCCAGGATTTCCTTGTTGGGACGTTGTGCGAGCAATGCTTGGGCAGCGTCACGGAGCTTGGAGGATGGTTCGACGGCGATATATCTGACGTTGTCTGGTATTTCGAGACCCAGACGGCCATTGCCGGCGCCGATGTCAACGAGGATGTCGCCCGGTTTGACCGAGTCTTTGACCAATTTCATGACGCCCCACGGCGCGTGGCGCGTGGATGAGAAAGCGGCGCCGAATTCCTCGTAGAAATCCGCGACCGACCGCGAGAGCTTGTCGGATGGGGCGTTTTGCTTCATGCTAGAGGACACGTTAGCATCCACAGAAGGAAATGTCATGACACAACCCAAACCACCCGCCAGGCTCGTGCAAGACGCCATACTCAAGTTGGCGGTTTTGGAGATGCCGTCGCGGCAGAACGTACAGAACGTGATGCGCCAAACATGTTCGGGTACTGATTTTAGATTCCCGAATTCGCAGGAGTTGTGGCTTGCCTATCGCGCATTGCTGACGAAAAAGAAGGTCAAGAAAAATGAGGCGCTCGAACGCGTCCTGCGGGTCAAGGATGTGAGGACCGACTCCGGAGTCGCGCCGATCACGGTACTGACCAAACCTTGGGCGTGCCCCGGGAAGTGCGTGTACTGCCCGACCGAAGCGCGCATGCCCAAGAGCTACATCTCGAGCGAACCGGCGGCGGCGCGCGCATTGTCGTTGGACTTCGACCCGTACGACCAAGTGACGCAACGCGTCGGGGCTTTGGAAAGGAACGGCCATGAAGCCAAGAAAATCGAACTCATAATCAAGGGCGGGACGTGGTCGAATTATCCGTGGAACTACCGCAAGTGGTTCATCAAGAGGTGTTTTGACGCGGCGAACCATCTGGGCAGTCGTACCGCGTACAACGTACAGCGTACCGGGTCTGAAGCACGCGGTACGCGGTACGAGGTACGGAAGCGGTATCCGACTCTAGTCGCAAGCCTGAAAGCGAATGAGACAGCCGGTTATCGCATCATCGGTTTGACCATCGAGACGCGGCCGGATTGGGTGAATGCCGAGGAGATAAAGAGGCTGCGTGAAATCGGTTGTACGCGGGTGGAGCTCGGGGTACAGACGCTGACGGACAAGATTTTGGAGATTACGAAGCGCGGACACAAAGTCGAGGACGTCATCCGCGCTACGGCCCTGCTCAAGACCGCGGGCTTCAAAGTCGATTACCACATCCTTCCCGGCCAGCCCGGGTCAACGCCGAAACGAGACCTCGGAGATTTCCGCCGCGTGTTCGCAGATCCGGATTTTCGGCCGGACATGGTCAAACTTTATCCGTGCGTAGTGATGAAAGGTTCTGAACTTTATAAGTGGAATGAGCGCGGGGACTTTAAACCGCTGGAAGGGAAAAAATTGCGTGAACTCCTGATCGACATGAAGACGCTGGTGCCGCGCTATTGCCGCATCTCGCGCATGATCCGCGACTTCCCGGCCAAGGACATCACATCGGGTACCAAAATCACGAATTTGCGCGATGAAATCGCCCGCGATATGGAAAAACGCGGCTTAGCCTGCGTCTGTCTGCGCTGCAGAGAAGTCGGTCATGTCGCGTCCCTGAAAGGTTCGGGTTATGACCTTAAAACTCGTCTGTTCGAGGAATGGTACGACAATGCCGGAGGACGGGAAGTATTCCTGTCCATCGAGGATAAGGAGCGCAAAGCGGTGTTCGCGTTTTTGAGATTGAGACTACCACTAATTCGTCGTCCTGAACGAAGCGAAGCGAAGTTGAAGGACCTTTATAAAGATCCCTCGACTGCACTCGGGACGACGCAAATTTATGAAGACTTCCCCGTCCTCCGCGATTCCGCCATCGTGCGAGAGCTCCACACCTACGGCACGGCGCTGAATTTGAAACAGACGCGGAGCGACGCGGCCCAGCACAAAGGCTACGGCAAAATGCTGATGCTGGAAGCGGAGATGATCGCTAAGCGCGAAGGATACGTTAAAGTCGCGGTCATCAGCGGCATCGGCGTCAGGGAGTATTACAAAATGCTGGGGTACAGGCTGAAGGATACTTACATGGTGAAAAAAATCACTTAAAAAACTCCCCGGTGTCCACCGGGGAGTTTTTTTATTCTTTCGCGAATGCCTGCACCTCTTCCATCACATCCTGGAGCTTCACCAGCCGCGCTTCTTTCTCGGTGCGCTGTTTCCACTCGACCGAATCTTCTTTAAGGGTCTTCTCGGAGACAAGCACACGGAGCGGCATGCCGAGCAGGTCGGCATCGGCGAGTTTTTCGCCAGGTGAAGCATCACGGTCGTCCCAGATGACTTCAATCCCCTCCTTCTTCAAATCTTCGTATAGTGAGGCTGAAGTTTCGAGTATTTGAGCTTGGACATCTGCGTCCTTGGAGTTCAGGTTCACGATATGGACTTGGAACGGCGCGACGGATTTGGGCCACATTATGCCGCGCTCGTCATGCATGGCCTCGACGACGGTGCCGACCAGGCGCGTGGTGCCGATACCGTAACAACCCATGAGCGCGATCTTGCGTTCGCCATTTTCGTCGGTGAAAGCGACTTTGAAGGCGTCGGAATATTTGGTGCCGAGGTCGAAGATGTTGCCGACTTCCACGCCTTTGACGGTCGAGAGGATGCCGCCGCAGTTCGGGCATTTGTCGCCGTCTTTGAGTGTCGCGACTTCGGAGTTTTGGGCGTAAGTGCAGTTGGGGCAGGCCAGGATGAGGTCTTCGCCGGCCGGGGTCACGACCTGGAACTCGTGCGAGACGTTCTTGGTGAAGATGCCGCCCGAGGCTTCGGCGACTTTGACGTCGAGACCGCAGCGCTGGAAGACGCGGATGTAGGCTTGGAGGACTTTCTGGTAATACTGCTCGAGATCTTCCTGCGTGGCGTGGAAGGAGTAGAGGTCCTTCATGCCGAACTCGCGGCCGCGCAAGACGCCGGACTTGGCGCGTAGTTCGTCGCGGAACTTGGTCTGGATCTGGTAGACTGCGACCGGAAGGTCCTTATACGATTTGATGAACGAACCCACGAGCGGAGTCACAAGCTCTTCGTGGCTGCAACCCAGGGCATAATCCTTGTCGGTTTGGCTGTGGAGCTTGAACAGGATATCGACGTTGTCCCAGCGGCCCGTGGTCTCCCAATTCTCTTTGGGTTGGAGCGCGGACATGAGTATCTCTTGTCCGTCGATGGCGTTCATCTCTTCGCGGATGATGTTCACGACCTTATTGAGGACGCGCAGACCCAGCGGCAGCCAGGAATAGACGCCGGCCATCTCTTGGTGCACGAACGAACCTTGGATCAAGTACTTGGCATTTGCCGTATCCGCATCATGCGGAGCGGTCTTGGAGGTCTTGGCGAACAGTTTCGAGAGTTTCATAATTCGCAGGAACTGTAGCTAAATCGGGTGATTTTGTAAACCTCGATTGACGCCGATAATCAGCATGCCCCATACTTGAACTTTGAACAGAACGCCCGAAAGATATATCACCCAATCATATGGATCCTAAACATGACAATCCTTTCTCGACTTTGGAGACAGGCGGAATCAGCGAAACAAGGTTCAATGAGGCTGTGATGGGTATGCTGCATCTTAAGCACGACAACCCGGAAACTTTCGAGCGGTACGTCACCCAACTACAGGAACGAATCAACGGCGGCACTCCGCCTCTGAAAAAATTTCGCGAGTGGCCAACCGCTGATCTCCAAAGATTATTGCGCACACTCGAAGAAGTCGAAAGACTGTCGCGTATCAGCGGCACTCGTGAATCCGCCAGAGGCGCACCAACGCACACGAGCGAAACCATACACGCAGCCGAAAGCGTAGGCTTGGAAGAAATCGTGAAGAAAGCCGACTATCTGCGGCAGCGAAAGGCAATCAACCCCAGAGAATTCCGTCTCAGCATCCAAGAAATCCAGGAAATGGCAGAGGGAGGAAATCCGCAAAACATAAGGCAATTCTACAAGGGATGGACCAACGAAAATTTCACGAGATTGCTTGAAGAGCTGGCTGATGAAATAGATTAATAAAATTCAAAGCCCCAGCCGTGAGAGTTGCTGGGGCTTGGAGAGACTTCAGACCGACAGGCCGCGCTTTTTCCGATTCTTCACTTCGATGGGCGGTTTCAAACCGCGACGCATGTAGCGGCTGTAGCAGGGCATGCAGAACTGGCAAGGCAGGACCGTATAGCTGGAGATGACGGTGTTGCAGATTGTGCCGTCATCCTTGAGGGCTGTACATTTCAATCCAGCGAACCTCGACTTCGACCGGTCCGTTTTTTCGGCGACGGCCGCAACCACGAGTCTGCCGGTAAAAAGATTGGAGGCGATACCCGAATGGTCTCCAGATGACATCGCTTCTCCCGTGGCTGAACTTCAGCCTGCCGCTTTTTCGGCGACGGAAGGAGTGGTGCCGGACGCCTCATCGGAGCCTGGTACGGTCGAGGTCTCCCTGACTCCGGAAGGACGGGAAGAAAGCTGCTTGGTTTTTTGCGCAGCTTCGCGCCGAGCCTCAAGCCTCTTCCAGATCTTTTCGAGATCCGGTGCATGGCCGGATTCCCTGGCCTGGTCACAGAGCCGCGCCGCGCAAGGTTGGCAGACGGGCACGTTGACGTGCGGATTGCGCGCCGAAATGATGGCGCCGCAGATACCGTCGCCCTTGGGCGCCTGGCACTTCTTGCCCGCGAACTTGTGGCGATCGAACTTGATGGGCGAGCTGTTGAGGTCGGACAATGACGTGGACGTCATGCCCGATCCGGAAGCCGTCCTAGGACTCGCTTCATTAGGCTGGACCGGCAACGTCGGTAGCTCCCCTTTCTTCCGGGTTTTGTACCTGAACGCATTGAACTGCCCGGTCTTGCGACCTCCGCTTTCGCCCTTCGATTTGCCCGCCATGATTGTTCCTCCCGTGTCTGCGGCACCCTTGCCGTATAAAGGACAGATGGCAAAAATAACACATCTGGGACAGATGTAAAGGCTTAAGCGCCTGTGATGACAGCGTCTAAAAAGCATAAATGCCTAAAAATCCGCTTGAAACAGACATTGCCGAATTAGCTCATCCGACCCTAGCATCGGTTGACATATAGGCCGAATCGTGATAGGTTTATACATCCTAAAAGGAGGATAGATGCTCTTTATAACCAGCGATCTGCACTACGGCGCGGATCGCCTTGGCGATGCCGCGGTCAGGAAAATGGCGCGGGAAATGGCCAAGACCGGACCTGACGACATCTTCGTGGTCGCCGGCGACATCGCCTGCGACGACCTCAGGTTCAAACTGTGCCTCGAACTCTTCCGCGCAGTCCCAGGGAAGAAACTGTTCGTCCGCGGCAACCACGAACTCTGGACTGACGGCCGGGAAAAATCCCTGACCAGATTCCATCGTTTGGCCGACGAGGCGGAGCGATACGGCTTCCTCTGCCTGGACGCAACCAACTCATTCCAAGCCGACGAATATACGCTAGTCGGGGCCATGGGATGGTACGACTACGCGTACCGCGACCACAGCCTGGGCATCGGTCTCGACTCATACGAACGCAAGACCTTCCCCGGACACCCATACCCGCTCTGGAACGACGCCCTGATGGTCGACTTGGGCGAAAAGGATGCGGCTTGGACAAACCGGGAGTTACGCAGGCTGGAAGACAAACTGAAGCTCCTCGAATCCAGGACGCGAGTCGTCGCCATCTTGCATCACGTCCCGGTCGACGGCTTGCTTCCACCGCCAACCCCGGACATGCCTGAGGATGTCCGCTTCGCTCGGGCATTCCTGGGTTCACCGGAATTCGGGCGCATACTCTGCGGCCATCCGGGCACAAAAGCCGTATTCTGCGGCCATGCGCACCTGGAAAACTCGATTCACATCAATGACATACCCTTCACCTGCGTCGGCAGCGACGACGAAAGGAAGATGCTTCTGGAATACGACGGTTCGGACATCCGCCGCCGTGTATTCCAAACCTGAAAAGGCGCCCGCAAACGGCGCCTTTCATTTTTGTCCGGATGCCCTATAATCATCGATATGAAGACTGAATACATGCAGAAAGCCCTGGTGGATGAGATGAAGGCGCGCATCGACGGGAAGACGCCCGTCGGGGCATTCAAGAAAGCGGCCAAACAAGCGGTCGAACTTTGCGAAAGATATCCGAGCCACATCCCGAACGAAAAGGTGATCGATCTGTTGAACGAGAACCCGGCGTTTTCCGGATTTTTGATGAAAAAAATAAAAGATGAGGAGGCAGAAGGAGAAGATGCCGCGATAAACGAGCTAAGAAAAACCATCAGAGCAAAAAAGATATGAATCTTGAGCAAACTCGACAAACATCGGAACAACCAATCAAACAACCCGGTAAAAAAAATGAGGCTGTCGAAAATCGAATCGAACGAAGTGACATAAAACGGACCCTGTTGGACGAAAGCCTAACGCCAGGCCAGAAACTCAAAGCCCTCGGCGGAACAGAAGCCGGCCCGGTAACCGAGACAACTGACGATCGCTTACGCCGGTTATCCTCCATGCGAGTCGCCATTGAAAACGAGGCGTCGCCGGAGAAGAAAAAAGACGGGCTGCGCCGGCTCATGTCCGAGATGTCAGCATTAGCGCGCGAAATACCGCCGGAAAAGAGCGGCAATGAAGATGCTTGGCGTCGCCTGACGATCCAGTTCAACAACATCATCATGGACAAGGGCAAGGTCAAGCCTGAGATAAAAAAGATATACGACGATGTCCTGGATGAATACAGCCAATTCATTGACTCGGAATTCGTGATGCGGGCCGTAGACGCGGACCGTTACAGCGCATCAAGGCGATCCGTCGAGGACTTGTCGAATAAAATCTACGGCCGCAGCCCCGAAGATGTCGAGAAACTCAAGGAAAGAAACAGGGCCAAGGCCGTACAAGAGATACTGCGCCTGAAAGAGGCACCGAGCATAGAACTCGACGACATCCTAAAACTCCACGCGGCGAACAACAGCGGGATCGTGCCGGCGGAACTTTCCCAACTGCGCGACAAGGATGCGGTCAATTTCGGCAAACAGGTAGGCATCCTGCCCGGAGAAGATTTGAAGATCGAAATGCAGGACCTGATGGACCGGGTAAACGACACCATCAACAAAGCGAAACTCGAAAACTGGTCCGATGCACGATACGCGGTCGCGGTCGCCAAACTCCAGGCCGAATTCGTCCAGATACACCCTTTCCTGGACCGCAACGGGAGTACCGGGCTCCTGCTGGCAGAAGCCATGATGGCCAAACGCGGCTACGAACCATCAACAAAACGCCAGTCTTTCCATGATAATTTACGCGACACATTGGGGTATATCGGCAGCGCAGTCTTCCGCGGAAACCTGGAGGATTTCGCGACGCGACGCGGCTATTATCCAGGCCGGACAACCCAGGGCAAAAACCAGCAGATCCTTTATCAGGCCTACCTTAACGCAAACCTAGGGGCCGAGACGCCGGAAGAAAAGAAACAAAAGAAACCGCTCATAGGCCGGCTAGCATCCATGGTTTCTTGATCCCTGGTGCCCGAGGGCAACGAAAAATCCCCGGTTGGGGATTTTTCGTTTGGTGCGACGGCCGGGGCTCGAACCCGGGACCTTGGGCTTAAGAGGCCCCTGCTCTACCAGCTGAGCTACCGTCGCGCAATCTACTTCTTTGTGGCGTGATATTATCCAACTCCCCCGTTTCAGTCAAGTAAATACGGTGGACCGATGCCGCTTGATGGAAAGGCCAAAGTCTGCTAATCTCGCCAAGAATCCAAGCACCCCTAGCTCCCCGATGTCGCTCCGCTCTTCGGGGCAGGCAGCTGGATAGAGCGTCCCGGTGGACACCGGGGAGGTCAGACAGCTTGCCCCGAAGAACATCGGGGTTCGAATCGCAGCTATACAATCACAATCATGCACCCCTAGCTCAGCTGGATAGAGCGCTTCCCTCCGAAGGAAGAGGTCAGACGTTCGAATCGTCTGGGGTGCACCAGAAACAATATCCCCGACCCGGGGATATTGTTTTTTCTTTCAAGAAATGATAGCTCTGAAATATGTCTACATTCTATATCCTATTTTCTAAAAAACTTCAAAAGTACTACATCGGATCCACCGGCAATCTCGAAAGACGAATCACGGAGCACAACCGTGGACAAACGACATGGACGAGAACTGGAATGCCCTGGATATGCGTATATACCGAAAGCTACGACGATTCCGGAGAAGCGAGACAGCGAGAGCTGCAGATCAAGCACTGGAAAAATCCGATGCGGATCAAAGAACTTATACAGAGAAACTCAGCTGGATAGAGCGTCCCGACGCCGCGTCGGGAAAATCAGACGTTCGAATCGTCTGGGGTGCACCAGACCGAGAACCCCGAACCTGCGGGGTTTTTGGTTTGGTTGACATTTCGGGGGTCCACGATTAAGCTCCCGCCAACGTTCATTCCAACGACGAGGTGAAGACATGGCACTATCCATCCCTTCAGGTTCGCGTCTGATGCCCCTGACCAAAGAGCGCTTCGAGGCACTGGTCGCCAAAAGCGAAACGCCGGGCGTACTCAAGGCAGTCTGCACCAAATTCCTACCGCCACCGATCATGAAAGCGGTCTGCGAGGCAGGCGACAAGACAGGGGCCTTGCGTGGGGCAACGACTAGAGCCGATTTCCTGCTCCATCCATTGGAACCGGACACGGCCAAGCGCTACGGATCAGGTTTCATAACCTTCTACCACCACGCCACACTTATCGAGTGGCTCGTGGACATTTCGGGCAACCATGACTTTTCCCTGACCCTGAACCTGACCGCGGATGATGACGGTTTCCAGGCACGTTGTACATCCGAGTACCATAAACGTCTCAACGACGTGCGCCTAGGGCACATCCCCTTCGCCGGCGAGGATGAACCGGAGATCAGCTGGGATCAAACGCCACATAGTCCGGAGTTCATCGCTCGGACGTTGCCCGTATTGTTCGAGGAAGATGAAGAAGAGTTCACGGGCGTTCACGGTGAATGGACTTGGCACTGGGCTACGACTCCGTGCGAAGGGATGTTCATCATGCACGGCGACCAGCGCATGCTGGCTGTGTATAATCCGAGTCGCTTTCCGAACCGGATCAACGGCGCCCGGATACTGGGAAACAATGCTTTAGCGGTCGATATCTCGCCCAGAGGCAATGAGGATGAGAAAGCTCGGCTGATGGCGGAGATCAACAGATTCCCGAATCTCTATCGCGACCATCTGGTGGAGTCGCTGACTGGCAGGTATGGCTTCAAACTGCCAGCCATAATCGAAGAGCGCATCTTCTTGTGGCAGCGGTTCCTCGATGCTTCGCTCACGCCCAAGCGGCTCTGCTGATGATCCTGCAGACTATACAAAATCGCTCCTGAACTAGAACGCCGCCTCTTCTTCTGGCAGACATGCCTCGAAGAGATCCGGCGTCCCAACACTCGCCTCTGATCCTACGCAACGCTCCGGTGGACACCGGGGCGTTTTCCGTTGACGACGAAGCCTATCCCCTGACGTGCTATCATCAAAGTACACAATTTATGAACGCCACCTTTTTGAAAAGCATCGTCAAAATCGACGATCTGCCCAAGAGCGACAGGCCGCATATCGCTTTTTTGGGGCGTTCGAACGTCGGGAAATCTTCGCTTTTGAACAGTCTCACGGGACAAAAAGGTCTGGCCAGGGTGAGCGCCACTCCGGGCAGGACGCAGACTATCAACGTGTTCGACGTGGACAAGCGTTTCTATCTCATTGACCTGCCGGGCTACGGTTATGCTAAAACCTCGAAAGTGAAACGCGTGGCGTTCGAGGGACTTCTCAACCAATATCTGAACAGGACGGAGAACCTTAAGCTGTCGCTGGTCATCATAGACGCGCGATTGGGTCCGACGGATATCGACCGTGAGATGTTCGCTTTCCTCGAAGATACGCAAAAGCCTTTCGTGGTCATCGCCAACAAAACAGACAAGCTCAAAAAAACGGAGATTGCGGCTCTGACGAAGATGCTGGCCGACGACTATCCGGGAGTCACCGTGGTCCTCCACTCCAATGTGACAAACAAGGGCGCAGGAGAAATCAGGCAACTGATTGAACAGGCAATCGCCGAATGAAAATCAAACCCCCGGCGAACCTGCCGCCGGGGTAAGGAGAGGGCGCTTGCTTGTTAAGCCAAGACTGCGTTTTTCGTCGGCATCAAGCCGGCTGGAGCTCCAGGCGGCGCATCATGATGCGCGCCGTTTGCGTGATATTCAGCCCGCCGAAGCTATTCTCCACATCTTCGACCAGCGCTTCGATGAGAAGGTGTTGCGTGGTCGGAGCTTGCCCATCCATGACATCAAACGTCAGGGAGTAGAGCTTGCACAAGCGGATCTCGGGCGGGGCGCTCCAGCCCAGGTCGCCGTGGCTCAAGCAGCGCAGGGAGCGGATCATCTCCTGGATGGGCAGGGGCAGGAAGTCTGGCTTGATGCCGGTCTGGGCTTCCAGCTCGTGGTGGAGCAGGACGTCGAAGAGCTTGACCCGCAGTTCGCCATCGAGCGCAGGCTCGGAGAGGACAGCGAGCGCGCACTGGAGCGGATGGACCGCGAAGGGCGTATGCAGGTCGTGGGAGCGGACACCCTGGCGGAGCGACAAAGCTTTTTCCTGGTGGAGCAGGGCGAGATGCATAAGCTTCTTGGCCCAGCACCAGGCCGTGTCAGGCAGGCTGGCAAACTCGAGCGGCGTGAGGCTGCGGTATCCGGTCGTGACGGTCGCGGCTGTTGTATCCATTTTCTTTTCTCCCTCCACGTGGTGATTATCTTGGATGATGAAAGGTGCGTTGCAGGGAAAGATACATCCAAACAAAATAATCGTCAGAAGAAATTACGGAAAATGCCGGCGCAGAACAAAAACCGATGGAATTTTAAGACATTTTAGCTGTTTAAAGTTGTAAACTTTTTTTCCAAAATTGAAATCCCCGGCGACAGAGCCGCCGGGGCAAGATGGGAATGTGACACAAATCATCACTTCGACAAGCTTCCGAACAAAATGTCGAAGGGGTCCTTTTTTTCCGGCAGTGAGATGGTCTTGAGCACTTGTTTCAGTTTGCAGAAATCGGGTTCGTATCCCCCGAGCCTGGAGCCGCAACCGAGAAGCAACATACCGCATTTCTGGTTATAGGCGTGGAATTTCGCGAATTCGGCGAATAGCCCGAGAAGTTCATGGACGATATAGCGGTGATGTCGGCTGCAGTCGCATCGCTGTTCAACACGAGGTTTGAGCGCAGCCAGGACTGAATGCAGGAAATCGTGGATTTCCTGCAGGCGACAGATGTGGCAGTGGGAGCTGTGCCCGTAGTCTTCGACTTCCTGTCTGAGGATGGCTACGTAATCACATGCCATTCTCCAGGCATCGAACTCTTCGACCGAGTAGACATTGAGCTGTCCCCAGCCCCAGCATTTGCTGCAGGGAGATCGGCCGCAACATGAGGATGCGACCGGAGGATGTGCGCCTGCACTGACCTCGAGCTGACACTTCAGACAAAGACCGCCCGTTCCGTGGCATTGGTCGCATGTTACTTTTTCAGGCATTTTTCCACCTCAATATTTCATCGGAAATCAGCAAGGATTCCTTGATTTTCACAATCAGACCCCCGGCACAATTTTCGCAGCAGTCCTTGATGTGGGTTTTTTCCTCACCTTCATACCAGCCAGCCTCTCCGCAGGCGCAACAGATGACCTGCTTACCCTCTCCGCGGCAATGGTTGCAGGGACTGAAGTAGCTGTACGGTTCTTCTTCCTGAAAGTATCTGGCTCCGCGCCGGCCGTTACACCTCCCGCAGACCTTGACCTCGAACTTCGGCCTGCATTCGCCGCCATGCCCTTGGCACACATGGCAGAGGACGCGTTCGTGGCAGAAGCCGGCATCGTCCGCGTAGTAATTGTCGCGATCGTAGTAGGTGTTCTCGACGTAACCACGGCCATCGCAGACTCGGCATTTCATGGTGGGGCCTCTTTGGTTGTAATGTCCGGGTGCGAGCAACATACATGCAATTTATCTGACTGTCCTATCTTTTTACAAAATGTGTAATGGTTTTACATATTTATGGTGTTTTCCTTTGACATTCTTGGACTTTATGTGTATTTTGATGTTGTAAAAAATAACTACACTATGACTAAAGAAGAACTCCTGGGAACACTCGGGCTTTCGCGCGAGGAAAGCTCGGCCTACCTGGCGCTGCTTGAGCACGGCCCGGCAAACGTGTCGGACATCTCGCGGCGGACCAAACTCCACCGTCCCGCGGTCTACCAGGTCCTGCCTAACCTGGTCGAGAAGGGTCTCGTCTCCCTGGTGCCGCACGGCAAACAGAAGTGGTTCGCGGCCGAACCGCCAGACAAGCTCTCGGGCCTGCTCGAAACGGCGCGCACCGAATTCGAGAAAGTCCTGCCGGATCTGGAACGCGCCTTCGCGGTCAACGCCAAGAAACCGGTGGTCAAATCGCTGGATGGGATCCAGGGGATGCGCTTCGTGTACGAGGACCTGCTTCGGACGCTGAAGCGCGGAGATACTTTTTACCGCTACAGCGCCCAACACGAATTCGCGGAAGGCGAACGCTACCTGCCTCCGCAATATCGCGAAAGACGCGACGCCAAGGGTCTGCAACGATTCGTGATAACGAGCTCCTCGGTCATGAAAAAGAAGAAGCCGCGCCTGGAACGCGCCATCAAGGTCGTACCTCCTAAATACGGGCTGTTCGACTTCGGGATAACCCAGCTGGTGTACGGCGACAAGCTGGCGTTCATCGACTACAACACGGACACGGCGACCATCATCGAAAACCCGGTCATCGCCAAATTCCAAGCGACTTTATTCAAGATTTTGTTCGATCAACTGACATAACGAAAGGCAGGGCGGACACACGGGTCCGCCCCTACAACACACATGAAAACACCACAACCACTCATCCTCGCTTCAAGCTCCCCTCGGCGGCGCGAACTTTTGGAGCGCCTGCATATCCAAATCGAAATCCATCCGGCGGACGTGGATGAGACTCCGTTGAAGAACGAAGATGCAAAGGCGATGGTGTTGCGGCTCGCTAAGGACAAAGCAGCGGTCATCGCCAGGCAATTTCCGGGTCGCTGGGTATTAGCTTCGGATACAACTGTGGCGCAGGACGGAAAACCGATCGGCAAACCGACGAGCGAAGCGGACGCCAGAAGGACGCTGAAGAGGCTCCAAGGTAAAAAACATCAGGTGTACACCGCCATCTGCCTGCAGAACGGGAAGAAGAAATACGCCCTGGCCGACACGACTGACGTCGTCTTCCGCAAGATGACGGATAAGGAAATCGCCTGGTACGTGAAGACCGGCGAGCCGATGGATAAAGCCGGATCATACGCCATCCAGGGCATCGGCGGATTGTTCGTGAAAGGCATTAGAGGGAGCTACTCCAACGTGATGGGCCTGCCGACCGAGAGGCTGGTTGAACTGCTGAAGAAAGCCGGAATCCTTGAAGCACTGCTCTACCGAAAATAAGATTCCCCGGTTGAACCGTGGAATGACAATAAGAAATACCGCTCCGGAAGTCCGGGGCGGTTTTTAGATAGAGGTCAGCGGCGGCAAAGGTGCAGATGGGTTTCGCGGACGGCTTCCATGACCTTGGCGCAAGCGGCTGGAAAGTGCGGATAGCGGACAGCTGGTACGTCGCCCGGGCTGTAGAGCCTACTCCAGGGCGCGAGATTCACGGCGTGGAGCAGGACCGGACCGCCGAGCATGGCGACGGGATAGGGATCGATGATGAAATCCATGAACGTGAGCCAGCTATGGTCATACTTCCCCATGAACTGACCGTCGCGCACCTCGGCCTCGGGATAGATGGCAGCCAGGCCGCGACAGAGCATGTGGCATGAGACCAGGATGGTTTCGCCCAGGGCATCCTGCCCCAGCTCGACGTCCGGCATCGCGGATATGAGACGGCACATGGCCGTGAAGAGCACATTCGTCTCCTGATCCACATACCTCATCATGTAAGGCGTCATGACTTCCTCCGCGCCCCAACTTAACACCGGGAAGAATCACGTCAAGGTCCCCGTCCATGCTATGATTAAGCAGTAAATGGACGGAATCCGCATCACATTCCCCACCGGGATCCAGCTACTCGGCCACGCGGCGTTCGCTTTATGGCTGCTTTTGGTGCTCAAGTTGACCTGGCCCATGTATGCGGCGTTCCGGAGAAGGAGAAGCGGTTTCGGGATGGTATTCAACAGCGTGACAGAGAAACCCGAAGCCTTGGTGACGGTTTCGCTCAAAGATCTGCACGGGCTGACGGTACGGACTACGGTCTCGGATAAGGACGGCCGATACCGCTTGCTGGCGCCCAAAGGCGAATACACGGTCGAAGTGAGCAAACACGGCTACACTTTTCCGTCGCGCTATGTGACCAAGGAGAGGAACGACACATTGTTCGAGAACATCCTGCCGGCGCCGCACATCATCATCAAGGACTTCGGCGCCATCACCAAAAACATCCCGATTGACCCGCCAGCCGGAACGCGCAGGCCGTCTTTTTTCTCGGCCAGGTTCCACTTGAGCAAAAAGGTGATGAGCGCCGTGTCTTTGTCCGGTCCTTTGATCGGGGCCGCGGTGGTTTGGGCGGAACGGGATTCATATATCGCCTGGTCGCTATACATATGTTATCTGCTGGTGATGGGAGGGCGATTGTTTTCATACAAACCTCCGGAACCGCCTTTCGGTACGGTCATGGACGCGATGAGCAAGAAACCGCTCGAAAAGGCCGTGGTGCGCGTGTTCGACAACCGGTTCAACAAGCTGATGGAAACGCAGGTCACGTCAGCCAAAGGACGCTACGCTTTCATCGTAAACCGCGGATCGTATAAGATCTACGTCAAACGGGATGGCTACAGGAGTGTGATGATTAAATTCCCGAACGTAGACAAGGACGGCACGCTTCTGGTCAAAGACGTGAAACTCAAACGATTGGATAAGAAAATCCCCACACCGGTCCGTTGAAAGCGGATGATGTGGGGATGAGGGTCAGGACTTGGATTCGACTGCCGCGAGTTCTTCGCGGAGTCTGGTGAGAACGGCTTCGAGCTCCGCCGCCTGCTTGCGCTTGATGGCCGCGGTCTGTTCCAGTTCGACCGCTTCGCTGACCACGACGCTGAACTTGAACTGGTTATCGGCGATTTCGCCCTTCAGCCGATCAACCTTCTCGGTCCGTCGGCGAACCAACACCTGCTGGGCCATCTCGTGCATGCGGCGCCATTCTGCAAGCTTGGTTTCGAGCTCGTCGTCGCCCATGGCTTCGATACTGGCCGGGATGGCCGCCGGCGCGGGGATGGCTTGATCGACCTGGACGACCGGGGGCGCTTGACCAGGCTCGGCCGGGACATCGACCTCGGCGACGCGTGAGGGCATGGTCGTGTGTTCGGGCGGAAACAGGCTTGGGACTTCGACGGGGATCGGGGCGTCCGCCGGCGTACCGTCGATGACGGTCACCGCGACCTGCGCCGCTACCTTGGGCTCGGGTACGGCTTCGACCGGAGCAGGCGAAGGCAGGGTTATGCTCACTGGCGGATCAGCGGAGACGGGCATTCCGGCTGGCGCAGGAGCGGGAACGGTCTCGCTTGGGGCAGGAGGCGGATTGACGACCGGCATATCTTCCCGGGAGCGGAAGTCATACGCCTCGAAGCCCGGAATGCTCATATAGGTCTCGACCTCTCCCAGCTTGGGACGGCCCTGATGGGCGCCCTTGCGGAACATGACGCCCAAGCTCCTGGTCATATCCCCGGGTCGGTAACCGATGTACTTCAGCCTGAAGTTGCTGAAGCTCATGACCGGCCCTTTCCAGCCTTTGCCGGGAGTAAGGCGCTGGGCGAGCCAGGCTTCCAGAGCCGGCTGCAGATACTCGCCGTGCGGGATCTGGAATTCGGACTGGACAATCCGAACCATGTCGAGGTCAGCGCTTGGGATGGCCAGTACGTGGCGCTTCTCGATGTCGACCAGGTGATAGGCGAACGGATGGCGCGTGAAGCGGAAGACCGCATGGCCCTCCGCCATTCGGATCGTGTCCAAAACCTTGGCCAGGACGAAGCGCTGGACGATGCAGACATACTCGGTCTCGCCGCATGACAACGACTGCTGGACCCACTTGCAGCGATCACTGCAGGGCTCCCAGGGCATCCTGGACTGCACGCCGTCTGGGGTCTCTTCGGCCTCATTGAACAGAGCCGTCCAGACTTCCTTCTCGAGCGAAGTCAGGTACAGGACGTGCGTCACGAGCGGATTCGGATTGGGCTGCACCGATGGCGCCTCGACCGACTGGGTCGCTGGCGCTTGGCCGGATCCAGATGCTCCGTGCGACTGACGCAATTGTTCGACCGGACTCTCGGCGTCGGTTTCCGCCAAGCCGAATCTGATCTTGATGCGCTGGAGACGGATCGCGTCCGCCTCTGCCGGTCCCGGTTCACGACCCTGGTCGCAGCAATCTAGCACGACCGCAGCGCGGGCCGCGTCGTAGAACAACCGGTCATCCCCCGCCTCGGGCGATTCGATGAGGACGCCGGTATTCTTGAGGAAGTTGACTACCTCGTTAGCGCGGTTGACGTTGTCGTACTCGCGGTCACCCCTGGCGCAAGCGGACTGGGCGACGCCCTTGTTGGGGACGTAACCCTTGTTGCGGACGGCTTTGGCGAATTGCGCCAGGACCTGCTTGAGGTGCGGCGGACGCTTGCCGGAACAGTGGTAGCGGGAGAGGCGTTGTGAGTTGTCAGGCATCTCTACTCCTAGGTTTTTCAGCTCAAAAGAGCGATATATCTACTTATCAAAAATCTCGCCGGACGTCAATGGTATGACCTGATATGAAACGCCCCAGCAGATTTTCGCTGGGGCGTGAGGAATTCAACCGACGATCGTCTGGGTGCCGCCGGGCAATTCGCCTGGGGCGAGGCGGTCGCGCCGGACCATGTGCGGGCGGACCCAGACGCTCCAATCCGCCGTCGGATCATCGCCTTTGCCAGGCGGCCGGCGCCAGTGGCCGCGGCGGAAGTGGGCGCAGAGTTCGAAGGTTCCGTGCTTGCTCCGCTTATGTTCTTCGAGAAGCTTATGTTCTTCGGGCGTGAGCCTGTAGATGCTCGAGACCGTACAGATCTCGGCGTCGTTGGTCACGGCTTTCGCATCCTGGTGACGCTGGCTGCGCGACAGGCCGCGTACAGGAGAGATTTGCGGCGCGCCGGAAGGGAGGCTGTTCAGGTAAAGGCACAGACCGGCGACCAAACGGTTGGTCAGGGTAATCTCGATCTGGTTGTCCCCGTCGTAGGATATCCAACCTTCAGGCATTTCCTGGATCGGAAGCCCCTTGATGAGTTCGAAGGGCGTGGAGAAGACCGTGCTCTCGAGGGCCGGATCGGTCCGCTGCATGACGCTCTCGATGGCGACGGCGGCCTTGCGCTGGCAGTTCGGGATATCCCCCCTGGCCCACAGTTCCTTGTACTTCCGCCTCTCCACGTCGCTGAAGAAAACACGCAAGTACGCAGTCTCGGAAAACAGGTAGGCCTGCAACTGCTTCCCGATCGGCGCAGGATAGTCCACGACACCGACCAGCACGCAGTCGTAATAGCATTTCCCGTCAGCCGAAATGAGCGGACTGTCCTCAAACGTGAGGACGAGCGTTTCGAAGGGCCACTTGATCTCGCCCCAGGTAACACCATCGAGCGAGGTCTGGAGAAGCAGATTGGTCAGGTCGCGGTCGAGCGAAAAAACGCGGCGCGACTTGCCCATCCAGCTCGCAAGCAGAGGGGCGAAATAGGCGTCCAGCAAATGGTTGCCATCGACACCGAACATCCCGCCGTCGTCGAAGAAACGTTTGAAGTCGAATGGTCCGCCGCGATAACTGCGCAGGTATTGCCTAAAGCCGGCATAGCTGCGCAAAAGGTTGTGCTTGGGTTCGTATTTGTCCGGATAGATCTCAAGAGCTCTCTTGAGATTGCCGAGCATAAGGGTATCTTCCCAGCGGACCAAGGCGGTTTCGAGCTGATGGACAGGGTGGCGTTTCATCCGAAATACCCATTTTGTTTGGAATGACCGACGATCCGACCATCGGACCGATATATCTGGGTATCAAAAAACCGACCGAGTGTCAACCGGTCGGCCGCCTCACTCAACCCCTGAAGAATTGTTTGATGAAAGCCAGTCGGTAAAGGAAAACGTTGAACGGCAAGTCCCAGGTGCCGACCAGATCGAATTGGCGGCCGCCCCAGCCGCGTTTGAAGCGGGTCACGCCGTCCCACGACGGTTTGTAATAATACATGGCCTTGGATAACGGATTGGCGCCCCAAAAATCGTAAAGCTTGAAACCGCGGCGGCGCGCTTCCTGGATGGCGACCCAATGGAGGGCGAAGGGAGCCATGACGTTGCGGTTTTCGGATGAGGAGGCGCCGTGCAGATAGGTGACCGTGTCGCCGAACGAGAGCTCCATGTTGGCGCACAGGACTTTTCCCTGGAGTTCGGCCAGCCTGATTTCGGCTTGGCCGTTGGCGTGCATGACCGAGTAGGTGTCTTTGAGGTGCTGGCGCGGATATTGGACGAAGCCGTCGCGGCGCGAAGTCTCTTCGGCCAGGTCGAGGAACGCTTCGACGTCGCGGGCATCCTTGGCCAGGCGCACAGTCACGCCGCGCTTGGCCGCCAGGCGGATGTTGTAGCGCGTCTTTTCGTGCATGTCCTTGAGGAGATTGTCTTCGGATTTATCCAAATCCAGGATAATGGTCGAGGTCGGGTCGCCGGCTTTAGAACGGCGGAACGAGAGAGGAACCAAACCTTCGGGATTCGAAAGTTCGGACACGGGTTCAAAGCGCCAGAAGAGCGCCTGTTTCTTAAGATCCTTTACCATGAGCAAGCCTTCGCAGAGCGAGAGCATGAGGTCAGGACGTTTTTCTGGATTGATTTTCGATGAGAAAACCGGACCGCGCGGCGCATACCAGTAACCGAGGCCGAATTTCTTTTTGCGGTATTCGAGCTGGAGTGCGGCGAGCCACTCCCCTGCCCCATCACGCAAAGCGTAACGGCGGACCTTGGAGCCGCGCGATTCGCGGAACTCGCCCCAAGCCCAGGATTGCAAAAATTGCGCGTAGGTCTGCGCGCTTTGCCAATCGTCCCATTCGGGACGCGAGGTGATTTCGAGGAGGTCCATTTACTTTCCCAAATATTTCAGCGCTTCCCTGATGCGTTCCGGGATGCCGGTCGTGGTGTTCGGAAGGAGTTTGAGAGTTTCGCGGACTTGCTGGGACGAATAACCGAGGGAGACGAGCGCGTCCACGACTTCGGAATCTCCGGGCACAGCATCTTCAATCTCGACGAGCTGGCCTTTGAGTTCGAGCACGATCTTCTGCGCCGTCTTCTTGCCCACGCCTGGGACGGAAGTGAGGAGCGCCAAGTCGCCTTGCATGACCGCGGTTTTGACTTGACCAATGGAACCGGAAGACATGAGGGTCAACGCGACTTTGGGACCCACGCCGGAGACGTTCAGGAGTTTCTCAAAGAATTCCTGCTCAGACCAGGAATTAAAACCGTAGAGTTCGCGGGAATCTTCGCGGACGTGGTCGTGGATGTAAAAAAGGCGCTCGTCGCCGGCCTGGACCGAAGACAGAACCGAGGACGAGGCTTTGACCGCATAACCCACGCCACCGACTTCGAGGATGAAAAAAACGGCATGGACTTCGAGTACGCGGCCGCGGAGCGTTCCGATCATAGGTAGGGACAGGGTAACTGGAGGAGAGACGATAGACAATAGACGATAGACTGTAGGTTATAAAAAGAAGACCTCCCCTTGGGACAAGGGGAGGCTGGAGGGGTTACGAGTTCTGGGTGGGAACTGCATCCACTACACGGGTTTGATGAGGCAGGCGTCCTCGCCGGCTGTGAAGTAGATGCACTCTTCGCCGACGACCGCGGCGATGCGGGCGAGCATGCCCATGAGAAGCGGGATGCGGTCCTGGCCGACGAAGGAGACCTCGTAGCGCATGCTGCGGTCGCAGATGAGATCCCTCTCGTGGTTGCGCCACAGGCCGACGTACGGAAGTTCGGTCACCGAGAAGGCGCCGAACTCCTTGAGCAAGATATCCTTGAGATGCTCTTCGACGGTGGTACCGCTGGGCAGCGCAACCTTGAGTTTCGCGCCGGGGATCAGGAAGGCGGCCGGCCGGCCCAGGTCGATGACTTCGTACTCGTGTCCAGCGAACTTGGCCAAAGGGCCTTTGCCGTTCTGTTGCATAATGCTTCTCCTTGGAAGGTACTGGAATCGGGAAACATATGTGATTCCGGGCATTTTGTCAAGACGTCGACCTAATTTTGGGTAAGATTAAACCCCCACACCTGACGGTCAGATGTGGGGGTGAGATTCAAGGCGATGGCGGCTCGAAAGCTTCCTTGAAGGCGCAGAGTTGCTTGAGGTAGTCGGCCACGGCTTCGCGGTACTGCTGGCCGGCCATGGGCGACATGCCGAAGGCGCCGTCATCAGCCTCGCGGCCTAACCATGACTTGAGGGATTCGGCCGAACGCTCGATGTTGACCAGGGCGGCGAACAACCTGCCGAGTTCGGTCAGGATACGTTTGTCCACCCGCGTCTTCATGACCGTGTCGGCGAGCGAGCGGCGGATGGCCTGCACGGTCTGGATGAGCACCGTGAAAGTCTCGGGTTGGGTTGCGCTCACATCCAGCCTGCCGTCGAGCGGCTTGAGGGCAGCCAGTACAGTGTCGCGGAAGACCAAGATTTCGCTCATGTCGTCAACCTCCTTCACTCCAGGATCTTGGCGGCTTCGGGCGGGAGTGGGTCCACGCCTTCGAAGCTCCGGTACTTGCGATAGTTCCTGCGCGCCTCCTCCAGGTCACCGGACTTCCGCGCGCAGTCGCCGAGAATGCGGTACGGCTTGGGGAAAGCCGGGAAGGCGGCCAGGACGGCATACATCTGGCTCACCGCGTGGCGGCAGTTGCTGCTGCGTGCCGCGGCTTCACCGCTTTGGTAGATGGTATAGGCGCGGGAACCCGGCGCGGGACCGACGTCAGGACGAAGTTTCTCGGCCATGACTGACGGTGATATTGCCGGAGGCGACTGAACGGCCATCCGCGGACTGCCCGTGTTCGCTTGGATCGCGGATGGCTGGGCGCTTGGATGGCTGAATGTCCACCAGATGACCGCACCGCAGACGCTTGCGAGCACGAGAGGCGCCACGATCCAGAGACTGGAGAACGCGGGTTTGGAGACCTGCGAGGCAGGAACATTGGCGACGGTTTCCGTTTCATCTTTGACGGTGATGGACACCTGGCCGTTGCCGCTGACCTGACCTTGGGGCGGGACCGAATCCAACTGGGTCGGCGCCAGCGACATCTCCGACGCGGCACTCATGCTCAAGAGCGTGGAGATCTTACGCTGGTCTGGCGGAGCATCAGTCTTAGCTTCGTAGGCTTCTACCTGCTCCAGGACCTCGAGCAGGACATCGCAGCTTGCCGGCCGGTCCCAAGGACCTTTGGACATGCAGGCTTCGATGAGCGTGACCATGATGGGATTGGGGTCCACCAGGTGTTCGGCGAGCGGTTTGGGCTGATAACTGTCTGACACGACCCGGCCCAGGATGAGCGAGGCGAGGAGCTGGGCTTGGGTCTGGGTGTTGGGCCTGGCCCCGCCCGTCTGCTTGATTTCGCTCACATCGGCGTCAAACGGCTGGGCGCCGGCCATGAGCTCGTAACACATGATCCCGAAGGACCAGATATCCGAGCGCTGACCCACGAACCAGTTCTTGCCATGGGGGTCCACCCGGCAACCGCAAGCGGCTTCGGGAGAGACATAGTAGGGCGTACCCACGACCCGTCCCTGGGTGGTGAGCGCGGGATCCTTATCCAGATCCAAACTCTTGGAGATGCCGAAGTCGGTGAGCTTCACGACCCCGTCCTTGGTGATGAGCACATTGTCCGGCTTGATGTCGCGGTGCACGATACCCTTGTTGTGGACTTCGCGCAGGGCGAGCAGGAACTGCCGCAGGATGGGGACGAGCTCGGCGAGCGGGATGAGCGAACCCACGATCTTACCCGTAGCCGGATTGCGGCCTGAGGTCTGACGACGATACGCATGGATGTCGCGCAGGGTCGCGAGGCTCTGGGCGTTCTCGACCAGCTCCATGGCCAGGAAGGGAATGCCTTCCTGGTCGATGCCCAGGCTGTGGATGCGCACCACGTTGGGATGGCGGACGCTCTGCAGCATGAGCGCTTCGCGGACGAAACGCTTGAGTGCCTCGTCCGAATATTGCATGACGTGGCGGTGAAGGTATTTCACGGCCACGATGCGCGGCGCATCACCGTGCTTGGCGATGTAGGCCTCGGGCGGGTTCAGGTGCTTGGCGCGGTAGACCGTGCCCATGCCTCCTGAACCGAGTTCGTCCAGGAGTTCATACACCAGGACCTGCTCTCCGCCCTGGCCGTCAGGCAGACGACTCTGGATATAGCAAGGCAAACTGTTGCGGATTGACATGGTCTGGACCTCCCAGAATTTTTGTCGAAGTTGCATCCTGGAACCCTTTCCAGGAATAGCTGAACTTAGCCGAAAAAGACCGTTTTGTCAAGGGTTTGGCGACGAAAAAACGGCCGCAGGGGCCGTCTTTCGGGTTATTTAAGCTTAAACCTTGGAGATTCCGATGGAGATTTCCTGCTCATCCAGCCTCACGTTCTCGGCCATATCCATGCCTTCCGGCAAGACCTCGCCTACTCCGTGAGCTGTGGCATGGAACGAATCCACGATGCCGGGCAGGAATGCTTCGATAGTGTCGCGCAATCCGAGATCGGACGAGGCAACGTTGAGGCTGATGCCGTCCTTGGGGGTCAGGCCGAGTTTCTTGCGCAGGTTCATGACGTGGCGCGAGAGTTCGCGGGCCAAACCTTTTTTCTTGAGTTCGGGCGTGATGACCGTATCCAGTTCGGCGATCCAAGGCTGGTCGCCGACTTCGGAGCCGCCTTTGACCAGGACCTGTTCGACGTTCAGTTCGTCGCGGATGAGGTTCGTGAGTTCGGTCCGCGACGTCAGGCGCGCGGCCAGGGAAGCATCGCGCATATTGACCGTGAGCGCAGCGAGCGCCTGGCGCACCGGGATCTTGTGGCGTGCACGCAGTTCCTGACCGGCGGCCGCGACTTCGCGCACCCATTCCATGTCCTTGAGGAGCTGCTCGTCGGAGATGCGTTCGTCGACTTTGGGCCACTTGTCCAGATGGACAGACATCTTGGGGCCGCCGACTTCCTGGTACAGCTTATCGGCGAAGAACGGGGTGAACGGCGCCATGAGCTTGGCTGTTTCGAGGAGCGCTTCGCGCAGGGTGCGCAGGGCATCCTGGCGGTCGTACTGGTCGGCGCCTTTCATGCGTTCGCGCGAACGGCGCAGCCACCAAGTCGAGAGGTCATCGACCCAAGCGCGGAGAGGACGGGAAGCGCCGACCAGGTCGTAGCCTTCCATGCCGGCCGTCATCTCGCGGGTGACCTGGGCCAAGCGGGAAGCGAGCCAGCGGTCCAGGGCATGCATGCTGCGCGGCTTAACGATCTCGGGATGGCCTTCGGCCGCGTAAAGTTTGTAGAAAGCGAGGATGTTCCAGAGCGTGCCGAAGAGCGTGCGCTGGATGATGGCACAGTCCTTTTCGGAAAAATTGACGCTGTCGGCCTGGAGCACGGGCGAGGAGAGGAGATAGAAACGCAACGTATCGGCGCCGAGCCTCTGCATGAGATCCCACGGGTCGGGATAATTCTTGAGGCTCTTTGACATCTTCTTGCCGTCCTCGGCCAGGATCATGCCGGTCACGATGACGTTCTTGAACGCAGGCTTGTTGAAGAGCGCACTGGAGAGGACGTGCAAGGTGTAGAACCAACCGCGGGTCTGGTCCTGGGCTTCGGCGATGAAGTCGGCCGGGTAGTTGTCCTCGAACCACTGTTTGTTCTCCTGCGGATAATGGACCGAAGCGTACGGCATACTGCCCGACTCGAACCAGCAATCGAAGACTTCGGGGATGCGACGCATGGTCTGGCCGCAGGCGCAGGGCACCGTGATCTCGTCGATATAGGGACGATGCAGGTCGAGTTTCCCGCCCTCGCCGAGTTTTTGGCCCGAAGCATGTTCGAGTTCGGCGACCGAACCGAAGACGCGCTTTTCGCCGCATGCATCGCAGACCCAAACGGGCAGAGGCGAACCCCAGTAGCGGGTGCGCGAGATGTTCCAGTCCGGTGCGGTCTCGAGACCGTTGCCGAAACGTCCGGTCTTGAACGTCTCCGGGTACCAGCCGATCTTTTTGGCCGTCTCGAGCATCTTGGGCTTGATCTTGGTCACGTTAACGAACCAGGCGGGTTGGGCTTTGTAGAACAGGAGAGTATTGCAGCGCCAACAAGCCGGGACGCTGTGCTCGATTTCTTCTTCGCGATACAGGAGACCGCGGGCGCGCAGGTCTTCTGTGACCGGGGCGTTGGAATCCTTGATGTACATGCCGGCGAATTTTCCGGTCTCGGGTTTTTGCTTGCCCTCTTCGTCCACAGTGACCACGACCGGCAGGTCATGCGTCTTGGAAGCCAAAAAGTCTTCTTCGCCGAAGGCCGGTGCCGTGTGCACGATACCTGTGCCGTCGGAGGTGGTGACATAACCCATGGCCACGACCGTGTAGATATTCTTGCCGGCGCGGGCCGTGAGTTTTTCCAGGGCTTCGGGCGAGAGGTCGAAGAGCGGTTCGTATTTGAGGCCTTCAAGGGACGAGCCTTTGACCTTTTCCAGGACTTCGAACGACGGGTCGTTGTCGGACAGCGGATAGTATTGTTTCAGGACCGACTCCATCAGACTCTCGGCCATGATGAAGATTTCGCCCGTCTCCTCCATCTTGACCCGGACATACATCTCATCCGGATTGACGGCTAAGGCGACGTTGGCGAGCAGGGTCCAGGGCGTGGTGGTCCAAGCCAGGAAATAGGTCTTGTCTTCGCCTTTGAGCTTGAACTTGAGGGTGACGGCCGGGTCCTTGGCGTCGAGATACGAGTTCTGCATGGCAATCTCGAAGCTGGAGAGCGGCGTGGAACAGCGCGGACAGTAGAGGGAGACACGCAGGTCGCGATAAACCAGGTCCTTTTTCCAGAGTTCGGAGAAAGCCCACCAGACGGATTCGGTATAGCTGGCGTCCATGGTCTTGTAGGCGTTGTCGAACTCGACCCAGCGGCCGACGCGGTCCACGTATTTCTTCCACTCGCCTGCGTATTGCATGACCGAAGTGGCGCAAGCCTGGTTGAACTTGTCGATCCCGTAGGTTTCGATGTCGCGGCGCGAATTGAGCTTGAGCGTCTTCTCGACCAGGTTCTCGGCCGGCAAGCCATGGCAATCCCAACCCCAACGGCGCGGCACGCGGAAACCCTGCATGGTCCAGTAGCGCGGAACGCAGTCCTTGATGATGGACTGGAGGAGGTGGCCGTAATGCGGCAGTCCGTTGGCGAACGGCGGGCCGTCGTAAAAAACATAAGTCTTATTCTCGGGACGCTCCTCGATGGAGCGCTCGAAAATCCGCTCCTTTTGCCAGAAGGCCAAGATCTCCTCTTCCATCTGCGGGAAGTTGGGGCGGGAAGAATCCCGTTCCGCATTCTGCGTACCGCGTGCTTCGTTATCGTTCGACATATTGAGTGCGTCTATCATGCGGTTGATGGACGTTTCCGTCAAGATATGGGCATGGTTTTGGCAGGAAAAATACAGACCCCGGACAAGCCGAGGTCAGTATCTGTAATGGTTCGTATCTCAAGATCACTTCTTTACCAGATATTTCACGAGTGCGGCGATTCCGAGGCCCATCAGGACCCAAAGAGCCAAGAGCGTGAACGACCCCACACCCGACCCATAGCCCATCATGCCGTAAAAAGAATTCATCATATGATTATTTCTTCATACTACAGCAATTGCAATTCGCATGCAGGCCGTGGAAGATCAAAGAGATAATGAGGCCATAAACGAAACTCATGACACCGCCATAAATCACGCTGCCGGCGTCAAAACCGCTGAAGCCGGGGAAAGCCGTCTTCAGGGAGAGGAGATGGAACTGCATGACTGATGGATCGGTCATGGTGAAGCGCCACAACAGACAGGCGGCATAAAGGAACACGGCGAAGACGCCGATCATAACTGCGTGCTTAAGGAGATATTCGTTTTTCATAATGTACTGAAGAAACTTAATGAATTATGTCGTAGATAGTTAAGTTTAACGAAGCGGCCGATCAAAACCATATTCACCTTCGATCCTCTGGTAACGTCCGCGGCTGTACTCGTAAACCAGAGGTTTCGCTTCGGGCAGGTCTACGTAGGAGATGTCCTGGTCGGAAATACCTTCAAGATGTTTTATCGCCGCTCGGAGCGTGTTCCCGTGGGCCGTGACGAGGACGGTCTCACCGCGCCGAACCTTGGGTAGAATGTTCCGCACCAGATACGGATGCATCCTGGCATGCGCTTCCTCAAGACTTTCCCCGTGCGGAGGTTTGTCCGCATATCCCCGGCGCCAAGCCTTGACCTTGTCTTTGCCGTATTTCCGTTCTGCCGCTGTCTTATCCATCCCCTGCAACATTCCATAATAACGTTCGTTCAATGCGGAGCTGGAAAAAATCGGGATGTCGTCCCCGACGCGGCGGTTGGAGTTGCGGATCCAGCCGGAATATCTCGTATCATCCGCATGCTGGAAAATACCGGTCCGCGCCTGACCGGACAGGATAATCAACAGCGTTTCTTGGGCACGGGTCAACGTAGAGGTGTAGGCCGCTGAATAATCGAAATCCTTGCAGTGGACGGCACAACGCCCCGCTTCTTTGATGCCGTTCTCGCTCAAGGGAATATCAATCCAGCCTGTAAACCGGTTGCTTAGGTTCCAGCGTGATTCTCCGTGACGGACAAGGACGAGTTTGCCCATAGGTTTCAATCTGTCAGATGCTTCTCCACCCGTTTCAGCAACACCGCGTTCGTCGCGACGATGATGGATGAGGCGGACATGAGGAGCGCGGAGACTTCCGGCCGCAGGACCCAGCCGAAAGACGTGTAGAAAGCGCCGGCCGCGACCGGGATGGCCAGGACGTTGTAGATGGCGGCCCAAAAAAGATTCTGTTTCATCTTCACGACCGTAGCTTTGGAGAGTTTGATCGCGGCCAGGATATCAGCTGGATCGGATTTCATGAGCACGATATTGGCCGTCTCGATGGCCACGTCCGTGCCCGCGCCGATGGCGATGCCGATGTCAGCTTGGGCCAGGGCGGGCGCGTCGTTGATGCCATCACCGACCATGGCCACGAACTTACCCTCTGCCTGGAGCTTCTTGACGTATTTCGCCTTGTCCTCGGGCAGAACCTGGGAGAAGACCCGCTTAATACCGAGTTCTTTGGCCACAGATTGCGCAACTTGTTCATGGTCGCCGGTTATCATGGCGACTTCCAACCCCAACATTTGCATGCCTGCAACAGCTTTTTTTGCCGTCGGTTTGATCCGATCTGCGACGCCGATGGCTCCGGCAACCACACCATCAATGGCGATGATGCTGATGGTATTCCCTGACGACAGCAACCGGTCGATCTCTGACTGGAGCGGAGCTAACGAAATTTTCTGGTCGTCCATCAGTTTTTCCGTTCCTGCGAGAATCTGCCTGGCACCAACTACGGCGCGGATGCCGTGACCCCCAATAGCTTCGAAACCAGAGACGTTTTCATCGACGCCGACTCCTCGCTTTTCAGCTTCGTCCACGATAGCCTTGCTGATAGGATGGTTGGATTTTTTTTCGGCCGAGGCTGCGGCGCCGAGCACGTCGTTGTCCGAGAATCCTCTGACGTGCACGATCTCCGTGACTTTGGGTTTACCTTCGGTGAGAGTCCCGGTTTTGTCCAAGACAATGGCTTGGATTTTCGATGCTTGTTCGAGGGTCGTCGCATCCTTGATAAGGATGTTGTGCTTGGCACCAATGCCCGTTCCGACGGCGACAGCAGTAGGAGTCGCAAGACCGAGAGCATCTGGGCACGCGATTACGATGGCAGAGACCGCGAACGTCAGAGCCGTGATGAAGGAAGCTTGGCCCAGGAAGAACCAGCTGAAGAACGTGATTATACCCACGGAAATGGCGACAATGACCAGGATGGCCGCGGCTTTATCCGCGATGCGCTGGCCTGGGGCTTTGGAGTTCTGCGCGGTCTCCACGAGTTTGATGATTTGCGCCAGGGCCGTCTCGCCGCCGACCTTGGTGGCACGGAATCGGAGCGAGCCGTTCTGGTTGATCGAACCGCCGATGACGCGGTCGCCGATATTCTTCAGCACCGGGATCGATTCGCCGGTCACGAGCGATTCATCAATCGAGCTGCTTCCCTCGATGACCTCGCCGTCCACGGCGATTTTGTCACCGGGACGGATGACCACGACGTCGCCCTTGATGATCTCCGCGCTGGGGATCGTGACCTCTTTCTCCTGCCGCAAGACCGTGGCTTGCGGAGGCACGAGGTCGAAGAGAGCGCGCAGAGCGTCGGACGTGCCGCGCCTGGATTTCATCTCCATCCAATGGCCGAAGAGCACGAAGGTGACGAGGAGCGCCGCAGCTTCGTAGAAAGTCTCGCCTCCGACCGTGAAGGTGAGGAGGACGCTGAAGAGATAGGCGGCGAGGACACCCGTCGCAATCAGCACGGACATGTTCAGCTTCCGGCTTTTCAGGGAATAGTACGACCCGGTGATGAAGATGGAACCGCTCCAAAAGACGACCGGCGTCGTGAGCACGAACAAGAGCCAGTTGACCGGGATGAACGCCTGAAGTCCGCTGCCGATGATCGATTCGCCGACGGGAGAAAAGAGGAAAATCGGGATGGAGAGAAGAAAGGCTGACCAAAAGCGCAGCCGCATATCAGCCTCCATCTCTTTGGCCATCTGCGGATTGGTCATGGCCGCCTCATGATCCATATGGCTCATCTTGGACATGTCGTGAGCTGCGGGGGCACCTCCATCTTTAGGCTGCTCCGCGTGGTCGTCGGGATGGTGCATCATTTGGTGATGGTCATGGTCCATAAATTTACTTTATAGATTAAGTATACCTTTGGCAGACGGATAACGAAAATACCGGCCCTTTCATCGGTAGCCGGTATTTTTCGCAAGTCTTTTACCTTACGGTCGAGCCCATGAACGAACTCAACTGAGCGAACTTGAAGAACAGGAAAGAGAAAGCGATAACCATGACTATTGGCGCCGCCAGCGACAGGTAGTTCCTGCGTTCCGGGTCAAAGGTGCGAAGCGTCAATGAGTTGGCGACCACTGATACGGAACTCAACGCCATGGCTAAGCCGGCCAATTCCGGTTTGAGGATGAGGCCTAAACCCACGAAGACGCGCGCCGCAATCGGGATGCCTATAATGTTGTAGAACAATGAGAAGAACAGGTTTTGCTTCACCTTGCCGAGGGTCTCGCGGCTCAATTTGATGGCTTTCACGACGTCTGCAAGATCGCTTTTCATGAGCACGATGCCGCCGGTCTCCATGGCCACGTCCGTCCCGCTGCCCATGGCGATGCCGAGATCGGCTTGGGCCAAAGCCGGAGCGTCGTTGATGCCATCGCCGACCATGGCGACTTTGATTTTCGTTCCCTGGAGTTTCTTGATCTCATCCGCTTTGCCATCGGGCAAGACCTCGGCTAACACATTCGTGATGCCGGCCTGTTTGGCGATGGCTTGCGCGGTCCGTTCGTTGTCGCCCGTCAGCATGTAGACCGCGATGCCCATCTTCTGGAGCGCGGCAACGGTCTGCGCGGAAGAATCCTTGAGCGTGTCGGCGACCGCGATGATGCCGAGGATGTCGGTCTCGTTGGCCAGGATCATGGCCGTCTTGCCCGCTTCTTCCAGCTTCTTCATTTTCCGTTCGACGGATTTCACGTCCAGCCCGAGGATGTCGGTCATCAGGCGGCGGTTGCCGAAATAGTAGACCGTCCCGTCGATCCTGCCCTGCACGCCGTGTCCGGAGATGGCATTGAAGTCCGCGACCTCGGCCGTATCGATACCTTCTTCCTCGGCGTAGCGGCAGATGGCTTCGGCCAACGGGTGCTCGGATTTGGCTTCGAGCGAAGCGGCAAGCTCCAACAATTCCGCTTCATCCGACAATCCTGCGCCGACCACGTCGGTCACTTCGGGCTTGCCTTTGGTCAACGTGCCGGTCTTGTCGAAGACCACAGCTTTGATTTTACAGGCCGCTTCGAGCGGTTCGCCGCCTTTGATCAAAATGCCGTGCTCCGCTCCCTTGCCGGTGCTGACCATGATTGCCGTCGGCGTGGCCAACCCGAGGGCGCAGGGACAAGCGATGACGATGACGGCGGTGAACGCCATGAGCGAAAACGCCAGTGACGCGTTCAGCACGAAGAACCAGATCAGGAAGGTCAAGATCGCGAGGGCGATGACGATGGGCACGAACCAGGCGGAGATGCGGTCGGCGAAGCCCTGGATGGGGGCGCGCGAACCTTGGGCATCTTCGATCAAGCGGATGATTTGGGCCAAGACGGTCTCGTTGCCGACGTGGTTGGCCGTGAATTCGAAACTGCCGGTCTTGTTGAGGGTCGCGCCGATGACCTTGTCGCCGACTTTCTTTTCGACCGGCAAGCTTTCTCCGGTCAGCATGGATTCGTCCACGGCGGACGAACCTTTGGTGAGGGTGCCGTCGACCGGGATTTTTTCTCCGGGGCGCACGACCAGCGTATCACCAGCCACGACCTGCTCGAACGGGATGTCCGACGTGACGCCTTGGCGGATGACGCGCGCCGTCTTGGCCTGCAACCCCATGAGTTTCTTGACCGCCTCGGAGGTCCGGCCTTTTGCTTTGCTTTCCAACCATTTTCCCAGCACGACGAACGTGATCAAGAAGACCGACGTCTCGAAATACAGTTCGGGTATCTTCATGCCGTCCAAGCCCGTGATGCTCCGGTTGGCTATGGCATAGAGGATGAAATTGACGAGACTGTAGATGAACGCCGTCGAGGTGCCGATGGCGATCAGCGAATCCATGTTGAAGGTCCTCATCCGCAGACTCGACCACATGCCCTTGTAGAAGTCAGCACCGATGATGAACTGCACCGGGATGGTCAGGATGAGCGAGATGAGTCCGACCCACGGGAGCAAGACCGCGCGGAACGGCATGAAGCCGAAGAAATCGAGCAGCATGAAGTACACGAGAGGCAGACTGAACGCCAAACCGAACAGGAATTTGTTGCGATAACCCTTCATCTCTTTGGACCGTCGGGTGCGTTCCTCTTCAGGATCCGCTTTATCGGCCAATATCGCGCCATAACCTGCCTTCTTTATGCGGTTGATGATTTCCTGTTCGTTCGTCTGGACGACGTCGAAGGTGACGCGCGCTTTTTCGGCGGCAAAATTGACGTTCACATCTTTCACTCCTTTGGCTTTCTTAAGGTTGCGTTCGATGAGACCGGCGCAGGAGGAACAATGCATGCCATTCAAGATGAAGACGGCCCGCTTATCACCGCTTTCGGGAGTGACTACAGCGGCTTCAATCCCGAGTACCGGCAGTCCACGGATGGACGAAACAGTTGGCGCCGGGTTGGCGTTTTCGAAGGTGTTGCCCAACTCCAAGACGCGAGAGAAATGAGATATTATTTTCTCCACATCCTCGGCGCCGCGCGGGTATTCCAGCGTGCCGGTCTTGTGCGTTCTGATATTGCCTTCGAAATACGGCGTCCCTTTTTCATCCAGCCTGACACTGCCCTCGGCATCGGTGTGCATTTTATATTGCAGCTTGAACGGTCCGTCTTGCTTAGATTCCTTCACGTCGATATCTGGGGTGACAGGAACGGAACCATCTTTTACGGTCTCCGCTTTGTATCCGAGACCGACTATGACGTCGACGATGGCTTGTCCCTCCGTAGTGCCGTCAGTCGTCACGACGCAATCGCCTGTCGGATAATCGACTTTGACGGATTGCACGCCCGGCAATTCGCCGACGGCCGAGCTGATGAGCGTCTCGCAGGATTTGCAGTGCATTCCGGTTATTTTGAGGCTTATGTCCATAGAGTTATTTTGTTACTGCCGTATAGCCCTGATCCTTCAAGGCTCCCAGCACCAAGATCATATCCAACGGTCGGTTAGAGACGATTTTCGTCAATCCGTCAGGCCGGATGTCGACGGATTCTACGCCTTTGAACTTCTTGATGATCATGGCACAGACTTTGCCGCAGGCGGCGCAGTTCAGGTTGGTTAGTGTGAATGTATATTCGTGCATATGTTTATTTTACGTGGATAGTCGCCCGCCACATGCCCATGGGGCAGGTTATGTCGTAATCTCCGGCTTTGGTGGGCGTGAATTCGATGACAGTCGGCTTTGGATAGGACTCGTCGATGGCGATTCCCAAGTCGTAGTTGACGAATGCGACCATGCAGCCGGCAGGAGATGCATCCGCGGTGATCGTCCATTCGACGGCTTTCCCGGCTTTGACGGTAAATTCATTAGGCGAGAGTCCGCGGCTGTCACGCGAAGAGATTTTCTGGACGCCCGAGGCATCGGTTTTGACGGAATCATCTGTCGGCGCGGTTACGAGCTTACGCGGGGTTCCACCACCGCAACCTCCGCAACCGCCGCCCGATCCGCAGGAGCCTCCCACTGCGGCGAGAGGCGGAGCGCTGGACACGGCAGTCGAAACGACGCCATCAACATCCGTACCGTCGACAACATTGAAGACGCCGCGGTACATACCCATGGAACAGCTGAATGGCAACTGCTCCGTTTGCGTCGGGGTGAATTCGATGATGTTTTCGCCGGCTTTTAGATTTTGTTGGATACCCATGGATGGCATGTAGATCGAGGCCGCGCAGGAATACGGGGCTTCGGACGTGATGATCCATTTAACCGGAATGTCTTTCTTGACCGTGAAGCTGTTCGGGGAATAACCGGCATTTTTTTGCGTCATCCGCACAATCTGCTTGCCATCGACGATTTCGGCCGAACTGACCGATGAGCCGACAGACGCCGCTGGAGAACCGAAACCGACGAGAGCCAGCGCGTTATTCACATTGAAGATGCCAAAGATAAGTACAGCTAAACCGACGATGGCGTAAAAGCGCCGCGCGACCGCGCCTTTGATAATCGAGGTCAAGCCGCCGATCGAGAGCAGGGCCGGAGCCGTGCCGAGTGCGAAGAAGCCCATGATCAAGGCGCCGCTCGCGAAACTCCCGAATCCGATGGACGCGACCTGCATAGCCTGGGTGAAGCCGCAGGGCAGGAAGAAGGTCAACGCCCCGGAGACCACCGCGGACTTGTGGCTGTATTCCTTTTGGTGACGATTTAAACCGAGGAACTTGGCCAACGAAGCCGGCAAGGTCAAAGAAGTTTCTTTCAGGCGCGGCGAGATTCCGGTGAGCTTCAGACCAAGGACGACCATGACGGCGCCCACAGCCAGGGTGAGGAGCGCTTGGAAAGTCCCGGATATTTTCAGGAAACTCCCCAGCGTCCCGAGCGCTCCACCGAGCAAGGCATAACCGCCGACGCGACCCAGATTGAAGTAGAGATGCGGGCGGAATTTTTGCCACGAGGTCGCCTCCGGATGGAGCTCCGCATGGCGGGCCGAGATGCCCATGATCAAACCACCGACGATTGCCATACAGGTGGAGATACCGGCCACGAGACCGATGACGAAGGCAAAGGAATAGGTGACGTCACTGGTCTGGAGCGAGATGTCGAACAACCCGAAACTCCGGGCCAGGAGATACAGGACGGTCAGTGTGAGACCGGCGGCCACAAGTTCGCGGTAGTCCGCGTAACTTCTTGATAACCAAGACAATGGCTCGCGCTGTCCAACTTCATAGCCGGCATCACGCACCGCTTGTTCGAGATCCTTATGACTCGGATAATCGGAAACATAACTGATTTCCGCCGATCCGTTCGGGTACGAGACTCTGACGGACGAGACGTGCCGAACATCCTTCAGCTTCCCTTCCAACAATATTTCGCAGGAACGGCAATGCATTCCCTTGATAGGTAATTTAAGATGACCCATAAGATGATTTTAAGATTAAGCCAACCGATACCAAACAAGGCAGAATCTTATGGGTTTATTCGCGTTTTATGACGCAATCTGTGAGAAAATTTTCTTTTTGGGGAAAAAACCTTAAAAATCCAAGATTGGACGCTCGACTTGAGGATTCGGCGCGGAACGAAAGCATCGGCAAGATAGCTGGAGCAGTCAGGCTCAACTTGGATTGCCGCGCATTGTTCTCGAAAGCAGCATTCTCGGATGCAGATGCACAGTTATGGTCGGCATGAGCAGTCATTCCCTGATGGATGCCCGACAACCCAACTTGCGCATCCATCATGACGACTGATTCTGTCTTCGATAAAGCAGTCGGTTTTTGGTAGTCGGCGCAGTCTTGGCTTTGGTCCATGCCACTTTCGATAGTGGCTGAAGCAGCGTAAACAGGAGCGGCCTGCAGCAGACATGCCAAACAACTCGCACCTAGGATCACCGGGGCTAAAATATATGTGGCGATTTTTGATGCGATATTATTCATATCATCCCCTTCGTTGGGAGACGTTACAGGCACGGAGGATTTCTTGGATGAATTTTTCCCTTACTTCCGGATCGGTGGACGCCAACTTCGCGCCGCACGTCTCCAGATGGCTCTCGAGGATGATGTTCTTGGTCTGCTGCATGATGCCCGTGATGGCGTTGCATTGCTGGATGATATCCATGCAATAGCGCTGGTCTTCAGCCATCTTCAGGACAGTATCCATAAGGCCCCGCGCTTTCTGCAGGTTACGGATGGCTTTGCCGGCATGTGGTTCTTTCATGAGGGGAACTATACCATAGGTACAGGTTCCAGGCAAGAGAGGGGTCCAACCCAGCCAAATCCCTGCTGTTTGGTCGGTTGCCCAAGGTCGTGTATCCTGTAGCGAGATATGAAATGCAAAAACATCTTCATCGGCGCAGACCACGCAGGATTCAAGCTGAAAAAGGAAATCCGAGAAACGCTGGATAAAAGACCCGCAACCTCCGTGGTCATGGACCTTTCTCCAAAGTTAATCGAGGGCGACGATTATCCCGAAATCGCCACCCAAGTCGCCAAGCTTGTGGCCGGGACACCAGGATCGCGCGGCGTCTTAATCTGCGGCAGCGGCGTGGGCGTGACCATGGCGGCCAATAGGATAAAGGGCGTTAGAGCTTTCGACGCTTATGACGCCGAGACCGTCAAACTGGCACGGGAGCATAATGACGCCAACGTGATCGCTCTCTCGGGCTGGAGGCAGTCGGCGGCGGACGCGAAAAAATTGCTCAAGATATTCTTCGCAACGGAATTCTCGAAAACGCCGCGGCATCATCGCCGCGTGAAGATGCTCGGATGAATCTTACTGTCGTCCCACGGCTTGACCGGGGGACCTTACCGACAGAGATTCCCCGGTTGAACCGTGGAATGACAAAAAGAGAACAGAGGAATGACAATCAAGAAATATATGAACGAAATCATACCTGCTATCCTCGCCCAAGACGAAAAGACATTCCGGGAGCGTTTAAAGGCCGTGAAGGATTTGGCGCCAATGGTTCAAATCGACGTGCTGGACGGCACGCTTTTCCGCGAGACAAGCTGGTTCGACGTCGCGGCGATAAAGGCCATGGAAATCAAAGCGGATCTGGAACTTCACCTGATGGTCAGCCAGCCCAAGAAATACATCGAGGCTTGCCGCGTCCTGCCGAACGTCAAGCGGGTCATCTGGCACATCGAGGCGCACATCGACCACGCGGAACTCATCATCCTGTGCGAGGAATATGGCTTGAAAACAGGTTTAGCCATCGCGCCCAAGACTCCGCTGGACGAGATAGAACCATTCGCGGATATGGTCGAAGAGATTTTGGTGCTGGGCGTGGAGCCAGGGAAATCAGGGCAGAACCTCATCAACGAGACAATCGACAAAGCCCGGACAATCGCCTTGGCATGGCCGAACGCGGTCACCGGATTCGATGGTGGAATCGCCCAATGGAACCTGGAACGCCTGCGCGACGCCGGCGTCACCCGTTTTTGCGTGGCCAGCGGGATCTTCGGAGCGACGGACCCGAAAGAGGCGCTGATGAAATTTCAGAATTTGTGAACGTATGCAAAAAATCCAACCTTTGTTGTTCGATACGTTCATGGCTGTCATCCAAGGCGCCCCAGGTTCGAAGATGTTCGGCCGGGCTTATGCTTTGGTGGACGGCAAAAAGAAAGAGGTGACGGAAAAAGGGAATCTGTCGTGCGCCCTATTCCCGTCTTTCGTGTTGAAGTATTTTAATTTGATAAAAAAGGGACACTACACGGTCACCGGCCTGGTCCGCGACTTGGAGGAATCTGGTTGGAAAAAGATCAAGAAACCTAAGCTCGGGTGCATCCTGGTCTGGGGTGTTCAGGACGATAAGAAAAATAAAAACTATACTTTCGGACACAAGCATATCGGTTTCTACGTGGGGAACGGGAAAGCCGTGAGCAACATGTCGTCAAAAGGATGCCCGGGGAAACACCATTGGACATTCGGGACCCGAAACATGAAACCTGTGAGAAAAGTCGAGGCTATGTATTGGAATGAGCGAATTGAAACGTAGGGGCGACGCATGCGTCGCCCGGGCAAGGCGTGCCTTGCCCCTACAAAAACACGAAACGCCGACATATCGCCAAAGATGGATAAACTTGGTATTCTTGGATAGATAAACAACAAAACTATGTTGAAAAACTCTTTCTTAGCAATGTTGGCGATCGTGGCCGGGCTCGGATTGGCCGCGTCTGCCCAAGCATTATCGGTAAGCCCAGGCGATCTGCTCAAAGGTCCGGGCGATACCGTCTATTACTACAGCACAGACGGCATGCGCCACGTGTTCCCCAACCTGAAGACATACCAGACCTGGTATCCGGATTTCTCGACCGTGAAATCCGTCCCCTTATCAGAGCTGCAAGCCATCACATTGAATGGGAAGAACGTGACCTATAAACCGGGTGTGCGGTTGGTCAAGATAACGACCGACCCGAAGGTCTACGCCGTGGGCGCGCAAGCAACACTGCGCTGGGTGCAGACCGAGGCAGTCGCGACGGCCTTGTACGGCGCGGATTGGAACAAGAAGATAGACGATGTGCCGGATGCCTTTTTCATCAATTATAAAGTCGGCTCCCCCATCACCTCGACCGGTGACTATTCGCCAACGGCAGAGACCGCGGCCGCGATCAACATCGACACGGAACTGAAGGTGACGACGCCGACTCCCCCGACGACGCCGACTGCGACTTCCACCACACCCACCGCAACCACGACTTCGGACATCACATTCACGACATCCAAAGCCGAAATCCAGGCCGGTGACGTAGTGACTTTGATTGCCCAAGCCCAGGATCCGACAGGGATATACAAAGTGGACCTGTACTTCGACGGCCAGCTCGTCAGGACCTGTTTCTCATCTTCATGCTCAGGCGAGGCTACGGTACCGACATCGGGCACAAAGACGAGCTATGTGGCCGAAGGACGCGCCACCACGGTGAACCAACAAGTCTTGAGCAAAACAATCACCTTACCTATCAAACAGGACGGATCAGCAAAAATCTCTGTCCGCGTCGGCCAAGTGCAGATCACACCGGACATGTTGGCTTCGGTGATTGCGGATGTGGATACGAGCGTAGCCATCCAGCGCATCGACATCTACGTGGACGGACAGATCGTCAAAGGCTGCGCAACCGGGGCGAGGCAGTGCCAGTGGACCGATTACCTGCTGAACAAGACGATCGGCTCGGTCCATCCGGTCAAAGCCACGGTGTCGGATACCTTGGGACGCGTATATACATCAAGCGAACTGACCATCACAGTCTCGACCACGGATGCGCCGGCCGTGATGGTTACTCCGGCCAAGGATCTGATCTACACCGGAGAGACGCTGGACGTCACGGTCTCGGCTTCGGATAATGACGGCATCACATCCATCGACGTGATGAAAGACGGTGCGGTGATCAAGCATTGCGACGGTGCCACGCCATGCACGGTCACGACCGGACCCTGGAACACGGTCGGGACCATGGTCTTCACCGGCCGCTCATATGACACGAAAAACGTGATGGGCAGCGGAACCTCGACAGGCGTCACGGTTACGGCCAGGCCGTAACATCAGCAAGACTAGAAGTTCGAAACAGGTCAATTTCGGGCGTTGACCGGTCCAAGACCGTATACTAAAATCAATTCACGCTTCATTCTTAACATCACAGAGATATCCTATGCGCTTCAGCAAACTCTCTAGTGCGTTGACGATGGCGGCCACGTTGGCCATGTCGTTCGCGCCCTTAGCCAGCCATGCCGCAGTCACTACGGCTTTCGGCCCTGGCGACCTGATCAAAGGTTCAGGCGATACAGTCTATTATTTAGCCACCGACGGACACCGCTACGTGTTCCCGAATTCCAAGACCTACTTCACCTGGTTCACGGATTTCTCGGGCGTGAAGCAGATCCCTGACGGCATGCTATCGACCATGCCTCTGGCCCGCAATAACGTCACATACCGGCCGGGCGTAAAGATGGTCAAAGTCACGACCGATCCCAAGACATATGTGGTTGACCAAGGCGGGATCCTGCGCCACGTGGCATCTGAACAATTGGCCGAAACGCTCTACGGCTTGGCCTGGCAGAGCCGCATCGATGACATCCCGGATGCCTACTTCGCCAACTATCGCGTAGGTACGCCGATCCAGACGGCTTCGGATTACAAGCCGGCGGACGTCACGACCCTTACGCCAACGATCGCCATCGATAAGCAGTTGGATAACACCCGGGTGACCATCACGATCGGTTCAGTGAACAACGGTTTCGTGCCTCCGACCGTCACGGTCAAGAAGGGCACGAACGTGACCTGGACCAACAACGACGGCGCACAGCACTCGGTCGTCGGAGGCTGGGGCCAGTCGCAACCCCTGAACTACCAGGGAACGTATGAGCATGTCTTCAATACCGTGGGCTCATTCGACTACCACTGCGGCATCCACACGGTGATGCAGGGCACGATCAACGTAGTTCCATAAAGACAGACGACAGAATGTAGGGGCGTCCCGGTGTCCACCGGGGCGCCCTTTTGGTTTGCAAAGTTACGGCTCTTGATTTTTCTTGGAATTCAGGATTAAGTGCGGGTCGGAGGTGAGACGATGGAAATGACGATACTCCGCAACATCCTACTCCTTGCCCTGGCCAAAGCGTACGACGGCCAAAAAAACGCGTACATCATGCTCGAAGACATCGCCCCGGCCATCCTCTACCTGGAACAGGTGACACCCGAGCTCCACGGAGGCCACTCGAGCCGTGCCACTGGCGCACTCATCACGCTTGAAAGCCAGAAACTCGTGCGCATGGAACGCGGACGAGTTTACCTGACTGCTGCGGGCATCAATGCCTGCCAAGGCTCGGAACTCCCGCCGGGGTGGTCAGCCCTGCCGAACGAACTCAAGAAAAGGGTCAAGACAAAGTAAGCCCTGGACGGCAATGCCCTGTTGTCCGTCCGACATCTTCCGGGTGCGCACTCCGCACCCGGTTTTCTGTATTGGTGTACAATATCCCCATGATCACAGATAAACGTATCGCGGAGCTGGAAAAGACCGCGAACCAGATACGACAGGACATCATCGAGATGCTGTTGATGGCGAAAAGCGGACATTCAGCCGGGCCGCTGGGTATGGCTGACGTGTTCACGGCGCTGTATTTCGAGATTGCGAATATAACGCCGGAGACGCGCGGGGAACCGGACCGCGACCGGGTCGTGCTCTCGAACGCGCACATCTGCCCGGTGCTGTATGCGACCCTGGCGAACCGCGGATATTTTCCACGCGAGGAGCTGAAGACGTTGCGCAAACTCGGGACGCGGCTACAGGGACATTCAAACAACCACTTTGGACCCGATCTGCCCATCGAAACATCGGGCGGACCGTTGGGACAAGGCTCGTCACAAGCCGTGGGTATGGCGATTGCAGCGAGAGCGAACGCGAAACGAAACGATGTACGGGCGAATGGTGATTCGCCCCTCCCCGTCTGGCATACTTGGGCCCTGCTTTCGGATGGCGAATTGGACGAAGGACAGAGTTGGGAGGCGATTGCATTGGCCGGCAAACTCAACTTGCGCGAACTCACGGCATTCGTGGACCGCAACAACATCCAAATCGACGGCTTCACCGAAGACATCATGCCGCTCGAGCCTTTGGCCGATAAATTTAAAGCCTTCAACTGGAGCGTCGTGGAGATTGATGGGCATAACATCCAAGAGATCGTGGCGGCGGCGGACAAGGCACGGGCCATCGCCGAGAATCCGACGGTCATCATCTGCCACACCATCCCGGGCAAAGGTGTGGATTTCATGGAAAACAAATTCGAATGGCACGGCAAACCGCCAAATGTTGCGGAAGCGGAAGCCGCGCTCCGGGAGCTGCGCACGCTCGGCGGGCAGATAATGTCAGAGCATGAATAAAAACAACGTACCGCGTACCTCGTACCGCGTACAAAATACAATGATGACATCGGTCGTACGAAGCACGCGGTACGCGGTACGATGAAATATATGTTAAACCCCACATTGAACCCCCAAATCTACGCCGCGGATGTCGAGAAGATCCCGACGCGCAACGGCTACGGTGATGCCTTGGTCGAACTTGGAGAAAAAAATCCTGACATATTCGTGCTGACCGGAGATCTGGCGGAATCGACGCGCGTGCTGGCGTTCCAGAAGAAATTCCCGCAACAATTCGTGGAATGCGGCGTGGCCGAGCAGAATATGATGGGCGTGGCCGCGGGACTGGCTTTGGCCGGGAAGATTCCGTTCGTCTCGTCATACGCCGTGTTCGTGCCGGGTCGCTGTTGGGACCAGTTGCGGGTCTCGGTCTGTTATTCGAATTCAAACGTGAAAATCGCGGGCGCCCATTCCGGAATTTCGGTAGGACCGGACGGAGCCACGCACCAGGCGTTGGAGGATATCGCCATCACGCGCGTCCTGCCGAACCTGACGGTCGTGGTGCCGTGTGATGCGGAGGAGACGCGGAAGTGCACGCATGCCGTGGCCGAGAAGGTCGGGCCGTGTTATTTCCGCTTTGCGCGGGAGAAGACGCCGGTCATCACAACCAAAGAAACGCCGTTCGAGATCGGGAAGGCGCTGGTCGGCCGGGAGGGAAAAGATGCGACCATCGCGGCTTGCGGTCCCCTGTTGCATGAAGCTCTGCTCGCGGCGCGGGAATTGGAGAAGGAAGGCGTGGAGGTCGAAGTCTTGAATTGCCACACCCTTAAGCCGTTTGACGTCGAAACTCTCGTCGCAAGCGTGAAGAAAACGGGTTGTTGCGTCACGGTTGAGGAACATCAAATCACCGGTGGGCTTTATGGCGCAGTGGCCGAATGCCTGGGACGGAACTTGCCGGCGCCACTCGAAGCCGTCGGCATGCCGGACCACTTCGGGGAATCGGGAGAGCCGGACGAACTGTTGGAAAAATACGGGATGAAGGCTAAGCATATCGTCGCGGCTGTGAAGAAAGCGATGGGGAGAAAAAAATAAGAATTTGAAAACGGCAGCCGGGGGGCTGCCGTTCAGAAATGACCCAAACGAATCAGGAGCTGGCACTGTTGGAGGAAGAAGCGAGCGACTTCCTCTTGGTGCAATCAAGCGAATCAATGAAGGAATACAGACCGGCCCGGAATCGTTTTGAGGAGTGGATCTCCTGAACGTCTTCCGGAGACATCCCCTCCAGAATCATGAAGAACAGACCGTACAGATCCAGGATCCGCTGAAGACAGTTGCAGCACGAAGCCAGATGTTCTATCTCACCGCCGTTGGGGTCGCAGGCCAGGAGCAGGTCAACGACGTGGGCGGGGGTGACATCCGGCGTATCCGGGTCGAAGAGCAGCTGTTTGTCGGCAGTCGCGTAATCCGCAAGGGTTTTGATCGCCAGTGCGAATCTCTCGCGGTTGAAAAGCGGATCGAGAAGCAAGCCTTTCTTCATGGTCAGCTTGGACCCAAGACGAGCTTCCAGTTCGACCAGGCAGGCGTTGGCGAAATCTTCGAGAAGAAAATATCCAGCCATCAGTCCTCCTCCTTGCAAAGGGCGCTACAGCTATAATATTTCTAAGCATAAAAGTCAACGGCAGCCGAGGGGCTGCCGTTTTGTAGAGGCGGGAGTGGTGCGGGCTACTTCTCGGAGCAGGCGATGATGTAGTCCCGCGTGTTGCGCAGGATGTCGCGGAAGCGGTCGGCGTCGGGGCGCTTGGACGAGTTGTTCACGACCATGAAGGCCGTGCGCAGGATGGCCTTGCCTTGTTCAGGCGGCAGGCCTTCCACGGCGCGGGCCGCGTAGGTGAGGTACGGCGGGTCGAACATGAGCTCGATCCATCTGATGTAGGACTTGGCGTACGCCGCGGCTTCGATCGCGGCCGTGAGCAGCGCATCGTCCAGACTTTCGCCTTCGTCCGCTTCGTCCATCTTGTGCAGAGCCACATCTGGTTCCATGCCTTCGAGGATATCGAAACACATGGTGGTCATGTTGCGCGCGGTCTCGAGATAACTTGCGCATTGCGCGAAGTACTCGAATTGCTTGGGATCTTCACCGATAACACCCAGGCACGCGCCGATCATGGAGGTGAAATGGGTGGGTGAGATGTCCCCATTGATTTCGAAGTGCTTGGGGTCCGCTTCCGGCGCCAGCCGCTGAAGGGCTTGGCTGGCGAGCAGGTAGCGCATGGGATCGAGGACGTCGATCTTCGGCTCGCGCCCCGGTCGCATGACCATGACGACGTTGAATCGCTTGGCGATCTCGGTGAGGCACTGCTCCATGAATGTCTTGAGCTTGATTTCGGTCATCTCCATCCCTCCTTGGTGAATGAACCGCTCTCTTTTAACGTATTTTCGGATAAAAGTCAACGGCAGCCGAGGGGCTGCCGTTTTGGGAGGGGCGGACCGATGTGTCCGCCCTAATTCATGATCCGCGGTTCGCGCAGTTTACGGATGAGCAAACGGAGCGCGTCGTCATCCGGGATTTCCTTCAGGCCGACCGCGGCGGCCAGGATGCGGAAATACCATGTGCGGTATTCGTCAGGCTTCACGGTGCGCAGGAACTCGGACACGATCTCGAACCGGTTCGGTTCGAGGATGATGGCGGTCCAACGCAGCATGGCGGCGCGGCTGACGAAGATGCCGCGGTCCGAGAACCTGACTTCGATCTCGCCCATGCCATCTTCCGCTTCGGGCTTCTCATCAGCCTGGTCGTAGCGGTCGAAGGTCAGGAGATGGACGAAGTAGACGAAGATGCTCTTGCGGACGAAAAGGAGCATTTCGCGATCCATGACGACCGGCGCACCGCGCGGCGTCACGCGGGAACGATCGGCCAGGTCAGACAAGATGCGAGCGGCTTCGCGCACCGTGACCACTCCTTTGGGGAGCAGTTTGGGCACATATTCCGGGTCGACCGAATCCACGATGATATGGGCCAGGACGCGATACGGCCGACCCGGGTCCGTGACGCGGATGAGCTTGGGACGCCGCTCCTCCACGATCCGGGCAAGGCCGATTTCGTGGTCGCGGTCCATGACGCGAGCTAGTCCACGAGCGAAATCATAGCTGTCCAAGGTGCCTCCTCTGTTTGCAGGATGAACGAAAATAGCGCGATTCGCGCATTTCGTCAAGTGTCGACACATGCTATCCTGTCGCATATGGCTACCAAAACCAAGATTTTCGACATCGTGGCTGTGGGCGAATCCCAACGCGACATTTTTTACCATATTGACGAAGCGACCTTGAGCTGCCAGATAAACAAAGAAAGATGCCTGCTGTGCCTGGAATACGCGGATAAGATTCCGGTCAGGTACGTGGTCAAGGTCCCGGCGGCCGGAAATTCAGCTAACGCGGCAGTCGGAGCTTCGCGGTTAGGATTGAAAAGCGCGCTCCTGTCGTGGATCGGGAATGATTTCGCTGGACGGCATCTGCGCGAAGCATTGAAGGTGGAGAAAGTGGACCTCCGGCATTTGGTGACGGACATGAAACATCCGACGAGCGAGGCGACCATCATCAATTACCAGGGTGAGAAAACCCAGCTCGTATATTTCCAACCGCGGGTCCATAAATTCCCCACCCTTTCGCCGTCGCGCTGTCTGTATTACTCGGCTGTGGGCTTGAAGCACGAGGCGTGCGATGCGCACGTCAGAGCGTACCTGAAGACATATCCAAAAGCTTTTTTCGTGTTCCAGCCGGGCACGACGCATATCCGTACGGGACTGGAGCCGAACCGGCCGTTCATCGCAAGGAGCGACGTGTTCATCCTGAACAAGCAGGAAGCGCATCAGCTTTTAGGCGACGGGGAACGGACGATTTGCAGCCTGCTTGATGGGTTCCATAAAATCGGTGCGAAGATCGCGATTGTGACGGACGGCAAGAACGGCGCTGATGCGTACGATGGAACCACACACTGGCACGTCCCGGCATTCGACGGTACGCCCGTGGAGACGACCGGTGCGGGAGACAGCTTTGCCATCGGCGCGGTCGTGGCTTTGCTTAAAAAAAGACCTCTTGAAGAAGCGCTGCGCTGGGGCTCGGCCAATGCCTGGAGCGTAATCCAAGAAATCGGACCGCAAAAAGGGTTGTTGGATGCAAAAGGGATGAAGAAGACGCTGAAGAAGTTTTCAAAGATTAAAGCGACGGTGCATAAGCATTAGGTTAGACGATAGACCGTAGACGATAGCCAAAATTTAAAACGCCGCATGCAGGTTGCACGCGGCGTTTATGTTGCGTAGGGGCAAGGCAAGCCTTGCCCAGGGCGACGCATGCGTCGCCCCTACCGATTAATCCGCGACCAGGATGAGGAGATTCCCCTCCTCGTCGAAGCCGAGGGGGAAGTTGCCAGCGACGAAGAGGTTGAGGAGTGGCTTGAACTTGGCGGCTTCGTCGGGTTTGCCGGCAAGGATGTAACCGCAAGCAAAGAAGAGCGATTCCCAAAGCGGATCATAGTCCCAGTTCACATCCGGCAAAATGAGCGAGTCCGCGAGCGAGTACGCGAGCGAGTTCCAGAGCGAGTCCGCGAGCGAGTCGTGGAGCGAGTGGTGGAGCGAATTCCGGAGCGACCTAACAAGCGAGTTGTGGAGCGAGTCGTGGAGCGAGTACCAACCTTTGAATATCCTCACGCCTTGAATTTCTCTCCAGTGGATTGCGCTCTTGGCCTGCTCTTCCACATCGGGCAAGACAGGTTTGCGCTCTTCTTTCCAACCGTAGAATGGCTGGAGGATTTCCATCAGAGTCGCGCCCTTACCCGGGAAGCGCTCCTCCCAGAAAGCCAAGTGCTTCTCGAATCCCACGTCTTCCATGGTACGAACTCCTTTTTACCGCGAACCTCGCGGACGGATGCGTCGAAATGACGATTTGGGAATCTACCACATTTTGGCCATTTCGTCAATCCCCACGGTGCGAAAAACGCCGCATGTAGGTCGCACGCGGCGTTTGTGTTTCGTAGGGGCAAGGCACGCCTTGCCCAGGGCGACGCATGCGTCGCCCCTACCGGTCAATCCGCGACCAGGACGAGGAGATTCCCATCCCGGTCGAACCCGACAGGCAAATTTCCGGCGAGCCAGAGCTCAAAGAACGGCCTGAACTTGGCAGCTTCTTTCCCATTCCCCGCAATCGCGAAACTGCAGGCATGAACAAGAGTAAATTGTAGCGAATCAAGGAGCGGGAAGCTGAGTGAATCCGAATAGTGGGTATATATCGAGCGGTAGAGCAAGCTCCACACCAGATCGCGAACGACATCTTCGAGCGCTCCCCGGTAGGAGTCATGGGGCAGTTCCTGAAGCGTGTCCTTGAGCGAGTCGCTCAACGAATCCCTGACCGAGTGGTTGAACTTTTCCCGAAGCGAAAAAACGATGCACCTGATCCCTTTGAACTTCCTCCAGAAGACAGCGTCCTTGGCACGTTTTTCCAAGTCAGGCAACGCCGGCTTGAGCTCGGGTCGCCAACTGCATAGAGGTCCGACGACCTCCATGAGCGCTGCGCCCTTGCCGAAAAATAGCTTTTCCCAGAAAGCGAGATCCTTACCCGCCGCTGGTGAGGGAGGTGGAGACGGTTCTTCTGGTTCTTGCGTCACTACCTCTTCTTTCGGTGCTCGGGCCGTCTTCTTCTTGCCGTACTTCCGGATGATGGCTTGCGCTTCATCGAAGTCGATCTGGCGCGAGACCAACATGGAGACGATGCGTCCGATCTGGTCTTGGGTGGCTCTTTTCCTTGTCATGGTGCGATCTCCATTGTTCCGCCAGGACAATCCGCTGTGGCCATTGGCCGAGGCTTGATTTGCGTCTTGGCAGGTGGAGCTTCCGCGTTCCGCGCGGCCGGTTCGGCGGAAAGCCGATAATTCTACTTACAGCAAAAAGATAGTCCGGTCAATTCTCTGATACGCAAACGCCGTGGCGAAGAAACCACGGCGTAGGAGACAGAAAACGAACATCAATCCGCGACCAGGACGAGGGAATTATCGTATCCCTTGTCGAACAGGATCGGACAGTTGCCCGCGCGCCAAAGTTCGAAAAGCGTCGCGTATTTCGCGGCCTGCTCCGGCTCCCCGAGGAGGATATGGGAACAGGGATACATGAGGATGGAACCGAGCGGCCCAAATCCTTCCGAGTCGAAAAACGTCTCACCGAACGCTTCATCACATGCTTCGCCGAGGGCATCTCCGAACGTGAGTTTCATCGATGCTCCTGACCAGCCCTTGAGACTCAGGGGAGTGTCATCCAGCGCGCCATCGAGCGAATCGTAGTACAGGTCCCACAACTCCTTATCGCGCGATTTCGGAAATGCCTTCACGCCGAAACCGTGGTTGAACCAAGGCGACAATGCCGCCCTGACCCGCGCTTCCAGATCCGGCAACGCCGGTTTGAGCTCCGGCTTCCAGCCGTAGAACGGTCCGAGGATATCCAGCAGGGCGGCGCCCTTGCCAGGGAAACGCTTTTCCCAGAAGGCCAAACGCCCGGCGAAATCTTGGTCTGTGCTTTCCATGGTACGAACTCCTTTTTACCGCGCGCCGCGCGGCCGGATGCGTCGAATTGACGATTGACGAATCTATCACATTCAGACCATTTCGTCAATCCTGGAGGTACTGAAAACGCCGCATGCAGGATGCACGCGGCGTTTGTGTTTCGTAGGGGCAAGGCACGCCTTGCCCAGGGCGACGCATGCGTCGCCCCTACCGGTCAATCCGCGACCAGGACGAGGATGTTCCTCTCCTCCTTGTTGAAGCCGACCGGGAAGTTGCCGACGAGGAAAAGGTCGAGGAACGGCTTGTACTTAAGGGCTGCATCCAGCCGCTCTTCCGAAAAGATATCCTGACAAGCCCAGAAGAGCACGTCCAACAACGACCACCTGACGAAGGAGTGCGTGTCAGGGAGCAAGCCCCAGGCTGTCTTCTTTTCAAGATCACTCCTGATCAGGCTCTCGATCCTGTCGTCAGGCGCATCCCAGATGGAACCGCCACGCAGCCTCAGGCCGAGATCGCCCTCGCCACTCAGAGCTGACACCTCGTCGACTGTGTGGACCAGGTGGATGCCCTTGGCCCAGTGCAGTTCCCGCAGTTCCCGTGTTCGCTGTTCCAGGTCGGGCGACGCCGGTTTGCATTGGGTGTTGCATTCATAGTAGGGCCAGAGGAACTCCAACAACCTGGCTCCATCTATCGTGTTGTCCCACAATTCCTTGCTCACACTCTCCCAACTAGCCAAAAGCTCCAGATAGCGAGGATTTCTGTTCTCCATGATGCGCACCTTCCTTGTTGGAGGTATTGTCTGTGGACTGACCCGATGCGGATGTCAAAGAACCGATGGATGAAGATAGCATGCCCCCCCATTTTGTCAAGCCTGACGGGGCTGATATGATGTGGACCGTATGCTCGTCACCACCAAAAAACTGCTCGTGCCGGCGCGGGCCAAGAAATACGCGGTCCCGGCGTTCAACGTCAACGATTTGGAGTTTTTGAAAGCCGTGATGTCGGCGGCAGAGAAAATGAAGTCGCCGGTCATCGTGCAGACTTCGGAAGGCGCCATCGAATATGCCGGATTGGATTATCTTGTTGCCATGATTCGCGTGGCGGCAAAGGGAAAAATCCCGGTGGCCATGCATGTTGACCACGGCAAGGATCTGAAGACCATCAAAGCCGCGCTCGACGCCGGATATTCTTCCGCCATGTTCGACGGTTCGTCGCTCCCCTATGCCGAAAATGTGAAGAAGACACAACAGGTCGTGAAATGGGCGCGGGCCAAGGGAGCGTCGGTGGAAGCGGAGATCGGGGCGATTGCAGGTATCGAGGATTTCGTGAGCGTGGAAGAGAAGGATGCGCATTTGACGAATCCGGCGCAAGCGCTCGAGTTCGCGAAAGAGACGGGATGTGACGCTTTGGCCATCGCCATCGGCACGGCGCACGGCGCGTACAAGTTCAAGGGAAAAACCCACTTAGACATCGACCGATTGAAGAAAATCGCCAAACTCGTGAAGGTGCCGCTCGTGCTTCACGGCGCATCGGGAGTATTGGAGGACGTGGTTAAAATTGCGGAACATCATGGCGCCAAGCTCGGTTCAGCGCGCGGAGTATTGGACTCGGACATCAAGCAAGCAATCAAATACGGAGTAGCAAAAATAAACATCGACACGGATTTGCGCCTGGCGTTCACGGCCGGCATCCGCGAGGCGGTGGATGAGATGCCGAAAGTCATAGACCCGCGAAAGTTGATGGAGCCGGCCAATCTTTTGATGAGGGAAGTCGCGATGCGGAAGATGAAACTTTTCGGGAGCGCCGGACGGGCTTAAACATAGGTCCCCCGGTTGAACCGGGGGATGACACATGTGCTAGGGAATCCTTCGACAAGCTCAGGAATTATCAGTCCCTGAATTTGTCGAGAGTTTTTTATTTCGCGTTCGTCACATTTCATTACACATTTTACCCGCTTGCCTTGACAAAGCCCACAAAACGGGCTTAATTATAGGACTTCGTCAATTTCTACGTAGGTAGCCCTTCGACAGGCTCAGGGAATAGCAATTCCCGAATTTGACGAAGGCCCTTTGGACAATAAGGAGAAAAGCTGATGGGCGAACCCACGTTGTTCATCTACCGCGACGCCGATGACCCGCTGCCCAAGGACCCGGATTGCGTGATTCTGGGCCGCAACGGCGCTTTCCGCCATACCGCTACCGGCCTGTTCAGCCGATTCGAAAAGGCCGACGAAATACCCACGCTGGCCGAACAGGCCATGGAGGCCGTGTACCTTCTGCCTCCCCTGCCGGCGGCCATGACTCAGCAGGTGCTCAACTTCTTCCGCGAAGTGTACCGGCGCTACCACAGCGAAGCGATCGTGCTCTTGGCCTACAACCAAGCGACACAGGAGTTCGCGATCGTGGCGCCCAAGCAGGATGTGTCAGCCGGCCACTGCAAATACGAACCCAACACGGCGGTACCGAACGGCTTCATGCTGGTCGGTACGATCCACAGCCACGGCAGTTTCGGCGCCCACCATTCGGGGACCGACGTGCACGACGAAGAGTCTTTCGACGGCGTACACGTGACCTACGGCGACGTGGGTTCGGAACTCATCTCGGTCGTGGCGTCGCTCGCCGTATCCGGTTGCCGCTTCCAGCTGGAGCCGGAACGGGTACTCGGCGGCCTGCGTTTCGTCAAAACAGAGGAACCGGAGACCGGGAAAGACACCGAGCCGGCCAAGCGAGAACCGCGTACGGGCATTGCCTTCGGGATCTGGCAGACGATCCTGGAGGGATTCGGCATCTGGAAGCCGCAGATCGAGGCGAAGAGCCGCATCCTCAATTACGCGAGTTCGGGATATGCCGTGGACTTGCCGGAAGAAGACGCCAAGCGCGCAGAACCGGATGAGGAGTGGTACAAACTCGTCACTGACGGTCGGCCTGCCATGGTGTACCACAGCACGATCTACGGCTATCCAGGCTACTTGAACCGGGACTATATCGATGACGACGACCTCGGCATCCGTATCCCCGGCCACATGCAGCCCCAGCCCGGCCGCAAGACAAAGAGAACCGCAATCAGGCGCACCATGGATTTGGCCGCACCTCCCGACACGACACCGCAATTCGAATCCGACGGGTACGGCGGACTGTTCCCGGATGACTGCATGGAGAGGTTCGTGGTGGCCAGGCGAAGTTTGGGCGAGACAGGAAGCGTGGAAGCCGAAAAAATGCGTAATCCTGCGACACTCAAACCCTTGACTGGCGGGCCGGAGACTGGTAAGGAAAAAGCAGAACCTTTGACACCGGCCAACAAGGCCACAGAGGAGGACTGACGCATGCAGGCCATCATCATCGGCTGCGGCGGCATCGGAAGCCACTTGGCAGGGCCACTCGCCCGCTACCTCGAATCGCTCGGTCCCGGACACAAACTGACGCTCGTGGACGGCGACAACTTCGAGGACCGCAACAAGACGCGGCAGGTCTTTGACCGGCCGGGCAACAAAGCCCAATCCGTGGCGGCCAAGCTGGCCGAAAGCCACCCCGGACTCACGGTCGACGCGGTGCCCGAGTTCATCAAACCGGACAACGCCGAGTTCATCCTGGACGAAGGCGTTTACGTGATGCTGTGCGTGGACAACCATCCGACGCGCAAGCTGGTGTCCGAAGCGGCGGCAAGCTACCAGGACATCGCGGTCATCTCGGGAGGCAACGAGCTCGAGGACGGCATGGTCCAAATCTACGTCCGCAAGGGCGGCGTGGACGCTACCCCGCCCCTGACCCACGACCATCCGGAAATCGCGGACCCTAAAGGCAAGGCGCCGTACGAAATGAGCTGCGAAGAACTGGCCAAGGCCGGCACGCCGCAGATCATCTTCGCCAACCTGACGGCAGCCGTGCTCATGGCCAACGCCTTTTGGCGCTTGAGCACGGATCCCGAAGGATTCCTGACGAAAACGATCGGCAAAGGCGAGTTCGCACTCGAGACCGCCTACACCGAAGTCGCATTCAACATCGGGCTGAACAAAGTCCGTCCGCGCCGGACGGCAGTGACCACAGGAGGTGATGCAGCATGAACAGAAAGTACACCCGACAGGAACTCAAGGATCTGGGTCCGACAGGCCTCTACAAGCTCGGCAAGGATGAGCTGAAGATCCCGGGCCTCGCGTCCATGAGCGACGAAGAGATCGCCAACACGGTGGTCGCGCACCTGGATGCGAAGGGCCTGCTCCTCCAAGACGCAGCTCCGCAGACCGCCGCGGCTACAGCGGCTGTCCCGATCCCGGCCGAGGTCAACGTCTCGTACCCGCCGTACGAGACGTCCGGCAACTACGCGGGCAAGAGCTTGGCCGAGATCTACGACCAGCTGCGCGAGCCGTGGAGCATGGCCAACAACGTCCGCTGTTTCATCAACGGACAAACGGCCAACATCTCGCATGCCACCATGCTCAAGGCCGGCGACCGAGTGGAGTTCGGCAAGCCCGCGGGCGAGAAGGGCGACTGACAGCGCGGGAGCCACGCCCGCATCCTTGAACCACAACCCCCGATCCAACCTGGATCGGGGGTTTTCTGTTGCTGGAGGCGTCAGTTCATGAGTATATCGAAGGATTTCCGGCGTGTCCTTGGATTACACATTTTTGGGCCAAAAGGCTTGACAACATGGGTTATTTGCACTAGGTTAACCCATCCTGCGGACGCGATTTGCGCCCAACCAGGACGGACATCGAAAATTGAGAAAGAGGAGACAGAAGATGGCGAAAGAAGAAACACGCAACATCATCCTGGCCCAGGACGGCACGGCGACATACGAACGTCGGCTCCGGGTGAACGGAAAACCGGACCAACCGGCGCGCGAACGGGTCATGGAGACCAAACGCGTGGATGCGGCGGCACTCATCCCGGATTACGGCGAACTCATGGTCTTGCCGACCAACTGCCGCTTCATGCGGAGCGAGGAAGGTACGGCCGTGTTCGTCACCGAAGAACCGCCGGCATTGAGGACCGTGACCTGGCATACCGATGTCGGGGACACGGATTACTACGAAGCGATCCGCGAACGGCTGCGCCGGAGCCAACACCATCGCCTGCTCGGCTTGAGCAAGCAGGAATTCGGCAGGCTGCTCAAAACCCAGCAGACGTTCCGGCTGGCGTTCCCCTACATCATCAAGATCTACGTCTTCAACCAAAGGTTCTTCAAGGGAGGCTGGCTGTATTTCAGGACCCAGCCGCTCACGAGCGAGCGGGACGGACTCCTGGTCTCCTGCTTGCCCAACCTGCAGGTGAACGACGGTCACATGTGCCTGACCGACCGGGTCCGCGCCATGGCCATGGGCGACATGAATTACGCCCAGTACGTGGATGCCGTGGAGCTGGAATTCTGGTCAAGCCCGTGGAACGACCACTGGATCGAGACATTCCACGATTACGCGAAGCGCGTGCCTGAAATCGCTTCGCCGTGGGAATGGGAATACAACTCACGTGTGGACTCGAGCTTCATCCTGCGCTTGCCCTGGAGAGGCTGGGAGACGACGGTCGGCGAGCAGGTGCGGATCAGACTGGCCAACAGAGCAGAGGATACCGACACGTTCAAGTACTTCGAGACCCGCGTCAGGACAGCCGAGGCGTATGAGATCAAGCCGGCGGTGACCGTAGGCGCGACAAAACCGAGTCCGCTCCAGCGCCTGTTCCTGAACGATGGCGTAATCCTGGCCATCGGCGACCAGATATCGTTCCGGCGCAGGACGTTCGACAGCATCGCGACTGACAGGAAGTACGAGATCGAATGGTTCGGCCGGATGGATCGCAACGGCAACCGCAACGTGAAACTCAAAGACGTGGAAAAGCCCTTGCCGCTCGTGACCGACGGCTTACTGCACAGCGTGGTTCAGATCGCTCCCCCGGCGGCGCCGCCTCCGATGGAACTGACCGAGGGTGTGATGCTCGGACAAGGTTCGATCCTGCGCTTCAAGTCCAACAACGACTGGGGCGACCTGGAGAACCGCTACTTCGCCATCGAAGAAGCGCGACGAGGCCCGCGCGGCGTCATCCTGGTCAGGCTCGCAGGAAAGAAAGAGCCGATTCCGGTGGGTGAGTTCGAGGAACTCTACCCGGGCGTCAGACTGCTTGCCGGAAAGAACGGCGAAGAGCAGACGATCGAGCTGGATGACGGAACCGTGCTCGCGGTCGGCGACGAACTCGCCTACTACGACGGTCGGACGTACGCGGAATCGATAATCAAGTCCTTCACGCCCGTGGGAAACGGCGTCAAAAGGCGCATACTGGTCATGGAAAACGGGAGGGAGCTGGAAGCCGAAACGGACAAAGGTACGTTCGGCAACTGGTTCGCCAAGACGGCAGACTGCCGGAAGACCGAGATTACGGTCGGAAAGACGGTCATCCGACCGGGCGACAGCTTCAAGTGGCCCGAAGGGAACCTGACGATCGATGCATTGGCGCAGTTCGGGCCGGACCGATCAGTCTTCGGCCTCAAGGGCAACAAGACATGGATCATGTTGGCCATGAACGGAAAGTTCGTCCAGGGCGTCAAACCCGTCATCAAGCCCAAGCTCGACGGCGCCAACCTGGTCATTGGCCACGAGACCTACGAACCTGGATACGCGTTCTTCGACAAGGAAGCGTGCCGGGTACGTGTGGCCGCATCTTACGGCATCCGCATTTGGTCTTCGGTCGCACTGGTGGAAGCCAACGGCAAAGAAATCGAATTCGCCAAAGACGGCGAGATGGTCAACCACCTCGAACGTGTCGACCTGACGCTCCAACTGCCTGACGGCCGGGAGATCCACCGCGGACAAAGACTGCGTCTCACGACCGACATCCAGGACTTCAAGGCCGGCAAGCGATTCGCAGTCTCGCACATCCAGCGAGACGGGAAGAAACTGGTCGTCCTGTCCGAAGGCCTGGGCTTCGAAGCCACGGCCGAGAACCTGACGTACTTCGAAGAACGGCGGGGAACCGAGTGGCGGTTGCTGGCAGACCTGCCAGAGAAACCGGCGCCCAAGCCACGAAAGAAAGTCCATCCGAAGTTTGGCGAGCGCTGCGCGGTTAGGTACTTGGGCGGCGACGCGTCGAACAGGTTCATCGAACTGGGCAGTGAAGAGACGGCCAAGACCCTGCCGGCAAAAATCGTGGACTGGAGATCGGAGGATCTCGCCAAGGTCGATTTCGGACAACGCTTTCCCGGAACGCACTGCGGTAATTGCGGAAACTGCGGCGGAAGCTGCGCTTGGATCAGCACGAAGTACCTGGTGAAGAACCTGGGAGGCTTGGATGGTCCGGCCCTCATGGAACTCGAGCGGGTATTTTACAAGCACGGCGGGGGCGCGCGATTTGTCCAATCCGTCGGGATGATCGTGGCCAGGGATGCGGGAGAGACGCCAATCCGCATAGGCGACCGGGTGAAAATCAGAAATATCGGCAATCCGAGAGGGCTGCCGAACAGTGAGGTCGAAGGCCGGTACGAGAAGGGCCAAAGGAAGTTTTTGGCCGGTGCGGCATTCACGGTGGTCCATGCCGGCGACAACTCGGCCGGGACATGGCTTTACCTGGATGCAGGCGAAGATGTCGGGTCGCCAGACAGAAGCCGGGATGACTTGATCGGATTGGGCGAAATCCCGAGTGAACTCCGGCAGGATAAAACGTGGTGGGCCAGACTGATCTACGTCCTGTCCCACTGCGTAGTCGTTGAACAAAGCAAGGGAGGCTGACCAAGATGTTCCCTCTGCAACTCAAACGGACGACTGACCAGCCGGCACCGACGGGACAGATAACCTACATCGCGGCCAAGAACGGCATCTTCATGCACAAGCGCACGGCCGTGTTCGCGGCTACGGTCAGGGCCAAGGAATTGCCCATGCTGTTGACGGTGCCGTCGGGGCTGGAGTTCAACCTCCCGCCCCTGCCGGCAGTGCATGCGGCCTACCTGCTGGACTTCTTCCAGCAGGCGAGGAACCTGACCGAATGCACACCCGTGGTCATGCTCTGGCACAAGGCGGGCAAGGGTTACCAAATCCAAATCCCGATACAGACTTCGGGCTACAACAGGACGACGCTGGCGTACGAGCCGAACTTCAAAGCCTTCGAAGAACAGGATGTCAGCTTCGTCGGCATCGCGACGGCAATACCCTACTACCGGAACGCGACATCAGCGGTCGACGAACTGGTAGCCAAGCTGCCGAAGCCGCTGCTCATCCTGGCCTACCGCCTAGACAGCCCGAACAAACTCAACCTGGAAGCGCTAGTCCAGGTCGAGAGCCAAGGACTTCTGCACATCAGAGCGCAGAAAGTCGTCAGCGGATTGGTCGAGGTCAAGGAAGGCGCGGGCGGACCAGGAACTTTCGTGTCAGTGAACCACGCCAGGACCCACGACCGCATCGTCCTGCCGAAAGAACATGCGGACGCCGTGATCAAGGCGCCGCACAAGTGGCTCGAGCGGGTCCGGGTGAACCGCTGGGACTCACGGGTCGGCCGCATGGCCGACGTTCCGATCACCGAGATCCCAAGCCTGTACAGCTACAGCGGACCGCCGAAGTTCGTTGCACGGTACTGCACCAAGCCTCACAAGTGACCGCACCTTAGACTCTTACCCCCACGCCTATCGGAAAGGCGTGGGGGTTTCTTATTCAGGAAAAAACTTGGCAGTCTGGAAAGCGCGTGTTACTTTCGGCCAAGCACTTTCATCAGATACGGAGAAGGAAATGGGTAAGGAAGCTCCAAGACCAAGAAGCTTGTGCAGGGCCAAACAGGAACTCGAGCGGCTGGCAGCCGAATATCCGACCGGCGGTAAAGCCCGGACGCGGGTGCGCTACTTTGCGGCCGCGGTCAGACGCGGCATGAAGATCCACGCGGCATACGGATCCGACAAGCCGGAGCTGTTCGGAAAAATCGGCCTTTCGGTCGGCGTCTCGGCGGAACTGCTGGAGACTTGGACCAAACCCACAAGCCGCGTGCATCGCGATTTCCATTTCGCAGTACTGATGTGCCAAGCGAGCCTGATGAACGAACACGTCTTCGCGTGCACCAAGGTCATGGAACATCTGAGGCTCCATCTGAATGCCGACGACTGGCGAGGCGAACTCGGGGCCTTTGTCCATCTGCGCAAGATCGGCCTCAAGGCTTTGATCCGCTACGGCGGAGCCGGGACCGTGGAGTTGATCGAGGAACTGCGCGCCGTGGAAGAGGATGAGCCCGCGGACACTCCGATCGAGAGCCGGAGGCTGATCCTGACTTTGATGGCCGATGCCCTGCAGGAAGCGATCGGGACACCGGAGGAAAGGTATGGCGAAGAAATCGGCACCGAATTGACCGGTGCGAGACCCGAACTACTGAATTAGTCCCCAAGCCCGGAAGCAAACTGCATTCCGGGCTTTTCCTTTTTGGATGCATTGACAAAAATCGCAAAATCTGGAAAATTAACCTATCGCCCTTTGCCATAAGAATTTTGCTCAACCAAGCCGAGGAAAAAGGACATGAACGAGAGCACTGCTCTGACCCACGCCGAAACCGACAGCAAGTCCGACGAAGCGCTGGCCGAGGAGGCGAAAGCCCACCTGGCACAGCACCCCGAACTGCAGACCGTGGTCGAGTTCATCCAGGTCATCCGGAATGTCGACCTGACGGAGCTCAATGCCGAAAAGCGACGGGCCCTGTTGCCCGCTACCGAACGCATGCATGCGCTGACCCAGCGGAGGGATCTGCGGGGAACGGCGACGTCGGTCCTGACCCGCGTCCCCGAGGACGCGGCTTACGGGATGTCCCCGGACTTCCAGGCTTCGCTCATCAACCAGGTGGTGGACGCCTGCAAGACGACCGAGGACTTCGACAAGGCGTTCGCGCCCGAAGACCTGGCGGTCTACGTGGACGGAGCGCTCCTCATGCACAGCCACTGGGCGCAGTTCCGCTGGGAGCAGGATGATGATCCGCACCGCGACGTGGTGGCGAGCTTCATCGAATCCCTCCTGGCCGACCGTGAGGGGTACGTCCTGGACGGGAAGTCCGTGGAACTCGAGTCCATCCTGAAGCCCTGGGATGTCCTGAACGTGATCGACGTGGACGTGCTGCTCGACTGCTTGCCGCGCGAGATCCAGAAGAAGCTGTTCAAGGCGTGGCACACCTGGGAAGCGCAGCACGTGGACGAGGCATGGCACGCCCTGGACTACATCGATATCGCGACGCCGCGGATCTTGGTCCAGCACATCAAGCTGGCGGACCTGAAGGGCGTGGTGATGCTCGGGATGGAGCGCATGGGTTTCGTGCCGAAGCAGAAACCGGCGGAAGACAAGCCGGCGGAAGCGGAAGAGCAAAACCCAAAAGCATAGAAGCGTCCGGGGGTATCGAAACCGGTCCGCCCGAAGTGGCGGCCGGCCAAGCGCCCCAGGACGCCGATGCGCTACCTTCCGCAGAACTCGGCGACGACGACCTGGAATGGGTCGACGGAGAGAAAGGGAATGACCTTGCCGAGACGGTCAGGCCTGAAGCCCTGCCGACAGACGGACCGGCATCACCTGACGCAACCCAACCGGCGGCAGACGCAAGCCTGGTCAGCAATGACTGGGCGAGCCCTCCGATCAAGGATGAGCTGAGCGAAGTCCAGGCGACAGGCTCATCCCGCGACTTGCCGGGCGTGGATCCCGAGGCCAGCGCGGTGGTGGAACTCGCGTTCGAAGAGATGACGAAGAAACCTGCACCGGAGTCGCCGGACTTGAGCGCCACGATCACCGTGGAAGAGGCGGATGGCGACGAGGTCGACGATGACAGCCAGTTCGAAGACTCGCCCCAAACGCCGAGCGATCAGACTACCGCTGGTGGCGAGGGTACCAACCTCTCCAAAGAGATTCCGGAACGCGAGAAGAGCGACCCGGCGACTCTCCAAGTCAGGGAGGCGAGCTGCATTCCGATCAGCGACTTCGACAACGCACCGCGTGCGCCCGGAGCCAGCGTGCCGCCGCCGGACGAGAAGAGGTCGGCACAATCGCTCATGGCCATCTCGACGCTGATCAAGCTCGCGGACATGGTCGGGCATCAGCTCTCGGAAGAGAATCAGTCCATGGACGACGCCCATGTTGCGGCGCTCAAGACCCTGCTCATCGACGGCAAGTGGCCGGAGGACGAAGACTTGGCACGCGGCGCCATCATCGCCCTGATGATCGAAATGCATCCCTTCTACGCCAAACAGCGCAAGAAGTGGCCTGATAAGCCGTTCGCGGAGCTGCGCAGATTGCTCCTCGACGAGCTGGGCAAGAGCAAGATTCCGCCGCTCAAGCGGTTGGCCAAGGTCCTTTCCGCAGTCCCGCCGCCCATACCCAAGAGCGTGCGGCCCAACAAGTAGGGGCGAGGTAACCTCGCCCACCCCACCAAGCCCCGAAGGCAATCTCGCCGACGGGGCTTTTCCATAAGCAAAGACCCGACGGATGTCGGGTCGAGGTCAAAGGAGCAGACGGATGGCTTCGAAGTGGTCAAAGCCGATTTCATGCTCCGAGAGAGAAGAGAGGCGGCGCCAGTGGAGCGAAGCGGCGTCACTGCCGGCGCGACAGAGATGAGCCTCGTCCGCTGAAGAAAGTTCCGCGATGAAGACGACGGAGACGCGGCGTCCGGGGCGCGGGTCGCGATCCGGAGCGTCGAGCGTCGTGAGCTTCCGCAGACTGGAGGGATCGATCCGCAGACCGACCTCCTCCTCGAGTTCACGCGCCGCGGCAGAAAGAAGATTCTCCCCTGCCTCGACGTGGCCTCCGGGCAGGACCAGCTTGTCCATGAACGGAGCCTTTGTCCGTTTGATGAGCAGGATGGAACCGCGGAACGTGACCGCAATGTCGACCGTGCGGATAATTTTCCCGTTCATGACTGTCCCCTTTGGTTGCGTCGCGACTTCACCACCTCGAGCGGTCCGTCGCCGATTTGCCAGCGCGGGTAGAGTTTCTGCCCGCAGGACGGACAGATGACCCAGAATGACCAGTCCCCTTCGTAATCGCGGTAAGATTCGATGTCGTCCAGACCGATCTCGATCAGGGCGAAATATCCATCCACCCGGCCTCCACCGTACACAGACTGGGCACAGCGGATAACTGCTGACCACTCGCTCGGACCTTCAATAATTTTAGCCATGATATCCTCCGTTTAATCTTGATTCCGTGAACGCCGTTGCAAGTCGTAACCGTGGAATGGCGTACCCTCCGCATCCGTCTCCACGCCGCACACCGGACAGCAGAACGTCACAAAATAATCCGTGCCACCTCCGTAGTCCGAATGGGACGTCTGATACAGGTCACCTTTTTCCACCAAAAGCTTGGAACCGCAACCCGCGCCGCCATTACCCTTACCCGTGCAGACACATTCCACTGACCAACCCGGTCCCTTTTCCAAGATCCTCATGTTCGCCTCTCTTCTTTTGTCCAAGGAACTTTGTGGGAGAGGGACATCCCCGCCTCACGAGACCAGAATGCCAAACATCTATGGAAAGGCACATGAAAAATCGTCTAAATTTTCATGAAAAAGAGGATATTGGCTAAAAGATGGGACTTTGTGTTATATTTTAACTACGAGAATCTTCGTAAATGAATATGACTAGCGACCAGAAACAGGAAATCACCGAGATATTGGAGCAATTCGGCTTGGGTGCGAAAGACCGCGAGGCGTATCTCGCGCTGTTACGCCGCGGGCAAACGACCATCTCCCCGCTCGCATCGGATTTGCGCGTGCCGCCGACCACGGCCCAGTCCGTGATACAGCGTCTGATAAAACTCGGGCTCGTGGAAGTCACGAAAAGGAAGTCGCGCAGCGTATATGCGGCGCATGACCCGATCCGCCTCAAGCGGCTGGTCGAGAAACAGCTGCAGGAAGTGTCGCGTATCGTGCCGTGGCTCCAGGAGTTGCGAGGCGGTGCTGGCGGGACGTCCAAGATCCGCGTCTATTACCGCGAACGCATGACCGACATCTTCCAACAGGCGCTGGCGGCAAAATCGAAACAGGTTTTCGAGATCGTGGCGGCCAAGGACTTGCAGGATATCCTGGGCGAAAAGTTCCATTTCACCAAGCGACGCGTAGTTGCCGGCGTGAGGCTCAAAAGCCTGCGCATCGAGGCACATGAGATAAAGAAATATTCGCGCTCTGCCCACGTCCGCGAACTGCGCGAAGCCAGATTCCTGCCGCGCGAGATGGATTTCCGCTGCTCCGTCATGTTCTGGGACGACACGGTCGCATTTTTCACGACAAAAACCGAAGGGCTGGCCTGGACCGTCTGGAGTCCGGAACTCCGGAAAATGCTGGAACAGATATTCGGGATGATGTGGAGTGTGAGCCGCAAGATGGAGACAGCTGGTGAATAATTGTTCGCACCTACCAACTGCCGCCTCCGCCGCCACCACCGCCTCCGCCGGAGCCGCCGCCGGAGAAACCGGAACCGCCGGAGCCGGCTGATGACGGCGGGGAAAAGGATGAAGAAGACGCCGTGGAGTGGAGCGAGTTCAAGCTTGAGGCGAGCATGATCGTATTCATGTGGCCGACATTACCCGTGGCCCAATCCGGCGGCGGGACGTTCATGGACGCGAACTGGGCCGCCCACTTGTTCTCGACGCCGAACACGATGGCATAGGGCAGAAGAGCCTGGAATTGTTCCGGGGTGCGTTCCGGGGCGTTGTGGAAGTCCATGCGGTCCTTTTCGGTCACGGACAAGAACCATTTGAAGCCCAGGATATCGGTATAAAGCTTGATGCCTGCGGACGTGCGGCGCGGCATGAACCAGCCGAAGACGCAGATGATGACGCCAGACACAAAGGCGGCGACTGAACCCAGGGGATTCGAGGCGAAGAAGAACAGGACGGTAGCGATGATGACGCCGGCGACGATATACAGGGAACGCACAGAGTTGGGGTTGGCATGGAAGAGCTTCATGCCGTCTATCCGTTTGGTCACATCGCTGTTGAAAGACTGGACCGAAGTGTAGAACTTGCCGTCAGACAGATCATCTACCGACTGTTCGTCGCCGTTCTTGAACAAGCCCTCAAAGATGTGACGTTCGTATTCGGGGATATTTATGGGCAAGTCTTTCTGTTTGACGAAGGTGAAGGTCTGCGTCGTGCCGAACAAGCCCTTCTTCTCGCCGAATCTGATCTTGAGGAAGCCACGCCGCGCCAGGTCGATGATGGTGGCCGTGACCGTGCGCTGGGGAACCACGCCGTTGGTCATGGATGCGCCGACCAAAGCCGGGGTCAGGTCTTGGGGCGGTTCGTATTCGGGGATGACGGTGCCTGGTTTGGGGTCGCGGCCGCGCGTCCACCACAAACGCAACATGGTGATGAAGGCGAAGAACGGGATGAAGAGCACGAAATTGTCGGCCAGCATCATCTTGAACTTTTCCCAAGCCGTGGGCGGCGGGAAGTTATCCGGACCGACAAAACCCCAGACCACGGTGAAGGCTTCGTTCGGGCCGAGTACGCGCGTGGTCGTGAACCGGGAGCCGGCCGCCGTGTTGTCCGACACGCAAGCTTGTTCGGTCGAGCCGTAATATCCGGTGAAACAATCGGTCTGGACTTTCTCGGGCTTGATGGCGTTCAGGTAGTCGAATTGTATCGAGGCTTTTTCGATGGGTACCTGCCAACCCGTGCCCACGGCGTTCCAGTAGAGTTCGCTGTGCGTGTCGAAAAAGTTGATGGCCCGGTCGGTCGAATAACGGATGGTATAGGTATGCAGTCCGGTGATGGTCTTGTCGGCATCGCCGATCTTGATATCGACCTCACCGCCGGAACGCGAAACGGAATACGGTTCGGATTGGCCGTCGCGCTTCACTTCCAGGATATCGAGACGGTAATCATAGCTGCCGCCGTTGCGGTCGTAGACTTCGGGGATGTCGCGGTAGATTCCGTGGCGTTCAGCGTCGCCGAAATCGTAGCTGATATTCTCCTCGAAAGTCAGATTGCGGCCTTGGCCCGGCTGGACCACGACCGAGATGTCGCGGATGACCTCTTCGGCCAAGACAGCCTTAGGCAGGAACAGGCAGAAAGCGACAGCCAGGATGGCAATGAAGCGCTTATTCATAGGGTTTTTAATTCTTGCGGACATGGTAGAATATCCGCATGAAACAAGCCAGGAAAGATCCTTCGACACCGGCCGGCAGACGGCCTGTGCTCAGGATGACAAAGCGGTTCGATGTCGTGACTGTCGGAGCTGCGACCCGCGACGTGTTCGTAAAAAGCAAACACTTCGAAAAACGGAAAGATGCGCACGCGCCGGATGGCTATGACGCCTGCTTCCCCATGGGCGCCAAGATTCCGGTAGATGAGATGATTTTCGAGACCGGCGGAGGAGCCACGAACGCGGCTGTGACGTTTTCACGCTTCGGCCTGAAGACGGCTTGCATCACGCGGGTCGGCGACGACGTGGGTGGACGCGAAATCAAACAACTGCTTAAAGATGCCCGGATCGACACCTTGGGCGTCCAGACCGACAAGAAGGCCAAGACCGCTTATTCGGTCATCCTGCTTTCCGGCACAGGCAGTCGGGCAATCCTGGTGGCACGCGGGGCATCGAAAGACTTGGACCAAAAAACTATTCCCTGGCAGAAATTGGACGCGGCTTGGACATATCTGACGAGCGTGGCCGGCAACCCCAAAATCCTGGACGACGTATTCAAACAAGCCAGGCTCAAACGCGGACACGTGGCGTGGAATCCGGGAAATGCCGAAATCGAGATGGGGCTGAAAAAACTCCTCCCCCACCTGATGCAGACGGATATTTTGATATTGAACAGAGATGAAGCGGCGGCTTTGGCCCTGACCTCGCTCCGCGACCTGCAAGGAATGCTGAAGAAGCTCGGTGCGTTGCCGCGGCTTTGCCTGGTGATCACGGACGGGGCGCACGGCGCCTACGTCCATGCCCGCGGCGCGACCTGGTTTGCGGGACCATTGAAGGGTAAAGTCATCAACACGACCGGAGCGGGAGACGCTTTCGGATCGGCCTTCTGTTCGGCAGTGGCAAAAGCCTGGGATCTGGAGACGGCGCTCAAAGCCGGGACTTTAAACGCTTTCGGGGTCGTGACGCACATGGGGGCGAAGGCAGGCATCCTGAAAGCTTTCCCGACGAAAAAGGAACTGGGTAAGGTTAAGATAAGGTTGGTGCCGTAGGTAAGATCCCCCGGTTGAACCGTGGGATGACAGTAATAACAAGATGACCGCGATCGAACGATTGAAACACTTCGCATCGGACAATCAGATCATGATCGTGCTTTTGGCGATCGTGGTGGGCGTGATATTCCCGCAAAGACTGGCGCCATTGAATGCATACTCGACGCTGCTTCTGATGCTGATCTTCTTCGTCTCGAGTTTGCGGCTCGACCTGGGGGAACTGACATCATACGTCAAAGACTGGAAGATGCTCTCGGTCTCGAACCTGATAATGTTGGTGCTCATGCCGCTGGCCATGTGGCTCCCGTGCTGGGTGTTCGCGCCGGACTGGGCTTTGGCTTTTTTGATCGTGGGCGCGGCACCGACCGGGCTGACGATCGCGCTCGTGGCCGACCTGTTCGGCGGAAGGCAGTCACTGGCCATGCTCATCGCGGTCACGACTTCGCTCCTGGCTCCGCTGACCATGCCGTTCGTGCTCTGGCTCGTGGTCGGCCAGACCGTGGAATTCCCGATTTTCAGCATGTTTTCGAGCCTGCTCCTGACCATGGTCGTACCGTTCATCGCGGCCATGCTTATCAAGAGCCGGGCGCGCAAATTCATCGAACATCACGATGTCGTTTGGCGCGAAATATCGCTTTTGATATTTGGCGTGCTGGTAGCCGGCATAACGGCCGCAAGCCTGATCGGTTCGGATTATACCTTCAACCCGCATGACTTGGGCATCGTCATCGTGATGACGGCTTTCATGGGTGGTGTGGCCTGGTTCGGCTATGCCACAACCTACTGGCGCAACCCAGCCGAACGCGTCACTATCGCTTTATGTTTGGTGTACATGAACAACACGGTGGCGCTGTACATCGGCGACAAGTATTTCGCGGAGACCAACGTGGTGCCAAAGCTCATCATCATCCTGGGAGCGGTGAACCTGCTTTTACCGCCGCTGAAGTGGATAGCGACCAAAGTCATCAAAAAAGAAACCAACAATAATACTAATCGTCGTCTTAAGCGGAGGCCCGTCCGACGGGCCGGAGTCGAAAGATCTTTTTAAAAGATCCTTCGACATGCTCAGGATGACGGAGCAAACACATATGCCCAAGATTTTCGTCACGCGCAAGTTCGCTGACAGCGGCATCAAAGCCCTGAAAGCCAAAGGCTACAAAATAGAGGTCTACGCCGAGGATAAGATCATCCCGCGCAAGACTTTGCTGGAAAAGGCGAAGGGTTGCGATGCGCTCTTGCCGCTTTTGACGGATAAGATAGACGACGGAGTGTTCGACGCGGCCGGTCCTCAGCTGAAGATAGTAGCGAACTACGCGGTCGGTTTTGACAACGTGGACCTGGCCGCGGCCAAGAAACGCGGCATAGTCGTGACCAATACGCCGTCGGACAAGGTCAATGAAGCAGTGGCCGAACACACGTTCGCGCTAATGCTGGCGCTCGCACGGCGCATCCCCGAAGCGGACCGTTTCGCCAAGGCCAAGAAATACGCAGGCTGGTCGCCAACGCTTTTGACCGGCACGGACCTGTACGGCAAGACGCTGGGCATCGTCGGCGCAGGGCGCATCGGTTCGGCGGTCGCACAACGGGCCGTGGGCGGATTCGGGATGAAGCTCATCTATTCGGACATGCGACAGAACGTGGATCTGGAGAGGAAATTCAAGGCCGAATACATGAGCATGGAGAAGCTCCTGCAGACAGCCGATTTCGTATCGCTCCACGTACCGCTCCTGCCTTCGACGAGACATTTGATTTCGACAGCGGAATTTTCCATGATGAAAAAGACGGCGTTCCTGGTGAACACGGCGCGCGGGCCGGTCGTGGACGAGAAAGCCCTGCTCCGGGCTTTGAGGACAAAGCGCATCGCGGGCGCGGGCATCGACGTGTTCGAATGCGAACCGGCCATCGACTGCGACATGACCGATACCTTGGAGCTCAAGACTTACGACAACGTTATCCTGACTCCGCACATCGCGAGCGCGACAATCGAGGCAAGAGAAGCCATGGGCATGGTGGCGGCCGAGAACATCATCGCGGTATTGGAGGGCAAGGAGCCGCTGAATCCAGCGAAATAGGGCCAGTGAGAGAAACGGCCTGCGGGCTGTTTTTTTCTTGCCAAGAACGGCGCTTAACGATACGCTTCAGCCAAGAAGCTATGCCCTGCCTGACTTTTTGGCCATTATCGATAAAACCTATGGATACACAAGATATCCGAACCATCTATTATTTCCCGACCGACGCCAAAGGCAACGAGGTCGGAGAGCCGATTGAGGTGAAATTGCAGCAAGACGGGTCGGCGGATATTTCGGCCCTGCCGGAACAGCTGAGGAAAACACTGGAGGCTTTCGGGACGCCGGACGAACTCCATTTCGGGCAAGTGTTCCCGAAAGACGGAGCAAGATTCCTGAAACTGCTCCTGAACAACGCCAACGGATACAGAAGGTTCAGGCTTGAGCGAGGTGCGAAAAACGCAGCGTGATCCATAAACCATATGCAAGAAAGCGCATTGACCGGCGGAAAAAAGCCGATAGACAAAAAGGCCGTAGAGAGCCAGCTTGAACGTATCTCGAAGACCGAAAAAAAATCCCCGAACTATGACGCGGCGGAGGCGCGGAGGCGCGTGCTGAATCGCGTCCGGGCTACGCAAGCCAGCAATTTGGACTTGGATTTTGCGATGCTGCCGCAACGCGACTTGGGCGAGCTTGCGGATTTCGTTGAACGCATCGAGACGCTTGAAGCGCTTAGCACGCGCGAACCGGACCGGATCGAGAGCGTAGGCACGCCGGGCATGAACGACATCGAGCGACACGTATTCGGCGAAAGGCCGGCTTACGTCAAAGGCCAGAACGGCGAAGCGCTGTACAAGATCAAGGATGGGACGACATCGACCGTAGTGAAACTCGAATGGGACGGTAAACGTAAGCAGTGGGTCGAAAAAGAGGATCCGGAACTTGACCCTAAAATCCAGGATTACATCTTGGATACGGAACGGAATCGCCAACAATACATTCAGGATGTGGCTGACTACTATGGGATAGATCCAAGTGAAGTGCCAATCCTGAAAGCGCGAGGCATCCCTGTCAGAATAGGGATAGAAGCCGGCAGTGGGCCGCTAAATGAGTACGCATCCAGCCGCGTCGACCAGTTATTGAATTTCGGAGTAGTGCCTCTGACCGTCGTCCGCGAGTCGAACGACGGCACGGAACTGCGCTCGATCCAGGAAGCAGCCCCTTCGAAAAATCCTGATAATCCGACCAGGGAAATGAGTCCGGATGATTTCAGGGATTTGCTGACCCGCGGACCGAACCATCCGGCGGCCAAATCGCTGATGCACATCGCCGTGCTGCACAAGCTCCGACCAGCATCAGATGGGCATATCGGCAACGTGCTGTACGATCCGGATGCGCAGCAGTTCTACGCCATCGACAACGGCTTGAGCGGAGGGCTGTCGCGACAAACAGCCGCCGGCCAGAGGATTCCGGTGGATAATCTCGTGTCGGTCCCGTTGGAAGTGGTGATGAAGTTCCCGGATTGGAAACTGGATGATGAAGCGCTCGGGAACATGCAGAAGCTATACGATTCGCTGGTGGCTTATGCGGAATTACGGAGACAGAAACCAGGGACCCTGGAAGAGAGCGAGAAGATGGACCTTGAGAAGGTCGAGAAAGGCAAAGAAGCGCGCGCCTTGAGCGACCTGTTCAGGATGGTATACGGCCACGACAAAATCGCGGACGTTGAATTAGGCGCTTTCCTGACAGAACTCAAGAAAATCATCGACGATGGACGACCTTCTGTAGATCCGCGTTTCATGCGCAGGTTAGAACCACATCTTGCAGCTCCAGCGTCCCCGTAAAATCGACGGATAGAAAAAACACCCCGCGTAATCGCGGGGTGTTTTGTTGCAAGATACGAAAAAGGCGCAAGCTGGAGATGCTTGCGCCGACGGGTCGAGGATACCGCCTCGAGTCGGGTCCGGTTTTCTGTCTTATATGGCCGGACAGTCCCCTTGATTTGTCTGGCGCGGTCAGACGGGGAATCCGCGCTGGGAAGCATCACGCACTCAAGTACAGAGTTAGTGCGTGTCGCGTCTCGGGCTTCCGGGCGATGAGGGCCATGATGCGGCGCTCATCCTTCTCGGTCACCTCGAGCGGCTTCCCCTCCACCACCTGGAGATCTTGGAAATCTCCGTAGCGGAGGGTGATGACCACCTCCCGCCCGCGGTAGTAGAGTCTGACATCGTTATAGAACGCCATCTTCTCTTCTCCTCGTTCGGGTTGAAGGTGCACAGCCCCTGCCGATGGGCAGAAGCGGAATCGATAGAATCGGGCTTGCGGGATCCTCGTTGAAACATACATCCCGAAGGACAAGTTCCACGATTCACCCCGCTAACATTGCCGCCCAGAGCAACGCTCAAGTTTTGGCTTGCTTGAGTGGGATCGGGATAGCGCTTCCTGGCCCTGTCCCTGTCGCGATCGGGCCGCCAGCCCTTAACTATCGCACCAGGTCTGTACCTCTGGCCTATCCCTTGGCGAGGACCCATCAGAACCCCGTGCGAGAGCTGAAATGGATTCAGAGTTCGCATGGGATACTGATGGTTTTTGCTTCGAATGTAAGTTACAAATGGGACTCTACCACAAAACTGAATATTTGTCAAGAGGTGGTTGACAAATATATTAATGAATTAGTTATTTTTAGCTTAAATTAGATAAGTATATATACTCAAAATTTGATATTCATTTATACAATATAAACATCTGATATTGCTAAGAAATTGACGCGATGGGGTACATAGTATATATTTGCGCAGCAATTCTGGGCCGTTAGCTTAGTTGGTAGAGCGCCGCGTTTGCAACGCGGAGGTCGCCGGTTCGAATCCGGCACGGTCCACCAGACAAAACACCCCGCTGAACAGCGAGGTGTTTTGTTTTAGGTTTTGACGTGCTTATTCCGCGGCTCGTGTTATCATTTGCATGAATATGAAAATCTATCTGGTCACGACAAACAAATACAAGATCGCCACGGCGCGGAAAAACTTGGCCGGGAGCGACATCAGCGTCCAGGCGGTGAAAATGGAGACGCCGGAGATACAGGCGTTGACCGGCAAAGATATCGCGTCTTTCTCCGCACAATTCGCTGCGGAAACACTCGAGGCTCCGGCCATGTGCACGGATGCGGGCATGTACATCCGGGCACTGGGCGGATTCCCGGGACCTTTCATCAAGTTCGTGAACCACTGGCTCACGGCCAAGGATTTGGTGCGACTCATGGATGGTAAAAAGAATCGGCGTATCGATATCGTCGAATACCTCGCCTACTGCGAACCAGGTAAAAAGCCAAAAGTCTTCAAAGCCACGGCGCCGGGGACGCTCGCCAAGGAGCCTAGCGGCAAGAGCGAGAATCCGATTGATGAGCTTTTCATCCCGACAGGCCATAAACAAACTCTCGCGACCATGCAGGAAAAGGCGAAACGCGCTTTTTTCGCCAATCACCTGACGCACTGGCAGGAACTTGCAAGATTCATCAAAAAACACCAAGCTACCTGATGATATGAACCCAAAGAAACTACTTAAGAAGCTCACGCCTGAATGGATCCTGTCGAGCTACCATCTGGCGCTCGCCTATTTGGCGGCGGCACGGTACGGATTCCCGTCCAAAAAGATGGCGATAATCGGCATCACGGGGACAAAGGGAAAGACCACGACCGCGAACTTCGTGTGGGCGGCGCTGACCGGAGCCGGATTCAAGACCGGGCTCATCGGTACGGCCAATATCCGCATCGGCGAAACGGAAAAGATGAACGAGTACCACATGACAATGCCTGGGCCAATGGTCATGCAAAAAATCATGGCCGAGATGGTGAAGGCCGGGTGTACGCACTGCGTGTTCGAGACGACCTCGGAAGGCATCAAGCAATGGCGACACAAGGGCATCGCATACGACATCGGGATCTTCACGAACCTGACGCCCGAGCATCTGCAATCGCATGGCGGGAGTTTTGAGAACTATAAAACGGCCAAAGGCGAGATGTTCAAGGCACTGACACAGAGCCCGAAGAAAACCGTAGCGGATCGGGAGATCCCGAAGACGGCCATCATCAACAATGACAGTCAGCACAAGGATTACTTCTTATCTTTCCCGGCGGACAAGAAAATCACTTACGGGCTCATGCCCGGAGCTGATTTCCAGGGGCAGAATGCTTTCTCGACGCCGGCCGGCGTGGCTTTTTCGGTGAACGGCGAGAATTACACTCTGCATATCGTGGGAGAGTTCAATGTCATGAACGCACTGCCGGCCATCATCACGGCCAAGCAGTTCGGCGCCACGGCAGAAGCGATCCAGAGCGGATTCGACGCGCTGGAGATCATCGCGGGCCGGATGGAAAAAATCGACCTGGGCCAACCCTATACGCTGTACGTGGACTATGCGCATGAGAAGGAAAGCATGACCGCGGTCCTGAAGACGGCGCAAGCCATCACAAACAACACGCGCGGTCGGATTATCGTCCTGCTCGGGGCCGAAGGCGGCGGGCGCGACAAGGCCAAGCGGCCGATCATGGGCGAGCTGGCCGGAAAAATGGCGGATTACGTCATCTGCAGCAATGTGGATCCGTACGAAGATGATCCGCTGCCGATCGCGGAGGATATTGCGTTCGCGGCGGAAAAAGAGGGCAAGGTCCGCGGCAAAAATCTGTTCGTCATTCTGGACAGGCGCGAGGGCATCAGGAAGGCGCTGGAGCTTGCCCAAGCGAATGACGTGGTGCTCATCACCGGCAAAGGCGCTGAACAATCGATCGTGATCGGAGGAAAAAGTTCGTTCTGGGATGACCGCGACGTGGTCAGGGAAGAACTTGGGAAGATGCTGGGCAAGGGTTGATATTTACGGCCGGAAAGTATATGCTTTACACGATATGACCCAATGGAACATATTGCTCAAATCCCTCGGTTTCACGGACAGCGAAGCGAAGATCTACCTTATCTCGCTTGAGATGGGGCCGTCTTCGGTCCAAGACATCGCACGCAAGGCCAAAGTTTCGCGCGTGACCACGTATGCCGTGATCGAATCACTGGCCGAACGCGGCTTGATGAGCACGATACAGAAAGGCAAAAAGACCAATTACCTGGCCGAATCACCGGAGCGCCTGATTTCGTTCGTGCAGAGCCGGATGAAAGAAATGGAGAGCACGCTCAAAGAGGTGGAAGCGGGCATAACCGATCTGCGGCTCCTGCAACGCGGCGAAAAACCGGTGGTCAAGATCTATGAGGGACCGGAGGGCATCAAAGCGATCCTGGACGATATAACCTCCAGCATCGAGGACCGGAAGAACGCCATCCTGGAAATCGGCAACGTGGATTCGATAAAAAACATCTTCCCCGGCATGGAAGCCCTCAAGCCGTGGCGCAGCGAACTTGCCCGGCGCAATATCCCCTCGCGCGGTTTGTTCATCACAAAGGACGAATATACGCCGCGTCCCGGAGCCAACGTCAAAATCCTGCCGAAAGACAAGTTCAATTTCACGGGCGACATCACGATATACAAGAACAAGGTCGCGCTCTACACCTTCAAAGGAAAACTCGTCAGCGTGCTGATCGAAAGCGAAGAAATCGCCGAGACACTCCGACAACTTTACGAAATGGCTTGGGACGGCCTGAATAAATCCAGCAACAAATGACAGATGACCCCGGCAGAACATCGCCGGGGTTTTTAATTAGATGAGCCCCTACCGACGGTAGGGGCTCACAAGATGTGCAGGGTCCAAGACGGACTCCATGGTGTTAGTTGTGCATCTCCAGCACCTTCCTTTTTTTTGAGTCAGGAGGTGGAGCGGAAACCGGAGAGCAGCCGGCAGGCTGAAAGGTACGTTTGGCGCGGACCGAGTAGGGAGACCTGCTCCCACGGTGCAGGCGCCGAGCCGTCGAGCTTACTCGACGATAGGTAATCCCGTCCCGTTCAACCAGCGCTACCAAGCACCCCAAGCCGGATCGTTTTATGTGCGTGCGGCCCCAAGCGTTGCCGTGCCGCAGAAACTTTTTGATCCGCCTGTGATGTCTGGACGGCCACTATCCTGACTTCCGATACCCAGTCCTCCTTCCTCCGACCGCGGTCGTGGATTTGTAAATCCTCATCTTCCCGCTCCTATGTCTCAATCCTCGCGGACCCTTCCCGAGGATGCCAACAAAATACCTCGGTCTAATCCCATTGTCAATGGATGAACTGACGTGATCATGGAGAAGCCACAAGAAAATGTTCATAAGATTGTTACTTTTTAGTAAGCAAGAAAATATAGTCAAATAAGCTAAATATTAGCTCAAACGACTTTTTTGTATACTCCATTCTTGACAAAAATAGAAAAATTTAGTAGATTAGTTTGTTCCAGACCCATGAACTTAAATGCCTAGCCGGGTCGAGAACACGCTTCGGTTACGTGTGACGTGCTTGTCTACAAGTAGCCAAAGCATAGGTCTACAGCCATTAGACCTTCCCGAGATTTACTTCTGCATGAGCTGTGGAAAGAGAAGTGACTTCGGGAAGGGACGATGGCGGCGGAAAGGGTTCCGCAGCCGGGCAGCCCGTTGTTCTTTCAAGAGGTGTGCATGCAACAGATCCCGCAGATGACCAAGGCCGAGGCAACGAGGGTGGTCACGGACGCATTCGAGGGCAAGCGCCGCGACGACGCGGTCCTGAATAGGGCACTCGAGCTGTGCGGCATGTCGCGCGCAGTGTTCGTGACGCTCCGAAGTGCGGCACAGGGTGTGGAGCGCGGGATGGCAGGCTGCTGCATCCTGACGCCCACGGGCGGCCAGCGGCGACGTTGATTGCACGGCCCTTTCTGTCAGGCCGATAATCTGGACAGGACGCTTAGGCGGAATCCTAAGGGCTCGGGCAAGAATCTTTGCCCTGTTTCCCGAAGCAGTGACGCAAGTCGCGGCTTCAGGAGACTTTCCTGCGAGGGAGGGTCAAAAGGAGACAGACGACGTACTTTAAATGAACAAGCGGCTGTCTCCGCGCGATTGCGTAGAGATTCCCCGGCTGTGCCACGTTCTACGTGGTTGAACCGTGGAACGACATGCGTGCGATAGCGTGGAGACGGCTGAAGTTAACCAAGAGAAGGAGTTAGCCATGCGCAACGAAAGCCAGCAGGTGCTCGTGGACGCGGTAACCGACACTATCCTGGAGGGTGGCGAGAGGATCGTCGAGGCCACAGACAGAGGTCTCACTGCAACGGTTGAGGCCATCGACGAGTTCATCATCGAACTTATCAATCGGCGCAATGCCCTCGTCATCGCCGCGCAGCTGCCCTGCAATGACCCGGATTGTCCGGTGCACGGAACAGCGGCTCGTGAGGCGAACAACCCCAACCTGAATCAGGAGGCTCAATGGACGACGTCAGAGTCTGGGTCCGTTTCTTCATCGGGACGCCCCGCCGGTTCCTGGCGACCGCGAGCGTGTTCGCGCTTGCGTTCGTCCTGCTGTTTCCCGGTCTGCTCAAGACCGCGGCCTTCCGGCTGGTGGAGGAGCTCGGTCCGGTGCTGGGACTGGCGATCCAAGTCGCCATCGTCCTGGTCGGGCTCCGTTTGCTCCTCTCCCCTTTCCTCTCGCGAGGGAAAAAATGACCTTACCCGTCAGGTCTCTCAAGACGGGCATCCATCCGAATCGATGATGAGAATCGTCGGTTCAGATGGGTAGTCGAACCATGCTCCTCTGCGCAAAGACGATAGTCCGAACCAGGAGGAAACCATGGAACGCTACATCGTGAAGAGCTTCACCTGCCGCACTACCCAGAAGTACCACGAGGAGTGGTATGGAGACCAGGACGTCACTGCGGAAATCACAGTCGACCTCGTTTTCTCGGAAGACGAACACGGAGCCAGCCTCACGCTTGAGTTCCACGAGTCAGACTGCGACCTCGAAGTGACGGACGAAAGCGGAAACAAACTCTGGCTCTATGAAGTCCCTTAGTCGACCCGCCCTCTTGCCTGACATCTTCGTCAGGCTCCCATCCGAATCGATGATGAAAATCGTCGGTTCAGATGGGTAGTCGAACCTTCAATGAGGTCTACATGATGATGGACGAAACCGTCCGCACCCAGGCGTCTGAGACCCGCAACCCCTACCGCACCGTGGAGCGCATCCGCGGACTCGAGCGTGACAAGCGCCGGCGGCTGATCAAGCTCGCCAAGCGCAACCAGCGCGACCCGCGCGAGAAACTGGCACCGGCAGAGCTGCAGGCCTACTGGGACCCGTACGCCAGTGAGTTCAAGCGGGACCTCGTCGAACGGTTCCTGGGAGGTCCGTGCCTCCAGCGTGAAGAGCTGTGCGAGCGCGCCAACCGCGGGCCCGAACCCGGCGACATCTACGTCGGGTATGAGGAAGACGAGGATCAGTACGCTGCGTGGCTCCTGCTACATCAGGATGCCACCGGGTGCTGGCTCGGGTTGCGGCTCGTCCAGGTCTTTCTGGGCCTGGGCGAGAGCAACGAGACCTTCCGTCTGCCGAATGACGAGCCCTGCGGACCGATTTGCCTCAAGCGGCGGTCCGAAGGCGTCTGGCCGCGACTGCAGTGGCGCATCGGCTTCATCTCTGAGCGCCAGCTCGAGCTGATGCGGAGTCGGATGCTCAGGCGGCAGCCCCGCTAACCCTTTCCCCCCGTCAGCAACATGCTGGCGGGGGCTCGTTTTTTATCCGGGATTTCGTATCTGCACCAACCTTTGGTATGCTGTAGCCGGATATGGAAAATCAAGAAAATCCGTTTAAAAATACGCTTCCGGAACGGACCGGACCCTACAAAACAGCCGAACTGCGCGAGCGTCTTTTTGCGCAGGACGAGAGACTGATTGATGCGGCGAACAAATTGGCCATGACCATACGCGCCTTGCCGCGCGATCCTGACTATCCGGATATCGAACCGCGGGCTTTGGTCGTGGGAGGCTTTGCGCGGGATACGGTTTTGGGCAAACATCCTAAAGACATAGACTTGGAGATTTATGGCGTGTCGCCGGACCGTCTCGAGAGCATCCTGAACCAACTTTTTCCGGAACGGGTGAACACGGTTGGGCGCGCTTTCGGCATCCTGAAAGTGAGTTTGGGCGACGGGGTGGAGTTCGATGTCTCGATCCCGCGACGCGAATCAAAGACAGGCAGCGGGCATACGGGATTCGCGGTGAGCGGTGATCCGGGCATGAAAGTCGAGGAGGCGGCCGAGCGGCGCGACTTCACCATGAATTCAATCTGTGCCGACCCTTTGACCGGTGAATTCATCGACCCGTTCAACGGCTTGCAGGATATCCATGACCGGGTACTGCGCGTTACCAATGCGGAGAGGTTCCAAGACGATCCGCTGCGCGTGTATCGTGCCGTGCAATTCGCGGCGCGCATGGAGCTCACGGTCGAGGACAAAAGCCTGGAACTGATGCGAGAGATGGTGGAGCGCGGCGACATGGAAGAGCTGTCCAAGGAACGCGTGCTCGAGGAAATCAAGAAATTGCTGCTCAAGGCAGAGAAACCCTCGATAGGCCTGGAATTGATGCGGGAATTGGGGTTGCTTGGGAAATACTTCCCGGAATTGGATGCCCTGGTCGGTTTGCCGCAGGATAAAGAGTGGCATCCGGAGGGCGATGCCTGGAAGCATACACTCCAAGTCGTGGATTGGGCGGCGAAGATCATCCGCGATCCGAGGTATGCTTTTTCGGCAGACGAAAAATTTTCGGTCATGCTCGGCGCGCTGTGCCATGACCTGGGAAAACCGGCGGTGACCAAGGAAATTGACGGGCGCATACGTTCGATTGGACATGAAGAAGCCGGGTTGGAACCGACGAAGGCGCTGTGCGAACGCTGGGGATTCCCGCACGACATCCAACGGTCTGCGGAACTCATCACGACCCAACACATGAAACCCAGTTCGTTCATCCGGGCTTTCGAAAACGGAGAGATGGAAGAATCAGGTCTGGCAAACGCCTTACGTAAACTGCTCAAAAAGCTCCACCCGATGGGCTGGAAGGAGCTCCTTGCAGTCTGCGAAGCAGATTGGCGGGGCAGCGCGTTGCCTGGGACGGAACGCGGCGCCCATCCGACGACTGAAAAATTCGCGGAAATCGTGGAAAAATACAAACTCGATGCCGAACCCACGAAACCCCTGGTCCAGGGCAGAGACTTGATCGATTTGGGCATCAAGCAGGGAAAAGCGATCGGAAATATCGTCCGACGCATCGAGGACATGCGGGACGCGGGAGAGATCACGACGCGCGAGCAGGCTCTGGAGAAAATGCGCGAGTTGGTTGCTGGACTCGGCTAGGCATGACACTTCCGCATGTGCCAATCTTAGGCTAAACTGCCAAACATGAAACGTATCGCGACCGTCATCTTCTCCATCCTGCTCGGAGCCATAGCCGTGGGAATAGGCATGGGGATTTACCTGAACAAGGCTAACCAGGACAGGCTGCGCCTTGAACAGATCGCGAACCAAGCACAGGAACAGACGCGCACGGCCATAGACCAAAGCCAAAAAGCCATCCAGGATGCGAACGACAAGCTGAAAGCCGCGAACGACGAGGTCATGAAAGCGCAGGAAGCGCTGAAGACCGTGGAAAGCGAACGCGAACTTTTATCCAAAGCGGATAATTTGCCGACGATAGACCCGAAAACGCTAAGAGGCTGGTCGGAAGCCGTGAATTTGGAGCAAGGACTGACGCTGAAATATCCGCCTTCGAGCGTCGTGGAAACAAACGACGCGAAAGCTTTGACGTTGGCACTTAAACCGAAAGCCACCGATACCGCCACATACGATACGCGCTGGCTATCCATCACGCCTTACGATATTCGGTTGGAAAACGAGCTTTTGGCCACAATAACCTCCTCGACCCAGGTCTCTTACGCATTGAAAGGAAAACTGCTCTACGGAGTCGAGGGATACAGCCAGGATCTGAAGTCAAAACTTTTTATCTTGAGGCTTCAATCCATGGGACAGTTGTCCCATCTTGTCTGGGGCAGGGAGACGGCTGAGAAGAAAAGCCCGGTGATGGTCCTGGAGTCGCTGTCTACACTGACGTTCCAGAAATGAGTCAGGACTATAAAGGTCCTTCGGCAAGCTCAGGATGACGACCGAGAAAAAACAAAACTCCCCCGGTTAAACCGAGGGAGTTTTTGATTTTTTTAAATCAATAGCGGGACGGACGCGGAGGGCGTTCTTCCATGGGACGGGCCAGGCTGACTTTGATTTGGCGGCCGCCGACGTCTTTTCCGTCTAACATGGAGATGGCCTTTTCCGCCGCACCGTCATCCGCCATCTCGACGAAGGCGAAACCGCGCGGACGCTGGGTCTCCCGGTCCATGGGGATGAAGACCGAGACGACTTCGCCGGCTTCCGAGAAGAGGTTTTTGAGCTCTTCGTCGGTCATGCGGTAAGGGATGCCTCCGACAAATAACTTGGTGGGCATGCGAAATGATTTACTTTGAATAAACGCGGAATCCGTTTGCGCTTGCCCTGTCTCGACCTCCCCGGTGGACACCACGTAGGACGTGGCGCGGTCGGGGAATGTTCCGCATTCGCGGGACTAATGACGGACTGACGCTGCGTGATATCCGCCATTACCATAGCGTTTTTTTGCTGTTGCGTAAAGACTCGGACGCCTCTTTGAATGTGGATATGACGTTCAACGATAAGCGGATGAGGGTAATCGCGCGTTATCGGAAAGAAGCTTGAGGGTTTGTTTGCGTCGGTTGCCGCGGCTGTCGGTCAGGCCGTAGCTGGAACGCAGATCGGGCGTTTCATAAATCCAATATTGCCAACCTATGCGGGCTTGTTTGGCTGATGACAGGACGTCCTGGATCCAAAAATACTGTCCATCAAGAGTATCGTGGAAGATAGTGCCGAATTCGCCGATGACCGCGGGGACGCCGCGGGTGTTCGCGGCCTCTAAACCTGCATCGAGGAGTTCGGTTCGAATCCTGGTAGCGTCCCATACGCCGTCGGAAGTCGTGGTCGCCGGATAGCGGTCGATGACGCGTCCGTCATTGATGCCCCAGGGGACATTCTTCACCGTAAAACCGTAGGGACGATAAAAGTGGATCGAGTAAGCCAAACGATCGTCATGGATCGGCGGGTAGAAAAATGATTCGCGATATTCCTGGTCGTAGAGCTGGATAGGCTGAAGTAAAATGATGTGACGCATATCTTTGGAACGGATGGCGTCGCGCACGTGTTGCATGAGAGACGAAACACGGTTGATGTCGCGAGAGGCGGGCTCGTTGAAGATGTCGTAGGCCCAGATGACATCCGACGAAGCGTAACGAGCGGCAATGGACTCCCAAGTACGGATGAAACGGGATTGAAGATCGGATGATGACCAGAAAACAAAATTATCCGTGTTAGGCTGGTAATCCTGTTGGATGCCGCCGGTCGGGATATGCATGTCGAGCGCGATCTTCAAATTATATTTTTTGGCGTCGCGCACCCGGCGGTCGAGCCAGGCAAAACCCTGCGGAGAATCGAAATAATCCGCCTTGACGCTCAACCTGACGGAATTGAAGCCCTGGGCCTTAAAAGCCCTGAAATGGGCGGTGAAACCACCTTCTTTCGGCACGGTCCGGGCCCTGTCCCAAAGGCTCGACGCATCATGGTCGTTGACGCCGCGCGGGATGAATTCGTGCCCATCCAAAACGAATGACGTGCCGCTCACGTCGACGAAACCGGAAGATGAAGTAGCACGAGCCGGAGATGCGGCGATGAATAGCGCGCAACAGACGATAAAAAAATAAATCACACGATGCATAACACCCACTATCCTACCGCATGCGTGACTTGGCGCAAGCGCTCGACCCCTTGACATGTTAATAATACTACTTGACGCAAAAAAAATGTGTTATACTAATCTTATGTTCGTCGGTTGCGTGTCGTAGCGCAATGCGCGACATCGATCCCGAGATTATCGGGGCGAACCTAAAATGAAAGGAGGATGATATTATGGCAAAGAAGAAAGCCGCCAAGAAGGCAGTAAAGAAGACGACCAAGAAGAAGGCAACCAAGAAGAAGAAATAACCATCTTCAACTTGATTAGGAGGAAACACCCTGCGACGATCGTCGGGGTGTTTTCATTTGTGGCTTTCATGTTTGGCGAACTGCTTCGTTGCCGTCTGCGGTACTCATGACAGCGTATGCGCCATACGCTTTATTCCGTTCCTCGACGGCGCCTCGCATTTCGCCAAACCTGAAAGCCACGCTAAATATTTTTCAGAGCAAGCTCCCCTGTTTTTTCTTTATTATGCCGCTGACTTTTACATGGCCGAATTCACCGTCGTAGCCTGGGCGGATTTCTACGAGGCCGGCGCGCATGTTTTGGATGGCGGAAGCGATTTCCGGGGTGCTTACCTGGGCGATTCGTTCAGGCGGCATGTCCAGCAGGATATGGAATTCATTGCCTCCGGCCTTCAAAAGCCCGTCCAAGGCGGTTTTTACGCGTTTAGAGACCTTTCCAACGCCCAGGGCATCGCCGACAAGCTCGGCCAGGGGAACGATTGAGCGGTAAGGCGGAGATCCGGTCGGACGGAAGGGATTTTCCGGCCGATCAGCCAGTTCATCCACCCGGTTCAGGACTCCGACGGTCAATGGTTTGCCGCACTTGGGGCACAATCCTTTGAGACGCTTGGTCTCGAACGGGCCGCACCAAAAACCGCAATCGCGATGTCCATCGGCATGGTACTTCCCCTCCTCGGGGAAGAATTCGTACGTCTCCAGGAATTTGTCCGTATCATGTTCGACCAAAATGCGGCGCAATTCGAAGTATGACGGTTCTGCCATCTCGAACACGTTGGCTTCACGACCCAGATTGTCGAGAGAATGCGCATCCGAATTGGAGACCAGGAAAATTTTGTCGAGCGCCGAGAGCCGCCAGTTCATGGCCGGATCGGAGGACAAGCCCGTTTCGACGGCCGGGATGAGCGGGGCCAGGTCCCCAAAACATTCCTGAATGGAATCGAAGCCGGATTTGGAACCGAAAATGGAAAACCACGGCGTCCAGGCGTGGGCCGGGATGAGCAGGCATTTTTCATCAGCCTCGATGACAAGCTTGAGCAGTTCTTCAGAATCGAGCCCGATGATGGGACGGCCATCGCTCTTGAGGTTGCAGTCGCGGGCCGTGAGGGAAGCGATGAGGCGATCCAGGGCGGCCAAAGACGGAAACAGGACGATATGGTGCAGGCGCCTGACTTTGCCGCCGCGTTTGTAGATGCAAGATATCTCGGTACTCAAGATAAAACGGGTAGGCGACGAACCGGCGCGCAAAGCGAAGACGCCCTCCCCTGCTTCGGTTAATTCATCGCCAATCGAAGCTCTCCAGGCTGGATGAAGGGCGTCGGCCGTTCCGACAAGCTGGATGCCCTTGCGCCCGCAAGCTGCGGCGATATTCGGCAAAGTCAGATCTTTGGAGCAAGATCGCGACCAGCGCGAATGGATATGGAGATCGGTCACGAGGCGCATACTTCAATTACAGCATGTAGCATATAGCATGTAATAGGAAAACAAAAACACCGGTCGCCGGCCGGTGTCCCAGACTACATGTTACATGCTATATGGCCTTTATTTCTTGTAATTCTGGATGGCTTGCATCACCTTGCCGTCGGACTTGAGCTTCTCCAGGAACATTACCTGGTTTTTGTTTATCTCCATCATGTCTTCGGGGCCGTGCAATTCGTTGCCCAACTTGAGCAAGGTCATGTCGTTCTGCGTTTCGCCTTCGGGGTTCTTCTGGATGTAGTAGATGTTGTTCAAGACCAGACGCTTGTCGTCTTCATCACCGACCGTGCCGAAATATGCCTGTCCGTTGCTCAAGAAAACCGCGTAATAACCGCTGCGTACCGGTTTTTGGGCCCAGTGCAAAATGGCGCTGGCCGATAAAGCGGAGCCGAGCAGGATTGCGAACAGCAGGACGAAGAAAGAGGCCGCGGCCAGGAACGATTTCTTCTTGAGGTTTTCGAATTTCAACATATATTTGTCATTTAACCATGTCCGCACCGACGATGATGAGGAAGTCGGCCTTGCTTGGTTTTTCGCCTTCGGGCAAAGCGACGACGCTCGCGTTGTCAGTCACCAGCTCAAGGGCTTGGAGCGTCTGGGGGAGTTCCTTATCAGTGATCTTCACGATGACGGTCTTGGCGTAAGTCGTGGAGGCGTCGGCGGGCTTCAACACGGTCATGCCGGGCGATGTCAATTTCTTGCTCAAGGTGGTGGCCAAACCGACCGTGCCTGAACCGTTCCTGACCTCGATGGTCGCGGTTTCGGATGTTGAAGTAGCGGCCCCTGCAGGCTGATTCAGGGCGGACGGCGGCAGACTGATGGGCAAAACCGACAGGATGATGTCGCGGGTCGGCGAATAGAGCACGGCCTTGTCTGTCCAAACCAGCAAGCGGTCGCCGTTCTGCGCATCCTTATAGAACGTCGGGTTCTGCTGTTTGAGGATTCCGATATCCTGGATGGTAGCCACAGTGGGGTCCTCGCCCGGGTTGACGGCGATATGCTTGGAGACTTTTTCGATGAGTTCGCGGATGCCTTCCGGAGCAGAGGTTGAAGCGGTCGGTGAAGCGGCTTTTTCAGACCCTTTCGAGGTTCTGGACAGAGTCTGTTGTATGCCCAAAACGACGGCGGTCACAAGAACGATGACGATGACGGCGATGGTCAACGGCGAAATCCTGGCAGACCCTTTCGGTTTCCTGGATGGAGTTGGTGAGGATTCTTCTGGAGCTATATCTGGTACGGCGATTTTTGTTGTTGATCTTTTGATGGGCATAATGCGTTAATAAGTATACACAAAAGACACTGAACCAACCAATACAAAGAACATTCAAGGTAAGATTCCCCGGTTAAACCGGGGAATGACAGATTATTTTATGGTTAGCTTATCGCTTGTCGTCCCACGGCTTGACCACGTAGGACGTGGCACGGCCGAGGGACCTGGTCTTGATGCATTGAATTCAAAGTTCCCCGATTATGCAGAATAAAAACACCCCGGTGGACATCGGGGTGTTTTTATTCAGTCGCGGGAGGCGGGGCAGGGGTTTCGGCTGGAGGCGGATCAGCCGGAGGAGCCACGGGTTCGACCGGTGGAGGTTCTGACACGGGAGCTTCAGCTGGCGGCGTCACGGTTTCTGTGGGCGGAGGCTCGGTGACAACGGTCTCGGGTTGGGTTTCCGCTGGGGGGACGTCGACAGTTGGCGTTGGCGTCTCGGAGGCCGGAGTTTCGTCAGTCGGTATTGCGGGTTCTTCGGTAGTCGTCGGAGCTATATCCGTGACCGGTTGTTCTTCCGGGGTGGATGGATTGGCGACTGGCACTTCCTCGGTTGAGGTGGGCACCACTGCTTCCGGTTCCGGTTCGGTGACAGGCGTTTCAGCCGTGGACGTGGCGCTCACTTGGGTACCGAGAGCCAACCAATTGAAGCGCAGAGTGCGGCCGCAGTTGGAAGGATCAGTGCAGGCGCCCTCCTCTACCTCGATACGGAAACCGTCGACCGTCTTTTTGGCGATACGGAACTTGCCGAGCCATGGGGTGAAATATTCCTGGGCATCGGATTCCGGGGTGACGACCACGACCGGCACGGACTCGTATGGTTTGGAGAATTTGACCTCGACGAAGGATTCGCCGACAGGCATGTCGATGACGCCGGCGGTGTCGTCCGAGACGATGACATGGCCGGTCAGGCGGACCGTGCCGCCGACGGTCAGGTCGCCGGCGACCAATGCAGCACTGCGTACGACCACGATGTCAGCCAGAAGCAGGCGGATGTCCATGAGCGAGTCCCCGGCTGCGACTTGCGGGTTGATGGTACCGGCCGCAACCTCCAACAGAGCGCCGATATCGCCCGAAGCCGCTTTGGCGATTATGGTCGTGCTTGTGGAGTCCTCGAGGAAGCCGGCTAATTGTCCGACCGAAGAATCGCCTTCGTTTGAGCCGAAGTAGTATCCGGGTTGGACGATCATCTCGACTGTCCCGGTCGCGACGGTGGATGAAGCGGTATCAGCCGATACGGAGAAATCCTGCATGGACCGTCCGACGATCGAACCGGCGCGGGAGGCTTTCATGGCATAGCCAGGCACGGAAGCCGCGGCCAAAGGATCGCCGACTTTGATCGGGCCGTTTTCGGTCGTGATTTTTACCGGGACGCGGCCGGCCAGGGCGACAGGCTTCATGCCTTCCCTTTGTGCCGCAGACAGGGTGAAGCCTGGTTTGGTCGAGATGACGCCAAAGGCCTGGGGATCGTAAGCGGAACTGGATTTGCGGACCGAACCGGCCAGATTTTCATCCAAAGCAACGACGTCACCGGAGGACAGAGACGCATCAGAAACGGGGTACATTTCAGCCAGGTCGTAAGCTCCGGCTTCGGTGGTCAGGCCGTGCGAGAACTTGAAGGTTCCGACATAAGTATCCGGATCGCGACCACCGAAAGGCTGGTCGGCAGAATCTTCGGAATACCAGATAGAAGCGCTGGATGACGGCGATTCGAAAGTCAGTTGATTGGAATTGTGGTGGTCGCGGCTGTAGTAGAACACCTGGCCATTCCCCGCAGCATTACCGCGGCCGGCGTAGAGGAAACCGTTGTATTCGGCGAAAGCATAAGTCGCTTCGAAACTAGCGGTATCGTCAGTCGTCGAGGCATAGGTCTCACGGAACTCGTCGATATCGCCGTCACCGGACGCACCTTCGTAACCGACCATCATCATTCCCTGGAAAGGCATCAAGGCAGTGACTCTGTTTCCGGAAGCTCGCTGGATGACTGGCGTGAAAGAGTTGAAGTCACCGGCATTATCGCAGAGCGACAGGTCGCCGGCGTATTTCGGGTCGCATCTGACCAAATCTCCCTCGCCCGCGCCATTGCCCATGCCGAGGTAGACCAGGTCGTCCAAGACAGAAAATTTCTCGATGGCGTTGTAGGTGACTGACGGCGCATTGTAGATACGCGACCAGTCAGCCGTAGCGTCGCAAGCTTCGGTATTTCCGCCCAAGGTCGGGTTACAGATGAACAAATCATTGTCGCCAGCCGAATTACCGACGCCGGCATACAGCCTGGCGCGATAGACGACCAGCGAAGTCAGTTCCTCGTAACCCGCCAGGACAGATGACAGGTTGACCCGCGACCAGTCAGCCGTATTGTCGCACTCGTTGGTGTTGCCGCCGAGAGCCGGATTACAGACGAAGAAGGCACCCGTGTCAACCGAATTATTGTCACCCACGGCGTACAAATAACCGTTGTAGTTCGCAAACTGACGAATGCGATTCAAACCGGTGGAGGTGGCCACAGCCCAATCGCCGCTGTCGCACTTGGCCGCCGTACCGGTCAATCCAGGATTGCAGTAACGGATGATGCCTAAACCAGCGCCATCACCTTGGCCGATGTACAAACGGTTCAGATACACCGTCATGGAGGATACCTGCGATGCCGTGGCGCTGTCGTCTGATGACGACCAGTCGCCTGAAACATCGCACAACTGTGAATCCCCGCCCGAGGAAGGATCGCAAATCATGACATCGCCGTCGGCAGCGCCATCGCCGCGGCCCGCGTATAGATAGCCGTTGAACGGCTGCATGGAACGGATGGAGTTGATGCCGGTCGCACTTAAGTTAGAATTCTTCCAGCCGCGCGTCGAGGTACCGGCCGTGCTGGCGCCGATGGTGAGCGAACCGGAGACGACGCTGTTGCCCGACGTGGTCAAGTTGGAAATGGTGGCGTTGGTGGCGAAGAGATTGGTGGTCGTGACCGAGGTGCCGGTGGCGTTGGTCCAGGTGAGATTCGCGATATTGCCGGTCGTGCCCGTGAAATTGGTCACCATGGCGTTGGTGGCGAAGAGGTTGGTGGTCGTGACCGAGGTGCCGGTGGCGTTGGTCCAGGTGAGATTGACGGTAGAGGCTGTTCCGGTGACATTCAGGTTGGTCACGCCGATATTTGCGCCGGTCGCAGAGCCGAACCAGAGGTCCCAACGCAGAGCCGATGAACCGAGAGACAACGCGGAGTTCAGCGAAGGTACGAGACTGGATCCGACATAGCCGAGGACAGACAGATTGGTGGTTGTGGCGCTGGTGATTTGGGCCAAAGCGGCATAGAAATTTGTCGTGGTGACCGAAGTACCGGTCGCGACCGTGAAGGTAAGGCCTTGGATGGCGGTTGTACCGGTCACGGTCAAGTTGGCGCCGACCAGGAAGGCTCCGGTCGATGTGCCGCCGTTAAATTGGATCGCATTAGTCGTGGAACTGCCCGAGTTGGTCACGGTCTGGAAGCTGGGTGAGGCGCCGCTGGGGCAGTTAGTGCCGTCCAAGAGACAGACAGCCGTGCTGTTGATTTGGGTGTCAGCCGGCAGGCGGGCATAAGTCAGGACCGCCAGATTGGTCGAGGTGGTGTTGGTGCCGGTGGCGTTGGTCCAGGTGAGATTCGCGAAATTGGAAGGTGTGGCACCCGTGACAGTCAGATTTTGGATGGTCGCGTTCGTGGCGAAAAGGTTAGTCGTGGTGGCGCTGGTCGAAGTCACGTCAGTGAAGACACCGGTCGACGGGATGATGGCGCCGATGGTCATGCCGTTGATCGATCCACCGGAGAGCGTGGCGTTGCTGGAGATGAGCGTCGGGGCAGTCAATGAGGCGATGTAGCCGGAGAGGGCGTTAATCGTAGTGCCGCTCGCGGTGGCGAAACCTAACCAGGAAGTGGATGTGCCGTTGGTGAAGGTGAGATTCGAGATCGTGCCGTTCGTGATCGTACCATTTGTGATTGCGCCATAGGTGGCGAAGAGGCTGGTCGCGGTTGCGTTGGTCGATGTCGTTTCACCGAAGTAACCGTTCCAGCGGTGCGTGGCGATGCCAAGGCTGTAGGCGAGGTCGGTACCGGGATTGAAGTTGGCCGTGCTGGTTCCACCGGCGAACTGGAGCGCGTTAGTCGTTGTGTTGCCCGTGTTGGTCACGGTCTGGAAGTTGGGCGTGGTGCCGGAAGGACAGTTGGTGCCGTCGAGGAGACAGACAGCTGTGTTGTTTATCTTGGTGTCACCAGGCAAACGAGCCAAGTCGTTAACGTAGAGGCTCGAGCCGGTTGATGAGCCGAAGAACAGGATCGATGAGGAGGCGGTCGTGACAGTCAGCGAGCCGTCCATGGTCGAGGTGCCGACGATGTGGAGGGTGGAAGATGGGGCTGTCGTACCGATGCCGACGTAATGGTCGGAAGTGATGCGCATGACTTCATTGGCGGCGAGCGTACCGCCGGCGGCGAATTTGATGACCGAACTCGAAGTCGCAGCCACGACTATAAGATCGGAGGAATTGCCCATCAGATAACTGTCGAGAGGACTGGCAATAGTGAAAAGCGGCGAGCTAAAGCCTGAATTGGCGATGCCGATGGCCGTGTTGTAGTTATTCCCGGGCGTCGCGACATCGGCTGAAGTCACGAAATTCGAGGTCGCGAATGTGCCCGTCGAATGGTTCATGGCATCAATGACCAGATAATTGTTGAACGAGCCGCCGAATTGGGCGATGGATACGCCGAGCACCGGATTTTCGCCAGGTCCGACCTTAAGGGTCTCGATGACCATGTTGGTGGCCGTGGTGTTTTCGAGGATGGCGTTGCCGGCTTCGAGATTATTGGCGCGCAGGGATCCGCTCAAATAAAGCGCATTGCCCGTGGAATTGACGAAGCTGAAATCCTGCAAGGTGCTGGAGCCGTAAACCAATAATCCACCCTGGATCGTGAAATCTCCGGTGCTCGTCCCCCCATTGAACTGGATGTCGCGGGTCGTGGTGTTGCCCGTGTTGGTCACGGTCTGGAAGTTGGGCGAGGTGCCGGAAGGACAGTTCGTGCCGTCGAGGAGACAGACAGCTGTGTTGTTTATCTTGGTGTCACCAGGCAAACGAGCCAAGTCGTTAACGTAGAGGCTCGAGCCGGTTGATGAGCCGAAGAATAAGATCGATGAGGAGGCGGTCGTGACCGTGAGCAGGCCATCCATGGTGGAGGTGCCGACGACGTGGAGAGTCGAGGATGGCGCAGTCGTGCCGATGCCGACGTAGTGGTCGGAAGTGATGCGCATGACTTCGTCGGTGGTCATGGTTCCACCGGCGTGGAAAATCACGGCGGTAGAGGCGGAAGCAGTTCCGATGGTCAGGTTGTTGCCCTGGGTGTAGAGATAGCCGTCGTTGGCACCGCCGATATCGAAGCTCGGGCTTGAGTATCCAGAGCTGTTGATGCCCATGTCGATGTAGTAATTGGAGTCGTCGCCGATGTCGTTGGTGGCCACGAAGTCTGATGAGGCGGAGGTTCCTGAAGATTGGTTCTGGATATTGATCTGGAGATATGTGTCGGTCGTGCCGCCGAATTGGGCCACGGAGTTGCCGACCACAGAGAAGTTTCCGGCACCGACGCGCAGAGTTTCGTCGATGACCATGCTGTGCGCCGTTGTGTTATTCAGAATCGTATCACCGGCCTGGATGAAGGTGGATGAGACTATGCCGTACGTCACGAGGTTGCCGCCAGTGGCGTTGGTGAAGGTGAGGTTGGTGACGTCCGTCTGCTGCATCACTACGGCATTGGTGAAAGTGGCTGACGTGGCTGTCAGCTCTCCGAAACGGCCGACAGAGGCATAAAGATAGGTCGAAGTCGTGTAAGTGCCAGTGGCGTTGGTCCAGATGAGGTTGTCGAATAAAGAAGGCGCCAGGCCGCTGACCGTCAGATTGGTGAAAGCCGCATTGGTGGCGAAAAGGTTGGTCGAGGTGACGGAGGTTGCCGTACCGTTAGTGAAGGTCAAAGTCGCCAGAGAAGTCGTGCCGGTGGCCGTGAGGTTTGAGATGCCGGAGATGCTACCGCCGGTTAGATCCAAACCGGTCAAATAAGCGTAACCGGCGTTGGTGATGCGGGTCGTGCTGGCCAACTGAAGGTCACCTTCGCGGATATCCAGGCTGGCTGTGCCGGCATAAGCGTTGTTGATCACGATTTTGGTGTCGGTCGTGGCATTGGCGCTCAAGGTGAACAGACCGCCAGCATTGGAGCTGAATGCGAGACCGTCTTCTGATGCGAAACCTGAAGCCGTCAAATGGTAATACTGACCAGCAGAGCCGCCCTGGAGGCCGGTGAGGCTGTTGTGGTCAGACGTGCCGCCGCCGGAACCGGAGATTGAACCATAAGTGATCAACAGAGGTCTCCGGTCCACGAATTGCGTCTCTACAGCCGAACCTTGCAGGAAAACAATCGCTCCTATCAAGAAAGTATGTTCCCCGTCGAGAAACTCCAGCGGTAAATCGGTCGGCGGGCTCGCACTAGCCGCGTCCGTCAAAAGGGTGTATGAGGAACGTCCGTAAACTATATGCGCTTTCGACTCCCCACCGACTTCATGAACATAAATCCAATGGACGCCGTACTCGCCGACACCGATAGGCGCTAAAACTCCGGTGCCATCATCATAATTCAAGTTATCCCATTGCGTTTGGGCATCGATGACGGTGAAGCCTCCGGAGCCATCACGGTAAAATGCAGGGATACCGCTTGAAGTATCGAGTGATGCCATCGTCTGCTTATTCACGCCAGTCCAGCTGACACAAGCACTCACCACGAACTGACGAGTGCCCGTGCTCGACAATTCGCAACCACTACTCACGACATGCTGCGCATTGGCATCCAGATATCTGCTTATGCGAGCGCGAAAGTTATTATGCAGGATTCGCCTATCGCCAATCTCCACTTCACCGTCTCCGACATTAAATGCCTCTCCGAGTTTGATATATTGTAGATTTTCGGACAAATCCGTGGAGGTGACGACGGTCGACGGTGAACCGTCATTATAGAAAACATAAATATTCCGCCATTCGTTGGCCGGAAGCACGATACCAGTAGTGCTCGCCCACGAGACATACACGGAGGTCGAACTGTCATCCGTAGCGCTGACATGGACGAAACCACGGCCGTTGCCGACATCTACGGTTCCGCTTGCCGACTGGATTATCAACCCACCAGTGACTACATCGTTAGAGTTATAAAAATCAAATGCTTGCTGGGCAGTAAACAATTGCGAAAGGGTGGTAGTCGCGGTGACTTGGTCGGCCGATATTGTCCCGGTCACGCTCCCGAAACCGGAAAGGTTGAGTGTGACGCCGGCGTTTCCGAGAACACCAGAGTTGATTGAGGTAGCCGATACGTTGCCGGTTTGGTCGATGGTCAGGCCGTTGACCACCATGGCGTCGGTGACGGAATTGCCGGGAAGTGAGAGGCCGGACAGGACCGCCAAATTGGTGGTTGTGGTGTAAGTCCCGGTCGCGCTGACCCAGATCAGGTTCGAGAAAGATGACGGGGCGACTCCGGTGATGGTCAGGTTTTGGATGGTGGCATTCGTGGCGAAGAGGTTGGTCGAAGTCGAATTGGTGGAGGTGGTGTTGGTGAATACGCCGGTGGACGGGGTCGTCGCGCCGATGGACGTGCCGTTGATGGTGCCGCCCGTGATGGTGACGTTAGAGGAGATGAGCGTCGGGGCGGTGAGCGATGCGATGAAGCTGTTCGAGGCGTTAAGCGTGGTGCCCGAAGCGGTAGCGAAGCCCAGCCAGGAGGTCGATGTGCCGTCAGTGAATGTGAGGTTTGAGACGGTGCCGTTGGTGATGACGCCGTTCGTGATGGTTCCGTTGGTGGCGAAGAGGTTAGTCGAGGTCGTGTTGGTTCCCGTGGCGTTGGTCCAGGTGAGGCTGGCGAAGCTGGAGGGCGAGGAGCCGGTGATGGTCAAACCCGTGAACGTCGCGTTGCCGGCTGTGATGTTTTGGAACGAGGAACTGCCCGTGACCGTGAAGTCGTTCGATACCGAGAAATTGCCGGTCGAAGTGCCACCCGCGAACTGGATGGCGTTGGTCGTGACGTTACCGGAGTTGGTGATGGTCTGAAGCGTACCGGTCGCCGTGCCAATCTGCTGCCAAGCCGTAGCCAAACCATCGTAGTAGTAGAGGGAACCGTTGGAGTTGTCGTAATACATGCGGCCGCCGGTGGCTGAAACAGGCGCAACGTCGAATGAGTTTATACCGCCTGCAGTGAAGGCATAGGCGACGCTATTGATGGCGACGCGCGGCGACATCTCGCCGTCAGACCCGACCTCGGTCGTGATGAACATCGGCAAATTGAAATCCAGGCTCGTGGGGAAAGCCGTGGACGAACCGAGTTGGACCGCAAAGAATCCCGTATCAACGCTGACGCTCTGGGTTTCCGACCAAAGCGCTACGCCTCCGGTCGAGGTGGAGTAAAGCCTGAAGGTAAAATTATAGGTACCGCTCAAAGCCGTGCCGGCTGAATTCCGCAGACGGCCTTGGTAACCCAGAGTTGTCGGTGTGGCGGCGTTGGCTTGGTTGACGGAAAAACCATTCAGGAGAAACCCAAATAGGCTCGCTAAGGCAACGAGAAAAATTAGGACACTTGCGTGCCAATTTAAACTTAGTTTCTTATCTCCGATCATACGACCGGTTCTTGGTTCCTCCTGGTTCAAGGAGGAGTAGGAAGTCGCGAACTTACGGTTATCTGTACTCGCGATCTTATACTCCTCTTCGAATTTTTCATCACAATCAGCCTTCAGAAATGATTATAGCTTAAAAACACGTCAGGCGCACCCGTACAGCGCAAAAACCAAAACAAAATCATCAATTTCTGATAAATATGAGTCAAGACATTAAAAAACGCCTGAATCAAGCAAAATTCAAAATATATTTACTTCAAAAAAATAAAAGCCTGGCCTCGCGGCCAAGCTTGTTTTGCATAAACTGTGGATAATTATTTGCGCCTTAAGCGGAATCTCGGCTTCTTTTGTTCGTCGCGACGGCGCTTGTCCCAGAGAAGGAAGAAGATGATGAGCAGTACCGCGAACAGGGTGAAGAGCAGGACTTTGAGCTGATCCCAGATGTCGGGACCGGCCGGAGGGACGACAACCGGTTTCTCTTCGGCGACCAGACGAAAGCTGGTACTGCCTTCGACGAAGTTGCCGGCCTGGTCATAGGCTCTGACCGTAGCTTGATGCGTACCGGGTTTGAGGTCGTCGAGATTCCAGGCTAAAAGCTGGGTCGAGGTGACGAGTTGACCATCAAGGTAGATATCGTACCTGGAGATGCCGGAGACGGCATCCAGCGTCCCATACCTCAAGAAATTAGGTATCCCCGGTTTGACGCCGGTCTGGTCCGCGACCGGCGAGATGGGGAGCGGCTTGGATTTATCGATCTGAACGCGCAGATCAGTCCGCTGGAAGGTCTTATCCTTGAATTGTACGCCGAGATGGACATACCAGACGCCGTCATTTGCGGCCGTGAACTTGGCCAGACTATCGACCGGAATCTGTTCTGCAGGGCCTTGGGGATCCTGGTCAAAACCCACGAAGTACTTGTTGACCTCTTTGCCTTCGACTTTCCATCCGGCAAGGACGATATCATTCGGATACCAAACATTCGGGTCAGGATGGGAGGTGCTGAAGAGCGAGATAACCGTTTTACCTTCGGGGACCGGGGTCGGAATCGGTTGCGGCTGTTCAGGCTGGACCACGGCCGCTTCCACGACTTTGATGTTCAAGCGCCCGACTGAGCCGATTTGCTCTACTCCGGCCGACAGGATGTGGGAACTGGTGCCTAATTGGACGAAAGCGGCGCCGGCTTTCTTAGCCCTAAAGGTCAGGACGGCCAAACTTGTATTGCCGTTGGCTTTGGAGCTTAAAGTGAAAGCGCCGAAGGAGAAGATGCCTTTGACCTGGTCGATGAATGTGCCGGGAGAGACGTTTTGAAACACCCCGGCCGGACGCGAGCCTTTGAGCTCGAGCAAATCCATGGAATAGTTGCCGTTGGCGCGGATGGTATCCACGTCTACGGCGCCGCTGACCGAAATGGTCACATTGAAAGTCTGGCCGACGTTGACCTCCTTGGGGCCTGATGGCCAGATATTGGCGGCGGCCAATACCGTTTGGGCCCAAAACATGGACAGGGCCAGGGTGATGAGGATTCCGCTTTTACGCATATATTTCAATAGTTTACGGTCATGTTCCAATGGCTGACCATGAGCGAAAGGTCAAAGTCGTCTATCTTGCCATCTTCATTAAAATCTGAGTAAAAATCGAATTTTTTCCAGGCACGCGTGAAAAGCGAGATATCCACGTCATCCACGGTGTGGACGTTTCCTTTATCCGTGAGACGACTGCCGTTGCCGACGAGCATGCGTTCGACCGTACCGGCGATGACGTCTGAATATTGGCCAATGGAGTTTTTGACCTGGATGCGGATCTCGTTGTAGCCGACGAAAAGCGGCATATCCAATTGCCAGCCGAGATCAGCGAGGTATTTGACGCCGTTCTGGCTGCCATTGACGATCAGGACATCGCCAGCAGTACCCAGCTTTCCATAAATCAAGGTGTGGGACAGATATGTTTGGGAGTGGTAGAGAAGCGTCGGAGACTTTGCGGTACCGCTTGGAGTCACGACTGGCGGAGTCGTCGTGACGACCGGTGGCGTCGTCGTGGCCGGCGGAGGCGTGTATCCTCCCCCGCCGCCCCCGCCACCTCCCCCGCCGGGACCAGGAGGAGTGGGTGGCGTTGGCGGTGTCGGCGCCGGGAGGTCCTTGACCGGGACGCCGAAACGCAGGTTGAAGTTCGTGCTGTTCGATATGCCGACAACAGATTCGACCGAACCATTGATGATGTAACTGGCGGAATTGACGTTGAACGAGGCTGGGACAAACGAATTTTCCTTGATCTCGTAATTGGTGCTCGACTGATCCGCGGCAAACGCCACAAGACAACTCCCCATCAAAGAAGTGACCGCCAATAAAATACTGCCGAACAGCCGACGCATGCAACAATGTTATCACAGATGGAAATGTGATGTTATATGATCTTGAATTCTACTGTCGTCCCACGGCATGACCGGGGGAGCTTACAAATCGGGCTCTTGCTGTAAGATTCCCCGGTTGAACCGTGGAATGACAGTTATATTTAAGTTCTTAACTCTTCTGTCGTCCCACGGCATGACCGGGGGAACTTACCAACCACGCTGATTGTAAGGTTCCCCGGTTGAACCGGGGAATGACAAGCTTTTATATTTTAGTCCTGAACTCTCAATGTCGTCCCACGGTTCAACCGGGGGAACTTACATTATCTTGATTTCTTCCCAATTTGGATTAGTTTTGCCAATCAGCTCTTTTTTCCAACTTCGATTCCATTTCTTGAGCCTCTTTTCCCTCTGGATAGCGGAACGAACATCTTCTACGACTTCATAATAAACCAGTTTAGTGGCTCTGTATCTTTGGGTGAAGCTATCGGTACTGCATGTTTTGTGTTGCCATAGGCGTCTCGCGAGATCATTCGTTATCCCAATATACAAAACAGTGTTGTTTTTGTTGGTTAGAATATATACGAAATACATACCCTATCTTCACCGCTGCCATACATCCTAAAATCGCGCAAGGTAAGCTTCCCCGGTTGAACCGGGGAATGACAGTTTTTTCATAATCGATATATATTCTTTCTGTCGTCCCACGGCTTGACCGGGGGATCTTACCATCGCACTGGTTGTAAGGTTCCCCGGTTGAACCGGGGAATGACAAAAAGCAAACCAACTAAAACCACCGTCCGATGGATTTACCGGGCGGTGGTTTTAGCGGTCTGGGACCTTTTGTTTTTGTTTTTCCCGTTGCCGGGATTTTTTGCTGTCGCGGTCCGCCGTTATGGGTTGGGTGGGAATGAAAGAGCGAAGGCGGACTTTGCTATTCCATTGTATACGAGTTTGTTCCAATAACTGAAATCAGGCTCAACACAAACGAAAAATAGGCTTTGGCCTATTGTGGATAAAATCCGATAAATTGTGGATAACGTTTACTACCAATTTCCGAAGCCGGTGTAGCCCATGTACAGGATTGTGACCACCGCTAAGAGCAGGGCGTGCCAATGGAGGGCGTGCAATGCCCAAAATTTCCAATCCGTCTGGACCGGAGCATGGTCATTGTCGAATTGGGTCAGGCGGCGGCTTCGGCCGACCTGGCGGGAACGGGAAGATTTCATGACGCTGGGGTTTCAGGAGGAACTGGAGCCGGAACCGGTTCTGCCGGGACCTCGACAGGAGGCGCTGGAGCGGGTGCCGGCTCAACCGTAACAGGCACTTCTGCAGGAGGAGTTGGGGTGGGCACTGGTTCGACGGTCGGCTCAACTGTGGGCTGGGTCGTCTCTTCGGCTACTGGCGCTGGAGCCGGTTCTTCGGTTGGCGTTACTGGAACATCCGTGGTTCCAGTGGACTCAACAGGTGCGGGATCGGTGGTTGGGGTAGTTTCGGGGACAACGGTCTCGGTTCCGGAGTCAGTGGTGGTGGCCACTTCCTCGACAGGCGCGGTGGTCGTGGGAGTTTCGGGCAACGAGGACGTGGGTGTGGCTGATTCGAAGCCGACGACGAACCAGTTGAACGAGAGGCTGATCGGGCAAGGCGTCAGGCCAACGGTCGGGCAATAGCCGCCGCCGGGCAAGCGGATCTCAAAGCCCGTGGATGTGACATCGGTAAGGTAGTAGCCGCCATCCCATATCGAGTGGTCGTAACCTGTACCGCCGGAGATATCCTCGATTTCAGGCGACACGAAGACACGTGGCGCATATGCATAAGGCTCTTCGAACAGCACCGGGATTCGGTATTGGCCGGGTTCGACCTTGATGCGACCGGAGTTGGTGGCGCCGAAGATCACCGGGCCGCGAAGCGTCGTGGTGCCCAGGACTATGACTTTGCCGGTGAAGGTGGCGTCGCGGACAACCAACGTACCGACTCCCAAGCCCTGCGAGATTTGGCTGCCGGCCGGGAGTTGGATTTCAGGTGTGGAGTCGGTCTCCTGCAGGCCATCAGATGTGCCGGTGGCGTCACCCAGTGAGAGAGACCCGAAATCTTCGGTCCCTGGCAGGTAGTAACCGTTCTGCACGAACATGAGAACAGTGCCTGTGGCGACCGTCGTGGAGGCTGCGTCTTGCGGCAAACTGAAGTCCTGCAAAGCGCGGCCGATCATGACGCCTTGGCGCGTGGCTTTCATGGCATAACCGGTGGTCGAGGCGGCAGTCAGGGCGTCGCCGATTTTGATGGTGCCGTTCTCGGTTGAGAATTTTACCGGGACGCGTCCGGCCAGAGCCACAGGCAGCATCCCCTCTTTCTGTTCGGCTGACAGGGTGAAACCAGGCTTGGTCGAAATGACGCCTAATGCTTTAGGATCGTAGGCCTTGGTACTGCGCGAGATACTGCCTTTTACAACGGAATCAAGCGCCACGACATCTCCGGCCTGGAGATCGGCTTCGGTCGCAGGATACATTTCAGCCAAGTCGTAAGAACCGGCTTCGGTCACGATGCCGTGAGAGAACTTGAAGGCGCCCTGGAGTGCTTGCGGATCTGCGCCCTGACCCATGGAATCGTAGGATTCTTGCGAGAACCAGATGTCTCCGGTCGAAGAACCAGCGTCAAATGAGAGTTTATTCGAGGCTGTGCGCGCTTCCTGCATGTAGAACACCTGGCCGTTACCGGCTGCATTACCGCGGCCGGCGTACATGACGCCATTGTATTCGGCCAAGGCGTAGGTGGCCTGGAAAGTCCCGCCCGCCAAGGACGTACTAGCATAGGTGTCGCGCCACTCCACGACTGAACCGTCGCCGGCCGAGGTGCCTTCTGCGCCGACCCACAGGCTGCCGTTGTAGGTCAGGAGCGAAGGGATGCGCGTAATTGTACCGGCATTGTTTATTTCGTTATTCAAGGTTGTACCGTCGCAGAGATGGAAATCCGTGCCTGCGTCATTCGCCGGATCGCAACGCAGGAGGTCGCCCAAACCGGTCGAGGCACCGCCGCCGAGATAGAGAGACTGGTTGTAGACAGCCATGGTTTCATAAGAAGCAGGGGCGCCCGAGGTGCCATTATTGACGGTCAAGGCCCAGTCAGCGGTGCTGTCGCAAATCTCGGTATTTCCGCCGAGCGTCGGGTTGCAGATATCCAAATCACGGTCAGCATTGCTGTTGCCCAGACCGGCATAGAGACGATTCAGGAAGACGACAAGACTTGGGGCAATTTCGTAGGTGCCACCCGGCTGGAGCGGGACATGGGTCCAGTCAGCGGCGTTATCGCAATCGTTCACATTTCCGCCGGACGCCGGATTACAGGCGATGACGGCGGCACTGCCGGCCAAGCCTGTATCCTCGGAAGCATAGAAGTATCCGTTGTAATTAACCATGCTCTTGACGCTGTTGCTGGCGAGCGTGGAGGTCGCGATAGACCAATCACCAGAATCGCATTGGTTGATATTGCCTGACGTGGACGGCGAACACATGACGACCAGACCGTTGCTTGTTCCGGCGTACATCTTGCCGTTGTACATGCTCATGGAGAGGACTTGGGTGGCTCCGGTTGAGGTGGAGAGCGACCAATCGGCCGAGTTGTCGCATAACGTCGAGCTTCCGCCTAAGGTTGGATTGCAGATGTAGATTCGGCCATCCGTTCCGGTGTCGCCCATGCCGGCATATAAGTAACCGTTGTAGGAACGCAGCGAACGGACTGACTCAAAGTTGGTCGGATCGTTGTTGGCGTTTGACCAGCCGACCTGGGCCGATGTCGCGGCTCCGGCCAAGAGTACGTTGCCGTCGAAGCGGATACGGCCGTCGACTTCTAAATCGCCTTTGATATAGGCATCGTTCCCATCCAATGACTGGGTGGCTGAGGAGGTCGAATTACCGACAATCAGGTTGCCGGTCGCAACCTGGAGGTAAGCCGTGCTTGTCGCCAAGGTGAAGATTGCGGACTTGGTGCCCGTGGCGTTCCAGGCCAAACCCGACGCTGAACCGACGGCGAACTCGGTCTGGCCGCCGTTGCGGATGAGGAAGGCTGAACCGGAAGTGAGGTTGGTTGAGGTGTAGTCAATGACCAGGCCGTTGCCGGACGTGATGCTGTCGGCCGCGACTGACAGGGTGTTGCCGGTGACGTCGGTCGAGGAAACGGCGAGCAGGTTGAAGCGGCCGTTGGTGGAGAAGAAGTTGGTGGTCGTGGCCGATGTGCCGGTGCCATTCGTGAAGGTCAGGGTCTGCAGACCGGTCGTGCCGGTGACGGTCAGGTTGGTGATCAAGGCTAAGTTCGACACGCCGAGATTCGTGGACGTGGTGTTGGTGCCCGTGGCTGAAGTCCAGGTGACACCGGCAAGTGACGTAACACCGCTGACCGACAATGAGGCGATAGTGGCCAGGCCGGTGACACCTAAATTGGTCGAAGTCGTGTTGGTGCCCGTGGCGTTGACCCAGACCAAACCGGTGAGGTTGGAATTCAATGCGTTGATGGTCGTGCCCGAAGCTGTGGCGAAGCCGAGCCAGGAGGTCGAAGTGCCGTTCGTGTAGGTGAGACTGGCGATGGTGCCGTTGGTTATGACGCCGTTCGTGAATGTGCCGTAAGTCGAGAACAGGTTGGTGGTCGTGGCCGCCGTGCCGGTGGCGAGGGTAAAGGTCGTGCCCTGGAGGGAAATCGTGCCGGTTGCCGTCAGGTTGGAGGTCGTGATGCCGCCGTAGACGATGATGGAGTTGGTGGTCGTGTTGCCAGAGTTCGTGACGACCTGGAGGTTGGAGCTGACGCCCGAGGGACAATTCGTGCCATCCAGAAGACAGATGGAGGTGTTGTTTACTTTGGTATCGCTCGGCAAGCGGGCGTACGTCAGGACCTCGAAGTTGGTGGTCGTGGCGTTCGTGGAGCTTACGTTCGAGAAAAGGGCTAAGGACGGCGTGGTTAGGCCGATGGACGCGCCATTGATGGTGCCGCCGGTTATCAAAGCGTTGCCGGTGATGAAATTCGTGACCGTGCCGTTGGTGGTGAACAGGTTGGTGGAGGTGACTGAAGTACTCGTGCCTTCAGTGAATATCAGGGTCTGGAGTGTGGTCGAACCAACGACATGGAGCGTGGAGGATGGCGAGTCGGTGCCGACACCTAATCTCTTGGTGACATCATCCCAGGACAAATAGGCCTGGTCCGACGTGACTTCACCGTTGATATTCCCGAAGGCGACTCCTTTATCCTCCATCTGACCGGCTCTGACGACGCCGATCAATACCAGGATATGACCGTTTACAGAGTGGGATTTGGATACTACGCCGATGCTTATGGTCAGATTGGGCGACATCGGTTTGGTCGTGGTCAACTCTCCAGGAGTAGCGGCAGATAGATACAATACTGAACTGGTAGCGAAGGCTGAAGTATCGATATCATGGACCAAGCCGAATGAGGTGACGTAGCCGGTCGATCCGGCTGGGATGTTCTGGGTCGCGATGGCGACGACCCGAGCGGTCGTGGTCGAGTCGGCTTGGGCCAATTCAACAGACGGGACACCGGCTGTATCAGAACCGGATATATACACGGCCTTGCCGTTAGGTATAGTCGAACCGGTCATATTCCTGACTCGGATGAAGTTCTCTTGGCCGATGTTCAGCGTGACATCAGAGGAATCGTTATAATAGGACAAAGCTTTTTCAGTGTTGTCGTAAAATAGCCGACCTTCCAGATATGCCGGATTGGCGGTGGTGGTCGCGAAATCGATGTACAAGCCGGTCGCGTTATTGAAGGTCAGACCTTGGAGTGCGGTTGTGCCGGTCACGGTCAGGTTGGCGCCGACAACGAAAGCACCGGTGGATGTACCGCCGTTGTAGACGATGGCGTTGGTCGTGGTGTTGCCCGAGTTGGTGACGGTCTGGAGATTGGCGCTGGTGCTGGAGGGGCAGTTGGTGCCGTCGAGGAGACAAACGGCTGTGTTGTTTATCTTGGTATCTGACGGGAGGCGAGCCATGGTCAGGACTGCGAGATTGGTGGTCGTGGCGTTGGTCGAGGTGACGTCGGAGAAGACGGCCAGGGACGGAGTCGTGAGGCCGATGGATGTGCCGTTGATGGTGCCGCCTGTGATGGTGACGTTGGTGGAGACGAAGTTGGTGGCTGTGCCGTTGGTCGTGAACAGGTTAGTCGTGGTGACCGAGGTGCCGGTGCCGTTAGTGAAGGTCAGGGTTTGGAGCTGGGTCGAGCCAACGACGTGCAGGGTGGAGGACGGGGCGTTGGTGCCGATACCGAGACGGGTGTTTGTGGCGTCGAAGAAAAAGACGGAAGCGGCATCTGTGATGAAGTTATTGGTGTCGCCGAAAGTCACGCCACCGGTGGTGATGGCGCCAAATTTTGGCGTGATGAAATGCAAGATAATCGAACCCGTCAGCGCATCGGATTTGCTCACTGCGCCGACTTCGAGCGTGATGTTCGGAGTCAGCGGCCTGACGTTGGTCAGCGCGCCGGACGTCGCAGCCGAGAGATACAGCCTGTCGCCTGCCGAGAAGGCCGAGGTATCCAGATCATCCACAGTACCCTCGGTGATGACCGTTCCAGCTGCGCCATTGGCAATATCTTCGTCAGCTGCGCCGGTTGCATTGGATGTATTCTGATCGTTAGCCCGAGCCAAGGCGATGGTCGGCAATCCGGCGCCGTCATTCCCAACCACACGGACGAGACTGCCGCGGGTTATCGGGGTGCCGGTAAGGTTCCGCACCCGAAGCGCAACTTCTTGTCCGATATGTCTCGGCGCATTCAAGTTGTCGTTGTAATAGGCCAGAGCTTTTTGGGTCTTATCATAGAACAAACGTCCTTCCACGGCGGCAGGGTTAGCCGTAGTGGTCGAATAATCCACATAATAACCGGAGGCGTTGATGAAAGTCAGCCCTTGGAGCGCGGTGGTTCCGGTCACGGTCAGATTTGAGCCGACCACGAACGCACCGGTGCTCGTCCCCCCATTGAACTGGATATCGCGGGTCGTGGTGTTGCCCGTGTTGGTCACGGTCTGGAAGTTGGGCGAGGTGCCGGATGGACAGTTCGTGCCATCCAGGAGACAGACAGCCGTGTTATTTATCTTAGTATCGGAGGGGAGGCGGGCCAAAGTCAGGATCGAGAGGCTGGTGCCGGTCGAAGAACCGAAGAACAGGATGGAGGATGAAGCGGTAGTGACAGTCAGCAAACCGTCCATGGTGGATGTGCCGACGACGTGGAAGGTGGAGGATGGCGCAGTCGTTCCGATGCCGACGAAGTGGTCGGAAGTGATGCGCATGACTTCGTCTGATGCCGTAGTGCCGCCGGCGTGGAAGATGACGGCAGTGGAGGCGGAAGCGGTGCCGATGGTCAGGTTGTGGCCGTTGGTGTAGAGGTAGCCGTCGTTCGCGCCGCCGATATTGAATTCGGGCACGCTGTAATTAGATCCGTTGATGCCCATGTCGATGTAGTAGCTTGCATCGTCACCGATATCGTTGGTGGCCACGAAGTCAGACGAGGCGTTGGTGCCAGAAGAGTGGTTCTGGATGTTTACTTGCAAGAAGGTATCGGTCGTACCGCCGAACTGGGCCACGGAGTTGCCGATGACCGGGAAGTTGCCGACGCCGACACGCAATATCGTATCCACCACCATAGTATGGGCCGTGGTGTTGTTCAATACCGTGTCGCCTGCTTGGATAAAGGTGGATGAGACGGTGCCGTAAGTCACGAGATTGCCGCCTGTCGCGTTATCGAAAGAGATATTATGGAAATCAGCCGTTCCAGTGACAGCGAGGTAAGTTCCGGTAGCTTGTAAAAAGCCCAAACTCGGGATATTCCCGCTCAAAGCATACAAATATGTTGAGGTCGTGTAGGTGCCGGTGGCACTGATCCAGATGAGTTCGTTCGGTGAAAAAGGATTGGTCACCGTCAGGTTGGTGAAGACTGCGTTCGTGGAAAACAGGTTGGTAGAAGTGACTGACGTTGCGGTGCCATTGGTGAAGGTCAGGGTCGCGAGCGAAGTCGTACCTGTGGCCGTGAGGTTGGAGATGCCGGACAATGCACCAGCATTGGTTATTCCACCACCGGCCAGATCAGCGCCGGTCAAGAAAGCGAAACCGGCGTTGGTGATGCGCGTCGTGCTGGCCAAAAGGAGGTCGCCGTCGATAAGATCCAAGCTGGCCGTGCCGCCGCCGAGGTTGTTTATGGTTATCTTGGTGTTTGTGGTGGCGTTGTTCAGGAGGGTGAACAAGCCTCCGGAATTTGCGGTGAAGTGAAGGGAACTATTGGCATCAAAACCGGTAGATGTCAGATGGTAAAACTGGCCGGATGAACCGCCCTGTAATCCGGAAAGATCATTGTGGTTAGTGACACCGCCGCCATTCCCGCTGGTGGCACCTCTGGAAACCAGATGGGGACGAAGATCGCGAATTTCTGTTATGGAGTTAGAGCCTTGGACGAAAATGATCGCGGCCACCAGAGTGACATGCTGTTCGTCCAAGAAATATGCGGGCGGGCTTGTCGGTTCGGGAGCGGCCAAAGCATCGGCCAAGGTCGTGTATGAGCTCCTGCCGTACACCACATCCATCTTGTTGGACGAAGGCTCGTGACGGTAGATCCAGTGGACTCCGTACTCACCCGCTCCCAGGGGCTGGAGCGTACCGCTGCCGTCGTCATAATTCAGGTTGTCCCATTGGGTCGTGGTGACGCCTTTCCAGCCTCCGTTTCCGTTACGATAATCAGCCGTAAAATAATCCGATGCGGCGGAATCAAATACGACTTGGGCTTTTTTGCTGACCCCGTACCAGTCATCGCAGGCGGTGCTGTACAGGTTGCGCGTTCCGGTCGAAGAAATCTCACAGCCATTAGCCAGAATATGCTTCATGTTCTCGCGCAACATGGAGCTTAAATTCTTTCGGATTTGGGTGGCGTAAATCCGATCATCGTGAAGCATCAAATTACCATTGCCTTCGTTAAAAACCTTACCGATCGGCAGGTATTGGAAGTCATCGTCATACGAGGTCGTGGTCGCGACCATCGAGGGTACGCCGGAATTGTAGTAGATGTAGATATTGGTCCAGACCAACGGGGTCAGGAGGCTGGTCGAAGTAGCCCATTCGGTCAAAACCTCATCCGCGAAGTTGTCGGTGCTGTGGTTGCGAATGAAACCCGTACCACCGGAAACCTGTACCGTGCCGCTGGCGAATGTACTCAAATCACCGCCAGTCAACACGGTGTTGGACTGCCAGATATTGTAGAGCTTCTGCGCATCCAGGGTTTGGGTCGTGTTGACCGTAGCCATGGAAACGTGTGTCGCGGCCAGCGAGCCAGTCACACTGCCGAAACCGGAGAGGTTGAGCGTGACGCCTGCATTGCCGAGAACGCCGGAGTTGATGGAAGTGGCCGAGACATTGCCGGTCTGGTCGATGGTCAGACCGTTCACGACCATGGCGTCGGTGACGGAATTGGTGGGCAAAGATAGACCGGTCAAGACCGCCAGGTTGGTGGTGGTGACTGATGTGCCGGTGCCGTTCGAGAAAGTCATGCCCAGGAGCGATGTCGTGCCTGTGGCCGTGAAGTTGGAGGTCGTGATGCCGCCGTAGACGATGATGGCGTTAGTCGTGGTGTTGCCGGCGTTGGTGACGGACTGGAGACTGCCGCTGACCCCGGAAGGACAATTCGTGCCATCGGACAGACAAACGGTCGTGCTGTTGATGCGCGTGTCGGACGGCAAACGGGCGGATGTCAGGACCGCGAGATTGGTCGTGGTCGTGTAAGTGCCCGTGGCGTTGGTCCAGGTGAGGTTTGAGAGATTGGTCGGGGTCGTGCCGGTGATAACCAAACTAGTCAGGGTCGCATTGGTGGCGGTCAGGTTTTGGAGATTGGTGGAGCCGGAAACAGTCAGGGCGCTGTTGAAGACGAATGCGCCGGTCGAAGTTCCGCCCGCGAACTGGATGGCGTTGGTCGTGACATTGCCGGCGTTGGTGATGCTCTGGAGGGTCCCGGTGGCAGTGCCGACCTGTTGCCAAGATGCGGCGATTCCGTCGTAATAATTCAGCGTGCCGAGCAGTGTGTCGTAATACATGCGGCCGCCGGTGGCGGATACTGGAGCCGCACTGAAAGCATTGATGCCTCCGGTAGTGTAGGAAAATGGGACTGAATTCAAGGAAATGCGCGGCGACATCTCGCCATCAGAGTTGACCTCAAGCGTGAGGAACAGCGGCTGGTTGAAGTCTAGCGAGGCCGGGAAGGCGGTTGCGGATCCCAGTTGGACGGCGAAGGCGCCAGTGTCGACCGAAACTGCGGGCTGGGTCTCTGACCAAACTGCAACGCCGCCGGTGGACGAGGTGTAAATACGGAAGACAAAAGAAAAAGTCCCGGTCTGGGCAGTACCAGCCGCGTTCTTGAGGCGGCCTTGGTAACCCAGAGTGGTCGGGATGCTGGCTTGGACAGCAGACGGTTTCAAGATTCCAAAGGCGAAAAATGCGACTTGGAGTACAACAAGCAACCCGACACCCAAGTGCCGCGAGAGCAACCGCGTTGATAAGTGGGTTTTTGCCTCCATAACCCCCTACCCGCATCAAATTGCATGCGGGCGACTGATAACGAAAATTTCCGGAACGGAATCAGCCGCTGTTAGTATACAACATTTTTTATGTCAAAACCATGCAAGGTGTTGATGGTTATCATAAAAATGTTTCTTGACCAGAAAGGTCCTTCGACATGCTCAGGATGACGGAGGGTGACACGGGTCGCCAGTAGTACTATTCGGTCGTCCTGAACGGAGCCCGCCTCAGGCGGACGGAGTTGAAGGATTTTTAACAGAGTGACCTTCAGCGTTTCTTTTTCCTGCTCCTGGTCAAGAAGAAAATTGCCCAATACAGCGTAATTGCGATGATTATGCCTAAGGCTACGGCCGGGTAACGCAAGAGAGAGAGTATTCGGTTGTAGAGCGAAAACATCTGACCGTACAACGAAGTGGCAGTCGGTGTGGCGGCGGGTCTGGCTTTGCTGGGCGTCAGGAGATTAAAGCTCGTATCCCCTTGCGACCGGTTGCCGGCACGATCCACGGCTATGATCTCTATCTTATTCGGACCCTCTGGCAGGTCGGTCAAGGTATAGGAGGTTTTTTGGGTCGAAGCTACGAGATTGCCGTTGACCCAGATTTCGTAGTGGTCAATGCCGGAAGATTTATCGATGGTGCCGTAACTCACGCTGTTCGGGAAATCGGACGGGACTTCGGTCTGGCGGACTGCCGGATTCGGGGCGAGAGGCGATGTGGTGTCGATACGGACCAGAAAATCCTCTCGGGAAAAGGTCCCGTCTTTGAAGATCACGATCAGGTGCACGTACCACAAACCATCTTGCGTGGCGTAAAACGTGGCGCTTGAGCCGGAAAGAGGAGCATAGGTGCTCGCTTCAGGATTTTGGTCAAAACTCCCCAGGACTTGCCTTATCGGTTCGGTGGTCGTCCAATTTATGACGACTTTATTGCTGTTGTACCACAGGTTCGGGTCAGGCTGGGTCGGGCTGGAAATCTGGAAGGTGGACGTTGCCGCCGGCTTTGTCGGTTCGTACGGCTTCAACACCTCGGTCACGACAGGTGGTACGACCGGAGGCACAGAAGGCGTCACGGTCGGAGCGGAAATTGTGATCTTGATGGCTGCACCGGGCAGATCTCCGCCTTCGCCGCCTGAATATGCCGCGGAACCGGAAAGAAGACGTAATTCACCGACTCCTGGTTTCAGGGCTTTTAGGGTGATGAGCGCGACTTTTGAGTTTCCGTTGACCGCGTCGCCGGTCGTGAACACGCCGAATGAGAATGTGCCCGCAGACGAATCAACACCGTTGCCAGGAGAGACGTTCTGGAGGGCGCCGGACGGGACCATGCCGTGCAATTCGAATAGGTCGGAGGGATAAGATCCTTCGAGCCTGACCGTATCAATATCCACGGCCGAATTCAGCTGGACCGTGACTTGGAATACCTGTCCCACGGACACGTTCTTTGGTCCGGCGAAGGTATAACTCATGCCGGCAGCTGACGACGGGAGCGGGAACAACAGGAAAAACGCGACAAGCAGTGCCGCCAGCTTGCGCCAAACGATGGAAAACAGTTTTTCGATAGTCCGCATATCAATAGCTTTGCTTCCAATGGCTAGCCAGGAGCGAGAGGTCAAAGTCATCCACCCTTCCGTCCTCGTTGAAGTCGGCGAATGGATTGTACGTCCGGAAAGCACGCGACAGGATGGAAAGGTCGCGGTCATTGACCACGCGGTCGCGGTTGCAGTCGCCGATGAGAAGACGTTCGATGGTCCCGGTGACAACCGGGGTCACATACCCGGAAGGCAGGCGGGCTTTGACTTGGATGACGTTCAAGCCCAGGAAAAGCGGCAAATCGCGCGACCAGGTGCTGGCAGTCGGATAATTGACGCCGACCTCGGAACCGTTGACCGAGATGAACGCGGACTGGGCTCCGCGAGTGCCGTTGATAAGTTGATGCGATTGGAAAGTCGGGGTCTTATAGGTAAACGTCGGCGGGACCACATAATCGACGGAACCTGTTCCGCCGCCACCACCGCCGGGTCCGGGCGGGACAGGCGGGGTAGGTGCGGACGGATCCGGGAACGGAACGCCGCTTTGGACCGAGAATCCGGCGCTGTCAGATTTGCCTACCGCGTAATCGACAGAGCCGCTGACTTGGTAGTTGGCGGACGAAACGTTGCCGGCAGCTGGCGCAAAAGTCGGGGCCGTGTCCTTATAATTCGCGCTGGATGTATCAATGGCCGATACAGAAAAAGGGACTGCGGATAAAACCACAGCCGCGAATATCAAAACTATCCGAACCTGCCGCATAACAGAAGTATAGCATTAAAATCCGAATCAAGTCGCGTATAAAACAATACCCTGAACAGGCAAGACCCGGAGAGCATCCGGGTCTTTAGGTTCAGGGCTGACGCGACTTTGTCAGAACGTTGTTCGCGATGTCGCACAGGCGTTCGCGGGCGAACTTCCATTTAGGACCGGCAGACTCCCAAGAGAGGAGCAGGACATCGAGCAGGTCGGATGACCCGACGGATTGCCAGACCGTGTCCTGGCCGCGCGAACCATCGGGCGCGATTTTCGGACCGAGGCGGCAAGCATCGACCGGCCGATTGCGGTCCATGACGAGCAGGAAGTCGGCGTCGAAGAGGAGGCAGCGACAGGCGTCCGTACGTTCGAGCACGAAGCGCATGCCATGGTCGAAGTCTTTCCAATGCTTGAGAAGCGTCGGATCAGTCACCGGATCGGCGCACTGCAGGATGTTCGTCGAGACTTTGCCGAGGAGCATGAACGCCAGCTCCCGACAAAAGAACGGCGCCTGCCTGTCCCAGAAAAGCCGCCAATTCGGACGGTCCGGTCTCGAAGCCAGAAGCTGGTCATGGATCCACTGCAGGATGCCAGCCTCTTCGCTGACCGTCAGCGGCGAGACCATGGAAGCATGCGCGAGCCCGCCCTGACTTTTCCGCGTATTCAGGATGTCTTCGAAAAGGCCCATTTTCACCTCCAAAAGAACCGGCCATGAGCTTGCGACAGAAGTGGGACGATGTCAACCCAGCATAGACCCCGTCTTGGTTGACCCGAAAGGATAATTATGGCAGCGGTGGAATATGAGGAATTTGCGCGTTCGAAAAGCGACAAGACTCCAAGGATACAACTACACCGAATCAGGAGCGTATTTCGTGACGATATGCGCGAAGAATCGGGAGCATTTGTTTGGTGAAACAAGGAATGGGAGCATGGAACCCGATGATTGCGGCCGAACTGCCGAAAAATGGTGGAAAGATATTCCGAATCATTTTATCGGAACCGAAATCGACGAATATATCGTAATGCCAAATCATTTTCACGGTATTGTCTGGTTGGTAGGGGCGGGGTTTCCCCGCCCGGGCGCGGCAACCGCGCCCCTACCGAAATTGGGTAAAATAATCGCATATTTCAAATATCAATCCACAAAAAATATTAATATCATCAGACAAACATCAGGTTTGCCGGTTTGGCAACGTAATTACCACGAACGTATCATCCGCAACGACGCGGAATTATTCGCAATCCGTGGGTACATCATTGAAAACCCTTTGAAATGGGATGTGGATCCAGAACGCTGGTAGGGGCGGGGTTTCCCCGCCCGGGCATGGGGGCAAGGGCGCGGCAACCGCGCCCCTACAACTGAAGACCGCGGTGGTTTGACCCTTTCAAAGGGAAATGTTTAACTATCCGCATCGCTCCGGTATGGCCCGGAATGATCCACCGACCGTCAACGGATGGGACAAACCCTACGGGGATCCCGACGCAGACGGCGATAGGAAGGAGAACCAGCCATGTCATTGTTCATTTTTTTGGACGGGAAGGCGTACGAGGAATCCACCAAGACCCTGGTAGGCGAGCGTGCGAACCGCATGGCGCGTTTCCGGGGGCTGATAGTCCGGCTCGACACCGACGGCAGGCTGTACTACGAGGTGAAAAACGAGCATGGACCGGTGGCGAGTCTCGTGCCCATACCCCTGCGCGACCGCATCGAGGCCATCAGCTGGCAGACATTCATGCCGCCGGATAGCCCGACGCAAAAGGTAGGCCGCTACGTCCACCAGACAGCCGAAGCCATCGTGGACCATCGCAACGACCGACAGGGTTGGAAAACGATGCGCATCAGCGGACCGAGGATCGAGCACGTGTATGCTCTGTACCATCAGCTGCGGGCCGGCAAGGCCGAGCTGACCGAAGAGTGGCAGGCGCCGAAGACCCAAGAAGCGCCGACTGAGACCAAGGCGATCGCCAAGGTCCCGACCGGAGTGCCGCTCAAGATGACGTGCACTAAGTGCAAAAGCAAGATGGTCATGCCGGGCGACAAGGTTTTCGCCGGCGTGACATACAGGGTCAAGTGCCGCCGCTGCGGAAACATCGTCGAAGCGAGCAGCGACGGGACCGTCAAGCAGGACGCCAAGAATCCGTGCAAGCCGAACTGACGGCAGGCAGCCCCAGACAACACTAGATAGACACCTCCTTCAGGGCAGTCGCGAACTCCATCCGCGGCTGCCCTGATTCTTTTTTTAGCTGGATTCCTTGACATTTGCCTTTAAAAATGCCAAGTTTCATATCTACGCAATGGGGCGTGGAATCTGTCGGGGGAATTTGAGGGGAATCGTACCTTGAGAAATATTCTGTCGGTCATGGCGGGAATTCTGTTCTTGATTGGCTTCATCCCCTACATCCTGGCTATCGTGAAGCGGAAGACCCGACCGTCAAAGGCTTCGTGGATCGTGTGGACCGCTCTCGACGCCGTGACCCTCGCCGGGATGCTGGCAAAGAACAGCGTAAACGGACAAATCATCGGCGCATTCGCCGGTTCGTGCCTCACGGTCGGACTGGCGCTCAAGTACGGCAAGCCGGGTTGGACCTGGCTCGACAAACTATGCCTTGTGGGCGGCGCGCTGGGAATCCTACTTTGGAAAGTTTTCGGCGACGCGAACTTCGGAATCGTGGCCGGCATGACCGTAGTGACGCTCGGCTCATTCCCGACGTTCGTCAACGCCTGGAAGAATCCAGCGGACGAAAACAAGACGGCCTGGACCATCTTCGGGGCCTCGTGCGTCTTCGCCGTCATCGCCATCCCGGCCTGGACCCTGGCAGACGCGCTGCAACCAGTCGTGTATATCGCGATAGAGAGCGTGATGATATTCATCTTGTATGCGAGGCCGCGGATGCTGGCCAAGTGATAAATCACGGTGTAAGGCGTTCCAATTTTTCCCAGGAGAACACAGATGGGATACAAGTTCGTCAGCCCCAACAGTCAGTTCCGAGGATATGGTGCCGAAGCCTGCCTCAGGTTCGACGACAGGAAAGACCTTGAACCGGAGGAGCTTGACGGAATCTTATCATCAGCCCACGAGAACGGAGCCATCATCTGGGATGATGCGGTAGGAAACGAAACGGCGTATGTCGTCGAACTCCCCGGTCGCCCGCAAGAGACATACACCAAGGACGCCCTCGTCCGCAGCCTGAAGCAGTACCTTCTCGCGACCGGCTGAAGATCCCCACAACCGCACTCGGCACACAGCCCGGGTGCGGTTTTTCGATATGTAGAAACCTTGACATTGAGACGGAAAAATGTTATGAATTCCAATCGCTGAGGCGAATTACCCGAACAAAGGAGTACCTTTCATGGCTAAGCTGACCCAAGCAGGGAATGAGTTGTTGGTTGCGCTCAAGGCCCGAAAAGCTGAAAGCAAAGCGAAGAAGGCTTCCGAGATTGAAGCGGATGCGTCCAGGTGGGCTAAGGAACGTGTCGTGACGCTGAAGAAGGAGCTCGAAACGGCGGGCCTGGGTGACGCTCTGCGCGTCCACTCACTCGCGGACAAGCAACCCAGCAAGGAAGACTGGCTCAAAATCAGGGCTCTGGATGCGGCGCTTGGTATCGACATCATGACCAAGGCGGAGATCAGGAACTTCGCCTACGCCGGCGAGCCGACCGACTGGATCGTCGAAATCATCGTCGAGGACCTCCTGGAGCTTCTCGAGTCCGCCAGCAAGTCTTGACCGAACAAGCACCACTCTCCGACCTCTTTACCGCATTTCGTGGCATCGGCCACGGGGTGCGGTTTTCTGTTACCGCAGATTACATGATTCAACACAGAGGCTGACGCCGCCAAAGTGGTGTTATACTTCCGGCATATCCTGACTAAAAAACATATGAGCAAAAATACTTCTTTAATATTGGGCGTCGGTTTGGCCGTGGTAATCGTGGCGGGCGTCGGAGGATATTTTTTAATGACAAAGAAGGCAGGACCGGAGACGCAATCATCTCAAGAAGCGTCCGCACCGGCGACAACCACTGAGGAAGCCAAAAAGGAACCGAGCAATGCGTTTTTGGGAGGCGCATTCAAAGGCGTGTCCAGCGCTGGAGCGTGCCAATTCGATTTCGATGTCAACGCGACAATCACCACATTTAGCGGCCAGGCTTCGGGAGAGAGTGAAGGAGTCACGTGCAAAGTCACGTTCGACGGCAAGCTGGATATGATCGGCAACATGACAGGAAAAGCAGTGGCGACCTACACGGTCATAGCCAAAGGCAAACAGTTAGATTGGCATCTGGAGGGACCGGTCGAAGGAAGGCTGAACAGGGACGGCGGAAGCCTGTCGATCAGTTTGGAAGGAATAGACAACACCTGCCCGGCGAATATCCCGTGCGACAATCCGAAGGATGAGATTACAGCGACGCTGGAGAGAAAATGAGCAAAATCACTACCTTTTATCGATCAAAACAACATCCGCAACGTATCATCGGATTCGCCTTCGCCGAGTAATCCAATTGCAATAAAGCGCAGGCCTGAGAACAGAAACGCGAAAACGATCAACAGCCAAAACACTATCCCAGCAAGACGACCGACAATGTTTTTTCGTTTGGACAAATGACGCAGCGCCAACGCGATGCCGAGCCAAAGAGGCAGACTCAACAGGACGAAGAATTCGTGGATGAAGAATGCTTTAGACAAAACGCGCTTATCTTTCTGCAACCATGATTCTGGCGTCGAAAATTTTTCGTCCTTTGAATCCAAGGTAAAGTAATAAGGCCGGCTGTATACTTCGAATTCGAACGAAGGGTTGTCCTTGAAATAGAGATATGAAAGCCCGGCACTCGGCGCAACGTACGGGATGGAGTGTGCCGAAAATATATTGTCGTCCAGCCTGTCATCGGTGAAAGATTGGTTCAAAGTCGAACACGGGGAACTGGCGCAGACACCGCCCTTAATCGCCGCCGAATCAGCAACGATAAACATCGCCAAACAGAAGACGGCGATGGATATCCAATCACGGCGCGTCAAGGTTTTCAGCATGTCCATATAGCCATGATACATCTAAGGCTCACGAAACGTTAACAAATCAGCTTAGGTACGCGGCAAGAAATGCCAAACGAGCTCGAACGTCAGTTTCTGCAGATCCGCGAGTTCCTTTGATTCGATGATGATGGCCATCTTCTCCTTCCATGAAGCGATGAGCATCTTGTTGTTGTAGATGTTGACTTCAGGCGAAAACGTCAATTCGGCGTTCGGAAGGAACCTGATCTCGCGCAGCTCTTCCTGGTCGTGCTTATATCGCTCTTGAGTCAATTCGTTGCGTGGGCAGATGGCGCGAATGAAAATCTTTTTGGCGGCGCGACGTTTGTAGTATTGTGGGAAAAAATTCGGCAAGCCCTCATGCATGGTCGCGACATTGGCGTAGGCCAGGATCGGACCACGCGAAGTCAGTGTGTCCTCGTATGCTTCCAAAATCCCCTTTTCACCTTCGAAGAACTGGACCTTGGGACGGTTAGGCGAAATGTCCTGCAGGGAGATGAATTGCGGCAGGAGAGCTTCGAGCCGGAGCTTGTTGGCCTCGATGCTCGCGACCTTGTCGGCTTTTTCCTGCTCCAGATACGACAGCAATCGGTGCGGATCCGTGGCGCTGAAGTAGGTTTGCGAACCTTTGCGATAGCTGGAGATGATTCCTTTGCGACCCAGGGATTCAAGAATGTCGTAGACCGATGTCCGGTTCAATTCGGTTTTTTTGGCTAAACCACCGGCTTTCCCAGTGCCGATTTTAAGCAATTCCAGGTAGACTTTTTGCTCTTTCGCAGACAATCCGACGTCTTCCAAGGCGCTTTCCAATAGTTGTTGTGGATTTTGTTTCGACATTTTTTTATTCATTTTAAGCAAAAATATAGGCTAAATTGTGTCATTATCATAGCACTAAAAAACACTTTTGTCAATTTGGGTTATGCTGGTTTCAGAAAGTAACGAACCTTCAAACCAAACCCATCCGGAGGTTAATCCGGCAAAGAGGAGACTCAAATGACACAGTTCGTGACGTTCGAGAACCAGGCGACCGAAAATCCCCAGGAAGTGGTCAGCTATTCACGACACGTAATAAACGATTCAACCGGGATGGGAACTGATGCGCTCCTGGAAGCCGTCAGTAAGCACATCCCATACGTCGAAGGTAAGGATACGACCACGGTCAAAAAGATCGTGTTCGTCACCCGGTACGAGTGCCCATGCTGCCCCACCGACATCACCGCCCTGGTCGAAGTCCATTGCGAGGGTGTCTACACGCCGGAATCAGAGAACATCGCGGGCTTGTACGAGGTGAAGTTCTACCAGAACAGCAGCGATTCGCCTTGTACCCTGACCGTGAAGAAGCTCATCGGCCAACCGGTGTTCAGCGGCAAGGTCGCCCCGTTGCCCAAAAAGGACTACGTCGCTTTCAAGAACGGAACCTACCGTGGCTGATCCAAGTCCCACCAGACCTATATCGGCTGCTTCACTCTCGAAGCGGCCTCCCATCCGAGATGATGACAGGGGTCGTCGGCTCAGACGGGACGAAAACTTACACAAGGAGAACAGCAATGAGTAAGTACGAATTTCCATTCTATCCCGACGAGCGGGCGACATGCATGAGTGAGCACGGCGTGTACGCGTGCATGATCCCGCCTCCAAGGGAAGGGGAATCAGTAAAAGTTCGCGAGCTGCGAGAACAGCTCCGCAAATTCCAAGAGAAGATTCGGCGGGAAGAGCAATCCAAACGCTAGATCCCGCCACCACTACCCCTCCCCATCGGGTTCATAGATGGGATTTTTCTTTAGCAATATTTCTCGAATTTTTCTTTAACCAGGCGACTATCTTCGGCATATCCATTTTCTTTTGAGCTACGGCCAGGATGAAGCGGTGCGTGGAATCCAGCGGGGCGGTCACGTCGTATCCGTTTAGCCCCAGGAAGACCATGCAGGCGATGAATGCCGTCCTTTTGTTGCCGTCGGTGAAAACGTGATAGGTCGCCAAACCTTCCAGGATAACCGCAGCTTTCGAAAAGATATCGGGATAAAATTCCTGCCCCATCATCGCCATCTTGGGACGCTCGGTGAGGGAATACAACAAACCAACATCGCGAATGCCGAGGATGCCGTCTTCTTTCTCTATGGTCTCGTCGTGGATGACGAGGATTTCTTCGGCCGAAAGATAGCGCACATCAGGAGTGGGCTAATTTCTTGAGTAACGGCGCATAACGCGAGCGGATCTTTTTGGTCCATTCCAAAACCTCTGAATCGATCGCGCTTTTCGCCGCCGTCGAAGCTTTCTTCGAGACCTCAATGTGAACCGTATCGCCGATCTTCATCTTCTGCTCATCCATGAGCGCCTTGGGAATCAAAACCGCCGCTGAAGTCCCGACTTTGATGAGTTTGCGTTGCATAATAATGGCATTATAATGAAAGCCGAACACAAAAACAAGCCCGCCTTTTAGATAAACAAAAAACCCGATTTCTCGAGTTATTTTTGTTTTATGACAGAGGATCAATTGTTTCAAGTAATGCGGCATTTTGAGCACAAGCGACACAATAATGGCTCAACCCAGAGCCGTGTTTTTTGGCTAAATTTAGCGCATTAATCCCTTGACAAAATCACCAAAATGTGATAGAGTTGTTAGTTGATATTAACTATTTCTGAAAGAATCATCTAACCAACAATTCGACTCAAATTATGAAACGCATATTCTCAATCATTGTTATTGTCTTGATCCTAATCGCAATCGTCAGTCCAAATACAGCTTCAGCAAAGACGAAGACTCAAGCCAAGAAGGCAATCACAAAGACTCAACAACAGGTAAAGGTGAAAACTACTCCTGTCCCCAAGCAAGAAGAACTAACCATCAATTCTCAACCAGAGCCGGATCCGAATATTCGGATTGTGAACGGTCAACGTATCGAGACTTTTGGAGATGGCTCTCAGTTGAATCTGGATACTAATCAGATAGTTATTAAAACCGTAGGGAATCCGAATCCTGTAACAATTAAAAGTGAGCAGACCTTACAAAAAGACATCGATGCAAAAACAGCAGCTCCGTATTATGACGCTGTTGGATTGGTATTCTGCCAAGTTTCTGGCGGATATTCATGGGGAAGTGGTTGGTTAACCAAAAACAAAGACACAAAACAAGATCTCGTATTCACGAATCTACACGTTATAGATGGAGGAAGTGACTGCACCTTCCAGGTGAAATCAGAAACGCACACCGTGGTCTCTTCTGCATCAACTTTACCAACATCCGATATCTCGATATTTACGTCTACTAAAAGAACCATGGAAATGCCGAGCGCTGTTTACGCTGGTAACAATACTTGGTATAGCACCGATACACCGAAGGGTTTAGCGGTTTGGTTAGAACTCTCGAAACCTAAAAAACAAAATTACCAGGCAGAAATTGTCAGCGACAGCAAAACCGCACAATATGCTGTTTTCGAACTAAACACAGCAATACCTATCCAATGGAATCAATCGGATTTTGTCGCACTGACAATTGGAAAACAATTACGAGGGACCATGCCGACCAGTTTTCTGAACTTCAACCTTAGCAACACCCGCCATTGTTCACCACTTATGTCGGTAGGCACTAAGGTCGTTGTAATCGGATATCCTTCGTATTCAACAAATGATGTAGCCGATGGGGATGGCAACGCATTGGGAATTCAGGCGCAAAGACAAGTAACCGAAGGAAGTATCACGGGTTACGACTTGACGATATTCAAAAATAGCGGCAAGCCTAGTCCGAACTATTTCGTATCGGCAAAAATTGATAGTGGAAATTCTGGTGGCTTAGCACTATCGAATGATGATCAGGGAATTTGTATTCTTGGTATCCCAACTTGGAGCAACCCGGGTAAATTCGAAAGACAGGGCGTCGTTCAAAATATTGCTAATATTGACTACAAACCCTAAACGACTACAAGGTAAACAATAAATCAGCATTTCTGCGGATTTATTGTTTGAATCGAGGCTAAACTTCCCTATTTCAGGCATCCCATTGAATCATCCAGAGACCCCATCCTCTGTAGGTCTACGGTTGTATTGGAAGGGTCATTCTTCGTGCCACTCGTTAAATCAACTAATGTAAATGTATCCATTGTCAGTAAATCAATGGCGAGATATTGCACTTTTCTATTCGTTTCTGAATTTGAATTCATATTACGCTGAATAAAAGCGATGCATGTGTTGTATTTTTTTGAATAACATCCATACCAAAAAAATTCCATCAACATGTTGTCCGGAGATTCAGCCTCAATTTCTTTTTTATATTTATCGATCAATGGTTGACATTTTAGTTTAAAATCAAAATTTTTAGCTGTTATCGAATTAACACTTTCAGCTCCCGCTGTTGCGTTCAAATTTGGTGGGTTGGTTACAGCCTGTTGCACTTTGGAAGTAGTGGGTGAACAACCAGCTCCAAGTGTTGAAAAGATGACTAATGCAAAAATGATTCGTTTCATGGGAATAATATATAAAAATTTCTTGTTATTACCAATTATTCAAACAAAAAACCTCGATTGCTCGAGGTTTTTTGTTTAGTCCGGCAGTGGGCTACTCTTCCAGGACCGGGTTGGGTCCAAGTACCATCGCTGCTGAGGGGCTTAACTTCCGTGTTCGGAAAGGGAACGGGTGTGACCCCCTCGCTTTAACCACCGGCTAGGGCCATCGATTCTTCGATGAGCTTAGCCGAAGGGCGACTCCTGATCGGAAGTCGTACGTGCAAGGCAAATTTTTTATAGTAACGCAATTTTCATTGTATACACCTCACCATGCCGGACTTAACCGGATGGCCGAAGCATCGGACTATTAGTACCACTCGGCTCAAACCCTCACGGGTCTTACACCTATGGCCTATCGACCTCCTCGTCTCGGAGGGTCCTAATGACGAACATTAATCTTGAAGACGGCTTCACGCTTAGATGCTTTCAGCGTTTATCCGTTCCGAACGTAGCTACCCTGCGGTGCCCTTGGTAGGACAGCAGGCGCACTAGAGGTTCGTGATTCTCGGTCCTCTCGTACTAGAGAATCGCCTTCTCAATGTTCCACGCGCACAGTAGACAGGAGACCGAACTGTCTCACGACGTTCTGAACCCAGCTCGCGTACCGCTTTAATTGGCGAACAGCCAAACCCTTGGGACCTTCTACAGCCCCAGGATGCGATGAGCCGACATCGAGGTGCCAAACCGCGCCGTCGCTGTGGACGCTTGGGCGCGATCAGCCTGTTATCCCCGGAGTAGCTTTTATCCGTTGAGCTTCCGCCGTCCGATATCGTACGGTCGGATCACTATGTCCTGCTTTCGCATCTGCTCGACTTGTTGGTCTTGCAGTTAAGCCAGCTTGTCCCATTGCGGAACCGGCACGATTTCCATCCGTACCTAGCTGACCTTTGTGAACGCCTCCGTTACCTTTTAGGAGGCAACCGCCCCAGTTAAACTACCCACCAGATACTGTCTCCCCATCCGGATTCACGGACAGGAATAAGAATCGCTATAGTTCAAGAGTGGTGTCTCATTGGCGCCCGAAGGCTCCCACCTACGCTGAACATGAAAAACAGCGACCCAATATCAAGCTATAGTAAAGCTTCACGGGGTCTTTTCGTCTGACTGCGCGTACAGGGCATCTTCACCCCACTTGCAATTTCGCCGAGTCCCATGTGGAGACAGTCGCAAACTCGTTATGCCATTCGTGCGGGTCGGAACTCACCCGACAAGGAATTTCGCTACCTTAGGACGATTATAGTTATCGCCGGCGTTCATCAGCGCTTGGCTTCAAGGCTGCCCCACCGAAGTGGATGACCTCTCCGCTTGACGTTCTGACACTGGCCAGGCATCACTTCCTATACATCACCTTGCGGTTTAGCAGGAAGCTGTGTTTTTGGTAAACAGTCGGTTTGCGTCTTTTGTTGAAGGCTATCTTGCGATAGCCAGGCCTTATCCCGAAGTTACGGCCGTTGTATTGCCGAGTTCCTACACACGGGTTCTCTCGTACACCTTAGCACACTTATGCCCACCCACCTGAGTCGGTTTACGGTACGGTTACCTGTAAGTTAGCTCTAGAAGTTTTTCTAGGTACCCCATTCTCTCCCCTGGCCCGCCTTGCGGCAGACTGGCGATCGCAACGAGGCTTATGCTGAGCGGATTTGCCGACCCAACACCCCTTCGCGCCCAAAGGATCATTCCGGGATCCTCGGGAGATGCAAGAATACGTCACTCCATCGAAACAAACAGGTAGCGCAGGAATATTAACCTGCTGTCCATCGGTTACGCCTTTCGGCCTGGCCTTAGGACCGACTAACCCAGGGACGATTCGCGTTGCCCTGGAAACCTTGGGTTTACGGTGGACGGGATTTTCACCCGTCTTTTTGCTACTTATGCCGACATTCTCTCTTCGCAACGCTCCACGATGGCTCACGCCTTTCGCTTCGACGCTGATGCGAATGCTCCCTTACCGATACAGCTCTCCGAAGAGAACTCGTATCCCGCGACTTCGGTATCATGCTTAGCCCCGATAAGTTTTCGGCGCAGGGAAGCTTGACCAGTGAGCTATTACGCTTTCTTTAAAGGATGGCTGCTTCTAAGCCAACCTCCTGGTTGTCCAAGCTAACCCACCGCCTTTTACACTTAGCATGAATTTAGGGACCTTAGTCTGCGATCAAGGGCTGTTTCCCTTTTGACACATGGAGCTTAGCCCCCACGGTCTGACTGCTGGGAACACATTACGGTATTCGGAGTTTGGTTAGGGTCAGTAGGCTTGCGCCCCTGACCCCATTCAGTGCTCTACCCCCGCAATGCTATGTACCAACGCTAGTCCAAAAACTATTTCAGGGAGAACCAGCTATTACCGAGCTCGATTGGAATTTCTCCGCTAACCACAACTCATCCCCGAGTGTTGCACGGCTCGTGGGTTCGGACCTCCAGCTGCCTTTCGGCAGCCTTCATCCTGGCCATGGTTAGATCGCCCGGTTTCGGGTTAAGTCTGTGCTACAAACGCCCTATTAAGGCTCGCTTTCACTGTGGCTCCGTTCCCGCAGGAACTTAACCAAGCAACACAGAGCTTACTCGTCGGCTCATTCTTCAATAGGAACGGTGTGACGGACATTGCTGCCCGCTCCACCTCCATGTAAGCATACGGTTTCAGAAACTATTTCATCGCCCTCCCGGGCTGCTTTTCAGCTTTCCATCACTGTACTTGTTCACTATCGGTCAGAAGGAGTATTTAGCCTTGCCACATCGTCGTGGCCGCTTCCTACGAGGTTTCTCGGTCCTCGTAGTACTTCGGTACAAGACAACTGCGGAGTAGATCCATTTCGCCTACCGGACTATCACCGTCTTTGGTCCCGCTTTCCAGCGGATTCAGCTATAGACTACTGCTCACAATCTAATCCCTTGGGGGATTAACGCCTTGCCCTCAACATCATATATGCGACAGCCCAAGCTCTTCGCCCTTGCCCGCGGTCAAACTTGCGTCCAACTCGGTGTAAAGGTTAACAAATATGATTTAGGCTCGTCCGCTTTCGCTCGCCGCTACTCACGGAATCAAGCTGACACCATGTTCCGATTGGTCTCTTGCGAGACCGTGCGGAACATGAAGTCAGCATTTTCATTTTTTTCTTTTCCACTGGGTACTGAGATGTTTCACTTCCCCAGGTTCCCACCACACGACCTATGTATTCAGTCGTGGGTATCCCGACTTCATCGGGATGGGTTGCCCCATTCGGAAATCCTCGGCTCACAGGTTGCTTACCACCTCCCCGAGGCTTATCGCAGGTTGCTACGTCCTTCATCGGCTCCTTCATGCCAAGCCATCCACCGTATGCCCTTATGTGCTTCGGCCACCCGGGTACGCGACCCTACTAGAGTCGTGCCGGATAGCGCTTTGGTGTATATCTACGAATAATTGCTTACACGCTTATTATTTTATTGCCTTGCACGTATGACATCCCATCACCCGTACCTGGTACCTAGTACTTGAGTACGTTTGCGGATCCATCGTGCTGTTTGGTTGTCGAGGTCCGGGCTGTCCACATGCCCGTGCCTTATGCTACCTTGGGGCGAGGCAGACAGTGATGAAAGGATGTTATCCGCTCATCACCAGCCGTCTCGTTGTCTTGTCTTGGGTCAAAAAATCGCCTGGGGCAGCCAAGCGACATCATCCTCAACGGAGGGTAAGTGCTTAGCCTGGGAACGATTGGTTCGTAATCATGCTTGAGTCACTTGTCTCCATTGCTCCCCCTTGGGAGGTGGTATCAAAGTGCGCCTATAATAATGAATTCCGAGAATCCTGTCAAGTAGCCTAAATAAGCCAAAAACAACCATGTTATCCCTGACTATCCGAGCAATCGGCAAATTGCCTGAAGACTGGATGCGCCAAGGTGTGGATATGTATGTGGACAGATTGAAACCGCTGGCTAAAATCGGGCTGATTGAGTTGCCAGAGGGACACAAGGGCGCCAGCAAGCCCGACGTCAACAAAACCAAGAAGACGGAAGGAGAAAGTCTGCTTAAGGGTTTGCCGCCGGATGCTTTGGTCGTCGCATTGGATGAAACAGGCAGGAGCCTCTCGACCCAGGAATTCACGGCTAAGCTGGATGAATGGAGCCCTGACGGAAGCCGCGCACTCTTTTTCTTGATCGGCGGTTCGTGGGGTTTAGATAAAGATGTGTTGAAGCGGGCCGACGCCGTGATATCCTTGGGCAAAATGACCCTGCCTCACGGGCTAGCCAGACTGGTGCTGTTGGAACAGCTCTACCGCGCGAACATGATCAAGGCGGGAAGGACATACCACAAATAAAACCCCATATGCCGATTAATCCAAACAAACCTCCAAACACCCCAGGCATCGCAACCCAAAACGTGATTCCGGTACGCGAGCCAGGAATATTCCAGGAAAGAGGCGTGGTGCCAGCGCAGGAGGTCACGGGTTTCACGGGTTGCCGCGTGTATCTGACCATGGAGAGGAAACCGCCTGAAGACCCGAAATCCGACCAGCGCAACGAGGACAATGTCCTGGCTGACCCGAGGACCGGGCTCATGGGCGTCATGGACGGGCTTGGAGGAGTCAGCCACGGCGATTTAGCCAGTAAAGCCGTCGAACGGCTTTTGCCTAAAGCGTTTACGGAGGCACTGACCGCGGTTTCGGCGGAGACCGCAGGAGTCTTGGCTAATCGACTGGCCAAATCCCAGAAACAAAAACTGACAGGACTCGGGGATCCGGACGCCATTGCCGAGAAGCTGGAAGAGATGAAAACCAAGCTGACCAAGGCTGACCCGGCAATCGTCCGGAAAGCGTGGGCGCTGATAAAAGCCTTGAGGGATATCAACGAACAGGTGAGAGGCTCCGGAGGCATGACCACGGCTTGCATCGGCATGGTGCATGAGACGCCGAAAGGCAGCCGCTATGCCATCGTGGCTAACGTAGGAGACAGCGGGGCTTTCATCAGACGAAAAGACGGAACCGTGGAGCGGCTGACGACTGAAGATTCGCAATTGGACGAATTGATGCGCTGCGGCATCCAGATAGGCGACCAGACACTAAAGGATCATTTGAATTCCTTACGGGACAGGCGAACCGGCAAAATCAACATGAAAACCGTCATCAAAATACCGATCACGCCAGAAAGCTGCCGCGTTTTCGGGTATTCGGAAAAAGGCTGTGAGCTGTTGATGAAAAGCAACCAAAAGACATTCGACCAGGAATACGGCAACCTGAAAGTCGCAGTCAACCGCGCGCTGGGCGACAAGACGCCACCGGTCCCGTCATTGGAGATCGTCAAACTGGAATCCGGCGATGAGATCCTGTTCTGCACCGACGGCGTGATAGACAAATACGAGAACGAACAAACTGGAGATACGGATTTGTCAGAACTTTCAATGGACTTGGAATTGGCGGACGATGCATTGGACCAACTGGACACGCTTCGGGTCATCTCCGCCCAAAGGAGAGTCCACTTCAAATACATAGATGACATCGCCATCGTGATGGCGGCCATCAAATAAACGACGACTCCCCCGGCAACAACCGGGGGAGTTTTGAGTCAGACGGCGATGGCGGGCGGCGCGCGGAAAAAAGGATTCTCGGCCGCAAATGAACCGCTGGGCGTTGCGATTGAGACCTTCTTGACGTTGGTCCAAAGGCTGTCCCAGTCAAGGATCCAAAAGATTTCGTAGTCCTTGTCGGGCACGAAACGGTAGCGGTACCAGACTCCGCGCGGACCGGATACAGGCTCGGACCGGAGCTGTCCGTGAAGCTGTTTGAGTCCCTGGTCGGTCACGACTTCCAGGGCTACGGAACCGCCTTCGAAAGCCGCAGGACAGAAGCCCTGGAAGCCTTTGAAGCTGATGAACAGATCGGAGCTGGCCAAACGGACATCCAAGTCATCGATGGACCTGGACGATTGCGGGAAGGCTTGATCCATGAAATCTTTTGTCGTCATGTTCGCCTGCCGTGTAAAAGGTCTGAATCAAGCATTGACCGAAACCGGCTAAATGTCAAGGTCGGGATAGGGCAAATACCGATTGGGCGGTATAATCCAGTCGGATATGCCTAAGGACCATAAACTCATCCAAAATCCATTCGCCGAAGACGTCTACCAGACGCTGGAGGCTGTTTGGGATGATTTCCAAAAAGACATGGAGCAGATAAGGGCTTACTTGGCCGGATTGGCCGAGAAAAAATAAAATATATGAGCGACGAAGCTAAACAGCCGACAAAAACGGACAGCCGCACCCAAGCCATCAAGCAGGCCTGGACCGAGTTCAGCCGCAACTTAGGGCAAATCAAAGGCCGGATTTCGAACCTGAAAGAAACCAAGGAGGAAAATGAAAGGACCAAGAAACTCAAGTCCATCCAACAGGCGATCAAAAGCCATAAATAAACCAAGAGGCATATGCAGGAGAACCCCCAAGCCAAAGCCGGCCAAGAACGCCTGAAGCAGGCGTTCGAGTCCAAAAGCGAAAAGCCGGAGGCACTCGTCAGTGAGATGCTGCGTCAGGGCGACGTCCAGGTGACGGATATCTTGAGTTGGAAAGCGAGGGCCGAGAACTGACCGCCGAGGAATTCAGCGAAAAGACGAATGAGCTTTTCGGGAGCCAAGACTTCGACTTCGCCGCTTTCGATACGCTTTTGGCCGCCGCTGAACCATCGGCTGAATACCGCGAAACCCTGGATGAGGGACTCAAGAAGAAGGTCGGGGTGAAGTTCTCGCGACTCCTGATGGAGAACAGGGAATACCGCGCAGGCCTGGCGGAGCTCAAAGGATCACTGACCGGCAAGCTGGAGGAAGACGGGCCGGAGATCCTGGCGGAGAAATCGCTCGAAAACCTGGTTTCCCTTCAGGAGATGCTCGGACCGGATGCCCGGAAGATGGTCGAGACCATCAACCTCAGGTCGTATACCGACAAGCTCAAGCATCGCGAAACGACGAGCGCCCTGACCGTGAGATATCCGACATTCCACGAAGAGACCGGGGAGCTTATCGACGCCGGCATCGACGTCAACATGTATTACGAGACGGAAGACGGCGCCGAGGCGATAATCAAGAGGCAGTTCCTGATAAGAGGAGACGCTTTTGCCCAGCCGGACGAAAAACCTAAGAAAGTCGTGCACCACGAACTCATCAAACTGCCGGATTCGCTCAAACAATACGGCATTGCCGCGAATCTCACGAGCGAATCGCTCAAGCAGTACGACGAAGCCGGTTGCGACGAGATAGTCCTGCATGCCGACATCGACATGGGCGGCTACACTTGGGCGACGTACGGATACGGCTGGGACGAAGCGGCCGTCGGCCAGATGCACCTGGAGGACCAAGAGAAGAAAAAGGCGCTGAGCCAGTTCGACGAAAATAAGTTCAAAGAAAACCTCCTCAACAAGGAACCGAAACTGACACCCCAAAAAATCAAGGAAAGGGTGTCGGCCGAACAGAGACGCTTGGTCGACAAGGCCGGCTATGAAGCCAGAAAACGGTTCGCGAAGATGTCCCCGCAGGAAAAACTCAAGACCCATCACGAACGCGTCAAGGAATTGGCGGCCAAAGGCTTGGAGAAATTCTCCAAAGCCTTGGCCGAAGCCGGGTTACCTGAAAGCGATCCCCAAGCCCAAGCGGCCATCCGGGAGTTCCAAGACGCCCTCGCCAATCCGGAAAGCATCACTCCGCAGACGCTGGCGGCCGTCGGCCGTGGCGGCCCCTTTCTCTACCAGGGGAAATCGAAGAAATGGTACACCAAAGAAAATTTCGAGGCGGCCGTGGCGGCCGGTACAGACAGCGAAAATCCGTCGCTCAAAGGCCCGACCCATGCCGGCAAAATATCCCTGACCAACGAGCATTGGTTCGGTCGCATCGAACTTAAGGCGAGCGGAGCGCAACAAGGCAAGAATCGGACCATCCTGGAGAGGAAAATCAGCCGTTCAACCGAACAATAAATAAAAATATGGAACCTAAAGAAACCTACCCGTCAGGACAAGCCATGGAAGGAAGGAATACGGACGACACAGGCAACGAAACGGACGCCGGATTCCACGAAATCGCCTGGAATACCTCGCCGGAGGCCAGCCGCAAAGATCTAGGAGCAATGGCGGAACACATCGTCGACCTGGCCGAAAGCCAGCTGGAAAGGGTCGCCGCAATCGATCCCCAGACCGCAATCAAAGGTTACGAACATTTGGTCGCCTCAAAGCAAGCGGACGAGAACGTCACGCGCTGGATCAATCGCATCGCTGAGCTGAAGGACCAAAACAACGGCTAAGCCGGACCGAACCGAAACAATATGCAGGAGAACCCCCAAGCCAAAGCCGGCCAAGAACGCCTGAAGCAGGCGTTCGAGTCCAAAAGCGAAAAGCCGGAGGCACTCGTCAGTGAGATGCTGCGTCAGGGCGACGTCCAGGTGACGGATATCTTGAGTTGGATCAGGCGAAACGGACGACGGAGACCAGCGACGAGGACGTCGATGAAGGGTGGGACACGGCATCCACTGAAGAAGCAGAAAACCAAACCGAGAAGATAGACATCGGAGAAAGGATAAGCGGGCTCACTTTCGCCGAATTGGACGCGCAGGAATTATCCGAGTGGTTCGGCGGCAAGAGCCTAGAAGATGTAGCGCGCGAAGACATGATCGGCCAGATCGCACTTAAGGCCCGCGAAGCGATCGAGAACGCCGGCTTCGCGACGACCGATCTGGACAAGCTCGTCGAGCTGGCCGCCGTCGAAGGGCCGGGTGAAGCCATCAAGAAAGAGCTGGCTGACAGCGTTTCGGGCGTCGGCAAAAAATTCGCCGAAATACTCTTGACCGACAAGGCCTATCGCGAAAGCTTGAAGCAAACCACCGAGGTGCTTGAGGGGAGCTTGCCGGGCGGTGGTCCCAAGATCTGCGAAGCCCGCTCGCTCAGGAACCTGGTGGCCATGCACGAAATTTTCCGCAATGAATCGGGAGAGGGCAGCGCATTGCGCGACGTTCTGGGCGCCATGAACCTGACCCGCCATACTTCGGACCTCAAATACATTAAGAATCCCGACCCGATACTCAAGGTCGACACCCTCAGCATAGATGACGAGACGGGTGACTTGATGACGACTGTCGATGCCAAGCTGCATTTCGACGACCCGAGCGGATCCGGCAACCAGGTCTTCAGGAACTTCGAACTCAACGAGACGCGGGTCGACGGTAAATCCGCCAGGGAAAAGATAGTCCACCATGAGAGCTTCGTCCTTGCGGATCAGCTTCAAGGGTCGGGCTTGGCCGCCGAACTCCTGAACGACAGCTTCACCGAATACGAAAAAATGGGCGTCGACAGCGTGTCACTCAAGGCTAACGACACGGTGGGCGGGTACACTTGGGCGAGCAGCGGTTTCGGCTTCGACAAGGATAAGAATGCGCAACTCAGGCTGATCAACAAGAGGATCTCCGAAGCGGGCAAGAAGAAGGGCACAATCCTGAGTCCCGGCGAAATGATGGGCATCAGGATGGATGCCCAAAAAGAATTCGAAAGCACACCTGCGGAGGAAAAAAACGAACTCTACAAAGGCTTCGTCAAGAACCTGATCGATGACGCCAAGACGCTCTTCACCGCAAAACTGATGCAAAAGGACATCGACCTGGACAGGCCGGAGGTCGCAGATATCTTGGCAGAGTTCGACGAACTGATAGATGAGTCCAAGACGCCCGACAAGCTCTTGACGATCACGCCACAAGACATCGCACTGGTCGGTCGGGGGAAATTCACACTATATTCCGACGAGGAAAACAATTGGTACACCAAAGAGGAACTGGAGGAGGCGGAAAAGAACGGGCTCGACCGAAAGAAGGCGGGAATACGGGAGAACCATGCAGGCAAACTCGGGTTGTTGGGCAGCGGCTGGTACGGAAAGGCCAACCGCGGCGCGCAATTCGACACCGTGAGAACCAAAGCTAAACGGTCGGCAGAAGCCGCCAGAACCAAGCGCACGACAAAACAATGATATGCAGAACAAATTCGAACAGAGCCAACAACCCCCCAAAGAGATGACCAGCAAGGAAGGATGCAGCATGACCAAAGAGGGCGTCATAACCGGCGACAAACATTTCCACGAGGTCTCTATGGGAACGACGCCGGAGATCGAACAGCAGGATCTTGACGCCATCTCGACCGAAACGGTCAGCCTGGCCGAGTGCCAAATCCGCGGCCTGGCTAAATCGGACCTGGAAGCGGCTATTCGGGGTTTTAAAGCCCTCATCCTCAGATATCCTGACCATCCGAACACAGCGTCATGGCGAGAAGAAATCGAACGGCTTAAATGATAAAGCCCCGTTCCAGATCGGAACGGGGCTTTTTTTCAGGCGAGGATCGCCGGGACGAGCGTGGCGGCCTGACCGCGCAGCTTGATGTGCGCCGGAACCGCGTCGTCATCCGGATTCACGTCGATGATGATGGCGCCGCGCTTTTTCGCATTGATGACGAACTCGGCGGCCGGCATGACGATTCCGCTCGTACCGACGACCAGAACCGCATCGCAGGCAAGGCAAGTGAGATAAGCCATGGCCATGGGCTTGGTCGGCATGGCCTCTCCGAACCAGACGATGGCCGGCCGCTCCAACGCGCCGCAGCAGGGCGAGACCGGGAGTTGCCCATAGTTCAGTGACTTCTCTTCGCGCTCTTTGCCGCACCTGGTGCACTGGTTGCGCCAGAGCGACCCGTGGAGCCGAATCACGTCCGGATGGCCGGCGGACTCGTGCAAACCGTCGACGTTCTGAGTGACAAGCTGGACATCCCGCGTCCAGCGGGCGATTTCCGTCCACTTGGCCAAGGCCACATGCGCTGCGTTGGGCCGGCAATCGTTGACCGTCTGCCGACGCATGAGATACCAGTCCCAGACCAGCCGCGGGTCGCGTTTGAATGTCACGGGAGAAGCCAGCTCCTGGTAAGACTTGTTGCGCCAGTAGCCGCCTTCGCCGCGGAAGGTGGGGACGCCGCTTTCGGCCGAGATGCCGGCGCCGGTCAGGACCAGAATGCGCCTGGCCGAGGCCAAGACGGAACGGGCTTCGACGATGGGATTTTGTTCTTGCATGGCTGCACAGCTCATAGCAACCTCGTTTCGGGTGAAAATGACGATTGCTTAACTTCGCACAAAATCGCCATTTTGTCAAGGCACGTCGCTCGCGAGCGACGTGCCAAGATGACATTCTTTTCTTTTTCGGTTATGCTCCAAGCCGTGAAATGGGGCGATACGTCCAGGTGGAGCCGCGGTGGCGGAATTGGTATACGCGCTGGCCTTAGAAGCCTGTGCCCGCAAGGGCTTGAGAGTTCGAGTCTCTCCCGCGGCACCATTTGGATATATGCCTGATTTGAAAGAAAATCCCTCCTTGCGGGACCTGCAGGAGTATGTGAAGAAAATGACGGCCGAGCGCGGGTTCGACCATGAGGGCGTGACCGAAAAGTTCGTGCTCATGATGGAGGAGGTCGGCGAGCTGGCCAAAGCCGTGCGCAAGACGCAGGGCATGCACTTGGACCAAAATTCGACGAAATACCGGACCGATCACGAAGCGGCCGATGTCTTTTTTTACCTTTTGGATATCTGCAACAAGCTCGGGATAGACCTAGAGATGGCGCTGCGCGACAAGGAAGAAATCAACAAGACGCGGAGCTGGTCAGCGGCGTTGACAGGCGGCAAAAGCAGTGATTAGCTAGGGCGGCAACTTTAACGAGGAGGGTGCCATCATGGCCGAATCAGCCGAAGTGCAAGCGATCAAAGAGTTCTTTTTCGAAGCGGCGCTCGCGACCTATGCGGGCGACGGGCCCAAGATGCCGGAGGGGCAAACGCCACCGGGGTTCAAGGGGTACAAGTTCGGCCGCGACCGCTACCTGTACCAGGACATCTATTCCGCAGCCGGTTCGTACCACAACTTCGGCCAGACCGTGATCTGGATGGACGAAAAGCCGATCTGGTTCATGCAGTACCACGGCTTCTGCAACGACAAGCGTGCCAGCACGTTGGCCAAGCAGGCCATGCGCGCAGCCTACACGGAGAAGAAGTTCATCGGCGGGCGCGGGGTAAAGCGCCTGGTGGTCGGAGATCTCCATTACGGCTGCAACGGCATGATGTCGTTCGGCGACTTCAACGGCCAGGACTGGGTCTCGGAGATGAAGAACGGCCGCGATGCCATGCTCTTCTGGCATCGGTACCACGGCGGCCTGCTGACCAGACCGATTACCGGGTGAGAATCCGGACTAGATTTGCCGCCTAAAACCTCAAGCCGTCCCAACTTTTTTGGGGCGGCTTTCCATTTTCTGGCTTCTTGGGCGCAAAACAAGTATCATATCAGCCATATGAAACGCATACTTTCCATCCTCCTCGGGCTGACGCTGTTCCCCATCTCGGGCATCGGCATAGCCCAAGCACAGCCATCGAATTATCTGATAAAAGGCCCGGGCGACACGGTCTACTTCAACTCCAACGATGGCAAGCGCTATGTATTCCCGACCGAAGCGGTCTACAAAAGCTGGTATCCGGATTTTTCATCGGTATCCCAAATCAGCGGCCCGGAACTGGCTGCTATCCCCCTGGCCGGAAACGTGACCATGCGTCCGGGATACTCGCTGGTGAAAATAACGACTGACCCTAAAGTCTACGCGGTATCGCATTATGGCATCCTGCACTGGCTCAAGACCGAACAGATTGCCCAGGACCTTTACGGCACGAACTGGAATAGGCAGGTGGTGGACGTGCCGGATACTTACTTCACCGATTACGTCATAGGTTATCCGATTGAGAGTGCGTCCCAATACAACAAGTCGCTGGAGATGTCGGTCAGCAACCCGGGCGATAACATCCGGACTGCGGCCACAGCAATACCGACGCAACCGACAGCACCCTCGACGACCAATCCCAACCCGGCCCAAATCCTGATGGCGCTAAGCGACAGCAATGCGGTCATGAACGAGAGCGTGAACGTGTTCGTAGCCGTCAGCGAAAGCAGTTTGCCCATCAAGAAAATCGAGATCTGGTCGACCGATTCAGCTTCGGCCTTGAGCTCATGCGCCGATTCCTTGTCCTGCTCCCTAATCTACCACGTCAATTCAGCACCGCAGACCAAAATTTTCTTGGCCGTGGCATATGACAGCAACGGACAAAAGATAGAGATGGCGACAGCTGAACGCAAGACTTTGATTGTATCGGCGGCTTCTGACCAGGTGCAGATGAGCGTAACACCCCAAAGCATACCGTCGGGCAGCCGCTCGTCCTACTCAAGCATCTTCACGAACCACCAAACCGTGGCTGACCACGAGATATATGCACTCATACCCGGACAGACCGTGCCTGTGCTTTGGAAGGATTGCGGAGCAACTTCGCAGTGCTCAAGCTCAAGCCCGTTCTACCGGACCACAAACCTTTATTCCGAAGTGACGATGGGCGGCCAGACGCTGGTCTCTCCGACAGTGACCTTGGAAGTGATGGGCGATGCGCCGAAACCGACGATCAAGGTTGCGGGTAAAGTCGGTTCAAACACTTCCTTGGACATCACGGCGCCGAGCGGCGAGACCATCGGCCAAACCTTGCTGAAAGAAGGGACGGACATCGATGACCCGACCGTAATCATGTGCCCCTACTCGACTTGCTCGGTCACGATCCAAGCAGCCACACCGGCAAGCTATACGGCCTTCACCCTGGTCGGCGGTAAATACGAGAAGTCGAATACGGTGACGGTCACGCCTTAGGGGCGGGGTATCCCCGCCCAGGGCGCGGAAACCGCGCCCCGACGAATCACAATGTACAGAAAAGCGGGCCGATTCAGGGCCCGCTTTTGATTCTCTTTGAATTTTACTTCGACCGTTCCACGTACTCTCCGGTATCCGTGTTGACCACGACCATGTCGCCTTCGTTCACGAATATCGGGACGTGGACGATGAAACCGTTCTCTACTTTAGCTTCCTTAGTGACGTTGCCCGAAGCCGTGTCGCCTTTGACAGCCGGGGCGGTCTCCACGATCTTGAACGTCATCTTGCGCGGCAGTTGGAGCGCGATGGGCTGGCCTTCGTAGACCGTGAGCGTGACCTCCATCCCCTCTTTGAGGTACTTACCCTCTTCTCCGACGTCTTCGTCAGACATGGTGGCCTGTTCGTATGAAGCCGAATCCATGAAAGCATAACCTGTGGCGTCATGATACAGGTACTGCATGTTGCGGTATTCCATCTCGACGAGGTCCACGGATTCGGACATCTTGATGGTCTTTTCGAGGGTCTTGCCGGTCTTCACGTTCTTGACGCGGCAGCGCACGAAAGCAGCGCCTTTGCCCGGATTGACGTGCTGGAACTCGGTCACGAGCCAAAGCTCACCGTTTTCGCGGATGACTACGCTTTTTTTGATGTCTGAGGGGGAACCCATAGGTATTGAGATGAAGTATCAGTGGCCAGAGTTTGCGCGAAAAACCTTTTTCCGTCAACCCCGATAACAAAAACAAAAAGTTACACGCGGGATGACGCGGGTCAAGCCGTCAGACCACATCGGCTCGCGGATGTTGTCGATCAAAATCGTCGAGGACAGAGGCGTAACGCCGTTCCGCGGCCATGAAACCTTTTTCGTTGAACTTTTCGGCACGATCGGCGAAGGTCCCGAAGACGCGGTCCAGGATGACGAAGGTGATGCCGAAGTTGTTTTTCATGCGGCCGTCGTCGCTCAATTCGGTGTGGTGGAGGAAGTGCCAGCCGCGGCGGCGCAGGAACCAAGCATCGAGCGGCGTCTTCTGGAGCCAGAAGCCGTCGATATGCATGGCGTCGTGGAGATAGTTGTAGAAAGCGTAGATGTAGGCGAACGAAACGGCGACCAAAAGAAGAACGTACTGCCAAGGCACGGAGAGAATTGCGAGGAAAATGATGATGACGGCGTAGAGGACCAGGCCGGGGGCGATCCATTCGAGCCCCACGCCCAGGAATGACGGACGGTGCTTGACCGACAATCTGTATTCAGTCGCCAGCATGTCCATCTTAGGGCCGTAGATGCGCATGTGGTGGATCATGTGGCTGCGGCTCAAGTAGTCGATCTTGCCGCTGTGGAGGAGACGGTGGAGCAGATAGCCGGCGAATTCAGCGGAGATTATGGCTATCAGAACCCAAAAGAGGGTGGTCATATCAGTCACATTAAACATCCATCCGGCCGGATGGGCAAATCAGGAGGAAAAGCGTTCGCGCGCCGAGGACGGGAGGATGTCGTTGATGGAGTCCGAACCTGTCAGGAGCATGACCAGGCGCTCGACGCCGAAAGCGATGCCGGCGGCGTTGCCCATCTGGGGCAAAGCGGCGATGAATGTTTCGTCGATAGGCCAAGATTTTTTGCCGAGCGACTGACGGAGAAGCTGTTCTTCCTCAAAACGCTTATGCTGTTCCACCGGATCGGAAAGTTCGGCAAAACCGTTGGCGAGTTCGTAATCGCCGATGTAAAGCTCGACGCGGTCGGCCCAGCGTGGATCGTCGGAGGACTTTCGGGCCAGGGCGGACATGGAAGCGGGATAGCGATGGAGAAAGGTCGGGACTTCTCCGAGCTTGGGTTCGATTTCGGACAGGAAAATCTTGAAATACAAATCGTCCCAGGTGTCATCATCGACGACAGACTGTCCCCTGTCACGGCAGACTTGCGCCATAGCTTCACGGTCTTCGAGCACAGGCGCGAGTTCGATGCCGCAATATTCGCGCCAAGCTTGTTCGACAGTGAGACGTCTCCAGCGCTCGTCGTCCTGAGCTTGTCGAAGGATCTTTTTGAAAGGTCCTTCGACTTCGGCCGTCTGACGACCTTCGTTCAGCACGACGAATTGTTCGATAACCCATTTCACCATCTCTTCAGTGTCGCGCATCAGGTCTTCGAGACCGGAGTCGCGGCGGTACCATTCGAGCATGAGGAATTCCGGGTCGTGTGTGCCGTCCCAGGGTTCGTTGTTGCGGAAGCATGGGCCGAGGTCGTAGATCCTATCAAGACCAGTGGCCAGGATGCGCTTCATCATGTATTCCGGAGACGTGATGAGGGCGGCAGGATGGTGCGGACCGGATTCTTCGATGACCTCTGTCCAGAACGGTTCGAGATATGGTTCCTGGCCGGGGAGGCCGACGAGGCGCGGGGTGTGCATCTCGGTGAAACCGCGCTCGTCAAACCAACGGCGGATGAGCTTGATGACCGCGGAACGGGCTTTGAGCTTTTCGATATCCATAATCTTACTGATTCTCGTAGGCTTCAACTTCTTTCAGGACTACAACCAATTCGATACCCGCTTGCTCGAAGAGCTTACGGGAATCTGAAGCGGCGTGGTATTGCTTGGCGCAGACGACACGTTTGATGCCGGCATTGATCAGCGCCTTGGCGCAGGTGTGGCAGGGTTCGAATTTACCATAGACAGTCGCGCCGTCGATGGCGATGCCGTAACGCGCCGCATTGCAGATGGCGTTGATCTCAGCATGGGAAGTCCGCATGCAGTGCTGGCTGACGCTGTCGTCTTCGTGCGTGACTTTTTTCATCTGGTGCCCGACCTCGTCGCAATGCGGGATGCCGATGGGAGAACCTACGTAGCCCGTGGCTAAAATACGCTTATCTTTGACCAAGAGGACGCCGATGCGGCCGCGGTCGCAAGTCCCTCGCTCGCCGACGGCCTTGGCGATATCCAGGAAATACTCATCCCAAGTCGGACGGACGTGTTTTTGTTCTTCGGTCATATGGATAGCATTTTAGACACAAAGCGCCGGATAACGAAAGCCGCCCCGGCGGACACCGGAGCGGCTTTTCATTTTCTTATTGCACCAGGTATGGCAGGAGGGCCATGAACCGGGAGCGTTTGATGGCGTTCGAGAGCTTGCGTTGGTGCCACATGCAGACGCCGGAGCGTTTGCGGGGCACGATCTTGCCGAAGGACGACAAGTAGCGTTTCAACACGTTGGTATCTTTGTAGTTGACGGCCGTGAGGTTCTGCTGGCAGAACGCGCACTGGCGGTCGACGGGTTTTTGACGTTGCATAGGGGTTTAAAACGGTATGTCCTCGACGCGGATTTCCTGGTCACCTACTCCCTGGTCGATCTTCGACGGGGACGAGGGGGCTGGCGGCTGGCCTGCGGCAGGGGCGCCGCCGGCTCCGGCACGATCCAGGATGATCATGTTCTCGGCCACGATTTCGGTGCGCTGTTTCTTGGCGCCGTCCTGGGCTTCCCACTCACGGGTCTGGAGGCGGCCTTCGACATAGACCTTGCGGCCTTTAGCCAAGTACTGCTGGCAGATGTCAGCCAGCTTGCCCCAGGCCACGATTGGGTGGTATTCGGTCCGTTCCTGTTTTTGGCCTTGGGAATCGGTCCATTGGGACGATGTAGCGACCGAGAAGTTGCACACGGACTGGCCGCTGGGCGTGGTCCGGCTTTCGGGATCCCGAGTCAGGTTCCCGATGATCATCGCGCGATTGAGGTTCATACCCTTGGGATGATAAGCGAATTAGGCGTTGTCTTCCAGTGCGGTGTCGATCTTCTTCTCGAGTTCCTCGGCGGACATTTCTTTGACCGCGGGTTCAGCGGCCTTCTCGCCTTCGAGAGCGGCGACACCGGACTTGATGTCGGCCTTAGTCTTGTCGTCGGACTGGGAATCGCGCGTGCGGCGTTGGCGTTCGTCGCGGGCTTCGAGCCGGGCATCGGAACTGATCTCCGTGAATTGGACCAGGTCGAACTTCTCGCTACCCACTTCGTCGGCGCGCACGATCAGGTGGCGCAGGACATCGGTCGTGATGCGCAGGTTCTCGTCGATCTTGGCCATGGCCTGCGTGTCGGCCAAGAAGCGCGCCATAATGTAGTGCCCGTGGCGCACGTTCTTAATTGGATAAGCGAGACGGAACTTGCCGAGGCGGGTCGTGGTGTTCACGGTCGCCCCGTATTTTTCGAGCATAGCCTTGACGCGACCTTCGATCGCGGCCATCTCATCGTCGGTGAAGGACGCAGAGATGATGTACAAGAGCTCGTACTCGCGGGAAACTTGCTCCATAAATCATAGGATGTGTCCGTCGTATCAGCCGGCGGCTGACCTTCGGGCAGAACCCCGGAAAATCGGGATCCTTGGCCACCCATGGTTAGGTTTATTAGTGCTGGGAGCTTAAAGGAAAACGGTGAAATCGTCAAGAAATAGGGGTTTCCGCAATTTTAAACGCCCCTTTAGTCGAGGGGCGTTATTTCAGACTTTCCTTGCGGAAAGTAAGTTAGTCACATTGGAAGATCGGCGCCAGAGCGCGATAAGAAGTCTCAGTGGAGTCAGGTGCCGCCGGCAAGAGCCAGCGGTCTGTAGCCTTGCGGCGGAGGGAGCCCGAGCTCGGTGACGATGTAAGCGACCTTGTCGAGCGTCGCACGCCTGAAGTCAGTGCAGAGCTTTTCCCAATCCGAGGAATGGGAGCTGCTCTGCGGTCCGTCAGGAAACAAATCTTCGAGCCGGACTTCGACCCGGAGATTGACCAGGAGGTCGTGGAGCAACCACACCTTCTGGGGCGTATTCACCACGAGCCGGGTCGGAGCCGCCATCAGCGCGGACAGATGGCCGAAGAATGTTTCGGCGACGCCGGTGCGCGTATCAGGACTCGAGTACGGCACGGTCGGACGTGCTGGCGGAGTCACGATAGGCTGGATGACGGGGACTGGGGCAGGCGTCCGGAGCCTGACTCCTGTCAGCTCTTCGTCCAGCTCGCCAATCTTCGCGTTCGCCATCTCGAGGTCAGCGGATAGCTTCTGACGTTCACTTTCGAAGCGGCGGGAGTTAGCCCGGGCCTCGCCCAGTTCGTCAGCGAGCTTGGCGTTGGATGTCTTGTACCTTGCCAGCTCTTCGTTGACGGCCTGGAGCTTGGCGTCCACTTCTTCGAGCTTAGAGCGGAGGGCATCGCGTTCGGCTATCGCTTCGGTCAGGTTCTGACCAAGACGCTCGACTTCTTCGATGACCTCTGCGCCAGGCAGACCCTGCAGAGCAGCTTCGCGCTCGGCCACCTTGGTCTCACGTTCGACCAGACCGTCGATCCAATCCTGGAACGAGGCCGTGCGCTCAGCGAAGTGCGTATCGTTTTCGGCCTTGAGCTGCGCCTCCCGCTGTTTGATGTGCGCTTCCGCGCCTTCGCGCATGGCTTGGGCCTGGGTCCGCAAGGCGAGCGCTTCGCCCTTCACGCGGGCCGCGTCGTTGCGGTCACGCTGCGCTTCTTCGTAGAGAGGCACAGCGTTCAAGGCGAAGCCGTTCATCTGGAGGAACAGGTTGTCGAACTCGTTCCGCCAGTCGGTGGTGTTGGCCACCAGGACCTCGCGACGCCCATACAGATGGCGGATACGCGATTCCATGGCTTCGACCTCGACCCTGACTTCAGGGGCCCGGGGGTCGCCGGACGCGGCCAGATCTTCGAACTTCTGGCGCTTGGCCGTATACGGCTCGAGCAGCTCCGTGACTTCGTTGTCGACCTGGATGAGCTGGACGTCGTGCGGGGCAAGCAAGCCGTTGAGTTCGCCGATGCGGTCGCAGTTGCGATGGATAGCACCGAGAGCCGAATTGGCGACTCCCAGCTCGTTGTTCTTAGCTTCGAGTTCGGCAGTCAACTTCTGGTTGGCTGCGACCTGGTTGTCCAGCGAAGCCTGGATCGTATCCTTGGCTTTTTCGGCCTCGGCCTTGGCGTTTTCGGCGCGCAACTTGGCATCGCGTGCATCACCGTTCTCGCGGGCGATCTCGTCGAAGTGCTGGCTGATGAGAGTCCAGATGTCGACCAGGGACGCGGTCTGCGGTACGGGCAGCAGTTCTTTCTTGGCGTAATCGAGCAGTCCGGAACGGATCTGGGTGAACTTCTTGTTCTGCTCGGCGGCTTCTTCCGTCGCGGCCGTGAGGAGCTCTCCCTGGGCCGTGAGCTTAGCGCCCATGCCTTCGAGCTGGTCCTTGACCTGCTTTACGACCCGCTCTGAATTCTGCTGGATGACGTCGACCTGTTCTTTGACGATCTCCATCATCCTGAATACCAGACGGGTGTACAGGGAGATGAAGGTTATGCTGACGAGAGTCAAGAGGCTGATGAGCATCCAGCCCCAGTCGGGCATGCGCGTGACTTCGACCACGGTCGTGCCTGTTGATCCAGCAGCCGGACTCTCGGATGCGCCAGCTGAAGCTGACGCAGGCGGAGGCGGAGGCGGGGTGATCGGCACAACAGCAGGCGGAGGCGGGGTGATGCCGCCAGCGCGCTTGACGTTGGGATTGAGCTTGGCGGTGCTCTCATCCACGCATTCCTGCGTCTTGCATTCCTTGATGTCGTTCAGGATCTTCTGCTGTTCATTGAACGACAGATGGACCCTGCCCGAGATCTTGATGGTCTGGCCGGGCAGGATGTAGACGTACTGGTCAGCCGCGTTGGGGCACGAAGCCCAGACGCTGTCGTCAGCCCGGTCCTCGGGCTTGTTGATGGTGCCCATGCGGTAACCGTCGCCGGGGCGATGGCACAGGGCGATGGTGCCCGTAGGATTATCCTTGCGGATAGCATACGGGGTGGTCTTCAACTGGGCCGCGAAGAGCGGCGTGTTGAGATTGATGTTGGGCGCGATCTTGACGCAAGTGCCCTTATCGCACTTGGGCAGGATCCAGTAGTCTCGGCCTTCGACCGGCGTGATGTCACCGGCCTGTGCCGGCGTGATCCAGCCGAGCACAAAGGCGAGCGGGAGGATCCACAACCAGAACTTACGCATGACGTTCCTCCGTGAACCGGTAAAGAAGCAGGGCTGTTTCGAGTACTGCTCCGTGTGATCTTCCTGTTTTGAAAGTCCGAACCGTCCGTCAGCGCAGAATTGCGCTTATTCCTGGGCATTTAGCCCGTCGGGCGGATGGGTTACATCATCATACAATAATCTCCGCGTCAAGTGACGAATCCGGTCAATCGTTGTAGCATAGGGCAATGAGACATTTTTTGGTTTTTGGGACACATCCGGCGCTTAGTTTAGCCGAATACCAGGCCTTAAAGGGCGGAAAAACCCGTTCTGCGGTCTGCGGAAACGCGTCCGTGACCGACGACCCGGACTGGGACGGGGCAGTTTTGATGAACATCCTGGGCGGTACGGTTAAACTAGGCGACATCGTTGGAGCGTCTTCGGTCAACAAGATTTCGGCCGAAGAAGTCGCGGATATGCTGGCCGAGCGGTTGGGCGACCAGCCTTTGGATTTTGGCTGGACGGCTTTCGGCGGTTCGCCTGCGGAGAGGAAGAAGCTGGACCGTTTGGCGTTGCCGTTCAAGAAGGAACTGAAGAGCCGCGGGATCGCTTCGCGCTGGGTCACGGGAAAAGGCGGCGACGAGATATCTCCTGCGGCGGTTGCTAAATTAAAGATGACGACAGAAGGGTTGGACGTCTGCCTTTTCGTTGAGGGGAATAAAGTCTGGGTTGGTTTCACGACCGACGTGCAGGATGCGGATGCCTGGAGCTTACGCGATTATGGGCGGCCGGGACGTTCGGGCAGGGCGGGAATGCTGCCCCCGAAATTAGCCCGGATAATGGTGAATTTGGCCTCAATCCGAGAAGGAGACACGGTCGCGGATCCGTTCTGCGGCAGCGGAACCATACTGATGGAAGCGGCATTGGCGACCAAGGCGAAAACGATAATCGGCAGCGACAACGAGGCGAAACAAATCGCAGACACGGACAAGAACGATGCCTGGCTGTTGAGGGAGAGGATTTTGCGTCCGGATGACGGCGAGCGCTTCAAGACTTTTTTGGCCGATGCTCGCGAACTCTCGAAACATCTGCCGCCCAAATCCGTGGACAGGATCGTGACCGAGGGCTATCTGGGTCCGCCGCTCACGGGAAAAGAGACGGTCGATGTCCTGAAAAAGAATGCGGAATACATCACCAAACTTTGGACCGACAGCTTACGCGATTGGCGAAGCGTCCTGAAACCGAAGGCTAAAATCGTCGGTATCTGGCCTGGGTTTTTGACTGAACATGGACATGTTTTTGTGAACCTGGAAAACCAATTGGAGGAGCTGGGCTATGAGCTGGAGAATTCCAAGACTCCGTTGATCTACAAACGTCCGGACCAGCACGTGTCGCGCAGGATAGTTATCCTGAATTTCGCCTGAAAACCAAGAAGGGCGTAATTTTAGGCAAAAACTTCGGTATAATTCTGTAGCCAAGGGGTGTCATGTATTGACAAAACGCCCGTTTTTGGCTAGGGTTAGCCGTTGGCATGAGCCAACGCAACCCACGTTCATTCACAGAAAGGCACGACATTGAGCAATACACCCAAGCCTGACTCCCACGACAGCGGTCAGGTGAGGAGCCTGACCCAGCGCCGCGCAGAGAAAGAAGGCACGTTCAGGCCGACCATCTATGACGTTAGCTACGTCAAAGGGGAAAGGATCACGTGCACCGATCAGTACGTCGCCTACTTGGTCAGAGCCGGCAGCGTCCGCGCCAAGAAGGAGATGGATACGCAGAGCGGCCGGAACCTGGTGACCGTCGACTTCATCGAGCAGGGCGAGCCGCTCCTGGTGAGCCGCTTCATCCCGAACGTCAAGGACGACCGGGAGATCCAGTTCTATGCCGAGACGGACTGCATCATCGGCGAGTTCCCCATACACTCGATAAGCGCGATGTTCGACGCCCGCGAATTCCTGCGCAGTTTCAGCCAGTCTTCGGCTGAACACACCCAAAGGCTTCGGGAAGCGCTGTTCAAGCAACTGGCGCGCAACCAGAAGCTGCTCGAAGAGAGCCGGAACCTCAACCTCGAGCTCGGAGAACTCCAGCGCACCACAGCCCAAAGGCAGAAGGAAGCTTCAGACGGCGTCGTGGACGAGATCATCGGACTGCAACTGCAGATCGGCGAACTCCAGCGCGGACAGGATGAAGCCAAGAAGGCCCTGACCAAAGCCGAGCATGAAGTCGCACGCGCCAAGGCAGACCTCAAGGTCGTGCGGGAACGCGAGCGGAACGCCATCGCCAAAGCGCGCGAGGCATTCGACTACTTCCAGTCACTGGAGCAGAGGCAGCGCGAAGAATCCCTGCAGTTCCCGGACATGGTGAATCGCGTCCTGGCCCACTTCGACATCCCCCCGCTGGGCGTCGAGGACCTGATGTTCATCATCACCTCGGCCGCGTCGCGGGATACGGTGCGGCAGGAAGCTGGAAGCGTTGCACAACCGGCGACCGAAGACGAAGGTCTGAAACTCATCATAGGCGATTCAAACGAAGCGGCTCCGGTCATCCAAGTCGAGCCGACATGGGCTGACGGTGAGAGCTTCGACCTCGATGTCGCCGAAGATTCGGCAAGTCAGGAAGAAGCACCGACGGTCCCACGGCCGCGGATGATGACCATCGGTTTCGAGGAAGAGACCCTAGCTGTGCGGCCTCCAGACAGCCAGTCCGGTTACTGCCTGATGGGCGACCAAATCGCGCAGGACGGAATCATCCTGATTCCTGAAGAAGACGAAGGCGACAGGCACACGCCGACCGTACCGCCGCCTGACGCCATCCTGGCCAGGATAGAGACACAGGCTATGGCCAAACCTAAGGTCAAGGCTGCTCCCCTTCCTTACACAGGCAGAGCGCCACGGCCCAACCCGCCGGCTCCGAAGCAGGAGCCTCCGCAGCCCCCACCGTCTGGGAGCTTCGGGATTGAAGAAGTGACGACGAGCAATATGGCCCCGGTCAGCTGTCCGACAGCGACAGAATGGGGCGTCCCTGACGAGCTCCTTTCCACCACGGCTACCTGGGACGTACGGGATCCAAAAAATCCCAAGCCCATGAAGAAGTAGCACTCTCTTAATACTCAACGCCCCGGTGGTCCACCACGCAGAACGTGGCACGGCCGGGGCGTTATTTTTTTATCAAGGCGCGATGAATCACGCCCCTACAATCCGAAATATTTTTCTTTGTAGAAGCGGATAAGCTGTTCGACTTCGGGCAAGCATTCGGGATGGCCGACGCCGACCTTGAGTTTAGCCTGGAGTTTCTCGAGGGTGTCTGCACCGTCCAAGACCGCATGTTCGATATCCTTATCCGTGACGTTGGTCTCCGGGTCAATGATGCGGCCGCGCTCATCTTCGACTTTATCGAGACGGTTGTTGCGGCGGTACCAATCGTTGATGGCGGCACGAAGAGCCTTATCGCCGAGGACGGAGCAATGGATTTTCCGAGACGGAAGACCGCCAAGCCGTTCCAGGATATCCTGGGGACGGAGCTTACGCGCCTCGTCGAGCGTCATGCCGCCGTTTTCCGTGACCATCACGGACATCATCGAAGTGGACGCGATGGCCGAACCGCAGCCGAACGTCTTCCATCTGCAATCAGAGATTTTTTCGGTGGCCGGATCTACTTTTATCCAGACTTTCATGGCGTCGCCGCAAGCCGGACTGCCGACCAGGCCCATGGCCGCATCGGCATAAGCCGCTTCATCCTGCATAAAATTGCGCGGGTTGAAGAAGTGGTCTTTGACGACATCAGAATAGAACCAGCTTTGTTCGCCGGAGCGTGAAACGATGTCGCCATCAGAAGAAGATGTGTTTGTCATATTTATCGTACCGCGTACTTTCGTATCACTTTCAAACGGTACGAAGCACGCGGTACGCGGTACGTCATGTAAAATATTTCATATCCAAATTAACCGGGCTCATGTGGCGGAGTTTGGCGACGATATCCGGGATGGTTTTCAGGACGTAATCGATATCCGTAGATTTCGTCGAACGGCCGAGCGTGAAGCGGAGCGAGCCGTGGGCGGCCTCGTACGAGACGCCTATGGCCAGGATGACGTGCGATGGGTCGAGGGTCGAAGACGCACAAGCAGAACCGGTGGAACAGAAGATACCCTGGGCATCGAGATATAGGACCGCGGCTTCACCTTCGATGTCCATGAAAGAGACGTTGATGTTGTTGGGCAGGCGCTCGGTCGGATGGCCGTTCAGCCTCGTCTTCGGGATTTCGAGCAGACCGGCGATGAGCTTGTCGCGGAGCTTGGTGAGGCGGAGATTTTCTTTCTCCCTAGCTGCCTGGGCGAGTTCGAGAGCAGCGGCCAAACCGATGATGCCCGGGACATTCTCGGTCCCGGAACGCAATCCCCTCTCCTGGCCGCCGCCGCGGACCAACGGTTCGAGTTCCGCACCACGACGCACGAATAGCAAGCCAACTCCTTTGGGGCCGTAGATTTTTGAACCATTGAGCGTCAACAAATCGACATGGAGTTTTTCGACGTCGAGATCGAGAGCGCCGGCTGCTTGGCAGGCATCGGAGTGGAAAAACGGGAAACGCGTCGCATTCGCCTTGCGCCACTTGAGGATAGCGCGTCCGATATCGGCAATGGGTTCGATGGTACCGATTTCGTTGTTGGCGTACATGATGGAGACGAGGATGGTCTCGGGGCGCAAAGCTTTTTCGAGGTCTTTGGCATCAATGCGGCCGAACTTGTCGACCGGCAGGATGGTGAGTTCGATCTCCCCCATTTTTTGCAGATGTATGAGAGGTTCCAGGACGGCGTGATGTTCGACGGATGACGTTATCACATGACGGCCCCCTGCCTTGTTCGCACGGATTGCACCGACGACAACCAAGTTGTCGGATTCGGTGCCGCCGGAGCAGAAGATAATCTCATCCGAATGGGCGTTCAGTTGAACGGCGATGGATTTACGCGCCGCATCGACGGCTTCTTTGGCTTTCAACCCGGGGGAATGGAAAGACGAGGGGTTGGCGAAGACATCGGAAAAATACGGCTGCATCTTGGCGAGCACCCTGGAGTCGAGCGGGGTCGTGGCCGCGTGGTCGAGATAAACGGATTTCATGTTTGTATGGTTTGGGCCAAAGTGGTCTTGCGCAATGAAGTGCGGATAGCAGTCTGCAGAGCTCCCCAGGCGTTTTTGGATGAGCACTTGCCCGATACTGGACAGAGGTTCGCCTTGCCCTGGCACTCGACGAGTTCGATCGGGCCTTCGATGGCGATGAGGATGTCTTCGAGCGAAATCGAGGACGGTGTCCGCGCCAAACGATAGCCGCCGGCCGGTCCTTGCTTACCCGTGATGAGCCCGGCTTTCTTGAGCGCACCTGCGATTTCTTCGAGATAGCCCTGGGAAAGATGCATGCGGTCGGCAATGTCCTGCAACGAAACAAAACTCCCCAGCTTGTGGCGTGAAGCTAAATCACCCATGAGGATTAGGGCGCCGTGATCGCGCGCCGAGATACGGAAGAAGCCTGGCATAATTTCCTAGTAACTGACTAGGAATATACCAGAAGCCCCCTAAATGTCAAAGCCGACCTTTGCGGGGTCGGCTGGGAGAGCTCATTTGACGAGCCGGAGGGACTTGGATTGCACCGTCTCGTCCACGAGAGTCACTGTCTGGGCTTCGACATCCACCCTCGCCTTGAGCGGCGGATTGCGGTAACCGGCTGTTTCCTGCAGAACCGCATCAAACATAACCGACTGTGGCTGTTCGATCGCTGGCTCGTGAAGCAGGCCGTTCTTCAGAGCAAAGCGTTCAAGGACGTCGAGGATGGAGAAAAGGTTGGAGTCGGGCAATGACGGCAGGCCATTCGCTTCACGGACACGTTTGACGCTTTCGAACAGACGCCCCTCACCGCAATCGTTGCAGAAATACCCCAGATTGCAGGGGTTGATTGCCGGATTGCGTGATTGGACCTGATCAACGCTATTTTGGCAGCGTCGACAAAGTGCCACTCCTGATTGGGCTTTGATAAAGAGGTGGCGGATGTCCTCTGAGATATATTCAATCCCGGGGTAGTGATGAAATCCCATGCCCAGGTCGGCCATCCGCTCCTTGAGGCTCAAGCGTGACCTAGGCGGCAACGCGAGGGAGACATCATCTTCAGGTGGCTTGCGATTACGCAATTTCGCCGAAATCAGCAGATATACAAGCACGACGTTCACGACCAGGCTCGCAACTACGGCGGTCAATACCATCACGTCCATGCAATCTCCTTTCGAAGGTCCGATGTCGGAATATAGCCGATAAAAGCTACCAGGTCAAGACTGTCGCCACTGCTAAAGACGACAAAGCCGACCTTTATTAGGGTCGGCTGGTGAGACGAGACTGCGGTCAGGACCGCAAATCAGACGAGATCCTTGAGGCCGATCTCTTCGCAAGCGAAAGCGACGAAGAAGCGTCCGAGGTTGGCCGCGAAGTCGTACTTGTTCGGGTCGCCAAATTCTTCACGACGGAAGATGTGCGGGGCGTTGGCGAAGTCGTGGGTGGTCGAGGCGATATCCTCGACCAGGTCGCGGATCGGGACCAGGACTTTACCGTCCTGGGCGTTGATGGCGCGGACGATCCGATGCACGAGCGCGACCGAGAAGCCGTTGTCGTGGAACGGTACCCAACAGAGGCCGAAGCGACGCATGACATCCTTGGCCTTGGCCGCCGAGAAGCCATGCGGATTGAACCGCGCTTCCGGCTGGATGAAGTCCCAACTACGGCGCTCGTCGCGCTTCCAGGACTGGTTCAGGAACTCGAGATAGTCGAGGGCCAGGAGCAGACAACTGATCGGGATCGTGATTTCAGGCTTGGACTGGTTGATCAAGGTACACCTCCGTGACGGGAGACTAATAAATAGAAGAGGAAACGTCAATAGACCGCGATTAAATCATCTGACAGACGATTGACAAATAAGCCTCAATGACTTTAACATGGCTTCGTATACCAGCACCTTTAAAAAGCGAGATAGCTATGTTCAATGCCGCCTCATGCATCTGGGATTTCGAAAAACAACAACCGCAAACCCGAGGTTTTTTACGCGAAAATTCAAGACAAATCCTCTGGATTTTCTCGGAAACCGTGAGGGAGCTATACGCATCCGGTGAGGAGCAGCTCGCATCCGCCCTGGTGCACTGCATGTTCGAGGAATTCAATGAAGCATCCGCCGATGAGGAACTGGAAAAGCAAAATATGGCTTGGCTCAAGAAATACGACAAACGGTCAGACAAAAGCGAGCTTAAACGGCCTTCCAGCGCAATAGGATTTGCTGCTACCGTCAGCTCTGCAACACGCACCTTCTTCGGGATCTGCCTGAACTCGAGTGCGGAACTTTTATGCGACGGACATGCCCACTCCCCAGGCTTGGACGTAGTGGAATCGATCATTCTCGACAGATGCATGGCTTGCAGGCCGTTGAAATACGATCCTGATCCCTTGTTCGGGATTCCTCTTTTCGCAAGAGACACGTATAGGACCTGTGCAAAAATAGGTTTCACGGACGGCAGTGAATTCCATCATACGATGCTCTTGAGAGGCGTCTTCAAATTCGCGACCATCACCGGCATACAGACCGTCGACATACCTGATCTCCGCATCCAAAATCTTTCTGGGAAGTTGGAGATTACAGGCATCCCCAAAAAGAAACACGTTATCATGGCCGAACAGGCACTCAGCATCATGAAGCGGTATCGTGAGTATATCGACGCGGCAATCGGCGACCGAAGGAAGAAGGCAGCACTAGGCGGACCGTAGCTGACCCTTGAGCCAGGAATCAGCAGGTCATAGCGTAAAACAACCTCTTCATGCTGGAAACATATTGCGGAGGGCTCGAGTAAGCGCCAGGACTTGGCGCTTATTTTTGTATAGGCAAACATCCCGAAATATGGGATGTTTGCGTCAAAACAACTATCATTTTTAAGTCGGAATATCCGAGGATAGCGCCTATCTCCGGCATGACGAACATGCTGACCACGAGCGGAATGACGAGGATGAATGACGCGATGAGGCCTTTTCGATCCACATATCCGCCGTGGGCAAGATGTGAAACCTCTTCTTTCGGCGCTCCGTGCTCTGTATGGGACATGCCGTGCTCCATATGCATCGCATGTTCCGACGCGACTTGTTTTTCCAGAACCGCTTCGTAACCATTATCTTCGATGGCTTTCGCGAGCTTAGTCTCGTCGACCTGCGTTTCATCGTACTCAACCGTAGCGCGCTCGGTGGCGAAATTCACGTTGGCGGATGATACGCCGGCAGTATGCTACAGAACCTTTTCTGTCGTGACAGCGCAGGATGCGCAATGCATTCCCCGGATGGGGATGATGATTTTTTTCATATCAGTCGATTACGTTGAATGAGCCGCGGACCATGCCCATGCCGCAGGAGAAGGCAATTTGGCCGGTGCGGGATGGAGTGAAGGTGAAGGTATTGATTCCCGAGTCGAGGTTTTTTGAGATTCCGAGCTCGCGCGAGACGATCGAGCCGGTGCAACCGCCGGCTTGGGTGCCATCTACTTCCCAGCGGACCGGAACGCCTTTTTTGACCGTCAGGTTGGACGGCTCGTAACCGTACGAAGTGACTTTCATGCTTACGACCTGCTCTTTGGCGTCCGAGCTGACGACGGTCGAGGAAGAACCGGATGTGTCGGCAGACGGAACCGCAAGGGATACGCCGAATAAGCTCATACCCGACTGGATTTGGCCGATGGCGAAGAAGAACATGGCGGCGCCTATGATGACGCGCAGCATCCCTTGTTTGAGGCTTACTTTTGTGGCGAAAGAGGTGACGCCGACCAGTACCGGCAAAGTGCCCAAGGCGAATGCCGTGAGCAGTAGGAACCCGTTGAGCGCCGAACCGGAGGCCAGAGCCAAGGCCTGGGCTGTTTGGGTGAAACCGCACGGCAGGACGAAGGTCACGGCGCCGACCAGGAAGGGCGTTACGCCTCCGGGACGTTTTTTGATCTTGTCCGCGAATTTGTGGAGGGAGGATGGGAGAGCGAGACCGAGCTTTGCTAGAGACGGCGTGAGGTCCATCAGGTTCAAGGCGACAGCCAGGAAACCTATACCGAGGATCAGCGCCAGCACGGCATACCAACCCGGAGAGGCGGCGGGCAAGGCTCCGCCGAGCGCACCAAGGACAAGTCCGCCGAGCATAAAGGCGGTCAAGCGGCCAAGGTGCATCAGGACGGTCTTGCGGCGAGAGGCTGTCTCGGCGCTGTAGGCCAGCATGAAGCCGCCGGTCGTGGCCAGGCAGGATGAGATGGACGCGACGAGACCTAAGACGAACAACGCGCCGAACGAAGCACCGGCAGTGACCGAAGGCAGGTAGGAGTGGATCGGCGACCAGAGGAATACACCGACAAGGCCGACGACGACCAGGGCGATGAGCGCGCGGCGCAAGCGGTTGAAGAACGGCTCACCGGACGACGGCAACCTGCAGCCTAACGGATACAGGACATAACCATGGGCGGAAAGCTGTCTGTTCAGGAGATCCAGGTCGGGTTCATGCGCATCGTCGCGCAGACGGACGGCGACCCGGCCTTGTTTGAGGGAGACTTCGGTCTCGATGACGCCGGACACGTCCTGCAGGACATCGGCAATCAGTTTTTCGCATGACTTGCAATGCATGCCTGTCACCTGCCAAATAATTACTCTAGGCATATTTTGACGAAGAGGGTTAGGTTAATTCTTTTGATCGGCAAAAACCGACCCGCCCTCACTCCCTCTTGTTGGAGCTTCTGGTTTCAAATTTCGTTCGAGACGGAGCGTAAACGTCTTGTGTGAGCGTCAAAGAATCCGCTGCGAGAACGGAGAACGCGGGTTCCAGAAAACCGTTCCCGACTGCCGGACCAGTGACAATCTCGACCGGTGCGCGGTCATCGGCGTGGCGGGAATCAGGAGCAGACCAGCAACAGGGCATGGCGGCACCCTGATGTTGCGGCACGGAGAACTCCAGCATGTCGTGCGGCACGACAGCAGCCTGCGCTTCAGCCGCCGGCATAGGACAAAACGGGCTGAAGATCAGACCTACAAACAGGAGAATGATGGAGAGGCGCCGCATGTCCGTTATTGAGAGAGTATGCAGAAACCAACGCCTACCGTCAAACAAGGACTGTCGGTCAGGACGCGGTTTAGCTATACTTGACCCATGAAACATCTACGAAAGATGATTACGTTGGCTGCCGTGGTTTTTTTAGGCGCCGGTTGCATGACTTTGCCGACCAGCCCTAAGACCGCGACGACCTTCTCCAACCCGACACTCACCGCACCGACACCTGCACGGTTAGGATTCGGCCAGCTGCCAAAAATCCAGATCCCGCCAGGCCGGGCAAAGGTGACGCTGGCCAAAGAACTGCCCAACCTCCCGCCGGAGATTACGGTCTTACGCCTGCGCCAAGGCACGCCGGACGATACCCAATTGCGCAACTTGACCAACGCTTTAAGCATCCCGGCGCAGATGTTGGGAAATTTTCCGCAAGCCACGGAGATGAACCTGGAGTGGAAGGACGGCCAAGGATTCAAATGGAATTATCGCGCATCCGAGAGGACGCTTGAGTTCAAGAATGCGGCGACATCGGGACCGCTGACCCTGTCGGACCTGAGACCGTACGAAGATACCATGGCCACGGCCGACACCTTCATTTTTGCCCGCGGACTCCGAGGCATGTATTACCGCCAAGGTTTGGTGCGGCCGGATTGGTATAGCTGGTGGACCGATGCCGTGAAGCGCAGGCTGTGCATGGACAGGGATACGGTCAATACGGTCCGCGCCTTGGCCGCGTCGAACGCGCTCGTGTCGGGAACCTTGCCGCAACTCGTAGCCAATTCCGGCGGCACCTGCGTGAAACCCGAGTTCCCCTCGAGACAAGCCATCGCCTATCGCGCCTTGATAGACGAACAGGACGTTGTCCGCGCGGACGGCAGTTATCTGGACGGAGCGGAACTCGTGGTCGACACGTCGCAGGGCATAGTCACCGAAGGACGGCTCAACCTGTATTATGATCCGGAACGGTCGGATTATCCGGCTTTGAGTAAGGAAAAAATTACGGCCCTCCTTTCGACGGGCGGACTATCCGGAGCCACGGGAGACATGACGCTGACGGAATTCGATTTCGTGTTGCTGCGGCTCGACGATCAGAGCGTGACGCCTTCAGACGTCTACCTGATACCGAGCATCCTGGGGCATGGCACGCGGACGCTGCCTGACGGATCTTCGGCACCGTTCAAGATCGTGGCGCCTCTTTTGGCGCAATGAAGATGAAAGACTGGGTCGGAAAAAACCGTTTCCCGATTTTACTCGGCATCGGGTTAGTCATTTTCGAGATGATTTTTTTCGGCCTGCTGTGGCTGTCCGCGCCGAACGGCCAACAGTGGCTGGGCGACAGCATCTCGAACTCAAGCGACTTGGCGGTTTACCTTTCCTATCTCAAACAGGGCAGCCAGGGGCACATGCTTCTCGGCAACCTGTACGCCACAGAACCGCACGCATTGCGTTTTGATCCATATTGGTCGGTACTCGGCCTATTGGCCAGAAGCGGAATGGACGCGAGACTCCTGCACGAGATTTCACGCTGGCTGGCCAGCGTCTTGCTGGTATTCGTGCTTTACGTGGCCGCGAAAGACCTGACACGATCGGAAAAACATGCGCGCTGGACGACAGTGCTCAGCCTGTTGGGTCTGAATGCCGGGTGGCTGTATACGATTTGGATATATTTTTTCGGCGTGTGGCGCTGGAAAACCGAAACCGCCGCCGATGTCTCGACCGAATTCTCGGCTTTCTACATCCTGCTCGGCGGTTCGCACATGATCCTGTCCCTCGCACTCCTGATATGCGGACTGCGCTGGTCATGGCAAGCCATATCGCAATCTTCAATGCGCCAAGCATGGAAGGCCGCTTTGGTAAGCGCGTATCTTTTTTCCTTCCATCCATATTTCATAGCGCTCTTCGGGATTTATTTCCTGATTGCCCTCCACCAACACCGCAAGACGCTTGGGATGAAAAACATCGTTCGATTCTCTGCCGTGCTAAGCACATCATTAATCCCCGCCTTCATCATCTACGCGCCACTGGTATTCGACAAAGTTTTCGCCACCCATCATCTTGAGGACAACCAGCTCGGCCTATCGCCCGCCCTATCGTGGGTCGCCACGCTTTTGCCGACCGCCATCGCGTTGGCGTGGAGATGGAAGAAGCGCATAGCTTTCAGGAATGAAGAGCGCTGGATTTTAGCTTGGATCGGAGCTTCGGTTTTTTGCCTACTGCTTCCGTTGCCTTGGAAAAGGAAGGTTACCGAAGGTTGGAGCGTGGCTCTCCTGTATTTAGGTTTGCCGTTGTGGCTGACGATCGGGGACTGGGCGGCGAGCAGGAGACCGAAATTCATGGCCTGGATTATGTCCGGGTTGATGTTTGTCGCAGCATCTTTCGGCGCTTTCCATCTTGTCACGACCCAACTGTCCTGGATCAAGGCGCCAGAATGGAAAATCTATTTCTACAGACCGGAGAGCGTATTCGCGGCATGGCGATATCTGGAGAACAAGGATGGCCGGGCGATCATAACGGCGGATAACTTCTGGATAAACTGCTGGACACCGCCGTATACAGGCAAGACGACTTGGGTGGGACACGACCATGAATCGCCGGACTTCAAGAATAAATACGGACTTTGGCAACGCCTAACCGAAACACGTGACGGAAAGGAAGCACAGGACATCCTGGAGCAGGCAGGCGTCACGGATCTGATGATCACCTCGGAAGATTCGCTAGACAGATTCACCGAGCTTTTGCCCAAAGACGAATGGAGACCGGTATTCACCCAAGACCAGGTCACGGTCCTGGAGCGCGATTGACGGGTTTCAACAATCGGAAAACCGCGTGCTATGCTTGGGTTCGATATGACTAAATCATATGCAGTTTTAGGAGCAGGCAACGTCGGGACAGCCCTGGCGCTGGTGTTGGCCGAGCACGGGACGCCGGTCAGGATCTATTCGATCGAGCCTGATGTCATGCAAGACATCAACCGCAACCACCGCAATTCCAAATACCTGGAGGGCGTGGCTCTGCCCAACAACGTCACGGCGCTGGCTGACTTGGGAAAGGCTTTAGGCGATTCCCGGTTCGTGATATTGGCCGTGCCGAGCTTCGCGCTCAAGCAGGTCGTGGCCGAGGCACTCCCCCATCTCAAGGCCGGGACAATCCTGGGATGCATAACCAAAGGCTTGGATGAAAAGACGCTCAAACCTATGGGCGCCGAAGTCATTGCATCATTGCCGGAGGCGATAAGGAAAAATTTTTGCCTGATCGGCGGTCCGGCGGTGGCGAATGAAATCGCGCGGCGAAAACCATCGGCCGTGGTGGTGGCCAGCGAAAACCTAGCAGCGGCGCGGAAGCTGGCCGGTGAATTCCAGGGTGACGTATTCAAGGCGGGCACGAGCAGCGACGTCAAAGGCGTGGGATATGCCATGGCGCTCAAGAACGCCTACGCCATCGCGCTGGGGCTGACGCAGGGACTCGGACATCCGATGAATACGCAGGCGCTGGTCATGACCGAAGCGATAGCCGAGATGGGGCGGTTCCTCAAAGCCTGCGGAGCGGAGCCGGAAACGGCCATGTCACTGGCCGGTTTGGGCGACCTGCTCGTGACCGGACTCTCGGCGCATGGCCGTAACCGGACATATGGGGAAAAACTGGCGAAGGCCAGAACCAAGGATCCACAAAAGCTAGGATTGACCACAGTCGAGGGTATCAAGGCTGCGCCGGTCATGCGCAAACTCGCCAAACAGCATAAGCTAAAGACGCCGCTCCTGGATGCCGTACTGGCGTGCCTGGCGGCCGAGAAGGATTTCGCAAAACCATTCGTGGACTATCTAAGAATCCTAAGATTGAAATAATATGCAACTCCCACAAGAACTGCAGAAATTCCCGGTCGCGACCCTGATTGTCACCGCAGACAGCATGCAGGCGAAGATTTATCTGATTGGAGGCGACGCTTTGGACGAAGTCGCAAGCCTGGCAGTACCCCGAGAGAAAAGCCAAGATAACGAAGGTTCGTTCGCTTCCGCGGACGGATCGCGGGTGGCCGGCCCGGTGGATGAGGATGATACGCCGCGATTCGATTCGTTCGTGCGGCAGCTGGCCAGGCAAACCATAGATCTGACCCGCCGGCATAAGGTCGAGCAATTGGATTGCGTCATGCCGGCCGAAGTCGAACACGCGCTCGCGGACCAGTTGCCGAGCGATGTGGGGACACTGATAAAGCGCCGCTTACATAAAGACCTGATGAAACAAGCGCCGGTCGAGATGATCAGACACCTGCTGGAAGCGTAAATAGATCTTGTGACGAAACCGCCGAGGATTGACACCTCGGCGGTTTTATGGTTAATTCACTAATCGACCTTTGAACTAACCAAGGAAAAAGTCATGCGAGATGAAGACTTGCTAAGGGAACACGTCAGGCAGATGGCCGACTATGAAGGGCATCCGGCTGCATTGCACCCAGGCTGTACGGCGATCTTCCAGAAGAGGTCCGCCACCCTTTTCTTCACGGCCAGGGTCGGGTACCTGCCGAGCGGCAATCGGTTTTTCTTCTCGGACGGGGACGACAAGTTCGCGCTTTTCACGAAAATCTCAAGGGAGGCGGACTGCCGACCGTTCATGGACATCGTCAGCGAAACTCTTGGCCTGGGCTATAGGTTTGAGGGCGAGGATGCCGACAACGTCTTCTTCGTCCTGACCTGAACACATGACCCGATCGCGTTCTGCGGTCGGGTCTTTGCGATTCCTGAAACTTGCGGCGCTGAAATACGGTCACGTAATTCAGTGACAGCTCGCCATTTGCTCAACGGCCCAAATCCCATTGATATAGCTAGTTGTATTCTTATCGTCGTCCAAATAGTCAGAAGAAATACCATGGTCGAGCAGGGTGAAGTACGGCACCGCTTTTTGTGCGTCAAAGAATCCGGCCAAAGCGACCAACGCCACACCATTGTCAATGAAATCGTCTTTGGCTCTAGCGAAGAATACTTGATTAAGATCCTTTAGTTCGGAGATCGTAATTTCATCATTTTTCAAAGCTTGTCCTGCAGGCAAATAGTGACTCATATCGGATGAGACGATGACGATTGTCCGGTCGTCGATAAGCGAGGAGAGCTCTTCACCGAAGGAGCGTGCGAGGCCGCGGTCCATGGTTCCTTGCATTGCGATGCCGACAATCTTGGCGTCAGGAAATTCGTGTTTGATGAACGGAGCCAGGGTACCGATACCGTGTTCGGCTTCGAACATGATACCGTCCTCCAAAGCAACGGAAGTGGAAGAGACCAGAGAGGCGACAAATGGTCGGTCTGATTCCAGGATCCCGTCAGGCGTCGCGTAATCGCGGTCGTGGACAGAGATGGGGCCGCGACCGGAGAAAAAATGGTCGGGAGACAGGATGATGATGCGCTTGGCATCAGGTGAGGATGCCTTGAGGTCGGTGAAAAAACGGGCGATGAGGTCGGCGGCCAGAAAGTGATGATTGACCACACCGGCCACGACCTTTCCGCTGACGTACGTGACGTCGTGGGTGGAGGACCAGACCGAGGAGAAGCGCTTGGTGTCGATGAAGAACGCCGTATCAATCGGATTGCGTGTACGGTTGATTCGAGGGGCAGAGAGTGACTGGAGGTTGTCCGGATCAGCCACTCCGCGATCCGTGGATGGCGTGCGAAGTGAAAACACGATTCCGAAAGCGGCGGCCGCTAGGGCCGTCGCTATGACGATCGGTAAGATTAACTTGCGTTTCATTTTATGCTGACTGGCTGGCTTTGGCTTAAAGCCGAGACCGAAGGCGCTTCGGTGCTCTGCATGATGGCCGGCTCGGCCAGGTAGGTGCCGCGAGCCACGACCCTGGCGCGATATTTGATCTTTTCCGTCGAACCATCCTGCTTGCCAGGGTTGCAGGTCACGAAGCTGACGGAATTGTCGGTGATATCCGTGGGATACCAGAGGTTGCCGAAGTCGCCTGACCAGCCGAAATAGACGGTGACCATAGGCGCCAAACCGGCTGGCAGATTGTCGCGCACTGTGTAACAACCGCTCTGCGCAAGCTTGTCCCATTTAAGGTCCAAATTCACCTGGATGACATCGCTTTCCTTGAAGGCGGCGGAACTTTCGCTTCCCACGGCCTGGTAGGTCCGCGCGATTTGGATATCCGGGTTGGCAGTCGGCAAGCCAGGCACGCTGCGATAGAACACGGCCACGGCCGGTCCGTCAACTTTGGTTACGTGGAAGGACCTGGCTTCGTCGGCCGTGAGGACCAGGGTATAGCCCCAGCTTTCCTTGAGGGTAATCGTCTTTTCCGGCGAACCTCCCAGGGTGTAGCCGAACGAGACGTCGCTGCCCAAAGCGGCCGGCACTACGCGATTGAGGTAAGCGACACGGTCCAGATCGGTCATCGTATCCTGGGTCCAGTTCTTCTCGAGCCAGGCGTCGAGCTTGGGTGCGGCCGGGTGGAAGATATCGGCTGCCACGAGCGCAGCTTCAGCTGTAGCTTCGGTGACCGAACGCTTGTCGTCCGCTATGCGGACCGAAAGCAAACCATCTTCTTCTTTGGCCTGGGCCAACAGGTTGTCGAGCAAGACCTTGGCACCCTGTTTATCGCCGATAGCGTTGAGGCCGCGCATGACCCCGAGTTTCTCGCGCCAGGACAGGTCGGGCAGGACAGCCATGTCTTGGAGCTGTTGGAGGACAGGAGCGCCTAAAGCGGCAAGACCAGACAAAGCGCGGATCTGTTCTTCGCGGGTCACGCCATCCTTTTGGAGATAGCCGATAAGATACTGTTCGAGCCCCTGGCGGTCGAAAAGGTCGGGTGCGACCGCGGCGACTTTGGAGGTCAGTTCAGCGTCGTCAGAGGCGTAAGGCAGGATGGCGATGCCGCCATCAGGCCTCTGGTATTTGGTCAGCGGCTCTGACTGGTCTTCCACGGACTCACCGAAATAATCCTTGAGCAGTGCCTTGGCCAGGCGTGCGGCCAAACGGGATTCGAAGCGCTGCGACCAGTTCCACGTCAGTTGGCGCACACGGTCAAGATACTGGGCGCGGGTCTTGGGCAAGAACCGGAGTTCGACTTCACGCGAATCCCCTATGTCGGGCAAGGCGACGCCAGGACCTAAATCGACCTGGGCTAAATCATTGCGCAAGAAATGCGAGGCGGCGACGTTGATCTTTTTCTCGAGCGCATCCGTGCCGTTCGCACCTTTGACCCTGATTACCATGGCGTGGTTCCCGGCGGGCAATGTATCGACCGCGACATAGGCGGCTTGGCCGACAGTGCCTTTGACCGATTCGTTCTTGAGTCCGAGCGTCGGGGCGTCGATGGAGAAGTCCACGCTTTCGCCGGTCTTGAGTCCGGTACCGTAAGCCCGCAGTTTCATGACCGGTTTGTCGGCCGTGAGGAGATTGGACGGAACCGTCACCTCGACGAATACCGGTTTGGTGACGCGGATTTGGGTGCGACCCACGCCGGCATACAACCCGGGCGTGGCGGCCACGGCCGTAGCGCGCCAGCTGGTCAGGTTGTCGGGAAGGTCGAAGGTTACATCAGCCTGTCCGTTATCATCAGCCGTGACCATGGCGAAACCGGCGGTATCCTTGAAATCGCGACGGACCTGCTCTCCCCCGCCCCCGCCGCGTTCGGCTCCGCCCAAGGCGGCAGCTTCGAGCTTGTTCTCATATTGAGATATGCGGTCGAATATTACGCCATCGCTGACCCAAGAATAGATGTCGCCAAGAGGATTCTCCTCAATCGAATTCTGGGCCGCGGCGAACACGGCTTCATCGACCAAGGCCAGATCGATGCGCGCACCTTTGGCCGGCGAGCCGTCTTTGGTCTTGAGCGAGACGTGGAGCTTGGCTTTGCCCTGCGGCGCGTACACTTCCTGGTCTGGCGTGATGTTGACCGTGAGTTCGCGGCTGGCCGCATCGAACGACGCGGTGAAGTCGCGCATGACGAATCCGTTCTTGACGAAGGTGATGCCGCGGACCGTCGTATTCGGGAGACTATCCTCATCGAAGACGAAACTGTAGGTGGATTTTTGTCCCACAGCCAATTCCTTGATGCCCAGATGGCTGCGGACGAAGAGGTAGACCGGGGTATCGGCGGTGGGCATGGGATCGCTGCCTTTGAACAAACCGACGCCGACCGTTTCGCCGGCCGCGTAATCGCTCTTTTGCGGGTCGTCCCTAAGCGGTTTCAAGGAGATCTCTTCGTCGCTACCGGGAGCGGAATCCGAGTAGTCCCACCAGCCGGCACTGAAGTAAGTGGTGGCGAAATCACGAAGGCCGTTCTCATCCTTGGTTTCGGCCACGAGCTGATACGAGACCGTGGTCGAGGTCATGGTGAACCGCAGGCTCGCCTTGCCGGATTCGTCGGTCGTCACATTGATGTCCGAGACATCACGCTCCCTGAGTTCGTAGCGGTAGATGGGATAAGAGGTCTTTTGGACGTAGTCATAACCCGTTTCTTGGAAGACTTGGACCCAGCTCCGTTCGCGGATCTTGCCCGTGATTTTGGCGTTGCGCTGGGCTTCGCCCAAGACGTTGGAACCGGAGTTCCCGACATTGGTGAGGTCGACTTTGCGGGCGATGAACTCTATGTCGACCTGCCTATCCTTGATCTTACGGGTCACGTCGAGCGAGACGTGCGAACGCCAGACGCTGACGGTTTCGGCGGCTTCGACCTGGGCTTCCTCGGCATCGGTCGGGCGCACCGTGATCCAGCTCGTGCGCGTCGAATTGCAATAGGCGTAACGGGCATAGGCATCGCAGTTATCGGCAGATGTCTTGATGGTGAACGTGGCGCGGCCGTCGTCGTCGGTCTTGAGGTCAAGGCTGTCATTGGTGACGCCGCTGGAATTGAGGGAGAGGTTCAGATTAGAAACCGGAGCGCCGCTATAGAACTTGGCGCGGACTTCGCCAGAGATATCGTCACCGGCGAAAATCTGTTTCTTGCTGACCACGACTTCGAGCGTGTAGGCGGGTTTGACGAAATCCCGGATCTCGAAGTTCCGTGAAGCGATAGTCTGGCCGTCGCGCTTGAGGTTGATGCGATAAGTACCGGCTTGCATGGTTTTCCAGGACAAATCAGTCTGGAAGAAACCCTGGTCATCGGTCTTGAGGTCGATGCGCTGGTAGATCTTGGGCGTGCCGGTGAAGAAATCGAAGTAATATCCGCCACGAGCAAGCTCGAGGGTGAGGTTGCCGGAGACGGGCTGTTTGCTGACGCGGTCGCGGGCCATGCCGTAGGCCTTGAGCCCATCGGTGGTGCGGTACAGCGGGCGGTCTGGATAGAGGAAAGAGACGGTCTGGTCGTTCATGTTCCCGACCTGAATGTATCGGTCGAAATAATCGTATGGCTGGTACTGCTTCTGGACGCGGATGAGGGACGAGAGCTGGCCAGTGCCCAAGGTGACGATGGCGGAAGTGGCGTAGTCGCTCGAGGTGGCGGTGAGAACTTGGGGCGTAGGTAACTTAGCGATACCGTCACTGCCGGTCTTGGCCTGGGCGTCATCGGATGAGACGGGCAGGTCGGTGAGAGGACGGCGCGTTTCGGCGTTGACCGCCCAAACAGCCAGATTGGTTTTGTCGGCGATGGAGTATGAGACTAGGTTAGTGGACGAAAAGAATGTCCACGACGGATCAGCGCCGGCGGTTTCGAACTTGAGCAGGTAGTGGCCGGCCGTCAAACCGCCAGGCAAACGGATGTTGTAACCGTAGTAGCTGTTCTGCTCGATGTTCCCTGAAACGGTAAAGGATTTGCCCGTGGTGTATTTGGCGTAAAGCTCGTCTTTGGACAGGGTGACGATGGCGAAATCCGGGATCTTGGAACGTTCGACCAGATATTGCCTAGCCTGGTCGAGCTCCAGTGCGTATCCGGTGATTGTGACGGGCGTGCTCGTGGCCTCGCCGTTCCAATACACGGGAATCAATGCGTCGTGGCCAGGTAGTTCATCATTCATATCCTGGGTCGGAGAGAGGTAGGGTTTCCGGCCGGGCTCCTCACCAGGCTTGGGCTTGGCCATGGTCTCAAAACTGATGACAAAGTCTTCGGCCAACCTGTTATCAGTATCTTTGACATTTAGGCCTTTCTTCAACGTCACGGTATAAACCTGGCCGTACTGCAGGGGCTGGAGAGGGACGAAAGTCAAACTGCGGCCATGGACCTCAAAGCGACCGGCGGTCGCTGGTTCGATGACGAAGAAAGGCGTGGGGTCGGTCCAGCCGTCGAACGACATGCCGAATTCGATGCCCGTGTTGATGGGGACGGAGGAAGACCTGTCGGCTGGGACCGATGTCATGACACGGAATACGCTCTTGGTCTGCACCGCCCAGGCGAAATCGTGGGCAGTCAGCGTACCATCAGCTTTCTTGACCGCGGTATCGATGACGACGCGATAGACTTTTCCCGGAGTCAACACGACATCCGGAGTGACATTAAATATACCCTTGCTTGTTTCCACGACTTTGACATTGCCGGGTTTGACGGCATCCGGATCGTCGGCGGCGGGCACGATACGGAGATGTTGGACGAGCTCGGCGGTCGTGACCGGAACGGTGGATGAGACCATGAAGCCGGTGGCGATGTCGACGCCCGTGCGGTCTTTCTCCAAGGCAATGACACTGAAGGCGTCGGCGGCGTGGGCTTCGGGGATGATCAGGCGCGCGATCGCAGTCCCGGTCAGTGCCACAGACTGGGGGCCTACGTTATCCATGGGGGGCTTGAAGACCAGGACAGCCAAGACAACGGCGATGGCAACCGTGGCCAACCCGCCGGTCCAGACAAACCAGTTTTTGGTATCGAAGATGCTCCGAATAGAGCCCGTGCCCCGAACTTCTTGTTTCGCACTTGGCGCATCTGCGCCGGAAGCCTGGATTCTCTTGCCGTTCACCATTGACATAAGGTTGGCTCGCTGTTTGGCCGCGACTTCCTTATCCAAATGGACTTCGTCGGCGACAGCTTCGCGCTTTAAGGATTCAGCTGTCTGCATCAACGGAGAAAGCGCCGGATCATGACAATCGGCTGCCGGGTGCTTGAGGGCCTGATCCAGGTTTTGGGCGTTTTGGTCTTGGTTCATGGTCATACTTGTGGGTTGGCTACGAGCTTTTGGCGGAGTCTACCCAGGGCGCGATAGACGAGGACGGATGCGTGGTTGGGCGAGATGTCGAGCTGGGCCGCGATCTCTGCCGTTTCGAGTTGGGCGAAGAATTTCAGGTCCAGTATCTCTTGGTCGCGGTCGGACAGTTCTTTCAGGATTTCACGCAGCTTCTCTCCCTCTATCTTCAGCTCCGCGGTCCAAGCCGGATCATCGGCAGAGGGCGGGTCCCAGACGTCGGTATCGAGTTGGGTGTCCTTGCGCGTCGAGGCTTTGCGGAAGTGGTCGGTCAGGGCGTTGGATGCGACTTGGTAAAGCCAGGCCGAGAGCGGAGCGTTCTTCCATTCGAGGGAGGGCAGCGACTCCAGCAGTTTCATGAAAGTGTGTGACACCAAATCCTCGGCCGTCTCTTTATGGCTGCAACGTTTCAGCAGGAAGCCGTAGAGACGGTCGGCATACAGATCGTAGACTTCACCAACGACCGAAGGATCGTCTTTGAGCCTAAGAAACAGTTCGTGGTCCTGTTCCAGGGTGCGTAAATGGGTTTCTGTTGGCATGTGTTTAAACGGATTTTCTGAGATTCAATGACGACAGTATACCTTGCCTGAAAAAGCAGTTAAATAGCTTGAAATCATGTGCTGCAGGCACGATTCCCGGCAGAGTGCTAAACTGGAAGCAAACCCGAACCAGGAGGTGTACCAAAGCTCTTTTCCGTTCTTTCACATGGGCCCATAAACCACAACCTGACCTGCAACCGAAAGGAGGAGGCTATGCAGACCAACGGACGTAAAGAGGTGATTCTGGTAGCGGAAAGTACGGAAAGGCCGCCGGTGGAGGATATCTATCGGCAAGTCGACGAGTTGGGCGAGGGCTGGAGGATAATCTCGGCCGTCACCACCTCGGAAACCGTCAACGGTAAGGCGCCGATAAGCGGGAGAATATATCGACGCTTCATCATGACAGCGGTGGTCGGACGCAGTTGATTCCGGCCACCTACGGAGACCTGAATGCAGATCACGAGATTGGGCCTAGCGCGCAAGTTACCCTCTTGGAACTTGCGCCTGTCCCCGGTGGCGGCGCACGACGGCGCTTCCAGGGACAGGATAATCAGATGGCATCGAGGCTGTGCGCTTGGGCGATGTCCGCTTTAGTCAAACCACGGCCGTCGCGCGTCAGGACAAAAACGCTGACCGTACGGCCGGACAATCTTATATCTGGATAGTGGCGCATGTTCTCGGCCAGGCGCCCGATTTGGTTCACGAAATTCAAGGCTTGAGAAAAATCCGCGAACTCATAGGATTTAACCAGAGCATGTTTTTCGACATGCCAACCGGGAAGTTTCTCGAGAGCGGTTGATATCTCGTGCGGACTCAAAGTCGGACGAGCAGTCAGATGACCGGCCAAGACGCTGCCGAATGAAAAGGCGAAGCCGCCCATGAAAACGATAATGAGGGGCTCGATGAGGATATATGAGATTATCCAATCGCCGAAGACGATGGGCGCGAGATACAGACCGATGACGCCATAGGACAAGACCCATATCACGGCCCAAATAATCATGACATTCGACTTCCACCAGGTGAAAAAAATCTCGTATCCGATGGCGATAAGGAACAGGGTGCACATCAGGAGAAAGACGGCGGGGCGATCCATGCCGTAGAGGGACTTGCCGAAAGTCATGGCAAAAGCCAAGCCGTAAAAATACAGGATGGTCAGGATCAAAACGAATTCCTTGAGGTTAGAAAGATAGGCGGCGACGGGAGACATGGCTGTATGATGGGCGGAAAGTGGTTAAAGGTCAAAAAAAGCAGGGGCGAACAATCAAGCGCCCCTGCTGATTCAATGTCATCGAATATCTCTAACTCTTCGGCTGGTTCCAACGATCGAAGGCACGCAGGATCTCGACCGGCAGGGCAAAGACAAGTGTATTTGATTCGTCGCTCGAGACGTCGTTGATGGTGTTGAGGGTGCGCAGATGCAGGGCGCCGGGAGAGGAGGCGAGTATCTCGGCGGCTTTGCGCAAGTTGTCGGCGGCGATGACTTCGCCCTCGGAGTTGATGATGACGGCACGCTTTTCACGTTCGGCTTCGGCCTGTTTGCCGATGGTGCGCTTCATCTCTTCGGGCAAAGCGATATCCTTGAGTTCGCAACCCAAGACCTCGACACCCCAGCTCGAGGTATGCGTGGAGATGAGTTCCTTGATGCGGGCCGAAGCCTGGTCGCGTTCGGAAAGAAGCTCGTCGAGCGAGAGTTCACCGGCGATGTTGCGCATAGTGGTCTGCGCCAATTGTGAGACGGCATTCCACACGTTCTCGACGTCAATCACGGATTTGCCGGCATCGGCGATGCGGTAGTAGATGACCGCGTTGATCTTGCACGAGACGTTGTCCTTGGTGATGGCGTCCTGGTACGGGACTTCGACCGCCTTGGTGCGGATGTCCACTTTGCGCATGGACTGGATCACGGGTATGACCAAACGCCAACCTGGATTGACCAACGAGGTGAACTTGCCGAGCGTGAACCTGACGCCACGCTCGTATTGGTTGACCTGGCGGATGGAGATGAGCAGGACAACCAAGACGAAGAAAATAATGGGGGTGTACATAGAAAGCGCAGATTTAAGCTTATTTCCCGAGTTTATCGAGGGATTTCCGCTTATTGGTAGGCCTTCGACAGGCTCAGGCGATATTTATGAGGACATGGAAACACGGACAGGGATATATGGCAATATCGAAAACGCCCGGCTGGTGAAGCGGGGCGTTAAGAAGGTTAGCGGCCGAGGAGCTTGGCGATATCCTCGGCTGAAGATGCGACATCCCAGCGAATGTGATCGCCGGGGAAGAGACGCGGCTTGAATTGCGGCCAGGCTACCCGGATGACTTTGGCCCACGGGGCTTTTTGGCAAACATCTTCGAGATGCGACAACGAGTCATCCAGGAACCAGCTCTCGTCCTCGGGATCGAACCGGGCGATGACTTCACCTTTGGACCCGTCATTCCAGACGTAGTGCGCATCGGCGAAGACGCTGGCCAGGCCTTCGAGACCGGCGAACTTGGCTTGCTGATACGGCGGGTAGCCGAAGGTCAGCAGGTGGAGTTCGGAGTTGTCGCGGAGTTTGCAGAGCAGGTCATGGACGCCGGGCAGAAGATACTTGGTTCCGTACGACAGGTGGAAGCGCAGCTCATTGGCACGTTCCTGGACTTTCCCTTCCGGATGACCTAGAAGCCGAAGATGACCTTCGAGCGAGTAGCCCGCATCGTTCAGCTGGTCGAAACCGGCGTCGATGGCACAGCGCGAATAGCCGAGACGTTCGAGGTCGTTGCGCAGATTCTCCATCAGCGCGGCCGTGTCGTAGAGAGTGAAGTCCAAGTCGAAGAAAATGCGGCGGGTCTTTTGGCTCATGCATTCCTCCCAAGAGCATCAGTGGTCCGGTCCGGTGAGATGGACTCAAGGATTGCGGTTGCAAGCTTAGCCGGATCATGGCGCAGGACGCTGCGTTTGAGCTTGTCGCCCGCGACTTTCTTGGACATGCGGTCGGAGATGAGGGGCGCCCGAAAGATGCGGCGCGTATCATGGCCCAAATCGTCGACCACGAGCTGATCCTCGGCTTCCTCGTAAGCTTTGAGAACTTCAGGAGGGGGCTCGGACGTGTTGACGATAATGCGGTCGAGTTTGGCCGGTCCGATATACTCCTCGACCACGCGACAGAAATCCGAAGCCTTGAATCCGTCGGTCTGGCCATGCTTGGTAACCAAGTTGGTGACCAGGATGCGCGTGGCCCGGCTCTCGCAGATGGCATCCACGATGCCGCCGACCAAGATGACGGGGATCAGGCTGGTGAACAGGTCGCCCGGACCCATGACGATGGCGTCGGCTTTGCGGATGGCGTCGATGGCGTCGGGGTTGGCCTCGATCTCCGGGTCGATGAAGCACCTGTCGATGGGAGCGCGCTTCACCGTGGTCTCGTCGATCGCATGTTCGCCGTTGATGACTTCACCGGTCACCAGGCGGGCGAAGAGTTGGGTAGCCTGCTCCGAAACCGGAATGACCTGACCGCGTTCGCGCAAGATGTTGTGCGCCTGACGGACGGCTTCGAGAGGATGCTTACAAACCTTCTCGAGCACGGTCAGGAACAGATTGCCGAAGTTATGGCCGGACAGCGAGCCTTCGCTGAAGCGATAGTTGAACATGCGGCGCAGGATCTCGTCGCCGTCGGAAAGCGCGACCAAGCACTGCCTGATATCGCCGGGCGGCAGGACGCCGAGTTCGGACCGAAGGATACCTGTAGATCCGCCATCGTCGGACGTGGAGACCACGGCCGAGATGTCGAGCTCATGGTATTTGAGCCCGGTCAGGACGGTGAAGGTGCCGGTGCCGCCGCCGAGGACGACGATGCGGAGCCTAGCGGGCGCGACAGTCACAGGAAGTTCCGCCAAAATATACCTCCATGAACGTGTAAAGGACTATCCAACCTAAACAAAAATTGACCGTCCGGTCAAGGATTCGTGGTGCGAAGCAAAGCGGCGGCGGCTTTTTTGCCGATATTGAGGCGGTCGTCGCCGAGCAAAGCGAAGACCGTGATGACGAACCAATTGTTTTTCGAAACAAGGTTAAGTTGGTTTTGCGTATCGCCGACCCAGAAAGCGCCAGTGCCGTAGCCTTGAAGATCAATCGTCGAAAAACCGGAAGACTGGGCTGCGGTTTTGGAATCGTTGAAGATTTGGAGAGCTTCGGATGCGGTACTGGATTGGCGCAGGAGGATATTGATGCTCCGCGCTTCATCGGATGAGAGCTGGCAGGTCGAGACGAAACCGTTTCCCGAGGCTACCGCTGGACCGGGTTCGATTTCGACCTTTCCACCCAGGACATCGGAAGCAGATGCTGCGTCGATAAAATCGCAGACGTTCAGCTGTTTGACGGTGGTCGGAGGCGGAGATGCGGGAGACGGTTTAGCGCAACCGGCAGCCAGGAGTGACGTCAGGCTGGCGAAGAGGACGATGCGGGAGAAAATGGACATAGATACATTTGGAGTATATCGGCATTGGCCGGAACGCAAAAGCCGCCGCGACGAATGTCGGGCGGCTGTGAGAGCGGATATCAGACGACGAGCTTGAGCGGAGCCTTGGGGATGGAAGGCGCGGTTTCGGACGATTTCCGATGGCGTCCTTCGATAACGTCCTTCCAGGTAGACTCGAAAGGTTCATCCATGGAACGCGGGTCGAACCAGAAAGCATAGCCGGACCAGAAACCGAACGACCTCTCGAGGTCACCCTCCTTATCGACCCTCCAGGGCTCGGGCCGACACAGCCAGCCGATGACCATATCCTGCAGAAAGTAACAGGGTGTCGGCGAAGGGTGCGGCGAAGGACGCGCGTAGACCGAGACGACGGAAACGAGCTGATTCGGCCTGGCCCGGACGATGCGCGAAGGCCGATTGAAACCGGTGCGGAAGGCGAAAAGGCATGAATCCGTATAGCCGACGAGAGGTGCAGGAACCACCGGCGAATACCCTACCGGCCTCCCCAAATCGATCCTATCCCTGAACATGGATTCGTCGGTCGGAAGGCGGAGTTTCTCGACGACATCCTCCAGCAAGCCGAAGAGTTCCGGGGCGACGCTGAATTTGGCCAGGACGTCGCGGTCCAGGAAGAGATGGCCACCGCACTCGGCGATTTCGATCAGCAGACGAGGCTCCAAGCTCCTGACGAGCAGGGCGCCATGGATTGGATCTTCGGGCATGGTGTCCGCTATCACGTTGCAAAGCCACCTTTCCCCAGGCAGAGGTCCTCGCCGATTCCAGAGACCTTGTTTGCCGCGGAGGAAAACGATTTTGCTGCGGCCAAGGGGGTCTTTGGCGACACGACCTTTGACGACTCCATCCTGTTCGAAGAAACGGACTTCGACGATATCTGGATTCTCCATGCTGGATTCTCCGATCCTAGGTTGCAAGGGGCGTTCCCCGAAGGGATGGATGAAGCTAACACGGAACTGCTTCACGGTCAAGACAAAAATCGTCACGTCCTGGTCCGAGGATTCCAGGATATTTCGGGTTAAAGAAAGCGAGCGGATATCGATCCGCTCGCGGCTGCAATGATGTGAGAACCGTCTTCAGCGCCAAGTCCCTTTGCATCTCGGGTAGCTCATACAACCCCAGAACTGATCACCGGTCCGGCTGTTCGTCCGGCGTTTCATAGGCCCGCCACAGGAAGGGCAACGGGGCGCAGCGGGTTTCTTGGCCGGGTCAAGCGGCGAGCCCCACAGACCATTTTCCTTGAGCAGGGCCGCATACTCCTCGGCCGAGATTTCCGTGGTTCCATACTCGGAGTGTGCGTTCGGGATCTTGTCCAAACCGGGCGGCGGCTTGACGGGTTCGGTCCATCTGAAGCTGGCTTTGAAGTACTTGCCGTCGCGCTTGCCGACAAGTTCGTGGTAGGTCTTGTTCGTGTCGTGTCTGTGGTGACCGGGGAAAAAGTCCTTCTTGACGATGACGATTTCCGTGATACCCAGCGCCGCATATTCGGACAAAAATATCATGTGAGGCTCCTGGTAAGTGCTGGAATAGCCTTAACATATCAGAACCAATCAATCAAGACCTATGCCTTGGTGCAGATTTAGCGTTTGAGTCTGGACAAAATTACAATTTTTGGATATGGTGGCTCACGTGAGAATCGTGAGCAATGAAAGCATTTTCAATCTCCCTCAGCAGAAAAAGAAAGCGCATGGCGGCACGGCGATATTCGCCCGGAGCTTCTCGAGCTACGTCACCCGAAACGACCATGAGTGGATCGGCTTGATTGAACGTAACACAAAAGGGAGAAAGACTTATCTTAAAAAAGCGTGTTTCGATGAGTCGCGTCTTTTTTACTATATCTTTTTTCCAAGCTCACGCTACAGAGAAATCATCAACGCGAAGAAGCCGCTAGACGCAAAAAAGCTACTGTCTAAAGAAATCGGTAGGACTGAAAAATTTTTTAAGGAAGTGCGGCCAGATATCGTATTCCTGAACGGTTTTTCTTTGACCGCATGGATTATGCTCATGGCAGCTAAAGAAATGCGTATCCCCGCGGTCATCCAGCACGCCGGCATCTGGCAAGTGGAGATGGAAGTCCACAAACGCGTACACCCGCCCACGGCACGGAAGATTTTCCTCGAGATGGAACGCGATACTGCGCGCTACGCGGCGTTACACATCTTTCTCAACGAATACAGCCAAGGTGTATTTGAGCGGAAAGTGATGACGATACCGGATGGACGATCAACCATCATCCCCTTGCCATATCAGGCTGAAATGCTCCAGCATATCCGACATCATCGAATAAGCGGCGCAAAACAGAAGCCCAATATCGGGAATGTCGCACGTTGGGATTTGATAAAGGATTACACAGCTTACCTGAACGTCGCTAAAGCGGCGCATGCGGACGGACTGCCGTGGGAATTCCACAGCGTAATGATCATCCCTGACACGCGTTTCAAACGGCGGCTCAAGGCACAATACAGGAAGCATATCCAAGTGCTTGCGCCCATGGGACGGAAGGAGCTGGCCAGATTCTATTCACAGATGGACATGCTGATCCTACCATCGAAGTTCGACGTCTCGCCGAATGTGGTGATGGAAGCGGTTTTGGCCGGCAAACCGACGTTGATATCGCCCAGCGTGGGTTGGGTCTCGGAATACAAAGCGTGCGGCATGGATGATTGGATAATCGATTTCAAAGATCCGAAAAAAGTCGTCGCGAGGATGAAGAAGCTATCAGGCAAACCTCGACCGAAGCGGTTCCGCACGTATATCCTTAAGAAGCATTCTCCGAAATCGGTCTTCAAGAAATATCTAGAATCATTCGAACAAGTCCAAGCCATATGAAAATCGCTCAACTCGTCTCCAGTCTCCACCCCGTGGGACCACGTTCCAACCACGCCATCTATTCGCATGTCAGCGCACTAGCCGACACCTTCTCGGATCTAGGTCACGAGACACACCTGTATGCTTCAGGCGATTCCAAGACCAAGGCCGAATTGCATAGCGTTATTGCGTCGGCGCATGAAATGAAAAACTTGCCACCGGACATCCAGCACTATTACATCCATACTCTAATCAGCCAGTGCTACGAGGACGCCAAGTCATTCGACATCGTGCATAGCCACTTTTCGCTGTTGAGCGCCTTCTACGCCAACCTTACGCAAACCCCGTCCATAATCTCAGTCCATAGTCCGATACGCGACGAGATCAAGCCGTTCCTCTTACGTTACAAGAACCTTAATTACGTGTCGTTTACGTATGCACAGAGGCGCCAAATGCCGGAACTGAATTGGGTGGCCAACATCTACCACGGCGTAGACACCGAGTTGTTTGCCTTCAACAAATTCCCAGAGGATTATTTCCTTTATTTAGGTCGCGTGACCGAAGACAAGGGCGTCCATATCGCCATCGAAGCGGCGAAGGCTGCGGGCGTGAACCTGGTGATAGTCGGACGCAGCTATCCGACCGAAGGCTATTGGCACCAATACATTGAACCGGAAATCAACGGCAAGACAGTGCGTTATGTGGGCGAGGCTGACTTGGAACAAAAAATCGAATGGTTCAGGAATGCTAAGGCCCTACTCTTCCCAATTGCGCAACGCGACGAACCGTTCGGACTCGTATTGATCGAGGCGATGTCGTGCGGCACGCCTGTCATTGCCTGGAACAATGGCTCGGTGCCGGAAGTGGTAAAGGATAAAGAAACGGGCTATATCGTGGACAGCGTGGCAGGCATGGTCAAAGCCATCAAAGCCATAGAAAAGATAAGCCGGAATGTAACACGCTTACGAGCCGAAACATTCTTCAGCCAAAAAAAGATGACTTCGGGCTACCTGAAAGTCTACGAAAGGATGATTGCGAAAGACAAAAAGACTAAAATCAAAAATGCTGCGAAGAAAAAATAGCCCGAGGGGCTATTTTTCTTTTTGAGAAGAAACTTGAGCATCATTCAGCTCACCATTCCTCGCGGCGATCCATCTTTTTGCGGCCGATGCGCTTCTTTTCCTCCAATCTTCGTTCTTTGGATGACCTGGTGGGTCGGGTCGGGATACGTTCGGCTTGGGGGGTCAGGACTTCGATGATGAGGCGCTCGAGCAAATCTTCGACAGCTGTGCGGTTCTGGAACTGCGATCGCTGGGCATCCGAATCGAGATACAGCTCCCCTGCTTTATTGATGCGATTGGCTAGCTTTGCTTTAATGATTTTCTTCTCCTCGTCAGTGAATGAGGTCGAGGCGTCCACGTTCCAGCGCAATATGGCTTTGCTCGAGGTTTTGTTCACCTTTTGGCCGCCAGGACCGGAAGAACGCGCGAATTCAATGGTGATTTCGGATGCAGGGACGCGCCGCGGCGGATCAGATGATTCGACCGACGGTTTGGATAGGCCTTCGAAGGGATTTTTCATGGAAGGATTATATCATCCCCCGTTCCTTCCCGCTTTGATGAGGATGCGCGCGAGACGCAATTCGTCATAGCCATAGGATTCGCCGAGGATGGCCCGGACCGGGGTAATCATGCCGCTGCCGGATTTGCGGAAGGCGGCGGCGATGGTCCTAAGCCTTTCGTCGGACGGGAATTTGATTTGCGAGACATCCAGCTCCATGCCGCGCTGTTGGGCTTCTTCGAGATGCTGGAGAACGGTGCCGACCGTAAGCTTGCGCAAGAGAGCGATCTGCTCCAAAGACTTCTTGTTCTGGAAAAGCTGGACTGTGGTAAAGACGGTTTCGGAAATTGCGCGCTTGGGTTTGGGCGTGGAGCGGAAGACTGTGGTCGTGGGTACGTGCTCCTCAATGCCTTTTGATTCGGCGTATTCGCAGATTACCCGTAAAAACTTTCCGCCGTATTGCGCCAACTTCTCTTTGCCGACACCGAAGACATTCGAGAGGCTTTCGAGGCTTTGCGGGAAATTACGCGCCATTTCCTGGAGGGTCTTGTCGCCGAAGATGACATAGGGCGGGACACCGCGCTGTTCGGCAAGGGAACGACGGAGAGCGCGGAGCTGGTCGAAGAGTTCGCCGTCGAAATCGGTCGGCTCCCCGGCTTTGGCCAAGCGTTTTTCGGGACGCGGTGAGCAGATGTCACAAGCGCCGCAATTGTCCTCGGTCCATTCCTCACCGAAGTAGGTCAGAAGATATTCGCGGCGACAGGAACGGAGTTCGGCGTAGGTGGAAATTTCTTGCAATTGACGACGGGCGCGCGATTTTTCGGCTTCGTCGGACATTTCGCGGATGAAATATTCGTGCTTGAAACGGTCGCCTGCGGAGTAGAACAGCAAACAATCGCTGGGCAATCCATCGCGGCCGGCGCGGCCAGTCTCTTGATAATAGCCCTCGACGGATTTCGGGAGATCCATATGGACCACCAGGCGGACATCGGGTTTATCGATGCCCATACCGAAGGCGATGGTGGCCGTGATGACCGGGACTTTGTCGCGGATGAATTTTTCCTGGACGCGGGAACGTTCTTCGGAGGATAGGCCGGCGTGGTAGGCAGATGCGCTGACACCGTTGGCGCGCAGGTCGGCTGCGACCTTCTCGGTACCTTTGCGCGAGAAGCAATAGACGATTACGGCCTGGCCAGGGCGTTCGCGGATTTCTCCGAGGAGTTGGTCGAAAGCGCGTTTCTTCGGGTTGACGCGGTAGGTCAGGTTGGCGCGGTTGAAACTGGATTGGAAAATCTTACCGCTGCCGAGTTTGAGCTGGGCCACGATATCGTCGCGGACGCGGATGTTGGCCGTGGCCGTCAACGCCATGATGGGCGCGGTCGGGGAAATGCCGCGCAGGACATTCAAGTTCCGGTAATCGGGGCGGAAATCGTGTCCCCACTCGGAGATGCAGTGCGCTTCGTCGATGGCAAAGAGGCTGATCTTCAGGGTCTGGAGAAAACGCAGCACAGACGGCATAGCCAGACGTTCCGGTGCGAGATACAGAAGCTTGAGTTTGCCGCGCGTTGCTTCGCTTTCGACGCTCGCGATCTCGTCGGGCTTCAAACTGCTGTTGATGAACGCGGCTGGAATACCGTTAGAGCGCAAAGCATCGACCTGATCCTTCATGAGGGCGATGAGAGGAGAGATGACGACCGTGAGGCCGGAGAACTTCAACGCTGGGAGCTGATAGCAGAGTGATTTACCGCCGCCGGTGGGCATCAAAACTAAACAGTCTTTCCCGTCCACGCAGTGCTGGATAATCTCGGCCTGGAAGGGACGGAAAGCCTCAAATCCAAAATGTTTTTTCAAAAGCTCAAGCATGGGAGTGTTTATACCACAGCTCCCACGATTTGAAGATGGGGTCAAGAGGTCTCGACAGTGTGGACAAACGAATTACACAGCTAATTTAAAAGCTGCTTGGATTTTACATGGAGACGGGTCATTTGAGGCCGAAAATCTTTTTGAGTCTGGAATCCACGTCTTTCATCAAGGCCGGTTCGAGCCTGCCTAGTTCGCCTAAAACTATCTTTTTTTGGAGCGTAGCGATCTTGTCCATCTTGATTACCGAGTCAGCCTTAAGACCGTTTGCCGTCGTGGCTTTGAGCCTGATTTCATTAGTACCCAATTTCGGACGTTTAACCGATGAAATAAACGAAACGATGCAATCCTCGCCGTTCTTCTGTTCGTACAAAACCAAGCACGGACGGACTTTATTGCCGGATAAGTCCGTGAATGGGAAAGGCACAAGGACGATTACACCTTTAGACATAACGCTTCTTTAAGTCTACCAAGGAATACAGCTCCGGCTCTTCGTTCAAAAAATCAAAACTCTTAGAAAGAGCGTTAATGTTCGTGATGTTGTTGAGATCTTTGTTGTAGTTGCTCGGGAACTGGATGATCAGGGCATCGATGGAGTTTCGTCGGCCGATGCCGAAGACTTCGCCGTGCATTTTCACGCGATCGATGATGCGGCTGATATTCTTCCGGGCATTGGTGGTAGTCACGACTTTCATAATGTACAAAATGTACATCAAAGCGATCAGAAACGCAATCATCGAAAATTCTAATGGCGACATACATACCACAGCTCCCATGATTTGAAGATGGGGTCAAGACGTCTACAGGGTGTGGAAAACATAACGCCCGGCGGGAGTACCGTCGGGCGGAAAGCATCAGAGCACGTCCTGATGCTTGAAGAACGAGTTGGCCCAGACCATGAAGCGGTTGGGCGGAAGGTGGCGCGAGACTACGCTGGCGGCGCCGAGGACCGCAGCCACGGCAAAGACGCAGTCGGGCAGAGGCAACAACGCAATCCAGCCAAGCCGGCCGAAATCGTGGGCGTGATCGGAAAAGGGCGACAAGGCGACCCAGTAAAGCAGAAATGGCAGGCAGAATTCGAGGCCTAGGTTCTGGACCAGGGATTTGACCTTGCCTACCCATGAGGCCTTGGTCTCCTGGTCTGCGAACTTCTTCTTGCGGGCGACCGTCTGTTCATCGTCCGTGTCGAGGATCTCATTCGCCAGGCTCCTGTTGATTTCCGCTCCCAGGCGCGAACTCCAGGACAAGAAACAGGGGTAGCGGAAGAGGTGGACCAGGGTGGTGAAAGGTTCGCGCAGGAACGTGCCGATGACATCGAACGCCACAATCGCGACGACGGTCCAGGGATTGACTATGCCGCGGTGGGCGAGGATGCACAGGAACGGCAGGACCGTGGCCTTGTCGACCAAGGGATCGAGCCACTTGCCTATCCAGCGATTCAGCTTGGAACGGACCAGTCCGCGTTCGGCGCGCAACTTGTTGGCTTTACCGTCCAATACGTCCCAGATGGCCGAGGACACGATGAGCAGGTGGCCGGCGTACACGCTCCAACGGAAGAAGGCATAAGCACCAACCCAAAACAAGACAAGGTGGCCAATGGTGATGAAGTTGGCTTCGATGCGCGCCAGCAGGTCTTGCGGGAAGGCCAGCCAGGCGAGCGTGACAGCCAGGCCTCCGGCGATGCAGACGATGGCCTTGAACTGCCAGATGTCCGATGTGCGCAGGAAGGTTTCCGCCCACGGAGTCGCGATGATGGCCGGAATGGCCAGTAGCCTCGCTGCGACCAGAAGCAGAGGCCGCAGACGGGAAAGTCTCTTGTCTTTTTCCATCCATGCCCCCGTTCCAGAGGTTTAACCACAAAAAGAACTACCTTGTGTTACCAGAAGAAACAAAAAAAATCAACCCGTCACCTCACGCCTGGTCAAAACGCCTTGGCCGTAAAAATCAGGTTGTTGGAATAAGTGCCGCTGATGCCGCGCTCGGGCATCATTATCCTTAAATAGATAGGGAGTGACACGATACTGTAATCGACTAATTGCTTAGCCAAAGTCATAGGCAAAGCCACTTCGCTGGTGGTCAGAATCGGCGCACCAGCTCCCCAGGCGAATCCTTTGGTGAAGGAGATGTGGACCTGACTGGAAGACACCTGGCTGAAGCCGGGAAGGTTCGATTTCAGATCCGAGTCCGCACGGACCGCACCCAGGACATCGCGGTTTCCGACGTTAGATAAACTAATCATAGCCTCATTCGAGACGGCGCCCAAATCCACCGTGCCGAAAGAGAAGGTCGAGGTCGATGCTTCGATGGCAGCCAGGCTGTTGACCTCGAAATTCGTGACAGAGGTATAGCGTTTAAGGCCGGAATCGATGGCCGTGGCTTCGGCGAACCAATACTGGTTTTCGTATTGGCTGCCGGCATCGGTCGGCTCGACGTAATATTTAATGTCCAGACCGGCTTCGAATGAAGCGTAGGAGCTTTTGCCGCAAGCGATGAGCGACTCGGTGGAAGTGCCGTAGCAATTATTGAAATTCTCTTGGCACAGATTGCCGACGCCGGAACGGTAGACCTTGATTTCAACCCGCCGTATGTCGACACAGCCGTTGGGATCAAAAACTTTACCGCGGACAAACAAAGTCTTATAGCCTCCTTCGTTAGGCGTGAAACCGGTCTTGGAGATATCGCCGAGGCCGCGTTTGTCGGAGACAATCAGATTCTCGGCGGTCGGTGAAGCGTTGGTCGCGGCCGTAGAGGTCGTCGTCAAGGTGATGTCGGCGCGGGTCTTGACCGACACCAAAGAGACCAGGGCTACGAAAGCAATGGCCGTGAACAGGATACCGACAGCGGCGTAAACCGCACCCAGGGACGCTTGACTCCGCATAATGCAAGAAGAAACACCCAGAATATACCATAAATGCAGACGTCCCGACTGACCAACGCTGGGCAGGATGCTACACTATGCCAATGCCGTTAAAAATAGGGTGCGATTTGGTGCATATCCCGAGCTTCGCGGAACGAATACAGCTTGGCGGCGAGGGATTCCTATCCAAGGTGTTTTCGCCGAGCGAATCCGAGGGTGCGACGGTCGAGCGGCTGGCAGGGACATTCGCGGCCAAGGAAGCAGCGTGCAAAGCGCTGTCCATTCCGGCCGGCAATTGGCTTTCGATCACGGTACGACGGGACGAGTCGGGCGCACCCCATCTAGATATCTCGCACCCAGACGTCCGGACCGAAGAACTCGCGGTCAGCATTTCACATGACGGCGAGTATGCCATGGCTGTCGTCGCAACCACATGAATCTCAACGATTTCCTGCAACGATCCGTAAAAGCGTACGGTCCGAACCTGGCCATCGAGATGCGTCCGCGCTATCGGACTTTGCGCTGGACGTACGACGATTTGAGCTCGAAAGTCGCGGCTTTGGCCCTGGAGCTTGAACGGCAAGGCGTCGACCCCGGAGACCGGGTCATGCTGTATGGCATAAACTCCCCGCACTGGATCGCGGGTTTCTTCGCGATCTTGGCGCGCGGTGCCGTGGTCGTGCCGCTTAATCCGCAAAGCACGCCCAGTCAACTCGAAGGCATAATGGCTTCGTGCGAACCGAAATTGCTTCTGAAATCGCGGCGAATCCCGTGGCCAGCAAAACCTTTGCCTACTCTGGATATCCAGAATGTGACGGAGGCGGAAATTATTGCCGACGCAACGAGGAGTTTCAGGCCGGTCGCGGTGGAGGATGATGCACTGGCCGAAATCGTCTACACATCGGGCACGACCGGCGCACCAAAAGGCGTAATGCTTTCACACGCCAACCTCGTCTCGAACTTGAATGCGCTTTCGAAAGCCATCCCGCTCAAAGGAACGGACCATCTGGTGAGCATCATCCCGCTGTTCCACATGTACGGGCAAATGACGAGCATGCTGTATCCGCTCAAGAACGGTGCAGCCGTGACTTACCTGCCGTCTTTGAGCTCCAAACTCATCCTCGAGACATTCCGGCATACGCAAGCGACGCATCTTTCGGCGGTGCCGGATTTTTTGAAGGCCATTATGGCGCGACTGGAAGAGAAGCTGGAGAAGAAGGGATTGCACTGGTTGATGCGTTCAGAGATTTTGGCCGCTTTGCCCATGCCGGCGCGACGCGCGATTTTCGCGCCTATCAGGAACAAGATTTCACGGACTTTGAAGATCATTTCGAGCGGCGGAGCGCCCCTGGATCCGGATCTGGAGAAGAAGTGGCGTTTGTTGGGCTTCGAGCTCCTGCAGGGATACGGCCTGACCGAGACCAGCCCGATCATCGCGATGAACACGCCGCGCGAACACCGGCCCGGGACCGTGGGCAAACCCCTGCCCGGTATCCGCACCAAAATTTCGGCCGAAGGAGAGTTGCTGGTGCGCGGACCGAACGTGATGGGCGGATATTTCCGCGACGAGGAGCGGACCAAAGCCGCGTTCAGCGATGGTTGGTTCAAGACCGATGACGGCGCCGTTTTCGACAAGCACGGCTTCCTCTCGATTTTCGGCCGACGCAAATACATGATCGTGGGCGGGAGCGGAGAGAAGGTTTTCCCGGAAGATATCGAGGAAGTCTTGAACCGCTTGCCGGGCGTGAAAGACAGCGCGGTCGTGGGCGTGAAAAAAGACGGACGAACCGTCATCCATGCCGTGCTACTTGGAGACGAAATAAACCTGGACCAAACCGTGGCTGTCGCAAATGAACAACTGGCGCGCCATCAGAGGATAATGGCCGCTTCGCTCTGGCCAGATGCGGACTTTCCGCGTTCGGCGACACGCAAGGTAAAGAAAGAGGAAATCATCAACTGGCTGAAGGACCAGACCGCGGGGACAGGTGCGGAGCCGGCGGAGAAGGGGGCGGCGACGCCGCTCATTCGCCTGCTGGCGCAGGTCACTAAACGTGAGCTCAAGACGATCGGGGAAAGGACGCGGATCGTGCCGGACCTGCATCTGGATTCGCTGTTGCGCATCGAACTGGTCGGGCAGATCGAAGAAGAGTTCGGCGTAGAGATTGAAGAGAAGTCCATCACGCAGACCACGACCGTGGAAGAACTTGAACGGATGATCGTAGTCCAGAACGGCAAGCCGCCGGTTATAGCGAAATACCCGTTGTGGTCGAACCGCGCTTTCTGGCGATACGTCCGACCGTTGATCCAATCGATAATGCTGTTTTGGTGGTTGAAGATGTGGGTACCGGTGAGGGTTGAGGGCGAAGAAAATCTGAACGGATTAAACGGACCTGTAATTTTCATGCCCAACCACCGAAGCTACATCGATCCAGCCATCCTGCTCCAAGCTTTGCCGGCGAAAATCAGACGCGACTTGTCCATCGCGGCCGGCGTCGTAGTGCTGTATAAAAAATTCAAACCATTCGCCTGGCTGACCGACCTGGTCTTCAACTCATATCCGTTCCCGACCGAGAAAGACGAGAACATCAAACCTGGGCTGGAGTACACCGGCTACCTGCTGGATAACGGATGCCATGTGATGATATTCCCGGAGGGAGAGGTCTTGCGCTCCAACCAGACCATGAACCACCTTAAAGCCGGCGCCGGAGTCATGGCCTGCGAGATGCAAGCCACGGTCGTGCCCATGGCCATCGTGGGTGTGGAAAAGCTGATGAAGCCGGGGCAAATAATCCCCCGCCGGCGCGCTCCAGTCACGGTGCGCATCGGTAAACCTCTCCATTTCAACTATACGGATTCATATTCCGAAGCGACGCAGAAGATTGAGACGGCGATGCGGGATTTGATTGAGGGATAACGAAGAGCCTCCTCCCGGATTCACCGAGAGGAGGCACGAAGCGCCGTCAGAGCGTGACGAAGCTGAAGGATGGGCCGAGTTTGATATCGAGCGCATCACTAGCTTGCTCGTAGATTTCTCCGTCGAGCGAGTAGAGCCTATTGCCAGGGCTCGTGATACGCATCTTGTCGGCGCAAATCGAGGTACGTTGCGGCGAACTGGCCTGACGGACGAACGAGTCCAGGATGGCACCGGACAGAACCGCGGAAGGCTGGCAGTCGAAAGTGACGCATTGGAAGTGGCGCGCTCCGGACCCGGTCTGCCGGAACATGCGTTGGCCGTAAGCCATGCGTTCCAGGGTGGAACAGATGACCGAGAGCGACGGCTTATCGTATCTGACCCGACCATCGGTCTCGATGACCGTGCGCTCGGCCTTGGTCAGACGCCAATAGTCGGAAGATGGGTCCGACTTGGTACGCCAGAGGTCTGCGAGCAGGCGCAGGCTTTCGAGCGGCGTACCTTTGTTCCGATAGAAGTACTCGAGGAAGCGGCCGGTCGAACCGTTGGCGAACTGGAAACCGCAACGGTCCCCGATGAGCAGAGTGCGGCGCGCGACCCGCCGGAGAACCGGGCCGTCCAAAGCGGCCAACAGCCTTTCGAGCAGGACTTTGGGCGAACCGCGGACGCCGAGGTTGTTGGCCAGGACGTTGAAGTTACCACCGCGGAGCGGAATGATATCGGGTATCTTGTCCGCGGGCCAGAAGCGAAGCGCACCCGTCAGGACGCGGCCGATCGTCCCGTCACCGCCGTTCACGGCGATGACCTGGACGCCGCAGCGCGAGAATTCGAGCAAAGCGGAGTCGAGCTCGTCGGCTGTCCGGGTGACGAAGAGGAGGCCGCTGCGTGAGACCAGCCTCTCGAGATCGATGGACAGCCTGGGCTGTTTTTTGTTTAGCGTCGAAAGAGGCGCAGAGACGATTCCGATCCTGACCATCATTACCTCGCGGGAAAGAGCGGGACGAAACGCAGAGATATTGCCACCGTGTGGACTTACGGTCAAACCTCGGACAAAAACAAAAATCCCCCGACCGAGCCGAGGGATTCTTCAGATCTTTTCCGCCAGTTATTTTTGGCAGCAACACCTGCACATGCTGCCGAAGGTTTTCTGTAAGCCGATGATGATGAGCAGGACCGGCCACGCCAAATCGACGGACGAGGCGCTCAAATAACCCACGGCCTTAAAGAGGAAAAGCACGCCGATGAAGGTTATCAGAACCGGGACCACCTTGTGGTGAGGGCACTTGCATCCGCCCATCTCGCACTTGTCTGAACCAAATAAATGCATAAGTTTGGAAAAGAATGAATTATGGTTGGAGTATAGCGGCATTCGGAAAAACGGTAAATTAAATCGTCAAAATCTAGCGAGCTGGACAGGGAGCGAACTCGCAATTCGGTCCGGTACGACCGACATAGCTTCCGTCAGGGCATTGTTTGGCTTCCTCGGTGCAAGCGACCGGGTAAGGCCGAGGCTGGACGGAAACCGCCGGAGAACATCCGGCTCCACAGGTAATCAGAAGGAGGAGAAGCGGCAATAAACCATGTTTTATACAGGGAGTATAACTTGAATCCCAAGATATCCGCCATGATGCGTTCCGTTCAACGCGGAGGGTGGTAAACTACCGGTACATGCGCAAACCGCTCCGGATCATCATCAAGCTTTCTGTCGCAGTTCTCCTCATCGGCGGAGCCGTCTACTATTTTGGTTTCGTGGATTCCGGAATTTGGAGGAATTTCCTGTCTCGCCTTTTCCCGTGTAGCCAACCCATCACCTATTCCATTGGGAACTTCGATACACGCTTCGATATCAGCAAAGCGGATTTCATTAAAGATTTGGCGGAAGCGGAGAGCGTCTGGGAAAAACCAATCGGCCGCCAGCTTTTCACTTATGTAGAGCAGGGTGGCGCACTCACCATCAACTTGATATACGACATGCGGCAAGAGTCGACCGTCAAACTCCAACGTCTAGGCATAGTCATCCACGACGACCAAGCAAGTTACGACAGCCTGAAAGCGAAGTTCACGACTTTGTCCGCAACATACAGGCAAAGGAAAGCAGCTTTGGATTCTTCCGTCGCTTCATTTGAAAACAAGAAAAAGAAATTCGAACAAGAAGTCGCGAGATGGAATGCCAAAGGCGGTGCTCCGCCGCCAGAATACAAGAGGTTGAAGCAGGAACAAGACGACCTCAACGCACAGGCGGAAAAGATTTATGCCGAAGAGACGAGCCTTAACCTGCTGGTCGATACACTCAACTCGATGGTCGCGGTGCTGAACCGTCTGGCCAAATCACTCAACCAAAATATCGTCGATTTCAATGGGACCGGGCTTGTGGGAACCGGCGAGTTCGAGGAAGGAGAATATGTTTTGGACAATAAGATCAATGAAATAAACGTTTACCAGTTCGACGACCAGACATCGCTTATCCGGCTCCTGGCCCATGAATTAGGCCACGCGCTAAGATTGCCGCACGTCGAGGACACCCAAGCGATCATGTATCGCCTGAACAACGGTACGAATGAAAAACTGACACCAGACGACCTGGAGCTCCTGAAAACACAATGCGGGATTAAGTGACAAAAATCCGACCCTTTGACGGGTCGGATTTTGTTTCAGGTTGTAGAGTATCTCCCCTTATTAATCGAAGGTGGCGGCTTGGGACGACTCGAGTGCCGGAGAGTAGTCCACAGCCGGAGTGATATCCGAACCGTATCTGTAGTCGACGAAGAATGCATCCGGGATATCATCTATCTTGGTGTTCCAGTCATCACCGTAGAGGGTTTTAGCCATGCTTTCAGTCGAGACCCAGCGAAGCACCCCATCTTGCGCGACCGCGTAGACCTTATCGACCGTCTGGAACTTGACCATACGCACGCCCGGACGATATGTCACGTTCTTGCCCAGAGGAAATGAGGCGAGCTTTTCGGGCGTGACCGTCTCGACGGCGTCGAAGTTTTCGTACCAGGTGAAAAAGACTTTGCTGTTCTGATAGGCATGACGCTTTCCGTCGGCACCGATGTAGTACACGGCCTTGCAGGGATCGTCGGCGGCGGCTCCTTCGGGGCATGCAAGCTTCATGAGCTTGCGCGCATCGGGAGGAAGTTGAGACGCGGTGCTTGTGGAAGGCGACTGCGTTTGCGTTTGGGAAGACGACGGTTGAGAAGGCGACAGAGGCGAAGAGTTGATGATCGCCCCTTGGACCCAAATGGCGACATTCGGACCGCTGACTATCCCGCCGGAGTTGTCTTTGCAGTAGACGAAGGCGATGCGCGAACCGCCGGCGCTGAAGGTATAGCTCTTGCTCGCCGTATTGCCGGAAACCGACATCTCGCCGACATCCTCAAGGTCGACGTTCAGCTTGCAATAGTTAATGCCAGCCGGGCTCACAACGCTGGCCGTGAATGTCACCGGGACCCCGACCGTGGCGTTGGCCGGCGAGACCGCGCTGACGGTCATGGCGGCAGACGCCGAATGAACGAGGAACAGAGAAGAAACGAAAAACATGAAGAGTGGGACAGATAGCTTGGTTGAAGTACGCATAATGTATATACGATAGACCAAAAGGCATCGGCACTCAACTTCAATGATGGAGCGGATAGATAAATGCGAAATAAGGTACTATCATACCCACATCAGCACTGCTCATATGCGAAACCACAGACTTTCAGTTTGGACTGCGTTGACGGCGCTGTCCATGATTGCAACACCAAGCTATGCAGCAGAACTTCCTTTTGAGGTACGGCAAGCATCGGTCATCGTCCAATGCGGAGACAAGCAGGGTTCCGGGGTGGTCATCAACGGATCAGACGGTTATGTGCTCACGAACGCTCACGTGCTGCTGAACGAGACGACGAACCAGCCTGACCCATGCACGCTTGGCTTCGTGAGCGATCAGACATACACCCCAAATAGCTTCTACAGAGCTGAAAGCGTCAAATACGTCTACGACGAAGCGAACAACCGCGACTTCGCAATCCTCAAGATAGGACGACGCATTAAAGGAAGCCCTCTTTCGACATTTCCTTACTTGATGACGGATGAGTTCTCCGAACTCGGTGACCCGCTCACCTTAATCACCTATCCTCGCGAGACGGCGGGCAGCCAATTCGTTTCGACCGGTACGATAGACATCCTTGACCAGGGGACGATCCGGACGGACGCGTTCATCGGACATGGTTCATCAGGAGGCCCCGGCGTAGATGCACGGAACCATCTGATCGGAATAGCCCGAGGGGTCGTGTATGCAGTCGGTGCATCCAACGAAGCAACCGACAAACCTATAAATTACCAACTGGTCGATATCCGAAACGTCATAACCTGGCTTGATACGTCAGGGACTAACGCCGCAGACTCCTTTATCACCCATGCCGACCCTGCACGATATCAAGCGTGGCAAGCTTATGTCGTCCCTACGGATTTAAGCTGCCAACTGCTGGCCAAAAGCTTGCTGTCTTCGACAGTCTACTGCCTGAAGAGCGATCATACCCGCGCCGTTTTTCCGAATGACGCTACTTTCATCTCTTGGTTCCCCGATTTCAACGCGGTCACGACACTTTCCGTCCAGGACCTAGCTACCTACCAGCTGACTTCCAATGTCACGCTGAAGACCGGCTCGCTCGTGAAGATCAACACCGACCCGAAAGTCTATTTGGTCGCCGACTCACTGGGTACGTTGCGCTGGATACAATCCGAGACGCGCGTGCGCGAACTATTCGGCGACGGCTGGGCGGGTTTCGTAAAAGATATACCGGTTGAATTTTTCCCAAATTACCATATTGGCGACCCACTCCCGTAGCGGATACGGCCAATCAATCCACTTCCATCCGGGGGCTCATAACGGAGTCAATGGCAAAATTTTTCGTGTATACAATTATTTACCATCAAAGTGCGTGCCAAAATTATCCTTAAAGAGTCCTCGTCTATTTGATGAATATCATTACCAGTATTCCCAAAGAAGCGAAGGCGTTGAGCGAGGATGAGATGACGAGCGGCGGAGAATGGCGGTGGATGCCGTAGGCTAGCCAGATACAACTGGTTGATGAAATCAAAATAAACGTAAATGGCGAAAGCCCGCTCGACGTCCCACCGCAGACGAGAGTAAAAAGTTGCGGGAAAAGCGCGATGGCTGAAATACAGCTGTTCACCTCAGCCAAATAGTCGATAAAATGTCTATGTTTGCCGTTATCGAATAGACGATGAAAATAAGACAACATATATCTACTTCTGAAATTTCTTCAGGGTTGCTTCGTAAACAACTATCAATCGTTTTCTGATGTTCTTTGAACTATACCCGAAAGCCGTTTCACGGGCCAGTGAAGCCAGATGCTGAAGTTCTTCGACCGGGAAACTTAAAATGTACTCGATCGCCTTTTTGCCTCTGGACTGCGAGTTGACCAAAAAACCGTTTTTGATCATCTCGGGCGCTATGCCCCCTGGGTAAGTCACCGAGTTCAATCTTCAAAGCAACTCGGACTAACATTTACCAAAAAAGGTCATCAAACTCCTCAAACGCATCGAATCGGCAAATCGAACATCGTTTGCAGGATGTCAGGCGGAAAAACGTTCGGTTGGAGGAAGATATGTGCCGTGGGACCTACTTCGTGATATTTTTTCGCCATTTTTTTATCCTGAAGGAAGGATACGAGCCGTACCACGTCCTGCGTCAGGCAGGTTTTGATGACTTTCGGATTGACGAAGAAGTCGGTCATGGCCTCGAGGAAATGCTCGATATCCATTTGCCCGCGGAACTGGTTGAGATAACGCCAAACCGAGATTATGGGTTCGACCTTATCCAGCATGATGAAGAATTTTGTTTCGTACAGATTGTGGTCATCCAGACATTCGAGCGTAGACACGAAATCATCTTTCAAGGATCCGGAAAGGCTTTCGGCGATCAGGCTATTAGCGACTTTCTCCTGGGAGATCTTTTCTTCAACCGTCATATGGTTGTCCGCGGCCAATCCCTTATCCGTGAAGTCTGGAACATCGCCCGTAAGGGCTTCGGCCAGATCGTGGAAGGCGGCCATCTTCGCAAGGAGGTTGCTGTCCACATCCGCGTTAAGCGCAGACTTAAAGACGTCTGCGAGGACGGACAGCGTCCTTATGTGATCCAACAAAGACTGCTTGGGTACATTCAGATGATATTTGTCTATGCGGACCGCTTTACCCGTCCTAGGCAGGCTCTGGATTTTTCCAAGCAGAGGGACGGCTTCGATAGACGAAAAACGCACTTCAGTCTGCGAGAGCGTCCCCATGATCTCATCTACCCGAACTACCGAAGGGAAGGTGATGGAAACCGAGTCCGGCGTCAGGTACTCATGTTGCATACGGTCATTCAATGCCCCGCGGACGCAAAAGTCCAATCAACATAAAGAAGCGGCGGGTGAGATTCAACCAGCACGGAATAATCCGTATTTGCCGATCAACCCGATATAGATCAAGGCGAGGATGATAAATGCGGCTAAACCCAATCCGATTGCCTTGTGCGGACCGATTTTTGGAGCCAAAATCGCGATTATCAGCATATATGGGACCCAAGAGACCATGGTACCTAAGAGCACCAGCCAGGAATGTTGCGATACGGCGACTCCTCCCTTGGTTTCCCCGATGAAGATATAGGCTACGAGCGTGAACACTGGCATGAGCGCTGCAAAACCGGAGAGCAGGCGCGAATTACTGTTTTCCAGGGCGACGATAAATGTAGTGACTATTCCGCCGGTAACAAAGTAGATAGCGTATTCCTTCAGAGGGGTCAGCATATTGATAGGAGTATAACAGAATCAGGGTCGCCTGTTATTTAAGCTGTTTTTAAGGGCTATTATTCTGGCCTTGTTGAGCGTTTTTGGCTCAACACAGCTATAAATTCAACATCAACCCATTGACAAAATGACCGAAATATGATTAAATGGTTCGTCATGGTCCGTAAATGAGTTTTAAACGGATCAGGACGACCATTATGAACATACTCAAGAACACCCACAAACTGACGATAAGCCAACGCAAAGCCTTTGCGGTCATTATGTTGGCCCTTGTCATAACCAACTCCCAGGTTTCGGCTGCCCAGGCTGCCGACCCGGTTACACCCATCGACCAACAGGTCGTCACCCAGACCGAAACCGTGGAATCCCCGGTGGAGCTGATCCCTACCAAAACCGATGCGGAGACCGTCCCGGAGATTAAACCTACGGTCCAGGATGTTTTGCTCAAAGTATGTGAAGCGAAGGGCTACGGCCAAGACTGTGCCAAGACTCTCTTGGGCATGCTTTGGAACGAGTCTTCGAACCGTTCAACGGTAATCGGCGATAACGGCAAGGCACGTGGTTACTTCCAGATCCACTATAAACTCCACAAGATCTCGATCGCTTGCGCTGAAGACCTCGTGTGTTCGGCCAACTGGACGATCGATTATCTGGAAAGGAACAGCTACCCGCGTTACGTGAGCTACGCCGTGCAGTGCCATAATAGCTGTAACGTGAATAATGGTTATGCTGCTAAGGCGCTCCGCAACGGAAACAACTTTTGGAACAAACCCCTTGAAATCAAACAAGCCGCTCCCATAGTGCTTGCCGCAATCTAACGCCGGCATTATCCAAAAATCCCTCGATTGTTCGAGGGATTTTTGGTGGGGTCATCTCTTAAAAACCATTCACACCACGACCTAGAAGAAACTGCCTCCCAAAAACAACATTCCCAATTCGTAATATTCTGGCAACATTCTTCGCGTCAAATATTTTGACTCGATGCGCTTGGTTCGCTTATGCGAAATGCCCATAGTGACCGAGAAACACACAAACCTACATTGTCGCGGAAATTCCTGGGCCGATGTCCAGACCTTCGACCGATTCTTTCATCTGTCTAAAAATCTCGCGCGTTTGCCTCAGCAAGGAAAGTTCAACCTCAAGATTATCGTCATGGAAAATCCCGTTTTCATCATTGACATCGGAAATATCAAAGACACGCATATCTGCAAGCGAGGGAACAGATGCCCGTACCTCATCCGCAATCGAATCATCCATACAGATTACGATATCCTGACTTGCCAATTCGCTCCAATCCGTCTTGCGCCATGTCGGAAAAACAAACGAACCAAGGCTCTCCTTGGTCGCGATCCATTGCCCATACCAAGTGATGTGGCCATTCAGACAGAGGTCCGCCTCGAGACCGCTCGAACTTATCAGATGATTGGGAAATCTACGCCGCATGAGGGCTTCAGCCAACCGGCTGCGGAACGTATTGCCTCGACAAACGAATTGGATTTTCATATATCCAGAAGTTTTTGATAGATCCGCACAAGACCATTCAGTTTCCGTTCCGTCATGACGGGACGTTCTGCGGAAGCATGTTCCTTGTCCGTCACGACCACATCCGGAATCACATGTACATGTACATGTTGGACTGACTTTCCGCTATCCTTTCCTTGCCGAACCAGGATGGAATAAGCCTTGTGGCCGCGCTTCTTCAGAAGAGACACGGCTCGCATGACGAGCTTGCGCGTCCCTTGTGACTCAGCCTGAGTCAGGGACTCGACGCTGGTGACATGCCTAAGCGGCACAACCATAAGATGGTCCTTTACGTACGGCGCACGATTGACCATCAAGGCAGCTTTGTTGGCCTGATATATGACTTGATGGCAATCCGGATCATTGAGCCGCTTGGGACAAAACGGACAAGACCGAACCTTCATGAGATCTTCGTATCGCATGGCACGATTCTACCTGAGTGACCTTGATTTGGACAGTTAATAAGGGCTTTTAGGGTCGAAACTAAAATTAGAACCCTTTTGGATTCTAATTTCGGTGGGGTCACATTGTCGAGGTTGTCCGAACTGTTATCTCTCTATCTCATCCAATAATTCCGGTAACTGGGGGATGAGAAATGAAAAGTGGCCCAGACCATCCAGCATGACAACTTTTGCATCCAAGATCTCATTATAGAGCTCGACCGACTTTAGAATAGCTTCGTGGTCGTTTGAAACAAATATAACAACCTGTTTTTGAATTTGAGATTTTATGTTTGGCCTAATCTCATATGAATAGAACTCGTCCTCTAGCGGCAACTTTTCTCGATCCAAATCATCTAAGATTCGTTTTGATCCTGGTGCGACCAAAATGATCTTCCTCACCTTCTTGCCCGTCTCACCTAACCAGCGGAGCAAAACGTAACCGCCTGCACTCAAACCGACAAGAATCGACTCTTCATTTACTTCAATCTTATCAAGCATCTCTTTCCATTCTTCATATGACGCTTTCCATGCATCCGCAATAATAGGACATATGACGGAATATCCTTTTTCTTCGAGACGCTTTTTCGTCCAGCCCATCCAGTTTCCTTCATTATTTGGATCACACAAAGGAATATCAGCGATCAACTCTCCATTGATCCGTTCAGGCCAGCGGCCATGAAGAAGGATGACTTGATTTTTCTGCTCCATATCTGATCGAGATGATATCAATCGGACTAGCTTCCTGCTATAAGGTGGGAGATAGGGTGGTGTCAACGTAAGGGGCTGCGCCACGGGGCCACGTAAAAACTCTCGTTGTGCGAGAGTTTTTACGTGGGGTGGCTAATGGGATTCGAACCCATGAAAACGGGACCACAACCCGTTGTGATAACCACTTCACCATAGCCACCATGATATTCAATTGCTGCGTATTTATACCGCATTTAACCGGCCTTGGCAAGACCCTAGGTCATTCCCTCCCCCAATCGATGTTGTTCCAAAACCTTTCATACAATAAATACAGCAAGGTCCTGGTGACGGTCGAAAAGGTGACGACCCAAATCGTCACATCGAGCCTGTGCGTGACGAAGTAGACCACGGCAGAATCGGACATGAGGACGAAGAACCGATAAGCCAAGGTTTTGACCAACGAGCGGTTAAATCGTTCGCGTTGCGCCATACGTATACAGTGTACCAGACTTAGGCAGGAATCCCGATTGACCCAACCCCTTTAATCCTATATATTCGCCCTGCCACCTGTCCCTGTAGCACAATGGATAGCCCGGTCATCCGACCGGGCAGGTGCGCCAGCCTTCTAAGCTGGTCATGATGGTTCGCCAGGTCATCCGACCTGGCGCCCGGTCGGATGACCGGGCGATTCCACCTATGATGTATTTTGTCTACGTCCTAAGATTAAATAATGGCGATTTGTATAAGGGGTATACGGAAGATATCGAGAGACGGCTAAAAGAGCATGAGCGCGGAATTGTCGATTCAACACGGCCATTCAGGCCGTTAAAACCAGTCTTGATAGAAAAATACTTCAATCAGTCTGATGCGATGAGACGTGAACGATTCCTCAAAACAACGGAAGGACGAAGATTGCTTCATCAGCAATTGAGAGATACGCTTTCATAATTAAGTCCCTGTAGCACAATGGATAGTGCGCCAGCCTTCTAAGCTGGTCATGATGGTTCGATTCCATCCGGGGACACCATGCCAGAACCTCGCGCAAGCGGGGTTTTGCTTTTTCCCGGTCGGTTTAACTATACTGGAAAGGTACATGCTGATAGCCCATCTATCCGACCTGCACCTGGGGAAGTCCGACAAACATCGGGATGCCGCCTTCGCGCTGCACAGGGCAATCCTGGCCAATAAAGTAGACCGCACGATAGTCACGGGCGACATCACCGAACATGGGCTGGAAGAGGAATTCGCCTTGTTCAAAAAGATATTCAACGATTCCCTTGAACCAGACAGGATGACAATCGTACCGGGGAACCACGATCGCCTGAACGACGAGGTGGCGAAAAACATGATGGAAAGCAAGGTCTTAGTCACCCGCCTTCCCGGTTTCATGCTTATCGCGATAGACTCGACCGGACCACATAACCGATGGAGGCACGCGGGCCACGGTAAGATCGACGAAAGCATAATCAACAAGACCCTGGGCTTCATCGACCGGGTGGCGTCATCAGATTTCGTGATTGTCGCGCTCCACCATCATCTGCTCCCCTTGCCAGAGGACCTGTGGGTGGAAAAAATATCGGACTGGCTCCGGTTGCCTTTCGCTGCGGAACTCAAATTGGGGAAAACGTTATTAGACAAGCTCAAAGGGCGTTGTGACTTGGTCCTGCATGGACATCGCCATGCGCCGATGGAGAAGACAGCCATCGAACAGTACCGGAGCCTGGGCATATACAACGCCGGTTCATCAACAAAGCTGGGACGGTTCAGGATATTCGATATCCGGGACGGGAGACTCATCGAACCACCGAAGTGGGTGGAGGCGATGTAACGACACGACCCGTATTGCAACCCCAATTTTTGGGGTATACGATGGGGCGGATATGAAAATCACGCAAACGAAACTGCCAGGCGTGCTCATCCTCGAACCAAGGAAATTCTCGGATGACCGGGGGTATTTTTTTGAAGCCTTCAAGAAGCAGGAACTTGCCGATGCGGGCATCACCTGTGAGTTCGTGCAGGACAACCAATCTGTCTCGAAACGCGGCGTCATCCGGGGATTGCATTACCAAAGGAAACCCCGAGCCCAGGCCAAGCTGGTCAGGGTCGTTAGAGGAACGGTACGCGACGTGATAGTCGATTTGAGGAGCGACTCCCCTACTTACAAGCAATGGATCCATGTCGACCTGTCGGACGAGAACCTCCTGCAGGTCTTCATACCGCACGGTTGTGCCCATGGTTTCTGCGCGCTGACGGATGACGCAACTTTAATGTACAAGTGCGACGATTATTATGCGCCGGAGACTGAAGGCGGGATCAGGTTCGACGACCCGGAACTTAACATCGACTGGGGTATACCGTCCGATGAAGCGATTGTGGCGCCGAAGGACCTCCAACTGCCGTTGCTGAAAGATGCGCCGCAAGATTTTTGATATGAAGATACTCATCACGGGTGCAAAGGGACAGTTGGGTACGGAGCTGGCGGATAATGCGGACAGACAAAGACACGAACTCATCTTGGCTGACATGGAGGAATTTGATTTGACGGATAAGACGTCAATCGGATCTTTTTTGGAGAAGACAAAATCTGACCTCATCATCAACTGCGCTGCTTTCACGCAGGTAGATGCGGCGGAAGCGGATGGGGAGGTGGCGCGTAAAGTGAATGCGGATGCGCCGGAGACGATGGCTGCGTGGTGCAAGGAGAACGGTGCGAGGATGATTCAGATTTCCACGGATTACGTCTTTTCCGGCAACCATTCCTCACCGTACTCCGTAGACGATTTGCCGGATCCGCAAAGCGCGTATGGCCGGACAAAGCTTGAGGGAGAGCGCAAGGTCCTGGAAGCTGACGGGAATGCGATCATCATACGGACGGCTTGGCTGTATTCTCCGTACGGAAAAAATTTCGTGAAGACCATGCTGAAATTGATGGCGGAGAGGGAGGAGTTGAAAGTCGTGGGCGACCAAATCGGTTCGCCGACATCAGCAGCGGATTTGGCGCGCGCCATCCTCAAAATCATGGAGCTGGACGGCGTGCGCGGGATTTTCCATTTCACTAACGAAGGCGTGGCGAGTTGGTACGACTTAGCGCAGGCTATCGCCGAATATTCAGGAAGCAAGTGCCGCGTGCTCCCCATCAAAACCGAAGAATATCCGACGCCGGCGAAACGTCCGGCTTATAGTGTTTTGGACAAAAGCAAAATCAAAGAATTGATTGGTCCGATACGGCACTGGAGAGAGGCATTGAAAGATAGCCTGGGGAATGCGTAGGAAGATGGATGGACTGCGGCAGTTTGGTCTATACTCCATGCATGAAGTTCGAACTAGCCAGGAATCCTTTCAATCAACAAGAGACGATAGAACGGGAACGCCGTCTGAAACGCACCAGGGTCATCGCGGCGCTGCTATCGGCAACAACCATTCCTTCGATTGAAGCCTGTGCCTCCCCGGTCGCCCTGGGACGAGGGCCGCTTGTCGGTATCGAAAGCGCAGATCGGCCGACCGACCTGCCGGATTTGCCGACCTATGGCGAGATGACAGAACAACTGAAAGCGGCTATCGGTGAGGATACGCTGGGACAGGCTATGGCAATGCACCAGGCTTATGCCAGACACGCCGAAGAACCGCCCCTGGAAACGCATATATCGGGTTTCGAGAACATGGACATGAAAGATAGTCATGTGACTGAATATCTGGGCACGTTCCCCAGATCCTGGATTTCGAACCTCTCTTCCGTTTCACTGAATTCCCGCTTTTTGGCAATGCCCTATCCTGGCCTGGAAGGCCACGAACAGTTCGGACACGGCGAATATTCCTACGGAGGCGAGACCTTCGGCATCGAATTCACCCATTCAAGCCTGAAGCGCCAAGACAACCCTAGTTTTTTAGATGTCCAGTCCCTCCTCTATGCTGTAAGCCACGAACTCGCCCATGGATCGGACTGGCGTTCGGCTCATGGCTTGGACAACCGTCGCGCACTGACTCTGCTCTGGTTGAGTCATCGCGCCGCAACAGAAGAAGGCAGACCTAAATTCGACTACCCGGAGTCCATCAAAGCAAAAACACCGGATAAAAAATGCGACGAAACATTTGCCCGGACGACGGAGTTCTACGCCGAGCTTATGAGTACCGCCCTGAATCTCAAAGGTTGCGATAGAGACGATTGGGTAAACAGTGTCGAGCTCCGGTTGATCCACGGATTCCAGAGCTCGAACGATGCAGCCGAGCGCAACAGACGGATGGTCGAACTCGTACTAAAATGGACCGCGCCGGATTTCAGACCTTGGGATGCAGCCAATCAGCGCGCTGAACTCGAGCAGAAGATCGTAAGCCACCATTTCCTGAAACGCCTTGAACGAGGGATTGGGCACATCGAAGATAAACAACTTAGCGCGGCATTCATGGGGGTGCTCGATAGCGGCTCCAGATTCGACTTGGATGACGTGAATTTCCAGGCCAGGCGCATCGGAATGGTTCCACCCGACCAGAACGCCTATCCTGACACCAAATCACTTATCGACGAATTGGGAGAAACAGGAATGAATACGGACGATGAAACTTGGGCGCTGGTTTATTCTATTTTGAGAGAGACACTTGATACCCGAAGTTATAGTCTTAATTTGACATCTAGGCACGGTATCAGGATAAGGCCACGAATGAAGGATCCAATTGCTACAATCGATGAGTTCAACCAAGTGTGGCGCAAGCTCACAGAAGAACAACGCAATGGATTGAGACCTGAATTGTTGAAATTCATCAGCCAAGGGTTGGCCAAAGCGCCGTTAAAGGAAAACCGGGTGGCGCGTGGAGAATGACCGTCAATTTTCCCTTCTTCGCGCATGGAATGCCTGGTGCACTTCCTTCAATTGTTGGTTGGTGACGTGGGTGTAGATCTGGGTGGTGGTAATGGATGAATGGCCAAGCATGGCCTGGACGCTGCGCAGGTCGGCGCCGTTCATCAGGAGGTCGGTGGCGAAAGAGTGGCGGAGCGTGTGCGGCGAGACTTTTTTGGGGATGCCGGCCGCGGCCGCATATTTTTTTACGAGCCTCTCGATGGAACGTGGGGTGATGGAACCCACGACCTCGGCGCCTGATTTGGCGCGGTCGTGGCGCACGAAAATGTAGGGACACTCGTCCTGGCGAGCTTTGAGATATTCGCGCAGGAAGTGGCGAGCTTGGTTGGAGAGGAAGACCACGCGCACCTTGTCACCTTTACCGCGAATGGAAAATTCTTCGCGGTCCAGGTTGATCATGTCTTTCTTCAGAGTGGCGAGTTCGGAGACGCGCATGCCGGTGGAGAAGAAAAGTTCGAGCACGGCGCGGTCGCGGGCTTTGATGATATCCGGCGCGTCGGTCGAGGCGGGCGCGGCGAGAAGGCGCTCTAGGTCCATGGCATCGAGGAACGAGACTTCGCGCGTCCCCTGCTTAGCCAGCTCGATCTTCTCGGGTGCCATGCTGTCCACGTCGTGGCGGGCTAGGTACTTGAGAAAAGAACGCAGGGCAATCAGGTGATAATTCTGCGTGGACTTCTTGAGCGTGCCGCGCTTGGGATCTTCGAGACGGTTCAGCCACAAGCGATAATTCCGGACCATCTCGTAATCCACATCGTCGGCTTTAGGATCCTTGGACCATTCGATGAAACGGTGGAGATAAAAATCATAATTGCGGACCGTGAGGGGCGAGCGGCCTTTTTCGATCTCGAGATATTCGAGGAACTTGCGGAGATAGTGGGAAATGGGTTGGGAGGACATGGAGGAATGGTACTCAGTACTTGGTAGATTATAGCGGATGGGTCGGAAAATGGATAATTTTAGTACAAATTTGGCCAAAAGAGGGTAAATACCTTGACAAAATCCGAAAAATCATGTTAGCTGACAAATCTTTTGGCACAACACACCCCTGTCCCAAGGAGGTATCGCCAGATGTCGAACTTTACAGCACTCAACATCACCGTCCTGCCCTTTGCTATCTCTTCAACCGAGTTGGAGCGGATGAGGAAAGGCAGCCACATCATCGATGAAATTCTGGCTGAAAGGATGCCTGAAATAGAGGATCAGAACGCCTACATCAACGCACAATCTCAGCGCATCCCAGCCGGAGCGACGGTCAAGCTCGACGACCTGATGCGTTCTGCCAACGACCATGGGTTTCGCGAGATCAGCTTCCCGTTGTTCGTGCCGCACTTCGTCAACAACGATGAGTGGATGGGCCATCGCTACGTCCTACTCTTCACGGATTGCATGGACGGTTTGCTGATCAGGTCGGGAGACTCCCAGCGATTGCACGACGCTTCAGCCTTCGCCAAAGTCTCGGACACCAAGTTCGGCCGAGTCTATGCCCTAGACCTATCCGACTGCTCCGTCGGCATCCTGGTTTATGGCGAGATGACATTGCTCTTCGACATGGGTGACGTCATGTCGAACTTCGACTTGGGGGCACTGCTCGGGGAGGGTGTCGTGCCGCCGGTGGAGCTAGAAAGATATCGAATGCTTCAGAGCCTGGAGCGTTACCGGGCGGGACAACTGACACCGGAAGAGGAGGAGGATCAGCGCCAAGCCGCACAATGGATACGTAATCGTATGGCTCCGGGGCCAGGTCAGGTCACGGCAGATGTTGGATCAGCTCTGGGCGACAAATCGGCTGCAAAATTGCCGGAGGAACCGGTCGCCGAGGCACAGCCCATTCCCCCGCCGTTGCCGCATGAGACTGACGAGCCGGTGGAAATCGACGGTGAGGATCTCGACCAGGTGCCCGCCGCGCTTGCCGAAGAACCCACCACACCCTCGCCCTACGACTGACCAACCCAAGCGGGCCGCTCCCGCAACTCAAGCCCCGTGCCGAAAACACGGGGTTTGCCATATCTATTGCAGGAATAGATTCTCGGGCATAGCATTCAAGAGTCACGTTAGAGGGAGGGCTAACATGACTGACAAGAAGCTTCGGCTGACGGTATTCGGACCTGACGGGAAGGAATGGGAAGTCGATATCGAGAAAGGAGGGGCAGCCACCTTGGGCAACATTCTCGGGTGTTCGGTCGGGATCGACGGTCCGGTCCCGTTCATGTTCACACTTATCGGCTGGGACGAGTCCCAAGACCGATACGTCCTGCACCTGACTGATGCCATCAAAGGCGAGCTGTACGTGGATGGCGGAACCAAGAGGTTGAGCGATTGCATACGGGACAGATCTGCCCAAGGCGTGGAATCGCTTGGAATCTGGACCCTGGTCCTGCCTGTACCGTGCTCCGGCTATCTGACCGCAGCCGGCGTGGTCCTGCACTTTGAGCTGGGGGTCGAAATACGCAAATCCGACATCCGGCCAATCTTGGACGCGGCAAACGAAAATCGAACATCCGTGGAAGTGACATACATCCGACGGAGTTCGTGAAAGTCCTTTTTTCCAAGCAACCCGCCGTGCGCTAACGGCGGGTTTTCGCATCCAGAGGGATTGACAAAGCCGGAAAAATCGGGGAAGGTCTTTGGAGAGGACGGACCTTGGAGGCAAAATGAACGAACTCGGATTCGACTGCACTTTCTACTTCGTCCGCCATGTCAGGAGCGAAGCGAACGACAAACCGGAGATTATCGGCGGCATCAATCCGTTCACGCCGGCTACCAAACAGGGACTGCTCCAGGGCCAGGCTGTGGGGCGCAGGCTGTTTGAGATGAGCGTCAATTTCGACGCCATTTACTCCTCGCGGACGCGGCGCACCAAGACGACGGCTAACCTGATCTGCCGTGAAACGGAAATTGATCCGAAGAAGATCCGGGTCAGCAAAGAACTGGTCGAGCGCGACCAGGGCGACTGGGTCGATAAGGTCAGAAGCCAGACGTACACGCCCGAAGTCCTGGCGCAGATGAACATGGGCGTTCTGGATTTCGCGCCGCCGAATGGAGAGTCCCTGCGACAGAAAGGGCGCGTCATGTACGGCTGGGTGGAGAGGGAAATCCTGCACAACCCGGAGTTCATCGCGCTGGCCAAGACGCATCCGTTGCACATCATCGTGGTGACGCACGGACTGGCTCTCCAGTGCCTGCTGCGCGAGATCCTCGGATTCGACGCGCAGTTCACCTGGCGCTGGGCCATGGAGAACGCTTCGCTCACCATCATGCGCTACACCAAGAACAGCTGGTTCCCGGTGTGCATCAATGACACGGGACATCTGGTGGGGCTCAGTTAACACAGTACCGAAATCAGAACAAACCAAAAGCCCGCGCGAAACTTCGCAGCGGGCTTCTTCTTATCGCTAAAGACGATAATTGGTCGAAATGATACACTGACGACATGAAAAATCCTGAAAGGAAACAGGTCTCCAGGACCGAAACGACTGATGACAGCGGCGAATTCGAGGTGCGACCGGAATTGCGCGGCGAATTCGATAAACTTCGCTGGCTGGAGGAAGAACAGTTGGCTGCGCCGAAGGAAAAGCGGCAGACCACGGCAAAACCATCGAGCGATAAACTCAATTTGAGGCATAAGCGGATGGCCGAAGAGACCGTACGGCAAGCCGAACAGGCGCGGGGCAAATTAGCGGTGTTGAAAAAACCCACAGATGAAGCTTGGCGTAGGAAAAAGCTGTCAGAGCTGGATCGGGAGATCGAAGAGACGCATGAGATGATGACAGAAAGGCCACCGGCGGCGAGCGATACGGAATGGCAAGCTTTCCAGAACGACTGCCGGAAGCTGTTGGATGAACTCGAAGGCCAAAAGCTTCGTTTTGCCCGACTAGAACGCGATCCGGAAGAGCCGAAGATCGCGGAACTGGAGAAGGAAATCACCAGGCTGGAAAATTTCAAGACCGGCCACAGCCGGAAAAAATTGGAAGCGGAAACTGGCGAAGGAGAGCAGCAAGGAACTGAAACATTGAGGGACCTTCAAGAACTCAAAAAGGATCTCATGAAGATAGAACAGGTTGGGCCTGAACTGCGGCTCGCGGTTTTGCAGGAGATAAAAGAGCAGGTACCGCTGTTCTGGTTTTTGGATCCGAAAAGACGGTTAGCGGACAAAATCTTTTCGCCGGATTTCGCACCACAGGGCTCGGAAAAAGAAAAGACGGAATACGACAAGCTGATGAAGGCGAATTATCCCAAAGAGTCGGCCAAGTTCCGTCGCACTTGCCAGGATTTGATGCGGATGAGGAAAAACTCGGGGACGCAGGACAGATATAATTTGGTAGAGCTCGAATCGGCTCTGGATGAGTATTACGCAGTGGATACTTCACAGCGGAAAATCGAAATTGACGGAAAAATCGCGGCCAAACTGGAAGAGATACGCATGAGAAACAAAACGGCCGAACAACCGACGACGCCGTATTTCCCGACCAGCAATAAATAGGACCGTCATCAAAAAAACACCCGTCACGTTTTGCGTGGCGGGTGTTTTGAATTGCTCATTCGGCTGGTCGAATTGCTTCAACCGTCCGAACGAGCAGAGGAGACGGAGTCTTCCGTCTCCTCGAGAAGTTTCCCTGTGACGCCGGGGCAGCGGATCCGTGGGGATCAGTGGGTGACTTCGCTGGTCGGGATGATATCGCCGGGCTGATGGCACCCGCGCCTACCCATGACCACCAGATAGCCACCCAGGCAAGAGTCGAACAGGGCGACATCGTAGCCGACCCCGGACTTCATGCCGAACGCCGCGGACAGCAGGAGAGCGGCGCCCCCATCGAGCAGAAGGAGTCCGCCCTCCTCGACCTCGATTTCGTCGAGCAGGCCGCACATATCATCGACGGGATTGGTTTCGCCCCGTTCGACGAACTCGACCGTGATGTGGGTAGCGAGCTGGCCGGAAACCGTGCAATCGCAAACCGACATGCAGCTAGACATTGATCAATCCTCCACGACACCATCGTGCCTGCGAAATTGCAGGTTATAGATAGTGCCCGACCCAAGGCGGCGAGAGTTCGCCGGCTCGGGTCGTCTAGATTGTCGAAGTGGCGGCAATCGGTATTTAACATGACAAGATAGCATGAAAAGAGGGTTTTGTCAAGAGTATGACTTACATTTCTTCTTAAATAAGGCACATTGTAGCTATTTTTAGTTAATTTAAGCTAAATTTGCTGTATTCTTACTCTTGACAAAATGGCTAATTCGTGCTATATTAACTTTTGTAACTTTTTGAAAAGCCGAAAAAAGGAAAAGCCCGTATCTTGATTGTTTTTAATGACCGTGATACGTTCTGACAGCTAAATCAATACGCCCATCCGGTTTTACTACGGGATGGAGCGCGAATCCGGGCTCATTCGCCTACTGACTAATTCCAAGAGGTCCCCCGGTTAAACCGTGGGACGACAAATCGAGGGATTGTCTGCACGCGATTGAGGCCGACAAATGCATGTTGGATGCAGCCAAGAAGAAGCGGATAATCGATAAGTTCAAGACCCACGCGACCGATACGGGTTCGCCGCAGGTCCAGATCGCCATTTTGACCGAGGAGATCAAGGAGCTGACCGAGCACTTGCGCGGCCACAAGAAGGACTTCTCCAGCCGCCGCGGCTTGATCAAGAAGGTCGGCGAGCGCCGCCGCCTGATGAAGTACCTCAAGCGCGAGGACTCAAAGGCATATGACGAGCTGATGGCCAAACTGAAGGTGTAAAAAGAAGAATGTAGAACCGCCCCGGTGTCCACCGAGGCGGTTTTGATTTTTAATTACGATTCAAATAAATAACTCTGTCATTCTCCGGTTCAACCACGTAGAACGTGGCGCAGCCGGGGAATCTTACAATAAGAGCGTTTGGCGAGGTCCCCCGGTTGAACCGTGGGACGACAGATTAAACGGTTGACAATATCCATAAATAATGGTGAACTCATATATCGCACATTTCACGGTAAGGAGCCTGAAATGACCAAGAAGAAATTCCGAATCGTAGCGGCTATCTGCGGCCTTTGCATCATTTCCATCCCGGCCACCGTCCTGTTCTTCAGCCGGAACAGCGACGGCCGGACTTCCAGCAAACTGCTCGTACCACCTGGACCCGAGGCCAAGAGCCACGTCCCGGCCAATCTCCAGAAGGCGGTCAGCGACGGGCTGAAGACGCTGAACAGCGAGGACTTCGACCAAGCCTTGTGCGGCGGCAAGGGCTCCGGACTGGAGCGATGCGTCGGCGACTACATCATGGTCGCGGTGGACAAGGACGCAAAGCAGACGCTGGTGCGCGTGTACCAGGGCAAGAAGTCGGATCCGCCGGATTACACGGTCGCGCTGGAACCCGGGTGGAGCTCTTCGCGCGTCGGCATCAACGTGCCGTTCACCATCACCCATCCGCCGGACAAGACGGTCGTGGCCCTACTCACGGCAGTGCGAGTTGACGGCGAGGTCCGCGAGATGGCTTATGCGCCGTACTCGTCATCCCTGGATACCCCGGAGATGCGGGCGGCGGGCCTGCGCTACCTCGACAGCCTGTACGGGCAAGCGGCCGAGAGACTGGACAAGCGTGGCGTGAAATCCTTGTACTTGCCGGCTCCGGCGACGCGCAGTTCGGACAAGGCGCATATCGCGACCCTGATCCTGACCGAGCAGGTGTTCAGCGACACCGCGTTCGTTTCGGGCGACGACAAGGAACGCCTTCGCATGGTCAACCGGACGCTCGTCCTGCTGGCCGCCAACGGTCCGGGAGCTTATCCCTTGAGCCGCAGCCGCGTCGGTGCGGTCGGCATCGCGCAGATTATGCCCACGACCTATTCCAGTCTCGCAGCCGCTTACCCCAAAGCCGACCTGCCACGGGACAGCAGCCAGGGCCGGACCGAGCACGAACCTGCCATCAGGACCATGATCCTGCACACTGACAACCAGTGGTGGGCGCTGCAGAAAAACCAGGCCTACGTCTCCTGGCTGCTGGAACACGACACGGAACGGTCGTTCGTCTTCGCCGCCGGCTACAACGCAAGCATGGCTACGGTCCGCGACGCGGTCTACACCTGCAAAGCCAAGTGGCTGGACGAAAGCTGCCGCGACCTTCCCGGCGAGACGCGACGCTACGTCACGAAATATCGCTGGATCCGCGAACTGCTCACGAACAGTTCCTTCAGGCGCAACGCCGAGAAGAACGCCGGTTACTGAACCTCACCCCCGTGGCCAAGTGGCTTCGGGGGTTTCGATTTATCCCGACCATTGACAAAAAAGCGGTTTTAAGATATTTTTAGAGGGCTAATTTTCAATAATTTAACATCTTTTATTAGGTTCCGCGGTTAAACCGTGGAATGACAATAAATAAGCATATGATCAGTTTTGACCAACGCGTGGCGGTGCTCATCGACACGCAAAACATGTACCATTCGGCAAAGCATATCCACGGCGCCCGTTTGGCTTTCGAGAAAGCGGTGGACGCGATTGTGGGCGGCAGGCAGGTAGTGAGAGTCTTTGCATACGTAGCTCGTTCAAAAACGGGTGAGGAACAGGCTTTCTTCGATGCTCTGACCAGCGCGGGCATTGAGCTCCGTGTGAAGGACGTGCAGGAGTTCTCAAGCGGCGAGAAAAAAGCTGATTGGGACGTAGGCATGGCCGTGGATGCGGTGCGTCTGGCCGAGAAAGTGGATGCCATCGTGCTCATGACCGGCGATGGGGACTTCGTGCCGCTGGTCCAATACCTGCAAGGCAAAGGCGTGCTGGTCGAAGTGGCGGCCTTCGCTGAATCCACAAATGCCCAGCTCAAGACGGTGACGGACAGGTTCTACGACCTTTCGACCGAGGGACATGAATTCCTGATAAACCCGAAACGCCGCGCTGCAGCATCAGGTAAAGACAAACTTTCTTTGTCGTTGGATGACGACGAAAAGCATGAAAAGGGACCGGGCGAGAAACTTCGCCGCGTGAAGGTGACTTTCTGATCCCGTAGAACGGGTCTGGAGTCACCCTTCGGTCCTCCATCATTCCGCTTAGCGCAACGCGCACCGTGGAGTTATGGGGGACGGGAGAATAATCCCGGTTAACAATTTAACGACGTAGTTCATCCCGAGACATAGATCCGCGACGCGGATTCAGTCTCCGGACGAACGCGTTTTGTTCGTATGGAAAAAGAGAAGACTTTTTCGATAGAGTGGGGCGGACGCACGCTGACCATCGGCGTCGGGCTCCTGGCCCAGCAGGCCAACGGTTCGTGCACCGTACGTTACGGCGACACCGTGGCGCTGTGCACGGCCACCATGGGCGGCATCCGCCCGGGGCTGGATTTCTTCCCGCTCCAAGTGGATTTCGAAGAGCGCATGTATGCCGCGGGCCGCATCAAAGGTTCGCGCTTCATCAAGCGCGAAGGCCGGCCCACGGATGAAGCCATCCTGTCAGGCCGCCTGATAGACCGCGCCATCCGGCCGTTGTTCGACGACCGTTTGCGCAATGATGTGGCCGTCGTGGCCACGGTGTTCTCGCACGACCAAGAGAACGATGCGGATATCCCGGGGCTGATCGGCGCTTCCTGCGCCCTGGCCATCTCGGACATTCCTTGGTACGGCCCGATCGCCGCCTTACGCGTCGGTCGCGTTGACGGACAATGGGTGCTGAACCCGACTTACGCCCAGACAGAAGCGGGTGATCTGGATTTGGTCGTGGCTGGAGCAGACGGAAAAACCGTCATGCTTGAGGCTGGGGCGAATGAAGTGAACGAAGAGGACGCCAAGCAGGCCATCGAGTGGGCGCACACCCAGATCGGTCCGGTGATAGAACTCATCAACAAGGTGAAGGCCGAGGTAGGCAAAGCCAAGGCCAACATGTTCGAACCGACGACGGATGAGGAGAAAGCAGCAGCAGCCGAAAAAGAAGCTTTCAAGGAGAAAGTTTTCGGCATATTGAAGGAGCTCTCGCCGAAATTCCTGTTCAACGAACCGCTCAAGTCCAAAAAGGCCCGCAAGGATGCCGGACATAGGCTTGAGGTAGCTTTGGACGAGGCGCTGGAAAAAGAAGGTTTGCCGAAAGAAAAGCGCGAGGAAGCAAATGAGCTCATGGATGAGTTCATCGACTTGGAGGTTTCGCGCCAGATTTTGGAGAACGGGAAACGCGCTGACGGCCGGGCTTTGGATGAAATCCGCGAACTGGACGCCATGGTCGGCGTGATGCCGCGCACCCATGGTTCAGGCTTGTTCAACCGTGGCGCGACACAGGTGCTTTCGTCCGTGACGCTGGGTTCCCCCGGTATGGTGCAGACCTTGGACACCATGGAATACCAGACCAAGAAGCGCTACTTCCACCACTACAACTTCCCGGGATACAGCGTGGGAGAGACGAAGAGCAACCGCGGTCCGGGCCGCCGCGAAATCGGTCACGGTGCCTTGGCTGAACGCGCCATCATGCCGGTTTTGCCGGCTGAAGACATATTCCCCTACGCCATCCGCGTGGTGTCGGAAGTGTTGGGATCGAACGGTTCGTCCTCCATGGGCGCGACCTGCGGTTCAACGCTGTCTTTGATGGATGCCGGCGTCCCGATCACGGCTCCGGTAGCCGGTATCGCCATGGGCGTGGCCAGCGACGAGAAGACGGGACGCTTCCGCGTGTTCACTGACCTTCAAGACTTGGAGGATGGGATCGGCGGCATGGACTTCAAGGTTGCAGGTTCGCGCAAAGGCATCACGGCCATCCAAATGGACACCAAGACCCACGGCTTGCCGCTCGAGACGGTCAAGGAGACTCTGGATATGGCCAAGACGGCTCGCTTGAAGATCTTGGACGTAATCGAGCAGACGATACCGGCACCGCGAGCAGAGCTTTCGCCGTTCGCGCCGCGCATCGAGATGATCCGCATCAACCCGGACCGCATCCGCGACGTCATCGGCCCGGGCGGCAAGATGATCAACGAAATCATCGCCGCCTGCAACGTGCAGATTGATATCGAGGACGACGGACGCGTCATGATCACCTCGACGGACATGGATGGCATGAAGAAAGCCATGGACTGGGTCAAGAGCATCACGCGTGAAATCGCGGTCGGCGAAATCTTCACCGGTCCGGTCGTACGCATCATGGACTTCGGGGCTTTCGTGGAGATCGCACCGAAGCAGGACGGATTGGTCCATATCAGCGAAATGGCCCCCTATCGCGTGAACAAGGTCGGCGACGTGGTGAAGATCGGCGATATGGTAACGGTCAAAGTCTACGAAATCGATTCCATGGGACGCATCAACTTGTCCATGAAACGCGCCCTGCCTGACTACAAAGAATCAAACGATGACCAGCGCCCGTTGCGCGACAGCGGCAATGGAGGCGGACGCGGTGGAAACGGAGACCGCGGATTCGGAGGTAACGGGAACCGAGGACCACGCCCGAACGGCGACGGTCCACGTCCTACCCCACCCCCGCCGATCACGCCTCCAGACATCTTCTAGGATACGAATCGGATGGATGAGCTGAAGACAATGCTCCCGCAGGCCAACCACCTGCTTGGATATGCAGAACAGAAACAGCCGCCCTGGCTTAAGATCGGGCTGATAGCGATATCAGCCCTGGTCTTGGCCGGGGCGGTTTTGGTCGGTGGATATTCGATCCTCGGAAAAGTCCCACGGATAAAAGGGCAAGCAGTCGTTTTGACGGTGAACGGAGGACAAGCACTGCCGGTTTTCGTTCCGGAAATCTGGAAACGCGCAGTTAAGTCCAGCAACCTGCCGGTCATAGTGGGTTTGGCGAATGAATCGGGGAAGATGACGCCATACGCAATCACGAACAGATGGGCGTCATTGGAGGCCGAATATTTTCAGGAGTCTGATTTTTATAACCTATACAGCGATGGACCGATACAGACAGAAGGGTACGTCGATTTTTTCCAAATAATCCAAGCCATATTTGATGCATCATCGGGTTCGGCACATCTGAACCTGGACACATCCGGGATGTCTGATGCTGACGGCATAGAAATCTCTGGACCTATTGTCGCGAATAGTTGGCGCAGCGACTTCAAACTCAAACACGCAGAAGGTTTAAACTCATCGGATAAGGATATTTTCGTGGATCTCGAATCCTTTCCCGAGGCTTGGCCCACGATAAACCAGGCGGTCAAAAATATTTCAGGGATCGAGATAGATGAAAAGCCAAAAACGATCGGTTTCAATCTGTCGCCTGAAGGATTGGACGATTTGATGCTGACCTATTTGGAAACGCCGGCTGATACCACGCTCTTGAGGCTTGCCGGCTCGATCGGCTTGTCTGACGTCATGCCATACGTCCTGCCGGATGGGACTACGGTCTTGGAGCTTAAGCTGCCAAAGCAGAAGTTAGGCCAATTCAATAACCAGATGAATCCTGATTCCTGGAAGTCCATCGCCATCAAGAATGGCAATATCCAGGATATCCAATCCGCAACCCTCCCAAAGGGACAGGGTTGCACCCAAGGCAGGATTGCACTAAAAGTATCCAGAGTCGCTTTAAATACGGTTTTCGCCGACATCAATCAGGATTTTGAGCTACATGAGGATTCTGGATTGCTTGTAGCTTGCGTGAAATAACTTATCCACAATCAATCCACTGTTTCTGTCAGCATACTGTGGATAGAATTAATAAGCTTGTTAATAGCTTATTTTTTTAGGCAATAGAGCTAATTATTGATAGAAGGCTCAAAAAAAGGTATGATGTATCTACATGGCGTTACCACGTCATGAAGTCCACCACTGTGGACAACTTCGTACTTTCCACACACCTTCTGCAGGAAGTGCGGAAAGCGCAATTCCTAGAAGATCTTAGCTCAAGGGCTAAGACAGGACAGCTTGAAAGCGCCAAGAGCGCTGATGACCTCGTCGTTCCTTCATAACTGCTACACAATGGACTTCCATACTTGTATGGAGGCCAATTCAATGCCTTGACTCGACCTGTGCCGTTCATTCGGTACGTCGAAATCAAAAAACAAAACAATCTTAACTTAGGCGACCTCACTTATATTGGGCCTTCGGGCTCTCTCGAGGCTACCGCCGTGGTTGGGTCGAGAGCAGCAGCACTTTCTTTTAGACTTAGACATAGTGTCCAAATCGTCGATCCCGCCATGCGGGAATCGCCTCTCTTACCACTTGCACCGACAGGAGCACGACGAACATGGTACCCGCGTCCAAGCCTGGAACCGCGCGCGACCACTTATTACTTTAAGGGCCCTCCGTGCGGTTTCTTCTTTTTGTTGAATTTTATAACGCGACTTTGTTTAAGTAAAAACAGTGATTCCTGTTACCCCTTGTCAAATACTCCTCTTTTGGCTGTATTGCGCAGGATTTCCATGGCATATCCGCTTTACACATCGCTCCTTGTTATTTTTAGCGTAAATAGGGCACACTATAACCATAGGCCAGGGTGTTGACGCACCCACATTTCCGGCCTATACTTTCTTATCGCTAAAGCGACACACATATGAACGCCGATAAAATCGAGTATTTCAAACAGCGGTTGTTGGAAGACCTTAAACGACTGACGCAACAGTTGGAGGATTTGGGCAGGAAGGATAATGAAAGGCCGGGACACGTAGAGGTCGAATATCCGGAATCAGGCAGCAATTCCGAGGATGACAATGCCGCGGAGGTAACCCAATATGCGGACTCATTGTCGTTGGAAGCGCGTTTGGCCTCGGAACTGAAGGATACGGAAGATGCGCTCAAAGCCATCGAAAACGGCAACTACGGAAGTTGTAAGTACTGCAAGAAAGAAATCGATGAGAAGCGCTTGGAGGCACGTCCGGCATCCTCAAGCTGCATAAACTGCAAGAAGATCCTGACGCAGGAGATGTGAGGCTTGAGACCAAACAACGCTTGGCACTCAGTGCGCTGGCCGCGGCCATCGCTACGGTTGACCAAATAAGCAAATATGCGATCCGAGCCCAACCAGCACCAAGCTGGCCTTGGCCCGGATTTTTGGAGCTGACGCACCATCAAAACTTCGGTTTGATCGCCAATACGCCTGTGCCGCGGATCTTGATTTTGATTGTGACGTTGGCGGTCATGATCGCCTTGGTCCAGAGAATATTCCTGGCGGAGAAGTTGGGTATTAACGAGCGTCTGGCGCTGACCATAATTTTAGGCGGAGCATTGGGCAACTTTGTGGACAGGCTGCTTCAAGGCTATGTCTTCGATTGGATCTTGATCTTTAATACATCAATCATCAACATCGCGGATATCGCCATAACTTTGGGCATCGTTGGTTATGCCTTGATCATTTGGAGGAAAAAGAAATAATCAGATGCGTTGACAAAAAGTCTAATCGGCGGTAGCTCTGGAATAAGAGCTATTTTTTTATGGCATCAATCATCTTAACCTCATCGCTGAACGGGATAGAGGCACATCCTGTGGAGCTGGAAGCTGATATATCCCCGGGCTTGAGCGCATTCATCGTGGTCGGGTTGCCTGACGCGGCAGTGCAGGAAGCTCGCGAGCGGGTGAAGAGCGCTATGAAACATTCGGAGCTTCCGTTTCCTCGGACCAAGGTGACAATTAATTTAGCGCCAGCTGATTTGCGCAAGACCGGTACGGGTTTCGACTTGCCCATGGCCGCAGCTGTGCTCCAAGCACAGGGGAATCTACCAAAACGCGAAAAGCACGAAACCATGCTGGTCGGCGAGCTGGCGTTGGATGGGAAATTGAGGCCGGTACCTGGCATCCTTTCGATGGCTATATTGGCGGCAAATGCAGGCATCAAGGAGATGATCGTGCCGGAACCGAACGGCGGGGAAGCGGCCTTGGTGCCGAACATAACCATCAGAACGGCGCAAAACCTGGGCCAGGTCTACAGCCATCTCTGCGGTAAGACGATACTGCCTCAAGCTCCACCGAGGTGTATAGAGGCTGAAGGAACCGAAAACGCCAATCTCGACATGGCAGCGATACGCGGACAAGAACAAGCCAAACGATCACTCGAGATTGCGGCGGCCGGAGGGCACAATATCTTATTACAAGGACCTCCGGGTTCGGGAAAAACGCTTCTCGCAAAGACGTTGCCGAGCATCCTACCGAACCTGACGACAGATGAAGCGCTCGAGGCGACGAGGATCCATTCGGTAATGGGCCTGCTGCCGACAGGCGGATACATCTCGATAAGGCCATTCCGGGCGCCGCACCATTCGGCATCAGGAGTTGCGCTGGTAGGAGGGGGCGCTGTGCCGAAACCGGGAGAGATTTCATTGGCACATCGCGGAGTCCTGTTCTTGGATGAATTCCCGGAATTCTCGCGCAGCGTGTTGGAATATCTGCGGCAACCGTTAGAGGATGGAGTCGTGACAGTCGCGAGGGCGCAAGGAACGATTTCTTTCCCGGCGCGCTTCTTGCTCGTCGCAGCCATGAACCCTTGTCCGTGCGGCTATGCCACTGATCCGGATCGGGCCTGCATCTGCAGCCAGATTCAAACCGAACGCTACCGCAAACGAATATCCGGACCACTAATGGATAGGATTGATTTGGCCATTGAGGTACCCAAGGTGCCGACAGAAAAATTGACGGACCTGGAGCCCGGAGAATCTTCCGTGGAAATCCGGAAGCGGGTCCAAGCAGCACGAGATCTCCAGACTGAAAGGTATGTGGATTGCCGAGCCAAAACGAATGCGGAATTGTCGAGCGATATGGTGCGCCGTATGATCCAACCGTCGGCAGAAGCGAAAATCATCCTGCACCAGGCTGTCGAACATTTTAAACTTTCAGCCAGAGCATATTTCAGGGTACTGAAGGTCAGCCGGACGATTGCGGACCTGGAAGCGACGGCGGAAGTGGAGTCGAGACATGTAAGCGAGGCTTTACAGTACCGACAAGTGACGTAAATTTGGCTAAAATAAGCTAAAATTGTACCTAAAACCATTGACAGAAATAGACCAAATTGATAAAGTCTGTAAACCAAAAAATGGTTCCGGACAGTAAATCAAATCCAGCCGAGGCCTGTCGCATAGCCAAGATGTCCCAGTTGATTGCGGCGTTTCGAGCTGAACAGAGAGGTAGAATATTCCAACCGACCTAAAAAAAATTTCGACCAAGATCGCCATCGCCCTATTCAGGGCAACGCGCCGGATAAAACGCGGGCTGCAGGCTACCTTCGCCTTAATCGGCAAAGCCCTGGCTCCGTTCGGGCGTTTTTTTATCAGGTTCACGATCCTGCCGATCTACAGGTCTTTGGTGGGCATGCGTCTCAAGAGTAATCGGCTCGCTTTGCCGACACGCGGACTAGTGCTCCACATACTGACCAACCGTTACGCTTTCCATGCTGTAATCGCCATCCTGGCGGTTTTGACGGCGTTCACCAACCTTCAAGCACGCCAAGCTCACGCCCAAGACGTGGGACAGCAAAGCCTGCTTTTCGCGCTAGCGACCGACCAGAAGAACGAGATCGTTGAAGAGACGGTGCGGCCGGAAATGGCAGTCAAGAATTCAAACTACCTGGGGACGCAAACGCTGATCAACATGCCGCATGTGGACTTCGACTACGACCCGATGGCGGACGGCATGGAACAGAGCCTGGTAGTCCCAGGAACGATTGCGGCACAGCCCTTGCCGGACACCGAAGAGTCGACCAAGCCGCGGACAAAGACGGAAAACTATACGGTCCAGGAAAACGATACGATCAGCACAATCGCCCAGCGCTTTGGGGTGAACGTCGGAACACTGCTCTGGAACAACAACCTGCAGGAACGCCAGTACATAAAACCGGGCGATGTCCTGCGTATCCCGCCGGTTTCGGGCATGCTGGTCAAGGTCAAGTCAGGAGACACTTTGGGCAAACTCGCGACGCGCTATTCGGGCGACCAGGATGAAATCGCCAACTTCAACAACATCGCTGCCGATGAGCCGCTCCAGGCCGGAGCGGAGCTCATGATTCCGGGAGGTAAACCGCCCGAGATCGCCCAAACACAGACACAAATCGCAGTCAGGGCAAAAAACCAAGTCACGGAACCCAAGCCTTCTTCGGTCAAGAAGCCGGCTGACCTTGATACCAAGGAATTGCCCAAGACAAAAATGCTGTGGCCGACCAGCGGACATGTCATAACCCAATATTTCGGCTGGAAACATATCGGCTTGGACGTGGACGGCGACTATTCATCGCCGCTCTATTCCGCGGCTGACGGCGTGGTCGAAAAAGCCGAGTGGAGCAATGCCGGTTATGGCCTGATGATTCTGATACGCCATGATAATTCCACGCAGACGCGTTATGGACATGCTTCGAAAATATTCGTCAAGAAGGGCGATACGGTAAAACGCGGACAGGTTATCGCCATGATGGGAACAACTGGACGTTCGACCGGAACCCACCTGCACTTCGAAGTCATCATCAACGGAAAACGGGTGAATCCTCTGGGGTATATAAGGTGAGGGTACAGACACGAATTACGGAAAGAGCGGCTTGTGTGGCCGCTCTTTTGAAACTAAATTCTTCAGGACAGACTTAGGGTATAGCCGACGGCCGCTAAGACAAGGGAGGACGCGACCTTCAAAACGACCAGCGTCTTGAACTTACGCGAACGAAGCACACGGAGCGCTTGGGGCTTTAGATTACCCGCATTAAACATGGACATATACCCCCAAAACGGCCGATGACCCGGCGAATGACAAGGGGCCAAAGCCTTTGACAAAAGAACAGGTTCGGGCTATCGTCTGACGACTAAAAACACTTATGGAGACGCCAAAAATCACCCAATTACCCAAGTCGCAGGTCGAGCTCAAATTCGCAGTTACCAAAGAAGAAGCCAAACCATACCTGGACCAAGCAGTGGTCGAGATTTCGACCGCTAGACCCATCAAGGGCTTCCGTCCGGGCAAAGCCGGTTATGACGATGTGGCAAGGGAATTCGGCGAGATGCTGATTTGGGAAACGGCTTTGGAACGGATCGTGCGCGCAAAGTACGTCAAAACCGTCCTGGAACAGGAAATTGAAACCATCGGGTCACCAAAGATCGACATGGACAAGCTCGTCCCCGGCCAAGATATCGAATTCACGGTCACGGCCAACGTCATGCCAAAGGTAACGGAGTTGATGGATTATTCCCAACCTTTGATCGAGCACCGGAAGCGCGAGGTAAACGCCGAGGAAGAGGATAAGGCGATCCAAGATTTGCGCAAAATGCGCCGCACCGAAGCAGCCGTGGACCGTCCGCTGACTCTGGATGATTTGGCTGTCATCGACCTGGAGATTTCCCAAGACGGCGTGTCGGTCGAGGGCGGGACATCGCGCGACTACAAAGTCTACCTGAACGAGCCGCATTATATCCCGGGATTTTCAGAAAAGTTGGTGGGTGCGAGCAAGGGCGAGACGAGGAAGTTCGAACTGGAATTCCCCAAGGAGCACTATACGAAAAACTTAGCCGGAAAAAAAGCGGAATTCACGGCTACTATAAAAGATGTCTTTGAACTTAAACTTCCGGAGCTTAACGATGAGTTCGCCAAAGCTTTGGGTTTGGAGTCGCTGGCTAATCTGCAGGAACTGCTGAAAAAGAATTTGCAGATGGAAGCTGACCATAAAGCCGAAGAGGCAGCCGAGATCGAGATGTTGGAAAAGCTGGCCAAGGGATCACGTTTCACGGATATCCCGGACAACCTCGTGAACGAGGAAGTTCATCGCATGATCCACGAACTGGAGCATGGTGTGGAGGAACAAGGCATGCGCATGGAGGATTATCTGGCCAGCATGAAGAGGACCATGGACCAGCTGAAACTGGATTTCGTACCCCAAGCAATACAGCGGATCCAGACAGCCGTGCTGTTACGTGAGGTCGCCAAGCGCGAGAAGGTCGAGGTCACGGAAGAGGAGCTGGATGCGGAGATAGACCACATCTTGGAACGGATCAAGCCTGAAGATACCGAAACGCGCGAACGCGTCTCGTCAGCCGATTACCGGGATTATGTGGCGGCCCAGATGAAGAACCGGAAAACGTTGAGCCTGCTGAAAGAAAAGATGGTCAAAAAACAATAAACCACAGACGATAAGCCGAAAACGAGCGGGTGAGAAAACCCGCTCGTTTTATGTTAGACTGAAAATATTATGAAATTCGGAGCACATGTTTCGATAGCCGGAGGTGTCCAGAATGCGCCCTTGAACGCAGCTGAAATCGGCTGCGAGACTTTCCAGATGTTCACCCGTTCGCCGCAGGGCGGACCGGCACCCGCATTGACCACGGAGATACTGGAGGCGTTCGCTGACGGCTGTCGGAAGAACGGGCTCGATAACTGGGTCGTGCATGCACCTTATTACATCAACTTCGCATCTGTGGAAGAAAGGATAAGGAAGTCTTCAGCTCGAGTAATCCGAGAGGATTTGGAACGGGCATCGAAACTCAACGCTTCATGCCTGATGTTCCACCCAGGGAGCGCCAAAGGTGTTGAGTTCAAGCAGGCCATAGCTTGGTGCATCGACGGAATCAAAAAGGTCCTGGATGGTTATGCTGGTCCAACGAAATTGTTGATTGAGATATCCGCCGGAGCAGGCGAAATCATCGGGGATACTTTTGAGGAAGTCGCCGAGCTTCTGGACGGCGTCGGACATCCTGAATTGGGGGCATGTTTCGACACGGCGCACGCTTTCGCTTCGGGGTATGATTTGAGAGATACAATCTCCGTCGATAAGACATTTAAGTCTTTCGACGAGATCATCGGATTGAAGCGACTCAAGGCAATCCATTGCAATGACTCAAAGATTGAGCTTGGAGGACATAAGGATCGACACGAACATCTTGGCCAAGGTTTCATCGGGTTAGATGGTTTCCGTGCGCTGGTAAACTTGAAAATATTGAAAGACATCAACCTGTACCTCGAGACTGAACCTGACGGCGTGGAGAAGGATTTGGAGGTTTTAAAGAAACTGCGGGATAATGGATGACATATGCAAGACATGAAAAAGTTCTTAGGCATAGCGAAAAAAGCACTTCTGGCAGGAGAGTTGGAATTGTTGCCGCGATTCAAGAAAGAACATCCGGGCAAATGGAGATACAAGAAACATTCAGAGATCGTGACTGAGGCGGACGAAGCGTCGAATCATGCGATTATTTCGACTTTAAGGAAAATGACGCCTGATTTCGGTATATTGACCGAAGAGACACCGAGGTTGGACGGCAACAAAGATACCTATTGGGTCGTGGATCCGCTGGATGGAACGACGAATTATACGGCGCATTTGCCGCTTTGGGGTATCTCAATAGCATTGATAAATAAGGGAGAAATCATACTCGGAGCGATCAGTCTGCCCACCATGCAGGAGAGGTGTTTTGCAGTACTTGCCGGCGGCGCTTGGATAGAAAACAGGTTGGGCAAAAAAGCCATCCATGTTTCGGACAAGACGAAGATGAAAGATGCGTTGGGCATGTTCTGCTATGGTTATCTGCCGGAAGAGAAGGCGCGGGGCCTAAAGAACGTCACGGACATGGCCCATAAATCACGATCCACCCGACGATTAGGCGCAGCTGTGTTTGAGGCTGTTTGGGTCGCGACTGGCAGGGCTGAATATTCGGTTTTGCATGGGATATACGACTGGGATGTGGCCGCTGGTACGCTGCTCGTGAGAGAAGCTGGGGGTGAAGTCATGACTCCCGAGGGCAAACAGTGGGAGCTTGGAGATAAGGATTTCATGGCGGTCTGCCCCGGCATGAAGAAGCCGTTATTAACGATTTTCAAACATGGCTAAAATTTCCATACGCGTAATCCCGAACGCATCAAAGACTGAAGTCGCGGGCAAGGAAGGCGCGACCTGGAAGATACGCCTGGCTGCACCGCCGGTTGATGGGAAAGCGAATGGGGCGCTGATAAAATTTTTGTCTGATGTTTTGGATATCCCGAAAAGTTCGATTGAGGTCTTGAAGGGACATTCGAGCAAGCAAAAAATAGTCGAGATCCCCATGAACATCGGGGACATAGAAGAGCGGCTGACATAACCGCTCTTTTTCTTTGATTCCACCTAAGGCACTGGATCGTGTCCGCCGGCTGACCAGGGATTGCAGCGCAGGATGCGTTTAAAAGTCATCCAGGAGCCGACCACCAAACCGTATTTGCCGACCGCGCCGTAACCATACTCCGAGCACGTGGGGTGGAACCGACAAACTCGGTAGGGGGTGAAGCGCGACAAAGGTCCGTGGTCGAAAGACAGCGTGTGTTGATAGCCTACGATGAATAGTTGGCCGACGCGCCGAGGCAGGTGGGTGATCTTCATAAAAGTCCTTCAATAGGATCAGGACGACGCTTTAGGACGGGATAGCTTGGCCGAGTGCTTGGCGGCACGCGAGGATGGTTTAGCTGGTTTCAAGAGCGCTTCGGGAATGTGGGAGATAAGGCGCTCGACCTCCTGGAGCAAGGATGGCCATTTTGCGGTCTTGGATTCGGGTTTGAGGATGAAAAGAAGGTGCATTTCGGCCGGGATCTTATCCCAAAGCTGTCCGACCGCTTCGCGCATGCGCCGTTTGGCCCGATTTCGGTCAACCGCCTTTTTGAAGACTTTGGTTGAAGTGATAAAAGCGACTTTTGAGGGCTGATTCTTGATTTGACGCACTCTTAACGTGGCCAAGGGGCCAAAAACCGTGTGTCCGGAAGAGGCTAATTTCAAGAAATCCCTTTGTTTGGTCAATCTTTTGGGCTTGGGTAACATAATGATCTGATTCGATGAAAAATCCCGCTGGATAGCGGGATTGTCTCATTATCTGGCCTTTTTTACCACCAGGCGCTTGCGACCGGTGGTCCGTCGGCGGGACAAGACCTTGCGTCCGTTCTTGGTTGCCATCCTAGACCGGAAGCCGTGGACTTTCACATACCGGCGTTTTTTGGGTTGATATGTCCGTTTTGGCATGTATTTCTGCTTAATTAATGGTAAAAGACTAACATCTTCTTTCGATTTTGGCAAGACCGGGGTATACTTTATCCACTTTTTATCAACAGGTTTGACAACTCACAACTCGGCTGTTGATATTCTCTTAAATACATTACGTTCATTCATCTTTTTAGTGCCTTATGGACAACAACGAAATCTGGCGGGCAACGTTAGGCGAGCTTGAGCTGACGTTATCCAAAGCTAATTTCACCACTTGGTTTAAAAACACCTATGTTTCTTCATTCGATGCTACTCGGGTGGTGATTGCCGTCCCCAACACCTTTACCAAGGCTTGGTTGGAAAAAAAATACCATGAGGCTATAGTCAAAGCCCTGCGGAACGTGACTTCGGCGAATATCCGGGAGGTCGCCTATCGCGTAGAGGTCAAAAATACCACGACTTTGCAGCAATTTGCTGACCAGATTGAGACTTCGCACCCAGTGAATGAGGAAGGATACACACCCACGGTCAACGAAACATGCCAAAGCCAACAGGCTGCCAATGACTTAGGCCTTAATCCGCGTTATCGTTTCGAGACCTTCGTGGTAGGCAAAACTAACGAGCTGGCCCATGCCGCAGCCATGGCAGTGGCCGCCAAACCAGGAGAAGTCTACAATCCGCTGTTCATTTACGGCGGTTCCGGATTGGGTAAGACACACATGCTGCAGGCGGTCGGGCACCACATCCACGCAAACCAACCGAATTTGAAGATTTTGTACGTCACTTGTGAGCGGTTCACTAACGAGTTCATCCAAGCCGTGCGCGGAGGACGCGGCAAGGAGTTCAAGGACTTATACCGGAATGTGGACATCTTATTGATGGACGACATCCAGTTCATCACGGGCAAAGAGAGCACACAGGAAGAGTTTTTCCACACTTTCAACACGCTCCACCAAAACAATAAACAGATCGTGATAACTTCCGACAGGTCGCCTAAAGATATCCAGGGACTGGAAAGCCGCATGCTGTCGCGGTTCGAGTGGGGCATGATCACAGATGTCTCAAGCCCGGATTTTGAGACACGGGTGGCGATTTTGGAGGCCAAGGCGCGCGAAAAGAGCTCACAGTTGAGTTCAGAGGTGCTGCGCTACATCGCGGGTACGGTGCAGATGAACGTCCGCGAGCTCGAAGGGGCGCTGAATAAGATAATCGCCTACCACCAATTCAAGAACACCAACCCGACATTGGAATCGGTGCAGTCTCTTTTGCAGAGCTTTGTGCCCAACATACCGAAACGGAACATCACGCCGCGGCGTTTGATTGAGATAGTCACCGGTTATTACGACTTATCCATGGAGGAAATCCTGGGGAAAAGCCGTGAACAACGTCTGGCTTATCCGCGCCAAATCGCGATGTACTTATTGCGCGAAGAAGGAAAGTGCTCTTTTCCGGCCATCGGCGGGCATGTCGGAGGACGCGACCATACGACAGCTATCCATGCCTGCACGAAAATTTCCGATCTGCTTAAGACGGACGAACAGTTGAAGCGCGATATTTCACTGATCCGAGAAAAGCTCTATGCATCTGTGGGCTCTTGACCCACAAGCTGTGCATTAACTGGAGACTGACAGATGCATAAATCGGCAGCCGAATATCCGAGACAGATCCATCCACCCTTTAAGAACCCTTTCGACACACCTGACTGTGAACAAATAATGGATGAATGAGCCCGCAAAACAAGAGTCTCTCGACTTGTCCCTGCTATCCACACCACCTACTATCTACTACTGAATAAATATATTACTTTCTGAAACAGATATGAAATTCGCATGCACCCAAGAGAACCTGATCCAAGGTCTCAACATGGTAGGCCACGTAGCCGGTAAGAATGTTAACTTGCCGGTATTGGGCAACGTTTTGTTGAAGACAGAGGCGGGAAGCCTGAAGCTCTCGGCAACCAACCTGGAGATGGCAGTCAACTCGACAGTCAGAGGAAAGGTTGAGGTCGAAGGAGAATACAGCGTCCCGGCAAAACTGTTCATGGATTATGTTTCTTTGTTGCCTGCGGGGAAGGTGGAGTTGGTTTTAAGTGAGGAGGGCTTAGAGGTGAAGTCGGGTGATCAGGAGACGGTGCTTAAAGGAATCGCGGCAAATGAGTTTCCCCTGCTTCCTAAGCTGGCGCGGGATCACGGTTATTCTATCCCATCGGCGGAGCTGAAGCGCGCGTTGTCCCAGGTAGCATTTGCGGTATCCACATCACAATCCAGGCCGGAGCTGACCGGGGTAGCCTGTTTTTTCCAGGAGAATAACGGGACGTATAGCGCGATCATGGTCGCAACCGATTCTTACAGGTTGGCAGAGCGGGTCGTGGCATGTTCAGGTAGCGGATCGGCAAGCAGATATATCGTCCCGGCTAGAGCGCTTGTGGAAGTGACGAGGATTTTAGGTGCCTATAAAGACGAACTAGGTGTGCCGGAGAGCGTAAGTATGAGTTTCACGGAAAATCAGCTAGTCGTTTCTTTTGGGAACGTTGAGCTGATTTCGCGTTTGATAGAAGGATCCTTCCCGGATTACAAACAGATCATTCCCCAGCAGTTCAAGACAGAAGCCGTCTTGAGCCGCTCGGAACTCCAGAAGGCGGTCAGGGCCGCAAGCTTATTCTCAAGGCAGGGCTTGTTTGATGTCCATTTGTCGTTCGATCCGGAAAAGGGAGAATGTGTGGTAGAGTCGGCTGACCAGGGTGTGGGCAAGACCAAGACGGTCATCAAAGGAGCGGTAACAGGCATCCAAAACTCCGTCACGTTGAACTTCAGGTACTTGGGTGATGGTTTGGCGGCTATGGGCGGGGAAAGCATCAAAATAAGGCAAATAGACGGCATGAATCCCCTGCTTGTCTCTCCGGAAGGTTCGAATGAAGCGTACCAATATATCGTGATGCCTATCAGGCAATAGCGAACGGAACAGGGAGGGTAAGAAAAAACAGGCCGAAGCCTGTTTTTTCGTTTATTCGCTATCCACCGTGATGTTGATTTGGTCGCCACGGTGGACGTTGTTGTTTTTATCCTCCATGGCAGCGAAGAGGGTGTAATTCCCGGGACCTGGGTTGTTGGGCCAGTTGAACCTGATAAGGTTGGTGCTGGGCGCGATTTCAGAGCTCAAGAGGCGGGTTGAACCGTCGAGTGTTTGATAATAGAGGTCGACTTTCTTGGCATTGGACAGGTCGCTTAATGAGACAGAGATTGAAACCGGGAAATCAGCCGGTTTGAGGTGTTTGCCATTGGAAGGGTCTATGATGTTGAGCTCCAGAGGTGTGGGTTCGGCATTCAGGTTTAAGGTCACGGTCGCCGTTCCTTTGTTGCCGACATCGTCGTAGGCCGTGACGGTAAGGTCGTGATAGCCTTTGTCGATGGTGTTGGGGAAGTGGACCGGGATTACCCATGGGCTCAAGGTCTTAACTCCGATGAGCACGCCCTCGCTCCAAATTTCGACTTTGGCTAAGGACCTTTTAGCCGTGATATCCAGCGTGACTGTGCCGCTGCGGTCTGACCAGGTCGAATTGGATGAGGGGTCTAGGATTCCGACGCGAGGTTGGTTGTCCGCAGTATGGACGTCGTCATATTCCGTGGGTGGGGTCGAGGTGGTGTTCCAGTTGTTGCGCTTCACCCAATCTTGCACCGCGTTTTCCCAGTTCCAGTATTGCGGGTCTTGGGTCGGGTCTTTGGGAGCCGGTCCGCGCGGATCGTCCTTATCCAAGTAGTAGAGGATGTTATGGGCGGTATGGAAGGTTTTTTCCTCGACCATGTCCGGCGGGGTTTGATCCGTGGCCAAACGTCCGGTGACTTTGTCTATCTTAACTTTTGACTCTGTGCTTTTGCCGAGCAGGACGGGTTTGGTCGCATCATTCGGCGGTGGAGCCGGGAAGTTTTCGACAGTCGTGTTCTCGAGGGCGCGCTGCATATAGCCTTGCCAGATCGGCCCGGCGATGATTGAACCGTCAGCACCTCTTTTCATGGCCGAGTTGTCGTTGTTGCCGACCCAGACCCCGGTGACCATGGAGGGCGTATAACCCATAGTCCAGGCGTCGTGGAAATCATTGGTGGTGCCGGTCTTGGCGGCCACCGGACGGCCGGGAAGGGTCAGGTGGTTGTGGATGCCGAAGATGTAGGCGCGGGCATTGTTGTCGCTCAAAACGTTGGATATCTGGAGGGCGATGCCGCGTTCCATGACCTGATGCGTTTCCGGATCCTTGAACTCCTCGAGAGTCTTGCCTGAAGAATCCTCGACTTTGAGGATGGCTGTGACAGGGTGCTGTTCGCCTTCAGCCGCGAAAGCCGCATAAGCGTTAGCGTGCTCTATGAGCCTGACTTCGCCTCCGCCAAGGACCAGGGAGAGTCCGAAGCGGCTACGGTCACTAAACGTCGTGTAGCCGAGCTGTTCGGCGAAATCCAGGACCCGACCTACACCAACCAAATACAGCATCTTCACGGCTGGGATGTTCAGGGAGCCTTGAAGGGCCGAGCGGACGGTCAGCGGGCCATTCTCTTTGAGGCTGTAGTTTTTAGGTTCGTAATCCTTGAGATCGGTCTTGAAGGTGGTGTTCACGTCCCAAAGGATGGTGTCAGGTGTATAGCCTTTGATGAAACCCGCGGCATAGGCGATGGGTTTGAAGGAGGAGCCGGGTTGGCGCGGTTGGAGCGTGACGTTTACCTGGCCATCGTGCTCGTTGTCGAAGAAATCCTTGGAACCGACCATGGCGAGGATTTGGCCCGTCTTGGGATCCAGGGAGATGAGTGCCGCGTTGTGGAATCCAAATTTTTCGCCGCGTTCTTCGACGCCTTTCTTGACCTCCTCTTCAGCAATTTTTTGTTTGTCGTAATCCAGGGATGTGATGACTTTCAGGCCCTTGCGTTCGACCGTGGTTTGGCCGTACTTATCCTCCAGGAGAGAACGGACGTACATCACGAAGTGCGGAGCATCAATATTGCCGATCTTTTTAGGGATAAGTTTTTTCAGGGTGTCGATTTTCTTCGCTTCTTCGGCCTGGTCTTTGGTGACGTAGCCCTGGTCAGCCATCTGCTCAAGGATATATTTTTGACGGCTGACCAAAAGCTCGCGGTTGTCGCCGCGCGAACCGGTTCCGTAGGGCGAGTAGAGATCCGGGGCCTGGGGCAATGCGGCGAGCAGAGCCGCTTCGTCCAAAGTCAGTTCTTTAGCTGGTTTACCGAAATAGTTTTGGGCCGCCGATTCGATGCCGTAAGTGGTGGCTCCGTACGGGACTTCATTCAAGTACATCTGGAGGATCTGGTCTTTGCTGAATACACGTTCGATCTGGAGCGAGAGAAGAATCTCCTTGAATTTCCGGATGTAGCTCCGTTCGGTGGTCAAGACGGCGTTGCGGACGAGTTGTTGGGTCAGGGTCGATGTACCTTTGATGCGTTCGCCCTTCAGGGTGTTGACCACGAAAGCGCGCAATAGGCCGCGCCAGCTGATGCCGTGATGGGTATAGAAAGTCTTGTCCTCGATGGCTACCGTCGCCTGAGGGACAAAGACGGGAATGTCTTTGATTTGGATAAGGCTGCGGTTTTCGTCACCGTGGATCTCGTAGAGCAGGTGGGTCCCGGTGCGGTCGAAAATCTTGGTGGAAAGCGGCAGGTCGCGGGTGATTAAGGAGTTCGGGTCAGGCAGGTCGCGTGAAATCCAGGCCAAAGCCATGCTGACGAATAAAGCCAAGGCCAGCGTACCGCAACCGGCGACCAAAGCGGCAACCACGGCGAACCGTTTCCAAAAAGCCCGTCGTTTTTTTGAAGTCGCCGGGGAATGGTCGGATTTCTGCCCAAAGATCGGTATGAGATGTTTTATCGGCATAGCTGGTTTAATATTTTTTGGCTTCGTTAAGCTATTTTTGGCAGTTTTACCCTTGCCAAAAATGGTCGTCTCACGCATTATCTACCGTTTAGCGTCCAAGACCTAAAAGAGCTGGACCTATTGTACAGAATTCAAGGCTATGGCACTACTCCTGAACACAATCAAGTTAACAGCCGGACAACGGAAAGTCGTGGCGGCATTGGCGGTAGTCTTGACCATGAACGGTACAGGGGTGCAGGCGGCCGAGTCTCCATCCGCTTCGCCCTACGTCCCAACCTGGGAAACGGGGCGAACGGCGCAGGATGACGGAGCCGATATGGGGCTTAGGATTCCGGTGACTCCGGTGGGGCAACTTAAACCAGCGGAAGATACTGCCCCATCCAGGGTCATGCGCGTCACGATGACGGCGTATACCTCTTCGCCATTGGAATGCGATGATTCCCCTTTCGTTACGGCAGACGGATCTCGAGTGAGGGACGGTATAGTGGCCGCCAACTTCCTGAAGTTCGGGACACGTATTCGCATCCCAGAATTATTTGGCGATAAGATCTTCGAGGTACACGATCGGATGCATAAGCGTTTTTCGAACCGTCTGGATGTTTGGGTGCCGACAGTCTCAGAGGGACGTAAGTTCGGAATCAAACGCAACGTCATCATCGAAATACTTTAAGAAACGATTCTGACAGCCGTTTTGGGTCGGTTAAGCCTCGACAGGCGCAAAAGAGTTTGGTACATTCGTCAGGCAAAAAGCATGGCCAGATAGCCAAGTGGTAAGGCACGGGTCTGCAAAACCCTTATCGCGGGTTCGATTCCCGCTCTGGCCTCCATCCCCCGCCGGTCTCAAAAAGGCAGCGGGGGTTTTTGTATTTGACAACTTGGTCAAGTTCGCTTTGGGTGCCGTGACGGAGAGGGTCAGGTGCGCTACCCTTGGGGCATGTTGATACTAGGACACCGGGGCTGCCAATCGCGCAGCCGGACCGAGGATACTTTGGAGTCATTCAAGGCAGCCATCCAGCAGGGTGCAGACGGCATCGAATTCGATCTGCGTTTGTCGAAGGATGGCGAAGTCATGGTGGTGCACGACCATAGTCTGCATCGCGTGGCAGGCAATGCCCATAAAGTCGGAGACCTGACGTCCAATGAGCTCACGAGCCTGGAACTGCGGTATGGGGGGAAAATTCCGACGCTGAACGACGTCACGGCAGAGATCCATGCACCGGCAGTTTTAGATATGGAGATCAAGCAAAAAGAGGTCGTACCAAGCTTGATTCGTAAACTCTCGACAAGCTCATCGCTGCGTGAGAGGACTATCGTCTCTTCGTTTTTGGCTCCGGCGTTGCGTGAAGTCGCCGTGGCGTGTCCAGACGTACGCATCGCAATATTGATACGTCGATGGCCCTTGCCGTTGCGGACGGCGACTTTGCAGCATAAGATCGAAAAACTGAAACCCTGGGGCGTCGCATTTCCGCTCATGGTGCTGAATCCCAAAAGGGTCGAATATCTGAGGCGGTTCGGCGTGATGGTCGGCGGTTGGGATTTACGCGGGACATACGGAGAGCACCAGAAGGCTAATGAATTGGGATTGGATTTCATGATTGTCCGTAAAGTCTGCCTGCCTCCAGAAAAACACCTGCGAGCCGGTTCGGCACAGGTTAAAAAAATCTTGGATTATGCCAGAAAGAAAAAGCAAGACAGCCGTATTGATTGACGCCAATGCTTTGTTGCACCGGGCTTGGCATGCGTTGCCGCCGTTGACTGCACCGGATGGAAGGTTGGTCAACGCCGTCTACGGTTTCACGTCAGTGCTGTTGAAGGTTCTGCAGAACGAGCGGCCTGATTATCTGGTCGTGTGTTGGGATACGGCGGCTCCGACATTCAGACATGTGGCGGCGCCGGAATACAAAGCCCAGCGCGAAGAACAGCCTCAGGAGTTTTATGATCAGGCAGGCCCGGTCAAAGAAGTGGTGGAGGCAGTTGGAGGACTGAATGTGGAATTGGACGGCTATGAGGCGGATGACCTGCTCGGCACATTGGCCTTGCGTTTGGCGGGTGAGGGAGCGGATGTTTCGGTCTACACAAGCGACCGCGACGTGTGGCAGATAATCAGTCCGCGGATAAAAGTAGTGGCATTCAAGAAAGGGGTGAGCGAAACCGTAACTTATGACCACGAGAACCTGAAGGAGTTGACCGGGTTGGAACCGTCACAGGTAGCTGACTTCAAAGCATTACGCGGAGATGCCTCTGATAATTTGAAGGGTGTGCCGGGCATCGGCGAAAAAACCGCGACTGAGCTCCTGAAGAAATACAGTGACTTGGATACGATCTTTAGGGCCGCGCATGACCAGAGGAGCGAGATGAAGGATGGGGTCAGGCGCAAGCTATTGGAAGGGGAAAATGCGGCTGAAACGACATTGCCCCTGGTGAGACTCGTGCTTGATGTTCCGATTAAGACGGAAGTCGCAGACATGCTGAGACGCCCAGCGGATGAGAGTCGGCTGCGAGAATTGTTTGGGACACTCGGATTCAAGACGCTTTTAAACAGGATTGGAATCAAGACAGAAAGGCCGAGTGAGGTTGTGGTCGAGCGGATGACGGAGAGTGTCGGACGAAGCGTGGACAGTAAAGAGGGTGTGGAAGTCCTGGAGCAATCCCCCACCACAGCGGATAACGTCAGAGCAGTGTTGGAAGACGCGAATAAGGAATCCGAGTTGATCATCAATCCAATCGAAACGAGCCAGGACTCATTATTTTCCGATACGGCTGAAGTCGGTTTGGGAACCAAGACGCTTTCAGTGTTGGTCACAAAAAGCTTACTGACGGACAAAAAAGTCGCCGAATCGCTTAAAAGGACTTTTGAGGATAAAGGGGTGGGAAAAATCGGGCATGGCCTTAAACGAGCATGGCACTGGTGTCGAAGACATGGATGGGATTTGAATGGTTTGGTCTTCGATACCGAAATCGCGGCTTATCTATTGGCTGCGGGTGAGGGCGGGCACGACCTAGGGACGGTTGCGGAAAGCAAGCTGGGATTACCCATATTAGAGGATGAATCACGCCCGATGCATGAAGTTGAAGCCATACGCAGACTGGAGAGTGCGTTGTCGACCGAGCTGCAAGAGTTCAGGTTGACGGACATCTTAGAGAAATTCGAACTGCCGTTGATACCTGTCCTGGGAAAGATGGAGGAGGTCGGCATCGGCATCGACAGGGAATATTTCAAGAAACTCGCCAATGAATTCCAAGAGACAAAACGCGGCCTGGAGAAAGAGATGGTAAAGATGGCCGGAGAGGAATTTAATCCAGCATCCCCTGCCCAACTGTCACATATTCTTTTTGAGACGCTTAAATTGTCGACTAAGGGAATCAAGCGCGGCAAGACCGGCATATCGACCGCTGCATCAGAGCTGGACAAGCTTGAAGGAACGCATCCGATCGTAGCGAAGGTAGGCGAATATCGCGAAGTGGCAAAATTATTGTCGACATATGTCGAGGCGCTGCCCGCGTTGGCGGATGCGGACGGCAGAGTCCACACTACTTATAACCAAGACGTGACATCCACAGGACGTCTTTCTTCGACCAATCCGAACCTGCAGAACATCCCGATCAGGACGGAATTGGGCCGCAGGATCAGGCGCGGCTTCGTGGCTAAAAAAGGCATGGAGCTGTTGTCTTGCGATTATTCACAGATAGAGTTGCGTATCGTGGCAGCGTTGGCGAACGACACCAGGATGTTGAATGCTTTTCGTGAGAAACAGGATATCCATACGGCTACAGCGGCCGCAATTTGGCACGTCTCACTGGAATCGGTCACAAAGGAACAACGGAGAGCGGCCAAGGCGGTGAATTTCGGGATCATATACGGCCAGGGACCGATGGGTTTGTCGCGGTCAGCGGGTATCCCGATGGAAGAAGCGCGACATTTTATCGACGAATATTTCATGGCCTATTCGGGCATCAAAGAATATTTGGATAAGACCAAAGCCCAGGCTCGGGTAGATGGTTATGTGGAGACCATGTTCGGGAGACGACGCTTGATGACGGAAATCAATTCCAACCGCCCAGAAGTACGAGCCGCGGCAGAACGCATGGCGATCAATATGCCGGTCCAAGGGACGGCGGCAGACATCATCAAGTCTGCGATGATTAAAGTGGATCGGATGTTGCCTGAGATAAGCGAGGAATCCAGATTGTTGCTCCAGGTCCACGATGAATTGGTTTTGGAGATACCGGAAGGCCAGGGCGGAAAGATCGCCGAACGGATACGAGATATCATGGAAAGCGCAGAGACAATCCCCTGTCCTCTAGTTGTGGATGCGAAATGCGGAAAGAATTGGGATGAGATGGCTAGCGTTTAAGGACGAAGTTCCATTATCCATGTGTTTAGGGTAGGCTGTCCGCATGCTAATAGTCTGTTCAGGACCTGATACCTGGAGGGCCAGGAAAAGGGCTCAAGAGCTGGTCGAGGCGTTCAAGGCAAAACACGACGCTTCGGGTTTTTCGACGGAAGCCTTGAAATCCGGCGATTTTCAGGCGGTCATGAACCAAATAGGAGCGCCATCGATATTTTCGCCAAAACGCTTCATACGCTGTGACGGCTTGTTGGAGGGTTTGAAAATCGCAGATATCAGGAAGCTGTCTTCGCGTCTGAAAACAGATGGAGAAAATACGATATTGCTTACAGTCGAAGCTGAACCGCCTGCACAGAAGACGATTGATGAATTCGAGGGACAGGGATTTTTTCACTACGCATATCCAAATGTTACCGGCAGCGCATTCCAACAAGCGTGTATCGCGTATGCGAAAGACAAAGGGGTCAGTGAATCAAAGGCAAGAACAGTCGCGTCAAGGTGCGATGGTGATATGTGGATGGCGGTAAACGAACTGTCGAAGCTGGGAGCTTATGCAGACGCCCCTTTGTCCGAAAGCGAATACGATCAAGATTCCCTTTTCGCATTAGTCGATGATTATTTGATCAAAAACAAAAGCTGGAGAGACAATTTTTGGAAGTCGGGCGATGACCAAGTCCCCTCGTTATTATTGACGCAAACCAAGACAGCGCTGAGAATCAAGGACGGTGAACCGGTCAAACTACCAATATTCGTAATAAGAAAATTTAAGAATTCAGATCCGACTAAATTAGAAAATTCATTTTTCAAATCACTGCTGTGTTTTATTTCGCTGAGGAGTGGCTTAAGCGGTACAAAAGAGCTAGAGTCGATTTTATGAAAATGGATGGCTGGGAATCAAAATGAAAATCCCGGTTTTTAGCCGGGATTTTCATCTAAACTTTTTTGTTGATTGACCGCATGACGGAAGATTTTTTGCGGCTGGCATTATTCTTCTTCAGGATGCCGATTTTTGCAGCCTTGTCGAGTGCTTGCTGATAAGTTTTTACAGCTTCAAGTGCTTCTTTATTCTTATTTTCTTTTATCAGAACCTTCACCTTGTTCAGTAAAAATTTCAATTGGCTTTTTGTCCGCTGGTTGCTTTCGCGGCGTTTCTTGGATTTCCGCAGATCCTTTAAGGACGATTGTTTGTTTGGCATATATAAGTCAGACAAATATAAGGAAAATATTACTTTTCGTCAAGGATAAGAAGATAATTTTGAAGTTTAAACTTATATATCGGCCTTCTTGACTATAGGAAAGATCAAGATTATAATATATTGGCTTAAATTAGATGTATTTGGAAGGAAGTAGAATATATTATATATTTTACGACGCATGTCTCCATAGTTCAAGGGAAGAACAAGGGACTCCTAAGCCCTAGATGGTGGTTCGAGTCCACCTGGAGACGCCAGGAGAGCGTTGATGTCAGTTTTGACGTCAGTTCTCCTGGTGTCTCCAATATCTTGACAAGATTGTTAAAAATTGTTTCACGTGAAACATTTAGTAATGATTAATTGTTTCACGTGAAACAATTTTTGGGCCGATAGCTCAGCTGGCTAGAGCGCTGCATTCGCATTGCAGAGGTCGGGGGTTCAAATCCCCCTCGGTCCACCAATAAAATCCATCCGATTAATCGGATGGATTTTAGTTAATTGTTTCACGTGAAACAATTTTTTAAATTCATTTATTCATTGAAATTCATCGTACATGTAAATGTTAGTAAGTTTAAGATTTAGCGTATTAAGTAGATCTGTAAGTTTGGAGCTTTGATATTGAAAAAGAGTGTTTTTCATCCTGGCCGATCTACTATTGCTATTGTACAAATAAATTGCAGAACTCTGAAATGTTTCACGTGAAACATTGATAGTATAGCTTTTTGAGTTTGATAAATCGTAAATATTGTGAATCTGTATTGAAATATTTAGCAATTGTTTCACGTGAAACATTCGATATCATAAGTGTGCTTTTCATAAACTGCGCTTAGATTTTCTACAAATTGTTTCACGTGAAACAATTTGTAGATAAATTTTTTGATTTTTACGAAATTCCACACATATTAAACTGATGTGCATTTTGTAAACAATGTTTCACGTGAAACAATCTAATTGATTTATTAGTAAAGTATTCTATATGAATACATATTTTGAGATCAATGGACTAGGAGCACGACCTCAAGCATATTATTGGGATACAGCATTCTAAAGTACCTAATGAGAAAAGGATTAAAATATTTGAAAACAAGAAAATTGTTTCACGTGAAACAATTTTGTATATTGAATGATTGGCTAATTAGAGAATAAATTTAACTAAAAATTATATAACTATTTTACGACGCATGTGCATTAGGTTATAAAACAGTATATAATGGCAAAATGGTTAAAAGGTTGGTCATTCCTTTTGTAGCATTATACATTTTGATTGGTTGTTTTTTTGTTGCATTTGGTGCGTTTGCGATGACGAGCACGAATTACACGGTTTCTTGGGATTCGATCAATAGTGGCGGTTCGGATACTGGAACATCTACAAATTATCAATTAAGAGATACTTTGGGCGAACTGGGATCTGGTTATTCGTCAAGTTCGAATTATGTATTGAGCGCTGGGTATAGGACTGGCGATAAATCAGACAATTTTATCACTTTTGATATTTCCGGTCATAATAGTACGTCAAAGGTCGCGTATTCAGCCTTTAGTTCTTCAACTAACTCGGTGACAGTAGCTTCGACGGCCAGTTATTCAGCTGGTGACTACATTGTGGCGGTTGAGAATCTGGGTTTTTCAGAAAAAGTCTCTTTTGGAAAAGTTATTGACGTAACTGGATTGGTTTTGACGGTTGATGCTTGGGATGGATCAACAAGCACCATGAGCGCAACTCCGGCTGGAGGGAATGATTTTGTATATAAATTATCAACAAATACGGTTGCTTTCGGAACGCTTAGCCAATCTATCGAAAACACAGCAACATCAATGACTAAGGTCCGCTCCAATGCCGCTAACGGCTACGCTGTATATGTGAACGACGATGGCCATTTGAGGATTGATGCTGCAAATTATATTGATGATGTAGCTGATGGCAGTGTTACTTTGGGCCAAGAAGAGTATGGTTGGAAAGTTTTCGGTACACAGGCGACAAGTACGGGATTTGATTATCCATTCAGCACTTCGACGCGTGCGATACAGGAGGCGGCTAACGGAACTTCTGCTGAAGAGAGGGTTGTGATGGTATATAAAGCTTCGATCACAAGCGGTACGGTAGGCGGAACTTACGGGCAAACCGTATATTTCACCGCAACGGCGAATTATTAATTCGGTTTTTCAGTAATGAGTCGGTGCGTCTACGGTGAAGTTGTATCAATCGGTGATTGATTATGGACAGGTTTGATTTCGTTAAAGACAGTTATGCATTTTTACCATAAACGATTAATTATCCTAGCGTTTGTCGTGCTTAGTTTCTTTTTTACCAGGAATTGCGTTTTGGCAATTACCGTTTCTCCGGTCAAATACGAATTTGATCTGAAGCCAGGATCCGCCAAATATGGGCAGGTGACTTTATTTAACGAAACTTCGGTAAAACAATCGTATTATCCAACCAGTTTAAATTTTTCGGCAGATGGCGAATCTGGCCGCCAGAAATTTTCGGATGCAAAGGATGTGACCGGGTTGAATAAGTGGTTCTCATTTGGAATTGAACCGATAACCCTGGGACCCGGAGAATATACGGAATTTGATTGGAGCATAAACGTTCCTGAAAGTGCAGAATCGGGCGGATATTCAGCGGTATTGTTGTTTTCAAATCTACCCGCGGATGCTGGTGCGGGATCGGTAGGGGTTGGAGGCAGGATAGGTGTGATATTTTTGGTGAATGTGACGGGTGACGCCAAAGAAGGGGCGGAAATCGAATCTTTTAAGGTAATACCAGAAGGGGACTCGCTATTCAGATCCACGGAAGTCATGACGGATAAGCTCCCTGTCGATATCGAACTGCGGGTGAAAAATACAGGCGGTTTACATATCGTTCCCAAATGCGAGATAAAGGTCACGGATATCTTTGGACGCGAGAGCTTCTTAGATGTATTTCCGGCGGATGGGACGATTTTACCCGGGACTATCCGTAGATTTCATTCAAGGTTCGGATCAAAATCCGCGACTGATGGTGACTTTCTGTATAACTTGAGGAACGAGTGGATGGAGTTCACCGTCGGACGATATAGAGCCAAGGCTACGGTGTCTTATGGGAGCGAAAATCAGAGCATTGTGGCTGTTTCTACATTTTGGATTCTGCCCTGGAGAACAGGCTTGTGTCTTGGGATAATTTCGGTCCTATTGGTTTTGGTGATAAACGGATATAATAGGAAGACGGTTTCAGCGGCCAGAAAGAAAACCGGGGAAAGTTGAGACGCGGAAATGAAGTCAGCTAGATTTTCTAAAATATTGTCGGCATTGTCTATCGCGGCCTTGGGTCTCGCGCTTTTGTTGATATCCAATCGACCAGTCACTGCAGCCATCGCGACGCCGGCATACGACCAACTGAATAATAACGCCATTGGCGTCCCTGCCAACCATGAGATTGTGTTCAAGACGCCGACAGGCGTGGATCAACCCTCGGATACTATCGTCATCAGCCTCCCGAATTTCGTTTTCGGCGCATTAGCGATTTCGGATATCGACTTGCATTACGGACCTACTACGGGTTATGAAAATGCGACCACAACTGCAGCGGCACCGGGTGTAGATATATGGGGTGTGGCGATTGCGGGCAATGCGATTACCTTCACGGCTCCGACCAACGCTGCGCTTGGCACCGTACCGGCGAATAATAAGATTGCAATCCGAATTGGTCTGAACGCCGGCGGCATCAATCAGCTGACGAATCCGGGTTCGGCGATGAGCGCATCGGTGACCATCGGCGGGACGTTCGGAGACGGCAACACCATAGTCGTGCCGATCCTTGGCAGCGGATCCTTGTCGGTCAGTGCTTTCATCTCGACGACCAGCGCACCACCGGTTCCACCGGGCGGAGGAGGCGGAGGAGGCGGAGGAGGGGGCACAATCAGTGCACCGGTCATTTCGAATATTCAGGTGATAAACATCACATCGAGCACGGCGCGCGTCACTTGGGATACGGATAAGCTTTCAAATTCGAGCGTGGCATATGGATTCACGATAGCGCACGCCAGCGGGACGGTCTCGGATGCGACTTTGAAGACGAACCATTCAATAGATTTGTCCGGCCTATCCCCGAACACCATGTACCACTTCGTGGTGACTTCGGTTGATTCGACATTTCTTTCGACTTCTTCAGGCGACCAAACTTTCATTACCCAGACGGATGTCACGCCGCCGGTCATCTCAAATATCCATGTCGTCAACATCACGAATACTTCGGGCATCGTGATGTGGGATACGAATGAACCTGCAAATTCTTTCGTGCAATACGGCACGACTGTGGCATACGGAGCATCAGAATTTTCTGCTGGTTATCTGACGAGCCATTCCATCCAGTTGAACGGCCTAAATCCGGGCACACTTTATCATTTCCGCGTCGCGTCAACTGATATCGCGGGGAATGGAGCGACAAGCACGGATAATAATTTCACTACTACGTTCGATGTAACGCCGCCAAGCAATGTCACGCTGACGGCGACGCCAGGGGATTCGTTAGTCCATCTGGCTTGGACCCTGCCGCCAGACCCGGATTTCTTGGGGACGAAAATAATGCGCAAGACCGGAGGATTCCCGATCGGTCCGACAGACGGTACCTTGGTTTATGATGGTCCCGCGACATCAACAAACGACATAGGCCTCCTGAACGGGACGACATATTACTACGGGGCTTATGCCTATGATACTTTGCATAATTACGCATCGGGCGCATTGGCCACGGCTATCCCGGTAGGACCTCCACCGCCACCGTTACCGCCAGCCCCCACTTCGACACCGCCAGTCCCTCCGTCACCCACTTCGACACCGCCAGTCCCTCCGTCTTCAACCACGACACCACCAATCCCGCCGGCGCCGGGAGCGACGACTACGCCACCGGTCGTACCACCAGCAATCCCTTCGTCGACCACCACGACGCCGTTGCCCACGACACCTGGAGCGACGACTACGCCACCGACGGTACCACCTACGACGATCGTCCCTGGAGCCGTGCAGATCAGCGCACAGTTCTTCAATGCCAACAAGACCATCCAGTTCGTACCTGATATCGACAGCCGGGTCGGCGTGTTGAACGGCACGACGGTTTTCGTCACGTTGTCGACAGCCGAATTCACCAAAGTTCCGACACTGGCGACATTTACGGTCGGCAATTCAATATATGCCTTGGCGTTATCAGCGGATGGATTGTCCTATACAACGACTTTCGTGGCGCCGGTCCCAGGGGAATATCCTTCCATAGCCACCGTGAATTTTTCGGACGGGTCGGTAGGGCAAGCATCTTACACAGTTAATTCCCAATATGGCGGCAAAGTCGTCGAAGAAGGATCTACCGGACCGACGAACCAAATCGTACCGGATGCTTCGGTCCAGATCTATCGCGACGAACAAGGGACGTGGGCTAAGTATGGAACCCCTTTGACGACAGGTCCGGATGGCTCTTATGCCGCTGTATTGCCGAACGGCCGCTATTATTCGGAGATCAGTAAAGAGGGTTATCGGACGAAAAAAAGCGACACGGTAGAAGTCAGGCAAAACGTCTATAACGAAACTCTGGCTTTGATACGCGTCCCGACGCCGCAGCAAATCGCGGAAGGCACGCCGTTCACCGCCGCATTGGCGATAACCGCGGCCAATATCTCTGAGCAATTGGTTTACGGCATGAAGATTGCTCGCGAGATATCCCAGACACCGGAAGTCCAACAAGCGAACGCGATAGCCGCACCGACATTGTTGACGGTCGCGGTCTTGAACTCCGCCAGCGCCATATCGTTCTTCAACTTGTTGGCCTACCTCCAATATCTGTTCACCCAGCCGCTCTTACTGTTCGGTCGGAGGAAGAAAAAGAAATGGGGTATCATCTTCAACTCACTCAGCAAACAGCCGATTGATCTGGCCATCGTCCGTTTGGTACATTTTGAAACTAGGTTGGTGATGCAGACGGTCGTTACAGACAAGTTCGGACGTTACCGATTCCTGGCGCAAAAAGGCAATTACATGATCGAGGTGGTAAAACCAGGATATGTTTTCCCAACTTCATATTTGGGCGACAAGAAGGAAGATGTCGATTATCTGGATTTGTATCACGGAGAAAAATTGGAGATCGCTGAGGATGGGGTGATATCCTCGAACATCCCGTTGGATCCGTTGATGACCGAAGAAACGCCACGCCGCGTGCTGTTGCGTAAGACGCTCATGACGTTGAGGCACGGATTGGCGTTCAGCGGCATACCGTTCGGAATCATTATTTTAGCCGTGACACCAAGCGCGCCAAACGGACTCTTATTGCTTGCCCAGATAGGCGTCTACGTACTGTTTAGGAGGTTGTCCATGCCAGCCAAAGCTCGAAGCTGGGGTTCTGTCTTCGACGCGAAGACCAAACAGCCGATCAGAAGCGTCGTCATGCGCATCTTCGACAAGAAGTTCAATAAACTGCTGGAGACACAGGTCACGGACAGAAACGGAAAATATGGATTCTTTGTCAGACGGAATATTTATTACATCACGGCTGATAAAGCGGGTTATAAGAGGTTCACGAGTCCGGATATTGATTTGTCACAGAAGGATGAGGCAGTCATCGATCAGAATGTGTCTATGGAGCGATTAGAGAGCTAAAAAAACATATCCACAAGATATCAACCATGAGGTTGATATTTTTTTTGCTTTGTTGAGCCAAAATAGTTTTTAGTTACTATATAGTTAGCATTCTGTTGTGAGTAGAGCGGTTTTTTACAGGGCAATCAATCCAGATTGCGCCGAATAGGACCGTCCGCCCAGAACGGGATGTAGACAGAAAATTTGGCTAGGTTGTAAGACATGACGAACCAGTCGTTCCGTACCTTTTCTATATGGGCCCGAGGCATCCTCGGTGTCGCTTTTGTCGTTGCGATCTTGTTTTCTGTATTTGAATCAAACTCGGTTTCCGCGGCTGCTGACATTCCGCAATATTTCAACTACCAAGGCAGACTGATGTCGTCTAGCGGGGTTAACGTCGTCGACGGGACATATTCGATTAAATTTTCTTTATACAACCAGTCGTCCGGTGGAACTCCGATTTGGACCGCCTCAGGTACAACTGCCGTCCCCGTGGCGCTAAACATGACTGTCACCAACGGTCTGTTCACGGTTTTGTTGGGTGACACCTCGTTCCAATCGCAGAATGCATTATCTAACATCAATTGGAACCAAGATGGTTTGTATTTGGGTATTACTGTTGGAGCGGATTCGGAGATGACCCCAAGGAAGAAACTTTCATCAGTTCCTTTTGCTTTCAATTCGAACACCTTACAGGGGAATTATGCTTCATCGTCGGTTGCGGCTGCGGGCGGATCACTTTTCTCGATACACCAGACGACAGCTGACGCAGCAGTCTCTTCACGCACTGCGTTGTCAGTCACAACAGAAGGCACTGATAATAATTTTGATTTTTTGATTAAGGCCGCAAATTCCTCGAGTGATGTTTTTACAATATCCCGGCAAGGAAACGTCACTACGACTGGGAATCTGGTCGTTCTGACGAATACAACTTTGGGAGATGCAGGCACGGATCTTTTGACGATTAACGCACGTGTCGCTTCTGATATCATCCCGAACGCCGACCTGACATATAAGCTCGGAGATGCGACGCATCGATGGTTAACGCTGGAAGTCGGAACCGCGACAACGACAAATCTTTTCGCGGAAACCGTCTCGAGCACAAACAGCATATTCCAAAATGCGACATCCACATGGTTTGGGGCGACGACAGTCTCAACGACAAATCTTTTCGTGAACGGCCAAGAATTCAGTACGGGGGCGCCGGCGACGACAGCGACGTTACAGACGATCACTACAAACGGCGCGACCACTACGGATCAGATATATGCATTCGGTGGGATCCGAACATCCAACCTGACAGCAACCGGAACCACGAACCTGCAGGGCACGACGCTGACTTTTGCAACCGCGACCGAAGTCACTTCCACGAATTTGTTTGCATCATTCGGAACTTTCACGACACTGGCCTCAAATGTCTTAACTGCGTCACAGGCTACGGCCACGACTTTGGCTTTCACTAGTGCATCCGGTTCGAGCCTGCTTGTTTCGGGACAAAGCGTATGTTTGGCCAACGGGATAAATTGCCCATCTGCACCGGCTGGATCGTACATCTGGACGGATGATGCGACGAATAACATCATCTATCCCACCACCACGACGAGGGACGTGCTTCTTGGAGGTTCGACTACGGCTACGGCAGGGTTCATCTTCGACAAGGGGACAACAACCTCGACCGTCATCATCGGGAACCAGACAGGGAACGCGAACCTTCTCGTGGGCACGATGACTTATGGCGGAGGTTTGGATCCGAATTTCGTTACGGATGGGAATGATGTGTTCGTCCAAGGGCAACTAGGTTCACTCGGTGGTCTGTTTTCGGCGACTGGCGTCACGGTCGGGACAGGCTCGACTATCTATGGGGACGGGAACTTGTACAAGACTTCGGCTGGGGATTTCACGTTGGCGTTGAATGTCGCGTCCACGAGTTGGCGCTTCCGCACTGGTGGCCAAGAATCACTTACCGTGGCTTCGTCAGGAAGGATCGGCATCGGAGTGACCACACCGCTTGAGGCTTTGGACGTGAGCGGGACGATACGGAATGTTTATCAAAACGCAGGGCAGGGGTTCAATATTGTTGGCACAGCCAATCTCAACTCAAGTCCAGGACCAAATTCACTATTCGTCTCTGGAAAGTACGCATACACGGCAAACTACGACAACGACACGATGAATATCGTTGATGTTTCCAATCCTTTGTTACCAACGGTTGTCGGCACGAGCACGTTTAGTGCATTAGCAGATCCGTATTCAGTCATCGTAGCTGGTAGATATGCTTACGTCGCAAATAGCGGTAACGGATCACTGGTCATCGTTGACATCTCCAATCCGACTTTACCGGTAATTGTAGGTACGAGTACGTTGCATGGCGGAGCACAAGGCCCGGTGTTTATCGCACTATCGGGGAGATATATTTATGCAACCAGCTGGGGTATTGATAGGGTAGATATCGTCGATGTATATGACGCAACATCGCCGAAAGTCGTTTCGACTGTTCAATTTCCGCTCACTTCGGATCCCTGGGGCATATCCGTCCAAGGGAACTATGCATATATTTCGAACTACGGCAGCAGCACGATAAATGTCATGGACATTTCCAATCCATCCTTGCCACGTATCGTGAGCACCAGTACTTTGACTAACGGGGCAACGCCTTATGTGATTACCGTATCAGGCCGTTATGGATATGTATCAAATTACGGCAACAGCACCGTAAACGTAATAGATTTTGCCAATCCACTCGCTCCTGTAGTCATAGCCACAAGTACATTACCGGCTGGAGCGGGAACATCCGGATTATTCCTCTCCGGACGCTATGTCTATGCATCGAATTACACCAACAATACGGTCAGTGTGATTGATGTTGCGGTTCCGAACAGTCCTGTAATAGTCGGGACAAGCAACCTCCCCGGAGGTTCAGGCCCGAATACGTTATTCGTTTCGGGAAAATTCGCCTATACGGCGAATTACAGCAACCACACCGTTTCGATTCTTGACCTCAAAGGCCTCGAGACTTCGGCTCTCCTCGCCCATACCGCCGAAGTCGGTTCGCTCTCTGTCCTCTCCAACGCCTCAATATACAATCAATTGACCGTCGGCGGGGGATTGGTTGTGGGTCCAGGAGGATTGCTTTCGCAGGGTTCACTCGCCATATCCTCCACCAACACGACTTCGACCATCGTCTATGCGGTTTCGACGACAAACGCCGAAGTATCCACCCGTCTAACTGTCGGTGGAGTGAGCGTGTGCTTGGTGAACGGAGCTAACTGTCCTGCAGGACCGGCAGGTGCCTACATCTGGACCGACAGTACTTCGACCGGCGTCATCTATCCCACCACTTCAACCAGGGATGTATTGCTCGGCGGCACAACAACGGACACAGCTGGTTTCATCTTCGATAAGGGAACGGTGACCTCGACCGTCATCATCGGCAACCAGACCGGGAATGCGAACTTGCTCGTCGGTACCACGACATATGGCGGAGGGCTTGATCCGAATTTCGTCTTAAACGGAAACGACGTTTTTGTCCAAGGGCAACTGGGTTCCCTCGGCGGTCTGTTTTCGGCGACTGGCGTCACGGTCGGGACAGGCTCGACTATCTACGGGGACGGGAACTTGTATAAGACCTCGGCTGGGGATTTCACGTTGGCGTTGAATGTCGCGTCCACGAGTTGGCGCTTCCGCACTGGTGGCCAAGAATCATTTACCGTGGCTTCGTCAGGTTTTGTAGGTATAGGCGCTGCGACACCGCTTGAAGCTTTGGATGTGAACGGAACGATCAGAGACTTGTTGAGGGGTAATTCAAATTTAACCATCGCGACAACGACCCAAACAGGCACAGAGCCGTATTCGGTGGCGATCAATGGCGGTTATGCATATGTCACTAATTATTCGTCGAGTGATCTGAAGGTTTATGACGTGTCGAATCCATCCACGCCACAAGTTCTTTCGACCCTGGCTTTGAATGGGGGGCCGATAAGCATCGCGGTTAAAGGAAACTATGGTTATGTCGTGAATGACGCTTCCAACACCCTACAGATCGTTGACGTGTCCAATCCGTCAACTCCGTTCGTCACGGCTTCGACGGGGACCGGTGGTTCACCCAGCAGCATCTATATCAGCGGCAACTACGGATATATCGTGAACCTGAATTCATCGACACTACAGATATTCGACATCTCGAATCCCCAGCAGCCGACGCTGAAAGGAAGCGTCGCCACAAACGCAAGCCCGATAGATGTTGAGGTTCAGGGAAAGTATGCGTATATCACGATGAATTTTGCCAATACACTGCAGGTAATTGACGTCAGTAACCCGTCAAATCCCGTGGTCGTGGGCACGTCGGCAGTGCTGGGCAATTCCATTAATCAGTTGGCCGTGAAAGGCCGGTATGCATTTGCTACCGCATATGGTGATTTCGCCATTAAGGTCGTCGACATCTCAAATCCGAATTCACCTTTTGTGGCAACCACGATCAATACTACGGCTCGTCCGGTCGCCTTGGCGTTGAGCGGACGTTATCTGTATTCGACGACATACGGCGCAAGCCCGAATAAGATGGAGATATTCGATATCCAAAACGCAAGTTCAATCACCGGCGTCGTGAACTATACGGTCGGGGAGGATGTCCGAGGGATTGCAGTCAGCGGGAGGTATGTCTACCTCACCAATTCGGGCAACAATACGATGAGTATCGTTGAGCTTGATGGTGTTGATACGACGGCGTTGACGGCCCAAAGCGCCGAGCTCGGTTCGCTCTCCATACTGGCTAATGCAAACATATTTAACCAACTATCAGTGGGCGGCGGGTTGGTGGTAGGTTCTGGCGGTATTTTCTCGCAAGGTTCCCTCGCCATCTCATCCACCAACACTACATCGACGATAGCCTTTGCAGTATCGACGACAAATGCCGAAGTCTCCAATCGTCTTACGGTAGGGGGGGTGAGTGTGTGTTTGGCAAATGGGACTAATTGCCAGAGCGTCACATCTGCGGCATCTGACATCTGGACCGACAGTACTTCGACCGGCGTCATCTATCCCACCACTTCAACCAGGGATGTATTGCTCGGTGGCACAACAACGGACACAGCTGGTTTCATCTTCGATAAGGGAACGGTGACCTCGACCGTCATCATCGGCAACCAGACCGGCAATGCGAACTTGCTCGTCGGCACCACGACATATGGCGGAGGGCTTGATTCGAACTTCGTATTGAACGGAAACGACGTCTTCGTCCAAGGGCAACTGGGTTCCCTCGGCGGTCTGTTCTCGGCGACGGGCGTTACTGTCGGCGGAGGTTCCACGATTTATGCTGATGGCCTGATCAACAAGACGAACGGCGCCCTCTATATCCAGGCAAACGCATTCCTGCCGAACAGCGATAATGGAATCGACTTCGGTTCAGCGACGGCGACATGGAAGGATGCTTATCTGACCGGAAGCGTGTATTCCTATTCCGGTATCGTCAGGTCACAGGGTTTCATATCGCCCAACCTCCTGCTGAATCCGAGCTTTGAGGCGGCGACAAGCGGCGGATGGTCTATGCAGACAGCGGGATCGTCTACAGCGGCCACTACCACACCGGCATACGACGGATCATTCGCAGGTCGAATGCATGTAGATAACATGGGCGATTACACCACCGTTTATCAGACTGTGGGTGCAGCGTCCGGTACCCAATATTCAGCCTCACTTTATGCAAAGGGAGCAGTGGGTGGCGAGACGCTTTTCGTGTTGTTCCAAAATTCCGGAAACGGTTTCTATAACTTTACGGGACCGAATGCCGGAACTTTTACACCAGGGACTCCGCCTATCTCTTCGGATCAAATGTATAACTGCGTCCAAACGACGAGTTATAGCCGATGTCTCGTACCGGCAATAACGGCAACCGGCACCAGCATCATCATGTTCGTGTATGCGGGAAACAACCAGATTGCTTACGCGGACGAGACGATTGACGTGGATGCGATACAGCTCCAGGTCGGGTCAGCTTCGACGGCATACCAAACCACGACCGTGCCAGCACAGAACCTGTTCAGCTTTTGGTCATCAGCGTCATCGGCATCAGTCAGGCCGCAGGATAAGATTTTCGATATCTCCTCCAATAGCGGTTCATCATCCTGGTTTTCGATGGACGGGAACGGCCTCATTACCCAGCGCGGAACGGGCATCCAAACGGATCAAGACAGAAGTTCGTACGCTCTATCCATCCCGTTAAGCTCGACAAACGTATCTACCCATTCATTCAGCACAGTGATGGGGACCAGCACCTTGTTCTCGATTTCCGGCACAGGCAACGGGACTGGAGGTATAAGCAGTTCCACGGTGTCAGTTGACATCGGTGCGGTCGGCGGCTCGATAAATCTGCATGGCATCACTTATGCGAATGACGGATTCGTATCGGCCAGCATTACGGCAACGAACCTGACGGCAATGGGCAACTTCCAAAACATCGTCGCATCCGGGACGACGCTGACTACGGTCACGACGACAGCGATTGGGACTGATCCACAAAACATTTACGTGCAAGGAAAATACGCATATGTCGGCCTGAATGTCTTTACAGGCGGCCTGCAGGTTATCGATGTTTCAAGTTCCACGAATCCAAAAGTCATATCAACCGCCAATACATATGACAGCGTGTTAGATGTCTTCGTGAGCGGACGCTATGCATATGTGAAAACTCAAGGATTATTGGATTTCCAAATTATCGATATTTCGAACCCGTTTGCGCCCGTCATGATGTCATCAAGTACATTTGGGGGCGGACGCGGCCTGTATGTGAATGGGAAATACGCTTATGTCACGGAACAGGGAGGAGGACAGGTCCTGGTGGTGGATGTCTCAAACCCGGCTAACCCGATAACCGTCAAAACACTAACGGTCGGAAACAATCCGAACAGCGTATATGTCCAAGGCAAATATCTTTATGTCGCGGAATTAGGCGCGCAAGACATCAGGATTTTCGATATCACAGACCCGGCAAATCCCCAAAGCGTAAGTACGATCGGCAGCGCCTCGCAATTTAAGAGTATATATGTGCAAGGAAGGTATGCTTATGCTGCCAGCCAAAGCCCGAGTGAAATCAAGATTTACGACATTTCAAATCCGGCGTCCGCATCGCTGATGAGTTCGTTAAGCGTCCCCTCGACCCCGGCCAGCATCAACGTCAGCGGCAGATATGCGTACGTGGAAGGTACGAGCTCCGGGAACATTTCGATGATTGATGTCAGCGATCCGACTAATCCGGTCGTGGTCGCAACAGCCAGCGTATTCGCGAATCCGGTAAAAAGTTTCTTGAGCGGACGTTATCTGTATGTCGCTAATGGGTCCGGAAACAGCATGTCCATCGTTGATGTACGGGGAACCGAGACTAACGGGCTGATAGCGCACACGGCAGAGATTGGAAACCTGACAGTGCTTAACAGCGGGGTGATCGGCGGTAAATTGACTGTCGAGAACCAGCTTACGGTCGGGACGGGCGGCATACTTACAAACGGCCCAGTGAGCGGACGTGAATTTTCGGCATTGCCGCTTCCGGGCGGCTTGTCGCTCATCTCACAGCTGTCGTTCAATGGCGGTTCGGCCCACGATATAGCAGTATCGGGGAATTATGTCTTTACTGCGAACTACACCTCGAACACCGTTTCTATCCTGGATGCCACCAATCCTTCGAACATCACGCTCGTCACATCGACTTACCTAGGAGATTCATCCACCGGAGCTTACGGCATCAGTGTCCAAGGCCATTATGTCTATGCGGTAAATTATGTAAGCAGTACGCTCGCCATCCTGGATATCGCGAATCCGACCATCCCGGTCCTTGTTTCGACGACAACCGTCACTCCCCAACCATCGAGCATATTCGTCAGTGGTAAATACGCATATATATCGCTATTCAACAATAGCAGATTGGCTGTCGTGGATATCAGTAATCCCGCCGCGCCGATCTTATCGACCAGCACCGTAGTTGGCGTAGATCCCTCATCCGTTTACGTGGAAAAAGAATATGCTTACGTGCTTAACGCGACCGCTGGGACATCAACATTATCGATCCTCAATATCAGCGATCCAACGAATCCGGTGACGGCATCGACACTTACTTTAAATGGCAATAACGCCAGCCGTATCAAAGTAGTGGGTTCTTATGCTTACATCGCGCTTACGAATAATGTTAAGGGTGCTCTTTCGGTGGTGAACATCAAAAACCCAAGCAGCCCCGTGACAGTCGCTACCGTTCGTTTTACTGGAATCACGAATAATCTCGCCGTCAACGGAAGGTTCGCCTATACGACTGATAACAGCGGCAACGTCAGGACTTTTGATGTGTCAGACCCGACCAATCCCGTACTCTTGGATACACTGGCGGTCGGCGCTTCGGTAAATCCAGGGGTCATGACCGTAAGCGGCAGGACGTTGTTTGTGGCGGACGGCAGCAGCGACCAACTTTATGCTTTCGACACCCAGGGTGTAGAAACCAGCGGGTTGAAGGCTAATACGGCGGAAATCGGCAATCTACAGGTGTTGACCAACGCGGAGGTGGTTAACCAATTTACTATCGGTGGCGGTTTGAATGTCGGGAACGGAGGGATCTATTCCCAAGGGGGGTTGTCGGTCTATACGTCGATGGCCGACGCGACTTCGACTTTGCTCTACAACTCGGCTTCGAATACGGCTCCGGTGCTCCAGATAGTGGCCGGTTGCGACAACGCCAATTCATCGACCAATAGCATGCTCATTTTGGCCGGCAATACCACGGACCAGCGCAAGTTCCGCGTGGGCTGCAATGGCGTAGTCGCCACAGACGCAACGTTCAATACCGGCGGCGCGGATCTGGCCGAGTACTTCAAGGTTACCGAAACGGGATTGGTTCCGGGTACTGTCGTATCGCTCGCGACAGGGGCTACTTCAAGTGTAGAAAAAACCACGAATGCGAACAGAAACAGGACCGTGGGTGTGATAGCCAGTAATCCGGGCTTTATCGGAAATGCGGTCGAAGGTAGGGAAAATGATGCGAGTTACGGTCTCGTGGCGATGTTGGGCCAAACTATAGCCAAAGTTGATGCAACCGCTAATCCAATAGCTGTCGGCGACATGCTTATGGCTTCGGATAACGGCGTAGCCGTCAAAGCCAAAGGCGCAGGACAGGTCCTTGGGACAGCGCTTGAGGCATTGCCTTCGGGCACGGGCGAGATAAAGATCGCGGTTGAACCGCATTGGTGGGCAGGGGACTTGCTGACCGCCGAGGGCGATGCGAATTTCTTGAATAGCGACCTGACCGTCAAAGCTTTGGGCACGGCCACGTCATCGCTCGACAGTTATGATTCATCCCAGTTCAGTTTCCAGGGTTCGGTCTACGATGAATCTACGGCTTCGGCATATCCGACCTCATTCAGCATGTGGAATGAGAGCATTTCGGCATCCTCATCGTTGTTCCACCTTGGTTTCGCTACCGGGACGAATCGTGCGGCTTCGGTCCTGACTATCTCGAACATGGGTGATGTCTCGGTCACGGGAGACTTCACGGTCGGACGCAGGCTATTCCTGGGCTCCAAGATTGGACAGTACGGTTCGACTTCGACCTATATATATGTAGACGACACGCTGTCGCCGTCATCCACCTATATAGCGACCAATGCGGATGGCTGGTCGACTTCATCAACCTACGATTATGCTGAACGGTATTACTCGGAGGATAACCTCGTGGCTGGGGAGTTGGTAGCTATTGACCTGCACAGCATGGAATATGTTAGACGGACGACGGGCGGGAACGATGTGGCTATCGGCATCGTATCGACAAAGCCTGGTTTCGTGACCGGCGGATATATGAAGGGTACGTATCCGGTGGCACTTGCCGGCCGTGTACCGACCAAGATCGTGGGTCCAATCGAGATTGGCGACCCGATAATGGCTTCGGATGTGCCGGGAATGGGCAAGAAGGCTGATAAAGTCGGGTATATCGTGGGTTACGCTTTAGAGGCTTACCCGAATCCGGATCAGGGAGTGGTTTCTGTCTTTGTCCAACCAGGTTGGAATGGGATGCTCTCGGCGAACGAGTCCTCGGGTTCTGGCCAGTTCACATCCGCAGCCTCGGTCTTGCGTACGGGTTTAGCAAAAATTTATGCGGGTTCCAAAGAAGTGACGGTGCATTATCAGGACACGGGTGCCTATCCTTTGGTCCAAGCAACACCGTACGGTGAGACCAGGGGAGGATACTGGGTGAAGGACGTCACGGCTGATACTTTCACGATAGAGGTCGCAGAAGCTCCGATGTTCGACTTAGTGTTCGCTTGGTCGGTCCAAGCTTCGACGCTAGGCAATACGATGTCGTTCTCGGACAACACGCAGTTGCCGTATGACCCGACCTCGGGCGTGGTGTTTGGGCCAGTTCTACCGCCGCCGGTGGAGGAATCAAACAGTTCGACCACGGCTACAACTACGGAATCGACTGCGATCCAGGTCCCATCGGACGGGACGACTTCTACGGGTGAAGTAGTCCAATAATCAACGTCCAATATCAGAATCTAACGTCAGAAACGCACCATGAACGGTGCGTTTCCGTAATACATGACCTTAGCGAGCTTTAAGCTTAACCATGGGATAACTTGATGGCGATAATGCGCTAACGTGCTAGTATTAGATATGTTATACTTTCGTTCAGCCAAGATTTTTTTCTAAAATATCTATGGAAATCAAGTCACTCCACGAAACAGTCGCTTCTCTGCGTATCGGAAAACCCGCTGAATCCGGGCTTTCCCGCCTGCTCGGTCGGGTCGTCGACGCCTGCCTATACCTGGCTGTCTGCCTGGTCCCGCTGTGGTTTTTGCCAGCTACTTTGGATGTTTTGGAGCTCAATAAGCAGACGATTTTCGTCATCATAACCATGGTGGCGCTCATCGCTTGGCTGGGTAAATCGATCCTGGATAAGCGGTTCACCATGACGCGTTCGTGGATTCATCTGGTCGTGGCCATCTTTTTGGTCGGATATCTGATAACGAGCTTATTTTCGGTGGACCGTTACATGTCGATGGTGGGCAATTTCGGACAGATGCAATGGGCGTTCACGACAATTGCGGCATTCGTGGTGTTTTATTTTGTCCTGACAAACGCGGTCAAGGATACGGCCAAGCTTTACCATCTGATCCTGGCTTTCTTGATCTCATCCACGCTTGCGGCGGTTTACGGCATCCTCCAGATTTTGGGGATCTTTCCGCTGGGTTGGCTTTCGGCAGTCACGGCCAGCAAGAACTTCAATACAGTCGGCACCATAAACTCACTCGGGGCCTTCCTGACCTTACCGATCGTACTCTCGGCTTCACTCATGGTTTTGGGATGCAAAGATGAGATGTGCGTCTTGGGCCGCAAGAGCAAGGGTAGCGTCGCGGCAAAAGTCCTGGTTTGGCTGTCGATGTTATCCGCCCTGGCGTATGTCGTTTTGACCGATTTCTGGGTGAATTGGGCGGTAATCCTGTTCGGGAGCGTGGTTTTGGTGGCCATCACAATGGCCCGGACGCGGTCCATCAAGCATCCGACAAAGATCATCGTCCCTGGCGTCCTGTGTCTGATTTCGATCGCGTTGCTCATTTGGGCCACACCGATCAAAGTCGAATTACCGGCAGAAGTTTCACCGTCAGTCTCGCATTCCTGGAACATCGCCAAGATGGTATTGCAAGACAAGCCGTTCTTCGGTTCAGGTCCGGGCACATGGATCTATGATTATTCCAAATACCGCGCCGCATCAGTGAACACGTCTCCGTTTTGGACCATCCGTTTCGAGCGCGGCATCTCGTCATTCTTCTCGCTCTTGGCCATGGTGGGCATCATCGGGACTTCCCTTTGGCTGTTGTTGGTCCTGTCCGCGGTGGTGAAGAGCGCTTTGCATCTGCTCAAAGAAAAGGATGATGACCAGTGGCAGGCGTACCTGACCGTATTCACAGGCTGGGTGACGGTGACGTTCATGGCGTTTTTCTACAACTATAACTTCTCACACCATTTCGCATTCTGGTTCCTGCTGGCGCTCCTGGCGTCATTGGTCGCGAAGAACGCGTTCACGTTGGACGGCAAACAAAGGCCGGCCATCATGACCGTCTTGTCCATCCTGTTCATCGTCCTGTCGGTCGGCGCCATCTCAATCCTGTGGCTGGCCGGGCAAAGGCTCGTGGCTGACGCCTCATATTCCTCGGCGGTTATGTCTTTCCGTAACGGCAAGCCGGTCCAGGAGTCGATCGATGCATTGAATTCGGCCGTGGCCTTGAACAAGATGAACGATTCGTATTACCGCAACCTGTCGCAGGCGTATCTGATAAACGTCAGCCAGGAACTGCAGGGCAATCCTGACGCGGAAAAAGTCAAAAAAGTGAATTCGCTCATCGCGGCGGCTATCGATACGGGAAAGAGGGCGACGGAAATCGCGCCGGATAACGTGGATAACTGGGCTAACCTGGCCATCGTCTATCAGGCGATCGCCTCATTCACCCGCGGCGCGGATGAATTCGCAATCAAGAATTTCCAGGAGGCGTTGCTCCGCGAACCGAACAATCCGGTGTTCTACAACGAAATCGGCAAGCTCTACATTTTGCGGAGCGACGCATACCGGACGCTTCTGAACAGCGCGGACGAAAAAGTGAAAGCTGAAGCACAAGCGAACGTTAACGCCGAATTGGACAAGGCGGCGGAACAGTTGAACCAGGCTATCCAGGTCAAACCTGATTTTGCCACGGCCCACTATAACCTGGCCATCATGTATGAACGCCAAGGCCGGGTGAAAGATGCCATCACCAAAATGGAGCAGGTACTGACCGTGAACAATAAGGATATCGGCGTGGGTTTCCAGCTGGCCATCCTGTACTACCGCGACAACCAGAAGGAAAAAGCACGCGACCTGTTCGAGCAGATCGTGGCCATGCAGCCGAACTATTCCAATGCGCGTTGGTACCTGTCTGTGCTGTACGAAGAAGCGGGCAGATTGGATGACGCCATCGCCCAGGTGCAGGCGGTTAAACAGCTGAATCCCGGGAACCAAGTCATAGACCAACGGATGGAGCAGTTGATTGATGCCCGGACCAATAAGAACAAGCCGGCTGTGGCGCCGCTGCCAGAACCGCTGAAGGAAACGATCTCCGGACCTAAGCAGCTGAACGAGGTCCAGACGCCGTAGGCAGGCACGTTCGTCGATTTGCATCAGTCCGTCCCTTGAACTCCCATGTCATGGCTAAGCCAATTCATCGCGTGGCTGTCGCCCGCGTCCAATGAAAACGCCGAGACCGGTACTGGGATTAAGTTAGGCAAAAAAATACAGGAAAGAAGCTCGGCAAAGTCCGCATTGGCCGCTGAACAGGCCGAGCTGGCGCAAGAAATCGAGAGGTTGTTCTTGGCATATGATGAGAGGGTCAGGGAGGTTTCGATGCGGGTCCGTGATTTGAGACCGGATGCGGCGGAAGAGGAGGTCGCACGACTGCGGGATGTGCAGAAAGACCTGCAGATGGTGGTGCGGCGGCTGGATGCGGCCATAAAGTCACGCCAAGAACTGGAGCAGGAGCTTTCGAGCTGGCGCAATCGAGGGCAAGACCGCGAACAAGTACGGCACAGAGCGGAGATTATCCGATCAGAACTGGCGGTCAGGGGATTAGGTGTAGCTGAAAATGCAGAAGATATTCAGCCTATCCAGATTGAGGATTTCGTGAAGAATAGGCCGAAAATCAGCATCTTGGCTGGAGCGGAGAAGGAGGCGGAATTGATGCCGGTATATGCCGAGGTCGAAGAGGAGCAGATCGAGCCTCTGCATGTCCCGGACGTCGAGCATCTCCTCGCCGCCATACGTGAAGCCACGCGAGAAGCCGAACGCTGGCACGCCATCCCGGTTGAGGACCATGATGAGGAAGCGTTGCTCCAGGTCAGGCATGTCAAGGAACTGAATGGAGTGCTGAAACGGCTGGATCGCGAACGGGGAATATCGAGGGACAGGATAGAGATGGCGATTTGCCCGAGGGAGTATCGATAGACAAAAAAACACCGTTGGGAAGACGGTGTTTTTGATTGCGGATCAATTCGAGATTGGTGTCTGCGGATTGTTCTTCGAACCGAAGAGCTCTGAACTTGGGATTTTGGCTACGAGGAAGAGATAAATGATTTCCAGGATACCGCCGGTGTTGAAGATCAGGAGGATGACGAACCACAAACCTTCGTTGCGGCGCGCCGAGTGCCACAGGGCCAGACCTTTCCAGAAGATGGTCCAGAGCAACAAGAAGATGAAGAGGAGAGGGAAAAGAACTAGAAACCAAGCACCGTAACCGGTGATGAAACGTTCTACAAGGGTTGAGTCCATATGTCTTGAGTATAGCAAAAACTCGCGAATTACGGGAGTTTTTGCGTGGTGGACCTTAAGGGATTCGAACCCTTGACCCTCCCGATGGACATCGGGATGCTCTATCTTCGCCGTATATGACAAGACCCGCTTTTGTGCGGGTTTCGTCGTGGTGGACCTTAAGGGATTCGAACCCTTGACCCTCCCGATGGACATCGGGATGCTCTATCTTCGCCGTATATGACAAGACCCGCTTTTGTGCGGGTTTCGTCGTGGTGGACCTTAAGGGATTCGGGATTCGAACCCTTGACCCTCCCGATGGACATCGGGATGCTCTATCTTCGCCGCATATGACAAGACCCGCTTTTGTGCGGGTTTCGTCGTGGTGGACCTTAAGGGATTCGAACCCTTGACCCCTTCCATGCCATGGAAGTGCTCTAGCCAGCTGAGCTAAAGGCCCGGAATGCATTGTTCTGACTTTGTGGCAGTAGATTGCCATATAAAGAATCGGCCGTCAATGATTGACAAAGCGGCCGAAACATGATATAAACGACGATTCTGAAACCGGAGGAAGATGGAATGAGAAAGTTTTTTTTGCTGTTGGTCGTATGTGGTCTGACGTTCGTAGGCTGCAGCCGCAAGGAGAGGTTGGTGTGGACTGTGGTCTGGACGCCGCCGGAAAACGTGCAGACAGACTCGGTGGAAGTCCAAGGATGGTACCGGGACCAGAAGGGCGTCATGCATCCTTGGGGAACGATTTGCCGGATGGAAAAGGTCCGCGGTTTGCTAACGTCCGGCGCGTACACGTGCGAGATTGCGTTGCAGCCCGGCACCGAGGTGATCTGGAACGTGCGATATGCCTCGCAATCCGCGACAGGTGGCTTCTGCTGGGTGTTCGACCAGTCGAACGACCAACCGTGCGGCGGACACGGAAAGGATGTGGGTTTGGTCAGGGATTTTTACAACGAAAACGAGGTCGCGAAGGTTCGCATGCCAAATGGCTTCGGACCACTGGACCCGCCCGTCTACTTCAACGCACGAAGTTTGATGGTGCGTTGACCAACCAACTGAACCGGCTCGTGACATCCTGTCGCGGCCGGTTTTCTCGTTTTAGGCGTTGACGCTCTACGGGTTTGCAGGTAGTCTCTCATTACTTTATGCCTCTCCAAATCGGGATAGTCGGGCTGCCGAACGTGGGTAAATCCACGCTTTTTTCGGCCATAACCAAAAAAGCGGTGGATTGTGCCAACTTTCCGTTCTGCACGATCGATCCGAACGTCGGAGTCGTCGAGGTCCCGGACGAGAGGCTGGAACCGCTGGCCAAAATGTCCAAATCCGGGCGCATCGTGCCGACGGTCATCGAATTCGTGGATATCGCCGGCTTGGTCAAAGGCGCGTCAGAGGGTCAGGGTTTGGGCAACAAGTTCTTGGCCAACATCCGCGAGTGCGACGCCATCGCCCAGGTCCTGCGCGCATTCGACGACGAGAACGTCATCCATGTGGACGGCACCATCAATCCTGAACGCGACGCCGAGACAATTGGGATTGAGTTGGCTTTGGCTGATATGGAGACGGTGGGCAAAAGGATCAAGAGCGTGGCGAGCCAGATGAAATCCGGCAGGACCAAGGAACTCGAGATCCTGCAAGCAGCTTTGGAGAAAGCGCAGGCCGAGTTGGAGAAGGGGACGCAGCTGCGCGACCTGGAATGGAATGAGGATGAAGCAAAGGAACTGAAACAACTCCAACTCATGACGCTTAAGCCCATGCTGTACGTGGTGAACGTGAGTGAATCGCAGATCCAGGACGGTTCGTGGAAGGAGCGAATCGGCAAACTTGCTGCGACCGCGACCTGTCGCATCATCCCGGTGTGCGTGAAGATGGAAGCTGAATTGGCGTCCATGAATCCGGAAGAGAAGAAGGAATATCTGGAAGCCATGGGGCAGACCGAATCGGGTTTGGATAAAGTCATCAAAGAGGCTTACGACGTGCTTGGGCTCATCACGTTTTTGACTACGGGTGAAATGGAGACGCGGGCTTGGACAGTGAAGAAGGGCGCAAAAGCGCCACAGGCGGCGGGCGTCATCCATACGGATTTTGAGAAGACGTTCATCCGCGCGGAAATCACGAATTGGAAGGATTTGTTGGACAATGGGGGAGAGATCGGGTGTCGCGAAAAAGGTTTGACGCGCATTGAGGGCAAAGATTATGTGATGAAGGATGGGGATGCTTGCTTCTTTCGAGTAGGTGCTTAGGAATGTCACTTTCGTAACCGAAAGTAACCAAAGGTTTTGGGGGTCCGCGATGCGCTCTCGGTGTCGCGGGCTTTTTCGATTTTGCAACCACGCTTAGCGCGTACCCCCAAGCCCCCGCTGTCACTTGCGAAACAATCTTTAGCCATTGACCATAGTGGAAATTTTTGGTACTTAGAGGTCAGAACTTTCTAAGTGAGGTGATACATGGAGGGTGTTTACGATTGGCAGAAACCGTTGGAAATCCCCAGGCATGACGAGCCGGAGGCCGAGAAGAGGCTCCAGACGGCTATGGAGCAGGCGGTCAGGAGATCCGGGATGCCGATGGCCGTAAAAGCGCTCAGCTTCAAACTGATGGACGCGGTCCAACATCCTGATACTGACGCCATGATATTCGGGTTCCTGTCCGAGGGGCGAAGTCAGGGGACTTACGGCGTGCCGCTGCGCGTCGAGGTGTTTCCGCAGGATTCAATCCGGCGTCGTCGGCGGGCCTTCATCTTCCAGTTGGACGGCGCGGTCTGCGTCGTAGCGGAACGTAATCCGTACCACGAGGATTCTCCGGGCCATGACATGGTCGAAATTGAACGCATCCAGGGTTGGCCCGAGGGTGTGCGCCATATGTGCATCTACGTCGCCAAGACGTTACGAGCTTCGTCCGCCTGGGAACTGAAGATGGCTGAGGAATTGGAAGTCCTGGCGCCGCTTGGGACTCGATCCGGATTCAGAGGACCGGATAAATATGCTTTTATCCGCGGCAAGCTCGCCGGCGAAGAGGGTCTGGAAGCGATTGAGACCGATGAGGCTTACTTGCGTGGCCACAAGGAAGGACGAACGATTTTCATCTTGAGCCACCCGGCCATGCGTTGAACTCAGCGGCCCGTGCAGCATATGTACGGGCCGTTTTTCATACCTGACGGAACGAGTATAATGATTTCCATATGCAAAAAGTGCGTAAAGCCATCATTCCGGTTGCGGGTTTCGGGACGCGGTTCCTACCGGCGACCAAGGCCAGCCCGAAAGAGATGCTGCCGATCATCGACAAGCCGGTCATCCAATATGTGGTGGAAGAAGCGGTAGCGTCGGGAATCACGGACATCATCCTGGTGACCAATATCTCCAAACGCGCGGTCGAGGACCATTTTGATGATAACCCCAACCTCGAGTCATGGCTCAAGGCGTCAGGCAAAAAGGAGCAGCTTGAGGAAATAAAAGCTATCGGACATTTGGCGAATTTCATTTATGTCAGGCAAAAGGGGCCGTATGGCACGGCCACGCCTGTCATGAACGCCAGGTCTTTGATCGGGGATGAGCCTTTCGCGGTGCTTTTTGGCGATGAGCTCGTGGTGGGCAAAAAGCCGCGCCTCAAACAGCTGATTGAGGTGTACGAGAAATACGGGGACCCGGTCTTATGTTCCATCCCGGTGACTGACGAGGAAACCAAGAAGTACGGAATCATCGATCCGGCGGCCGAAGTGGAAAAAGGCGTTTATCAGCTGAAGGGCTTGGTCGAGAAACCGGGGCCGCAGAAAGCGCCTTCGCGGTTAGGCTCCATCGGAGCCCATGTTTTGACCCCGGATATCTTCGACGAAATCAACAAACTCAAAAAAGGCTACGGAGGAGAGATGATCCTGTTGGATGCGATTTTCTCTTTGATGAAGAAGCGGCCCGTGTACGCCAAGCGCATCGAAGGGACGTATTACGACACTGGTTCCAAGATAGGATGGCTGCGTGCGAACCTGGAAATGGCGTTAAGCCGCCCGGATTTGGCTAAAGAAACAAGGGTACTCGTTAAAAAGCTGTCGAAAGTGTAAAATAGCCGGGTATGCAATCATCGAACAAGAATAAATGGTTTTTTAAATTGGTTTGGGGATTTGTCGCTTTGGCGACTTTGGGCCAAGGCTGTGTCAAGGGGCCGGATGCGGCAACCCAGGCGGCTTCGAAGAAAGTCGAGCTCATGGTTTGGGGCGTAGTGGATGATGTGGACGCCTACCAGGCGATCCTGACCGATTACCGGAGGCTGCATCCGAATGTGACTTTGACTTTCCGCAGGTTCAGGCTCGAGGAATACGAAAACGAACTTTTGAATGCTTTGGCTGAAGACCGCGGACCGGACGTGTTCATGATCCATAACGACTGGGTCGGAAAGTACATGCCCAAGATCGTGCCAATGCCGACGCAGACCAAGACGGCTTCGCAAAGCGTCCAGGGCACGCTCAAAAAAGAACTGGTTTGGACTTTGGTCACAGAGCCCACGGTTTCGATCAGACAGTTCAAGATCGACTATCCGGATGTGGTGGCGTCGGACATGTTGCGGACCGTGGACGTCTCAACGATCCCGGACAAACGCGATTACCAGCAAAGGGTGGTCGGCATACCGTTGTCTGTGGATACGCTGGCCATGTATGCGAATAAGGATTTGCTGAATGCGGCCGGCATTTCGACCATGCCTGAAAATTGGGATGATTTCCAGACTGCGGTCAAGAAGCTCACAAAACTGGATGACCAGGGCGCGATTCTCCAATCAGGAGCGGCTCTGGGCACGGGAAAGAATATTGAACGTTCGCCGGATATAATCGCGGCGCTCATGATGCAGAACGGGGCCGAGATGAGCGCGGCTGACGGCACGCCGACCTTCAACACGATTCCAGCCAAGCTTTCAGGGCAAAGGGATTTTCCGCCGTCACACCAGGCGCTGACTTTTTACACGGATTTCGCCAATCCTGGCAAAGATGTCTACACCTGGAACAATACGATGCCGAACTCGCTGGATGCTTTCATCCAGGGCAAGACCGCGTTCTTCTTCGGGTATGGCTACCATCTGCCTACGATCCAGGCAGGAGCGCCGAAACTCAACTTGGGTATAGCGAAGTTGCCGCAGATTACAGGGAATCCGACAGTGAATTTCGCAAATTATTGGTCATGGACCGTGTCCAAGAAGACCAAGAGCGTGGATCTGTCGTGGAATTTACTGAATTTCATGCGCAAGCCCGAAGAATCCCAGAAATATATCGATTATGCAAAACGCCCGGCCGCGTTGCGTTCCCAATTGGGGGCGCAGATGGAGAATGAGGACGTGGGCGTGTTCGCCTCGCAGGTGCTGACTGCGCAATCCTGGTATCGTGGCAATGATCCGACGGCCATGGAGAACGCCATGATGAGCATGATTGACGATGCGCAAGGCATAGACCCGGAAAAGATATCAAGCATAGTGAACGTGGCCGTGGATAAGATATCGCAGACGATTCCCTACAATTTTTAGCCGGAAATTATGTCCAACAGAACCGCAAAAAATATCTTAAAGCTTGGAACAACCGTAAGCGGTCTGTTGTTGCCTTGGGTGGTACAGGCGCAATCCCTGCAGACAGAGATGAACAAGGCGGGCGTCAATCCAGGGTGCATGTCGGCCGGGAACTGCAGTCTGGATGATATCGTCAAAACCGGGGCGGCTTTCGCCAACATGCTGGTCGAGATTTCGGCGGCGTTGTTTTTCGCGACCTTTGTTTATGGCGGTGCGATGTATCTTATGTCAGCTGGGAAGACAGATTGGGTGAAGAAAGGAACGGACGCGATGAAGGGCGCAGCGATTGGGATGCTGATTGTGTTGAGCGCCTGGACCATCGTCAGGTATGTGGCTACGGCGCTGACCGGAGCTAAATAATCATCAAATATGAACGCTCCCACAGAAGGATTTCGAGGGTCGGTAAAAGTCTGGTTTTTGGGATTTTTTGGTGCCCTGGTGTTCTTCGCCGCCCAACCACTTGCGGCTTCAGCGTATACCGAAACTGAGTGTCTTTCCCCCGGAGTCGCGGGTCAGTGCCGCGTCAGCTGCGATAAGGGGGAGAATGAAGTTGGCACCTGCAGCGATAACTGGGTATATGTGACTTGTTGCAGCAAGAAGGTGATCCCGCAGGGCCAAAGCCTGAACCCGACACCCGGCGCACAACCCGGCGGTACCCAGACAGGAGGCGCTCCAGCAACCGGCGGTGGTCCGGGATCGGCCACGACCTTGATAGATCCGTTGAAAGGCGTGACGCTGAACGGATTGATTGGAAGGGCGATCAACGTATTTTTGGGTTTCGTGGGCGCCATCGCGCTGTTGGTCTTCGTATATGCCGGTATCTTGTACATGACCGGAGGCACCAGCGACAGGATCAAGAAAGCGGTGGAGACCATGAAATATGCGGTGCTTGGTTTGATGATTATAATGTTCGCTTATGCCATCACGACTTTCTACTTCAAAATCCTGACATCCGATGTCCCGACAGCCGCTCCACCTAAAAACGTAGCGACGCCACAGATACAGACCCCGTGATAAGGACTAAGAGTAATATTTATGAAAATCCGAAAAATTATTTCGCGCCCTATAGCCGGTCTGATCGTTGCTATTTTGACGTTGCCGGCGGTTGTCTCGGCAGCTTCGCCTCTGGACGCTAAGGCGAAACAATATGGCTTCGAAGACCAAATGGGCGGAAGGGACATACCACAGTTGGTGGCCAGGATAATCAATTGGGTTCTGCCACTTACAGGCTCCCTTTTATTGGTCATGTTCCTGTACGGCGGTTTTTTGTGGATGACGGCAGCGGGTGAGGCGGATAAGGTGAAGAAAGCGACCCAAACCATGACTAATGCGGTCATCGGCATGGTGATAATCGTCGGGGCCTACGCAATCGTCTACAATTTGACTTCAAAGTTCGGGGCGGCATTGAGCGGGACTCCGTAGGGGTTGACGGGTAGCCTGAATATTCGACCTGCAGGCGCATGTTTGCTATCATTTGGCCTGACACTTTTTCTGTGTCTATCCTTGCATCGGAAAGGAGGTGACTCATGACATGACGCAACGTTTAAAGAAAATTTCAGCTTTCGCTATTACCTTGGGTATGGCGGGGGCCTTGGCGCTTCCGGCGGCTGCTTTGGCGGCCGACGAGCTCAACGCCAATGACTTGGGAGTGAATGCAATTCAATCGACAATCAAGCTCGGATCAGGCGATATCCGCCAGACAGCAGCGCGGATCATCAATGTAGCATTAGGATTCCTGGGTATCGTAGCAGTGGTAATCGTTCTCTTGGGTGGTTTCAAGTGGATGATCGCAGGCGGCAGTGAAGAAAAGACCGGGGAAGCCAAGAAACTCATCGTTTCCGGCATCATCGGCTTGGCTATCATCTTGTCAGCTTGGGCCATCACCAGCTTCGTCATTTCACGTCTAGTCACCGCGACACAGGACGTCTAAACCTGTAGCGGTCGAAATAGCTATCCGCTATGCAAGCCATACGCAAATTCATCGCTTTAAGCCTGACTACTTCAGCCGGAATCGCAACGGCCTGGGGTTCGGTCTGGGCAGCAGAAGGCGTGACCGGAAGGATCCAGGCGGGGCTCGGAGCCGCGGCGGCGCCGTCAGGTTATGCGCAAGGGACCACCGATTTGCCGACGTTGGTCGGAAGCCTGATCAACCAAGGTTTCGGCATCCTGGGCGTATTGCTCCTGGGGTTGCTGCTATACGGTGGAATCTTGTGGATGACTGCCCGAGGCGAGTCCGACAAGGTCAAGAAAGCTACGGGTGTGATTCGCGATGCCATCATCGGCTTAGTGATCATCGTCCTGGCTTATGCCTTGGCTGCATTCGTGATCGCATCACTGGGCAATGCAACAACAGGCGGTACCGGGGGTACGGGTACGCCGTAGATCTGATTGATTTCAGAAACGTGAATCGAAGCTTAACCAAATTATGAAGAAACTAAAAGCACTTATCGCAAGCGCCGGTGCGGCCACCATGCTCCTGCCGTTCCGTGTGCTGGCCGAAAACCCATTCCAGCGCGCCGTGAAAATGACGTCGGACGTGGGCGGAAACGCCGGCATCGCGGGAGGCGGAGGATTGACCGAGATCATCGGCAGGCTCATCAACGTCATGTTGGGCTTCTTGGGCATCGTCTTCCTGGTGCTCATGTTATACGCAGGTTTCCTGTGGATGACAGCGCAAGGTGACGACAAGAAGGTCGGCAAGGCCAAAGACATGATTTTCCAAGCCATCATCGGTTTGATCATCATCGTGGCCGCTTACGCCATCTCCAACTTCGTGCTCGCGTCTTTGTTGAACGCGACCGGAACAGCCTAGCCGTTCGTTGCGCAACGAACAATCGCAAAACCCCGCTTGTCGGGGTTTTGTGTATGATCGAAATACATGGAGTAGGTAAGATTCCCCGGTTGAACCGTGGAATGACAAAATGTCTACATGTCGTCCCACGGCCTGACCGGGGGATCCGCCCCCTCTGACCCCTCCTTAGCAAGGAGGGGAATTACCGTGTATGCTTTCGGAATGAGATACGGGATGAATTTCCGGCCAGTGTTGGTTTTTCTGGCCACCAGTGCCGTTTGCGCGCTTTTCATGCCTTGGAGCGGTTTCGGCGATCCGGATGGGTTTTATCATGCCAAAATATCTTCTTTGCTTTGGCAGTCTGGTCCGGTAAAAAATTTTCCCTGGCTGGACCTGACTTCGTTGGGCCAACATTTTGCTGATCTGCATTTCCTGTTCCACGCTTTTGTAGCGCCGTTCACCGCCGTTTTTGGGATGTTCCTGGGTCTGCGGATTGCGATCGTGGTTTTGGCTGGATTGTTTTTCGCGGTCTTCGATTATTGCCTGCGTAAACTCAGATTGCCGCACCCGCTGCTCTGGATTTTCCTGTTGTTCATGACTCAACCGTTTCTGTTCAGGATTTTATTGGCCAAAGCGACACCGTTGGCGCTCATGCTTTTCATCGCCGGTTTGACCGCGGCTTGGTTGCGTAAACCGTGGCTGGTTTTATTATTGACGATGTTATTCTCTTTGTCGCATGGCGGTTGGTTGTATCTGGCCGGTTCAATCGTGCTGATTACGTGCGGACAAATAGCGTATTTCAAATTCGTGGAAGATAAAACGTGGAGCGGCGCACTGCGGGAATCCATGTGGCTCGAAATCGCGGCAGGATTCGTCGGCGGACTGGTCGGGATGTTGGTACATCCTAATTTCCCGCAGAATTTCATCTCTAGTTGGACACAGGTATTCGTCATCGGATTAGGGACGCCGTTCCAGCACGTGATGCTTGGCCTGGAATGGCAACCGGCAGGAATCAAAGCCTTGTTCACTTCGTACGCTCCGTGGATCGTGGTAGGAGGGTTGGGATTGGCAGGGATGTTCTTGGCGCCGCGTAAGCCTTTGGACAGGGACAGGGCCATGCTGACGGCTTCGGTCGGCTGGGTGGCGGCGGTCCTGTTCGCTTTGACCCTCAAGAGCAGGCGCAACACGGAGTATTTGGCGCCGATTGTCGCGTTGTGGGTTGCGACGTTCTGGTCGCATGTTGATGCCAGGAAGATGGCGGCGGATTTTTGGGCGAGCTTCAAGAAATTCGGGAAATGGAATTGCAGGATTCTGGTAACCACCATCGTGGTTTTGGGTGTGGGATTATTGATGCGTGAAGGATTCGGGGCTTGGGACAGCCTGCACAGTGGAGATTATCCAGATGAAATTTATCGCGGGTCCATGGCTGAGATCTCCAAGGTCGCCAAGCCAGGGGACAGGGTTTTCCATTCGAGTTGGGATGAATTCCCGATATTGTTCGCGGCCGATGACCGATTGCGCTATATCGCAGGCTTGGACCCCACGTTTTTGTATGTGGCTTCATCGACACTGTCTGATGACGTTAAAAACCTGACTTGGGGGCTTACCAGCTCAACCCGGGAACAAGCCTGGGAGCTGATCCATGATAGGTTAGACTCAAAGTTTGTTTTTGTGGGAAAAAAGAATCACGAGCAGTTTTTGGAGCTGATTCAATCTGATGAAAGATACGTCAACATAGCGGATTTTCCGGATAGCGCGGCTTTTGTGGTGAGGGGCTTTCGGTAAGATCCCCCGGTTAAACCGTGGGACGACAGGGATTCAAAAAACTAATATTGTCATTCTCCGGTTTAACCGGGGAATCTTACATTTTTTAGCTTGGTTAAGCCATAATAATTTGGCTCAATTAAGCGACATTTTTGTTAATAGTACTCTTGACAAAATGCCCTTTTTGTGGTATCTTAGTTTGTTCTAAAGCTGCATTCTGCGACTTTGGAGCGTGCTGTTTACAACAGAATAGGTCCCTCGGTAAAACCGTGGGATGACAATCAAAAGGAGAAAAAAATGGCAGACGATCCCAAGAAGCCGGAAGATGACGAGGAGGACGAGGACGAGTTCGACGACGAGCCTGTCGACGACGAAGACGAGGATGATGATGACGACGAAGACGAGGATGATGAAGATGATGATGAAGATTCGTCGCGTGATCGTTCCCGCGGCCGCGGCACGTCCGTGGTCGGAAGGTTGCTCGAAGGCGTGCTGTCTGTCCCGGCTTTGACGCTGGGGCAGAGGATCGGCACAGACTCGGAGTCGGTCGCGGCACTCCTCGACAAAATCGAGGGTGTCATCGGTCCGATGATGACGGGAATGCTGATCACGAGCGTCGGAAGCATGACGCGCATGCCGCGCGGCTTCCAACAGGCACTGGTCAGCAAGGGCGTTCCCCGCCCGGTCATCAACGTCCTGAACCGTCTGTTCGAAGACGTGTTCGAGGGCATCTGGGCGGCACGGCGCTTGCGCCATGCGGCCAAGGACGAACCCCTTTCCTCCGAAGATGTGAAGAAGGGGTTCACGAGTGCCAAGGAGAAGGTCAAGAAGAAGGGCGAAACGGAAAGGACAGGTCTCATGAGTGCTTTGGGAAAGGTTGACCCGGCAAAGCGTTCGAAGTTCTTGGTTGCGGTCGGAACCCTCACGGGCGACGCCAAAACCAAGTTCGAATACTACCGGCCTCTGATCAGCAAGGAAGCTTGGCTGATTGAGGAGCTGGCGGACAAGCCGACGGACAAGTGGTTCCCGATCCTGGAGGCGGTGCTTGGTGCGCCGCCCAAGGAGAAGAGCAAAGGTGGAATTGCCACTGCGGTCGGCAAGCTCACTGACCGAGCATCGGCAGCGGTGTCGCGCGGTCTGGAAGAGATCGTGGACAAGCCCAAGGAGACCATGAATGAGATGGCTCGGGGGGTCGACCAGGTCACGGATGGGATTTACGACCTGAACGACAGACTCAAGGCTCGCCGCGACAAGGCTCGCAAGCGGTGGTGAAACTCAACTGAAATCGGTCCGGTCCCGCAGAGCGGGATCGGACCAAGGAGAAAGATCAATGCAACTCGTAGTTGTTGGGATGCTCGCTATCGTCGTTCTCATCGCATTCGTGGCGTTGGCCCGTCATTTCAGCGGAGCAGCGCTCCTCACGGCCATCGGCAACGCTTTCACGGCTGCCGGTGCGACAATCGAGAATGCGCTGGGCGTGGTTTACGAAGACTACCTCGCACCAGCGTTCCGCAAGTTGGGCTGGTACACCTTGGGCGTAATGCTCATTGGCGTGCTCGGTGCCGCGCTTCTCTGGCTGTACGGTGACACCGTGGAGTGGTGGGTAGCGCCGTTCGGGCTGCTCATCACCATTGTGACGGCCGCAGTACTGATCTGGAACGGCGTCGGACGATTCGATTTCACGACCGGAACGGTGCGGAGATCGACCATTGATGAGTTTTCGATCGGTACGGTCATGTCCGCTATCGTGGTCGGTCTGCTGGCACTCGGTACGTGGTTCTTCGCCGCGGCTCACATCTGCGTCGGACACACCACGACGGCCGCTTTGCCGACCAACATCGCTCCGGTCATGGATGGACGCTCGTTGGCCATCCTGGGTGCAGTGTTCATCGCGCTGGCGATCGAAGTCATGTTCCTCGTCCTGGATCTCGTGGCCCATCTCGGAAAGTTGGGCGTTGATTTCGCGGAAGGAACCGGCGGACTGATCATCAGTATCGCGAAGTCTCTCATCTCGGCCGGAGTCAAGGGACTGGCCGGGGTGAACTTCAACATCGCGGACCAGGAGGGGTTCAAGCCGGCGGTCGCTCGGGCCAAGGCTCGGGTCAAGACTGCAGTGATGCCCGTCCTGGCGCTTGGATGCCTCATGCCGTACCCGGCGGTGCTGGGCGTAGTCCTCGTGGGAGGCGCGTTCACATACTTCCTGTACGAACGCATGGAAGCCGTAGGGATCGACACGCAGGAGCGCAAGCAGAAGGCGTCGCGGTTCCTGGAGGTCGTCGGGCTGATCCTGCTCGGGGCGTTGGTGCTCGTGGTGTTCGTGCCTCCGCTGTCGGCGCAGTTCGATGCGCTGATCCTCAAGGTCGGAGTGCTCCTCGTCGGGATGGTGCAGGTCATCATCGCGGCGATCGAGTGGGTGCTGGGAATCAAGTCCCACACCTTCACCGGGTTCCCATGGTACGCGTCTCTGCTCGGGTTGGTCTTCACCGGCCTGGTAGCGCGAGCTATCTGGCCGAATGCGGAGACGACTTCGAGTTTCACGCGGCGCGTGCGTCAGGCGGTTGCGATGCCGTTCATGGTCATGGCGTTGGCTGCGGTTTCCAGCCTGACCATCACGATCTTCTCGTGGGGTTCGGCGGACCAGGTCGGCATCGAGAACGGCGTGACGCTTTCCAAGATGCCGGCGCCAAAGGCCTCGGTAGTCTCTGCTACGACCGTGCGCCTCTCGTACCCCGAAATCGCTCGCGCTTCACACGGTTACGTGTACGAGCGTCGGGTCATCACGGATACGCTCTGGACGCCGCTCACGACCACGGCCAACGGCATTACGCATTTCGACGACGTGACCGTGGTCCCGGGCAACACCTACGCCTACCGCGTGGCGGCATCGTTCCGCAGCGGGACGAAGGAGTACAGCAAAGAGGTGCTGGTGACGGTGCCCAGTGCTGGCGGTGGCGGAAGCGGCGGTTCTGGTGGTTCCGGAGGTTCGGGCGGAAGCGGCGGCGGATCGGGTTCGCGCACGGCTTGCAGCGGCACTACCTGCGGCAACCCGGGGCTCGAATCCTTCTGCCAGCGGCACACGGAAATGCCCGAGTGCGCGGAGTACCGGAAGTGATCTCCGACGCGAAGTCGGATTGCAGTACCTTTGGAGCGGGCCGGTTTCGCTCCTGACTCTCTTAGCCACCCTGTCTGACGTTCTAGTCGGGCAGGGTGGTTTTATTTTGTAAGATTCCCCGGTTGAACCGTGGAATGACAGTAGTTCGTTTGTCGTCCCACGGCTTGACCGGGGGATCTGATAAAAGGCTAACCATATTGACAAAACCGTCGGAAAATGGTATACAAATATGTCCTTTTCGCAAACCGACGGTAGCTGAAAAGCGCCGTTTTAACCTTCGGATGAGGTAGGACCATGAAGAGATTGATGATTGCGATGGCGGCAGTGCTGGTGGCCGGGTGTGGTTACAACCATTACAAGGACACCACGCCGACCTCGGTGACGAGCGTGGAGCTGGATCGAAACTTGGCTGGCCAGACCGTGTCATCCGGCACCACGCGAACCCAGTCGGACTGGGAAAAGTGCATGGCCGAGAATCGCGGCTACGATGGGGCAAAAGCGCAGTGCGACGCTTGGATGGTCGCAGCAAAGCCAGGGGCCATGCCCAAGTATCAGGGCTGGGGATGGTGGCCCAACTACGGCGTCGGCTACGGCGGCTACAGCCAGCAACCGTACGTGACGCCGGGCATGATCGTTCGATAGAACCAGGGCGGACACACCGGTCCGCCCCTACATAAGCCTTCGGGATTGCGCTAAACTAAGCGCTTTTCCGAAGGCTTTTCCCATTTTACATGCGTTATATTTGATTTTTCGGATGTCAGGGATTAGCTTCAGAATCACAACAAAGCCACATTTTAATTGCCTTATTTAAGCTAAAATTCTTGTATGGAGGGGCTTGACAAGATTGGCATTTTATGCTATATTTGTTTGTTCCTGATGGGAGTGCGCAATGATGCGAAACCCAGACGGACGGCTTGAAAACAAAAGAGGTCCCCCGGTTGAACCGTGGGATGACAACGAACAAGGAGAAAGTCATGAAGATCTGTTTGAAGGTTTTGATGGTTGCGATGGTTGCGGTTCTCGGAGGGTGTACCCCTCGCATGAACTCGAAAACGGCTAACACCGCGGCCGGGCATGGGAACTGCACCGAGACGGCGCAGGGGCTGAACTGCAGCTATGACTCCAAGGAGGAGTACAAGAGTTGCGTTCGGTTCTTGACCGAGCAGATGGGACCGGCCGGGGCGGACGCTTACTGCACCTGTAAGACACAGGGCGGAACGGTCGTGCCCTCGCAGAACCCCGCAGTCCCTCCGACGTGCTACATCGCCAACAGCGGCGCGGTGGGTGGCGGAGGTGTGATGGGCGGATACGGTGCGACGTCGATGATGCCCCAGCGCTACGCCAACTACCCGGGCTCGTCAATCGTGATGGTGCCTGACCCCACTCCGCAAGGCGTGGTCAACATGGAGAACGCTGGCGGCGGAGGACGGTTTGTCCCTGCTCCTGGCGGTTCCCAGCCCGCGAGTTCGGGTGGTGCGTCCCAGCAGGATGTGAAGGACTCCATTCGGAGTCAGATAGCGATCCAGGCGGCACATTGCAAACACTTCCCCGCGGACTGCATCTGCAACAACAGCTGCAAGAAGTAGCGGCGAGTTCAGTGACAAGACACGGGAGTATGTGTCATGCACAACTGAACAACATCGAGGTGACACCCCGTCGGATAGCTACGCTCATCTGACGGGGCTTGAGCCAAAACCCCAAAGTCTTCAGAAGCCCCCGTGGGGCGAACGCGAATCGAAGACAACAGAAAAAACCCCACAAGGGATGAAGGAAGGTCTAGTCATGAAGAGCATTCTCGCGATGGTTTCGCTTCTCGTTGTTTCTTTCGTCGTCGGTTGCAGTGCCTCGGCCAGCGTCGGCGCCAAGGGGCCGACGGACTGGCGTACGGCTTACGTCTCCGGTCCGGACGTCGCGGTTTCCTACTGCGACAAGAACAAGGCTGCGAGCGAGCAGGCGTACTTCGCCTGCCTCGAGGAACTCCAGCGGCAGAGGGTGGCGAACAACATCGGTGCACCGCCGCCCGCTCCGCCCCCGTCGGCAACTGCATCGGCAGCGCCTCCGGTTCCTACTACGCCCGCGGCGCCTCCCTCGCTCCTCCCTCCCCCTGCGGCCCAGCCGGGACCTGGTGCGCTGTACATCCCGGGCGCATCTGGCCCGGTGTGCGACACCAACAAACAGGTTCAGCTGATCGTCGAGAATACCTCGGACTACCTGATCGAGGTTCGCGGCGGACTCGCGATTGCGCCGCTCGGGTGCGATGCGCAGAACAAGTTGGTTAGGACCGCAGTGCTTCGGCGCAACGGCCAAGCCGACATGATCTGGGCAATCCCGCCTCACACGACTGCGAAGTTCGTTTTCCTTCCGTTGAACGGAGGATTGGGTCAGCCGGAAGTCAACTTCACGGCGTACCTGAACCTTCCCTGCCAGGGCGGCGTTTGTCCCCCCATGCCGGCGGTCGCGCACATGGAGCGGCAGTATAACGTCCCCCGGTCCAACGGTCAGGAGAACTTCCAGACGGTATCTGCCGGGTACCTCAAGAACTACTGATCGTTCCCACCTCTCTCGAACCCCTCGATGCGCAGTCTGCGTGTCGGGGGGTTCTTCTATTACGGACTTGTATATTCGGCGATCTGCTTCGTTGCCGGCTGCGGTACTCATGACAGCGTATATCTAATACGCTTTATTCCGTTCCTCGCCGGCGCCTCGCATCTCATCCGAATATACAAGTCCTTCAGGAATATTATTTATAACGAAAACTCCCCAGGCGAACCTAGGGAGTTTCCTCCTGATGCTGCGTCGCCGCCAAGCATGGGAACGGCGACACGCGCGTCTTTTGGCCGGGAGTCATCGTGAACGATGAGAGGGGAGTCACCGCAAAGGCTCATACCCCGCTCGCCGAGCCGCGTCCGAGATTTTTTATCCCGCGCGTGGATCGGTGAACGAAAAATCCCACCTGTAATTCAGTCGTGGGAGAGTTCAACCCCACGTCCCGCAAATTTTGCGGAACGGTTTTGTTGATTGGATACGGTGGAGCATCCGACGGACATGGCTAATTCTTCTCATGCGGCACAAACCGCGTCAAGTATTAACAGTGGATAAGTGACCCCGTCCGACGGGGTCATCCCGGTCTTGAACCGGGATCTTTTCGATACTTCCGACGACGAACCCCGGCCGTCAGGCCGGGGGTGGATAGCCTCCGTCGGACGACGAGCCCTGGCATCTGGTACAGTGTCGGAGCTATGGAGTTCTCGAAACAGCCACACTGCGTGTACTACGCGAGGTACCATCTG
>JACRQE010000001.1 GCA_016222815.1 Candidatus Uhrbacteria bacterium
CGTCGGTATTCGCTTCCAGGATATGGATGTCCGGATATTGGCGAGTGACCGTCCTCATCACGGCCAGCGCAAAAGCGCCCATACCATGTTTCAACACCTTCCTGCGGTATTTGGTGACGAACACCAGATGGTACCTCGCGTCGTACACGCAGTGTGGCCGTTTCGAGAACTCCATAGCTCCGACACTGTACCAGATGCCAGGGCTCGTCGTCCGACGGAGGCTATCCACCCCCGGCCTGACGGCCGGGGTTCGTCGTCGGAAGTATCAAAGGACGAGGCCCATGCCTCGTCCAGATTTTTAGAGCAATTCTTTTGCCTTTGCTCCAATCTCTTCCCTCTTCTCCGGTGTCTGCAAATCCTTCAGGACTTCGTGGTGCATGCTGACTTTGTGTTTGACGCAGGCGTCGATAGCTTCATCCAGGTTGCGGCCTTTCATCAAGGCGTTGCAATCATATCCGAAATCCCGGCAGGCGATGACTTTCATAATATGTGAATTGTGCCAGAAAACGGCGCTTTTGGCAAGCCACGTCGCTCGCGAGCGACGTGGCAAGCGTAAATCTTGCTACATGTTTCATGCTGCATGCTATATGCTGTCGACATGAGACTCTCGGTCGGCATCGATGAGGCGGGGCGTGGATGCGTCATCGGGCCTTTGGTCGTGGCCTGCGTGGCCGCGGATGAGGCTGACCGGCGCTGGTTCTGGAAGAACAACATACGCGACTCAAAAATCGTGCCGGGACCGCAACGGGACAAACTCGCCGGGATGATAAAGGAGCGTTGCTGGTTCCAGACTAAGATTTATTTTCCGACAGCGATCGATGAAGCTGTGCGCGACAGATCGCGAACATTGAACGGTTTGGAGCTCGAGGCCATGGCCGAGCTACTGCGCGATTTCATGGATGAACATGCAGAACGCGAAGCCGTGGCTTTGGTGGATGCGCCGAGCATCAGCGCCCAGCATTATTTGGAAAAGCTCTACGTCGCAAGCGGCTGGCCGGACATGGAGAGATTGAAGGCGAAACATGAGGCTGACAAAAAAGACCGGACAGTGGCCGCAGCGTCGCTCATCGCCAAGAGCGAGCGCGAGAGGCTGATCGCGAAATTGAAGAGAGAACTCGGCGTGGACTTCGGTTGCGGTTATGCGCATGACGAGGCGACGCGGGAGTTCGTGAGAGTGTGTCCGCGGGATGCTGATTATGTGCGCTGGAGCTGGAAGACGGCGCAGGGTTGATAGGCTGTGATTTGTTTTTTGATATGGAAAGCGCCCCGGTGGACACCACGTAGGACGTGGCGCAGCCGGGGCGCGGAAGCGGAGAGGTCAGAGACTAGGCGAAGTAGTTCGCGGCGGGGTGGTTGGGCAGGGTGCGGGTCACGCTGATCATCAGGTCGGTCTCGGTGGTCTGGTAGCCGACCATGAGGTCGTCGCTGCCCGAGAGGAAGCCGATCTGGATCTCGGTGGTCGGGTACGCGTCGCCCCAGATCGCGTTCTTCTTGCCCACGAGGGTGAGCGGACGCGCGTTGCGATCGAAGTTGACCACGAACTTGACGTCATTGCCCTTGATCTTGGGCCGCGAGAGCGCGATGGCCGGCGTCTGCTTGTTGATGGGGATGATGGTCTGCCAGTTCTCGATCTGGGTCAGGGCCTGCGGATTGCGCAGCATGACCTCGATGTCGAGCGACATCAGGGCTTCGACGCCGACCTGGTCGCGCAGGATGGCGATGAAGCGCTGGTTCACCTGGTCGTAGCGGACGCTCGTGATGCCGGTCTGGCCCTGAGACAGGGTGATGACCTGGTTGTCGGGCGTCAGCACGTTCTGGACGTAGCGTTTCTGGCCGAAGCCCACGAAGTACAGGTCGTCGACGGTCTTGCCGCTCTTGTCCTTCACCTGGGTGAGCGGACGCAAGATGCGGGCGAAGCGGTCGACGTACTTGGCGTCGGTGGTCTCGAAGAAGATGTAGCCCTTGACCTGGATGGCCGAGATGAGCGCCGGCGCCGTGTGGTCCACGCGCCGCATGTTGGCCTTGGTGTCCACGGTGAAGTTCTTGGCGTACACGATCTCGAACTTGCCCGGTTCGCGGCTGATGAACGCCGCGATCTTGTCGGCCGTGAGGTCGAGCTTACCGATGGCCATGGCCATATCCTGCTCCGTCACGCTGACGCTCTTGAGCTCCACCATCACGTCCTGCCCCTCGATCTTATTCGTCTTCTGCATGATAGTCCGGTCCTCTGCGATTGGGTTTCGGTAAATGCCCTCAAGCTATGTCTCTGACTGTATGGTGCGCGGGAGAAAAAGACTGACGCTTTTCAGCATCAGAGGCGCAAGTGTACTCGGGTGGACGGAATGCGTCAAGCCCCACGGTGTGGATGCCATAAGGACAAAAAGCAAGACGCCGCGGATACGGCGTCGAAAGAGAGTGGATCCATCATCCACCATCCTCTTTTTTGTGAGGAAACAGGATTTCCGGAACCGTCGGGACAGGATCACGGATTTTTATCGTTTCCGGCAGTTGGGATTCACGCGGTCTCGGAGGAATGGACAGGGACCCGACCTCTTCGATGCGCTGGATGGCGTCGCTGACCAGACCGTTGTCCTTGTTCCCGAACTTAAGGTACATGCCGATCTCGATCCGGTCGAAAGGCAACACGTCCTTATCGAACGGCGATTTGAGCCCGCCAAGCAACATGGAGCCGACGATGCCAGTGGAGAGCTCGTCGCCGTCGGCGTGGAAGACTTGGGAGCAGTAACCGTTGGTCACGGCGTAAATGTACGTCAGGGTGTGGAAATAATAGACCATCACGCACCTCGGTAATATCTAACTCGATATGGATGGTTTTAGCAAGAAACAAAAAGGACCCGGAAGGGCCTCTTTGATGGTGCGCGCGCCTGGATTCGAACCAGGAACCCTCTGTGTATAAGACAGATGCTCTAACCGTTGAGCTACGCGCGCCTACAGTTGCGTGCGGCGAGTGTAATGGGCTCGGGAGATTTTTTCAAGCAGATTGGCTATAATATGGACATATGACCAAACAGCTTGCCTTGAAAATATTGCTTGCCGTCGGTTTGGGCGGCATGGCATTTTCCGGGTATCTGACGTACCTGGAGATGTTCACCAAGACGCTCACCGCCTGTCCGGCGCCCGGGGCGGCCGGGACGATCCTGGGCTACCCGGCCTGCGTCTACGGATTCGTGATGTACTTAGCCATCGTGACAGTGGCTTTGTTCGGACTTAATTCTAAAAAATAATCCGACGAATATGAAAACGTTCCAAAAATTTTCGGTAATCGCGGCGGTCCTCGGTTCAAGCATCCTGGTCTTGGCCGGCGCGGGTTGTTCAAGCGCAACCGAACCGACGGCCGAGAAGCCGACCACGATACAGCCGACTGCCACGGAACCTTCGGCCGGCCTCGCCAATCCGGCGTCCGTGAAGTGCAAGGATGACGGACTGGGATTCAGGATGGGAGAGAACGAATACGGACAATACGGCGTGTGCATCTTCGACGACAAAAGCGAATGCGAGGAGTGGGCATATTTCCGGGGCGAGTGCGAAAAGGGCGACTGCAAGAAATGGGAAGGCTGCCCCAAGATGCTGCCGGGCGGGAAATAGAGGGAGCGTTCCCATCAGTTGAAAATCGTGGGAGACTGGGACAAGCATGTTCATCGCCCATCTTCCAGCCGGGTATCTCCTGACACGCTGGCTCCAACAACGGCTTAAGACAACCGAATATCTTTGGATAGGGCTCGCCGCGAGCATTTTGCCCGATTCGGATCTCGTGTATTTCTATTTCATCGACAACCGACAGACGCTGCATCATGAGTACTGGATCCATCTCCCGATTTTTTGGCTTACGGTCTGGATAGCAGTACTTGTCGTGAACCTGCTGGCGAAAAGCCGGAAACTTTCCATCGTTTCGACAATTTTCCTGGCGAACATCTTCCTGCATCTCATTCTGGACACCTTCGCGGCAGGCATCCTTTGGCTGTATCCCCTTTGGGACAAAAGCTTCGTGTTGATCGATGTCCCGGCGAGATATTCCAGTTGGGTCGAGAATTTCATCTTTCATTGGTCGTTCCTGGTCGAGATTTTGATTTTCATCTGGGCATCCGCGGTCCTGCTGAAAGAACGCAAAAAAAATCATCTTGATTAACATCTCCATTCAAGCCATCCTAGGGGCAGGGATATGGGAATCGACACCACCTGGTTAAGACCGCCAAAGAGGGATTACCTGCTTATCGCGCTGGTGATCGTCGCTTACGGACTCCCCTTCCTCTGGCCAGAGACAAAAGTATTTTTGCCGGTAGCCGCGTTGATAGCCGCATTGCCCACACTTTTGTCGGGAATCATGGCATTGGGGCGGTTCAAGATTTCCATCGATGTCTTCAACGCTTTCGCGATTGTCATCTCGTTCATGAGCGGCGAGATAGAGTCGGCGGTCTTCATCGTGCTCATGCTGGCCTGCGCCAGGATATTGGAGCACCGGACAGCGTCCCGAGCCAGCCGCGCCATCGAAGAATTGCTCAAGCTCAAACCCCAGACCGCGACGCGCGAGGTGGACGGCACGCTCGAGGACGTGGCCATCGATGAAGTCAAAACCGGAGACATCCTGGTCATCCGGACAGGAGCGCGCGTGCCGGTGGACGGCACTGTCGTGTTCGGGACGGGTTCGGCCAATGAGGCGTCGGTGACCGGTGAGTCTGCGCCCGTCGAGAAGACCGTCGGCGACCAGCTCATGAGTGCGACTCTGCTCGAGACCGGCATGCTCAAGATAAAAGCGACCAAGGTCGGCAAGGATTCGACCATCGAGAGGATCGCGGCGCTCATGCAGGAAGCGGCCAAGCACAAATCGCGGTCCGAAAAGATGGCGGACAGGTTCGCCGGATTCTTTTTGCCCGCAGTCGCCCTGCTCGGCCTGGCTACCTATTGGTTAACCGAAGACCTGGACATGACCGCGGCCATCTTTTTGGTGGCTTGCGCCGATGACATGTCGGTCGCCATCCCGTTAGCCATCACTGCGTCGCTCGGCCAAGCGGCCAAACGCGGCGTGGTCATCAAGGGTGGCGAATGGCTGCTCCAAATCGGACGCGTGAAGAAAATCATCCTGGACAAGACCGGCACGCTGACGTACGGCACGCTCGACGTGAGCGAACTTGAGCTTGAGGCCGGGATAGTCGAAAAAGATTTTTGGAGGAAAATCGCCATCGCTGAAAAGTTCTCCGAACATTCGGTGGGCCGGACCATCTTCAAGCTGGCGGCCAAGCGGGTCCACGACGTGCCGGATCCGGACGGATTTGAAGTCGTTGAAGGCATGGGCGTAAAAGCGACGGCTGACGGAGAAGAGATCATCGTGGGCAATACGCTCATCCTGGAACAGTTCGGGCTTACCATACCGACGGAGACGGCGAAACGCATCGGAAGCGAACGGAAGACCGACGGCCACGGCAGTCTCTTGGTGTTTTTCGACAGGGAATTCGCGGGTTCGGTCGTCATGGCCGATGTCCCACGTCCGGAAGCGGCCGAAAGCATCAGACACCTCAAGAAGCTCGGGGTGGAACGTATAACCATGCTGACCGGCGACAACGAAAAGACGGCAGCCGCGATCTCGAAAGTACTGGGGCTGGACGGCCACGTGTCCGAGATGAAGCCGGAAGCTAAATTGCGTTACATCGAAGAACGCGGCAGGGACGGCGTCGTAGCCATGGTCGGCGACGGCATCAATGATGCGCCGGCCTTGGCGCGCGTGGACGTGGGAATCGCCATGGGCGGCACAGGCACGGCGGTGACGGTCGAAGCGGCGGACATCGTGATTTTGACCGATGACTTGAGACGCCTGCCCGAGATGGTGGAGCTCGGACGCCGGACCGAATCGGTCATCCGCGGCGACGTAGCCATCTGGGTCGTGAGCAACCTGATCGGATTCGCACTCGTGCTTACCGGCTTCCTGGGCCCGGCTTTGGCCGCGCTGTACAATTTCATCACCGATTTCTTCCCGCTCCTGAACTCGACCAGACTGTTCAAACGAACAGGATTACCTCGTCCCCCACTTCGTTAGGGAGAGAGCATAGGGTATAATCCATTCCATGGACAAGAAGAAGCTCCAACTATATTTTTTCCTCGCTTTATTGGGTGCGGTGGGAGTATTGAGTTTTTGGATAATCATCCCATATCTTGGAGTTTTGATACTGGCCGCCGCCATCTCCATAATCGTCCAACCAATTTACCTGCGCTTCCAGAGCATGCTGGTGAAGCATGACCGTATTGCCGCGCTTCTGACCATAATCGTCGCGACCATCATCATCCTGGCGCCGCTCCTGTTCTTCAGCTACCAGATCCTCCAGGAATCGCTGAACCTTTACACCCGATTGAGCGACAACAGCGACACATATTCGCGTACCGTCAGGGCGTTCGCCGCGACCATCAGAAACTACATCCCGGGTTTCGACGTCGACCTCGGAATCTATATAAGCCAAATCCTGAATTGGGTGGCGCGCAACCTCGGCGCCATCTTCACGGGCACAGTCCAGACCTTCTTCAACCTGTTCCTGGGATTCATGGCTTTGTATTATTTCCTGGTGGACGGCCGGAAGTTCAAAAATACGCTCATAGCGTTAAGCCCGTTAAGCGACGATTATGACCAAAAACTGATTGACCGTCTGGAAAATGCGGTAGGCTCGGTCATCAAAGGTTCGCTCCTGGTGGCAGCCGTCCAGGGAGCGGTTTCAGGTTTCGGATTCTGGATTTTCGGCGTTCCCGACCCGACCCTGTGGGGCACGTGCGCAGCCGTAGCCGCGCTGATCCCGGGCATCGGCACATCGCTGGTCGTGACCCCGGCGATCGCCTACCTTCTCCTGACCGGACATTATTATGCGGCAATCGGTCTTTTGATCTGGGGCGCGACAGTCGTAGGTCTGCTCGACAACGTGATCAGGCCGGTCTTGGTCGGACGCGGCGTGAGCATCCATCCGTTCTTCATACTCATCTCGGTCGTCGGAGGCATCAGTTTCTTCGGACCGTTGGGCATCATCTTCGGGCCCCTGGTCTTGAGCCTGCTCTACGGTTTGGTCGATATCTACAAATTGCTGGTCTTGCATCAAAAAAACGGCAGGAATTTTGACAAAAAACCTTAAAAAGAGTTAATTGGAAACATATGCAACTAGGACAAATGCGACCTGACATGGGGCCAAAAGCACAGCAGAAACCGAAAGCGGAGCGTGGCGAAATAAAAAAGACGGGCCAACAGCTGACACAAGAAATGCTGGTGAATATGACCATCGGAGGCGATGCCGGCGAGACGCGCAAGATGCTCGAGCTTTCGGTGCTCCAGGCCGTGAGCGAACATTTCAAGTTCAACCCGAAAAAATATCTGGAAGTCCTGAAGGAACCACCGTTCAAAGTCGAGCTGAACGACCCAAATACTCCGGGCCTACAAAATCTGGCCCAACTCGTGAGCCATGAACTCTCGACGCGTCCGGAGTGGAAGGCTTTATTGAAACGTACCAAGGATTCAGCATTGAAGAACGCGGGCCCTCTGAACGAAGAGCTTGGTTTCGAAGCTTATGCCCTAATTTCGGATGCGACGACAGACGCCATCCGCAAAGCGCACGACCAACAATCAAAAGAGGCGACTGAGTGAGACCATCGGAAATCCTTCGACAGACTCAGGACATATTTGGAACGAGTAAACCCTCCGTCGAGCGACGGAGGGTTTTGGTTCAGTTGAGGGAGAGGAGCAGCGAACCGGCGGTCAGGAAGACGTCGGTTGGGTGTTTTTGGATCTGCCAGGCCAGGGCGATGATGCCGAAGGCGTGGCGGGCCGCGAGATAGGTTTCGCCGTCGCCGGACAAGAGTTCGGCGGCGAGCGGGAGTTCCTCGGGCTTCCACCCGATTTCGCACTTAGCACGCCGGAGCGACACGGCCAGAGCTTCGCCGAAGCCTGAATTCCCTCTCTTGCGCAGCTCGTCAATCAGTGATTTGAGCACGCCCAGCTCCGAGCGGCCCAGTTCCTTCACCGGACAGGCCGGGTCGCACAGGAGCTGCCAGACCGCCTCACCGACGCGGCGGAAAAGCGGCTCGTCTTCGTCGAGCTCGACCAAGGCCAACTCCAGCAGTTCCGCTCTTCCTGTGGGGCTTTGGGCTGTCACCTTTTCTTCGACCATCGCTACCTCCTGTAAAGGACATAGCAATTAAACAGCAATTCCCGATTTTGTCAAGGGATAGCCATTTCGGCGTTTGTCAACGAGTTGGAACAACGAGTAAACATGTCCGTAGGTAGAATAAGGGTGAAATGAACAGATTCGGGGTGTTCCAGCGGGCTTCGAATTCCCGCAGGAGATTCGGTAGCCACTCCTTGTGGTAATGGTGGTAGGTCCTGCGGATGAAACCCTTGAGGGCC
>JACRQE010000003.1 GCA_016222815.1 Candidatus Uhrbacteria bacterium
CATGCGGAAGAAGTTCCCATTCGTCCAAACCATGTATGAGAAAGAAGGTGTCTCCTTCTGGTCGGTCGGTTACTTCGTTTCAACCGTCGGGGCCAACGAAGAAGTCATCCAGAAATACATCGAACACCAGGGCGAGGAGGATAGAGGACGAGCGAAGCTCGTATTGACCAAATAGAAACCACGGCCGTGAGGCCGTGGTAGTTCATATTGACCTTTTCCCGCTTTTTTGCGTATAATAGGCGCACAAAACCTATGAACCCAGCACTAATTTTTGCCCTGGTTGCCGCCGCTGTCGGCTTGCTCTGGGGTGCGTATCTGGTCAGTTGGATTCTTAAACAGCCTGTCGGTGAAGGTAAGATGGTGGAGATCTCCAAAGCCATCCAGGAAGGCGCCATGGCCTACCTGAACCGCCAGTACAGGACCATCGGCTATATCGGCGTGGTCATTTTCCTTGTCTTGTGGTGGCTCTTGGGCACCAATACGGCACTCGGCTTTTTGGTCGGCGCAATCCTCTCTGCCCTGGCCGGTTACATCGGCATGTTCGTCTCGGTCCGCGCCAATGTCCGCACCACTGAAGCGGCCAAGAAGGGGATTAAGCAAGCTCTCAACGTCGCAGTCAAAGGCGGTACGGTCACAGGTATTTTTGTCGTCTCACTCGGCCTGCTCGGCGTGGCCGGTTTCTATTATTTGACTGGCGACCTCAAGGCTCTCGTGGGCCTGGGATTCGGCGGCTCGCTCATCTCGGTCTTCGCGCGCTTGGGCGGCGGCATCTTCACCAAGGCGGCTGACGTGGGCGCCGATCTTGTCGGCAAAGTCGAAGCTGGAATCCCGGAAGACGATCCGCGCAACCCGGCGGTCATCGCCGACCAGATCGGCGACAATGCCGGAGATTGCGCCGGCATGGCGGCTGACCTGTTCGAGACATATGCGGTCACGGCCGTGGCGACCATGTTGCTCGGTGGCCTGCTCTTCCCGGGCAACGTCAACGTCATCATGTTTCCGCTGGTCATCGGCGGCATGGCAATTTTGACCTCAATCGTCGGAACCTTCTTTATCCGTTTGAGCGGCCAGAAAATCATGGGCGCTCTGTACAAAGGTCTTATCGCCACCGGCATCCTGTCGGCCATCGCATTCTACTTCGTGGCCCAGAAGTTCTTCCCGGCTGGCGGCGCCATCGACGCTTGGACCGTGTACAAGGCCTCGCTCGTCGGTCTGGCCCTGACCGGTTTCATGGTCTGGATCACCGAATACTACACATCAACCGCGCATAAGCCGGTCCAGAACATCGCAGCCGCTTCGCAGACCGGACACGGCACCAACGTCATCGCTGGTTTGGCCATGAGCATGAAAGCAACGGCGCTCCCGGTCCTGGCTATCGTCGTGGCCATGCTCCTCGCTTTCCACTGGGGCGGTCTCTTCGGCGTCGCGGTGGCCGCGATGAGCATGTTGTCATTGGCCGGCATAATCGTGGCTATCGACGCTTACGGTCCGATCACGGATAACGCCGGCGGCATTGCGGAGATGTCTGAATTGCCGGAAAGCGTACGCGACGTCACCGATCCTCTGGACGCTGTCGGCAACACCACCAAGGCCGTGACCAAGGGTTATGCCATCGCCTCGGCTGGCTTGGCCGCGCTCGTCCTGTTCGCGTCCTACACCCAGGAATTCGCGGACCGCGGCGTTGACCTTTCCTTCACCCTGCAGGATCCCAAGCTCATCGCCGGTCTCTTCATCGGCGGCCTGCTCCCGTACCTGTTCGCGGCCTTCGCCATGGAAGCCGTGGGCAAGACGGCCGGCACGGTCGTCGAAGAAGTCCGACGCCAGTTCCGCGAGATCAAAGGCATCATGGAAGGCACGGCCAAACCTGAATATGGCAAGTGTGTGGACATCGTGACCAAAGCAGCCATCAAGCAGATGATCGTCCCAGCCCTCATGCCGGTCGTGATCCCGGTCCTCGTCATCTGGCTCCTCGGCCCGGTCGCCCTCGGCGGCGTGCTCATGGGTTCGATCGTCACCGGTCTGTTCGTAGCCATCTCCATGACCTCGGGCGGCGGCGCTTGGGACAATGCCAAGAAGTACATCGAGTCCGGCCACTACGGCGGCAAGAAGTCCTTCGCCCACCAGGCCGCAGTCACCGGCGACACTGTCGGCGATCCGTACAAGGACACTGCCGGCCCGGCCATCAACCCCATGATCAAGATCCTGAACATTGTGGCGTTGCTGTTGGTGGCTCTGATGATTTGATTCAGAACTCGTAGGGGCGACGCATGCGTCGCCCTGGGCAAGGTGTGCCTTGCCCCTACAAAAAACACAGCCCGCTCATCGCGGGTTTTGTGTTATATTGTTTCCCATGTCCGACACCCTGGATCCGCGCCACGAGGCTCTGGCCGAGCACCTGTTCAAGCGTGCCTGCCTGGTCTTAGGTATGCCCGGATTCGAGATGCGTCCTCTCCGTCGTCGCGTTAGGGGAAAGGGGAAACTTCGCTCCTACGCTCTCGGCTACACCAAGCTCGGCGAAAAGCTCGTGACCATCGATCTGTACACCCCGCGTACCTGCCAGCCGCGGAAGCACGACGCCATCTTGCGCGTCATCTGCCACGAGCTCGCGCACCACCAAGCTCCGCCGCGGTTATTCCGTCACTGGCTGCGTTTCGTCCGCGTCATCCACCATCCATTGTTCTGGACCCAGGTGAAAAAGAACGTCGAACTGCTCAAAAAAGATGAGGTCTTGGGGCAGTATTTTTGCGATAAATAAAATTACTCCCCGACCGTGCCACATTCTGCGTGGTCGCCATCGGGGAGTCTTGTGTCAGGAGTCTTTGTCTTTCTTGGGTATCGTTGAGGCGAACCCGGCGCACAGGGCGTTGATGATGGCCAGTGCAGAAGGCTCGTCCACGTCCCGAAACCCCGGTTCTTCGAAGCCGAACGCTTCCTGGGCCAGGCGTTTGGCCTTGGACGATTCGTGCAGCGAGTCTGCGCTCTTCTCATAGCCGAACTCCCAGGTATCGATGTCCGGATAGTAGAGGACATAGAAGCAGTACGAGTATTCCCGCTCCGGGTTGTCCATGAACCAGAGGCAGAGTTCGGCCGACGCCTTTCCGTCGGTTCCGACATCATGGGCCCAATAGAGCTCGAGGTACGGCGAGACGTCATCAACGAAATTGTACACCCCTCCATTTTCCGTTGGTTCGGTTTTGGTCGCCTGGATGCCGCGCGAGTTCGCGGCCCGTTCCATGAATTCCATGCGCCTTTTGGCTTTCTCGACGTCTGATGCATTCGGTTTTTTGTTTGCCATGGCTACCTCATTGGAAAGTCCGATAATTGACCTTATTCCGTCCAAGAACCTGCGTCAAGCTCTTGACAAATGGGTCTTTTTGTGGTTTAATCCTTTGTTCATTCGAATGATTTCCGTTCGACGACACCCAACCAGGAGGAAGAATGAAGAGCTCTTCGGCGAGTGTGGTCCGATGGGATTTCGATAAGGTTCGGCGCGAGGATGAGGCTCGAAGCTTCCGGCGTGCTCGCGATGCTCGTCCGGCCGTCGAGACTCCGCAGGACGCGCTCCTGCGCGACATCCTCGGCGCGCTGAACCGGATGCGCATCCTGCCCATGCCGCAATGCTTCAGGGCTGCGCGTGAGTTCAAGGCCTACTGCCGTCAGTACCTCGAGGAATACGGCCACCTCACGATTCCGGTCTCGCTGCCCCTGCACCTCATCCGCCGCTAACCGGCCCCATTCTCAAAGGCCCCGACCAAATCGGGGCCTTTCGAATATCCAAGGCTTGACCGGATTGCGGTAATAAGGTACTAAAACAGGGTACATTCCACACTTGGAGGCATTCCATGGGCGAAAGACACCCACCGTACACTCTGGTCTGGACCGGCTCGTTTCCCGAAGCCCGGGACCTGCCCAAGTCTATGCGGCGGGTACTGCAGAACGCCTTGACTACTGACCGCGAAGACCCGGCTAAGTTCCTGGTCAGCATGGGGCGTTTGCTCCGTTTCTGCGACATCGGTACGCCTTGCCGCCGCCGCGCACTCCGCGCCGCCGCGATGATCCTCACTGAAGCTCACGGCATCCGGTGCTGCTTCGAACATTCGTTGGCCATTTCCCAAGTCTTTTCACGGGCTTTCCGCGCCGTGCGATATCGTGAGTCCCATGTCTGGAGCGGAACCTCGTCGCCAGGTCTGGCTGTCATCATGGCGCGGGATGATTTGGAGAGCCTCTGGCAGGCGGTCCGCCGCGGCGTACCCATTCTGGATATGGTCAAGGATCCTGTGCAACAACGCTCGCTGTTGGAGCTGCGCCGCGAGCTCGATGACCACATTCAGATGGTCGACGCTTTGCATGAGGACGCGTTGGACGGGCTCGTAGCGCAAGATTTGGCCAAACATCAGCTGGATCACGAGACTCTCTTCGTGGACGACCTGGCGGCAGTCGAACCCGTCAGATGGTGGATGTCCGTCTTCCACCACAATATCGTCAATTCGACGCGACACGGCTAGCTCCGCCTTATACCAGGCTCCGATTCCAATCGGGGCCTTTCCATTTGCGTAAATCTTTTTCCTCGGCTACCCTAACGGCAAAATCATATGAAAATCGAAGTCGACCAGAATATCTGCATCGGTGACGGATCGTGCGTCATGATCGCGGCCAAGACCTTCAAACTCAATCCGGACGGTAAATGCTACATCCTGAATGAGGAGCTGGGCCCGGAGGAACAGAATCCCTCCGGCCACGTTTCCTCCCCGCTTACGGCAACCATGGACACGCGTGAGATCCTTATCGAAGCGGCCCGCGCTTGTCCGGTCCAGGCTATCCGGTTGTACGAGGACGACGGCACCGAGGTAAAACTGTGAACGTCATAACTAACCGGCCGTTCCGCGTGTCCGAAAATACGGATCTGGCTGAAGGTATTTTCGGCTTGCGCCTCGAGCCGGCTGACGGACTGCCGGTTTTCGGTTTCAATCCCGGCCAGTTTGTCATGCTCCATCTGCTCCAGCCTGACGGAAGCATTTGGGCCAAGGCCGCATATTCCATCGCCAGCGCGCCTTCCGAATCGAAAAGCTCCATCGAATTGGCCGTGAAACTCAAGAAGGATTTTACCCACCGGATGCATGAGCTCAAAATCGGGGACGAGGTCCGTATCCAGGGTCCGTTCGGCCGTTTCAATTTTCCCGAAGGCACGCGCCCGGTCGTCGTCTTGGCCGGGGGCATCGGCATCACCCCGTTCCGGAGCATGATCCGCAATGAATTGAACCTCGGCACGGGCAGGAAGATCGGCTTGGTCTATTCCTGCAAGACCGCCGAAGCCATGCCGTATCTCGAAGAGTTCAGGTCATTGGCCGATTCCCATCCGAACTTCGAAGCCGTCCTGTCCCTCACCGGTTACGCGCCTGAAGGCTGGTCCGGGAAAATCGGCCGCATCAATCCGGACACGTGGTCCAAGCTCGCGGCCAATCAGGACAATCCGGACTATTTCGCCTGCGGCTCCCCGGAATTCGTCAGGGATATGGCCGGCTTGCTTGAAAAAACCGGCGTGGATGTTACACTGCGCCTGCATAAAGAAATGTTTTAAACATATTATGAACTACAAACATCTTGTCCCGTTGGTTTCGTTGGTCGCCGCAGTTTCTCTCCTTGGTCTGGGCTGCAACCCTTTCCAGGCCGCTAAAGAAAAGGCTGAACAAAAAGTCGCGGATTCCATCACGAGCGGCATCTTGAGCAAGGCGACCGGCGGTGATGTGGATGTTGATACCGGTTCGGGCGCCATGGTCTATAAGGACAACAAGACCGGCAGTAGCGTATCCATCGGCGAGAACATGGATATCCCGGACGACTTCCCCAAGGATGTGCCCGTCTATTCCGGCGCCAAAGCCAGCTCCATCTTGACCAATTCGACCGATAAGTCTGCTAGCGCCACACTGACGAGCGGTGATGACGCGGCTAAAATCACGGCTTGGTACGAAGGCAAGTTCAAGGCCGACGGCTGGACCGAAGACAGCAACTCCACCATCAACAAGGTCGAAGTTCGCTCCTACTCCAAAGGCGACGTGAAGATCACGATCTCGGTCTGGCCTAACGAGGACGAAGGCAAGACCGGCTCATTCATCACCTTGAGCCGCACTGAAGAGAAGGCTTCGGAATAACGCAGGAACCAAACACGAAAAAATCCCCGATCGGGGATTTTTTCTATGGTGGGCGTGCCAGGACTCGAACCTGGGACCTTCACATTATCAGTGTGACGCTCTAACCACCTGAGCTACACGCCCTAAAAATATATTGTTGAATGAACTCGAACCTGGAACCTCCCCGGTGTCCACCGGGGCGCTCTAACCACCTGAGCTACACGCCCTGGAGCCTCTTATTTTGTGCCGCTAGATTACAGTAAGCTTCCTGGTTTGGCAAGGTCTTGCCGGGGCTTGCATTGTTCGGTAATTCTGGCTATTATTCCCGCGTTCCTATGGAACTTACCTTACAGGAAATTGTCATCCGCTTGGGGGTCGCCACTATCCTCTCGGGCATAATCGGTATCGAGCGGGAAGTCAGGCAAAAACCAGCGGGCGTCCGCACTAATGCCCTGATCGGCCTCGGTTCGGCCGCCATGTCTTTGGCTGGCGTCTATGCCGCCATGTCGACTCCTGCGACGACAGATGTTACGCGGATCGCCTCTGTCGTGGTACAAGGTATCGGTTTCCTGGGTGCAGGCGCCATCATCCAGTCATCCGGCTCTGTCCGCGGTCTCACCACAGCCGCCACCATGTGGGTCGTGGCCGGCATCGGCATCGCCTGCGGCCTGGGTCTCCTGCAAGTGGCCATGGTCACGGCGCTGATCGTCCTGGTCCTCCTGGCCATCTTCGGCCCGATTGACGCCAGGTTGATGCATGACGAAGTCTTGGAAGGTGAAGGTTTGTTCAGGAAGCTCGTCAAAGGTAAGAAGAAGGAATGAAAGATTTGGCCGAGGTAGCTCCCCGATGTCGCTCCGCTCTTCGGGGCAGGCAGTGGTCCCACTTCGCGAATCATACAGACAATTTACGCCGAGGTAGCTCAGTGGTAGAGCGAAGGACTGAAAATCCTTGCGTCGCCAGTTCAATCCTGGCCCTCGGCACCACACAAAAACAGCTCTCGCAGAGCTGTTTTTGTGTGGAGCGGGTAGCGGGAATCGAACCCGCCTCTCAACCTTGGAAGGGTCGCATAATAACCACTATACGATACCCGCCTGATTCGATTGTCAGGCCGTATCTTAGCGTGCCTAGTCGTTTTTGGCAATCCCTTACGGCGTGTCCTGGGCTTTGAAACGACCCTGATACGTCGCTTCACCTTCACAGCGGACAAAGACCATCTGGCAGATTTTCGTGCCGGGATAGATGGCCAACGGCGTGTGTCCGAGGTTCACGATTTCGAGGACTTCGCGGTTCGAGATGCCTGGCTGCATGAAGCCGGCCGTGACATGGACAGCCAGACCGAATCTGGCGAAGCGACTGCGGCCTTCGAGCAAACCGGCGATGCTCGGGGCGAGGGAAACTTTCTCTTTGGTGATGCCGAGGATCATCTCGCCGGGTGTAATCATCATGTAGTCGCCGTCCTTGACCGTCACGAGCTCGGTAACGTCTTCGAAGTGCGAATCATCGCGGACCTCATATAACCCGACCTGTTTCTTGAAGATGCGAAAGTCGTTGCCAAGGGTGAGATCGACCGACCCGGGGCCGATTTGGGACGGGTCGAGGGGTTCGACTTTGACCAGGCCGCTGTCGAGAGCTTTCTTGAGTTCGTCGCCGATGAGGATAGACATATGGTCGGGATTATAAGCCGGGAGATGCGGATGGGCAAAAGGCTCGACAAAAGGAGCCGAATCGCCTATGATTCAGGCCGCGAGAAGATAAGAGGAAGAATCGTCGGGCCATAGCGCAGTTGGCTAGCGCGCCTGCTTTGGGAGCAGGAGGTCGTGGGTTCAAGTCCCACTGGCCCGACCATGTAAAACGCACAGCATACGCTGTGCGTTTTGCGATGAGATATTTGATTGGCATCCATGCTCACCCGTTGACATCTCGCTGTTTTTCCGTTTCAGTATCCTGGCAACGGCAAGAAAGGAGGTAACCATGCCCGATCCAAAACTCGATTTTTGGACCGCGGCGTGGAATCTCGCCGTGGACCAGCACATTTCAGGCACGTCATGGAATAACAGCATGCATTTTTTGGGGCTCCCGCAAGATCAGCAGAAGTTCCTCGAAGACATGCTCCGCGCTCTGCAGCAACTGCCCGATGAGGCTGATCTGGGCATCCGGCTCTTGGTCGAAGCGCGCCAGAAGCACGACCTGGAAAAGATCCGCGGCGAATGGCGTGACCTTCCCTTGAGCATCCGCATCAAGCTCGAAGCCCTGGCTCGCGGCGAGGTCAAGACCATCAAGACGAATTGGGACGAGCCCTTTCCTCCCGAAATGTCGGTCGACGAAGACTTCGAAGAAGGTGAGCGCATCACTTCCAAGCTTCCGTACGCCCACCACATGGGCCAGGTCATGAACCGCGAGGCTTACGTGGAACAGCCCCAGACCGCGGTCGTGCAACAGCCGGCAGAGGCCCCGGTCCATCGTGATACTTTGCCGGTCCCGAAAAACTTCCAAGCATCGCTTGAAGCGCGCAGTCGTCTGGTTGTGCCGCTCGTTCCCCGGGCTGCTGCGTTGCCGAACGTAGCACATCCGGTCTTCGAGAATCCGGATGACCCCGAGATCGACGAGCAATGGACCGAAGTGCCTCTCGAGCATGACGACAAACCCGAAAACTGACCCGCCCTTTATCCAAATCGACCGCCCCAACCCGGCGGTCTTGTCTTAATGGAAAATTTGTCGTCCCACGGCTTGACCGGGAGACCTTACATGAAGCGCTGTTTGTAAGATTCCCCGGTTGAACCGTGGAATGACAGATGATGTCGTCCCACGGCTGGACCGGGGGACCTTACCTAGCGTGTCAGCTGCATGATTCCCCGGCTGCGCCACGTTTTACGTGGTTGAACCGTGGAATGATGGAATATTTTAGGTTTACTACTCTATAGAATGTTGCTAACCTCCCTTCCAGCTATGTTCACCAAGCCCTTCTCCGAGCTTTCCAAGACCGACGTCAGTACAGCCGGCGGCAAGGGCGCGTCTTTAGGTGAGATGACCCAGGCCGGTATCCCGGTCCCGCCCGGCTTCGTGGTCCTGGCTCCGGCCTTTGACCGCTTTCTCTCCGAAACAGACCTCGCCCAGGAAGTCGCGGCCGAACTCTCCAAAGTCAATTACGACGACGTCTCATCCGTGGACCGCGCCTCTCGAGTCATCCACGATTTGATCCACGACGCCAAATTTCCGACCGACATTCAAGAAGAAATCCTCTCCAATTTCGAAACTCTCGGCGCGGAACTCGTCGCGGTCCGCTCCTCCGCCACAGCCGAAGATTCTTCCGTCGCTAGCTGGGCCGGTGAACTCGAAAGTTACCTCAATACCACCGAAGCGACGCTCCTCGACAACATCAAACGTTGTTGGGCTTCGCTTTTCACGCCACGCGCCATCGTGTACCGCAACGAAAAGGGAATGCTGGACACGCGTGTCTCGGTCGCAGTGGTGATCCAAAAGATGGTCCAGTCCGAAGTCGCGGGTATCACTTTCACGGTCCATCCGGTCACGAAAGATACTAACCAAATGATCATCGAAGCCTGCTGGGGCCTGGGCGAATTCATCGTGGGCGGCCGCGTCACTCCGGATTCCTACGTCGTGGACAAACGCGACGGGAAACTCATGGACGTGAACGTCTCGGAACAGGAGGCGATGCTCGTCCGCGGAGCGAACGACAACGAAGAGGTCGCGGTCCCGTCAGGCAAGAAAGAAAAACAGAAACTCGACGCCGCCCAAATCCGTGAACTCGGCGACATCTGCATCAACATCGAAAAGCACTACGGCTTCCCGTGCGACATCGAGTGGGGGATGGAAGGCGGGAATTTTTTTATCTTGCAGAGCAGGCCGATAACTACGCTGTAAACTTATGGCTACTAAATACGTCAAGGAATTTTCCCGGAATTACTCGCTGTTCCAGATTGTTGCTTATGGAGAATTCGCCAAAAGATCTGATCCCGCTTTCAACACCGAAATAGACATCGGCCACCCGCTTTTCATCTATCGCGGCGGTCCGCTGACCGATATCTACTTTCCTCCAGGAGAGATGAAGAGGGTTTATGCAGATTTCGGCAAAGCTTTAGCGAATGTTGATTATTTCGAAAGACTGGTGCAAGGGTCGTCAGCTGTCGTGAAAGAAATTCAGCCATATTTTGAGAAGAAGAAAAAGGCAGGCGACCTCGATGAATTGCGTTATCTCTATGGGCTATACCTGGATTTCCTGTACGGCGAATCGGCTTCTTGGGTAGCGCCTCATATCGAGGAACTGCCGCAAGAATTGAGATCGAGAGCCATGTCCATCCGGGAAAAATCGCAGCACTTGAGCTCCATGCGTGACGAGATGTTCGATTTTAACTTACGTGAATTGTTTCCCGAGCTGGGCGATTATGTCCATTTTCTGACTCCCGCAAGCGTCTTCGGCGGCAAGTCAGCGGCGGAATTAAAAGCTGAAGGCCAGAAATATCGGGATGGGTTCATAAGCCTCGATGGGGCTTTTTATGTAGGTCCGCAGGAAGAGTTATTGGGTAAACTCGGGATTGAACTCGAAATAGTGGCGCTGGAGACAGACATCGTGGAAATCACGGGGCAGGTTGCATCACCTGGTACGGCACGAGGGTGTGTGAAGATTGTCTGGACCAAGAACGACAATAGTAAAATTATGGATGGGGACATCCTGGTGAGCCCGATGACCCGTCCGGATTTCCTTCCGGCAATGAAAGCTGCGGCTGCCTTCGTGACCGATGAAGGCGGAATCACTTGTCACGCTGCCATAGTCTCGCGCGAAATGATGAAACCCTGCGTCATCGGCACCAAGATCGCGACCAAAGTCCTGCATGACGGTGATGAAGTCGAGGTTAATGCGGATAAAGGCATCGTCAGAATCCTGAAGCGCGCTTAATATGACCTCCCCTGAACTTCTCGCTTATATCAAATCCCAAAAATGGTTTTTCGGCGTGCGAGCCGATGCGTCCATCCTTTTCTATTCAGCCAAACAAGATGGCGTCCGACGCCACGTCAAAGAGCTTCACGGTTTGGATTTCGCCGAGACCATGCTCGTGCCGGTCGCTTGCCAACCGGTGCGCGCTATCAACGTCGAGCAGGCTAAGGCCTTCCACGAAGTCAGCAAAAAGTCGGTGCTCGAGAATCCGCAGATCCTCCAAGATCGCATCAAGGAAAACGACAAGCTTTGGGTCCGCATTGCGCGCGAGTGCGAGGCTGTGGATCGGGCGGTAAAAGCTGGGGATGAATCTGCGGCCATCGAAGCATACAAGACCGCCGCAGAATCGTACTCCCTGCACGGCGCGCATTTCATCATCATCTTCTCGCTCGGCCTCAAGCTCACCGAAGCCGGAGTGACACCGGAGACCAAGGATGTGCTCGCGGTTCACGATGTGTGGCGCAACACGGTCGCACTCAAGGAAGAACTGATGGGCGAGTCATGGTATGACTTTTTCGTGTTCATAGCAGACCGAAGAAAGGTTCAATCTTCGGCTTTGGATTTGATGCGCTACCTCTCGTTTTCCGAGGTTTTTGCTTGGTTGGACGGCAATTTGGATGGCGTTGACGCCTTGGTTGATTCAAGGAAGAGTCGGGGTTTCGTCTACCTCGATTTGCGGGACGACCGTCGCGTCATCGACGAACTGGAGCTTATCGATGCCATCAGCAACCAATTCACGGAACAGGAAGAAAAAACCGAGGCCCAAGAGGTCAAAGGTCAGGTTGCGTTCGCCGGCCAGGGGAATGTCGTGGGCCAAGTCGTGGTCGTGAAGAACAAAGAGGAGCTCCCGTCCAAATCCGGTTCTCTCGACGGCAAAATCCTGGTCACTGTCCAGACCACGCCGCATTTCATCCCATACCTCAAAGGCGTCAAAGCCATCATCACGGATGAGGGCGGCATCACCTGCCACGCGGCTATCGTCTCGCGTGAAATGGAAATCCCGTGCATCGTGGGCACTAAGAACGCAACCAGCGTTCTGGACGACGGAGATGATGTCGAAGTCGATACGGAAAAAGGAGAGGTGAGAAAAATCCAGTAACCAAAAACCATGTCCCAACCGGTCATCACATCTAACCAGCCCTCTATCACCGAGTGGCTCGCCGCCATCGGCGAAGTCGAAGAATCGAACGCCTTCCGCGTCGAAGATAATAAGAAAGCCGAACGCCTCGAGATGCTTTTCCAAGCCATCGGTCTGCCGTACGAACGTCCCGAAGAACTCCCGGCGCGCGAATTGGCCGACCTCGCCGGTCGCTTCAAGGAAATCCTGGAGACGCGCGGTGATGAGCTTTGCGCCATCCGTCTCGTTCCCAATAAACCCGAGCTTCCCAAACTGCGCCAGCGCGGCGTGTCCATCCGCGACAGCTACGAGAATTGGTTCAAGAAACAGGTGATAAATCCGGACGATTATTCGGCTTTTATCTGCCCGCATTCCGAGACCCTGCTCTGGTCCGCGACCTTCGTCGTGACTGACGAGGCGATCTACGGCGAGATCATTCGTGGTTTGCATAGCCAACTGACGCATGGCGTGACTACGAATGAACTTCTGCAATTCGCCTGGGATTTCGGTTCCTGGTCTTGGTCAAAATCCGATCCTGAAGCCGAAAAGGAAATCCAGCGCATCATCTCCATGCTCCGCGTCCATGACCCGGCCGTCCAGTGCAATCTCAACGCATCGCTAAACGCTGGTTTCTCACACGGTTATCTCAAAGGTTACTTCGAAGCCACCATCTGGCCTGACGGCAAAGCCTATATCATCGATTACAACCGTTTACTGTCCAAATATCTGCCGGATAGCATCACCCTCGGTGAAACGTCAGACGAAACCGTCGGCTCTATAACCGGCGCGGTCGCACATCCCGGCGTCGCCCAAGGCCGTGTCCGCATCGTCACCGACATCTCCGCTGTCACGGACTTCGCCGCCGGCGATATCCTGGTCTGCGACAACACTGACGTCCGTTTTCTGCCTCTTATGCAGAAGGCGGCCGCCATCGTCACCAACCGCGGCGGCATCCTGACCCACGCCGCCATCGTGGCCCGCGAACTCGGCAAGCCCTGCATCATCGGCACCAAAAACGCGACGGAAATCTTGAAGAATGGCGATGAGGTCGAGGTCGATGCCGTGCAAGGGAAAGTGAAGATCATCAAGCGAGCATGAAAAACAAGACGGCCTCGAGGCGAGACCGTCAGTGGAGAGAGGAGTAGAAGCTCCGCATGTATTGGTGCGGGGGATAGACCAGACCCAGCACCAGGTGGATAGGCTGCGCTTCAGTGGCGCGCTGTCTGGCGTTTTCGGCCAATGAGACATCAATTTTGTCCGGACGCGGGATCAGGATGAGCTCCCGCGCCGATTGGTTGATGGCGGCCAGCCTGCCTAGCCAGCAAAAGTCACTGCCCTCGGGCATGATCCTGCTCCACAGCCATTTGTTCCAGCCGCGGGCCGGCGTTTTGCCGCCGCGGTATCGGACATAAACCGCAGGCATGTCGCAGTGCTGGAGAAGTCTGCAGACTTCGATTTCCATGGCTCGGAGCGAGGCGATGATGCGCAGGCACTCGATTGAGTCCTGTTCCGTGGATGGCTGAGAGAGCTTGCGGCAGATGGGCAGTTCGATGAGTTCGCTTTCGCTTTTTGGCACTCGTTACCCTCCTTTGTGCTATACGGAAAGTGACACGTTTTTCGCGGCTTGTCAACCGTTGGGGCGTCAAGTACTTTAAGGTCATGCGAATCGCCATTGATTCCCGGATGATGGGCCCGGAAAACACCCGGGGCATCGGTCGTTATATCGAGGAGCTTGTCCGCGCCATGTTGCTGTCCGAACCGGACAATCGCTACGTCCTCATCGTCCGCAAACCCGACCATCCTTTCAAAAACCATCCGTCAGTCGAGACCCTCGTCGCCGATATCCAATGGTACGGTTTGGCCGAACAGTTCAAGATGTCCGAGATCTTCCGCCAAGCAAAAGCTGACCTTGTCCACGTTCCGCACTGGAACGTCCCCATTTTTTATCGCGGTCCGCTCGTCATCACCATCCATGACTTGCTCCTCCGCCACTTTCCGATGAGCGCCAAGACTTCAACCCGTTCCTGGCCGACGCGTGCGATGAAGCGTCTGCTCTACCGCGTCGTGGTCGCCAACGCCGTCTCACATTCGACCCGTATCCTTGTCCCGACCGAGTTCGGCAAACGAGATCTTGAGTCATTCTACCCATCGGCCAAAGGCAAGGTCGTGGTGTCCGGAGAGGGGATGCCTGATATTGAAGTACGCGGCACGCGGTACGAGGTACGCGGTACGACGCCCTTCCTCCTCTACGTCGGCTCCGCTTATCCCCACAAAGGTCTCGAAGACCTCCTAGCGGCCTGGCCCAAGATACGCGGGCTCCATCCTGAACTTAAATTGAAGATCGCGGGTGAAAAAGACGTGTTCATGCGTCGTGTGATGTCCCGTGCAGAGTCGGATGGGCTCACAGGTATCGACTTCCTTGGCCGGGTCAGCGACGAAGAGCTCTCGGACCTCTATTCCAGCGTTTCCTGCTTGGTTTTTCCTTCGCATTTCGAGGGTTTTGGACTGCCGCCGCTCGAAGCTTTATCCCACGGTTGCCCGGTCATCTCGTCAGATGCCGCCTGCTTGCCTGAGGTCTTGGGAAAAAATGGCGCAATCTACTTCCGCGCCGGGGATTCTGATGGTATAATTGCGGCTGTCGAAAACGTCCTGGCTCATCCGGAAAATGCCAGACAGACGGCTCGTCAAGCTGCGGCGGAATTGGCCTTACGGCATTCTTGGAAAAACTCCGCCGAAAAAACTCTTCGTTGCTATCGCGCCGCGCTCAAGAATCTCCAATTGTGACCAAAAAGTTTCCCATCGATTTTCCTCGCAAGACGTCGGTCGCCAAACGGCCGGCGATGGATTTAGAGGAGCAGTTGGCCGGAGTGGTGGAGCGTGAAGGCGTCATCATGCAGACCCCGCTGGGTCCCAAACGCGGCCGCAAACAGAAAAAAAACTGGCAAGAGAACGCTCCAGTCACCGTTCAAGCTGTTTCGGACGCGGGACATGGTACGCGGTACGAAGCTTCATCTCCCGATTCCGTGATCGAGATGGATCGCGTCGCTGTTGAACTGGCGGTCAAAAGCCCGGGCGACAGGGCGTACAAGATAAACATCAACCACGTTCAGCACGAACGCAGCGCTTATCTCGTATCCCTCCAAAAGATCCTGATCAATCCGGCCAAAACCAGCGAACGCCAGCCGGTCGTCGGTGAGGCGTACTCGTTCCCGGTCGCCCCGTCTGCACCGGTCGAAGTCTACGCCACTTTGACCCATGACTTGACGCACCCGACCGCCGACCCCTGGCATGCTTCCGAACAATTCACTCCACCGGATTTCGACCAAGCTTATTCCGCCTCCTACGGTCGCTTTGATTGGCTTGGTTCCACGGTACGCGAAATCTCCGACACCTTCATCGGCCTGTTCCGTCGTGCGGAAAAAGCCGAGACCTGCGTGGTCAAAGAGGTTGAGGATTCGTTGGCCACCATCCAAGTCCCGAAATTTTCATACGTCCGCGCCTTGGCCGGTTTCGCAGCTTTGGCCTTGTTCGTCACTTTGCCGGCGAATGCCGTCATGCTTTACCGCTCGGTGTCCGCGACTAAAGCCGAAGCTACCCAGGCCGGCGAACAGGCGGTTGATGACCTGATCCAGGCTGGTTCAGCCGCGAGCATTCCTGATTCGGCCGATGCCCTTAAGCGTGCGTCCAGCCGTTTCCGCGAAGCCGATGCATTCTTGGGCAAAGCCAGCGCTTTGGCCGTGGGCCTGGCCTCGGTCGTACCCAGCCAATATCGCAGTGCCCGTGCCTTGCTCGAGGTCGGCGACAAGTCCAGCGCCGCCGCCCGCCTTTTGGCCGTGGGCTTGGATAAGGTTTTCTCCGATCCCGGACGCCGCATCGACGAACGCTTGGATGTCTTGGCCGCCTATTCCAGAAGTTCGCTCCAGCTCCTGTCTGATGCCTCCAAAGCCGCGGCCACGGTCGACCCCTCCAGCCTGCCCGAAGACAAGCGCGAAAGCGTAGCCGCGCTCCTCGACCAGATCGACCAGTCGCAAAGCGCCATCCGCGAATTCGCGGTGTTGGCCGACGCCGTTTCCCAGATGGCCGGACGCGACCACGCGCGTAACTACCTCGTGATTTTCCAGAACAATACCGAACTCCGACCGACCGGCGGATTCATGGGTTCTTTCGCTGAAGTCAGCATGGATCGCGGCGCCATCAAAAAGATCAGCGTCCCTGCCGGCGGAAGCTATGCCATCAAAGGCCAGCTCCAGGCGCGCGTCATCTCTCCCAAGCCGCTCCAGCTCATCAACCCGCTCTGGCAGTTCCAGGACGCCAACTGGTTCCCTGATTTCCCGCAAAGCGCCGAAAAGATCCGCTGGTTCTGGAGCAAAGCCGGCCAACCCACTATCGACGGCGTCATCACCGTGAACGCCTCGTTCATGGACGAACTGCTCAAACTCACCGGCCCCATCGACATGCCTGAATACGGCAAAGTCATAACGCCCGAGAACTTCATGCTCGAGACGCAGAAGGCAGTCGAACTCGAATACGACAAAGAATCCAATACGCCCAAGAAGTTCGTGGGTGATTTGATGGAAAAGGTCATGGAAAGGCTGAAATCCTTTGATAAGGACGGTTGGTTGAAGCTCGCGACCGCGGCTTCCCAGGCCCTTGAGACTAAAGATATCCAGATTGCATTCTTCAACGAAGAGGAGGAGGCTTTGGCCGAGAAATTCGGCTGGAACGGACGTCTCAAAGATGTCTATGGCGACAGCCTGGCTCTCATCGAAGCCAATGTAGCCGGCCAAAAGACCGACGGCGTCATCCAGGAAACCGTGGATCATCATGTGGTCATCGCCGCTGACGGTTCCATCGAAGATACTTTGACTTTCGACCGTACGCACAATGGCCAAAAAGGCGAACTCTTCCGCGGCGTGCGTAACGTCACCTATCTTCGGGCGTATGTCCCGTCAGGCAGTAAACTTCTTTCCGCATCAGGTTTTGATGCGCCTGACTCGCAGCTTTTCAAGACCGTCGCTGACGACCAGACTCCGGATTCCGACGTCTCGCGCTCCGAAACCACGATCGCTGACGGACGTGACGGCGTGTCCGTAACCCAAGAAGGGACGCGGACCGTGTTCGGAGGCTGGCTCCAGCTTGACCCAGGCCAACATCAGACCATCACCCTCAAATACCGTCTGCCTTTCACGGTGTCCGACATCCTGGGCAAGCTTGACCAGGGCCAGGCTTCTTCGGAGCAGTCGGCGCGCGGCGCATATCTTCTGCTCTTGACCAGCCAATCCGGAAAGACCGACCGCAGACTGACTTCGCACGTGACTTTGCCCTCTTCCTGGAGCGTGTCATGGAGCAAGCCGGGCAGCGAGAATCTGCAGTTCAGCGGCGATTGGGACCGCGATCGGGTCATGGCTGCAATCCTGACACCAACACATGGGCAAGAAATTTCGCCACAAATCGGTGGGGCCCAGTAAACCCCTGTCGACCAAGACGGCCAGCCAGAATATCGAGGTAGACCAAAGCTTGTCTGCTATTTTTCGCGACGAAGGCGGCGAGATGCCGGACCTGTCCAAGCTTGATCGGCGCCGCTCGCGTTGGATCATCTATCTCTTCGCCGGTGTCGCCGGATTTTTGCTCCTTCTCCTGTCAGCCATCTGGGCCGGCTTCATGGTGTTCAAACCCTTCCGCGGTTTCAGCGGCAACGGCCTTGAGCTGAATATCGACGGTCCGGCGCGCGTGGTCCTGGGCCAAGAGACGTCCTATTTCGTCAACTACAGCAACACGGCCAACGAACCCTTGGCATCTGCCGAAATCAGGGTCAGCTTCCCGGCGGATTTTACGGTCACAAGTGTGGAACCGAGCTCGACCAACCAAACCATGACCTGGAGGCTCGGTTCGGTCTCCTACGGCGGCCGCGGTACTTTCACCATCAAAGGCGTGTATACCGGAGCCCTGGGCACCACGACCGCTATCCAGGCCGTGGGCAGTTACCGCCCATCTTCGTTCAACAGCGATTTCGAAGCTTTGGCGACCAAGCAGATAACTTATGCCGAAAGCGTTCTGGATGGCGTCATCAACCTGCCTGAAAAAGCGTTACCCGGCGATAAAGTGCGGATAGCCTACGTAATCCAGAACCGCGGGACGTCGGCCATGCGCAACCTGGAAGCGCGCATCACTCTGCCCCCTGGTTTTGTCCGCGAAGCCGCGTCAGGCGCCGTTCAGTTGGATGGCGATACGGTCCGCCTGCCTCTGGGGGACTTGGCTGCCAACGCTTCGGCTACGGCGGCAGTCGTCGGCTCTTTCACTTCCGGCGCCGGCGGCGAACTGCCCATCCATGCCGAAGTCGGAAGTTCGGGATCCAATGGGATTTTCCTGCCCGCGCAAAAAGCCGATGCCAAGATTTCCGTCCTGGCCGGCGACCTCACCCTGAAACTTCTGGTCAACGGTTCCTCGGGCGACCGGTCCGTCTCATTCGGCGATTCGTTGCGCCTCGCTTTGGATTACGAAAATACATCGGGCGAAGAACTCCAAAACGTGACCCTGCGTCTGCGCTTAGAACCACTCACCGCTTCATCCTCCGCAACGAATATCGCGAAAGTCGTCGGACCGGTCAGTGCCCGTTTCGTGGATTGGAAAGGCTTGGAGGATTCTTCGTCAGGCACGGTCAAGGGCGATACGCTCTCGTGGACCAGCGACCAGCTGGGTGCCCTCAAACGCTTGCCGGTCGGCGCAGACGGCGGCATCGAAATTTCGGTGCCGGTCATCGCCGCCGCCCAAGCCGTATCCGGTATCGCCGGTTTCCAGGCCATCGTAGAAGCCACGGTCGAGAAAGTCGGAGACGCCAAGCTCGACCGCACGGTCAAGACCCAGCCTCTGACCCTCAAGTTCCGCACTGACGCCGACCTCATGACCGAAGCGCGCTATTATTCCGAAGAAGGCGCCCCCGAAGGTTCGGGTCCGTTGCCGCCGGTCGTGGGCCAGACCACCACATATCGCATCGTTTGGACCGTGACCAAATCCATGCACGAGCTCAAGGATTTGCGCGTCACCGCGACGTTGCCCGGCAGCGTTTCGTGGCCCAAGAACGCCATGGTCTCGGCCGGAGTCATCGCCTACGACGAGACGTCGCGCGAAGTCCGTTGGGAGCTGAACAAGATGCCTGACGGCGTCAACCAAGTCACTGCCGAGTTCGACGTGGCTTTCACCCCGGTAAATTCCGACGCCGGCCGTTTCGCACCGCTTATGGGCGAAACCCGCTTCCAGGCATACGACAACCAGATCAACGAAACCGTGAACCTGATCAAGGTCGGACTCAACACCGATCTCCAAAACGACGAAAACGCCAAAGGTAAGGGCGTGGTGAGGAAACCTTGACTTTTTTACCAAAGACTGCAAAATTAAGGTCGCACATTCCAAGAAAGGACGGCTCGGAATGACATACAATCTGTTGGTTGTCGGTACTTTCGTAGCGGGCATTATCATGTTTGCCGCCTTCATGTTCGTCATAGAAGATCCGCGAATACCGTGGTTGCGCCGCGCTGCCCGGATTGCACTTCCTCTCGGTGGATTGCTGACAGTCGTCGGTGCGATCATCGTGTTGCGCTACGGCTATCTTCCTTCCTCGCCCAACGAAGTCGGTGTCCGCCAGGATGGCATCCGCTACTCCGAGTTCACCGATGCCACGATGTGCTGGCAGCGCAACTGCATCCTCGTGGCCAAGAATTCCGAGCTCGAAGGCGCGGTCCAGCCCATCACGGACAACCCCAAGGTCCGGCACCTCAAGTACAAGCTCGAGGTCGAGGTCGTGGACCCGGTCGCCTTCGCCCGCGCGGTCCAGCTCCAACCCGGCGCGTCGTGTCCCGGTGAAGGTCCGATGAAGTGCCAGTTGGACGACGCCGTGCTCTACGAGATCTACGAGTTCAACAACGCCAACTCCAAGGAGCTGGCCAGGTTCTACAACCCGTACGACAAGAAACAGGCTGACGAGCTCGAGAAACTCATGAACGTCGAGCTCACTCCGCCGCTCGCGGCCAAGGGCATCAACTTCAAGCGTCTCGTGTCCTGGTCGGTCGAATGACTCTCAAGTCTTCGTTTCGTTGAGGAGTTGACTCATGGCAAATCAAAGAGACATTCATCAAGAGGCTCTGATTACCCCTGAAGGGCCCAAGGTCGAATCCGCCGCGGAGAGTCAGGGACGGCTGGACGAATGGAAAAAGCTCGAGATCGAACTGGCTCGTCGCGCCCGGAACATGCGCCCCAAAGGCGTGCTCGAATAGTTTCTCCCCGCTGAAATTCTCATCTGCAGACGGCTCGAGCGAGCCGTCTTGTCTTATATAGATAGTCTGATTGACTTAGCCTGCCTGAAACCGTATATTCCGCATGACCAACCCATGTAGGCGCCAGTAGCTCAGCTGGATAGAGCAACAGCCTTCGAAGCTGAAGGTCGGGGGTTCGAATCCCTCCTGGCGCACCAGAAAAAACACCTCGGTAAGAACCGGGGTGTTTTTCAATAAAGCGAAAGCTCTCCTTGGGTAGGGAGAGCTAGAGGAGTCAGTCCCGAGGATTGCGTTCGAAGTAGCGCATCGACATCTCGTCCCATTTATTCTGCGCTGTTTCTTCTTCCAGGAACTTGTCCCTGGGCCGCCGCTTGGGCTTGGAGAAGACTAGCCTGGTGGCTTCGTGGACCGCATAGATCCGATCCTCGGCCGATTGGTACAGCTCGGAACCTTCTTGGATCCGCGTGAGCCTCATTCCGTCGATGTCCAGCGGCAGTTCGCGGATTTCGAGATGGGCGTCGCAGAAACACCAGGTTCCCCAGGGCGTCCAAAGCGAGAACGACGTGTTCAGGATAGATGCACCGCACGGGTCGAGGCTGATGCAGAGCCCGAACCGCAGCTGGTTGCATGTAGGAAGGATAGGGAAGTGACGTTGGTCGCTAAGCGCGACCTTGTTTTTGGCCAGATGCCTCACGACGAGTCCGGCCACGTAGCGGGCTGCAATGAATGTCTTATATTCGCTCTCGGTCATTGCTGTCTCCTGGCTGGAATGTGCGATTGGGGAGTTAACCATAAACAGAAACCGGCGTCAATATGACGCCGGCTCAATCGGTACCGTTGATTATTTCTCTTTCTTCACTGCAATCGGTGTGTCCCAACCTTTTGCCTCCAGCCCTAATTGCGCTGCCGCGACCTGCGCTTCCTGTTTGGATGAACCCTGACCGACGGCGATCATTTCCTTATCCAGGAATACGCCGACCGTGAACTCCTTGGCATGGTCAGGCCCCTTCTCTTCCAGGACTTTGTAGTTCGGTGTGATGCCCAAAAGCTCCTGTGCAGTCTCCTGGAACTTGCTCTTCGGGTCTACGTACAGTTCGTTCTTCAGGATGTATTCCAGATGTGACAGGATGTGTTTATGGATGAACTTTTCGGCTGCCGGTACGCCACCGTCCAGGTAAATGGCTCCGATGATGGCTTCGATGGCATTAGCCAGGATGTACATGCGCGCCTTTGAATTCTTGTCGCGAGCTTCGCCCTTGGAAAGTAGCAGGAAATCCTCGAACTCGAGTTGGGTCGCGATGCCGGCCAAGGTCTTGGCATTCACCAATGCGGCCCGCCAGTTCGTCAGCTCGCCTTCGGGATTGGCGAAATTCTTGAACAGATGTTCAGTCACTATCAGCTCCAGCACCGCATCGCCTAAAAACTCCAGGCGCTCGTTGTGTGTGTATGCGAAATCCGCATGCTCATTGAGGTAAGAGCGGTGCGTCAGTGCTTCGATTATGAAATCTTTATTGCGGAACACGTGTCCCAGACGTTCTTCCAAAACCTCCAAGTTTTGGATCTGCGTTTGTTCGTTCATATTGGCCTTATGCATCAGGCCGGGAACGTCATCAATGAAGTCAACGTTAGCTTCGTAGCTAGACCGTATCCTTCGTTGGGGCCGTTACCGCTGTGAATGAAGATTAATGATAAATTGTAGGGGCGAGGCATGCCTAGCCCGTACCTTTTTGATAATTTTATGGAACTTCCGGTGCCGGTTCGGCTGTAACGTCTTTTTTTTCTGCCTCGTCTTCTTTTTTCTCTTTTTTCTCCTTATCAACCTCTTTCTCCAATCCCTTGGCCAGTTGATCGCGGTACACGGCGCCCAGGACGCCGTTCACGAATTTACCCGAAGATTCGCCGCCGAATGTCTTGGCCAGTTCGATAGCCTCGTTGATCGCGACTTTGGATGGGATCTCGTTATCGTATTTCAGCTCGTACGTCCCGATGCGCAAAACGTTCCGGTCCACGGTCGTGATTTTCGGCAACGGCCAATCAGGCGCGAACTGGGTGATGGTCGCATCAATCTCCTCAAGTTTTTCCATCACGCCGGTCACCAGCTTGGATGCGAATTCCTTCTCGTCCAATTCCGGTGCGAATTCCTCGATGTTGCGCTCCAGGATTTCAGGAGCACCCTGTTCTCCACGATGAAAATCCCACTCGTAGAGCGATTGCAGGGTCAGGGCGCGGGCCAGGTGGCGGTTGGACATAAAGGACGAAAGGTACGATTTAGTTCGAAGGTCTAATGTTTGTGGTCGTGCTCTTCGGCTTTTTTCTTGCTGCCCGATTTCTTGAGCAATTTTTCGAGCTTGTGTTCCGCGCCCTTGATGTGGATGGCGTGTCCGCGGTACTCCTTGGCGCCCGGGGCGGCCTTATGCGAGAGGTGAAGCAAGCCGGTCTTCTTGTCTTTCGAAACGGGAGCTGCAACCAAAGCAAAATGCGCGGCGCGGCGGCGTTTGTCTGAACTGGTTCGGCGATGTCCGGGTAAACCCATAGAACTGCGTAAAGCTAAAAATGAATGATAAGTCAAGTTTAGCAAAAATCCCGAATTTTTGCAAGTCTTAGCCATAAAACGGCTTTTTTCAGTAAATTTTGCTCAACCGAGGCAAAAATATCCCAAATATCCACTCCTCTCAATCTTGTCAGAGCGGACTTTACATGCTATCCTTGGGCAAAACTATGGAACAAACCTTGATTTTGGTTAAGCCGGACGGTGTCGAACGCGGTTTAGTCGGCGAGATCTTTGCCCGCCTCCAGCGCGCTGGTCTCAAGATCGTGGCCCTTAAGATGGTCAAAGCCACGGCCGAACAATGCGATAAACATTATGCCTTGACCGAAGAGTGGATGAAGGGTGTGTATGACAAGGCAAAGGCCAAGATGGAATCGCTGGGCCAGCCGTTTCCGTATCCTGACCACAAGGCTTACGGCGGTATGATCAAGGATGGTTTGGTCGAATTCCTCCAGGCTGGTCCCATCGTGGCCGCCGTGTTCGAAGGCGAGCAAGCCGTAGCCCAGACGCGCAAGCTCGTGGGTGCGACCGAACCCGCCTCGTCCGCGCCGGGCACCATCCGCGGCGATTTTTCCATCGATACCTACGCCTTATCCAACTCCCAGAACCGCCCGCTGCGCAACCTAATCCATGCATCCGGCACAGTCGAAGAAGCCAAGAATGAAATGGCTATCTGGTTCAAGCCTGAAGAAATCGTGTCCATAAACGCCACTGTTGACCCCGTGCTTTACGGCGCTGACCGCTATCGGCTGGCGAAGTAAGGTAAGGGATGATCGATAAAAGACGGCCTTCGGGCCGTCTTTTGGACCAGGTTTTTCCCGGATAGGCTTATTGACAATTAGTCCCCACACCTATAATTTTGTAACTCGTTCCTTTTACTCACGGAGGTTTGATGGATTCCGCAGATAATCGCGACCAGGACGATCTCGATGCCCGGTTGCAGGGATTGCGCGAAGGACGCGAAGTCGGCGACGACCAGGCATTCAGCGATGAAGAAGTTCCGACTAAGCCGGACACGCCCTCATCCTTGCCGCCCAAAGGCGGTAAACGGACGTGCATTCATGGTTTGGCCGCGGACGTGTGCGAAGAGTGTCGGCTATTGCTTGAACACGGCGGACGCTATGCTATCTTCCGCCAGGAAGATGGCGATCCGCCCAAGGAGGACTGATGGTATCGTCGACAGCCCAGCTTCATGGCCAATCGGCAGCGACCATCGCCCGAATTTCCGACATCCAAGCTATTCCGATGCTGGATTTTGATGATGAACTTATCCGCAAGTTCCCCAACCTGTACGTCTTGCCCGATGACCCCCTGGTCCGGGCCGAAGCCGAACGCCGTTTCGACATCTTGCAAGGGGAGCGCGAGCGTCTCAGGTTATTGTTCCGGCATCTGGCTACTGCGAGGCAGGCCGCCAAGAAGGATTTCGGGGTCGATGCCTCGGATGCGCGCGTGCGCGAAGCCGGGTGGCATGCGCTCCAGGAATATTATGCCTGGAACTACCGGTTGACCCCCGCGACCTACGATCGCGATCGTCGGTTGTTCTTGGATGCCCTGAAAGCCGCGGACGAGTCGGTTGATGAGATCCTGCGTGAATACTTCCCGCTGCGTTTCCGGCAGTGCCTGGCGACCCTCGATCTCGTCGCTTCACAGCATGACCCGATCGAACTCTTCCGCCTCTGCGCCGAACCCGGCGACGACCTCATGTCGCGCCTCAAGCGGTTCGAAGCGCGGCGCAAGTTCACCGTCGGTCTGTCTGAATTCGAACTCCGCCTGTTCCAGGCCGAGCCGGATATCGTCGAGCAGGACATGGCTTTCTTCGTCGAGATTCTGGAGCGGCACTTCTTCGCCCCGGGGCATATCGAACAGGTCACCATAGTGGCCGAACGCGACCCGAGGAACGAGATGCGCATCAGCGAACATCGCATCTTGCCGCGCGACAGCCGGGAAGCCAGGCACTCGATTCCCTCCGAGAACCTCGATGTCCTGCCAATCGATCTCCGCTTCGTCATGGTTAATGGCCGCGAAGTGCCCATATTCTTCCTCTCGCGCGTCAAGCGACACCCCACGCAGAAGATGCTCCGCAAGCGCGAGCGTCATCTGAACATCGGTGACCGCCTGGGCGTGACTTTCGGATTTTTCTGCGAGAAGGACCTGCTCGAAACCATCCCGTATCTGCGCCATCAGGTGGTCCGCCAGCCGGGTACGGTCTGGGGTCAGGTCTCAAACTTGAGCCGCGCCGGAGTCCTGGACAAGACCAATCCTCATTCCAGTCCCGAGTACCAAGCAACAAAATGGAACTGGATGTGGATGGGTTCGCCCATGGAACTCCGCTTCATGCTCTACCGCGACTGGCGCAACGAGTTGGTCAGTCATGGTCCCGAAAACCACTCGCTCTACAAGCTGACCCAGCTCCTTGAGGACTTGGCCGGAATCGTCTTCCCCAAGACGCTCTACAGCATCGACTGGTCATCTCCCGATATCCATCGCGAGATGACCAAGTTCATCCGTTCCAAGTACTGAAATCCTCGCCCCGGTGTCCACCGGGGCTTGTCTTTTATAGGTTTTTTACGCTCTTGACGGTCTCTTTACGCCGTTTCATCCTGTAAGAGTCTGGAGAAACGGTCGAAGCGAGATTTCGGGCTGAATTCGATCTTGAGGCTACGATTTCGGCATCCGCCGTGGCGGAGCGATGACGGCCTCGCGGCGTTCAATCATGGAGTTGTGGCTTGACGGAGAAATCTGTCTTTCCCGAGCTCCCTGACGTTGTGCTCACCTATCTTGAGCGGACCGAATATCTCGCCGACCTCTCCGGGCGCAAAAAAATCCCCATTTCACGATGGGGTGTTTTTGTTGTGGGGGTGTGATTCATCACGCCCCTACGGTTTCGGTATTTCCGTCTTCGTCTTCAAAAAAGGATTCTCCTCTCCGAAAGTGATTGATGGCAGCCAGTTGTTGATGAGATCCAGTTCCCAGCCGTACTTTTTCGAGTAGAGTTGGTCAACAGCGCCAAAGACGGCAGTCGCATAATCGAATCCCAATTTCTCGCTCGCGGCTTTGACCGCCGTTTCGTCCGGGCCTTCGACTTCCACATACGGTTCGAGGAACGGCCATTCGTCGATGGTCACGTCGCAGCCGTCCAATTTCCAAAGTTCGCGCTTGCTCTCCTGGAAAGCCTTCACTTCGCATCCCATTGTCTTGAGCAGCTCGACCGCATTTTTATAATCGTCGACTTTAAGGTAAATCTCTTTTTGGTCCTCGATTTTGTCTCCGCTGACGATCTTCAGGCTCAAAGTGATCTTGTCCGATTCGTCGCGCACGCGCAGCCACCCGCCGGGAATCTCGTGTCCTTTCGGGAACTTGAAGACGTGCCTCCGCTGCATGAACTCTGGCTTGATGAGCTCGGCGCCGGCGGATTTTAATCTTCCGCGCACCTCGTCCTTGTCCACATTAGGGAAAGTCGCTTCGTATTCGATGTCGATTGGCATATTAAATACGAGGTTAGCGGAAATTCCGTTCCGCGTCCACGGAAATGAAAGACGCCACGCGAGGATTGCGGGGCGTCTGGTCTGTCGACCGAGTGGTCTTCAGCGAATATCGAGCCATCTGGACAGTTCTCGGACGCGCGACCTGTGAATGATGAGATGTTCCCTCGGTATCGGGATTGTCGATTCGTACACGGTCATGGGCGTAGGTTCCCAGATGCCTTTCTTTGTGTTCATCTCATACATAACGAAACCAAGTCTCTGGCTAATCCCGAACACTGGTGCGCAGTCCCAGGGCGTCTCGTATATGGGTCTGAGCAAGACGGCGCCGACCTCGCCCTTCCAGAGCCGTGCTGTGCTGACGCCGACGCTGCCCGTGGCAATTTCAAAATCCTGGAAAAATCCGCCGTCATTCTGCAGAGCGGTCAGATTCCTTACGCACCTCGAGTGATTCTCGGGACGTTCGCGTAACAGGATATGTTGGTCCTTCAACTGAACGCTCGGGTCGATTCGGAGAGTTTCCCCGAAGCCGTACTCGCTGATGCGATGGACCTTGTCTGACTCCGGACGGAAGCCGTAGATTTCGCGCGTCATCACATCGCCGACGTAAGCGGCGATGACTTCTTCGCCGCAGACGAGGGCAATCATTGTCCCGATGCCGTGCGATTGGCGGCGCTTGAACGCCTTGGTGCCGTCGAGCGGATCGACCGTGAAGTACATGCCGATGTCCGGGTGCGGTTCGACGCGCAGATGGTCTTCCTCGGCCACGATGCCGTAGCCCGGAAAAGCCTCGGTGATCATCTTCACGTAGATCTCCTGCGCCGCCTTGTCTGCGCTCGTGAAGATGTCGTCCATCTGGCCGTCGTGGCCTTCTTTAGCCGTCACTTCGAAGGCGAAACGCTGGGCGCGGATGGCTTCGATGGCGCGCCGCACCATCTCTTTCATGATGAAACCGATGGCGTGGGCGTTCATGTTTCCGTAGTTCTTGTCCGCCATGCGGAGCTCCTCTCTTCAGGTTGAATGTACGCGGTAAACTTGGCACTAAAAGCCGCAAATGTCAAGCCACGTGCCTCGGAAATGAAAGACGCCCCGATGGCCATCGGGGCGTCTGAGTCAGTCGTTTCGGGCGAACAAGGCGAAGATGAAGGTGGATCGCTCCGAAGCTTTGTAGGAACTGGAATAAAGCGGCTCGAAGTCGTCTTCGCACCACCCCAATATCTCTTCCAGCGTCACCCTCGTGAACCATCGCGCAGAACCGGGGAAGTCCTCGTGTTCCTCCAAGCCTTGCGTCTCGCCGTGTTTGAATGCGAGCGCAAGGATGCCATTGGGCTTCAAGATGGCGTGGATTTTGGCGATTACCTTCGGGATGCGTTCCTTGGGCAGGTGGAGGAGCGAGGAGTACGCCCAGATGCCGTCGAACGTCGTGTCCACGAAGGTCATGGATTCCATGTCCAAGTGGCGTGTCTTGAGCCCTTTGTCGCGGCAAATCTCGAGCATGGCCGGAGAGATGTCGGCGCACAAGACGTCACATCCCCGGCTGCGGAAATATGCCGCGTGATGCCCGGATCCGCAGCCCAGGTCCAAGACGCGTTGCCCGCGCAGGAGCTGGACGAACCGGTCCGCATCTTCCATGACGGCACGGGAGAAGTGTTCTCCGAACCGTGAATCGTACAGCGCAGAATAGCGTTCGTACGAATCCAGTGTCTTGGCTTTCCAGTCTTCCATAGCTTCACCTCGTCGTGGCGAATCCGTTGAACCGGATCTCTCCGGGTTTGATGGTCTCAACCACCATGTAGCGTCCGCGCGTCCAGACCTCGCCGTCTTCGATGTAGTGCGTCGCCTCGATTATCCGGATGGAAGCCAGCGGCCGCGAGAGATGTTGGTTGCCCATCGTCTCGAGCAATGGAATCTCTCCAAGCAGCCAGTAGTTGCGCTGTCCCTTCTTGCGGAAAGCGTATGAATGCCCGCTCACGAGCTGTTCCGGGATGCACTCGTCAGCGCCTCGGCGGTGCGCCTTGAACTCTTCGATGTTCCGCAGCGCCAAATCCGGGTTGAATTCGACTTGGATCCCCATGACTGAAACCTCGTACTTCGTACCGCGTACCGCGTTAGTGAATGTGCGGGGGGATTTAAGCAATGGAATGCGTAAAAGTCAAAAACGAAATGTCGTCCCACGGTTTAACCACGTAGAACGTGGCGCGGCCGGGGGATCTTACCTCGGCCTGAACCCTTGCTTCAACAGATTTTCGAGCGGCAAAAACCGCGGCTCCGGCAATTCGTCCCAACTGAACCATTCCCAGCGTTCGCATTTGTCCGGTTCCAGCACTTGCGGTTCACCGGATACATAGTCGGCAACCACGGCCAGGGTGATGTAGTGTTTATCTTCGTCTAAGAACACGTCATTAGTGAACGTCATGCTCCGTAAGTTCACGATCTCGATCCCGGCTTCTTCCGCCACCTCGCGCAGTGCGCATTCTTCCGGAGATTCGAACCATTCCAGGTGTCCGCCTGGCGCCGCCCAGGATTCATTGCCGTGTGCATTCTTCCTTTTCCCCAATAGGACTTTCCCGTCTTTGACTATCCAGACTCCCACGCCGACTTTCGGCCGCTTATTTTCGTTTTCCATATCATTTAAACTTCTTCATTCCGTACTTGAACGGGATTATCAATAAGCTCCACGGCAGGACCGAAAGCACGACCGGCACCACGATCTTGGGGTCGTTGAAGAATTTGCCGGCCAGATAAATCGCGAGCGTGAAGTTCAGATACGTCAGGCAGATGGTGATGGTCACGCGGTCGTCGCGCTTGCGCCACCAGACCGTGTAGTAGCCGACCACGTGGAAGAAAGCGAACAGTACGAAGAGCGCCGCGATTTCAATCAAGAAAGTCACGTTCAGGCCTCCGAGTATGGTCGCCGCCTGTTTGGCCACGATGCCCATGATGAGCAAGCCGAGCAGGACCGTCGAGATCGGCTTGAACGTGAAGTACGTGGCTTTGATCTTGTGGTGCCAGAAATATTTGATGATGTTGGCCAGTATGAACGGCACGAAGATGACTTTAACCAGCGACAGGAACATACCAAGCGTATCGACTTGGACGGTCGCGCCGGCGAGCAGTCCGACCATGAGCGGCACGGTGAATGGCGCGAGGAGCGAGGTCGAGATCGTGAGCACTAGCGCCAGGCTCTGTTTGCCGCCGCAGATCTCCGAGAGCAGTGGAGATGTCATGCCCGCCGGCATGGCCGCGAGGAGCAGGAAGGCGATGGCCAAATCCGGATAGATGAGCAGCGTGGCGTAATACACGATGATGGGCAGTCCGATGAGCATCATGAAATTCACGGCCACGACCATCTTCGCGTCTTTGAGGTATTTGGCGAACTCCTTCAGGTCAATCTTCAATGCCGAAAGGAAAAATATGATGCCCAGGAAAAACGTACCGTACGGCGCGAGGAGTATCGCGTACTGTGGTAGCAGTAAACCGATCGTCAGCGAAAGCAACAAAATGAAGACGTAAGATTCGAGCAAGACGCGGAAATAGTTGAGGAGTTTCATATCCATCCGTCTGTCGTCCTGAGCTTGTCGAAGGACCTTCGTAATGATCTTTCGACTTCCCCCGCTCTTCACGAAGGGCGGGGTCCGCTCAAGACGACGAGATTATTTATCTTTATTTTCCAAATATCGGTTCGTCGCATGCATCAGATACCAGACTGCGACCACGTCGAATCCGATATCATCCAGCCAGCCGAGCAGGGGAATCAGGTCTGGCGCCAAATCCAACGGCCAAATCAGATAGAGGATGGCCAGGATAGCCAGTACTTTCGGCTTCCAGTCGCTTTTCGGGTCGCGGATGAAGCGCCAGATGTTGGACCAATTAGGGATGAGTTGTTTGGTTTGTCTCATGGCCTTGATGGTAGCAGTTCCCGCTCTGCGGCAAAAGCCCGGATAAAACGCAAACGCCCCGCTCGAGAATCGAGTGGGGCGTGAGACGAAAGGACGGGGGGGAGTTAGAGGCTCGGGACGCAGGCAGGCAACATGTCGTCGTAGGTGTCTTCCATCTCGAGCATGATGATCTCACGCCCGTCCAGGCCGACTGCGAACGAGACGATGTCCTCGTGGTGTCGGCGGACGGCGACGCGCGGACCCTTGAGTACCGCTTCGTGGATCAGGGCGGTTCCGTCCGGGAGCTTGTACCCGACGCGGTACGGACCGACTCCTTCTGGGATCATGTACAGCGTGACGCGGCGCCAGCTGAAGAATGACAGGAGCGGGCGGTTCCACCAATACGTCCGGAACGCCGTTTTGTCGCCCTTGGTACGCGTTCCGTGGATTCCGCTGGCATCGAACTTCCGAGTAAACATCCGGCGCTCCTTTGGTTCAGTAGCCGATTGCGTTGCTCAGAACGACGAGGTCTTTGCGGGCGGCGTTGACTCGCTCGGCGATGAGGCTCACTTCGTTGTGGTCGTCGTCATCAAGACCGATGAGCAAGCGCAGTTCACTGGCGGCTCTTTCGGCGCGCTCGGCTTGTTCCGAGGGTGAATCCGCAGTCGTCTGGATCAAGTCCAGCAAACGGATGATACGCTCCAGACTGCCCGCGATGTCGCCGCTTGTCCTGCTCGCTAGTCCCCGGAGAAATCTGATATCTCGTTCCATCTGCATGTTGTCGTCCTCCACCTGGTTGAAAGTGCGTTCACCAATATGCCCACGTTTGCGTCGTTTTGTCAATCCCTATGCCTTGCCGTCCGGGCTAGGGTCTGCTAAGCTTCGTCCGAAATAAATCGCTCAAAATAAGTCTATTCTCGGGCTATAGCGCAGTTGGCTAGCGCGCTTGCATGGGGTGCAAGAGGTCGTGGGTTCAAGTCCCACTAGCCCGACCACACAAAAAGACCCTCGAACGGGGTCTTTTTGGTATTGTCACCACTTCAACTATCAAAGACAAGTGGGTTATTTCATCTTTGTTGAGCCATTTATTTCATCATAATTAACAACATTTTTGGCATCCTTATGCCTTGACAAAAAGCGATTTTAATGCTATTTTTCTTTGTTCAGTGAATGCCGTATTTCCTCCACCAACCGGACAAGAAGGATAAAAAATGTGCCAGGAATGTGAAGACAAGAAGAACGAACTTTTCAACCGGCGTGAGTCTCTAGTGTATCCTCCGGAAGCCATTCCCGAGGTGCGCCGGATTGACGTCTGCGTCTGCCAGGAAACTGGTCAGTTGCAGCACATGTTCGAGGGCTTAGCGGCCCACACGTTTTGCCAGGACATCGCATGCAAAGCGTGTCTCGATGAGCTGAAGTTTCGTCCCATGTGTTGGGATGAGCTCGAGCACGCCGAAGCGACTACCGGGGACGCGAGAATGTGGCTCGAAGCCCACAAGCGCCACCTGGCCAAGAAGCTTGCGGACGCCGCCAAGCAGGAGCTTCTCCTCCAGGCACGAATCGCCGAGGAAGAGGATTTCATGCGTCGCATCGACGCTGCCCAGGCGAAGATGCTCTCGGTCGTGAAGTCTGCTGACGAGTGCATGCGCGCCGGCCGCAGGTTCGACCGCGGCATCTACAATGAGCTCGTCCGTCAATCGCGCATGAAGATGCCGACGGTGCGGAGCGAACTCGAGAAGTGGCTCAAGCGGGCGATTTCCATCGCCGAACGAGCCGAGGTAGCTACTGCCTCGCGCGCGGCCTAACCGACCGCACCCCAACGAAGACCGCACCCTGTGCGCGCTTCATCTCTCGGGGTGCGGTCTTTGTATTTATGCGGAGGATGCTTTCAACCTTTAGTTTTTTCCCGCGTCCCATCCGGCTACATTCGGTGGATCAATTTGGAGGAAACGGCACATGCTGGTGGGAAAGTTGAATTGTTTATACGTCACCCACTCTCCTCCTTGGAGTTTGCAGGTTATCCTATTGGTCGGAAACTCGATGAACGTAAAGTGATAAGCCGCGTAGAGCGCGATGCCCGCCACGATCACGGATAGGCCGATGAGGAATATCTTGATATTTTTCTTCATAAATTTAAATATTTATTGCCATTCTATAGCTGATGCGAATATAACGCAAAATGACGCCTCCTAGTGACACTCCCTTGACATGTGGATTGTTATTCTTGTTTACCCTTTGAAAATGGGCTATTCTGTGGCTTGTTGTTAATAACTCACGGGATTCCGGCATTCGGCATCATCCCACAGGATGTGTTGGATGCTCGAGAAATCCTCATTTTTCCAAGCATTTCTATGGCAAAGATGACTAAAGCCCAGATAATTCGCGAATTGGCCGACAAGTCCGGCCACTCTAAGAAGGACATCGAGACCTTACTCGACATGCTGACCACGCTGGCCTACAAGCAGGTCAAATCCTCCGGCGAGTTCTTGGTCCCGGGCTTCGGCAAGATGGTCAAGATGCAACGCAAGGCGCGCCAGGGCCGCAACCCGGCCACGGGTCAGACCATCACCATCCCGGCAAAGACGGTGGTCAAGTTCCGCTTGGCCAAGGCTGCCAAGGAAGCGGTGCTGTAATCAAGGAATTGATTTTTCCGGTAGGGGCGGTCCGGTGAACACCGGACCGCCCCTACTTTTATTCACGGCGTTTTTCCTCTACCATGTCTCCGTTATGCCTGACGTCATTGGCGCCTTCGCTCCCCGGAGGCCGCGAGTCCCGGAAAACCAAGAAGCTCCATTGCGCGAAGTCCACGCCGAGTTCGTGTCCCTGGGCGGCGCCGTCATCTTGAGCGTCTGCATCATCCTCACTCTGGTCACGGCCATGTCGTTCTTGCTGCCTGCGGTCAGCGACCTGCAGCGCGTCATCCTCTTGATCTTGAGTTTCATCTGCTGGGTCTATCTCCTGGACAGCGTGACCGAAAAACTCCGGCTTGATGATGAGGCTATCGAATTCCGTTCCTTATTGAGCCGTCGCCGTACGTACCAGGTGTCAGAACTCGAAGCCGTGCTCCTCATCCATGAAGGTTTCAACCTCGAGAGGGGCTTCGAATCCGTGGAGTTCCGCCGCGTCGGCCGACGTCCGGACAGGATCGCACTCGGTCCGTGCTGGCAGCGCAATAAGCTCGAACGCCTGATGCGTTCCGTCGAGTTGGAGCTGAACGATCCGCATCTCCTCGAGGAGGTGAGGTGAAATAAAAAATATGCCAATAAAAAAACCTAAAGCACAGACAGCGAAACCAAAAAGCAAATCCGGTAAATCCGCGGCAGGCAAGCACTACCTGGGCTGGTTGGATGCACCAACCGGCGAAGCTCCCCAGATGACCGATGCCGCCTTCACCAAAGGGATCAATTGGAAAATCTTCCGCATCATGGCCGAGTTCATCGAAGGTTTCGAGTTCCTGTCCAAGCTCAAGAAGGAAGTCACTATCTTCGGCAGTGCGCGTTCGACATCCAATAACAGGTATTACAAGATCGCCAAGGAACTGGGTTATAAGCTCGGCAAGAAGGGCTACACCGTAATCACAGGCGGCGGTCCGGGCATGATGGAGGCGGCTAACTGGGGTGCGACAGAGGCTGGTGCCGAATCAGTAGGCTTGGACATCGAACTTACCTCGGCGCAGCGGCGCAATCAGTTCGTCTCCAAGGCCATCGGTTTCCACTATTTCTTCACCCGCAAGGTCATGCTTTCGGCATCTGCCCAGGCTTACATTTACTTCCCAGGCGGTTTCGGGACTATGGACGAAATGACCGAAATGGTGACCCTGATCCAGACGAATAAGATTCCGCGCAACGTCCCGGTCATCCTTGTCGGCAAGGATTTCTGGACTCCGTTTCTCGACTGGGTGAACCGCACGATGTGCGAGGAACAGCGTTTCATCGACAAAGAAGAAGTCGCCATCATGCAGGTGGTTGATACCGCAGATGAAGCCATCAGGATTATCGACAGGACCCGCGAACGTCCGTTCGGATAGAAAAATCACCCCGGTTCCTAAATCCACCACCCCCGACCCCTCCTAAACCAGGAGGGGAGTCAGTCAGAACCCTCCTTGTGAAAGGGGGCGGGCCACGTCGCTCGCGAGCGACGTGGCAGGGGGATTACACATGTATTTATGAAAACCACTGACATCGCCAAAAAATCCCTGGCACTCCATGCCAAGCTCAAAGGAAAGATTTCCATCGTCTCCAAACAGCCCATCGAAAAGCGTGAGGACCTCTCGCTCGTCTACACTCCCGGCGTAGGCGCGGTCTCTTCGGCTATCGCCAAGGATCCGAAGCTCGCGGACAAATACACCTGGCGCCGCAACCTCGTTGCCGTGGTCTCAGATGGTTCCGCTGTCCTCGGCCTCGGCAACATCGGTCCGCTTGCCGCTTTGCCCGTCATGGAAGGCAAGTGCGCCATCTTCAAACGCTTCGCCGGCATCGACGCTGTACCCATCGTCCTCTCCACGCAAGATCCTGACGAAATCGTGCGCACCGTCCAAAATCTCGAACCCTCGTTTGGCGCCATCCAACTCGAAGATATTTCCGCGCCGCGCTGTTTCGAGATCGAGAAGCGCCTGTCCGAATCGCTCAAGATCCCTTGCATGCACGACGACCAGCACGGCACGGCCATCGTGGCTTTAGCCGGCATCCTGAACGCCATGAAAGTCACGCGTCGCGCCGACAAAACCAAGATGAAAATCGTGGTGAACGGCGCCGGCGCCGCCGGATTTGCCATCGCGCGCCTCCTCTCGGTCGCCGGCTTCAAGCGCATCGTGGTCTGCGACCGTGAAGGCGCGATACATAGGGGGCGTTTGGGGCTCAATCAGTCAAAGCAAGCTCTGCTCAAATTCACGAATCCAAAATCCGAGAACGGGAATCTCTCCGAGGTCATCCGAGGCGCCGACGTGCTCATCGGAGTCTCCGGACCCAAGACCGTCACGCCGGATATGGTCAGGTCTATGGCGCCGAAGCCAATCGTCTTCGCCATGGCCAATCCCGTGCCCGAGATTATGCCTGATGAGGCTCTCGCGGCCGGTGCCGCCGTCGTAGCCAGCGGCCGCAGCGACTTCCCGAACCAGGTCAATAACGCGCTCGTCTATCCCGGACTCTTCCGCGGTATGTTGGACAAGCGCGTGACTAAAGTCGACGACAAAATCAAACTCCGCGCCGCCCATGCCCTGGCCGGTTTCGTCAAAAAACCCATGGCCGATAAGATCATCCCATCCATCTTCGAGAAAGGTTTGCATCAAACCATAGCCAAGAGCGTGAAATAAAGAACGTGATATCTAAAAACCCTACATTAGCCGATGTAGGGTTTTTGTTTTTGGACGGTTTGACAATCACCGAAAAACAGTCTAAAGAATTCGTGTATTCCGACGAAACGTCCTTTGCTAGGAGACAATGTCATGGGGAAGTGGTCGGCAAAAAAAGAAGTCGCAATCGAGATGCTGCAGCGCTCCGATGTCTTCATCCATCTCGACCCGCGTCAGAGCGGCGTCGTGGTCCCGCCGCAGTACAGACGAGGCCCGCATCTCATCCTGGAGATCGGCCTCAACATGCGTGTCCCGATCCCGGACCTGAAAATCGGCAAGAAGGGGATCAAGTGCACCTTGAGCTTCAACCGCACGCCGTTCTTCTGCATCATCCCATGGAAGAGCGTCTACGCCCTTGTGGACCAGAACAGTAGGGGCATGATCTGGCATGAGGATATGCCGCCCGAGATGGCGGTCCGCAAACCCAGCAACAACCTCCTCAACTGAAGCGTCGTCCAGGTCGCTCCAACCAAAAACCCCTCGCCATTCCTGACGAGGGGTTATTCGATATCCGAGTTGGTTATTTTACGCCTTTCTTGGCCGCACGCTCGACGCGTTTCGCCTGTTTCTTCTGCTTCAGGGTCGGGATTTCGCCGCTCATCACCTTGGCCAGGCGTTTGATGGATTTCAGTGTCCGGGCCGAGATGCGGATGCGCTTACCGTCAATCTTGATGGTCTGCAAATTCACGTCTTGGCGACGTTTGCTGGCGATATTGGAGTGGCTGCGCGAATGGCCGAAATTGGCGCCGCGTCCGGTAAGTTGGTCTATTTTGCTCATACTGGTAATTTAGGTATGGCCGAATGCTACACGAATAAGCTATTCTTGGCAAGACCTTATGTTCACCCTCCTCTTCAACGAACCGCTTGTCTTCTTCACCTGGGTTTTGGCGTTCCTCATCGCGCTTTCGGTGCATGAATTCTCGCATGCTTTGGTCGGAAACCTGTTGGGCGACAGTACGGCCAAGCGCCTGGGCCGATTGACGCTCAATCCCGCGGCCCACATCGATTGGATCGGCCTCATAGCTGTCCTGCTAATCGGCTTCGGCTGGGGCAAGCCAGTTCCCTATAATCCGTACAGCCTCAAGTGGCCGAAGTGGGGACCGGTCTTCATCGCTTTCGCCGGTCCTGTAAGCAACCTCATCTTCGCATCCGTCTCACTGCTCCTCCTGTCCGTCTTCGGACCAAGTCTTGGCTTCAACAATCTTTTGACCATCTTCCTGCTCGTGAGCTCCCAGCTCAACGTCGCGCTTTTGGCGTTCAACCTCATCCCGCTGCCGCCGCTCGACGGCTCAAAGGTCCTCCTGGCCATTTTTGACGGACCGCAGTACGCGGCGTTCCGTTTCAAACTTGAGGCACAGGGCCCGTACTTTTTGCTCATGCTGATCTTCGCTGATTCATTCTTGCATCTGGGATTATTCTCCGGTCTGATCCGCTTGGTTTGGAATCTTCTGGGTTACGTCTTTCCCATACCTGCCTTCCTCCTATGAAACTCTGGCCCGAAACCCGTCGCACCGCCGATCTCACCGGACTGCTCATCTCATGGCTCGGCCTGTCGTTGGCCGTGCCTTTGGTGATCGGTTTCTTGACCCGCGTCGGTCCGCCGCCGCTGTCCGAGATCCTCTTCAGGACTGCACCTGATCTGGGTTTGGGCATGGTCATCTCGGCCGTGGTCCTCATCCTGTTGAACCGTTCGCGCAGCGAGCACGCCGCCATGTCCGCGGTTTGGCTGGCTATGTCCGCGGCCGTCGCGGTCTTCGTTTTCTCCCTCACTAAAGCCTGGGATTCGACCTACGCATTCGCCGTCCTCAAACCCGGCGAAGCCGTCATCTCCATCTTGAGCCTTGGTTTCTGGCCAATGCATTATGGACCGTATGTCTTGGACCGGTTCTTCCCCTTGGCTTTCGCCCTCGGTACGGCTTTCATCCTCTGGAGGCAAAAACAGGCCATACTCCGCATCCTCGCTTCGGCCCTGACCGTTTATCTAAGCTCCGCCTTCCTCTCCAACTGCTTGTCATGGATCTCCGCCGTGCTCGCCAAGTCTAGGGATACGGTTCTCGAAGATGTCCAAGATGTCTATCGCATCCTTGTCTCGGTGCAGAGCGGGGGATATTGGGTCAGCGGCCAGGCCGAACGCTTCTTCGCGGCCACCGGCCATCAGGCTGAAACCGGACTCATGGCCGCCCGTGCCGCCGTGCTCTTCCTGGCCGCCGGTCTCATCCTGCTCGGACTTGCCTGGCGTCGGCTCGCGGCTTTCAAGCTATTGGCTAAGCGTTTCATCACCCTTGAAGCCACGGTCACGGTCACTGTCTTGTGCATCGGTTTGGGTATCGGCTGGATCGGTCGTTCCCTTGATCGTTCATATACCAATCTCCTGTCCACGGTCGTCTTGGCTGTTTCGGCCTTGGCTTGGGTCTATTGGCGGCGTTTCGGCTCCGATCTCGAAAACCTGTCCCAAGACGAATTACGCAGTCCGCATCTGCCTCTTCCGTCAGGCGCGGTCGCTCCACATGACCTAGAAGATGCCGGTTCCATCCTCCTGGTCGTCGCCTTGTTCGGCTCTTCGCTGTTGGGTTGGCCGGTCTTCGCCGGATTCGCGGCCGCGACATTTTTTGCCTGGTGCTCATCTCGCAGCGGTTTGGGTTGGGGGACCGGCTTGGTCAGCCAGTTGGCCGTCTTCTCTGTCACGTTTTTGTCCCTGGGCCAGGCTGGGTTAGCTTTCGGCTTACGGAATTCCGCTTTAGCCGGTTGGCAGGTTTGGGCGCTCTTCGGCGCAGCTTTGCTCGGCGGCTCCGTCCTCTTGGTCAATGGACTCAAAAACCAGGCCTTGTCGCGAACCTGGTCTATGGCTCTACCGTCAGCAGGCATCCTCGTCCCGCTCCTCGTGATCCGCCAACCTGTGCTTTGGGGCCTGGGTATCGCCGCTATCTTCATCCAGCTCGCCATCGGCTACAAGCCTGCTTGGTATTCGCGCTTTGCCCTACTCCCGACCTTCGTCCTGCTCGTGGTTTTTGCGGTTTTTAGCGTTTTCTGGCCCACGCTCTGGATTACGTACTGACAATGCGTACCGCGTACCGCGTACTTCGTACAGTGAAAAATGGCTGATAATGCTGTTTTTTCCGTTATGCCGAACGCGGCACGAGGTACGCGGTACGAGCGGGAAGGGTCTCGGTCTTGACGTTCTACCGCTTTTATTGTTATATTTTGCCCACATTTTAGTCGAACCCCCGTCTTTCACGCATTCGTGGCTGAGTGCCGTGCGACGCCAACTTCAACCCAAATGCCAAGCATCAACCAACTCGTCAAACATGGACGCCGCGCCCAGAAGGTAAAGTCCAAGAGCCCGGCCATGCAGTTCACTAACGATACCTTGCACCGCAAGCGTACCGAGCTTTCCCGTGGCGCGCCGTTCAAACGCGGCGTGTGCACCAAGGTGACCACCATGACCCCCAAGAAACCGAACTCGGCGCTCCGGAAGATTTGCCGTGTCCGTCTTTCGAACGGCATGGAAGTCACTGCTTATATCCCGGGCGAAGGCCACAACCTGCAGGAGCACTCCATCGTGCTGTTGCGCGGCGGCCGCGTCAAAGATCTTCCAGGTGTGCGCTATCACGTCATCCGCGGTGTCTACGATACCCAGGGCGTCAAGGATCGCCGCCGCAGCCGTTCAGTCTACGGTGCTAAGAAACCGAAGGAAGCTAAGAAATAATATTTATGCGCGGAAAGAAACAAGCACCAAAACGGAGGATCCTGCCTGATCCCAAATACGCCTCGCCACTCGTGGCCAAGTTCATCAACTACGTGATGGAAGAGGGCAAAAAGTCCACGTCCCAAAAGATCGTGTACGCGGCTTTCCAAATCATGGAAGACAAGACCAAGAAGCCGGCCTTGGACGTGTTCAACGAAGCCATCAAGAACGTCTCGCCGCTCCTCGAGGTCAAATCCCGCCGTGTCGGTGGCGCCAACTACCAGATCCCGATCCAGGTCCGCGCCGAACGTCGCATGCAATTGGCGTTCCGCTGGCTCCTGGCCGCCGCCCGCTCCAAGAAGGGCAAGCCCATGGCCATCAAGCTCTCCAACGAACTCCTCGCCGCCGCCGAAAATCAGGGCGACGCCGTCAAAAAGAAGCAGGACGTCCAGCGCATGGCCGAGGCCAACCGCGCCTTCGCCCACTTCGCGCGCTAACCGCCATTCGGATATGGATGACGGCTCAGACCGGGTAATTACCAGAATTCCGAAACAGGAGACGCGCTCATCCGCGTCTCTTTGGTTTGTTGCCGCCTTCGGTCTCTTGGTTTTGCTGGGTGCTGGCTGCTCCAAGTCATCGGCTCCAGTCGTTTCGGTCCAAGACCAAAAAGTGAAGCAAATCATCCAAGACACGGTCAACTCCAAAGATGTCCAGTCCACGGATGATGAAGTCGTGGAACCTGAAGATACCAAGGTTTATGTAGCGACGGATTACCCGATGACAGGAGACTGTCTTGCTTCGACCATGCTTTGGGTTGTTTCCGAAGGGAAGAGCGTCGATTGGACTGGTTCTGCCTTCCCGGAACCAAGCCAGGATCTGAAGACTGCACTTAACAAGAAAAGGCTTTGGCAGCTCTGTTTCTCCTCCAAAGAATCGGCATATTATTTTTCCATGGTAGCCGCGACCGGCACCCCAATCCTGGAGTTGCCATCCAAAGGCGCCCATGGCCAGAGTCATGTGTTCGGTTTTTGGAAGGGTAAAGGCTTCGGCAGCCAGAACGGCAAGGTCATGGTTTCGCCCGCGTTTTCAGCCCAAGGCGGGGGAGACGAATCATTCATCGAAAACCTCAAACTCATCCGGACAGCTTCCGGCTATGCCGTAACAGGCGACACCGGTGGTGGCGACGGTCCGAGTTGGTGGAATGCGATTGTCCGGTATGACGGACCGAGCAATAAGCTTAAAGTCGTGAAACAATGTGAGAATACCGGAGGATATCAGGACGAAACCGGCACAGAAATTCCGGAGAACCAAAACTGCAAGACTTTCTGAAACTTAACGAATCTGTCATCCTCTACCAACAACAATCACTATGCCCAGAGAATATACGCTAGACAACACCCGAAATTTCGGGATCATCGCCCACATCGACGCGGGCAAGACGACCGTGTCCGAGCGCGTGCTTTTTTACACTGGCCGCAAACATAAGATCGGCGAGGTGCATGAGGGCGCCGCCACCATGGACTGGATGGAGCAGGAGCAGGAACGCGGCATCACCATCACCTCCGCCGCCACGACCTGTTTCTGGAAGGGGACGCGCCTCAACCTCATCGACACTCCGGGACATATCGACTTCACCATCGAAGTGCAGCGCTCGCTGCGCGTGCTCGACGGCGCTGTTGTCGTGTTCGACGGCGTGGCCGGCGCCGAGCCGCAGACCGAGACTGTCTGGCGCCAGGCTGACAAGTACAACGTGCCCCGCATCTGCTTCGTGAACAAGCTCGACCGCATGGGCGCTGATTTCGACAAGGACGTCGAATCCATCCGCACCAAACTCAACAAGCGTTCCTACCCGATCCAGATCCCCATCGGCGCCGAAGCCAATTTCACGGGCATCATCGACCTCATCACCATGAAGGCCGAGATCTACAAGGACGAGATGGGCCAGCAGATCGAAGAATCAGACTGTCCGGCTGAATATCTTGAAAAAGCCAAGAAGCTGCGCTCTGAATTCCTCGAAGCATTGTCCGAGACGGACGAGGCGTTGATGAACAAATACCTGGCCGGCGAAGAGCTCTCGCTCGACGAGATCCGCAAGGCTTTGCGCAAGGCTGTCATCGCCCGCGAGCTTTTCCCCATCCTGTGCGGTTCGGCCCTCAAGAACAAAGGCGTGCAGTTCATGCTCGACGCCGTGGTCGCTTACCTGCCTTCGCCGCTCGAAGTTCCGGCCATCAAAGGCTACTTGCCGGATAACGAAGAAGTCATCGAAGATCGCCCGGCTGACGACAACGGTCCGTTCGCGGCCCTGGCTTTCAAGGTCGTGTCCGATCCGTTCGTGGGCCGCCTCGTCTACTTCCGCGTCTACTCCGGAAACCTGGCCGCCGGTTCGTACGTCCTGAACACCAAGACCGGCGAACGCGAACGCATCTCGCGCATCGTGCGCATGCACGCCAACGCGCGCGAAGACGTGGACCATGTCTACGCCGGCGAAATCGCGGCTGCCGTGGGCCTCAAAGCCACCTTTACTGGACACACGCTGTGCGATGAGAACCGTCCGATCATCCTCGAATCCATCACCATCCCTGAACCGGTCATCGAGATCGCCATCGAGCCCAAGACCAAAGCTGACCAAGAGAAGATGGGCGTGGCTCTGCAGAAGCTGGCCGAAGAAGATCCTTCGTTCCGCGTCCGCACCGACGAAGAGACCCTCCAGACCCTCATCGCCGGCATGGGCGAACTCCACCTCGAGATCATCGTGGACCGCATGAAGCGCGAATTCAAAGTCGAAGCCAACGTGGGCAAGCCGCAGGTGTCGTACAAGGAATCGCTCAAGAAGGCCGCCGAAGCTGAAGGTAAATTCATCCGCCAGTCGGGCGGCCGCGGCCAGTACGGAGATTGTTGGCTCCGCGTCGAACCGCAGGAACGCGGCAAGGGCTACGAATTCGTCGAAGAGATCAAGGGCGGCGTCATCCCGCGCGAGTACATCCAGCCGATCAACAAGGGCGTGCAGGAAGCGCTCACCCGCGGCGTCATCGCCGGCTATCCGTTCATCGACGTCAAAGTCACGGTGTTCGACGGTTCGTACCACGAAGTCGACTCGTCCGAAGCCGCTTTCAAGATCGCCGCTTCCATGGCTTTCCAGGAAGCCTGCCGCAAAGGCGGAGTCGCTTTGCTCGAACCTATCATGAAGATCGAAGTCGTGACCCCGGAGCTCTACATGGGCGACGTCATCGGCGACCTCAACTCCAAGCGCGGCCAGATCAACGAGATGACGGACCGCGCCGGCGCCAAGATTATCGACGCTTTCGTCCCGCTCTCCGAGATGTTCGGCTACTCGACGACTCTTCGTTCCATGACCCAGGGCCGCGCGTCCTACTCCATGGAATTCGACCACTACGCCGAGACCCCGCAGAACATCCAGGCCGCGATCGTCGAAGGCAGGACCAAGAAACCGACGAAATAAAAAAAATGTAGGGGCGCGATTCATCGCGCCCTTTCGGTAGGGGCGGACCGATGTGTCCGCCCTTCTGGTAGACGGAACGGGATTGGGGTAATATCGCCTTGATATTCCAATATGTTTGAACAAGCCTTCAAGAACATCGATTCTATCCTCCACACGGATTCCGGCTCGGCGACCGAGCTTGATTACGTTGAGCAAACTTCATGGATCCTGTTCCTGAAGTATCTGGATGATCTGGAAGCGACCAAAAAGAAAGAGATGGCGCTGGCCGGCAAAAAATATGACTACATCCTCGATCCGCAATATCGCTGGGATGTTTGGGCGTGTCCAAAAGGCGCTGACGGTAAACTAGACCATCAAAAAGCGCTTGAAGGCGATGACCTTAAGGAATTCGTGAACCAGAAGCTTTTTCCATATCTCAAGAAATTCAGGGCCGAGGAACCGGATACAATAGAATATAAAATCGGCGAGATATTCAGCGAGCTGAAGAACAAGATCTCGAGCGGCTATAAGCTGCGCGAAATCCTGAACATCGTCGACGGCATGCACTTCCGGCTGTACGAAGAAAAGCACGAGTTGTCGCATCTGTACGAAGACAAGATCAGGAACATGGGCAACGCCGGACGGAATGGCGGGGAATACTACACGCCGCGTCCGCTAATCAAGACGATCGTCAAAGTCGTGGCGCCGAAGATCGGCCAAAAGATTTACGACGGCGCGTGCGGCTCGGCCGGGTTTTTGGTCGAAGCTTATAATTATCTGACCGAAAACCAGGCAAAGCTTTCGTCGAGCCAGATGGAAACGCTCCAAAAGAAAACGTTTTACGGCAAAGAGATAAAATCACTCGCGTACATCATCGGCATCATGAACATGATCCTGCACGGCATCGAAGCGCCGAACATCAGGCACATGAACAGCTTGGCCGAGAACATCAACGACATCCAGGAGAAAGACCGCTTCGACGTGATCCTGGCCAATCCGCCGTTCGGCGCAGGCATCGGCCGCGAAATCCAGCAGAACTTCCCCATCAAAACCGGCGAAACGGCATTCTTATTCCTTCAGCACTTCATCAAGATACTCAAAGCCGGCGGCAAAGCGGGCATCGTCATCAAGAACACATTCCTGTCGAACACGGACAACGCATCCGTCAGCTTGCGCAAACTGCTGCTCGAAAGCTGTAACCTGCACACGATCCTCGACTTGCCGGGTGGCGCTTTCGCCGGCGCGGGCGTAAAGACCGTGGTCCTATTTTTCGAAAAGGGCGCGCCAACTAAAAAAGTCTGGTTCTACCAACTCAACCTCGCCCGTAACCTCGGCAAGACCAATCCGCTGAACGAAAAAGACCTGGCCGAATTCGTGGAACTCCAAAAGACCAAAGCGAATTCAGAAAATTCCTGGTCAGTGGACGTCAAAGATATCGATCAGGCGACGTTTGATCTGTCGGTTAAGAACCCGAATAAAGGCGAAGAGAAGAAGTTGAGGGAGCCGGGGGAGATATTGGAGGAGATGAGGAAACTCGATGATGAGACAAATGTAGTTATTCAGGAAATCCGAAAAACAATCAATAATTAGAGTTTTTTATGTCTGGAGACTTACTCCTTACATTATGAGAAAAAATCCTTATAAAATAAGGATTTTTGTTATGTAAGGATAGAATTCTGAAAATAATTAACCCCTCAATGAAAGTAATTTTCAAGCAATATTTGACAAAATTTGAGAATAAATTTACAATGGTCTTATTAATCATTCCGGATAACCAAAATTATGACAAATACAGACCCATTACAAAAACTCTTAGTTAGCGAGTCGCAGGCGGTAGACAGGCAGGAGCTCGCGGATTTGTTGTCACCCTATCTGTCAATAAATAAAGAGACGCGTTCATTTGACTTTGCGGGTAAGTTTGGAGAACTCCAGAATGCTGAAAAGCTGCTTATTCTTTTTGCTGCAATTAAGGCGAGAAGTCTTGTTTTTGGCACAGATGACAAGGTGACGCCTTCTGAAATAATTAAAATGGATTTCGCACCTGTAGGCAGTATAAAGGTTACGCTTAAGAAGCTTTTAGAATCGAGAGACATAAAGTCAGAAAATGGGAAATATTCCTTGCCAAATTATAAACTCGCGCAAGTTGTTGCGAGATTTAAGAAATTAGAAAAATAATATGGAGAATCTTGATCTTGAACGAAGAGTGGCGTTACTTGAGGAGCGCCTTGCGAAGTTTGAGGAAGCTGCCTTGAAGCCATTTATTGTGCAGCCGTCGGAGACAAAGAAAATTTCTATTAAGGAATTCATAATGACGAAGAAACTTGACGACGATGTAAAGCGTACATTGGCCATTGCGTACTTTATTGAAAATATTGAAAATATTAAGCCTTTCAATGCAGACGATTTGAAGAAGGCTTTCCGTTCGGCAAAAATGCAAACACCTACAAACATTAATGATAAGATAAATATGAATATCCGTGCTGGTCGTATTATGGAAGTTGATGAAAAAAAAGAATCTAAAAAAGCTTGGGAACTTACCGCGACGGGCGAATCTTTCGTCGAGGACATGGGTAAATAGTTTATGGTAGTTTCACGCAATGATAAAAAGAAATCAGCAAAAAATGCCACAGTAGCTCTTGATTTATTGTGGAACGAGGGATTTTTCAAGAGTTGGCAGAGCCTTCCTACGATTGTTGTTGAACTTGGTGAACGGGGGAACAATTTTTCTTCTGTGGAAATTTGTAAAGCACTTTTACGGACAAAATACTTGACTCGACGCGGAAAAAGAGGCGCTTATGAATATATTCAGAAAATGGATGCAATACGTAAAGAAGTTGAGGACGTTGAACATGATTTATTTCCCGTCGATCTTGTGGTTAAATTTGGGAAAAAATTTAATACAGAGATTACGGATCTCAGGCTTAACTTTGGAAAAAGCGGAAATTGTACCGCCTTTCTTTTGCGGAAAATTCTGGAAAAAGCAATCTTTTTAGCTTTTGCCAAAAACGGCAATACAACGAATCTGGAAGACAGGAGCGGTACTGGTAGGTTGATTGGTTTGGAAGCTATGTTGGATACCGCCGCACGGGAGAAGGTCGGTGGAATCCCATTCCTACTGCCTAGAACCGCAGAAAAGATAAGGGGCGCCAAGTTTCTTGGCGATACATCAGCGCATAATCCGTTGGCTAATGTTGACATGGAAACCATTTTACCTCAAATGCCATTTGTTATTACGGCTTATAAAGAACTAGCTGAAAGATTATGACTTGGCAAAGAAAAAAACTTGGTGAGGTTTGTGTAGTTGGTGCTGGTAATTCAGCGCCACAAAAAATGGAGTTTTTTGTTGATGGAAAATATCCATTTTTTAGAACTTCTGATGTCGGTGCTATCCACTTAGGGGAAATTTTAGAAGCTGCGGATCATTTAAATGATAAGGGCATAAAAAATCTAAGATTAGTAAAAAAAGGTACCATCTTGTTTCCTAAAAGCGGCGCTTCAACGTTTTTGGATCATAGGGTTATCATGGGCGTTGATGGATATGTCTCCAGTCATTTAGCTACAATTGCAACAGATGAAAGAATTTTAGACAGTAGATTTTTGTTTTATTTCTTGCAAGGGATACGTGCCCGAGACCTGATTCAGGACCATGGATATCCTTCATTAAACCTACCGGTTATCAGCGGGATCCAAATCCCTCTCCCGCCCCTTCCTGACCAACTCCGCATCGTCAAAACTCTCGACTCGATTTTTGAGAAAGTTTCTCTTGCGAAACAAAACGTCGAAAAGAATCTGCAAAACTCCCGCGAGCTTTTTGAATCGTATCTGCAAAAAATATTCGCGAACCCGGGGCAGGGGTGGGAGGAGATAGATTTTGGGGACATTATTCTTGAAGTTAGGACCGGGCCTTTTGGGAGTGCGTTGCACAAATCGGATTATGTTGAGGAGGGTGTTCCGGTGATTAACCCACAAAATATTGTTGATGGAACAATTTTACCACGCGGCAAAACAAATGTTTCAGAAGCCACGAAACGGCGACTGTCGCAATATGTTTTAAGAAAAAATGATATTATTCTAGCTCGACGAGGTGAGATGGGGAGGTGTGCACTCGTTACAAATAAAGAGGCTGGCTGGCTATGTGGCACTGGCAGCTTATTGATTAGATTAAAAAGCGAAGCAGACGTTCGCTTCTTACTCTTGGTGCTTCAATCCGCCCGTGTAAGTGAGGAGCTCGAAGAGAAAGCGATCGGGGCTACGATGAGCAATTTGAACCAAGGAATATTAAATTCTTTGAAAATTGTTTTGCCGCCTTTTGCAGTGCAATGCTCAATCGTCACCAAGCTCGACGCCCTCTCCGCCGAAACCAAAAAGCTTGAAGCGGTCTACACGCAAAAACTTGCCGATTTTGAAGAATTAAAGAAATCCGTGCTGAATAAGGCTTTTAGCGGGGAGTTGTAATGGTCGTGTAGTCGACTTTGACCACATTGAGGAATAAAGGTATATTCAAATCATGAAAAATGCCAAGCATTTAGGAGAAGCGACCGTTTTTATCTATCCGAGCAAAGATAGATATATTGGCGTTTGTCTTGAGCTCGATTTGATTGACGAGGATAGCGATAGGGATATTTTAGTCGATCGGATGAAGCGACGCGTCGAATCCTATGTCGCCTTCATTCACAAGAAGAATTACGACGATTCTCTCCTGAATCGGCCAGCTCCGAAAAAGTACTGGAACAAGTTCTACCAATTCCTCAGCCTGATGAAAGAAGAAGAGAAAAAGCACATCCGTTCGACGACGGCTCCAGCTAGCAGGCCCGCGGCTTCGTCGACCAGGGATTTTTTCGTATCACGACGGAGCCTGGTGTGTGAGCCTGCATAATATGGTGGCTCGACTGGCTCCGCTGCATCCGACGAAAATCGAGAAGAAGTTGAAACGTTTAGGTTTTTCTTTGGATCACGTGGATGGCAGTCTGAGATATTTTGTGAGGATTAAAGACGGCAAGACCTGGGTCGTCCAGGTCCATTTTCATCCCGAAGAGAAAGGGCTTGATGTGATAACGTCTATTTTGAGGACTGGAGGAATCTCACGCGATGAATGGTTGAACGCTTGACTTGTATGAACGAAGCCGAAACCCGGGCGGAACTGATTGACCCTAAACTCAAGGCGAGCGGTTGGGGCGAGGTCGAGGGATCGAAAGTCCTGCGCGAATTCCATATAACCGACGGCAAAATCTTGCCCGGCGGCAAACGTAGTCCTGCTGAACGGGCGGATTATGTTTTGGTCTACAAAAACCGCAAGATCGGTGTCGTGGAAGCCAAGGCTGACGGCGAGACGGTGGGCGAGGGCGTGGCGCAGGCCAAAGGTTACGCGCAGAAACTGCGGATCGATTACGCTTACTCGACCAACGGCAAAGGCATCTACGAAATGTCGATGAAGTCCGGCCGCGAAGGGGATGTTGACCGTTTTCCCACGCCGGATGAATTGTGGAGCAAGACTTTTTCGGACCAAAACGCATGGAAAGATAAATTTGATGCCGTGCCTTTCGAGAGCGTGGGCGGCACGAAGTCGGCGCGTTATTACCAAGAGATCGCCGTCAACAATACGCTCGACGCCATCGCCGAAGAAAAACAGCGCATCCTGCTGACGCTCGCGACCGGAACCGGCAAGACGTTCATCGCGTTTCAAATCGCGTGGAAGCTTTTCCAAACACGCTGGAACCTGAAGCGCAACGGCCAGCGCCGCCCGCGCATCTTGTTCTTGGCCGACAGGAACATCTTGGCCGACCAGGCGTTCAATTCCTTCTCGTCATTCGCGGAGGATGCCTTGGTGCGCATCAATCCTTTGGACATCCGCAAAAAGGGAGGAGTGCCGAAGAACGGCAGCGTTTTCTTCACCATCTTCCAGACTTTCATGAGCGGCAAGGACAATTCCCCGTATTTCGGCGACTATCCGCCGGACTTTTTCGATTTCATCGTCATCGACGAGTGTCATCGCGGCGGCGCGAACGACGAAGGCAATTGGCGCGGCATCCTGGAATATTTTTCTCCCGCGGTCCAACTCGGCTTGACGGCCACGCCGAAACGCAAAGACAACGTGGACACATACCGATATTTCGGCGAACCGGTCTACATTTATTCGTTGAAAGAAGGCGTGAACGACGGATTCTTGACGCCTTTCAAAGTGAAGCGCATCAAGACGACGCTCGACGATTACGTCTACACGTCAGATGACCAAATCATCGAAGGCGAAGTGGAAGAGGGGAAAATCTACGAAGAAGCTGATTTCAATAAGATAATCGTTATCAAGGAACGCGAAGCCAAGCGCGTGCGCGTCATGATCGATGACATCAACCAACAAGATAAGACAATCGTCTTTTGCGCCACCCAGGACCACGCGGCCGCGGTGCGCGATTTGATCAATCAGTACGCGGAAAGTCGCGACCCGAACTACTGCGTACGTGTGACCGCGAACGACGGCGCGCGCGGCGAGCAGTTCCTCCGCGAGTTCCAGGATAACGAAAAGACCATCCCGACGATCCTCACGACCTCGCAGAAACTTTCGACTGGCGTTGATGCACGCAACATCCGCAACATAGTTTTGATGCGTCCGGTCAATTCGATGATTGAGTTCAAGCAAATCATCGGCCGCGGCACGCGGCTCTTCGACGGGAAAGAATATTTCACGATCTACGATTTCGTCGATGCCTATCATCATTTTTCCGATCCGGAATGGGACGGCGAGCCAGTGGAAATATCGACAGAAAAAGAATCCATATCGAAGCAGAAAGAAGAGAAGGTAAGCAATCCATTCTCGAATCAACCTGAACCGGAAGAGCGGGAAGAACCAAGAATAAAACTAAAGATAAAACTGCGTGACGGCAAAGAGCGCGAGATCCAGCACATGATCTCGACGTCATTTTGGAGTGCGGACGGCAAACCGGTTTCCGTCCAGGAATTCATGGACAATATGTTCGGAGCCATGCCGGAATTCTTCAAGAGTGAGGATGAATTGCGGAAGATTTGGTCGAGTCCGACCACGCGGAAAACTTTCTTGGATAAGATCGCGGCCATCGGATACGGTCCGGATGAGTTGGAGGTGCTCCAAAAAATGATCGACGCGGAAAACAGCGATTTGTTCGACGTTTTAAGTTATGTTTCGTTTTTGACCAAACCGATCTCCCGCTTGGAAAGAGTCGAGCGGTCAAGGGACAGGATTCTTGATGACTTGGACGAAAAACAAAAAGAGTTCTTGGATTTCGTCTTGTCGAAATACGAAGAAAAGGGCGTAGAGGAGCTGGATGAAGAGAAGCTGCCGATTCTGCTGAATTTGAAATACCAGGCCATTGCCAATGCGGAACTGTCGCTCGGCGATGTCGAAAAGATCCGCACGCTATTCTTCTCCTTCCAGAAGGATCTTTACGCAAAACATAGCAACACGAAGCGCGAGTTGGTGCATTGAGTGCTGGCGTTGACACTCGACGCGATTTTTGGTAAGCCGAAGCCAGTTCATTCCACGAAGAGAGGAACAATCATCATGGCGAATTGGCGTGACGCGGCGGATAAGTACCGGCAAGCCCAACCCGACGAAGTCAAGGCGGCGCGCGATCAGCAGATCCTCGCCCTGGCGCAGGAGCTCGATATGTTCCTGAAGTCAGGTGAAGGAGTGCTGGCCCTCGAACTGCTCAAGGCCAGCGGCCGGCACATCATCCTCGGTGAGGAACAGCCCGAAGGCGGATTCACTACCGTGTACTTCCTGAACGGCGACGGATTGCGGAAATCCGACGAAGCCGCCGGGACCTGGACGGCGTACGCGAGTCCGAATCAGATTCCCGCACCGAAGCTCTCGCCGATCACGTTGGGAGAGGCGGCAAAGGCCGCGCTCACGCTCGGCCGCAAGCAGCCCGGGGAACTCGTCCACTGGCTCCGCGAGGAACTCGACAAGATCGCCGCAGCCGCTCCCGAACCCAAGCAACGCTGAACGTTGGAGGAAGATCGATGTATGCAGCGCTTTGCCGAATGTACGATTGGGGATCCAAGCATCCCGTCCTGTCGGTCTTGTTCCTCGTCGCGATTGCAACTTGGTTGCTCCTCCTGCCGTTTTTCCTCTTGGGCTGCGCCACGCCCAATACCTACGTCCTGCCCGCGCAGAGCGCCAAGACCGACGCCGATTTCGAACGGGTCATCACGCTCCGCCTGCCGTTCGAGAACCAGCCGACCGGCGCGGCCATCGCCTGTGAGTCCAAGGATTACCGCATCTTCGCCATCAAGATCGATGACTACCGCGTCCACGTCCGCGAACACGACGGCGAAGAACGCGACCTGGAGATGCCGGGCGACGGTTCGCCGCGCGGACTCGTGACCGTCTGGCCGGACGGCGGAGCCACCAAGTGCGGACTTGCGAACCTGACGCCTGTCGGCACCGAAGCCTATGTCATGTGGCGCGAGTTCACGCTCTTCATGAAACGCACCGGCATCGCCCAAGCCCGCTACCGCATCGCAGGCGACGTGCTCGATCTCCACTTCCCGCTCACCCCCGAGGACCGTACGCTCCTGCGCAAGCGCAGCGTCCCATCCGAAATCGCGGACCTGCTCTACTGATCCGCACCTCTTCCAAGGACCGTCCGATCGACGGTCTTTTCGCATTTAAAAAGAAAGACCCCTTTAAAAAGAAAGACCCCGCGCCGGATTCGGTTGCGGGGTCTGTGTGTAGGGGCGCATGCTGTGCGCCCATTTCTCCTCACGCGTACGCCTGCATCAGCTTGAAGCTCAAGTCGCGCAGGTATCCGGAACCGGTCCGCTGGTCGCCGCGTTCGAGGTCGCGGGTCAGGAATTCCGGCAGGACTTCGGTCCGATGCAATGTCGAGGCTATGCCCCAGGTGACGGCCGCGACCGAGTCCGTGTCGCCACCCAGGAGGATGATGTCTTCCAACATCTCCATGAGCGACAGTTCGCTGACGACCGTATGGAACACGGCTTGGACTGTCTCGACGGACAACGGCAGTTCTTTTCCCGTGACCGGAGCTTCACACGGTTGGACGATGCGCGCGAGATACCCGAGGTCATCCTTGGGCAGGGAACCTCGGAGGAATCCGAGAAGTCCGTTGAAGTTGTTGACGTCCCGGTGCAGGGCATAATGCGCCATGAGCGCCACGGCCCGCGCCGAGAACAGCGCCGGGGGAGTGTCGTGCGTGATCTTCGCCTGCAAGGTGGCGACCTCGAGCACGTCCTTCACTTCCGGCAGTGCACCGATGGGCACGGCCCGCATGCAGGCGCCGTTCTTGTCCGAATCGTTGCGGATGCGCGCCAGGAAATCTTCACCGTCGCGCACACTCTCAAGGAACGTTTGGAAATGTCTGGCATATCCCTTGCGCCGGCCGCCGCGGTTGAACTCGTCAATCCACGCTTGCGCGAACTCGATGGGTTCGTAGGGCGGGGGATGGCTAGTCAGGACGCGGGCGTTGGCGCACGACATCTCGGTGTCGTCCGTGTACATGCCGGCATATTCCTGATGCGTCGGATGTTTGACGTAATGTCCGAAGTTCAGGACTTCGCGGAAATGCATGGGGTGCCGCATTTTGTCCACGAATTCAGTTCCCATGGCGCACGCATCAGCCATGCCGATGTAGAGGAGCAGTGACGCGTTCGGGTTCTTCATCTTATTTCTCCAAAGGACGGTTCAATCTAGCTCCAACCTCTTTTCCGGTCAAGGGGCGAATCATGATTCGCCCTTTCCGCTTCCGATAAAGAATACCCCGCATCGAGCGATGCGGGGCTTCATGAGAGGGTCGGAGATTTCCAGGAAAACGGTTGGGCGGCCGGGGGATTGGCCGCTTAACTATTCGACACTGGTCGTCTCCGTTCAGGGACGCTCTGACTGCGCGTGGGGGGCGTAACCGCAGGCAGAGACCCCTGAATTTGGCGGAGGTCGCGTGACTTTCCGAAGGCGGTGGCGATCCATCCTTACATCACGTGACCCCCTAAATTGCGGAGAGTCGATCGGCTGGCTGGGCCGATCGTCCGGAGTGACCGGTTCTGCTGTCTGTGTGTGGTGAGTTGTTCAACAGGAGGTGCGGTCGACCAAGCCAGACAGCGTTCTCTCTCCTGATGATTAAGCTAACAGGGCTAATTCGTGGTGTCAACCCTTGCGCCCGACACTCCCTTGCTGTTAGATAAGGCCAATATGTCATTGCAACGCGTTTTCGAATCCGCCAGAAAGCTCGGTTTGCCCGTTGTGGTCACTGATCCGGCCGGTCGCGAGCCCATGGTAGTGCTGTCTTTAGAGCAATTTGAGGCCATGGCCGGTTCGACCGAGAACGTCTCGGACGAGCCTCGTTCGACCCTCCCCCCGAAAGCACCGAAAAACAACCGGAAAGCCCCGGAAACCCTGGTTGAACCCACCCTCACGGACCTGCCGGGCTATGAAAACGGCAATAAATCGTCCGAACAGCGGTCTGAACCGGTCATGGATGAAATCCAAGTCCAGAACCAGCAGAACCCGGAAATTTCGCTAGATGAACGCTTTTATCTTGAGCCGCTCGAGGATGGGTCGGCTGGGTAGCCCTCCTCTTGCGCGGATTTAAAAGACCTGTTATAGTCTCCCTGCTTTAATTCAATATTTAACGCTTAATTCCCGCTCCTTGCGGGTCCCTAATCTCTCCAAACGGTATGGCGGAAATGTTTGATCGCTCCAAGCCGCACGTCAACGTCGGGACCATCGGCCACGTTGACCACGGCAAGACCACGCTTACGGCAGCTATCCTTAAGGTTTTGGCTGCTCATGGCATGAAGGCCGATGAAAAACGCATCGATGCGTTGGACAAGGCCCCTGAATCCAAGTCGCGCGGTATCACCATCGCGACAGCCCACGTCGAATACGAATCCGAGAAGCGCCACTATGCCCACGTGGACTGCCCGGGACACGCCGACTACATCAAGAACATGATCACGGGTGCAGCCCAGATGGATGGCGCGATTTTGGTCGTCGCCGCCACTGACGGCCCCATGCCCCAGACCCGCGAGCACATCCTCCTGGCCCACCAGGTCGGCGTGCCGAGCATCATTGTTTTCATGAACAAGTGCGACATGGTCGATGATCCGGAACTCTTGGACCTCGTCGAACAGGAAATCCGCGACTTGCTCACCAAATACGAATTCCCCGGCGACACCACTCCGATCATCCGCGGTTCGGCCCTCAAGGCCCTCGAGAACCCGGGCGACGAAGCCGCTTCCAAGCCCGTCATGGAGCTCATCAAACAGCTCGACGAATACATCCCGGAACCGGTCCGTGAGGTCGAAAAACCGTTCCTCATGCCGGTCGAAGACGTGTTCTCCATCGAAGGCCGCGGTACGGTCGTCACCGGCCGCATCGAACGCGGACAGATCAAGATCAACGAAGAAATCGAGATCGTCGGCTTTGTCGACACCCGCAAGACCGTCGTGACCGGTATCGAAATGTTCAACAAGCAACTTCAGGAAGGTCGCGCTGGCGACAACGCCGGTTTGCTCCTCCGCGGCATCAAGAAGGACGAAATCGAACGCGGTATGGTGCTCTGCAAACCGGGTTCCATCACCCCGCACACCGAATTCTTGGCCGAAGTCTACTCCCTGACCAAGGAAGAAGGCGGCCGCCACAAGCCGTACCTCACGGGCTACAAGCCGCAGTTCTACATCCGCACCACGGATGTGACAGGTGAAGTTACCCTGCCGGAAGGCGTGGCCATGGTCCAGCCTGGCGACACCGTCAACCTGACCATCAAGCTCATCGCCCCGGTCGCCATGGAAGAAAAGATGCGTTTCGCCATCCGCGAAGGCGGCAAGACCGTCGGCGCCGGTGTCGTGACCAAGATCGTCAAATAAATTAATCAAAGTCTCCGTTCTCCCCTGAAGCTACTTGCGGAAGGGGAGGGCGGGACGGGAACTACCATGACCGATACAGCAGCCAAGAAAGCCCCGGCCAAAGAAGCCGCTTCCCGCGTCCGCATCAAGGTCCGTGCTTTCGACCACAAGATCATAGACCAGTCCACCCGCACCATCATCGATACTGCGGTCCGGACCGGCGCGCGCGTGGTGGGTCCCGTCCCGCTTCCGACCGAGAAGAAGAAATGGACCGTGAACCGCTCGACGTTCGTCCACAAGAATGCCCGCGAACAGTTCGAGATGCGCATCCATAAGCGCATCGTCGACATCCTCGACCCGAACGCCAAGACCATCGAGGCTTTGACCTCGCTGAACTTGCCGGCCGGCGTGGACGTGGAAATCAAAATGTAAAAAAACGTACCTCGTGCCTCATACTTCATACCTAGCTGATTGTCGCTAAGTATCGAGTACGAGGTACGAAGTACGATGTACCTAGTCCGTTCCCCGATCAGACGTTCCCCAAGGAGTAAGTTGCTTTCCCCCGTCAAACGGGGTTAACCCTCGCCCGCGATGCGAGACTGGCATAACCTCCCTGCAGTGCGAAAGTCAGATCGGTCGCAGTTACAACTCGTCAGCCTTTCAGTCGCAGAGAGGCCAGCCCCGGATTCCCGCAAGCGATTGTGGACCTCCAGGGCTGGCTTTTGACATAAGTCAGTGAATCACGGACCAATGCCATTTAGGCATGTCCATTAAGGAAGTATGAAATTCATCCTCGCCAAGAAACTCGAGATGACGCAGGTTTTCCTGCCTGACGGCACGGTTGTCCCCGTGACGTTGGTTCAGGCTGGACCATGCGTCGTGACGCAAGTCAAGACAAAGGAAAAAGACGGCTATGATGCCGTCCAGTTAGGTTACAAGCCGGCCAAGAAACTGACCAAGCCGGAAGAAGGCCATCTTAAGGAATTGCCTAAACTCGACATCCTGCGCGAGTTCCGCCTGGCCGAAACGCCGGCATTGGAACGCGGCACGGCAGTCGAAGCAACGACCTTCGCCCAAGGCGATATGGTCGAAGTCACCGGCACCTCCAAAGGCAAAGGCTTCCAGGGTGTGGTCCGCCGCCATCATTTCCATGGCCATCCGTCCACCCACGGCCACAAGGACCAGCAGCGCATGCCTGGATCGATCGGCGCCGGTGGCGTCCAGCACGTCATGAAAGGCCGCCGCATGGCTGGCCAGATGGGCGATGAGACCGTCACCGTCAAGAACCTGAAGGTCGTCGAAATCCGCGATGGCGGCATCTTGGCGCTCAAAGGCGCGGTCCCCGGAGCCCGTAATTCAATCATCGAAATCAGGACTGTTTAATCATATGCCCAGCGTCAAAGTCTATACCCAAGAGGGCAAAGTCGCAGGCGAGATCGAGTTGAGCGCCAAGCATTTCGGCGTCAAACCCGACTCGGCTTTGGTGCACAGCGTGGCTGTGGCCCAACAGGCCAACGCCCGCCACCCCATCGCGCATACCAAGAACCGCGGCGACGTCGCCGGCGGCGGCAAGAAGCCGTGGAAGCAGAAAGGTACCGGCCGCGCCCGCCAAGGTTCCATCCGTTCCCCGCAATGGAAGGGCGGCGGTGTCGTTTTCGGCCCGCGCAACGTCCGCAATTTTTCCCTTAAAGTGAACCGCAAGGTCAAACAGAAGGCGTTGTTCATGGCGCTCTCGGACAAGGTCACGGACAACCGTTTCCTGGTCCTCGAGTCGTTCACGCCGGCCGAACCCAAGACCAAGCTCGCGGCCCAGCTCGTCAAGAACCTGCCCATCACGCGCAAGGTCCTCATGGTCATCCCCAAATCGGATGCTTCGCTCATGCGCATGGTCCGCAACCTGCAGAACGTCACCGTGGTCACGGTCAACTCCCTGAACCTGGTCGACGTCCTGTCCAACCAAACGCTGCTCTTCATGAAGGACACGGTCCCAGCTTTCGAGACCCTGTACCGCAACGCCTAATATGGGAATCTTCAATCGAATCAAAAAGATCGGCCACACGGCTGACGCCAAAGACGGAGGCAAGGACGCAGCCGAAAACAAGGCTGATGTTACTGTCGAGAACGAAGGCTTGGTCCTCCAGCCCCAGAAGACGGCCCGCAAGCGCGTGGACGTCGTGGCTGTCGCGCCCCGCATCAGCGAAAAATCGGCGGTCCTGACGTCTTCCGGCAAATACGTTTTCGACGTCCCGGTCACGGCCAACAAAGTCGAAGTCCGCAAGGCGATCGAAGCGCTGTATGGCGTCAAAGTCCAGGATGTGAACACGGTGCGCGGCATCGGCAAAGCAGTCTCTCGCGGCCGCATCGCGGGTCGCCGCAACCGCTGGAAGAAAGCCATCGTAACACTCAAGAAGGGCCAGAAGATCGACCTCTTCGTCGGCGTCTAAACATATGCCTATCAAAGTCTACAGGCCAGTCACCAAAGGCCGCCGGATCTCCTCCGTGCAGGATTTTTCCGATATCACGCGCCACGAACCGGAACGCTCCCTCATCGTGAACCGCAAGGAATTCGCCGGCCGCACCAACGGCAAGATCACCGTGCGCCACAAGGGCGGAGGCGTGAAGCAGTATGTCCGCATCGTGGATTTCAAACGCGACAAGTTCGACATCGAAGCCCGCGTCGATTCCATCGAATACGACCCGAACCGCGGCGCCCGCATCTCCCTCCTCATCTACAAGGACGGCGAAAAGCGTTACATGGTCGCACCCGACGGCTTGAAGGTCGGGGACACAGTCATTTCGTCCAAGAGCGCTGATGTCGAAGTCAAAGTCGGCAACCGCATGCCGCTGTCCGTCGTGCCGGTCGGCATGATGATCCACAGCGTCGAACTCCAGCCTGACAAGGGCGGCCAATTGGCCCGCGGCGCCGGCAACTCCATCCAGCTCATGGCCGTCGAAGGACGTTTCGCTACGCTCAAGATGCCTTCAGGCGAAGTGCGCAACGTGTCCAAGGAATGCATGGCCACTATCGGCACGGTCTCCAATCCTGATTACCACCTGGTCCGTTACGGCAAAGCCGGCCGCATGCGTTTGCGCGGCATCAAGCCCACGGTCCGCGGTAAGGTCATGAACCCGGTCGACCACCCGCACGGCGGTGGTGAAGGTAAACATCCGATCGGCATGAAGTACGCCAAGACCAAGTGGGGCAAGCACGCCCTGGGCGTGCGCACGCGCCGCAAGAACCGCTCTTCGGATAAGCTCATCCTGCAGCGCCGCAAGAGCAAGAAAGCCAAATAAACATTATGTCACGAAGTCTCAAAAAGGGCCCTTTCACGGACCCCAAACTCCTGGCCAAGGTCGCCAAACTCAAAGCTGGCGACAAGACGCCGATCAAAACCTGGTCGCGCGCTTCGACCATCACTCCCGAGATGGTGGGTTTCATTATCGGCGTGCACAACGGCCGCGTCCACGTCCCGGTCTCCGTGGTCGAGAACATGGTCGGCCACAAGCTGGGCGAGTTCTCGCCGACGCGCAAGTTCACGCGCCACGGCGGCAAGATGCAGAAGACCCTTGAAACAGCTGCCGCTCCGGCTGCCGCACCCGCTGCAGCCCCGGCCGCCAAGAAATAACATATGGACGTCAAAGCATCATTGCGCCACCTCCACATGGCGCCCCGTAAAGTCAGGTTGCTCGCCGATCTGGTCCGCGGTTTAGGCGTGGCCGAAGCTGAGGTCCGCCTCAAGTTCAACGGCAAAGCCGCCGCCCGCCCGGTCCTGAAGCTCCTGAATTCCGCAGTGGCGAACGCCGAACATAATTTCAAGCTCCAGAAGGAGGATCTTTTCGTCAAGACGATCACGGTCGACGGCGGTCCGGTCATGAAGCGCATGGTGCCCCGCGCCATGGGCCGCGGCATGACCATCCGCAAGCGCATGTCGCACATCAACCTGATCCTTTCTGACGAGAAGCCAGTGGGCAAGAAGTCGAAAGGCAAGGGCTCTAAGGCAGAGGCTAAGGATCAAAAATCCGAAGTCAAGGTTGCCGCCAAAGCCAAGGCTGTCCGCAAACCCAAGGCCGTCGCCAAAAGCGAAGCGGCTAACAACGCGTAACCACTATGGGACATAAAGTAAACCCAAAATCTTTCCGCATCGGCACGACCACCACCTGGCCGTCGCGTTGGTTTGCCCGCGACGAGGCTTATCGCACCCACCTGCGCCAGGATCTCGGCATCCGCGATTTCTTCAAGCAGGAACTCAAGGATGCTTCGGTCAGCCAGGTGACCATCAACCGTTCGCGCGGCTCGCTCGAGATCAGTATCGCCACGGCCAAACCCGGTTTGGTCATCGGCCGCTCCGGCTCTGGCATCGAGGACCTGAAGAAAAAATTCCTCAAGAAGTTTTTCCCGGGCAAGAAGATCCAGTTCCAGCTGAACGTGACCGAAGTCTCCAAGCCCACGCTTGAATCCTCCATCGTGAGCCAGCAGGTGATCCAGGATCTGGAACGCCGCATGCCTTTCCGCCGCGTCCTCAAGATGGCCATCGAACGCGTCAAGAAAGCCGGCGCTTTGGGCGTGAAGATCGCCGTTTCCGGCCGCTTGAACGGCGCCGAAATCGCGCGCCGCGAATGGCTGGGCTGGGGCAAGATCCCGCTCACCAACCTGCGCGCTGACATCGATTACACCCAGGACTGCGCCCGGACCATGGCTGGCGCCATCGGCGTCAAAGTCTGGATCTACCGCGGCGATATCTTTGAACAGGACCGTTTGGCCCAGTACCAGCCCACGACTCCCTCGCGCGACAACCGCGGTCGGGGACCGGGTGGTCGGGGCCAGGACAATCGCGGCCGCCGTCCTTATGGCGACAATCGCGGCCCGGCAGAAGCCCGGCCGGCCGAAGCCGCTTCCGCTTAATCTCGAACGACTATGTTGATCCCAAAGAAAGTAAAACACCGCAAGTGGCATAAGGGCCGCGGCCGCATGATCCGCACCGCAACCGACAAGATCGAGTTGGCTTTCGGTTCGCACGGCCTCAAAGCCACGACCTCTGCCTGGGTCAGCTCCCGGCAGATCGAAGCCTGCCGTCGCGTACTCACGCGCTACACCAAGCGCGGAGGCAAGATCTGGATCCGGATCTTCCCGGACAAACCGATCACCAAGAAGGGCAACGAAACGCCGATGGGCGCCGGCAAAGGCGCGGTCGACCACTACGTAGCCCCGGTCCGCCCCGGTACGGTCATGTTCGAGATGGATGGCATCCCGGCGGCCAAGGCCAAGGAAGCGCTGGAGCTCTCGGCCTATAAACTGCCGTGCAAGTCGCGGTATATCACCAACGAATAATATGGACGCTAAAGAACTTCGCCTCAAAACGCGTGAAGAGCTCATGGCCCTGGTGGCCGAGCTGACTGGTGATGCGCGCGACCTGAAATCTTCGGTCCGGACCCGGCAGACCCGCAATGTCCGCGACCTGCGCACCAAGAAGCGCACATTGGCCCGCATCCACACCATCCTTCGGGAACTAGCCGCTAAATCAAACGTATGACCACCCCAGCAACCAAAACAACGGCTCGCCGCCGCCTCCAAGGCTTCGTCGTCTCGACCAAGATGGCCAAGACCTTCGTCATCCGGCTCGACCGCCGCGTGCCCCACAAGAAGTACGGAAAGTACTTCACGGTTTCGACACGCCTCAAGGTCCATGACGAAAAGTCCCTGGCCAAGGTCGGCGATTTCGTCGAAATCGAAGAGACGCGCCCGCTGTCCAAGGACAAGTGCTGGCGTTTGATTTCGGTTCTTAAACCGGCTCAAGCCTAAACCATATGGTGCAACATCGAACAATGTTAGCCGTCGCCGACAACAGCGGAGCCAAAAAGCTCCAGTGCATCCGGCTGCACGGCGGATACAAACGGCGCTATGCGGGTTTGGGCGACATCATCACCTGCGTAGTCAAAGAGGCCGACCCCCGCGGTGCGGTCAAGAAATCGGACGTGGTCCATGCGGTTTTGGTGCGTGTCCACAAGGAGACGCGCCGTCCTGACGGCACCTACATCCGTTTCGACGACAATGCCGCCGTCATCATCGACCAGAAGACCAAGGAACCCAAAGGCTCCCGCATCTTCGGCCCCGTGGCCCGCGAATTGCGCAACCGCGGTTATGCCAAGATCATCTCCTTGGCCCCTGAAGTCGTCTGAACCATATGATTAAACTCCGCATCAAAACAGGCGACACGGTCAAGATCATCGCCGGCAAAGACAAGGGCAAGACCGGCAAGGTCATGCAGGTTTTCCCGAAGCTGAACCGCGTGGTCGTCGAGGGCGCCAACCTGACCAAACGCCACCTCCGCTCGCGCCAAAGCGGCGCCAAGGGGCAGGTCATCGAATTTTCCATGCCTATCCACGCCTCGAACGTCTTGCCGGTGACAGAAGCCGGTTCGACGATCCGGCACGACGATAAGCCTAAAGCCTAAACGCTATGACACTCAGAGAACGATATCAAAAGGAAATCGCCCCGGAGCTCCAGAAAGAGCTCGGCGTCAAGAACGTCATGGCTGTGCCCAAGGTGTCTTATGTCACCCTGGCCGTGGGTTTGTCGCAGGGCCTCAAGGACCCCAAGTTCCTCGAGACCGCCGAGAACGTCCTGACCCGCATCACGGGCCAGAAGCCGGTCAAGACCAAGGCCAAGAAATCCATCTCCAACTTCAAGATCCGCCAGGGTATGGTCGTGGGCATGCGCGTCACGCTGCGCGGCCCCCGCATGTGGCACTTTCTGGACAAGCTCCTGAACGTCACCTTCCCGCGCATCCGCGACTTCCGCGGCCTCACCTCCAAGCTGGTTGATGCCACGGGCAACGTGACCGTAGGCTTCAAGGAGTTCCTGCCGTTCCCGGAAATCCGTCCTGATGAAGTCGAACGGGTGCATGGCCTGCAGGTCACGGTCACGACCACGGCCGGCAACCGCAAAGACGGCACGGTCTTGCTTAAACGCCTCGGCTTCCCCTTCAAAGACTAATCTTATGGCAACTACAGCCCAGATCAACAAATCGATCCGCAAACCCAAGTACAGCACCCGCAAGGTGAACCGTTGCTGGCGGTGCGGACGCAGGCACGGCCACATCAGGTACTTCGGCATCTGCCGAATCTGCTTCCGCGAGCTCGCCAACCGCGCGGAACTGCCGGGCGTAACCAAGTCTAGCTGGTAAAAAATATGCATACCGATCCCATCGCAGATTTCTTGACGCGCATCCGCAACGCGCAGGCAGCCCACCACGACCTGGTGGAGCTACCTTCGTCGCGCCTCAAGTACACCGTGGCCAAGATCCTGGAACGCGAAGGCTTTGTCGGAGCTGTCTCCGAAAAAAGCGAAGGCGCCAAGAAGATTTTGGCCGTCGGCCTTAAGTACGACGGCAAACAGCCGGCCATCCGTTCGGTGGTCCGTGTCTCCAAACCGGGCAAACGCGTCTATCGCGGAGCCGGTGAGTTGCCGCGCGTCCTCTCGGACATCGGCATCGCCATCGTCTCGACTTCGGCCGGCGTCATGACTAACAAAGAAGCCCGCAGGCGCAAGCTGGGCGGAGAAATTATTTGCGAAGTCTACTAGTATGTCACGCATCGGAAAAAAACCCATCATCATCCCTGCAGGCGTCGAGGCCACCCTCGGCACTGCGGAAGTGGCCGTCAAAGGCCCCAAGGGGACTGTGACCATCGGCATCCACCCGTCGGTCAAGGTCGCTTTGGAGAACGACCCCAAATCCCTGGTGGTCACGGTCGGTGATCCCGAAGATACGACCCAGCGCGCCCTGTGGGGTCTGACCCGCCAGCTTTTGTCTAACGCCGTCGACGGCGTCCAGAAGCCGTTCGAGAGGTCGCTCGAGTTCGTCGGCGTCGGCTTCAAGGTCGCGCTCGCCGGAAACGCTTTGAACATCGAAGTCGGGTTTTCCCATCCGGTGAAATTCGAATTACCCAAGGGCATCGAAGCCAAGGTGGACAAGCAGATTGTGACCCTTTCCGGCATCGACAAACAACTCGTCGGCGAGACGGCTGCCCGCATCCGCCGCATCAAGCCGCCCGAACCGTACAAGGGCAAGGGCATCAAGTACACGGACGAGGTCATCCGCCGCAAGGCCGGTAAAGCCGCGGTCAAGTCAGCCTAACGCTACGCATATGAAGAAAGACGTATTGAAGACAATCGCTAAAGCCAGGCGCATCATCCGCGTCCGGGCCAAGATATCCGGGACGGCCGAACGGCCTCGCTTGGCCGTGCGCCGCTCCCTCAGCCATATCTACGCCCAGCTCATCGACGACGTGTCCAAGAAGACGCTGGTCGCAGCTTCGGATAAGGATGTGAAAGGCAAGTTCACCAAGACCGAAGCGGCTGCCGAGGTGGGCAAGATCCTGGCCGAAAAGGCGGTGGCCAAGAAGATCCAATCAGTGGTCTTCGACCGCCGCGACAAGCGGTATCATGGCCGCGTCAAAGCCTTAGCCGATGGCGCCCGCGCTGGCGGCCTTAAGTTTTAAATTGCTTTTATGACAGACGAAATCAAACAACCCGCGCCGGAATCAGCAGCACCGGCCCCAGCGCCGACCCCGGCTAAACCGGCCCAGAGGACCGGCGCGCCGCAAGGTCGCGGCAGTTTCGGTCGTGGCGGAGCCGGAGGCCGCGGTGGCTTCGGCGGTCGTGGCGGAGCCGGAGGCAAAGGCGGCCAGCGCCGCGGACCTCCGCGCGGTAAACCAGGCGAGATGCCGGTCGAATCCGACTACGAAGAGAAGAACCTCGAAGTGGCCCGCGTCACCCGCGTGACCAAGGGCGGCAAGCGCATGCGCTTCCGTGCCCTGACCGTCATCGGCAACCGCAAAGGCCGCGTAGGCTTCGGCTTGGCTAAGGGTATCGACGTGGCATTGGCTACCTCGAAAGCCACGACCCAGGCGCGCAAAGCCCTCATCACCATCCCGCTCCGCAACGACACCATCCCGCACGCCGTGGAAGCTAAGTTCGCGGCGGCCCGCATCCTGCTCAAACCGGCTCCTAAAGGCACTGGTATCAAAGCCGGCGGCGCGGTCCGCATTGTGCTCGAATTGGCTGGCGTACCCAACGTCGTCTCCAAGATTTTGGGGTCGGCTAACAAGATCAACAACGTCAAAGCGACCTTCGCCGCCCTCAAGAAGCTTCGCCTTCCGCCGCAGGCTGTAAAGACGGAAGGTCACGACGCGGTACGCGGTACGTCGGACGAAGCACGTCCGAACCAAGAATAAACATATGGCATTGACTCTCAATACCCTCAAACCCGCCAAGGGGTCCAAAGTGAAGCGGTTCCGCCTCGGCCGTGGCGAAGGTTCAGGCAGCGGCAAGACCTCGGGCAAAGGCACCAAAGGCCAACGTGCCCGTTCCGGCGGCCGCAACAAGCTGAAGATGAAAGGCATCCGCGCCATGCTCTTGTCGTTCCCCAAGATGCGCGGTTTCCAAAGCCGTTACCTCAAGGCTTCGACCATCAATCTCGAGAAGGTCGCCAAGGCATTCGGTTCGGACGAGAAGATCACCTTGCGCCTTTTGAAGACCAAGGGCTTGGCGACCAAGAGCGCGACCCGCGCCAAATTGGTCGGCGGCAACGTCGACAAAGCCCTGCACTTCGTGAACGTCATGGCCTCGGAACCTGCCAAGGCCGCTGTCGTGAAGGCTGGCGGTTCATTTGTCCTGGAAGGCAAGAAGAAGCCCCGGACGGTCAAGAAAAATAAAGCTCGCGCGTAGTTTTACGGTCCGTAGTTCGTCAGCGGCGGTTCGGGTATACTCTGGTTACAGCCCGTGCTTACCAACTACGGCCTAACAATATATGTGGGAAAAACTGCAACAAATCTGGAACGTCAAAGAAGTCCGTAACGGCTTGTTGTTCGTCCTGGCCATGATGGTCGTGTTCCGTTTTGCGGCGCACGTCCCGCTGCCTGGCATCGACGTCGAAGCCTTGCGCCGTTTCTTCCAGGCCAACCAGGTGCTGGGCATGTTGAACCTGTTCTCCGGCGGCACGGTGCGAAATTTCGCCATCGTGGCTTTGGGTGTGGCGCCGTACATCACGGCTTCCATCATCTTCCAGCTTTTGGGCATGATCGTCCCGCGCATCGAGGAAATCCAGAAAGAAGGGGAGTCCGGCCAAAAGCGCATCAACCAGTGGACCCGTCTCCTGACCGTGCCCTTGGCCTGTCTCCAGTCATTGGCTCTGATCCAACTCTTGCGCCAGTCTTCGATGAACATCCTGACCAAGACCGATGCCCTGCACATGGTGACCATCATCGCCACGGTCACGGCCGGCACCGTGTTCCTCATGTGGATCGGTGAACTCATGTCCGAAAAGAAGGTCGGCAACGGCATATCGCTCCTGATTTTCGCCGGCATCTTGGCCGACTTGCCGCGCGCTTTGGGCCAGCTGGCCGTCACCTATGATTCTTCCCAGCTCATCACTTACGTGGTCTACGGCATCATCGCCGTCCTGACCATCGTGGGCGTGGTGTTCATCAACGAAGGCCAGCGCAACATCCCCATCCAGTACGCGCGCCAGGTCCGGGGCGCGACGTCCATGGGAGGCGTTGCCACGAGCCTTCCTCTCCGCGTCAACATGGCCGGCGTCATTCCGATCATCTTCGCCATCTCCATCCTGCTTTTCCCCTCGGTCATCGCCCAATTTTTCGTCCAGGCGCGCACTCCGTGGATAGCAGAGGCTGCGCAGTGGATCATCGCCGTCCTGCAGAACCAGATAGTCTACGGCGGCACGTACTTCGGGCTGGTGGTGCTCTTCACCTTCTTCTACACCGGCGTGGTGTTCCATCCGGAGCGCATCGCCGAGAACCTGCAGAAGCAGGGCGGTTTCATCCTGGGTATCCGTCCGGGCAAACCCACGGCCGAATATCTGCAGTCCATTATCAACCGCATCAACCTGGTCGGCGCCGTGTTCTTGGGCCTCATCGCAGTCTTGCCTCTTTTGGCCCAGGGCCTGGGCGGCTCCAGCCTCCTGGCCATCGGCGGCACCTCTCTCCTGATCGTGGTTTCGGTCGTCATCGAATCGGTCAAACAGGTCGAAGCCCAGCTCACGATGCGCAAGTACGACGTGTACTAGCATATAAGATTTCACCAAACCAACGGCGGCCCACGGGCCGCTTTTGGTTTATCCACTCGATAAAATGTGATGGGGGGGGTGATTTTATGATATACTTTTTTGAAATCTTTCAAACTCTTTTTATGCCTACACAACCAAAGATAACCCAACCGGCGTATCTTATTGCCGGAGTCCTGTTCACGGCGATAGCGTTCGTGGCCATCGTCGCCTTATTCATACTCGGGTCAAAGGCTGACGTGACGACACAAGAAGCCCATCCGGGTAATGCGGCTCCGACTGTGGATTTGATGTATGTTGCCGAGACGTCCCAGGGAACCGATGTAGGTCCGGCCGGCATCGGGGCGGGTTTCACGACCAACGAAGGACTGCCTAAGAACATCTTCGTGGGTGGCACGATCACTGACCTGAACGGCTGCCATAACCTGATGCAGGCTGCTGTCACGTTGTACCGCTCGGACCTGGTCGACGGACAAGACTGCGCCGCCGACACCAACAACTGCTACCACACCACCCTGTATTTCCCAGACGATTTCGACGGTTGCGATACCCCGGATGACACGGATGTCACATTCGAGACGAGCTTCAGCCTGCCGAACTATGTGGATCCCACAGATGCAGGAAGTCCGTATGTGGACGCTACCTGGGTAGCCCTGGTGAACGCAGAGGACAGCTATGAAGCCCAGACATCCCTTTCCGAGACCTACGAAATCAACAGCATGGTCGCCTTCAACGTGCCGAATGCCATCAGCTATGGCACTGTCGCCCTGGGAGCTGACTCCAGCGCCATCCAGCTGACCTTCTCCAACACGGGCAACCGCAACGTGGATTCGGATGTCATCGCCCTGCATGACCCGCTCGCCCAGCCGACGCCGATTGAGGGAGACATGGTCTCCAACCTATCAGGCTTCGACAATATCGCAGCTTCTTCGGTCCACTATTCCTTGAGCGCCTTGACCGCATACGAAAGCGCAACTGCTGTGAGCAAGATAGCTTCGACCGACCTGGCTTTGGCCCTGCCCCAGCAGACCGATGACCTGACCATCCCCACGACCGATACCTATTGGAAACTGCGCATGCCGGCATCCGGTGTCCAGGGAACCTACACCAACGTCGTGGTGTTCACGGCTAAGGCCGAAACTGTTTTCTCCGTTGCGACCAGTACGTTGAATATCGGTGAACCGACCGCCATGGTTACTCAAGGCGGCTATATTTATGTGGCGGCCAGTGATCCTGATATCATGAATATTTACGACAATACCGATTATTCACCGACCTTGGTCGGGACGCTTACCCTGCCTGCGGGGACTGATGTCCATAGGGCTATCGCCGTTTCCGGGGATTACGCGTATCTGGCGGGCTACGCTACGAATTTGTTTTATGTCGTAAATATCTCGAATAAATCCAATCCACAGATCGTCGGCTCCACGGGTAGCGGTATGGACGCTCCAAAATCGCTTGCCGTATCCGGCAATTACGTATATGTCGCCAACGCCGGCGGTACATTCTCGGTCATGAATGTCACGACTCCGGCTTCGCCGACCAAACTCACGCACATCACCATCCTGGGATCGTTGTTTGACATCGCAATTTCCGGAACTAAAGCCTATGTGGCAAACAATTCCGGCCAGTCGCTTGCGATAGTCGATATTTCAAACCCAGCGACACCGTCTGTACAAAAGACCGTCTCTATACCCGGTTTCGACGCATACGGTCTAACCGTGAGCGGCAACTATGCATATGTTACAAGCTGGAATCTGGGCAGCATGAAGGTCGTCGATGTATCGGTCCCTGCCAGCGCCAGCGTAGTCGGTACTGTCTCGACTGGCGGCGGTTCAAATTCAGTTTCGATATCGGATAATTTGGCATATGTATCGAGTTGGAACTCGAATGGAGTCACGGTGGTCGATGTCTCAACGCCCACTGCTCCAGTCAGTGTCAAGACTATCCCTACCGGCCTAAATCCGATATTCGTCACTACGGATATGAATGCCATTTATGTAGCGAATTTAGTAGCCGACAATTTCATGGTAATGCCAAAAGACTGACACGATTCAGACTTCTGACAAAAAAATCACCGCTTCCTCCAGAGAACCCTGGAGGAAGCGGTTTTTTGAAGACTGAAAAGTCTCGATATGAAGCCGAAACCCTAGTGTCAGGGCGTTCACCATATCCGTAAGCCCCTCTCTTTACATCACCCCTTGCACGTCTCCCGGTCTTGGGGTAGTTTGGATTATCGTTGCGTTCTTTTAATATCAGGTGATTACACATGTCGGACAGCAGACAAGGCAGAGTTCTGATGGTCGATAAAAAAGGCAACTGTACGTTTTATCGTCGTTTGTCTGGCCCGCTGCAGGCTGGCGGGATCGTCTTGCGGATTGAAGCCCTGCAGACAGAAGAACGGCTTGATGACGAACAGATGGCGATACTGGAAAGGGAAGTCAGTGTCTTCCTGGCCACGCTCAAGAACGGCTCGGCCACTGACCTGTCGGACGAATTCATCGCCGTGCGTTTGCTCGAACAGACGGCTGATCAGGCATTCAACCGCCTGCTCAAGGTCCGTGACGCTTATGCCTCCTGGATGATCTTAGCCTGGACCGCCGAAGCCAAGCATCTGCTGGGACATTTGCCTGCTGATGACGCCAGACGGCCGGCAGTCGTCGGACTGCTTAAGCGGCTCGAGGGTTGGTCCAGCGCCTTGCACTTCGACGCCGAGTCGCCTCCAGGACCGAGCCACAACGTGGATTGGAAGCACATGGCCATCCATGCCCGCCGGCAAGCCGATATCGTGCCGCGGACCGAGGTCCTGTCCGATTCATCCAAGTCACTGCGTGTCAGGGGTCAGGTATGGCCGTTGTTCGCCAAGCTGCGCGCCCTGGCCAAGGCTGACCGTCGAATTTTCCTGGTCGGTGCCCACGAAGATGTGGAGCTCATCGAATCCTGCCGTCAGGCCGTCGGGCCAGTGGTGGAGTGGCTGTCCTGCATCCCGAACGACAGCTACCAATCGGCCATTCGCCTGCGCCTCAAACACGGTTCCGCGGCTGGTGCATTGTTCATGCCCGACATCGATCCGTCACTTGCGCGAGACCTCACTAAGTTCGGCCAGGAACTCAAACTGGCCTGTGCCGCGGTCGCATCGCCTGACGGGGAGAGCCTGCAGATAGCTTTGCTCCAGTTGGAGAACGACCTGAAGATCTCTTGATCAAACCTACCGAGTCCCGATGCCCATCGGGACTCTTGATTTACTTGAAATCCGGTTAAACCCGGATTATTCGGCGTGCTATACTGGCAACCGCACGAGAGCCAAGGGATGCAACATTTCATCAGACAACCGGACAACCAAAAACGCGCCATGCGTTTGTTTCTGGTCGGCTGTTTCGTGGTCACCGGCGCCATGGTCACAGGCATCATGACGAGCGCGCTCCGTCACCCGCGGTCTTTCCTGTCCGCTGAAATCGAACCCTGGCAGCAAGCTATCGTTATTCTCATCGCCTTGGCCACGGCGCTCATGGTCTTCAAACGGTTGCGGTCCTGGGCGGTCTGGGAAGCGTTCTTCACTGCCACTCTGTTCCTCGGCATCTGGTATGCGGCTTTGCTCGTGCTGCCTCTCCCGTACGCCTTATCGTTCGCCGCGGCCATCACGCTCTTTGATCTTCTTGTGCCGCGCGTCTGGAGCCATGACATCTTTTATATCATCGGCGCCAGCGGCGTTGCCATCAGCTTGAGCCTGTGGCTGCCCGGGGACGTGCTATTGGTCTGGTTGGTGGGCTTTTCTCTTTATGATATCTTAGCTGGACCGCCGGGCGGGCCTATCCTGGACCTGGCTAGTCGGCTTGTTGGCCACGGTGTGATTCCGGGCTTGGTGGTCATCGGCCGGCCGCAAGACGCCCTGCTCCCGCTCAAACTCGAGAAACTCGGCCATACAGCTCTCCTCGGGGCAGGTGATCTGGTCCTGCCCATGGCTCTCGTCGCCCGTGCCGCCCTGGCCGGGATTTATCCCGCATTGGCTGTCCTGGCGGGTGTGGTGGTGGGCGCGTTGGTATTGTCCCGCGGCGATATGCTCCATCCTCGCGCCGCGCTTCCGGCCCTGGCCGCCGGCGCAAGTGTCCCGTTCATCATCCTTCGGTTCCTCTCGGTCGTATGATTCGCAAGAAGGTCAAAGCTGTCCTCTTCGGCCCCCAGGGCTGTGGCAAAGGCACGCAAGGTCAACTGCTGTCTGAGCGTTTTGATATCCCGCTGATCGGCGCCGGCGACCTTTTCCGGGCAGAAATCTCCACTAAGACGCAACTAGGCAAGCTGGCCAAAGGTTATGTGGACCGTGGTGCTCTGGCTCCGGATGAGCTGGTCAACGCCGTCATCATGAGCCAGCTCAAGAAATTGGATTTGTCGCGCGGCTTCATCCTCGATGGCTATCCGCGGAACGTCGAACAAGCGAGTTATCTCGACCGGCTGGCCAAAGTCAATTTAGCCATATACCTTAAGATCTCGGACCAGGAAGCTGTGCGCCGCCTGGTCGGCCGTCGCCAGTGCAAAAATTGTAAGTTCGTTTACCATCTGACCGACGCGCCTCCCGTAAAACCTGATATCTGCTCGCTGTGCGGCGGACCCCTCATCAAACGGGCTGACGATACCGAAGATATCATCCGCCAGCGCCTGGCTGCGTTCCATTTCATGACCGAGCCTCTGGCCTCCTATTACCGCCAACAGGGCGTGCTCCTGACCATCAACGCCGACCAGACCATCCCTGAAGTCTTCGCCGACCTGATCAAGAAGATGGGCCGTCTCGGTTACGGAGGATAAGGAATCGCTTCACGACGCCTCACATAAACATGTCCCTCATCAAAACACCAGCCGAAATAGAAATCCTGAAAAAAGGCGGAGCCATCCTGTCGCGTGCTTTGCGTTTGGCCATGGACGCTTGCGTGGTTGGCGCTTCGACAGTCGAAATCGACCGTATCGCCCGCGAGTACATCGTCTCCAAAGGCGGCGAGCCGTCCTTCCTCGGTTATCGCATCTCACCCGAAGATCCGGCCTATCCGTCCACGCTCTGCATCTCCATCAACGATGAAGTCGTCCACGGTTTGGCTATCCCGGAGCGCATCATCAAAGACGGCGACGTGGTCAGTCTGGATATCGGAGCTTGGTATCAAGGTTTGTGCACGGACATGGCCGCCACAGTCGCGGTCGGAAACGTCCAACCGCGCAACCTGGAACTCATCCGTGATACTCGGACGTCTCTCGAAAAGGGGATAGCGGTGGTCAAAGCCGGCACTTTCGTATCCGATATCGGCGCGACCGTCGAAGATTTCCTCAAACCCAGGGGCTACGGCATCGTCCGCGACCTGGTCGGCCATGGCGTGGGTCACGAGGTCCACGAAGAACCCCAAATCCCGAACTTCCGTGAACCGCGTATGCCCAAGACCAAGATGCGGACCGGAATGGTCCTGGCCATCGAACCTATGATCACGCTCGGCGATTGGCGCGTCTACCAAAAAGACGACGGCTGGACCATCGTGACCAAAGACCACTCGGTCGCGGCGCACTGGGAAGTCACGGTCGCGGTGACGGAAACAGGTTACGAGCTGATAACGCCGTGGCCCGACGAGTCCTGAATCTTGAAACTTGAATCTTAAATCTCGCACTATCCTACGTTTCAAGTTTCATGTATCAAGCTTCATGATATGAGAATCCTCGGCATTGACTACGGTTCCAAGCGCGTCGGCATCGCGCTCGGTGATACTGATTCGAGAATCGCCACCCCGTGGTCGGTTTTGCCGAACGAAGGCGCCTTAGCCCTCCTCTCCAAAATCCACGATATCGTAGAACGCGATTTGGTCTCCGAGATCGTCATCGGCATTCCGCGCCCTCTCAAAGATCCGAAACTCGAGAATGACCAGGTGCGCGAAGTGCGTAAGTTCATCGCCGGTCTCCAGGGTCTCGGCTTGCCGCTCCACGAAGAGGATGAAGCTTTGTCATCCAAACTCGCCGCCCAGCAAGTCGCGGCCGCAGGGGAGAAGGGGAAGCGAGACGACCTGGCCGCCGCCGCTATTCTGCAGACATGGCTGGACCGGCAACGTGAAACTTGAAGCATGTAACTTGAAGCGTAGGATACTGTTTGGTTTGACGTTTCGAGTTCCACGCTTCAAGCTGCGAGAGCATGCCCTATCTCCGCGATACCGTTTTTATCCTCAAGAAAGAGCCGTATCGAGAACACGACCGGCGCTATTATCTGTACGGCCGCGAGCACGGCCTGCTCATCGCCGTGGCCCGCGGAGCGTCTTCGCATAAATCAAAACAAGCCGGCCACCTCGAGCCTTTCAGCCAGGCCCAAGTCATGATTGCCAAAGGTGCGAGCTTCGACAAACTCGCGGTGGCAAAGGCGGACGCGTCGTACCCCGTACATCGAACCTCGTACCTCGCGAACTACGCCGTCATGGGTTCTTTCTCCGACCTGATGGTCAAGCTCCTGCGTCCTGGCGTAGCCGACGAACGCGTCTTTGATCTCCTGCAAGAAGCGGGGAGCGCCTTAGCCGAATTGCCTCGCGAGCCCTCTGCTGACCGCTCGCGTCTCTTCCTCTCCGCCGCCACACTCAAACTTCTCGACCTCCTGGGCTTCGCTCCACCGGTCCATGCGTCGCCCGAATTCACGACCCCGGTCCAAAGCCTGGCGCTCGTCTCGTTCATGCGCCGCGCCCCGCTCGCCGACGTCTTGCGTCTCACAGGCCAAACCGACATCTTCCGCGCCGCCTCGGCCTTCGTGGATGAAGCGCTCAAGAATACCCACCTGGAACGCGAACCGCGCTACGCCGAAGCTATTTACGCTCTCCTGGGCTAAGCCATTGACGGTCCGGGGTTTTAGTGCTAAATAGTTCTATTCGGCGCTCTTTTATTAACCCAAACCTCGGCAGCGAAAGGATCCCAGGATGCCCAGAGATCAACGGACGCCCAGGCAGATTATGATCGGCGTGAGCCATAGCGGGGCAGGTTTCACCAAGCGGCAGTTCAACCGCGGTGAAGCGCCTCCGCCGACCACTGGCGCACATCCGATCGTGAAACGGGCGGTGAAGATCGCCAAGCCGCGCAGCAATCGTCGCGTCAAGGTCGCCCAGCCGCCACGGGTCAACATCCCGTCCGATTACCAGATACGCGAACTCTCCCTGTCGGTGGCGCGCCAAAGTGCATTCCGCGAACGTCGTCGGCAATATCTCGACAACATCGCGTACCGTGTCTCGCAAGGGGAGGAAGTATCCGAAGACGAGAAGGTGGGACGTCTCGCCGACTTCCCAAAGTTCTATCGCTTGGTGGCAGTCAAGCTTCGCCGCTACGGCGGCAAACATCCCATCATGATCGACATCTACCTGGCGCTCAAGGAATACGTGCATCGGGCCAGGAAGGAGTTCCGGAGCCTGACGCTCCAGGATTTGAAGAACTTCGCCGAACTGCACATCGCCGGCCGCGAAGCCTTGATCATCCAGATGGCCGACGAAGGTGAGCTGGTCCAGCGGCCAGGCTCGCCGAAGGACGCAAAGAAGAACGGCTCGTCAGCATACACCGAAGCGGCCGCCAAACGCCGCAAGGACGCCCGGCGCATCGACCGCATCACGGTCCGCTCCAGGCTTCCGGGCAGCTCCGAGGACCTGTTCATCACCCTGGGCCGGTCGACCAAGATGGTGGATGGCCGTCGGGTTCCGTGCTCGCGGCGCGTATTCGCCATCCAGACCGAAGCCGAGTGGCGCGCCTGGCAGAAGTCGCGCATCCGCGACAAGCAGGACTACCGCAACTATCACCCGCGTCCGCGGCGCGATGACCGCGCCTCTGACCTCAACTGACCTCTCGACCTCCGCCTCGGCACCTTGCCTGGGCGGAGGTTTTCTTTTAAGCTAGCAGACATATATGGATACCCTCATCTCCAAATTCCCTGACCTGGTCGGCCAAGCCGTGACCGTCAAAGGCTGGGCCTACAACGTCCGTTCGTCGGGCAGTATCGCGTTCCTCCAGATCCGCGACGGTTCGGGTTTTACCCAAGCCGTGGTCGTCAAGACGAATGTCGACGAAGCGTCCTGGCAAGCCGCCGTGGACACGACTCTTGAATCATCCGTCGAAGTCACGGGCACTGTCTCCAAGCATCCCAAGCAGGAAGGTGTCTATGAGCTCCAGGCGTCATCCGTCAAACTCATCCAGAAGTCCGAGGAATATCCCATCGGAAAAAAAGAACACGGTCCGGATTTCCTGCTCGACAACCGCCATCTCTGGCTGCGCGCGCCGTCGCAGTGGGCCGTCATGCGCGTCCGCAACGAAATCATCTACGCGACTTACGATTGGTTCCGCGACCACGATTTCATCAAAATCGATTCTCCCATCCTCACGCCCAATGCCTGTGAAGGAACGACCGAGCTCTTCGAGATCGATTATTTCGGCGAGCGCAAAGCTTACCTTTCGCAATCCGGCCAGCTCTACATCGAAGCCGCCATCGCCTCGGTCGGCCGCTGTTTCGATTTCGGCCCGGTCTTCCGCGCCGAAAAATCCAAGACGCGCCGCCACCTCACCGAGTTCTGGATGATGGATGCCGAAATGGCGTTCGTGGAACATGAAGGCAACCTCAAGATCCAGGAAGAACTCGTGTCATTCATCGTCAAACGCGTGCTTGAGAATTGCGCAGCCGAACTCAAGCTCCTCGAGCGCGACGTCGAACCTCTCAAGAAAGTCGTAGCCCCGTTTTACCGCCTGACCCACGCCGAAGCCATCCGCATCCTGCGCGAGAAGGGGAGCGATATCGGCGACATGGATGATCTCGGAGCTGATGACGAGACCACGCTCACCCAGATGTATGACAAGCCGATCTTCATCGAGAAATATCCGGCCGCGGTCAAAGCCTTCTACATGAAACGCGACCCGTCCGATCCGACGCGCGTCCTGAACGCCGACCTGCTGGCTCCCGAAGGCTACGGCGAGGTCATCGGCGGCAGCCAGCGCGAGGACGATTACGAAGCGTTGGTTGCCCGCGTCCGCGAACACAACCTGCCGGAAAAGGAATTCCAGTGGTATCTGGACCTGCGCAAATACGGCTCGGTCCCGCACTCCGGTTTCGGCTACGGCCTCGAGCGTCTCGTCACCTGGATCTGCGGCCTGCACCACGTCCGGGAGACGATCCCGTTCCCGAGATTGATGAACAGGTTGGAACCGTAGGGGCGAGGTTTCCGCGCCCTGGGCGGGGTAACCCCGCCCCTACATAAAAAATCCCTTCCCGTGGTATGCTGTGCCTATGGGAAAAAGATTGAAAAACCTAAGCAAAACCAATGTTCCGGTCTTGCTTTTTGCGACTTTTTTGGTGGTCGGAGGCATAGTGTCTGCCGCCTACTTTTCCAGCCAAAAAGCAGACGTTGCCGCCCAGGCGTCAAAACAAGGCTCGGTGCAGAATTCCACCAGCCAGCCGCAAGTCGCGTCCGGTACGCTCTGGCTGGCCAATTCCGATGCGGTAACGGTCCTAAAGTTCGACGGAACCTCGGAGCGACTGTCTTGGGATGATTTCGCCAAACGCTTTCCGAGCGCTGTATGGCCGGGCCAAGGCTCCTTAGCGGCCAACGGATCAGCTGTCTCCCTGCTTTCTCCGGAACAGGCGAGCGGAACGCGCAAAATCTATCCCAGCCCTGACCGCAGATACATGGCGAATCTAGGTACACCGAAATCCGACAACGCCGCGGTCATTGAAGTCAGGCAAGGCAGGGAATCGCCCCAGACCCTGGTTATCCGCGACCGCAAAGGCCGGGCATTCTCGGATACGCAATTCATGGGATGGTTGGATAATCGCACCCTGGCGCTTACGGCCGTGGCCACCAGCTCCCGTTGGGTATACGCCGTTGATCTCAACAACGTCATGCGTCCTTTGGCACCCCTGCCTGACGACGCCGTCTACCTCGAAGTCCGTGCCGGAGCAGTCTGGTATGCCACCGCTGTGCTGGGTGAGGGCATTGAGAGTCCGCCCATGGGTCCGTCGGACCTTCATCGAATCACCTCGAACGGTCAGGATGTGATTGTGGCCCAAGATGACTCGCGTGTCTTCCAGATTGTCGTCGCTAATGACAGGGGAGACTTCATGTATGCCACTGACGACGGTCAGGCTTATTACCAAAAATCAGGCGACACTGGTTCGCGCAAAGCCTTAAGTGAACGTCGCCCGCTGCTGATCTTGCGCGACGGCCGTCTGGTATTGCGCGAAGGGTTCAAAGTCGTCCTCTACGATCCGGCGACCTCCCTATCCAGAGACTTGGGCGATTTACCCGAAGGCGAAGTCAGGGTCTTCGAAGGCAGTTGATCACTCGACCTGGCGCGGTGCATCGGATAAACTAATCAGGCTTATGTCCAACCAACCAGCGAATAACACGGATCTCAAGATATTTATCGGTCTCGGTATCGTGGCCCTAGCCTTAGCTGTCTTTGCGCCCGCCCTGTGGTTCATTTACGTCCTGACATCCCAATCCCTGACGCCGACCGCGACTTCGACCATGTCCGGCGCCGGGAAACCCGCCATCCAAGGGCATATCGGCGAGCTCGGAAGCACTTGCGGCGGTGTCGAACGTTTTCCCTGCCGTCCCGGCCTCCAGTGCTCGACCGGTATCGATTTCACGAAGTACGGCGTCTGCGAAAAACCCGCCCAAACCATCCAAGCGGCGACTTTGATGCAGATGGGGGAATCCTGTGACGAAGCTCCTTGTGTCCCTGGTCTGTTTTGCGACCAATCCAAATCTACGGAACAGGGATGGGTTTGCGCCTCGCAGGACGGACAATCTCCAAGCATCCTGAAAGCCAAGCTCGACGGAGCTGAGCCCGTTACCGGCAAATACCTGGCAGCAAGCGGAGCCAAAATCAAGCTTAGCGTCCAGACCGTTAACGCCGAAAAAGTCACCGTCTTCTTTGAGCCCGAAGATCCCAAGACCGGCAGGACCGAAATTATCATGGATAAGGGTGCCGGAGGTGTATTCGTGAGCCAGAACGATTTCATGGTCGCAAAAGGCATGTCAGGCTATTTCCGTATCAAGGCCCAAACCGTCGGGACCGGCTACTCCATCCTGGACCTGCCGTTTGCCAGCAAAGATTGAATCGTGTAATTTGATTCCATTGTAGGGGCGAGGTAACCTCGCCCCTACCATTATCAATAATATGCCACGCATCCTGAACCAAGAAACCGTTGGCCAAATTGGCTCCGAAGTCGCCATCTCCGGCTGGGTCAATACCCGGCGCGATATGGGCAAGATCACGTTTTTCGACATGCGCGACCGCTCCGGCCTTTTGCAGGTCGTAATCGTGCCATCCGAACTGGACGACGCTTCGCGCGAGCTCGTCACCGCCATCCGTTCCGAGTATTGCCTCAATATCGCTGGCATTGTCCAAAAACGCAGCGAGAAACAGGTTAACCCCAACTTATCTACCGGCACCGTGGAACTCTTGGCCAAACGCATCGAGATTCTCAACCCATCCAAGACGCCGCCTTTCGAACTCGAAGAAACGGCTGGCATCAACGAGGAGCTGCGCATGAAATACCGTTACCTGGACCTCCGCAGCCAGCGCATGCAACGCAACATCCGCCTGCGCGACAGTCTCGTGTCCTTCATGCGCGACTTTCTCCACGCCCAGGATTTCGTGGAAGTCGAGACGCCGTACATCACCAAAGGCACGCCCGAAGGTGCGCGCGAGTTCCTCATCCCGTCGCGTACCCAACCCGGCAAGTTCTACGCTCTCCCGCAATCGCCCCAGCAGTTCAAGCAGCTTTTGATGGTCGGCGGCATGGAACGTTATTTCCAAATCGCCCGTTGCTTCCGCGATGAAGACCAGCGCGGCGACCGCCAGCCCGAATTCACCCAGCTCGACCTCGAGATGTCTTTCGTGGAACGCGAAGACGTGCTCCAGCTCATCGAAGACATGATGATCAAGATGGTCAAGGCCGTCACGCCCGAGAAGCGCATCCAGCAGGTCCCGTTCCCGCGCATCCCATACCGCGAGGCCATGGAAAAATACGGCAGCGACAAACCCGATCTCCGCGAAGACAAAGACGACCCGAACCTGCTTGCGTTCGCCTGGGTCATCGATTTCCCGTTCTTCGAGCCGACCGACGACGGGGGATGGACCTTCAGCCACAACCCGTTCTCCAAACCCAACGACGAACACATGGAGTGGCTAATGGAAAAGTCGCATATCTCCGAGATAATGACCCAGCAGTACGACCTGGTCCTCAATGGTTACGAAGCCGGCGGCGGCAGTATCCGCAACCACCAGCCAGAAGCGCTCAAGAAGGTGTTTGAGGTCATGGGTCTCTCGGAAGAGGATATCCAATCCCAGTTCGGCCACATGCTCGAAGCCCTCACCTTCGGCGCCCCTCCGCACGGCGGCATCGCCCCGGGCATTGACCGTCTCGTCATGCTTTTGGCTAACGAACCAAACATCCGCGAAGTCATCGCCTTCCCCAAGACCGGCGACGCCCGCGACCTTCTCATGGGCGCACCGTCAGAATTGCCGAAAGCCAAGCTGGACGAAGTGAATATCCAAATCAAGAAGACGTAGGGGCGAATCATGATTCGCCCGTAACCCGGTTGTCATTCCGCAAGGAATCGTGATATTCTAGGCCTGCTTTGTGCTAAGTTTGTTCATAATTCCATCCTCTATGCGTAAGTTTCTTACGTCTTTTTGTGCCGCGGTCATCGCTTTGGTACCGCTGGTTTCCTCGTTCGCGACGCCAATCGCTGCCAATGCCGCGACAACGGGCTTGATTAAAGGCCCCGGAGATACGGTTTATTGGAAGTCGACTGACGGAAAACGCTACGTTTTTCCGACCTATAATACGTTCCGCAGCTGGTACGGCGATGTTTCCCAGCCCATCCAGATGCTGACCGCCGATGAACTCGGGGTCATCCCGATTGGCGGCAACGTGACTTACAAACCAGGCGTCCGCCTGATCAAGGTCACGACCGACCCCAAGGTTTACGCTATTGCGCGTTACGGCATGTTGCGTTGGATTACGAGCGAATCACTCGCCGTCCAGCTGTACGGCGCTGACTGGGCGCGTAAAGTCGATGACCTGCCCGATCCGTTCTTCGTAAACTACAACATCGGGTCAAGCATAAATTCAACTGCAGATTATAGCCCCTCTGGCGAAAGCGCCGCAGTCTCGACGCCGGATGACAGTTTGAAGATGCCTGCCAGCCCGACTTCGCCGACACCCTCCGCCACGTCTCCGACCAACACAGGCGCCCGCTTCACCACGGTCGCCAGCCGCACCACCATCACGTCGGGTGATTTGGTTAATTTGAGCGCAGTCCTGAATTCCCCGAATACGAACCCGGCCATTACCCATTTCGACATCCTTGATCCCCGGACCAATGAGCCGCTCAAGACTTGCTGGAACGTGACGAGCTGCGACGTATCCCTCAATTTAGAGATCCGCCTGGGCGTGAACAGCGTCATCTTCCACGCCCGCGGTTACGATGCTTCGAACAACAAGGTCGCCGAAGAATGGTTCCCGACAATCTCCATCGCTCAGCCAGCATCGTCAGCGACATCTTCTGTCTGGACCGAGTTTGGCGCAACCAACCTCTACCGCATGGCGGACGGCAGCTATACCTCGGATCAGTTCCATGTCAATGCGAGCGATTCTTCAGGGATCCGACGAATCGAAATGTTCAAGAATGACGGCCTCTACAATACTTGCGATTTCGGAACCGCCCAGAGCGGAACCAAGACCTGTCAGGTAGGGGTCTATGCCGTTGATTTTCCGGTCGGTACGGTCGTCAGCGTCTACGCCAAGATTACGAATGGGAATGGTGAGGTTACGCGATCAGACACCAAGACTTTCACCATCGTGAATTATGTATCGCCGTCTAGCCCGACAGCCCCGACCATCACTTCGCCCACGGCCAACCAAGTATTCACTAATTATCCGCGCACCCTCACGGTCACATGGGCTAATGACAGCCAGCCGTACCACGATGTCGAAGTCGCTTGCGATGTATGTGTTTCGGTCGCGAATCCTTACAGCGGCGCAACCACATACACTGCGTCCAATTACCGGATGAATTATGCGCTGCCTGCTTTGGCCGGTGACAACACCTTCCGCGTCCGCGTGAAAGCCATCGACTCGAACTACGTAGCCGGACCATGGTCTAATTACGTCTATTTCAGCTTCAAGACCGCGCCTACCGCCTCGGCTCTCCAGGTCACTAGCGTCCAATTCCAGGATGCTACGGTCAATGACAATCTCGGCGCCAAGGTCGGTTTGACCTTCAACCATCAGCCGCAAAAGGTAGAGTTCTCGTTCACCTCGCCGACCGGCCAGAAGATCCTCAACGGTTATACTAACTTGATTAGAAGTTATGCCACACCTTTCAGCGACAATTATGTGATGCTCATGAACAACCTGGCCTCGAACGTGGATTACCAGTATTTGGTCACGGCCACGGATTGGGACGGGACCAAAGCCACGGCCCAAGGGATGTACCGTTCTCCGACCTTGGGCCAGCCCTATGCCTATCTCGACTATCAGGTCGTCGGTACTTCACAACAAGGGCAGATTGTGGTCAGCCCGTCCACGGCAGGTTGCAACTCCAGCAAATGCGGTTACAACTTCTTGACCAAAAATTACTCCGGATATTCCGGTGGCGCTTTCTACTCCGGTCTGTACAATGGCCAGTACCAGATTTTCGCCAATAACGTCGGCCAGGGAGGTTTGGCGCCCATAGCCAACGGGGACGTGTCCGCACCGCTCGTAAGCAGTGGCTTGTATAACCGCTTCGGGGTCCCCCTGACCGTTGGTTCCTGGTACGCGGTCTATGATGAAGCTAACCAGATGTTCATCAAGGTCCACATTGCAAAGCTCGTGACTCCATAGTCTGATGCATAAAAAACCAAAAAACAGCCCTTCCTGGGCTGTTTTCGGTCAATCCGTGATCATTGACTGACCTGGCTTTTTTGCCTCTCTTGCGCTAATATTCGGATGTGGGCGTAACGTTCAAGATTGAGCATTTCGAAGGTCCATTAGACCTCCTGCTTCAGCTTGTTGAGCAGGAGAAGCTTGATATTTCCCATGTTTCCCTGGCTGCCGTGGCTGACCAGTTCGTGTCTTACATGCGGTCCTCGCCCGAGATCCCGCTCGAGGAAATGGCGGACTTCCTGGTCGTGGCCGCCAAGCTCGTTTACCTCAAGTCCAAGCTTTTGATGCCCGACCTTTCCGAGGCTGAATTGGATGAAGGTCCCGACCTCGAGACCCAGCTCCGCATGTACCGTGAGTTCGTCAAAGTTTCGCGCAAAGTCGATTCCCTTTGGCGCTCCAAGCTCCGGTCATACGCCAGGGTCAAGCGCGCTTTCCGCCAGCAGGAAGTCAAATTCTCGCCGCCGCCCGAAGTCACCCAGGACTTGATGCGCGAAACCATGGGCCGGATCATCTCGCGCCTGACCCCGCTCCTCAAACTCCCGAAAGCCGCTCTGGAACGCGTCGTCTCGGTCCAAGAGAAGATTAAACAGCTGTTCAGTCACGTCCGCGAAAAGACCCGTATGACTTTCTCGAGTTTCGTGGGACGCGGCGCCACGCGGACCGAAGCCGTCGCCTGTTTCCTGGCTTTGCTCGAACTCGTCAAACAGCGTTTCGTCCGCGTCAGCCAGACCGATCCGTTCGATGATATCGATATCGAAAACCACCCTGAACCTCCGGCCAACGATCCGTTCGCCGAATCATTTATATGACCTTGGACCAAACCATCGAAGCCATGCTCTTCGCCGCCGCTAAACCGTTTCCCATCAAACGGTTGGCTGAAGTCACCCAGTCTCCGGCGCCTGATGTCGAATCCGCCCTCAAGGTTTTGGCCGAACGTCTGGATGCCTCGGGCAGCGCCATCATGTTGCAGAAGAACGGCCATGAGTACGAATTGGTGACGCGACCGGATGCGGCCGAAGCCGTGGCCCAGGTCGTGAACGAAGAGGCGCAAGGCGAGCTCTCACGCGCCGCACTCGAAGCCCTGACTATCCTGGCATATCGCGGACCCATGACGCGCGCCGAGCTCGAACAGATCCGCGGCGTCCATTCCTCCATCATCTTGCGCAACCTGATGCTCCGCGGCCTCATCGAACAAGCTGAAGACGACCGTCTTGGCCAACCGGTCTACGCTGTGACCTTCGAGTTCCTGAATCACCTCGGGGTGAAAGGCGTGGACGAACTTCCGGAATATGCGGATTTGCGCGGCCATGCCGTCATCACCGACATGCTCGCCCAACTCGAAGCCACACCAGTCAAAAGCGAAGCAACTGCGTCCGCCGAACAGGTTCGACAGCCGGCCGAAGGTGTTGCAGACGAAACCCAAAAATAAAAAACCGAAATAAATACCATAATTATGCTCGGAAGTTTACTCGGATCCCTCATCGCCCTGACTCTCGCTTCCCCCGGCCAAATCCCGTCCGGCATCACCCTGAATACCTTGCCTCAAGCCAACGATGTCGTGAAACCCCAGCCCCCGGTCAAGCGCCGCACCGACAGCCTGGGCATCAAGACCTTGGCTCCTTCGGCTTTCGTGGCCGATGTGGCCACGGGCAATGTCCTGTTCGCCAAAGACGCCCACCGCGTCATGCCGATCGCCAGTCTTACCAAACTCATGACCGCCATGGTGCTGTTGGACAGCGGTGTGGACCTCAAACAGACAGTGGTCATGAAAGATCAGGACTTCGACCGCGAAAGCAAGGGCGTCTTCAAAGTAGGGGAAGAGCTGACCTATGGCGATCTGCTGAAGACCATGCTCGTCGGTTCGATCAACGCTTCGGCCAGTGCTATCGCCCGGGCCAGCATGGGCACCGATAAATTCATCGCAGCCATGAACGCCAAAGCCGTGGAAATGGGTCTGAAATCGCCGCACTACGAAGATCCCTCTGGTTTGGATCCCGACAACCGCGCCAGTGCGGCTGATATCGCAGCCATCATCACCAAAGCTTCGAGCTATCCCGAGATCCGCGATGTCTCGCATCTGTCCGAAGTCACGGTCCGCGGTCTGCGCACCGGACAGGCCTATACGGTCAAATCCACGAACCTGTTGTTGGGCTCATTCATCAACCGCAAGCCATATTCGGTCGTGACTGCCAAGACCGGTTCTCTCCCCGAAGCCGGCTACAACATGGCCCAAGTGACGCGCAACCTGGATGGGCATGAAATCGTGGCCGTGGAGTTAGGCAACGACAACCACTTCGGTCGTTTCCAGGACATAAAATCCCTGACCTACTGGGCTTTCGATACCTACGAGTGGAGGTGAGCGGAATCATGTAACACGTTACATGTAGCACGATTCAGCTCTGCGCATACTGTTACGTGTTTCGTGTTACGTGCTACATGAACCATTATGCAAATCGGAATTGACTTGCGCTGCATCCCGGCAGAAGGCGACAATGGCGCCGGTATTCCGCATGCTTCGCGCGAGCTCGTCAGGGCGCTGCTCAATTCCGCCGGGCATGACGATGCTTGGACCCTGTATCTGCCGAAAAATTCCGCGTCAGGCGACGGCCGATCGCTTTTCCAGGAATGCTACGGCAAAAATTGCCGCATCGTGAAGATCGCTTCGGCTACCGGCGGGGCTTTGCGCAAAGCTCTGTCTGAACATCCATGCCAAATCCTGCTTGTCCCGTCCGGCGCGGTCGCCCTGGGTATGCGTATGCCTGTCGTGCCTTGGGTCCACGACATCGCCATCTTCGACCATCCAGAATGGTTTCCGCAATCAATTTTCCAGCGCACGCTCACGACTAACCTTTTTCGCAAAGGCATCACAAAAGCGCCGCGCGTCTTGGCCGTCTCGGAATTCACCAAGTCACAACTGGTTTCCCATTTCTCCCTCGATGTCTCGCGTATCAACGTGACCTGGGAAGGCGGGGATCATGTCCTGGCTAATCTCCGTGATAAAGGATTGGCCGAAGCGAAACAACGAGCCAGAGCCAGGATGAAGGCCCGCGGGATCGATAATCCGTTCATCCTCTGCCTGGGGACGCTCGAACCGCGCAAGAATATCCCCACTTTGCTCAAGGCTTGGTCACAGGCCCGTCTGTCGTTTCGCCGCCGTACCGATTTGGTCATCGCCGGACGCGACGGTTGGAAGCTGGGACCAATCATGAAGTCTTTGGATACCGCAAAAGCCGGCCAATCCGGGATAAACTCGCATCTCCATCGCATCGAAACGCCGACCGATGAGCATCGTCGCGATCTGTTGTTGGCGGCTGATGCCGTGGCTTTACCATCGCTCTACGAAGGTTTCGGTCTTGTGGCGCTCGAAGCCATGCAAGCAGGGACGGCAGTCTTGGCTTCGACCAGCGGTGCTCTACCCGAAGTCATCGGACAAGCCGGCGTCCTGCTCCAATCGGAAGACACCGATGCCTGGCGGGATGCTTTGGTGGATTTGATTGACGACCACGAGAAGCGTCGCCAGCTCGCCGACGCAGGCAAGTCGCGGAGCTTGGATTTCACTTGGGAGAACGCCGCGCGAGTCGCTTATGGCGTCTTGACGCAAGTCAAGGCATAGGCTATAGTTGCGCCAGCCAGTAATCCACAATTTATCGCGGGATAGAGCAGTTGGCAGCTCGCCAGGCCCATAACCTGGAGGTCGCCGGTTCGAGTCCGGCTCCCGCAACCAAATCAAAAAACACCCAAACGGGTGTTTTTTGATTTGTCCTGAGCGGAGGCCGTCTGACGGCCGGAGTCGAAGGACCTCCAATCCTTGACACTTCGACCCTAAGCTGTCAGGGTAATCTGGCCCTTTTTCATCAAGGAGTTGTCCGATGAACGCACGTGACTGGGTCATCTGGTCCGACGTGGGTAACGTCATGGCCCCTTTTTTTCTGGAACGGTATTCCGTGAACTTGTGCCGTCTCACCGGCATGCCGCAGGATCTGATCAAACAGCGGCTGTGGGGCTTGCCCTCCGGAGAGAGACTCCACTGGGGCATCCTGACCGGTGAGGTCAAGATGGACGAGTATCGTCGAGGCGTAGAGATGCTTCTGGGCACAGCCCTGCCCGACCATGATTTCTGGCCTGCTTTCAACGACATCTTCGAACCCAATCCGAACCTCATCCAGGTCTACGAGCATCTGCGCCGTACGCGGCAGGTCAAACGGATCATCCTGATGACCGATGCCGACCCGTGTCGCTTGAAGCATTCCATGAAACTCTGCCGTTTCGAGCCTGATGACATCGTCGCGAGCTATGACATCGGGCGCCGAAAGCCTGACGTGGCCATGTTCTCCAAGGGGATCATGCTGGCCGCCAGCGACCCCGACCGCATAGTCTACCTCGACGACCTCCAGGAGAACGTCCTTGCCGCCCGCGAACTCGGCGTCCAAAGCATCCACTTTTTGTACGATCGACTCGGGTTGAAAGACGCGAACGAAATCGCCTTTGGAGAACTCCGTGCCCTGGGTTTTTCCTTCTGATCATTGCCCCGCCGCACCATGCGACGGGGCTTGCTTTTTTTAGGTCTTAGTAGTATATTTTCGCCACAAAATACTCGAGTTGTCGTGCCCCGGCACGTCGCTCGAGAGCGACGTGCCGGGGTAGCTCAGTTGGTTAGAGCGCGGGACTCATAAGCCCGAGGTCGCCGGTTCAATTCCGGCCCCCGGTACCATACAGGAACTCTTCCAGAAATGGGGGAGTTTTTGTTTATCCCGCAGGGACGCTCCCTTGACTATTTATCCTGTTTGGTGTAATTTTCTCCATCGCTCATTTCTGCAATCAGGAGGTCGAAGATGTCGAAGCTGTCGGTTCTCTTGCTCATCGCGTTGGTCGGATGTGCTGGCCGGCCTTCGTCCTCTCCCGCAACGCAATCGCCGGAGACTCGAAGCGAGCTGCCGGATCAGATGACCGAAAAGCAATCCGCCCTGCACCAGCTCGGTCGGGACCAGGAGGGTGTCAGCCAGTTGGGGGAGGCGACCGAAATCGTCGCTTGCTGGGGCTGCCTGGCCGAAAGCATTTGCGATGACTTCGCACCCATAAAAGCTATGGAGGCACTTATGGCCACTTGTCCATCAGGCAGGGCGACCATGATAGGTTTCTACGAAGTCCAACGGGCAAGGAATGGCGTCGCATCCTGCTTTCGTTATCAGTTGCCGACCGCAGGCTTCAAGTGTCAGTGACTCAATCTCAAAAACCGCCCCGGTGTCCACCAGGGCGGTTTCATCATATAAATAAACGCCCCATGCGTTGTCTGGCATGGGGCGTGAGTCAAGTCTTGGGCGGGATCGAGGAGGGTTCGGCTCGGAAGCTCAAAGCTTTCAGGTTCTCGAGCCGTTGGGCGATGGCTTGCATTTCGGTCCTCGCCCCATCCTGGAGGAAGATGAGGAACTTCTCGAAGCCTTGTTCCCAGGTATCTGTGGTCCAGACCGGTGGAGTGCCGGATACCGAGAGGTGGATATCATCCCTGCACACGACCGTCCCGTCGTGGTTGAAGTGGATCTCCCATTCGGTCACCCCGTTGCGGGTCAGGTTGACTCTAAGCGACAAGTGCCGGATGTCCGTGTTCATTTCGGAGAGCGGGGATTCGTAGGCGTCGATCACTTCTCCCACGGCGCTATCCAATTGGCTGAACGCCTGGTCGAACCGCAGCCGGGAGTCTTGGTCCAGATCCAGCGACCATTCGAATCCTGGCGCTTGGGGAATGATGATTTCGCGTCGTTCGCTCTCCATGAGGTCGAGGGTGTAGGTTACGGTCCTGGTGTTATCGTTCATCGATTCCCCCCCGTTCTGTCTCAATCGCATGCGTAGCTGTTCGCCGGCATCTCGAACCGGTAGCACTTGGCTGTGCAAGCCCGTGCGCTCCTGACCGTCGTCATGACATCGGCCATTAAATGGCCTTTGCCCGAGGGGCAGGCCTGGTCACGCATCGCCACGGCGCGTAGCCTGCTTTCTTCATCGCAGACCGTGTCCGAGAAGCAGTTCTCGCAGACCACGACGTAGGTCGCGGTCCCTACCAGGCGAACGCCTTCACGCTCCTCACCAAGCCTGCGCAAGGCCGTCTGCATCCGAGCCTGACGGATCTGTTCTTCCGTGGGTCTCTCTACGGTTGCCGTAGAGGATTGGGCGGCGCAGCTGCACAAGAGCGTGGCTGCGATAACCGTCAACAACAGCCTCATTAGACAACCTCCGTGTGAAAATTGTTGGAATGAACTCCCTAGGGTTTACTTAAAAATCGGGTGGATGTCAAGGAATGCACCCACGGTTTTCGGCAAATAAAAAATTCCGGAAAAGTGGTGGGCGGGGAGGGAATCGAACCCTCATGGCCTTGCGACCGCGGGATTTTGAGTCCCGTGCGTCTACCAATTCCGCCACTCGCCCCCCAGCTTTCCGGAACCTGATTCTGAACGCCAAATCTGATACGGCGTGCAATTTACCGCAAGCGGCATTAATGGTCAATATCGGCATATTTTCCAGCCCTTGTCGGAGTCGTGGTCAGAGGATAAACTACAGCCGCATTCATTGATTTATGGGGCGCATCATTTCTGTCGTGAACCAGAAGGGCGGAGTGGGTAAAACCACTACAGCCATCAATTTAGGCGCCTACCTGGCCGAAGCTGGGAAGTTCGTGCTTATCGTGGATCTCGATCCGCAGGCGAATGCGACTTCGGGGCTCGGTGTTGACCATCGCGGCCTCGAGCGCGGTGTCTACGAAGCGGTGCTCGGCATCGTGAACATGCGCCAGATCGTCCAGCCCACGGCGCACGAGACTTTGCGCATCGCCCCGGCCACGACCGCTCTCGCCGGCCTCAATATCGAACTCGTGGATATGGAGCGGCGCGAATTCAAACTCTACGATTCCCTTCTCGAAATCCGCAACGACTACGACTACATCTTCATCGACTGTCCGCCCACGCTCGGCCTCATTACCCTGAACGGCATCGTGGCCGCGGACGAGATCCTGATCCCGGTCCAAGCCGAATACTACGCCCTCGAAGGTCTGGGCCAATTGCTCGAGACCGTGAACCTGGTCAAAGAAAACCTTCGTCCCGAAGTCGACGTCCTGGGAGCCGTCCTCACCATGTACGACAGCCGGACCAAACTCTCGGACGACGTCATGCAGGAGCTCTATAAATATTTCCCCAATAACATCTTCCGCTCGGTCATCCCGCGCAGCGTTCGCCTGGCCGAAGCGCCGTCGTTCGGCCGTTCAATCGTCCACTTCGACACGTCGAACAAAGGCGCCAAGGCCTACGAAAGGTTGGCGCGCGAAATCATCGAAGGTGAATCCCAACGCTACGTCTTATGATCATCGGACCACGACAATCAGGATTAGGCAGGGGACTGGGGGCCCTGATCCCGCCCAAACCGCAAGCCTCACCGATACAGCCGGCTGCTTCTTCTGATGAAGAACTGCGGACCGTGGCCCATCTTAGCGGCGAGGGCGTGCGGCCAAACACTAACGAGATCCATTTCTTGCCCGTCGAATCCATCGACCCGAATCCGCACCAGCCGCGCTCCCACTTCGACCATACCCAGCTCGAAGACCTGATCCTGTCCATCCAGACGCACGGCGTGCTCCAGCCTATCGTGGTCACGCCCAAAGAAGGCGGACGCTACGAGCTCATCGCCGGTGAACGCCGTTTGCGTGCCTCAAAGATCGCGGGCCTCGAGACCATTCCGGCAATCGTGCGCACCGCCACCGAACAGCAGAAACTCGAATTGGCGCTCATCGAGAATATCCAGCGCCAGGATCTGAACGTGGTCGAAGAAGCTGAAGCCTATATCCGTCTCCAGAACGAATTCAACCTGACCCAGGAAGAATTGGCCAAACGCGCCGGCAAGAGCCGCTCCCAAGTCGCCAACACCATCCGTCTGCTCCAACTGCCCGAACAAATCAAAGAAGCATTGATGCAGGGCAAGATTTCTCCCTCCAACGGCCGCACCCTGCTCTCACTTTCGACCGACGAAGAACGCCTCGAGCTTTTTCGTAACATGCTCGAGGGCAATTTCACGGTCCGCCAGACCGAAGCCCGCGTACCGCACCGCCGTAATCGCCAGCCGTCTTTGCTCGACCCGAACCTGTTGAGCGTCGAACAGCGCCTCCGCAACGTCCTGGGCACCAAAGTCGTGGTCAAACGCGACCCGCGCGGCGAAGGCGAAGTCCGTATCACGTTCCTGAACGACGAAGACCTAAAATCCATCATCAAACGGATAGCGGGGGAAGAGGATTGATGATTATTTCTTCAGCAGCTTTTTCGGTATCACATCCCTGATCCAGTTCGAGATGCTGGAGCGGGCGTATTGGCGTATCTTGGAGCGCGCGTGACGCGTCTTCACGAATTTTAGCCAGTCCGGGTTCGGGCCTTTGCGGCTTTTGTCGATTATGATTTCGACCACGTCGCCGGATTTGAGCGTCCGATCCAGTGACGCATGTTCGTCGTTCACCCGCGCGCCCATGCACTTGTTGCCGATGTCGGTGTGGATGAGGTATGCGAAATCCACGGGCGTCGAATCCTCGGGCAGGTCGATGACGTCGCCCTGCGGCGTGAAAACGAAGATGCGGTCTTTGAATATGTCTATCTTGACCTCTTCAAGCGATTTGAAATATTGCTGTTTGTCCGCGATTTCCCTCTGGATCTCCGCGAGTTGGCTCATCCAGTCTATTTTGGGCGTGGTTTGTCCGTTCCGATTCTCCGCTTTCTGTTCGTCGTACGACCAGTGCGCCGCGATGCCGAACTCGGCGGCCAGATGCATCTCTTCGGTCCGGATCTGGAACTCCACGACCTCTCCGTCCTCGCAGAAAACCGTGGTATGTAGCGAGCGGTAGCCGTTCGGTTTGGGCTGGGCGATGTAGTCCTTGATACGTCCCTTGAGCGGCGTCCATTTGCCGTGGATGATTCCGAGCGCCGCATAGCAATCTGCGATGTTCTCGGTGATCACCCGGATGGCCATGACGTCATGGATCCCGGCCATGCTGCGGTCGTGCTTGAGAAGCTTCCGATAAAGCGAATACAGGTGCTTGACCCGACCATGCACGTCCAGATATTTGAGACCGGCCTGATCCAGCGATTGGCGCGTGAGCTTCATCACCTTGTCCAGATAATCTTTCTGCTTCAACAACGCCGTCTGTTGTATATTCTTGGTCCATTCGAATTCCTTGGGCAGCACGTAAGGGAAAGCCGCGTCCTCCAGCCGTCCTTTTATTTCGCCCATGCCCAATCGATTGGCGATGGGGGAATAGATTTCCAGGCTCTCGAGCGCGATGCGGTACTGCTTCTTCACGGGTTTGGCCGACAGCGTCTCGAGGTTGTGCAGGCGGTCCGCGAATTTGATGATGACCACGCGCACGTCTTCGGCCATGGTCAAGAACATCTTGCGCAGGTTCTCGATGTATCTCTCGACTCCGCGGTATTTGATGGTCCCGACTTTGGTGATGCCTTCCACGAGCTTGGCCACGTCGTCGCCAAACTTGGCGCGAATCTCATCGAGCGTCACTTTCGTATCTTCCGGAACGTCGTGGAGCAGGCCGGCCATGATCATGTTGGGCGTGAGTTTCATGTCCGCCAAATTCAACGCCGTATGGATGGGGTGCACGATATACGGTTCGCCGCTGGCGCGGGACTGTCCGCTGTGCGCTTTTTCGGCGAACGCTAAAGCCTCGCGGATCTTGCCGAAATCCGCCTCCGGATCGTATTGCCTGACCGTTTCTTCGAGCTGTTTGGCCAGTTGTTCCACAGATTCAGCCATAGATATAATCCTAGCATCATGAGTGAATTTTGTCGTCCCACGGCGCCTGTCCTCGCGGAGGCGGGGATGACCGGGGGATCCTGCCTAAAGCGTTGCCGCCTGAGATTCCCCGGTTGAACCGTGGAACGACAGAAATAATTGATAAAATGGTCAACCTGCGTTGGAATTAATCCGATTTTATTGCTATCTTATGGTCAAACATATGGCATCCCAAGACCAAGAGCTCCAACCACGTCCCGAAGCCGAACAGCCCAAAAAACCGCCTGCCGAAAAACCGCCTGGTGAACTTGATGTGGCCATCGAGGCCGGCAATTGGAATGTGGTTGATGAAAAGCTTCTCGAAGAAAAGAAGGGCGCGGTAGTGGAAGTCAGGACGTTTGCCGAGAGCGTGGCGAACGATCCGGAATTGGGGACGCTGTCACATGACCAGGATGCGCTGGTCGACCGGGAGACGAGCGATGCCCACGAACGGGCGACTACAGAGATAAAAACCATCCGGCAGGCTGCAGGCGAGGTAGCGCCGGCCGCTCCTGCCTCACCGCCAGAAAAACCACCAGAATCTGCGGTCGTGGCCGAAGCGGTTCCCGCGGCCCCTCCTGCCCCTCCTTCGGAAAAACTGCCCCAGGTTCCGGATTTGGTAGTCTCTCCTCCACAGCCGACCGCCGAAGTAGCTCAACCCGTCGTCGAGCCTGCGGCGCCGGCTTTGCCGCATGTGCCCAACCTGATTACGCCTGAAGCCGAGGCTGCCCAGGCGGCTGAACAAAAAGCACTTGAGGCCGAAGCTGAAGCGCAACTCTCCGGAATCCACGCTGAAGCCATGCCGAATGCTGCTGAAGAAAAAGCGCAAGCTCGGATGAAAGAGATCCTCCAAGAGATGGATGGCTTGCGGCTGAAGATAAAAGAAAATCCGCCCGACAAACAGGCGCTCTTGCAACGCAGGCAGGCTTTGGCTCTCGAAGGCCGCAATGTCCAGGAAGAGATCAAGAAGCTTGCGGCAGAAAAAGCGAAACAGGAGCAGGCCGCCCAAGCTCCCGTGCCGTCTTCCGAAGTCATCCAGCCGCAGCGCGTCATAGAAGCCGGATTCACGGCTGAGGAGCAGGCTGAAGCGGTCAGATCCTCCCGCAACGAACTTGGCGCCTTGGCCCGCGAATTGCGTGATGGCGAGGGTTACATGACTGACGAGATGGTCGAAAAATTCAAACAGCTCCGGAACCGCGTCGACGACCTCCAGACCAGGGGAGCGGATATGCAGGGGGTGCAGGAGATGATGCATCACTTCGGTATGCTCCTGAATGCCGAGGCGAGCCCGGACGCTCCTGACCGGCTCAAGGGTTTGAATGAGTTCTTCAACGAGAATCCGGATTTGGCTTCCGAAGCGGCCCCTGAAACCGATGAAGAGAGGTTTGCGCGGATGGCTAAAGAGGCTGATGCCGCATATAAGGCCGGACAGGAGGAGCAGAAGAAAAAAGAAGAGATCGAAAGACGCCAACAGGAAGCTCCGAAGATGCCTAAACTTGAAGACATAAAGGGTTTGGTGGATGTCCTCTCGACCGCGCCGGAAATCGGCGAAGCGGATTTCAAGTCTTTCTTCGAGGATTACAACGGCGCCGAATACGGCATGGCGCTCAAGAATCTGGATGCTGTCATGGGCCAGCGTGACGCCAAGATCAAGGAATTGTTGGCCCTCAAGCCCGAGGGTGAAGAACGCAAGAAAAAAATCCAGGAACAGATTGCGTGCCTGCAGTTGGCGAACCGGATTTCGGCCATGCGCAAGGAGCAGTGGGCCAAACAGGACGGCCTGTTCAAGGCCCAGAAAGCTCTGGAACTGGACGGTACCGCCATCCTCGAGACGCAGCAGGAGATTTCAGAAGTCGCATCCATGCTGGAGGCGAACCCGAACGACGAGAACCTGCAAAAACGCAAAGCCCAGCTTGAACAGCAGTTGGAGTTCCAGGAGCGTGAACAGTCCGGCCGCCTGGCCGCAATCGAGACGCAGAAAAAGGAAATCGAATCTTTGGGGTCTGAAATCGCACGCGGAATCAAAGCGCTTGAAGGCCTTAAACAGGATATCGACAAGCCCGCGGCAGAAGATCCGATTTGGGCGCGTCCTACCACGACCGAACTTCCGAGTCCCGAAGAGATGCTCGAGAAAGGCATCAACCGTCTGGGTGAAGGCTTTGCCACGCTCGGCAGTCAGGACGACATCGGCGAAATGGCGTTTGGCGCCATCGGCAAAATATTTTCCGCCTTGGAATGGGCAGTCGACAAGGTGCCGGGCGGCACCAAGGGCGGAGCCGCTAGCTCCAGCAAGAAAAGCTGACCGTGTGGTCAGCTTTCCTGTTTATATCCGCAGCCTTCGTTTGGGCAGACCAGCTTCGTGCCTTTGGCTGTGAGCGTGGCGTAGCCGCACTGCGGGCACTTCTCCCCGGTCGGACGGTCCCAGAAAGCCTGGTCGCAGGCCGGATAGCGGTTGCATGAGAAGAATATTTTTTTCTTCTTGGACATGCGCTCCACGATGAAGCCTTCGTTGCATTTGGGGCATTTGATCTGGTTGCCGTTCTCATCCTTCACGAATTTGTCGATGTTCTTGATGTTCTTGCAGTCCGGATAGCGCGAACACGAGAGGAACGGGCCGAAACGCCCGATTTTCTTGACCATGGGCGCGCCGCACTTCTCGCAAATCTCGTCCGTGGGTTCGGGTTCCGCGCGTTTGGCTTCGCCCGGCAAAGGCTTGGTGCCTTTGCATTCCGGGTAGTTGGTGCAGGCCAGGAATTTGCCGAAACGTCCGCGCTTGACCGTCATCGGACTGCCGCACTTTTCGCACACCACGCCTTCGGCCGCCGACTGGTCTTCCTTGTCCAGCTCCGCTTCTTTCGCCTTAAGCACCGTATGGAACGGCCCGTAGAAAGCCTCCAAAAGCGGACGCCATTCCATCTCGCCCTCGGCTATCTTGTCGAGCGAGTTCTCCATGCGCGAAGTGAATTCGTAATCCACGATGTCCGGGAATTGCTTCTGCAGCATGTCGGTCACGTCGAACCCGGTCTGGGTCGGCGCCAGGCGTTTCTTGTCGTCGCGTTCCACGTATCCGCGTTCCACGATAGTCGAGATGGTCGGCGCATACGTCGAAGGCCGGCCGATGCCGTTCTCTTCCAGCGCTTTGACCAAAGTCGCGTCGCTGAAGCGCGGCGGCGGTTCGGTGAAATGTTGTTTGGCTTCGATGTCCAAAGCCTCCACGGTGTCGCCCTTCGTGAGTTTCGGCATGAACTTGTCCTTGTCCTGGTCCGGGAAAAGCTTGAGGTATCCGTCGAAGAGGACCGACTGTCCGGTTGAGCGGAAAGTCGCGCGGCCGCTCGTCAGATCTGCCGAAGTCCCGAGGATCCTGGCTTCCTTCATCTGCGTCGCCAAAGCCCTCTGCCAGATCAGTTTGTAGAGCTTGGCTTCGTTCGGTTCCAAATGCGCTTCCACATCTTCCGGTCTGCGCGACGGATCCGACGGCCGGATTGCTTCATGGGCCTCCTGCGCACCTTTGGATTTGGTCTTATATTTCCGCGGCTCGTCCAGCTTATAATCTTTTCCGAATTCGCTGCCGATGAATTCGTTGGCGTCGGCGATGAACTTATCTGCCAAATTCACCGAGTCGGTACGCATGTAGGTGATGAGGCCGACCGGGCCGGATTTCCCGAGCTCCACGCCTTCGTACAGCCGCTGGGCCAGCATCATGGTCTGTTTGGATGAAAAACCCAGGCGTTTGTTGGCTTCCTGCTGAAGGGTGGAGGTCGTGAACGGCGGGGGAGGCGACGTCTTGCGCTCCTTGGATTCGACTGCCGTGACCGTGAACGGTTTGCCTTTGGTCTCCGCGACCAGTTTGCCGGCTTCGTCTCCGTTCTTGAGCGCCATCTTGTCCAGGTTCTTCCCGTCCAAAGCATGGAGTTTGCCTTCGAATTCCTGCGGATCATCCGGCGACTTGAAAGTGCCTTCGACCGACCAGTACTCCTCGGCGTTGAAAGCCTTGATCTCGCGTTCCCGTTCCACGACCAACCTTAACGCCACGGACTGCACGCGTCCGGCCGAAAGTCCGCGCCGTATCTTCCTCCACAGGAAAGGCGAGAGTTCGTAGCCGACCAAACGGTCCAAGATCCGGCGCGCCTGCTGAGCGTTCACGAGCTGCATGTCCAGTTTGCGCGGATGGGCGATGGCTTCGTTGATGGCCGTCTCCGTGATTTCATGGAAAGTGATGCGCCCGACCTTATCCGTGTCCTGGTCCAAAACCTGTGCCAAATGCCAGGCGATTGCTTCTCCTTCGCGGTCTTCGTCAGTCGCCAGCAAAATCTCCTTGGCCTTCTTGGCCGCGGTCTGGATTTCCTTGACTTTGGCCTTGTGGTCCACGGGCACTATATAGGAAGGCTCGAAGCCGTGTTCCACGTCCACGCCTATCTTGGATTTGGGCAAATCGCGGATATGGCCGTAGCTGGCCAGGACCGTGTAGTCCTTGCCCAAAAATCGCGAGATGGTTTTCGCTTTGGTTGGTGATTCGACGATGACGAGTTTCATATATGCTTTCTGTCTGCGAGCGTCTGTCATCCGCTGACTGAATACGTCGCAAGATAGCAGAGGAATTTGATTAATACCAGAAGTCAACCGATCTGTCAATCAATGGCGCGACTTTGTATACATTTGTCCGCCCTCTGATTTCACCCTGCCTTTGAGCTCCAGACCCATCAATCTGGTAGCTATCGTAGCCGCATCCAGATCCAGGATTCTGCCCAATTCATCGGCATGTCTTGGCTGGTCGAGCGCGTCGCAAACAGCTTCCTCTTCGGGCGTCAGAGGTACGGTTTGCCGTGGTTTGGGACTGTCGGCTGTCAGTTCAAGATGCGTCAGGATATCCGCCGCCCCGGTGCAGGGGATGGCGCCGAGTTTCAGAAGCTTGTTCGTCCCGCGTGATTGCTCGCTGGTTATGGGCCCGGGTACGGCAAAGACGTCGCGGTTCTGCTCCAGCGCCAGATGCGCCGTGATGAGCGAACCCGACTCTTCGGCCGCTTCAACCACCACTACCGCGCGGCATAATCCGGCGATGATTCGGTTGCGCAAAGGGAAATGGTGTTTGAGCGAAAAAGTCCCGGGCGGGAACTCCGAGATGATCGTGCCACCGCCTCCCAAAATCTCCTGCGCCAGCTTCAGGTTATGGCGCGGATAAATCGAACCGTCGTCGCATCCTCCTCCGAGCACGGCGATGCATCTGCCCCCGTCTTCGAGCGCCGCCCCATGCGCATACGCATCCACGCCGAGCGCCAAACCGGATACGATGCCTAAGCCGCTCCGCGCCAGGTCATGCGCCAGCTCGATCGTCACGTTCCTGCCGTATGGCGTGCAGTTCCGCGTACCCACGATGGCAATCTCCAACTCGCTGAATATCTTCGGTCCACGGACGAACAACGCGAAAGGCGGATCCGAGATTTGTTTCAATCTCGGTGGATAGTCCTCATCCGAATCCAGCATCAAGCTCACGCCTTCCTCCTCCATCTTCCGCGCCAACCGTTCCGTGTCAGTCTCCCGACGGAAACCGAAGAAGCGCGCCGCCACCTTCTCCGTCACGTTCGCGGCAAGCAGATCCTCGAGCGTGCAAGCCAGGGCCTTGTCTCCGCGCCCTCCGTATCTCTTGGCTAAACGATGCAAAGTCCGCGTACCGAACCCGTCGAACCAAGCCAAAGCCAGCCAGCCGAGGCGGCTTTCGTCCCATGGCTTCGGGGTGTTGACAGATATTGCCGGGGCTTGGTAAAACATGGCCATCGCTCGGCCCTCTGCATTCTGCTGTCGCTAGGTTGTCACGGGAGAAATTTCGAAAGTATCCCGGCTGTAATGACCTGACGACGGCAGAATCCAGGGGGTCTTTATATACCGCTGCCATATCTTACAAAATTGCGCAAGGTAAGATTCCCCGGTTGAACCGGGGAATGACAATTTTTGTTTTTATTCGTGACCCTATTTCGCGTTCCACTTGGTCATGGCCTTCTGCAGTCCGAGCGTAATCCAGTCTTCGATGGCTTCCGGCGCTTCCAGGATACGCTTTTCCGTCTCCTGGTTCAGTCCGCCCAAGACCCAATCTTCAGTTTTGATCTCTTTGTTCTCCGGCCTTCCGATTCCGATCCTCAAGCGGGCAAAGTCTTGCCGGCCGAGGAGCTCGAATATCGAAGAAATGCCGTTATGCCCGGCTGCTCCGCCTTGCGGCATGAAAGCCATCTGGCCCGGCGCATAGTCCAAATCGTCGTGGACAACTAAGAGGTCATTGATGTCCGCCTTGTAGAAATTCATGAGCGCGGACACGGCTTGGCCCGAAAGGTTCATGAAGGTCTGCGGCTTGGCCAGGATGACGCGTTCGTCGGCGACGAAATGTTTGGCGATCTGCGCCTTGAATTCCTGCTCCGAAGCGAAGAATGCGCCGAGTTTCTCGGCCAGCAAATCCAACGCCATCCAACCGGCATTGTGCCGCGTCCTCGCGTATTGTTTGCCCGGATTGCCCAGGCCGATGATGAGTTTCATATCAATACATTCCCTTCCGTCCAATGGGTCTCTTCCGTCTCTGGATACGCTTCTTGCCGCCGAGCTCTGCTTCCTGTTGTTTGATCTGCGGCATGGGCGCATGTTCGACTTTGACGATGACCGGCGTTCCTACGAAACCGAATTTCTCGCGCAAGCGGTTCTCGAAATACCTGACCCACGAGATGTGTACCGTCTGTTTTCCGCCGCGGATGGTGATGACGAACGTCGGCGGGTTGATCCCGACTTGGGTCACGTCGTGGATATATGGCGAGAAGTTTCCGAGGTCGGCCAAAGGTTTCTTGCGCGCCACGACCGTCTTGAGCAATCTCTGTAAAGCATTGTAGGCGATCTGTCTGCGCCGTTCTTCGCGGATGGTGAACGCCATGTCCAGGATCTTGTCGCACCGCAGTTTGTCCTTGGCCGACACGAATATCATGGGAGCCCAAGCCAGGAAAGGGAATGATGACCGGATGTTGGCTTCGTATTCCCGCGATGTGCGTTCGGTCTTGTCTTTCACCAGATCCCATTTGTTGGCCACGATTATCAGGCCCTTGGTCTCTTCCTCCATCAGGCCGGCGAGATGCTTGTCCTGGGTCCGCGGATCCTCGGTCGCATCCAATACCAGAAGCGCGATGTCCGTCCTGCGCAATGCCTCCCTGTTCCTGTCCAGACTCTCCATCTCCACGCCTTTCTCCAAATGCGAGCGCTTGCGCATGCCGGCCGTGTCGATGAGCGTTACCCTTTCACCCTTCCAATCGAAAGAAGTGTCCACCGGTTCGCGGGTCGTGTGCGGCTGGGCAGAGGCGATGACCCGTTCTTCCCCCAAAATGGCGTTCACGACCGAGGATTTGCCTACGTTGGTCCGGCCCATGACCACGAGCCTCAAGCCTTTTTCCTCTTCCGCCGGGATGGGCGGTCGTCCCAGGCGATGGAGTTCTTCGAAGACCCGGTCCAGCAAATCTCCCACGCCGCGTCCGGTCGACGCCGAGCAGGGGACGGCCTGGCCGAATCCCAGCGCCAGGATTTCCTGGCTGAAGGCATCGCCGAAGTGTTTGATGTCATCCAGCTTATTGGCCACGACCACCACCGGTTTTTTCAATTTTTTCAGGTTCCTGACCGCGTCCCTGTCTTGCGGCATGATGCCGGAGCGCGTATCGATCATGAAAAGCACCAAGTCCGCGTCCTTGAGCGCCAGTTCGACCTGCTGGATCATGCCCCGTCCGATTTCGTCGCCGGCCGAGACGTCCAAGCCGCCGGTATCCACCACTTCGATATACTGTCCGCGCCAAACCACGCGTCCGTAATTCCGGTCGCGGGTCGTGTGCGGTTTGTCCGATACGATGGCTTGGTGGGATTCGGTCAACCGGTTCCAAAGCGTGGATTTGCCCACATTGGCTCGGCCTACCAAGGCTACTATCGGGTGTTTTCGTTCGCGTGCTGCGGGCATATGTTTTTCGGTTTAGGTCTCTGCTGTCATCCTCCGGCTCGACCGGGGGACCTGGATTCCCCGGCCGCGCCACGTTCGACGTGGTTAAACCGTGGAATGACAAAATGGGACAATTTCTAGTTTCCGTACGGATTCACGAGCCCCAAACTCGAGTCGCCCAGGATTATCAGGAAGTTAGTGGCCGTGGTGTACAGGTTCTCGCTGCCTGTATTGTCGATCTTCACCGCCTTGCCGGACAACGGAGGGGAGGATGCCACGTTCGCGTCCAGGAGTTTCTTGAGCCGCGCCAGTTCGTCCGGTTTGCTGCCGTTGGTCAAATCATAGATCACGGTCTTCTCGTAGCCGCGGCGCGAGGCATTGCCCGTGGCTTCCACGTTATAGCCCAGCGTCTCCAGCTTCGACGAGACCTGCGAAGCGTAACCCGTCCGCAGCGTGCCGTTCTTTATCTCCACGTGGACCGGTTCGGCCGGACGTTCCTGTTTGGCTATCTCCTCCTTGCTCGTGAACGGGTCGGCGGCCAATGACCGGATCTCGGACCAGTCCGGTTTGCGCGGGAAGAGCATGAAAGCGCCTTCGACATTCGCGGAGATAAGCTCTCCGTCCGGCGCATCGGTCAAGACGTTCGTTTTGATGGCCGTGTCCTTGAAGTTCATGGCCACCGGCGTGAGCTTGAGCGCGTCCCAGGCCGTCATGTCGGTCTGGACGTTCGATGAGATGGCTGACCAGAGTTCCGTGACTTTCTGTGGATTGCCCAGGGTGCCGAGCGAGAAAAGTTTGTTGCGCACCGCGTCGAGCACGAGCTGTTGCCGGCGGCTGCGGGCAAAATCCGAACCCTCACCATTCGAGCCATGGCGCGAGCGCACGTAAGTCAATGCCCGTTTGCCGTCCATGTGCTCCGGACCTTTCTTGAAAGTGACTGAAGTCCACTTGAACGGATTGGGGCCGTTGTCGTCGGTCGGGAAAGATGAATCCGTGAAAGAATTTTCGACCGTCACGTCAATCCCGCCCAACGCGTCGATGAACTTAGCGAAGCCCGCGAAGTCCACGCGCACCACGCGGTCGATGCGCACGTCCAGGAGTTTGTGGAATTCTTGCGCCGTGTAAGTCGCACCCTGGCCCGGATGTTCCTTTTCGGCGTAAGCGTTCACTGCGTTGATCTTCTGGAATCGGCCGTTGCCCAGGGGAAAAGCCATGTCGCGGGGGATTGATAGGAGACCGAGCCGGTTGTTCTGGCGATCCAGACTGGCCAGGATGATCGTGTCAGTTAGTTGCGAACCGTCGTGATTGCCTCCGCCAATGCCGAGCAGCAGGATATTGATGCGGCCGTCGGGCGTGGCGAACGGATCGAATTCCGAGCCCTGGTTTTGTCCCCAGGCTAATTTCGTGATTTCGTTCAGCGACAAATAGCGCCCCATTTCCATGAGCACATTCGTGCCGTTCGTCGCCGCTTTATACGAAGCTCCGGCGCCCAAAGTGGCCAAGCCGCCGACGATCAACGTAAATAACGCAGCCACTACCAAAGTTGTCTGCCGGGCTTTGCGTTCTGCGTCAGGATTCAAGAGGTTAATCTTCATGTTTTTGCCGAATCTTTAGTCCAATGAATATATCAGATTAAGCGGATTTTGCCTATACCCAGCCTTAGCTACGTTAAGCCTTCGCCGTGTGGTATAATCATAAAGGAATATATGCGCCACGCGCTCATGCTGATTTATTTAAATTGGAAGACAAAATGCGAAGCCTTCGGACGTCGCATAAAGCGCTTGAAGAATCTCGACCGGCGCTCGAGGATCTTTATTTCAGCTGCCGTGCTGGGCGTCTTGGCTGTCCTGGCCTGGAACCGGCCGGCCTTGGCCGCCTTGGCCGACAACCTGGCGTTCGTGAACGTCGGCGGAAGGATCGGCGACCTCTTCCTCATCGTCCTGACCGGCGTGGTCCTGCTTTTCCTGAACCTGATGATGATCATGAGCTTGCTCCTGACCAAGCTCCTGATCGCCGTCGCTTCCTATAACAACTTCGTGGCCGCCGCCGCTGTGACCACCGGTTGGCCTTTGGTCCGTGACGTGGCCAACATGTTCTTCATCGTGGTCCTGCTCATCATCGCCTTCTCGACCATCATCGGCTATAAGGAGATGGACTACAAAAAGTACGTGCCGCGCCTTTTGCTCATGGCCGTGCTCATCAACTTCTCCAAGACGCTCATCGGCCTGCTCATCGATTTTTCGCAGGTCATCATGCTGACCTTCGTCAACGGCTTCAAAGAGGCGGCCTTCGGCAACTTCGTCAAGATGTTCGGCCTGCAGAACGTCTTCACCATCGCCCAAAGCAACACGGTCGAAGCCATCGCCAAGACCTCCAACCTGTTCATCGCCGCCATCTTCGGCGTCATCATGCTGTCCGTGGTCAGCACGACCCTGCTCATCATGGTGATCTACTTCGTGGCGCGCATCATCGCTTTGTGGATCATCCTGATTTTCTCGCCCATGGCCTTCTTCGTCTGGGCTTTGCCGCCCAAGCTCCAGAAGTCCCTCTCGCGGTTCTCCAATGATTGGTGGGGCGGTCTGGCTTCCTGGCTTTCGGGCGGACCTATAGTCGCATTCTTCCTCTGGCTCACCATGGCCATAGTTGCCGCCAACGATTCGCCGTTCAAGGACATCATGCCCAATGACGCGGAAACCGACTTTTTGCGCGCGGCCATCACCAAAGCGGCCAATCCTGACGACATCGCACGTTTCATCGTGGCCATCGCTTTGCTCATGATGGGGCTTAAGCAAGCGGTCGAAGTCTCCAGACAAGCATCCGCCAGCCTGGGCGCAGCCGCATCCAAGATCAAAGCCGCCGGCGGACCCATCGGCTATCCGGCCAAGCTTGGTGCCCGTGCCGCGGGTAAGGTCGGCGCCGCAGGCGTCAAGTTCGCCGACCAAAAGTTCGGCGTCACCCAGAAACTCGGTCGCGGCATCTCGGAAATGGGTTTGGCAGCCGGCCAAAAAGGCGGAGCTTTAGGTTCGTTGGTCGGCGGTTTAGGCGTCAAATACGGCCAACAAATCGAGGGCATCAGCGGCGCGCGTGCCGCAGCCTCTGCTAAAGGTCATGAGGCCATCGCCAAAAACCTGCCGCCCACCGAACGCAATGCTTACTACGGCATGCTCTCCCGGAGCGCGACTCCGGATGTCGCCGCCTCTGGCCAGCGCTTTATGGTTCGCGATAGGTTTGAACCTGACGCTAAGGAAAGCCGCATAGCCGGGTACGCAAAATCTTTTGAAGCCATGGGTGCGAGCAAGGATGACGCTAAAGCCATGGCGGCCCATAAAGATAGGCAAGAGACCATCGCCTCGCTCAAAGCTGCCAAAGACAATCCGGAACTCATGGGCGACAGGGACTTCAAGAAGTTCGTGGATGACAAATATAAGGAAGATCCTTCGCTTAACGCTGATTACAACAAGGTGCGTGAAGAAGTACGCAAGAAGAAGGGGAGGGAAATCACGCCCGAGATGCGCCAGAGCTTGGATGTCATCCAGACCGAATTGGAGGATCAGGGCTTCATCAAAGACGGCAAACTCGATGCCAAGGCTGCTCGCAGTTCGGATTGGTACAAAAAAGCCAAACAAACAGGCGGCAACGGATTCCTCCAACTCGAGGCAGGCATCGCAGCTATTGAACGCACTCCGGCTCTGGCTACCGGTCCTACCGGCATCAGGCTCGCTGCACAGGGCGACGGTTCGGTCCAGCAGACGCGTTACGACTCTGCATCCAATGCTTACACTGGCGGTGTCCTCAACAAGACTGCTGGGGTAGAGAACATGCTGACCTCTGCCGGTATGCCTGCCGCCCAGGCCGCAACCACCGCACAGCGCTTCTCGGGCATCAGCGATCAAAGCCAAGCAAGGGCTGTCAATAACGCATTCAACGCCGGAGCATATTCCGGCACCGCACCGGTCGCCACCGCAGCTGCAGAAATGGCCAATGTCCAGAAATCCGGAGTCCCGACTGCCCAGGCTTTCGGCGTCCAAAGCGGTGGCAACTACGAGACGCCGGCATTCCAGGCTGCCCACGCCGCGGCCATGAGCTCTGCGGTCGCCGACATCCCGGCCAACATCCAGTTCATCGTCACCATCGATCCGCAGATAATCACAGGTGGCGGCGCAGCTGCAGCCACGGTGGCCACGGCATTGTCCGGTCCTGACGTGTTGGATAACGCCGTCGCCGCAGTCGGTAAGGATAAGGCACTGCAGGCCAAGATGCAGGGTGTGGTCAAGGCCATCGCTGACGCCGGAGCCGAGTCCGAGAGGCGCATCGCGGCCGGTGTGGCTGAAGCGGCTGATACCGCGATGGCGGCAGCCAGGGCCAAAGTCATGGGCAATAAGGCTACTAGGAACATGGCCTATCCACCCGCAAAAAAGAAAAAGAAGTAGCTTATGCCCGTAACGCGCCAGACCTTTGATTCATTCGCCGACATGCCCGATGGGCTGCGAATTTTTCTTTTTTCCGAGGAATTCAATGATGCCGAGAATCGCCTGCAGAAAAATTACTCTTTCTCCGATGAGCAAAAAATCCTTATCGGCGACCAGATGATGGATGTGATGTTCGGCGACTCCGAGCTCAAAGAGGCTGTCGAGGCCATCAAGACAGCTCTTGTGCCCAAGCCGCTGGATGAAAACAGGTGGAAAGAACTGCTGATCGACCTCTTGAAAGTCGAAGTCTGGCCGTTGCGCGACCTCTTGGGCAGCGAACTTACGCAGATCCTCGAGGAATACCGCATCAGTACCGCGGGCTGGCCCCAGACCAAGATTTACCTCAAGCCCATGACCTATTCGGCCGCGGCTGGCGAAGTCGCGTCCCTGGCCGGCTTCACGCTTTTGAGTCCGCAAGCCCGCGAACGCCTGCGCGACCTGATCATGAGCAGGGTCAAAGGCGTGCGTATCGATGCGCAAGTCAAGGAAGTCTTGGTCCGGCCTGCCGATTTCGGCGGTCTGGGTCTGAACGCCGACGAAGCCGATAAGACCATCAAGACCATCAACGACCTCATCGCCAACGTCAAAGTCATGTCCGAAGACGAGTATGCGGACTGGCTCTCCGAAGAAGCGCGCCGAAAGACTGATGCTGAAATCGCGGCCAAGAAAGCGGCCGAAGGACCGGCGGCCGAAGAGGATCCTGAAATCGCCAAGATAAAAGCAGCCATGCCGGTCCCGTCCAAACCGGCGACCGTGTTGGATGAGGCGGTGGAAAAGATCTACGCCTCTTTGACCTACAAGCCTACGGACGAATATCTGATTAACCGCCTGCGCCACATCATCTCGTCCCGTTTGCGCGACGTGCGCAGCGCCCTCGAAGTCATCCAATTGCTCCAGCGCGACACCAAGGTCGGGGGAGTGGGATTGGACCAACAGCAGGCGCGCACCCTCGGCGACCAGATCGAAACCGCCTACCAGACCAGCCACGACTCGATCATGGCCGAGGAAAAGAAGAAAATCGATATCCAGATGCTGGAACAGAAGAATAAGATAGAAGAGCGCAAACAGCGTGAAGCCGAAGAACACGCCAAGTGGTACCAGGAGAAGATCCAGGTCCGCCAGCAGGAAGAGACACAGAAGCAACAGATGGCCGAGCAGATGAAGAAGTCCTTCATGGCCGGTTCAGCCGCTCCCGCTCCGGCCCTGCCCATGGATATTAAGGAAGCCAAGAAAGAGAAGGAACGCTTCGGCGACATGGTCCCGGCTGTGGCCGCTGGCGCCGCACCAATCGCCGCGCCCAAAACTCCCGAAACCGTCCCCATCACCCCTTTCACCACCACCAACGCCCCGGTCCAGGCCGCGCGTCCCGAGGTCAAAGTCTCCAAAGAGACCATCATGAAACAGACCTTGGCGCCGGGTCTCAAACCCCGCATCGACGACGTCAAATTCGCGAGCCCCAGGCTTACGGGTCTGGTGGATGAGCTGAAACAGGTGACTCTCTCCGAATTCCGGCGCATGGCCAAAGACCCGGAGGGTGCGGCCCAAAAGATCTTGCAGAAAATCGAGACGCTGGGAGGGGAGTCTTTCGAGAAGCGCGTCAAAGGCATCCAGGCCTGGCAGCAGTCACCCATGCAGCAGGCTTACCTCTCACTGGTCTCCGAATCTTTCCGCCAGGGCAAATCCGTCCCCGAAGTCGCGGAAATCAGGCACGCCGCCGGCCAAGATTCGCCGAGTCCGGCCGAAGTCGCGGCTGTCATCTCTTTGAACAGTAAGCTACACTTCTGACATGCCCGAGAAATTCATCGTCCCGCAATTCATCGACAAAGAGGACCAAATCCTGGGCCCGATTACGGTACGCCAATTCTTGATCATGCTGGTCGGTACGCTCTTGATTTTCATCTGCTACAAGCTCTTCAATTTCTGGTATTTCATCGGCGCCACGGTCCTCATCGCGGCCGTGGGCGGCACATTCGGTTTCGTGAAAGTCAACGGCCAGGCGTTCCACATCTTCTTCATCAACATGCTCCAGACCGTCACCCGACCCGCGCTCCGTACCTGGGACAAGCGGCCGACCGACGCCGAGCTTCGTTCATTCATGAAAGTCGAAGCCGCGCCCATGGTCAAGGTCTCGACCCGCAAAGAAGCTCCGCCCTCCAGCCGGTTGCGCGACTTGTCACTCGTGGTCAACACCGGCGGCGTCTATAAGCCGGAAGATGAACTCTAACCATATATGCAAAGCCCTAAACTAGCCGGAGCCAAACCAGGCGTGCCCTCCCAGCGGTATCTCGACATCGCCGAGATCAAGGAGGACATCATCATCATGAAGGACGGCACCATCCGCGCCGTGCTCCTGGTCTCGAGCATCAATTTCGCGCTCAAATCCATGGACGAGCAGAACGCCATCGTCCAGGCCTACATGCAGTTCCTGAACGGCCTGGATTTCCCGATCCAGATCGTCATCCAGTCGCGCCGCATGAACATCGACGATTATCTGCGCAAGCTGGGCGAGTCCGAAAAGACCCAGACCAACGAACTCCTGCGCCGCCAGATCAGCGACTACCGCGATTTCGTCAAATGGCTGGTCGAGACCGGCGACATCATGCAGAAAAAGTTTTTCGTCACCGTGCCGCTCGATCCGTCCACCGACAAGCAGAAAGGATTCTTCGCGCGTTTGAGCGAGATCCTGACGCCGTCCGTGGCCATCCACCTTTCAGACGCCAAGTTCCGCAAGAACAAGGAATCGCTCATGTTGCGCGTCAACTCCATCACCTCGGGCCTACAGTCCATGTCGCTGAACGCCGTCATGCTCGATACCCAGTCGCTCATCGAGCTGTTCTACACGGTATATAACCCCGAACTTTTCGAGAGCCAGCGCATGACTGCGACCGGCAAGCTCCAACTCGAAGGCTAAAAATAGACATATGGCATTCAAACCCCAGGAAGAAAAAAAGTTCGAAGCCTCCCAGCTCGTGGCTGGCGGCATCGGGCTTAAGAAATCGGCGACCGCGGCCGAAGTCAAAGCCAAAGAGGCCGAAGAGAAGGTCGCGCTCGAGGAAGAACGGGTCTACCGCAAAGGCATAGCCACCATCAAGGACCTGATCGCCCCGAGCTCCATGAAGGTCGAACCGAGCTTCGTCCGCTTGGGCGACGTTTGGGTGCGCACCCTGTTCATCATCACTTATCCGCGCTACGTCTCCGTGGGCTGGGCTTCGCCCATCATCGGCCTGAACGCCCAGATGGACATCTCCATGTTCTTCTATCCCATCAAAGCCGACGTCATCCTCAAACAGCTCAAGAAGAAAGTCGGTATCGTCGAAGCACAGATCACGGGCGACGCCGAAGCCGGCAAGCCGCGCGACCCGATCGCCGAAACCGCGCTCCGCGACATCGAACAGCTGCGCGACGACCTGACGCAGGGGATAGAGCATTTCTTCCAGTTCGCGTTCTACGTCACCTTCTATTCCACCTCCCTCGAACAGCTGGAGCGCCTCTCCAACACCGTGGAATCCACCTTCGGAGGCATGTTGATCTACACTAAGCGCGCCTACTTCCAGGCTGAACAAGGCTTCAACTCGACTCTTCCGGTGGGCAACGACGAGCTCATGATTACCTTCAACATGAGCACCTCGCCGCTCGCGTCATCCTTCCCGTTCACCTCCGCCGAGCTCACTTCCGACAACGGCATCATGTACGGCATCAACCGGCATAACCAATCCTTGATCCTCTTCGACCGCTTCTCGCTCCAGAACGCCAACGCCATCGTGTTCGCCACGTCCGGCGCCGGCAAATCCTACGCCGTCAAACTCGAGATTTTGCGCTCCATGATGCTCGGCGTGGATATCATCTGCATCGACCCGGAAATGGAATACAAGCACCTGTCCGACGCCGTGGGCGGCACCTACATCAACATCTCGCTGGCGTCCCAGGCCAAGATCAACCCGTTCGACCTGCCGCGTCCCACCGGCGAAGCCGTATCGGTCGAAGACATCATCCGCAGCGCGGTCATCACGCTCAAGGGCCTGCTCCGTCTGATGCTGGGCAAACTCACGGTCGCCGAAGACTCCCTGCTCGACCGCGCCTTGCTCGAGACTTACGCCAAGAAAGACATCGTCCCAGGCGCCGACCTCACCAAAGTCGAACCGCCGGTCCTGCGCGATTTCCAGGACATCTTGGAAGGCATGGAAGGCACCGGCGACTTGGTCGTACGCCTCAAGAAATTCACGGAAGGTACCTTCGCCGGCCTCCTGAACTCGCCGACAACGGTCAAGATGAACAACCAGCTCGTGACCTTCTCGGTCCGCGACCTGGAGGACGAACTGCGCCCCATGGCCATCTACACCATCGTCAACTACATCTGGAACGTGGTGCGCTCCGAGCGCAAAAAACGCATCCTGGTCATCGACGAAGCCTGGTGGCTTATGCAACACGAGGACTCGGCCAAGTTCATCTTCGCGCTGGTCAAACGTTGCCGCAAATACTACCTCGGCATCACCACCATCACCCAGGACGTGAACGACTTTTTGACCTCGCCCTACGGCCAGGCCATCGTGACCAACTCGTCGATGCAGCTCCTGCTCAAACAATCTCCGGCCGCCATCGACCTCATCGCCCGCGTCTTCCTCCTGACCCAATCCGAAAAATACCTGCTCCTCGAATCCGGCCGCGGCGAAGGTATTTTCTTCGCCGGCAACAAACACGCCGCCATCCAAATCGTAGCCTCGTATACGGAGGACCAGATCGTCACGACCGACCCGAGCCAGCTCCTCAAGATCGAAGCCGAGAAGCAGGAATTCCAGGAAGCGCTCGGTAAAGAAGGCAAATAAATATGAGCAAACGCACCAAGCTCGCGTTAGTCATCCTCATCGCCCTGCTCCTGCTCCTGGTGGGCCTTTACCTCATCCTCTGGCCGCTCTTGAAACCCGCCCCGGCTCCAGCCACCGGTGAGGAATATTCGGTTACGACCCAGGTCCAGCCTGCCCAGCCTAAACCGACCAACGGCCAAGCGACTTCCGGCGAACCGGTCACAGGCCTTCCCTCCGCGCCGACCCGCGAACCATCCGTGGACGAAATCCTGCGCGGCCTGGAGAATCGCGCCCGCGCCGCCGTGGAACGTGTCGGCTCCGGCTCCAGCCAGACCGGTTTTCTCGGTTATGCGGACGCCAAATTGGACAGCACTTCCGGTTTCTCGGCCAAGCTCATGCAGGAACAGGAAGCCATGGTCGCAGCTCACCCCGCGTCCGGCCCGATCTACGGCATCTCGACCCGAGCCGCCTCGTCCAACATCGCTGACGGAAAACCGGGTGATGATTCCCTCATCGCCACGGTCCAAGCCGTCCAGACCATCGATGCCGGCAACCCGCGCCAACCCACATCCACGGGCGGCAAACAAATAATTGTCACTTTCGCCAAACAATCCGACGGCTCATACCTCATCGACAACATGGAGTGGAGTGATTTGGCGCTGTAAAGTAATAAATTCTTGTCGTCCCACGGCATGACCGGGGGACCTTACCTGTAGCGCTTGTTGTAAGATTCCCCGGTTGAACCGTGGAATGACAGTTTGTTCAAAATCAATACTACGTTCACTCTGTCATCCCACGGCTTGACCGGGGGATCCTGCATTCGATTTGTAAGATTCCCCGGTTGAACCGTGGAACGACATTGTTACTCTGAATTGCTTGTCATCCCACGGCAAGACCGGGGGATCTTACCATTTGCAATTTCTTCATGTATTTGGTAGCTCTGGATAATGGATAGTTTTTTGCCTTTGCTCTGGGACCTCCTCTTTCCGGTCCGCTGCGTCTCGTGCCGCGCTCCAGGTTCTTGGTGGTGCGAAGTTTGCCGAAAGAAGTCTGAACTCATCCGCCGCAATCCGTGCCCAAATTGCGCCAGCCGAAAGGCCGTCCATGACTGTCCGAAGAGTCTCGGCCTCGACGGTATCGCGGCTCTTGGCTTCTACCACGACCCCAGGCTCCGTTCCGTGCTCCACGCCCTGAAATACAAAGGCGCGACCGTGGTCATGTCCGCCGTTGAAGAAAGGTTAGGGGAGTGGGCCGAGGAACGTCTCGATATCTGGCCGTGGTCCGGCTTGTCCAATCTCGCCATCCAGCCCGCCATCGGTGCACCGCACAGCGTCCGCCGCCGCGGTTTCGACCAGGCACACCTTCTCTCCTGCGTGGTCAATCGCGTGCTTATCCCTTGGGCTGCTCCTCTCGACATCCTGACCCGCACCGACAGCCTCGAACCCCAAGCCCGCCTGGATGTCGGAGACGTCAGGCGCGCCAACGTCGCCGGAAGTTTTGGCCTGGAACCCGGAGCGTCCGTCCCGCCTAACATCCTGCTCGTGGACGATGTCCTCACCTCGGGAGCTACCCTGGACGAAGCCGCCCGAGTCCTCCGTGCCGCCGGAGCTGAAAAAATTTACGCGCTGGTGCTGGCGATCGGGGCATGACGCAAAGCAAAACGCCCGGCGTGATACCGGACGTTTTGTATGGCGGAGAGGGTGGGATTCGAACCCACGGTAACCTTGCGGCTACGACGGATTTCAAGTCCGTTGCTTTAGACCACTCAGCCACCTCTCCATATTTCTCGGCAAAGCCTCGATCATAAACTCGAGCTTCGCGTTCTCCTGGGCTCGTTTTCTCGCCCGTTCAGCCCTGCGCCTGCTCGGGCCGAACCCACTCAGCCACCTCTCCATATTTCTCGTCCCGTCTTACGGGACTCAATCATAAACTCGAGCTTCGCTTTCGCTCCAGCGTATCTACTGGATGCCTTCGTAAGGCGCACCAAAAATACCTGTTCTGGGCAGAAAAATCAAGATGCTCGCGATTTATTGGAATAAGCAGGTTGTTCCGTCCATTTCTGTTAGATCTTGTTACTGTCCAGGCAATTGATGGGGTATAATGGTGTCACATGAATAAAAATACTCTACACAAGGCTACCGTACTGGCAGGATCTGTTTTGGTGTGTCTGGGCGCTGGAGCCGTTGGGTCCATCTTTACCGTCTCATCGGTCACAACCTGGTTTCCGGGATTGGTAAAACCCTGGTTCGCGCCGCCGAACTGGCTATTCGGCCCGGTTTGGACCACGCTGTATGTCCTGATGGGCGTTGCTTTGTATCTGGTCTGGCTTGAAGGCTGGAAAAAGATCCAAGTCCGTGAGGCTGCTTACCTCTTCCTGATCCATCTGGTGGTCAACGCGGCTTGGTCAGGCTTGTTTTTCGGCTTGCAGAGTCCGTTGGCTGGGTTCCTGTGCATCATCGTGCTTTGGAGTCTCATCCTGGCGCTAGTGCTTAAGTTTTATCGTATCCGCCCGGTGGCCGCCTACCTACTGATCCCGTATTTGGCCTGGGTCAGTTTTGCGAGCGTCCTTAACTTCGCCATTTGGCAGCTCAACCCTTAATCCAAACCCGCAAACTATGTCATCCCCAAAACCCTTCCTCAAATCGGCTTTGCTGCCGGTCTTGGCGTTCATCGTCATGGCCGGGGCATACGCCGCCGTTTTTTATATCTTCAAAGCCCAATCATTGAAGGATTTCGCCGACGTTATCTCTAAAGTCCCCAGTATCCGCCTGTTCGGTTCCGGCACGGTGGGTACGGTCATGGCCTATTTCCCGACCTATGGCGCTTTAGCCGGTCTGGTCTTCGGTCTCCTGAACCTCATCCTGGCCTACATCCTTCTCGGCCTGTTCGCCATCGTGCGTCTGACTAAGCTCGCTTTCGGGGTGACGCTCTCGCTCCTGCTTTCGCTCGTCCCATTCGCATTCCTCGGCTGGGGTCTGGTCTATTCATCCAACACCAACACGGCCCTCGCCGCCGGCATCGTCTATTTCGTGGGCCGACCGCTCTGGTACGCTTCGCTCATCACCCTCGGTTTCGCTTTCGTCTTATTCCTCTTGTCCTTCAAATATGGCCAGCCAAAATCTCAAGCCTAGCTTAGCCGTCCTACCCCTCCTCGTCGTTTCTGCGATGGTTCTGCCCGGCTGTGATTTTTTAGCCGGCCTGACGTCGTACGCCTGTCTGGTTTCGCCTGACGCGCCTCACTGCTATCAGGACGCCGCCGTCCAAAGCGGCAACCCTGATGATTGCAATAAGGTCGCGCAAAAAGAGGAGTTCAAGGAACTTGGTTCCAATCCTCCCCAAGACAAGTGCAAGATGATGGTCGCGGCCAACAAGGAGGACCCTAAGATTTGCGGTACGCTTAAAGGCGGCTTGATGTCGTATTCCAAAGAAGATTGCGAGAAGACGATCGCCGAGACCGCGACCAAACCCGTTACCTGTAGTTCTCTGCAGGGAGATTCGGCCGCCACGTGCGTTAACCAGGTGACCGAAAAGACCCTGGCCGAAATCGACGTCTTGAAGGCGGACTCCGACAAATCCCCGGAGAAAATCCAAGCCCTTCAGTCAAAGATGGATGAGCTGTCCAAGATGCAGCAGATGATGACTGATGTCATGAAGGCGCAATACGACATGCAGAGGGCCGCCATCCAGAACCTGCGAATCTAGCCCAAAGGCCCATTCTTGCGCAAATACGGCATAATTGCTAATCTTAGCCCGCTGATTTTGAATAATCGTCTTAGTTTCAACCCACAAGGTTGAACTGGGGCCCCCGCTCGCCAACGGCGAATGGGGAGCGCAGGCCGCGACCGGATATGTAGCTAATGCGCCGCGCATTAGCGGAGTGAAGGTCGCTAGGCCGAGCACGGAGAGGTACCCAAGAGGCTGAAGGGGGGAGATTGCTAATCTCCTAGGCGGGTAAAACCGCGCGAGGGTTCGAATCCCTCTCTCTCCGCCATGCAAAAACCGCACCCATCAGGTGCGGTTTTCGCTTTTGTGTTCCCTCGTTTTATTCATCTTCTTTTCCCTCCTGTCCCCTCGGTTTCATGAGCGGGAAGATCTGGCATTCGCGGATGCTCTTGTCCATCAAAAAGCTGAAGACGCGTTCGCTCATCCCGAAGCCGCAGGTCGGCGGCATGCCGTATTCGAGCGCTTCCACGAACTCCTCATCCGTCATCTGTGCTTCCTCATCGCCCTGTTCGCGCAACTCCGCTTGCTGGCCGAAACGTTCAGCCTGGTCGATCGGGTCGTTCAGCTCACTGTAGCCGTTGCCCACTTCCGAACCGGCGAGGATGGGCTGGAAACGCTGGGCCAGTTCCGGGTGTTTCTTGTCGCGTTTGGCCAGCGGGGACACGGTAATCGGGATGCCGACCACGAAGCCCGGTCCCGAGATCTGCTTGCGGCAGTATTTCCACAGGTTGTCGATGGCGCGCGTGATGTTGAACCCTTTTTTGTCGTATTCGATCTTGTGTTCGCGCAGTTTCGCCTCGATGTCCTCCATCGTGGTGTCCAAGACGTCGATTCCGGTGAACTTCAGGACCGTTTCGCGGTAGTCATAGCGCTCCCAAGTCTTGTCCAAATCTATTTCATGCCCGTTGATCGTGAACTTGGACGTTCCGAAAGTCTCCTTGGCCACGTACTTGTACAGTTCCTCCACGAGCTCCATGCCTTTTTCGTAATCCGCATAACCCCAGTAGAATTCCATTTGCGTGTAGTCCTGCAGGTGCTCCGCGTCCATGCCTTCGTTCCTGAACTGCCTGCCGATCTCGAACGTCTTTTCATAACCTGCGACCATGAGCCGTTTCTGCCAGAGTTCGCCCATGGAGATGCGGAGATATACGTCCATATCCAGGGCATTGTGGTGGGTCACGAAAGGACGCGCATCAGCACCCCCAGTCGTCACTTCCAGGACCGGTGTCTCGACCTCCAAAAAGCCGCGGTTCACCAAAAAGTTGCGCACTGATTGCCAGAATTTAGCCTTCTTCACGAACATGTCGTGGACATCGGCGTTCGTCAGGATGTCGAGATAGCGTTTGCGGAGCTTCTCTTCCTCGTTCTTGAAACCGTAATATTGGTCAGGCAGGGGACGGAGCGCCTTGGTGAGCAGCTTCGCCTCTGTGACTTCCAAAGAGTTCTGTCCCGACCGCGTGACATAAGCTTTGCCGCGCGCTTCCACGAAGTCGCCCATGTCGATCAGGTCGGTGAAGAACTTGAAGACATCGGCGGAAACGTTCTTTTCGTTGATGACGATTTGGACCCTCCCCGTCCCGTCGTCGAGGTCGGCGAAGACGAGCGCCCCGTGTGCCCGGATGCTGCGGAGTCGGCCGGCGAGGCAGACTTCATCCAGCGACTCAAGATGTTCGGCGAAAGTCTCATTGAAATCCTTCACGCTCGTGTCGCGCGCGGTTGTGGCTTCGAATGGATCGAGCCCCATCTCGCGGATCGATGAGAGGCGTTTTTTCCGTTCTTGGTATTCGTCAAAAGGGTTCATATTTCCTGAAAACCATACAGGATTGACGATGAACGGTCAACAAAAGAAGACCGATATCCGATTGTTTACTAAACCCCCAAAAAGTGTCAAAATCAAATCAGGCTTAAGCCAATCTTTTCAATAATATGACTGACAGGAACATGAAGCTGAACATTTTTGCATTCGTCGTCTTGGGCGTGACGAGCGTCGTCGCTCTGCTCGCCATATCATACATGTACCGGTCTGACCGTGCCGGCTGGGATGTGGTCCCTGGCAAGAACGCGACCGAGGTCGAACTCACGTGTTCCGGCGGATACGCTATCTCCGCGCTGTACTACGCCCCGGATGCCGGCGGGATAATGCGGCGGCTCGCTCTCAAGGTCGTTGCCGGCAATTCGGCGCGATATTTCGACATGATGCCCGCCATGTCTGGGAGCGGCGCCCGTTATGCGGATAAGGACGAGGTATATTCCTTTTGGGAGCATCAGGATGAGTTCACTTTCTACAAGAAAGACATAAATCTCGCCGTGTGCCGAAAAATGGTGAGCAAACCGGCTGGATGTAAGATGACCGAGGCGGCGGCTCGTTCGATCGCCGAAAGGTCCTGCATCAAAGGCGGCGGAGCGCTCTCCGCCGGCATGTACAACAAAAACTCAAAAACCTGGTGGTTTGACGCCAACCTCAACTCCACGCGTCGCGGCTGCAATCCCGCGTGCGTCGTGAGCGAACAGACCAGGACAGCCGAAATAAATTGGCGCTGCACCGGTTTGATGCGTTAACGAAAAAAACCAAGGGCGTCGGTTCCCAGCGGAATGGGGGAATGCTATAATCAGTTCATCTATGGCATATTCCAAAGAATTCCTGGATCACATGGCTTCATCCCAGGATGCTTTCGTTTGGGAGGCGCCGGCGCACGAAGAAGTGGACCGCGGACCCAGATGGTTCCTTTGGATGTCGCTTGTGGCTTTGCTCCTGGCTGCCTATGCCATCTATACGGCTAACTATTTGTTCGCTTTCATCATCCTGCTCACGGCCATCATCCTGGTCTTCGCCGGCAACGAAAAACCGCGCAAAGTCCTGATCCAGATCGGCAATAACGGCGTGGTCGTGGACGGCCGCCTGTATCGTTTCGATGAATTGGCCAACTTCGCCATCATCTATTACCCCCCGCAAACCAAGGTTTTGTACGTCGAACCCAACGGCGTGCTCCAGGCCCGAATGCGCATCGAGCTCGAGGATGAGGACCCGGTCGCCATCCGCGCCCACCTTAAGAAGTTCCTCCAGGAGGACCTGGACTTGCAAGAAGAGCATTTTTCTGATATTGTCGGCCGGCTACTGAAACTGTAGGAAAATAGCTACTAAATGCGGCCGTAGCTCAGCTGGATAGAGCGTCCCGACGCAGCGTCGGGAAGGTAGACGTTCGAATCGTCTCGGTCGGGTTCCTGAAAAGTTTCACTTTCATGCGGCCGTAGCTCAGCTGGATAGAGCGTCCCGACGCAGCTCAGCTGGATAGAGCGTCCCGACGCAGCGTCGGGAAGGTAGACGTTCGAATCGTCTCGGTCGGGTTCCTGAAAAGTTTCACTTTCATGCGGCCGTAGCTCAGCTGGATAGAGCGCCTCCCTGCGAAGGAGGAGGTCAGACGTTCGAATCGTCTCGGTCGCACCATGCGATAAACCCGCCATCAGGCGGGTTTATCGTTTGTCGTTTTTATCACTTTACTTGCCCCACAAGAGATTGTTCTCCAGCGCGAAAATCAAGGTCAACCCGATCGGCCAACCATGGTTCCTGCCTTTGTCCGGTTCGTTCGGGTTCATGTGGTAGAACAAGAAATAGTTCTTTTTTGGATTCTCCCAGCACTGCGAGTACGGACCGCGGTATTTGCTGCGGCACTTCGCGCCCTTGCCATCCATCTCGTGGGCTTTGGCGAAGGTCAGGTAATCCGTATTATCCATCTTCGAGACCGATGCGATCAAATTGGTCGGTTGCTGTTTGGCGTCATTGTAGCCGAAGCACACATCCGCGTAGATCATGGTGTGGATCGGCACGTTCATGGCCGATGGATTGCCCCAGAAGTTCTTGTTGCAGCCCGTGCCTGAATGGGCCGCGACGTTCAGCGTCGAGAAATTCACGCCGCTTGTCTCCGGGAACTTGTGCAGCGTCTCGAGCGCCGCATCCCTCAAGGCCGATAAGGTCATGCCCGGCCAAAGGGTTTCGCTCTCGCCGCTCGACGCCGGGAACACGGCGATGAACGGCGGAAAGTCCTTTTTGTTGGATCCCCAGAGCGCCCCCTTGGTCATGACATTTTTGTAGCTCGTCAGCGCGCCGATACTGGTCTCCAGCGATAAGTAGCCTTTATTTCCGTGGAAGAAGAAAATGACAGGATAATTCCCAGGGCAGTTGCGGATGCGCCCGTCCACCAGTATGCGTTGCTGCGTCGTGTCAATCCGGGCTGAACTCACTCCGGACTGCATCAATTTTGATCCTTTGACCGCGTAGTAATTCAGATAATTCGGCGGCGCCCAGTCTAAAGACAGCGTCAGCGGTTCCAGCACCTTGCCGCCCGGGTCTTGGCAGCCCTGCGAACTCTCCACCGGTTGGATAGGAGGTGACTGGCTTGGCTCCGGTCCGCCGGCTGAAGGGTCCGGAACTTGCGCTTCGGCGGGTAACGGCGTGACTTTTTCCGGTACTGCAGGAGGCAGGCTTGCGCCCTTGTCCCTGGGGGAAGGGGGTGGGGGAGGCGGGGGCGGTATCTGGCCTTTGGCGATCTTCGCTGATTTTTCCACATCGGCCGCGGAGGGGACGTCGAACTCGCTCCTGTCGACCTTCAGCAGTTTGAATGAACCTAGTTTGGTCGCCGTGGGCATCAGCGTATTCAGTATTAGGTATGCGCACAGCACCAGGATCAGGCCGGCGATGGCGTCGCGGATCGTCTCCTGCGCTCCGGAGATGGACGGTGCGGTCGCCGACAGAATGTATTTGAAGCCGCCATAGACGATCATGACCGCGGCGACCACCAGCGACGCCCCGATCAGATAGTTGTAGATGCTGGCCAGGTACTGGGCTAACCAGGGGAATTTGATGTCCTGTCCGTCGACCGTGACTTGCGAGAACTTCAATCCAGGAATCGGTATGTTCAGTTCCGGTGGCGTGACGGGCTTGACGCTGGCCGTGGCGGCTGAATTCGCGCCAGCGGAATATTGGATGGCCGAAACCGGTCCGACTTTGCACAACGCCGACGGATTATTCGCCGCTATGGGTTCGCACCCGTTCTCCAGTTCTTTGATCTCGCAGCTCAGTCCTCCGAGGGCCGTGTTCTTCGAGTTCGTCTTCAGGATATCTCCGCAGGAGGTAATGGCAGTATCCGTCAGGCAGATGTTGTCCGTCTTGCCCGCGGCATGGCATTTGCAGCACATGGCGAACGCAGTTATGACCGAGGTGTTGAACAACAGCCAAAACGCCACGCCGCCGATCACGAACGGCCGAATTCTCAATTTCAGGAACATTGTCCTTCGGGATTTCATCATGGAGGTGGCCAGGGACAGCTTTTGCTGCGTGTCGCTTTGAATCTCGGGCTCGGCAGACTATCCGTTCCCCACTCGAAGTGCCAGATTTCATGGCAATAACGCACCCAGCCGACCGAAGACATGATGTCCTGCAGGAGTTTCACGTTTTCCGGAGTATTCTGTTTGACTTGCTGGCTGACCGAAAAGCTGTCGCTCGTCAGTTTCTCCGAACCTTTCCAGAGTACGATATCTATCGCCAGTCCTGTTCCGTGGAGTGAAGCTCCAGGGGGTGCGACGTTGTTGCCTAATCCGCCCGTTCCCAGTGCATTGCAGGCTAAGGTGAATTGTTTGGCTAACGTCCGATAAGTCTCATGGATTGCGATAGTATATGGTCCGCCCGGCCAGTCGTTGGCTTTTTGCCCAGCGGCAATCAACGCCGCGACCGCCGATTTCCTCATCTTGCCTGAACCGCTCAAGCCCGGGCTTTTTGGTATGCTGACCAGCTCGCTCTGTTTGACCATGCCGGATATGACCTCTGGCTGAGGCTTGGTCCCGTCGCAATAAGGCCTGCAGGCATCGTCGCTCGTACAAACGGCGCTCGGCAAGGTGACCGTCGTCGGTTCATCGCTCAAGGCGGCCGAGGCTTCTTGTCCTGCTTGAGCCGGAGCGGACGAACCCGTGTTCGCGGCTTGCTCCGCCTTCACGCGCGCCTCTGAACTTGCGACTTGCTTTATCTCGACGTTTTTCCCCTGGGCTTCTTTCGGGATCAGGTCATCGAGAGTCAAGGGGTCGGGGACTACGGTCGTGATTTGCAGCGGGATATTGTTCACGGTCGCGGGGTTCACGGTCCTCAAGAGCACGTATGCGCTCATGAGCAGGACCAACCCTATCAGCGCTTCGTTGATCACTTCTCTGCCTCGGTTGATGGATTGGATTGTCCCGCCCAGAAGGTACAGGAAACCTCCATACACGATCATGACGGCGGCTACGACCAGGACGATGGAGAAAGCGTAATTGGACGCGGCTGAAATGTATTGCGGCAGATAAGTGAAAGTCGCCTTTCCGGTCTGGGGATTGGTTTTGACCGTTGCTGGGAATTTCAATCCCGGGATCGGAGTGTTCAGTTGGGGCGTAGTGGTCTTCAGGGTCCCGCGCACGTTCTCCGTGCTGACCGGAACCGTATATCCTTCGATAGGTACGGCGCTGCTCGGGCAGACGCCTCCGTTGGCCGTTGGTTTGCATGAACCTTGTCCCGGTTCGCCGAGTGATGCCGCATCGCAAGTTATCTGCCCGGCCAGCCTCGTGTTTTGGCTGGCCAGCGCACTGCAGCTGTCGGCCGTGCCTGTCAGGCAGACCGATTTGCTCGAATCCGCGACCGGTGCGCACTTGCAGCACACGGTCGCCGCCTCAACGGCTGTGACGTGCGCTGAACCGACAAAAAACAACACTGCCAAAGCCAGACCCTTGGTAAGACGATTGGCCTGAAATGATATTTTTCGGGTATCCATCCTCTTATTAATCCGAACCAGTATCGACCTTATCGGATATGCGAATAATACCTCGAAAACGGCACGTTCGCCAGTAATCTTTCGGTCATTTGCCTTAAGCTTGTTTGGCGGATAAGCTTTTGCCGAATAACCGACCAACATCTATGCAAATTTTCAACAAATCGTTCATCACGAGATCTCTAATGGTCTTCAGCGTCATCAGCTTGTTGTCAGGATGTGGTACCCCCAAGGCCAGCCAGACCACTATCCAGCCAGAAGAGGAGGGGCCGCCGACGCTTAAGCAGGAATTCTCCATCAAAGCCCAGGACGGCGGAGCTATCACTTTGAAACCGGCTGATGGTTCTCTAATCAAGATCATATTCCCGCAAGGTTCGCTGGAATCAGACTCGGACCTCGAGGTCGCGGAACGCACGGACCGCGGCGACGAGGTCTTGTCCAATGGTTTTTCCCTTAACCGTAAGGGGAGCGAGGAAGGACCGGCGCTCAAATATCCGGCAATCCTCGTTTTCACTCTCGACAAGGAGGTTCCGAAAGAAGCATCGATCGTTCGCTACAAAGAGGGCGGAGCTTTCGATGTCATTCCGACGCGCGTTGCGTCCAAAGACGGCAAGACGTCCCTCATCGCGCAAGTCGATCATTTCTCCGATTACGGCACGCGGCTGGTCGATCCGGGAGCTATCCAATCCGCCAAGGATTCTCAGGAGTCAACCGACTTCAACTGGGTCATCTACTCCCAAGACTCGTACGATATCGATGCCGGCGCCATGAAGCGTAAGGTTAAATTGGATTTCAAAGCGGTCAACGCCTCGGGCGACATCGCGGGCGAATATAAAGGCTATGCCCATGCCACGACCGCGAATGATATGGATATCGGAGACGGCGGGGTCACTGCCGACTCCTCGGTCAATGACGATAACGTGAGTTTCACGCTTGAGCCGTACGTCGAACTCGCCGACCTCGTGGAACGCGACGACGATCTAGCCAACCTCGAGCCTGAAAAAATGCCGGATTTGATGGGCCAAGGCAGCCTTAATATGAGCGGCGCCGGTTCGGGCACAGTCTCGGCCAGGGGGCGCACATACTCCGCCGGCCTCAAGGTCCAGGATTCGCACGACGCCATGACCGTCGTAGTGACCGGGCCGCTCGTCCGCTTGACGGTCACGGTCAACGGCATCGGTACCATGTATTTCGACGGATATATCCGGGGAGAGGGCAAATAGCCCGAAGGGGTCGTCATTGCCCTTTGCGTTCGATTTTTGTACGCTTGCTTCATGTTGCACTGGGACGACCCGGTCTCTTTCATCCACAGCTTGTCGGCACACGACCGGCGGGCTTTGAAAGCGCTCGAGGTCCAGACCGTGGGCGACCTCCTGCAGATCTTTCCGCGGCGTTACGACGACTTCTCCCACCTGACTTCGATCTCCGCCTTACAGTTAAATGAGCCGGTGACCATCCGCGCCACAGTCAAGGAGATTGCCCAGGTCAAGACTTTCCGCAGACGTTTCGTCATCATCCGGGCCACGCTCTCCGACGACACTGGCTCCATCGGCGCCACTTGGTTCAACCAACCCTGGCTGCTCAAACAGCTGAAGCCCGGCGACGAAATCTTCATTTCCGGTGCCGTCACCCAGCGTCCGCGTTTCGGCCGCGGATTTACGTCACCTCTCTGGGAACCTGTCTCGGATGAGACTCTTGCCGCCGGCAACGTCGCGCCCGTCTATCCCTTGACCGGATCGGTGACTCAGAAGGCTATCCGCAAACTCATCAAATCCGCGGTCTCCGAAACCGAGCTTCCTCAAGACTGGATTCCGGAAGACGTCCTCTCCCGTCTCGGTCTTCCCGACATCGCCGCCGCATACCGTTTCGTCCACATCCCCTCGACCTCCGCTGAAGCCGAGCAGGGGAGACGCCGCTTGGCATTCGGCGAGCTTCTCATCTATCAACTGGCTCTCCGTTCCGCCCGGCGCGAAGCCGACACAGCCGGTGCGCCGGTCGTCGAATTCGACGAACCGTTCGCCAAGAAATTCGCCTCATCTCTCCCGTTCGAACTCACAACCGACCAAAAAAAGGCTGTCTGGGCCGCGGTCAAAGATATGGAAGCCGCACGCCCAATGCGGCGCTTGCTCCAGGGCGACGTGGGCAGTGGCAAGACCGTCGTCGCCGCCATGCTGGCCGCCCTTGTCCACCGCTCCGGGCAATCGGCCACCATCATGGCCCCGACCGACCTCCTGGCCAAACAACACGCCATAAGTCTGCGGCGCACGTTGGCTCCGTTCCAAATCCCGGTCTTGCTCCTGACCTCCTCGTCCCGTGTTTTGGTCCAGGGCGGCGAAGAGACCAAGCTCACGCCGACCGAAGCGCGCGAACGGCTTTCCCAAGGTCGCATCGTCGCGGTCGGGACGCATGCCTTGCTCGAAGCCGGCTCTTCCCCTCCGGATCTGGCTTTGGCCGTCATCGATGAACAGCACCGCTTTGGCGTTGAACAACGCGAAGCGCTCATCGTCTCATCCCGCTCTGACGGAAAAGTCCCGCACCTGCTATCCATGAGCGCTACGCCCATCCCGCGCTCGCTGGCTTTGACCATGCTGGGCGATCTTGACGTCTCCGTCATCCGGACCAAACCCGCCGGCCGCTCGCCGGTCACGACCCGCATCTATCTCGGCCCCGAAGGCCGCGAACAGGCGTATGACCTCATCCGCCGCGAAGTGGCCGCCGGCCATCGTGTTTTCGTGGTCTGTCCACTCATCGACCCCTCGGATGTCTCCGGCGCCAAAAGCGTGGAGGAAGAATCGCGCCGCCTGTCCGCCGGTCCTCTCCAAGGCCTGCGCATCGGGGTCGTGCACGGCAAACTTCCGTCCAAGGACAAGGATGAAGAGATGGGCAAGTTCGTGCGCGGCGAAACCGATATCCTGGTGGCTACCACGGTCGTGGAGGTCGGCGTGGACGTGCCTGAAGCCACGGTCATGCTCATCGAAGGAGCGGAACGCTTCGGCCTGGCCCAGCTCCACCAGCTCCGCGGCCGCGTCGGCCGCTCAAGCCTCCAATCCTACTGCGGTCTCCTCACCACTGAAGATCAGGGCGTAGCCGAACGTCTGCGTGTCCTTGAACGCACTGACGACGGTTTCGAGATCGCCGAAGCCGACCTCAAACTTCGCGGTTCGGGCAATATTCTCGGCCTCCAGCAAAGCGGCCAAGCCATCTTCAAGACCGCGCGTTTCGACGACCTGGAACTCATGGCTGCGGCGCGCGAAGTTTCGGCCGAACTCGTTTCGCAGGATCCGGGATTGGAAAATCATCCGCTCCTCAAGCAGGTCGTGGAGCACATGCGCCAAACCAGCCACGGCGAATAGGGTCAGTGTCCGCTCATGCAAGGATGACAACGGCTCGTGTCCCGACTATAATGTTCTGGAAATATGAATCGGGCCGTGTCTCGCCTTTTAGTCGGAGGGCTGTTCTGTTTTTTATCTTTTCAGTTTGCCGCGACTGCTTCGGCGTTGTGCTGCAAGTGTTATGCCCCGGGTGATTCGACCGACATTTGCCTGTCAGGGGATGCGGCGAATTGCGCCGACATGCTGAAGAACTCCAAGAATCCGAGCGTCGCCAACTTCAACTGCGTTTCCGAGATAAAGGAAGCCGCAAGCTGCCGGACCGTAGCCGCCGGAGGGATCTGTACCCAAGCGAGCAGCGTCCTGAATTACACTTTACCTGCCGCGACTCCGGCTCCCTCGACCCAGCCTCCTTTGGCCACTCCCAATCCCGGCGTCGAGATTCCTGGGCTGGCTTTTTCCTCATCTCCCCAAGTGAATAAAGGCGTCATCTCCATTCCGTTCCTGGCCCAGTACATCTCGGCCATGTACAACTATCTGATCGGCGTCGCGCTTATCGTGTCTGCGGTCATGCTGGTCTACGGCGGCTTCCGGTACGTCCTCGGCTCAACTGTCGGAGATATTCGGACCGGCAAGGAAATCGTCTTCAATTCGTTGGTCGGTTTGGGTTTGGTCCTCGGTGCTTTCACCCTGTTGCGGATGGTCTCGCCGCCCGCAGCCACCCTGAAGCCGCTCGAAGTCATGGTCGTCAAACGTGATCCGATGGACGATTGGTTCAGCGCCAACGGCACGACTTATCCGGATTCGCCCACGAATTTTCCGCCTAGCGAGTCGCCTCCGGTGGTTTCTGATGGGGAATCTCCTGAACAGACGGTTCCCTTGGCAGCCGGTGATAGGGTTGATGTATCCGGCATCTCTTACGATTCAAGCCTGACCTCGTGCAAGAACATCATGAAATTTTGTTATACCCCAGAAGCGAAGAGCGCTGATACCTTCGAAAAGAAACAAAAAGTCTTGGCCAAAGCCGTATTGGGATTCAATAAAGTCTGCATCCAGAATGGCAGATGCGTCTATTCCCAGGCTGTCCAGAGTTCCATGGGCGACTGCAGCCTTCCGAACGCCAAATCAAAAGCGTTTTATTCAGTCCCAAGGTTGAACGCGATTGGCCTGTCCGTTGAGCAGATATGGCCTAGCAATCCTGAATGCGTAGAGGCATGGAAGCAGAAAGGTGGCCCGTCAAAAGTGAATGAGATGACGGTCTGCAACGGCATTGCCAGGGACCTCTATAACGAAAGGATAAACAAAAAAATCGAGGAGGCTGGGGTTTTCGCTGCGGATTGCGGCGGATTCGTTTCATCGATCTTTAATTGCTCGAATGTCAAAAGGAAAATGTGGACCAATGATCTTACCAGGGCGGTGAATGCACTGGCCCAGAAGAAGTCACCTCCGGCAAATTTTATGCAAACGCCCCAGCTCGTGGTATTCACCAACATAGGGGATCCGGAGTTGGATGCGAAAATCGCACAAAAAGGCGGACTTAAATTCGGCGACGTCATCTTCGTTTCCGGCGGATCAGGGCAGAACGCAATGCACTTTTATCTGTATACCGGTGGCCGGTCTGACGTCCCATTCACGTTCATCGAGATGGGAGGCTCCGGACCGGGTGCTAATATCCCTGGTGTCGGCGTCATAAAGGGTGCGAACACCAAGAACATCTCTTTCAAACAGGACCTCCAAAATAAGACTACGACAAGGAAGGAGTATGCGTATTGGTGCGCGCAAAGCAGTGCGCCATATTCCGGAAGGAAGAAAAACTGCAAAGAATCCGAAATGGTTACGATCAAAGCATCCTACAACACTGACGGAGCGCTCATGGTCTGGCGGCCGCTTGCTGAGTGATTTTCTCTTGTTGCCGTCTACAGCCCCAACAGCCTCAAAGCCTCATCCAGCGTCGAGGCTTCTTTGATATCCAAACCTGCCGGCGGTTTGCCGCTTTGTCGCTTGGGCATGACCACGGTCTTGAATCCCATGCGCGCCAATTCTTTCAATCTTATCTCCGGCATGGATACCGGTCGGAGCTCTCCGCCTAGTCCGATTTCCCCGAATATCGCAGTCCTCGGGTCCAAAGCCACGTTTTTCACTGCACCCGCTATGGCCGCGGCCAAAGCCAGGTCTACGCTTGGATCGCGGGCGTCTATGCCTCCGGCGGCATTGGCGTAAACATCCTTGTCCAAAGCATTAACTCCGGCACGACGCGCTAAAACCGCCAAAAGCATCCCAAGCCGAGACGTATCCACCCCGGTCGCGCGGCGTATCGGTGTCCCGTAACCGGCCGGTGAGGCAAGCGCTTGGATCTCTATCAACAATGGCCTGTGGCCTTCGATCAAACAGCTCACGGCTGACCCGGCGATGCCCATGGCGCGGTCGCGCAGGAGCTCGCTCGAAGGGTCTTCCACGATCTCCAGGCCGCGTTCGGTCATGGCGAGCAGGGCCACCTCATCCGTTGGTCCGAAACGATGCTTCAAGGCGCGCAACATCCGATACCGATGTTGGCGGTCGCCTTCGAGATACAGGACTGTGTCGACCAGGTGTTCCAAGACGCGCGGTCCGGCTACTTCGTTGTCCTTCGTGACCTGGCCGACCAGGATGACCGGGGCATGCGAATATTTCGCGGCTTCGGTCACAAGCGCGGCACTGGCTTTCACTTGGTTCAGGTTGCCCGGTTCGCCGCCGACTTCCGCTGTCCGCAAAGTCTGGATCGAATCCACGATGGTCAGACCCGGTTGTTCTTTGCTTATGGTCGCGGCGACGGTTCCCGCATCCGTTTCGTCCAAGAAAAACAGCGAGGAGGGGAGCGGTGTCGCCAAGCGCTCCAGTCGCCGATGTATCTGTGCGGGAGATTCTTCTCCGGTCACGTACACGACCTTCAGGCCGCTGGCGGCCAATGCGATAGCGGTTTGTGCCAAGATCGTCGATTTACCGATACCCGGTTCGCCGGCCAAGAGAGTCACTGATCCGTCGACCAAGCCTCCTCCCAGGACATCGTCCAATGCCTTTAGCCGCGTACTCTTCATCTCGGCACGTGTCGGCGTCTCTGTCTGGAATGACTTGATCTGTCCCGGCTTACCGGCCGATATCCTTTCAGTTTCTGCATCATTTTGAGTCCCATCAGCCTCCCGCAAGCCGCCCCAGGCACCGCATTCCAAACAGCGCCCCGACCATTTCGAGGTCTGGGCGTCGCATTTGACGCAGGTATAGATGGTTTCCGGTTTCTTCATCTCAAGGGCTGTCCGCGGGCGTCAATTATCCCTGACTGTCGTGTCGTTTTGGGGATATTCCCGTGGATTCAATGCGCCCGAGGTCGATTCCTGGAGCGCCTTGGTCAGCGCTGCGTAGTCTATATCGGATGAATATTTTTTGCACTTTTTCTTGGCCGCATCGTACCATTCCAGGCAAGTGTTGCCGAACAGGTTAAGGTTGCGTTTTTTGATTATGCCTTTGACCAAATCATCCTCAAGTTTGGTGTCGCGCTTGCATTTGGAAGAGTCCCTGGAGCCGCATAGGCAGTTGCGTTCGATGATTTCCGCCAGGAGCGGGCCTTTGGACCCTGTCGCTCCGGCATAAGTGCTCGCCCCTACGCAGTAAGCGAACTTATACACGCTGTCGTTGTACGGCAAGCAGAACTTAACGAATCCTAAGTGCGCCGCCAGGAATTCGTGGGCGTTCTTGTACTTTCGGCTGCACTGGACCGACGGCCACCATACTTCGTCATCGCCGACCCGCAACGAAGAGTGGGATTTCTGCGGGTAGCAATTCTCGCCGCAATTGTTGAACGTATTCCGCGTCTGGGTCTGGCAGACGGAAGTACAGTTCGCCGACACGCCCCGGTTCCAGATGCTGGCGTTCCCTTCGCCGTCGGTACAGCTGTCGGCGTACATTTTTCCAGTTTTCTGTCCCTTGCCTGGTCCCCATGCTACGTGTGCGCAAGAATCGTTCGGCACCTGCTTTTGGGTGCAGCCCACACCGCCGAAGTTATAGTATTTGGCTCCCTCCGTGTTGGCGCAGCTTGCAGGATTGCTGAAAAGGTTGAGGATTACGCATCGCGGCGCGTCGCTCTCGGTCATCATTTGGGCCATGATGACCGCGGCCGGGACGCCGGTTACCGACTGCTCTTCAAGATATTTCTTTACGACTTTTTCATCCAGGGTCTTGCCGCCATGGGCAATCGTGAATCTGACTTTTTGGCCCAGCATCTGCCCTCCGATGAAGATATAGGCTTTCGGATCCTTTGATGGGGGGCCTGTGGGCTTCAGGTAATTCGGATCCCGTCCCGGACACTCTTTCGGGATGGTCAGGTCGGTCGGGAACCGTGCCGTCGAAGGCGGCGGGACCCATTCGTCGGCTGTGGCCGTAGCTTGTCCCACGGCTTGTTCCTGCGCGACCTGGTCGGGGTTATTCGGATCGCCGGTTTGCGGCGCATTCTGGGCGACATTGGTCGGCGCGTCGCTCCGCGGCGGTATGCCGAGCTCGGCCAGGGTCTGCGGCGCGTCTTGGTTCGCGCCCATGTACATGTTCAACGGATCAGGTTTGACCCGCGGGATCTCCAACGGCTTAAGCACCGCGGTTTGCGGGTTCACCAGGTTCAACAGCATGTAAGAGCTGAAGACCAGGACCATGCCGATTACCGCATTGACCACGACGTCTTTGCCTCGTGACACGCTTTTAATCGTTCCACCCAGGATGTACAAAAAACCTCCGTAGACGAGCATGACCGCGGCCGCGACCATCACCACGCCGATGGCGTAACGATAGAAAGCGCTGATATATTGCGCCAGGTAGGGGATGGTGATGTATTGTTCTTGGTTGCGTACGGCTGTCTGTATCTGGGTCGCCAGATCGAGCGCGGGTATCGGCGAACCTATCTTCGGCGTGATGGGCTTGAATTCTCCGGACGCCGCCAATACCTGGTCAGCTGTGAAAGTAAGGGCTAATAAAGAAAATAACGGCAATAAGAAAAAGCAGATTGCCGTCAGTCTGAATATTTTTTCCATTCTTCCGCGGCGCATATCCTGGCTTACGATCCCACGAAGAGTTTAATCCTTTTTTCCAGCTCCGTCGGCGTCAGGATATCCTTCGTGGCTTCCGTGCCGATGAACAAGATCGGCGTCGAAGTCACGCCGTCTCCGCCCACGGCATTGGCGTCGGTCCAGATGGTCGCTTGGGCCGTAGGATCAAGGCGGCAGCTGTTCAGGGCTTTTTGGTCAAGTTTCAGTTGGGTGGTGATCGTGGTCATCACGAACTCGTCCAATGCCGGAGCCGCCAGCAATGCGTCGTGTGCCTGCCAATACTTTCCTTGGACGCCGGCGCAGGCCGCAAATACCGCGGCGTTCATCTGTTCCCTGTCGCCATCAGCCGGCAAATCGCGCCAGACGTAGCGGATCGCGCCATGGTACTTGGGCAGGACTTGGCGGATGGTCTTGTCCAGGGTCTTGCAGTCCGCGCAATCATAATTTCCGAAGAGGATGAGCGAGGCCGAGGATGTCGGGCCGCCGTATCGTACGAAGTCCGTGTTCCTTATGGCCGGCGGCCTCATCTTCGGCATATCGACGGTCACTTTTGGTACAGAATTTTTGAGGTCGAGCGGTGGCGAACCGGCCGGAAAAGTGTTCTGTGCCCGGATGACGGCCGAATACACCAGCCAACCCCCCAATCCCAGGAGGATGCAAGTCAGGATTAATGCGATAAAAATTCTTTGGCGGTCCATATATTCAGACGTCCTGCGTTTCACGTTTCAAGCTTCATGTTTCAAGTCATTTCACGTCGTAGCTGTACAACTTTCCGGTCGCAGCATCCGAGAAGATGAGTTTCGATTTGTCGCGGTTCATCACCGGGCTGCGGATGGCGTGCGTCAGGTCAGGCAGTTGGAGTTTTGTGCTTACTCCTGTCCTCAAGTCCAGGTGATAGACGTCGTCCGGCAAGGTGGCGAAATCGGACCGCGAAAAACCTGCGTTATTGGGCAAGTTTTGCGGTACGCCGCAATACAGGTCTGTTTCGCTGGCCCAGGTGCATTTGTCGGCCCAGGTCTGGATATTGAAAGCCCTGCGGTTTGCACCGAGGTTAGCCGGATCGGCGGCAGAAATCCACAGGCTGGGTTTATTGTTCGTGCTCCCGTTCCACACGCTGTACAGGATCTGTTGGCCGGTTGGCGACCAGTTGGGCGTGAACCCCCGGCCAGGCACCACGATGGATTTGAAGTTCTCATGGTTCTGTCCGGCGAACATTATCTCTTCTTGGTTCTCTGACTGGGGTAGACCCGTATTTCCGTAAGCGATGATCTGCCCGCCAGGGGACCAACTCGAATGGACCAAATCCTGGTTGCTGATCGGCTCCACGGCTTTCGCTTCGGTCCCGTCCGGATTGGCGGTGATCAAAAAGCGGTTGTTCGGATCTATGCCGATGCTCTTCGAGACCACGCGGCTGTCGTCCGGTGCAAAATCGAAGTCCTCCCAGTGGTTCGGCAACGTGACTTGTTTTTTCTGGTCGAAATCGTAATAGACTTTGGATCCGTCCGGAAAAGCCAACACGACCTGGTCGCTCGCTTTGCCCCAGCTGACAGTGTCCACGTTGAAGAACTGTTTGTCGCCCAGGAGCACGGTTTGGCCGTCCGGCGTGATTTTATAGAAACGTCCGTCTTCAGGATTATAGAAACGCGCGCCGTTGCCGTCCGGCCGCGGACTCACGGCCTGGGTAACGCCGTCGCGCAGCAGTTGGATCTTCGAGATTTCCTGCGCGGTGGTCGGGCCTTCGGGTACGAGCGGCAGGATTTCACCCGATGGCGGAAGCTCTCCCGGAGCCGTCGGCGTCGCGTATTGGCCGGAAACACCTTGTCCTGCACCCGGCAGCTGGCCGGCAAGTTCCTCCGGGGTCGGGCCGGGGACTGTCGGCGCTTGGGCCCTGAAGAACATCCAATACAGGCCATAGCCCATGCCGATGGAAAATGCGAAGAAAAAGATAGCGAACGCGATTTTTTTGGTTCGGTCTGACATACGCGGACATTATATCCGCTGGAAAGCTTTCCGGATAGCCCCGCCCGGACATCAGAAAGCGTCGAATAGGTTGCCTACCAGGCCTTGCACGTCTTGATCCAATCCGGCGATGATCAAGAAGACCACCATCAAAACTACCAACAGCACCCAGCAGCACGGGTTGGTCATGCACATCAGGTTGCAATCCAGGAAAATGGTCAGCAAATCTTCCGGGAACGATTGTTCCAAGAAAGATTGGGCCACGCCTGCTTTCTTGCCGGCTGATTCCCCCAATTGTTCTTCGGTGATCTCTTCGACATCGACACCCATTGATTTGCCTGCCGCCAGGATGTATTTCAGGAACAACTGGACGTTCATCTGGATGATCATGATGATGAGCGGGACGATGAATTCCGATGTCACACCCTCTGCGACCTCCGTGGTTACCCGGGCTCCGCCGCTGGCGGCTTGTTGCGTGGTTTTTTGGAAAACTTTTTTCAGGGCTTTCTCCGCCTGTTCCTTGATCTCCTTTTCGATCTTTTCTTTGATCTTGTCCTCAATCATCTGCCGTCCCTGTTCCAAAGCTCCGCCGCCCTTGGTTTCTCCCCGAGCTTCTTGCTCGCCGCCTGCGCCATCCTCTTCTTCGGGTGAGGGTTGTTCTGTTCCGACTTGGGCCTCCGAACCCAAGGCGCCGGCAACTGCCGCGCCTGCTGCGCCTGGGATGAGGCTTTCTGCGGCCCGCATCTTCTCTCGCGAGCGTTGGCTTTCGAGTTCTGCCGCCCTTTGGGCTTCGCCGAACGTTCCTCCGCCGGTTGTTTCCGGTAGCTCCAGTTCACCGCCGCCGGCTATCGGCGGACCTATCTGCTCACCCTGCGCGAAACTCCCGGTCGATAACGGTACGGACTGCTCAAGCACCGACGGCCGCGCCCGTTCGTCGCCGAATCCTATGCTTTGGTCAGAGACTTGCGTGTCACCTCCCACACCCTCGGCAGGCGCTCCTCCTTGGACCCTGCGCGTACCAGGCTGTGACGGCGGTAAACGCATCGGTTCCTTGGCCAAAGTCACGCCCGGAGGAAGTCTGTCAGCCCTGGGGGTCGCTGTCGCGACTCGCGGTGTCGGTCGGGGCACCCTCGGTCTTCCAACCGCAGGTTCTGCGCCCAAACCCGGCGCCTCTGCTCGGCTGACCGGCGTGGCCGGTGCTTGCGTTTCTGGAGCTGTCGGCAGCGGCGGTGCAATGGCCTGGGCCGCGATTCCGTCCCAGGCTTGGTCAATCGCCTCCAATTCTTCAGGTTGCCAAAAGGCGCCACCAGCCGGAGCTTTCGCGCCCGGCGTCTCGAGGATTTGCGGAGCTTGTCGGGCCGTCTGTTCCGCGAACTTGCCCACATCTTTCGCCGCCTTGGTCCAGGACTGGTCTCCGGTCTGCTGGGCGCGCGCTTCCATCCCTTGGGTAATGCCTCTCGAAAAACCCACGTTCTCGGCTTTGGTCCGCGCCAATTCCTCGCGGCTTGTGAAAGAAGCCTCTGTTTCGCGCGCCGTCCGTGTCTGGATGTCTTGCTGTGCCTGGACCACAGCCTGATCCGCTGACAAAGTCTGGTGCTGTGTCATCCAGGCCGCAGCCTGCGCCGCGCCTGCCGCAACCGCCGCCGTGACCGTCACCGCCGCCGTCACTTCTGCCGTCACCGGAATATTCCTCGCCGCAGCCGCACGCTCCAGCTTCCCTTCGACAGTCACGCCGACCTGGGTCGAGACTGATGGGGGAGTGACCTCGGCCGAAACTGAAACCTCACCCGAGACTTGGGATGCTTGTCCTGGTGCTTCTATCTCCGTCGTGACTTCGGTTGTCTGTCCGGCTGTACCTGTTCGGGTTGCCGTCTCGCCGCCGACTTGGACCACGCGTTGGGGTTGGATGACCTCGCCGGTTGCTGCGGCTACCGCAGCGGCGGCAGGAATCGCAGCAGCTGCCGCAACCGGAGCTACTGATGCTGTCGTTACCGCTGGAGCTGATCTAGTTTCTGTCGTTCGCGCAGTTTCAGCTGTCGCTGGAGCTTCTTCCTCCTCGCCAACGGATTTCTCCTCGGTTTCGATATCAGCTTCCGTCGCTTTTTCTTCCGCTGCTTCTGTCTTAGTTTCCGGTTGGTTAGTTAGTTTTTGGTACAACTTCGTACTCTCTTTCGCGAACTTCTCGCGCTCTGTCTTGGCCTTCGTGACTTCTTGGTCGAGTTGGGCTTTCAGCTTTTCCAAATCGTTCAGCGTCAGGTTCTTGTCCTGCAGTTCACGCTGGATGGATTCGATCTTCTTTTTATGGCCGGCCATCACTCCCTTCAGACCCGCACTCACACTGTCGAAATTCTTCAGGTCATCCGCGCCGCCGGCCACTTCTTTGATCTGTCCGGCCTGTTCTTCGATCGCGCGCTTGCTCTTGTCCGCTTCTTTCTCGACTGAACTGAAGGTACTTTCTATCTCCTCCTTGAGCTGGCTCTTCTCTTGAGCCGTCCTGTACCACGTATCTTTCTCTTTTTTCCAATTCGAGAATTTCTTGCGGAACGTTCCTAGCGCCGCACCGTAAGGCTTGCCGCTCGTGAAGCTCGACGCCAAATCTCCCAAGATCTTCAGCTCCTCGTTGTCTTTGTTGGTCAGCGCCATGCCCTGGACCTGTTTGGCCAAATCCAAGAACCGCTCCTCTGCCGCTTTGGAGTCCAGAGCTGGTTTGTTCCTTCCCTGCGCCGTGGCCGCGGACAAGGTGTCGTCGAACAGCCGGGCGAAGTTATCGGCGTCGAGATGCTGTCTGGAAAGGTCGGAGGCTGAAGGTACGGGCATAAAAGGTTAGGCGATGCGCAGGCCTCCGGCCGTGGCTTTGAGCGAGATTTTTCTTTTTTGGGGTTTGTCGGCCAGGAGCCGTGAGATGGCCGAAGTGACTTCGCGTTCCAACAGGTGGCGGATGGCCCGGGCGCCTTCCTCGGGCGGCATGGGTTGTTTGAGCAGCCAATCCAGCACGTCGTCCCCGGTCGAGCAGGCTACACGCTGCGCCGTCTCCACCCGTTTGAGCACGGCATCCAGCTCACGGCTCAAGATTTGGCGCAGATGTTCGTCACCCAGCGGACGGAAGACCACGATGCGGTCCAACCGGTTCATGAGCTCGGGCCTGAAGCGCTGCGAAAGTTCGTCTTTGGTCACCGAATCCTGCGCCTCAACGCCTTGGCTGAAACCGAGCGATTTTTTGCCAAGTCTGTCGCTGCCCACATTCGACGTCAGTACGACATAAGCATGGCGGAAGGTGACGGGTCGGCCCGTGCTGTCCGTTATGCGGCCGTCCTCCAAAATCTGCAGCAGCATGTTTTGCACGTCGCCGTGCGCTTTCTCGAATTCGTCGAACAGGACCACGCTGTGCGGCCGTTTCTTTATCGCATCCGAAAGTTTGTTGGCATCGCGATAACCCACATATCCGGCCGGCGCGCCCACGAGCTTGCTCACCGAGTGGCCTTCCGCGAATTCGGACATGTCGATCTTGATCAAAGCATCCTCGCGGCCGAAAAGTTCCTTGGCCATGAGGCGCGCGGTCTCGGTCTTGCCCGTACCCGAGGGTCCGACGAACATCAGAGCGGCTTTGGGTTTTACCGGATCGCCCAATCCCAAACGCGAACGCATGACCACATCAGCCACGGATTTGAGCGCCACATCTTGTCCGACGATGGTTTTCTTCAGGTTCGCTTCAAGCAGCGAGAGCCGTTCGCGCTCCGTGGCCATGACCGTCTCGAGCGATGCGCCGGTTATCCGCGCCACCACCCGCGCTACGTCGGCCGCGGTCACGGTCGGACGCTCCTTCGCGCGCTGCGAGTCATAAGCCTCTTTCAATTTCTTCTGTTCCAGCAAAAGACGTTCGACGTCTTGCGCCGCTTTTTCCGCCTCCGTCAGGTTGCCTTGGCCTACGGCTTGTTCCTTGTTTTCTTCCGCGGCTTGTATCGCGATCTCCAGCGCCGACATCCGTTCCATCCGTTCATCCGAACGCCGCCGCGCATTCACGCTGGCCGCCGCCTCATCAATCAAATCGATCGCCTTGTCCGGGAACAGCCGGTCGGTCAGGTAGCGCTCGGCCAAGTTCACGGCCGTGGGCAAAGTTTCGGTGTCGTAAGAGACCTGGTGGAATTTGGCGTAGAATTTTTCGATGCCTTTCAGGATGCGGAGCGCGTCTTCGGGCGTCGGCTCTTCGACCGCCACCGGCTGGAAGCGCCGCTCCAGCGCCGCGTCCGGTTCGATATGTTTTTTGTATTCGGCCCAGGTCGTGGCGCCCACGCAGCGGATCTCGCCGCGCGCCAAAGCTGGTTTGAGCATGTTGGCCGCATCCAAACTTCCGGTGGTCGAACCTGCGCCCACGATGTTGTGGATTTCGTCGATGAACAAAATCACGTTCGGGTCGTTCCGCACCTCATCCATGATCTGCTTGAGCCGCGCTTCGAACTCTCCTCGATACATTGTTCCGGCCACGGTCAACGCCAAATCGAGCGAGAGCAGTCTCTTTCCGCGCAGCACATCCGGCACGTCGCCGGAAGCGAGTTTTTTGGCCAGACCTTCGACGATCGCCGTCTTGCCCACGCCCGGATCGCCCAAAAGCACCGGGTTGTTCTTGTTGCGGCGGCACAAAATCTCGATCATCCGCTCCAGCTCGCGTTCGCGTCCGATGACCGGATCCAAGGCGTCCGCGATTTCCGGTTTGGTCAGCTCGCGCGTGAAGGCATCCAAAGCCGAGAGTCGGGGAGCGCGCTGGGGTTGGGGCCGCGGTTGGTCCGCGAGCGGCATTTCCGGCATCTCGCCGCCTTCTTCGGGCAGGATCTCGGGGAAGCGGGATGTGGATTTCAGGACTTGCGAGACTTGTTCGCGCAGATATTGCGGGTTCACGCCTGACGCCTCGAAGAACGCATCGATGTCAGCGAATTTGCCTTCCACAATGGATGATAGCAGATGCTCGGTGCCGACGTACTTATGCTCCATCAGATGCGCGGTCAGCACGCATTTCTCCAATATCCGTTTCACGGCCGGCGAGAGATCGGGCGTCGCGATCGGTGCTTTGGACAAGGGTACGCCGCTGAACGCCAGCTTGGCCTTTTCAAGTTTGACTCCGCTCTTGTCCAAGATGTCCCCAGCGATGGCGCCCTTCTCGAGCATGAGTCCCACGATCAGATCCCCGGGCTCCACCAGTTCGCGTCCGTTGGCAACGCAAAAAGCCAGCGACTTTTGGAGCGCTTCCTTGAGGTGGGTGGTGAATCGGTCCAGAAGGTCGGGTAGAAGCATGGAGTTTATGTATTATCCGTCATTTGCCTGAGTTTCGCTATCCTGTCTTGGATCGGAGGGTGGGTCGAGAACAAACCGCTGATGCGCGCTCCCAGGCCGGGTCCTGCGGGCTCGGAAATCCATAGGTGGTTCGTGGCTGAAGAGGTGCGCTGCATGGGGATGCCGGCAGCCGCGATCTTTTCCAACGCGTTGGCCAAGCCTTCAGGGTATCGCGTCAACAGCGCTCCTGATGCGTCGGCCAGATATTCGCGCCGTCGCGAGATGGCGAGTTTTATCATCTGTCCGATGAGCGGCGAAAGGATCAGGAACACGATTCCGACGATCGCCAGGATGCCGCCGATGCCGTCCCGGTCGCGTCCGCGCCTGCCGAAAAAGCTGAACCGCAGGAACTGGTCGCCCAGGAGAGTCAATGCGCCGACCAGGACCGCGATAAGCATCATGAACCGGATGTCCAAATTTTTGATGTGTGACAGTTCGTGGGCCAGCACTCCTTCCAGCTCGTTCCTCTCCAGCATCAGGAGGAGCCCGGTGGTCACGGCTACCGATGCATGTTGCGGATCGCGACCCGTAGCGAAGGCGTTCGGCGACTGGTCTTCGATGATGAATATCTTGGGTCGCGGTACGCCGGCTGTGATGGACAGGTTTTCGACCACGTTCCACAGGGTAGGGAACTGCGTCCGCTCGGTAACTTCGGCGGCGCCGGCTGTCCAGAGTGCGATCGAATCACCGGCATACCACGAGATGAACGTCATGCCGAGTGAAACTGCTAGCGCGATGGCAAGCCCGCCGGGCCCGTAATCCGTCACCACATAACCGTAAACCCAACCGGCGAATGCCAGCAGTCCCACGAACAGGGTTATCAGCAGGAAGGAATTCCGGCGATTTGCGTCGATTTGCGAATACATGGTTGCGATTCGAAATTCGAATCCGAAATCCGAACGGGTCGGATTTCGTGTTCGGACTTAGAATTTCACTTGCGGTGCGGCCTTCTCCGCTTCAGCAATCTCGAAGAATTCGCGCGCCTTGAAACCGAGCATGTTGCCGATCATGTTGGTCGGGAAGACCTGCAGTTTGGTGTTGAAGTCGCGCACGTTGCCGTTGTAGAAGCGGCGTGAAGCCTGGATCTTGTCTTCAGTGTCGGTCAGGTCCTGTTGGAGCTGGAGGAAGTTCTGGTTGGCTTTCAGTTCCGGGTAGGCTTCGGCCAAAGCGAAGATGCTCTTCAGCGTCTGCGACAGCTGGTTCTCGGCCACGGCTTTGTCAGCCATGCCCTGGGCGCCCATAGCCGCATTCCGTGCCTGGATCACCTTCTCGAACGTCCCTTGTTCATGGGTCGCATAGCCTTTGACCGTCTCGACCAGGTTGGGGATCAGGTCGTATCGCCGCTTGAGTTGGACATCGATATCTGACCAGGCTTCATCCGTACGGTTCTTTAAGGTGATCAGCCCGTTGTAGGTCATGATGGCCCAAAGCGCGACCAGGCCGATAGCAAGCAGTATCCACATGTACATAAGCAATTTGTGGTTAAATTATTTATTAAATGCTACGCTTAGCACTACTCGAAATATAGCTAAATACCCCGTAAAAGTCCAGTTTAAATATGGAAACGACTATCGCCTCGGTTTTCAAGGCTTATGACATACGCGGTTTGGCTCCCGAACAGCTGAATTCAGCCTTTGCTTTGAAACTTGGCAAGGCTTTGGCCGCGCATTTCGGACCGAAGCGTGTCTTGGTCGGCCGCGACATGCGGACCACCTCTTTTCCGCTTGAATCCGCGCTCATCGAAGGTTTGACCTCTTCCGGCGTCGAGGTCGTGCGCATTGGCTTGTGCTCCACGCCCATGTTCTATGTTCTGACCGGCATGGCGCAATCGACCAAGCCATTCGACATGGGGATCATGGTCACCGCCTCCCACAATCCGAGCAAGTACAACGGTTTCAAGATCATCCGCGGCGACTGTCTGCCCGTGGGCCAGGGGAGCGGCATGGAGGAATTGCGCGACGCGTTCCTGACCGGGAAAGAGACCAAAACCGACCACGCCGGAACGGTCGCGGACGACCCGGATGCGCTGGAGCGCTATATCGGCCAAATCTTAGCGTTAGCCGAACTTCCGGAAAGCATGCCGCAGATGAAGGTCGCCATCGACGCCGGCAACGGTATGGCCGGCGCCATCCTTCCGCGCTTGCTTTCCCGTCTCCCATGGCTCGAAGTCCTGCCTTTATTTTTCGAACCGGACGGGACTTTCCCTAACCACGAAGCCAATCCGCTCAAAGTCGAGACCCTGAACGAGCTCATCCTCAAAGTCAAAAACGAAAACTGCGTCCTGGGCGTGGCTTTCGACGGTGACGCTGACCGCATCGGTTTCGTGGATGAGGAGGGCGTGCCCATCCCCGGCGACTTGATGACCGCCTTTTTGGCCAAAGAAATCCTCAAAGACAACAAAGGCGCCAAGGTCCTTATCGACGTCCGCGCATCCTGGGCTGCACAGGAAGCCATCGAAGAAGCCGGCGGCGTATTCGAATTCTGCCGCGTAGGCCACGCACTCATCAAAAAACAGATGCGCGAGTCAGGCGCCATCTTCGCCGGCGAACTTTCCATGCACATGTACTTCCATGATCTGTGGAACGTGGAAAGCGGCGACCTGGCCTTGCTCCTGCTCTTGCGCCGTCTGGCCTCGACCGGCCGGAGCGTGTCCGAACTCATGGCGCCGCTCAAACGCTACGCCAATTCCGGCGAGATGAATTTCGAGATCTCGGACAAAGCCGCGGTCCTCTCCAAGCTCAAAGAAAAATATTCTCCCGAAGCATCCTTCATCTCCGAAATCGACGGCCTGCGCATCGAGCATCGCGACCAAAACGATAAGCGCAACGACTGGTGGTTCAGCGTCCGCGCCTCCAACACCGAACCGCTCCTGCGCCTCGTCGTTGAAGCGCGCGACGTCGCGGTCCTGAACGATCGAGTCGCCGAATTGCGCGGACTCATCCAAGCCGTCTAGCCTATGCCGGAAAAAGCGCGGCGCTTCACCTTCGAGTCATATTCCCTGGACCGTGCAACCTCCTCGGTCTTGTTCGCGTATTCTTCCGAAATGGACGATAGCCGTCTCGAAACGTACGTCGAGACCTTGGTTTTCCCGGTCGCGTCCGAAGCGTGGGATAGGGTCGAACCGTCGATCCTTGATGCCGGTTTGCGCAGCCTCCATCTCGTCCTGGGTTTGAGTTATTGGAAGATGTATTGCGCCCCGGAAATGGTCCTGAACGGTTTCACGCTCACGCCAGAACAAGCCCGTTTTTGGGAAAGTTTATACACGAACGGGATGGGGGAGTTTTTCTATAAGAACAAAATCGATTTCCGCGGGTTGGTGAAGTTCCCGTCCACCCTGTCGTCCTCCGGTTCAACCGGGGGACCCGAGAGAGATTCACCGGTCAAGTCGTGGAATGACAAGGTAAAATGTCTCATCCCCATCGGCGGAGGCAAAGATTCGCTCGTCACGGTCGAGCTTGTCCGGTCGCTCGGCTTTGATTTCGATTTATTTACGCTGGGTACTTCATCCATCCAGAATCAGACGGCCGAGGCAGTCGGAAAAAATCCGCTGGTCGTCACGCGCATCCTGGATAAGAAGATGCTGGAGCTTTCAAAATCCGGCCAGGTCTATAACGGCCATATCCCGATCACGGCCGTCTACCAGTTCACGGGAGTCTTGCTCGGTCTGCTTGCTGGTTATCGCTACATCCCGTTCTCGAACGAACGGAGCGCCAGCCAGGGCAATCTCGATTATCTCGGACAGGAAATCAACCATCAGTGGAGCAAGTCAGAAGATGCGGAAACCCTCATCCGCAACTACGTCGAAAAATATATCACTCCCGAAGTGACGCCCTTCTCGCTCCTTCGTCCACTTTCGGAGCTGGCGATCGTCGAACGTTTTTCGCATCACCCCAAATACTTCCCGGTCTTCTCCAGCTGTAACCGCAATTTCGTCATCGGCTCGCTCCAGCCCCAGGCTGAACGCGGCGCCTATTGGTGCGGCGGTTGTCCTAAGTGCGCATTCGTCTTCGCCATGCTTTCCGCATTCATCTCCAAAGATGAACTAGTCGGTATCTTCGGCAAGGATCTTTACGCCGACGCCTCTCTCCTCCAACTCTACAAAGATTTGCTCGGCCGCGGCACCTGCAAACCGTTCGAATGCGTGGGCACACCGGACGAGATGGCCGTGGCCATGCACAAGGCCTCGGAACGCGGGGAATACGCCGGCGAAGTAATCATGGGATATTTTGAAAGTGAGGTCGCTCCGACTATCGGAGACTTCGTGGCACTTGAGAAGGAAAGCCTTGCAGTTGGTGACACGTCAACGCTGCCGACCATTTTCCAAAGCCTGTTCCCGTCTGTCATTCCACGGCTTGACCGGGGAACCTCGAGATCCCCCGGTTGAACCGTGGGATGACATAAATTATGAAATTCTCCGAACTCGAAGGCAAAAAAATCCTCATCCTCGGTTACGGTAAAGAAGGCAAGTCCACCGAGATTGTCTTACGCGCCAAACTCAAGAATCCCCAAATCGCAATCGCCGACCAATCCGACGGTCCCGACTATCTCGCCAAACAGAAAGACTGCGACATCGTGATCAAAACTCCGGGCATCCCATTGCGCGACGTCACTGCCCCGCATACGACCGCGACAAACCTGTTCTTCGGCAATATCGCGAACAAGATCATCGGTGTCACCGGCTCCAAAGGCAAAAGCACGACCTCCTCTCTCATCCAGGCGATTTTGCAGGAAGCGGGCATCAAGTCCCGGCTCATCGGCAACATCGGCAAACCCGCGCTCGACGTTTTGCTCGAACCTATCGATCCCGCGGAGATCTTCGTCATGGAACTCTCCAGCTACCAGCTCGAGGATATCGGATACTCGCCGCATATCGGCGTCATCACCAGCATCTTCCGCGAACATCTGGACCATCACGGAAGTTTCGAGGCGTACTTCGAAGCCAAGGCGCGCATGATCCTCAAAGCCACGCCCGAAGATTTCTACGTCTACAATCCCGCATATCCCGAACTTGCCGCGCTCGCTCCGCGGACGAAGGCTAAGTCCGTCGCATATATTGACTCCATCCCGTTCGATACCTCGCGCATCAAGCTCGAAGGCGCGCACAACCAGGAAAACGTCCGCGGCGCTTTGACCGTGGCGCGCTTGCTCGGCATCTCCGACCAGGTCGCGGCCCGCGCCGTGGAAAAGTTCGAACCTCTGCCGCACCGCCTGACCTTCGTCGGGGATTTCAAAGGCATCAAATTTTACGACGACGCCATCGCCACCGCGCCCGAACCCACCATCTTCGCCATCCAGACGCTTAAGGACGTGGATACGATTTTCCTCGGCGGCACGGACCGCGGTTACGATTTTTCCGGCCTGGTGAAAACGCTTAACGTCTCCGGCATCCGTAACCTTGTTCTGTTCCCCGAGACCGGAGAGCGCATCGCCAAAGCACTGGAAGATTTCGGCGGGGGAGACTTCAATATCCTTAAAACGGAAAGTATGCAGGAAGCAGTGGCTTTCGCCTACGCCAACACCGCACCCGGAAAAATCTGCCTTCTCTCCACCGCTTCGCCCAGCTACACCCTGTGGAAGAACTTCGAGGAAAAAGGGGATGAATTCGTGAAATGGGTGAAGGAGTTGGGCGGCCTTTGATGGTTAATGTTTGTCATCCTCCGGTTCAACCGGGGGATCTGTAAGGTTCCCCGGCCAAGCCGTGGAATGACAGCCTCAAGTAATTTAGCTATCCTCTCACACATGACCCTGATTATTTTCTTCATCGTCCTGTCCGTCCTGGTCCTCATCCACGAGCTCGGCCACTATCTCGCGGCTCGTCTCTTCGGCGTAAAAGCCATCGAATTCGGTTTCGGTTTCCCTCCGCGCGCCATCGGATACGTCCGTGACCATGGCAAATGGAAGCACGTCGGGCCGCGCAACCGGACCGAGTATAAGAACACCATCTGGTCCATCAATTGGCTGCCCTTCGGCGGTTTCGTCCGGCTCAAAGGCGAAGTCGAGGATGGGGATGAGGATCGCGATTCGTTGGTCCAAAAACCGATCTGGCAAAGGCTCATCGTCATGGCCGCCGGTGTGGGCATGAACTGGGCATTGGCTATCGCACTGTTCTTCGCGGTCTTCACTTTCGGCACCACCGCCATCCTCGAAGATCTTCCGTCCGGTGCCCGCATCTCCAATCGCGCCATCATGGCCGTCCAGGTCCTGCCCCAGTCCCCGGCGGAAAAAGCCGGACTCCAAAGCGGAGATGAAATCGTAAGCCTTGCCAGCATGGTCCCGGCCAATGAACAGGCAGCGCGCGAAGCCATCGGAGCCCAAGGCGAGAAATCGTTCGAGATGGTGGTCAAGCGCAACAAGCAGGAACTCAAGCTCCAGCTTCAACCGCAAGTCATCAAAGAGATAAACAAAACCGGAATCGGCGTGGGTCTGGCTGATGTCGGTTTCGTCACCTTCCCGGTGCATATCGCGGCCTACCAATCCGTGTACATGACGGCCGTCCTGACTAAGGCTGTGGTGATGGCCTTCATCGGCATCTTCAAGGATCTGATTACGGTCCACAAAGTCAGCCAGGATTTGGCCGGACCCATCGGCATCGCGGTCATGACCGGCCAAGTCGCGCGTCAGGGGTTGATGCCGCTCCTCCAATTCGCAGCTATGCTTTCCGTGAACCTGGCGGTCATCAACTTCCTGCCCATCCCGGCCCTGGATGGCGGTCGCGCCCTCTTCCTGCTCATCGAAAAAATCCGTCGCCGCCCCATGAGCCGACGTCTCGAGATCTGGATGCACAACACGGCTTTCATCTTACTAATTCTCCTTATCGTCCTGGTCACGGCCCGCGACCTGTTCCGCTACGGCGGCATGATCCTGGGCGGCGTCAAAGGCTTGGTTGGGATGTAAAAAATATGTCACAAGAGAATAAGACGTCATCTGAATCATTAAAAAGCCCGGAAGAAATCGCAGAAGTCGAGGCTTTGTTGGAATCGTCGGAGTCATTCGCTTATTTCAAGAAAAACGGCATCAAGCCGCCAAGCCAGAATAGTTGGAACAAGGTTTTGTTCGAACTGGGTCCGGAGACGTTCGTCCGGAAGCAATTGGCGCTGTTGGGCTACGCACAGGCAAAAGGAGATGCGAATTTGACCCGCGCTGTGCAAGGTTTTGACCCTGAAGCCGCCAAACAGGTTTCTGAAATCCAGGAAGATGACGCCGAAGAAGCCTACAAAAAATTGATCGAAGAAAAACGTACGTTGGAAGGCGAGACCATCCCAGAGTATAAGAGCCGCATCAAACATCACGAGGATGAATTTAAGAAAGACAAGGATTTGGACCATCAGGAGTACATCGAGGAAACCGAATTGAAGATTGCGGTCGCCACCAAAAGGATTGCCCTGATAGACAAATCCCTGGATCTGTTGGAAGCCGTGCATTACATACCCGACGAAACGCAGGAGGAACGGTTCATGGTCAGGGATTAGCGATTTTTGCAAAATTTTCAGTCAGAGGGAGTCAGCATTGACTCCCTCTTATTTTTCCGCTTAGATTCCCACGTTCGCGCAGAGCTGGAGAAGAAATTCTCGGTCTAGGAGGAATTATGCCCATCAAAAACAAAGTCTCTGCCGTCATCAAGTTCCCGCTCATCGTCGCCGTCGGCTTGTGCGGCGCCGTCTGGTTGCACCTTTTCTCCCGCTGTATCGCGCAAGAGCTCGCGCGGCGCAATCCGCAATCTGCGACATAAATGCGATGTCCCAACACTCCGTTGTTGACTCTGGTGTTTACCAGGTTAGGACGTGCCGTCATGAGTAGCCTGCAGTACGTAATTTTCAACCCGCGTTTCGTCCTAGATCTGCTTGTAGCCATAATCTTCATGGTCTACTGCGGAATCCGGGGTACGCGCTACTTCGTTGAACGCTGTTGACTGCGCCTTTCCCGACTTGCGGAAAGGCGCTTTTCTATCTAAACTTACGCTATTCTATGCAAGACCAACTGAATGCCTTGAGGCTCGAAGTCGAAACCGCGATTGGTGCGGCCAAAACGTCAGCTGACCTGGATGCGGCAGAAACCAAGTTTTTGGGCCGTAAAGGCGCTTTGACCGACCTCCTGAAACAACTTTCGACCCTGTCCGCCGAAGAACGGCCCAAGATGGGCGCTTTGGCTAATGATGTCAAACGCCAGCTCGAGATGATGATCGCCTCGCGCCGCAAACAGCTCGGCGAAGAACAGTATTCCCAGCTTTCCCTGACCGAGCGCGTGGATGTGACCGAACCGGGCGCCCGACCTCCGCAGGGCCATCTGCATCCCATGACCAAGGCCATCAACGAGATCACCGAGATCTTTGAGCGCATCGGTTTCGTCCGCACCCGCTATCCAGAGGTCGATTGGGACTTCTACGCTTTCGAATCCTTGAACATGCCCAAAGACCATCCGGCCCGCGATGAATGGGAGACGTTCTTCATGGACGCTCCGGTCTCCAAAAAAGGCAAGATGGTTCTCACGCCGCACACCTCCAATTCCCAGGTCCGTGAACTCGAACGCAAAGAGTTTCCGGTGCGCATGATCAACATCGCCAAATGCTATCGTCGCCAGAGCGACGCCACGCACGTCCCCATGTTCCACCAATTTGAGGGTCTCTACGTGGACAAAGGTGTCTCCATTTCCCATCTCCGCGGCGTGTTGGATTATTTCGCCGGCGAATTCTTCGGTCCTGACCGCAAGACGCGCCTGCGCCCGTTCCACTTCCGCTTCACCGAACCGAGTTTCGAGATCGACATCACCTGCGGCGTGTGCGGCGGCACTGGAATCTCGGCCGAGAAACAGAAGTGTAAGATGTGCAAACGCGGCTGGCTCGAACTCGGCGGCGCCGGCATGGTCCATCCGAACGTGCTCAAAGCCGGGGGAGTGGATCCCAAGAAATATTCGGGCTTCGCCTTCGGCTGGGGAGTCGAACGCACCTACTCCATGAAAGGCGGCCTCAACCTCGACGACATCCGCATCCTGTACAAGAACGATTTGAGATTCTTGAAGCAGTTCTGAATATGCTCTCTAAGAATAAGAAATTTCGGCCGTTTCCTGTAGCTATAGTGGTTTTGGTAATTACGTTTATAATTATCGCCTCATTGTTCATCTACAACATTGTTGCATTTGGTATCGCTCGTAGATATGGAATCCACTAAACTGCCACTCGCAGCGAAGCAATCTTCGACTCTGAATTAATTTTATGAACACCCTCGTCTCTTACGACTGGCTCAAGGAATACGTGAAGCTCAAGGAAACGCCCGAGGAATTCGCGCGGCGGATTTCTCTTTCCGGTCCGGCAGTCGAGAAGATCTTGCCCCTGTATCCCGAACTGGGCGACAAGATCGTGCTGGGCCAAATCGCGGAACTCAAACAGCATCCGAACGCAGACAAACTCAAGATCGTGAAAGTCGATGTCGGCGCTGATGGCGGTGCGCTACTCCATATCGTCTGCGGAGGTTCCAACCTCGAACTCGGACAATATGTCGCTGTCGCACTCCTCGGCGCTAAAGTCCGCTGGCACGGGCAAGGTGAACCGGTGGTCCTCGAACCCGCGGAGATCCGAGGCGAAAAAAGCGAGGGCATGATCTGCGCTTCGAGCGAAATCGGTCTGGGCGAAGCATTCCCGAATTCAGACCGCATGATTTTGGATGTCGGTCATGAGCTCGGCTGGGACAAACAAACGAAAAAATCCATCCCTAAAACCGGTACGCCGTTGAACGACGTGCTCGGCGGCAGCGACGATGTGGCCATGGATATCGAAGTCACGTCCAACCGCGTGGATTGCATGGGCATGGTCGGCATGGCGCGCGAAGCCGCGGCTATCCTCAACCGGCCGTTCAATTGGAAAGAACCCAAGTTCCCCAAGCTTCAAGCTTCAAGTTCCAAGCCTCAAGTCAAGATTTCCGCTAAGAAGGAGTGTCCGCGTTACATGGCCGCGAAGATCTCGGGCGTCAAAGTCGGGCCGTCGCCGTGGTGGCTCAAGCGCCGGCTCATGTCCGCAGGTTTGCGTCCCATCAATAACATCGTGGACATCTCCAACTTCGTGATGCTTGAATTGGCCCAGCCTACGCACATCTTCGATTCAGCCACGGTCAAAGGCGGCATCGATGTGCGTTTGTCGCGTTTCGGCGAAAAAATCCAAGCCCTGGACGGCAAGACCTACGAATTGGATGAAACCATCCTGCTCATCGCTGATGACGAAAAGCCGATTGCCGTGGCCGGCGTCATGGGAGGGGAGCAGACCGGCGTGACCCTCAATACGACCGACGTCATCATCGAGTCCGCGGCTTTCGATCCGGTCTGCATCCGCCGCGGCGCGCGCAAAATCAACCTCCAATCCGATGCCCAGCTCCGGTTCGAGAAAGGCCTTTCGACTGCTTCACCTCCTGTGGCCATGGCGCGGACTATCCAGCTCGTTCTCGAACTCGCCGGCGGCAAACTCGAAGGCGGCATCACCGACGTGGGCCAGACCAAATACAAACCGCAGTCTTTCTCCACCACGGTGGATGAAGTCGATTCTCTCATCGGCATCAAAGTCCCGAAGACCGAAATGGTGGACCGTCTGCGCCGCCTGGGTTTCAAGGTTGGCGTCACCGGCAAAACCATCAAAGCCGAAGTTCCGTGGTGGCGCGACCACGATATCGAGCTCGGCCGTGACCTGGTCGAGGAAATCGCGCGAATCGAAGGCTATGCCAACATCCCGGGCGTCATCCCGTTCGGCCTGCGTCCGCGTCCCATGTCCCCGGAACTCGTCTGGGAACGCAACGCCCGCGAAATCCTGAAAGGCGCCGGCCTCTCGGAAATCTATTCCTACTCCTTCGTTTCTAAGGATCTCCTGGCCAAAGCGGATTATGACGCTTCGGTGCTTCTCCGCGTCCAAAATCCTCTCACCGCGGACTTCGAATACATGCGCACCACGCTCCTGCCTTCCGCCCTGCAGGTTGCGGCCGAAAACGCCGAACGTTTTTCCGAACAGCGCCTCTTCGAGATCGCGAACGTATATTATCCGCAGTCTGGAAATCTCCCCGACGAACAGCTCGAGCTCTCCATGCTTTTCCTCGGCATGCCCGAGCCGTGGCGCGCGGCCAAAGGTTGCGTCGAGCATCTCCTCGACGAGATGGGTATCACGGACGTCGAATGGAAGCGCTTGGACAACGACGCTTTTTGGCACCCGGGCCATACGGTCCAGGCTTTCGCCAAAGGCAATCTGGTGGCCACGGTCGGCGAACTCTCGCCAAAATTCGCCAAGAATTTCAAGTTTGATTCCCCGGTCGGTTTGGTCGATATCCCGTTCGAAGCCATGGTACCCCTCGCTTCAGGGTCGCGGACATACATCCCTCTCCCGGCCTTCCCCGAAGCCAAACGCGATTTGGCCGTGGTCGTGGATTTCCGCGTCGAGTTCGACGACATTGCTCGCGAAATCGTAAGGGCGAATGGTCATTCGCCCATCCGCTTCGGCGTCGAATGGTTCGACACCTACCGCGGCGACAAACTTCCATTAGACAAGAAATCCGTAGCCATGCACCTGACTTTCTCCGCCCCAGACCGGACGCTCGAAAGTTCCGAAGTGGATGGGCTGATGGAGAACATCGTCTTAGGCCTCAAGGAAAAATTTAAAGCCGAAGTCCGGGCTTGACCCATTTCGTATCAAAGTATCTTACATGTCAAAATGTACGCATAGGCTTCTCTGGATACCGGCGCTGTGCGCTGTCTTTATGGGCGTCGGTTGTTCAGCGCAAAAGCCCGCTCCAACCGAATCACCATCCAGCACTTCTGCAGTGGTGTCTTCACCCACTGGGGGTATCGGCACGTTATTGGGTACCCCCAAAATCTTTGATCCGCATGCCTCGGCTGATGGCCGCACGACCGTCTCTTTGGACGGTCCACGGATAAAGATCGTGGCTGACGGCGTGGAAAGGACTTTTCCCGTGCCGGAAAACTGTTCTGAACCCCCGGCTGAAGCGGATAAGAATGTCTGGCTCAAAACCGATAGGGGAGTCGTCTACGGCGAATATTGCTATGCGGACTCGGCAACGGTCATTGCCCGCTTTGATGCCCAAGGAAAACCGATCGGGAGCAAGTCTTTCCCCGGCGGCATCGGTCTGGACATTAGCCCGGCCAGCGGCAAAGCTGTCTTCTATGTCGGTTCGACCGAAGATTACGCGTTCGTGGTCGCCGGGCTCGACGGCTCTGACCCGACCGTCATCCTGCAGTACCCGAATCCGGGTGAAGGCAGCAAGGTCCCGCTCACTCCGGGTATCATGCGATTTTCGGCCAGCGGAACAAAACTTTTTTATAGTTACCAGATTCTCGAACCTATCGACCCGATGGAACCCGATCCCGGATATGAATATGCTTACCACAGTGCGATTTACGACGTGGCTAGCGGATCTTCCCGATTTATGGACGAGGTATTCCCGGCCGGTTCCGAGACTTTCTTCTATGGATGGATCGGCGATTCCATCCTCGTGACCAAAGACAAGTCTGGTATAGCCACCCAGCACCGCATTCCTTGACGACACCGCGGAATTGCGTTTAAGTCCCTCCAGTTCATTCAGGGAGGGGTAGTTCGATGCATGAATTCAAAACCGGAACCAACGTTTTCTACGACCACCTCGGCCGTCCGAACCACAGGCCGGATGACGCGCCGATCAATTGGCGTCCATCGGCCTACGCCCTGGTCTGTAACGGCAATCTCGTCCTTATGGTCGAAGGTACCTGCACGCCGGGGGTATGGACCCTGCCGGGCGGGGGAATCGAGCCGCACGAAGAAATGCTCGACGGTCTGCGCCGCGAATGCCGCGAAGAACTCGGGTTCGAAGTCGACGTCCAGTCCCAGACCCCAGTCTACTTCGGCGAACACAGTTTCTACTTCGAGTGGACCGGTGAATTTCTCCATTCGCTCGTCCATGTATTCTCTGGGCGCGTGACCGATGACGTGCTGGAGAGGCTTCTCCCGCTGTCTCCGGATCCGTCAGAAATCTTGCGTATCGCTTGGATGGATCCGCAGAATCTCGACGAGACCAACTGCCACTTCGTCGTCTGGCCGCTCATCCAGAGGTACAGGTACTAACACGACTTCTCTCGAACAGCAGACCCACCGGGTCTGCTTTGTGTTATACTGTATCCATATGACCCTTGATTCCACCCAAGATCTTTTTTTCCTCATCCTCGCCGTGGCTACAGGTTGGGTTGCGGTCTTCGTGTGTTGGGCGCTCTACGAAGTCGCCCGCATGCTGCACCAGGCCAACGCCGTGGTCACTGAGACGCGCGAAAAACTCAATCGCGTGGAAAAGGCCATCTCCTCCATCAAGGAACGCCTCGAGAAGTCCGTGGATTATTTCGGCATGCTGGCCGAAGGCGGCAAGTCGCTCATGAGCATGTTCCACCAGCGCGAAGAGCGGCGTGAAAAAGGCCGGACCAAAAAGAGCAAACTCTTCGACGAGGAATAGACGGATATGGACGTACCGCATGAGGTAGTCTTGCGCAACACGGCCAAGGATTTTTTGCGTCCGCTGGTCTACGATCTGTCGTTCGGCTTGTTCAGTTACGTCATCATCTTTTTCGTGCTCGTGAGCCTAGTCCTGCCTGCTTTGGCCGGAAGCTACGTCCCGCAATCCGATATCGAAGGCGGTGACGTCTCGCTCATCGCGTTCTGGTCCGCCACGGCCGCCATCCTGTTCGTGGTCCACGTCTTTTTCTCCGACTTCACCCTCAAACCCCTCAAACACGACGGCCTCCGCGCCGGAATCCTGGCAGCGGCACTGACCGTGTTCCTGCTCATCGCCATGGCCCCCATCATCTTCTCCGACGACTTCACCACTTCTTCCATTTTCAACCTAAGTATCCTCCTTCTCGCCCCGTTCCTGGGCCAGATCGTGGGCGGCTGGTTCGTGGCACGGAGGGCGAGATGACGAAGGCCGTCCGATGATACGTAGGGGCGCGGTTTCCGCGCCTGTTTTTGAAATATTTGCCCTTCCCGCTCCCGCCGTCTAAGATACCGTCAAATTCAACTCATCCCGCAGGGCTTGCCCCGTCAGCGGAAATGAACAAATATGCCAGACCAGCCGGCCGCCGCGCCTGAAATCCAGAAAGCGCCTTTCATCCACCTGCATGCGCATTCCATGTATTCGCTTTTGGATGCGGTGGGTGATCCTGGGGATTTTGTCGCCAAGGCGAAAGAGCTGGGTTACGACGCCATTGCCCTCACCGATCATGCGGCGTTGTATGGTGTCATCGAATTCTACGAAGCCGCGACCAAAGCCGGCATCAAGCCCATCATCGGCGTCGAGGCTTATCTCGCGCCCAACAAACGGACCGACAAGCGTCCGCGCATCGACGACCACGCCTCACATCTAACGCTGCTCGCCGAGACCAACGAAGGTTATCAGAATCTGCTCAAGCTCGTCTCCACCTCCTTCCTCGACGGTTTCTATTACAAACCGCGCATGGACAAGGATATTTTGCGCGAACTCCACGGCGGCCTCATTGCCCTGTCCGGCTGCATGAAAGGGGAGATACCCAAGGCGGCCCAGGCACATGACATCGAGAAAGCTGAACAGCTTATCCGCGAGTATGTGGATATCTTCGGTCAAGGCAATTTTTTCCTCGAACTCGTCCATCACCCCGAATCGGCAACGCAGAACGACATCAACTTCCGTCTGGTCGAACTCTCCAAGAAAACCGGCGTGCCGCTCGTGGGCACCAAGGATGTCCACTATCTTTTGCCTGATGACGAAGATGCCCAAGACGCGCTCCAATGCATCCACGACGGCAAAGTCCTGACCGACAACAACCGCTACACCATCTCCGGTCTCGACCACTCTCTCGTCGGTCCTGATGAGATGACCCAGGCCTTCGCCGAAACGCCGGAAGCGGTCGCCAATACGCGTCACATCGCTGACCGCTGCAACGTCAAACTCACCCTGGGCAAGAATCTTCTTCCTAGCTTCGAAGTCCCGGAAGGGGAGACGGAGATGTCGTATCTGCGCAAGCTGGCCGAGGTTGGTGTCAAAGAACGTTACGGCGAACAACCGCCTAAAGAGGTCGTCGAACGTCTCGACTTCGAACTTTCGGTCGTGGAGCGCATGGGTTTCCCGGGATACTTCCTGATTGTCCACGACTATGTCAATTGGGCCAAGGACCACGGCGTCATCGTGGGTCCGGGCCGCGGTTCGGCTGCCGGTTCCATCGTGGCTTATGCCCTCAAGATAACCAACCTCGACCCGCTCCAATACGGCCTGCTGTTCGAGCGCTTCCTCAACCCCGACCGCATCTCCATGCCTGATATCGACATGGACTTCGACGACGTCAAGCGCAAGGACGTCATCGGTTATGTCACGGAAAAGTACGGTAGCGACCGCGTGGCCGGCATCATCACCTTCGGCACCATGGCCGCACGCGCCGCGGTCCGCGACGTGGGCCGCGTGCTTGGCCTCACCTTCCAGGAAGTCGACCAGGTGGCCAAGGTCATCCCGCCGCCTGTGCAAGGCCGCCATATCCCGCTGGCAAAATCCATTGTCGAAGTCCCGGAACTCAAAGCGCTTTACGAAGGCGACCAGCGCGTCCACCAGCTCATCGACCTAGCCATCAAACTCGAAGGCACGGCGCGCCACGCTTCCCAGCACGCTTGTGGCATCGTTATCGCGCCGGCGCCGCTCGTCGAATTCGCGCCGCTCCAGAAAGCCCAAGGCGGCGATGTCGAACAGGTCATTCAATACTCCCTCCATCCGGTCGAGGTCGTGGGTTTGCTCAAGATGGACTTCCTCGGCCTGTCCAACCTGACCATCATCCGCGAATGTTTGGAGATCATGGAAGCCGTTCACGGCGACAAGGTCGTGATCGACGACATTCCCCTCAATGATGCCAAGACTTATGAACTGCTGGGAAAAGGCGAGACCACGGGCGTGTTCCAGCTTGAATCCGACGGCATGAAGCGTTACATCAAGGAGCTTAAGCCTTCGGTCATCGAAGATATCATCGCCATGGTGGCGCTCTACCGCCCGGGACCCATGCAGTTCATCGACTCTTTCATTTCCCGCAAACACGGCCGCGAAAAGATCAGCTACATGCATCCGCTTCTCGAAGGCGCGTTGGCAAACACATACGGCATCCCTGTCTACCAGGAGCAGGTCATGCAAGTGTCCAAGGACATGGCCGGCTTCACGGGCGGCGAGGCCGATACCCTACGCAAAGCCATGGGCAAGAAGATCGCCAAGCTCATGGCCGAGATGAAGGCTAAATTCATCCTGGGTTCGGTCAAGAACGAGGTGCCGCGCGAGATTGCCGAAGCGATTTTCCAGCAGTTCGAGGAATTCGCCGCTTACGGCTTCAACAAATCGCACGCCGCCTGCTATGCGCTCATCGCTTACCAGACCGCCTATCTCAAAGCCCATTGGCCCGAGTGTTTCATGGCCGCTCTCATGAACTCCGACTCGCAGAACCTGGACCGCATCACCATCGAGGTCGAGGAGTGCTCGCGCATGGGCATGGTCGTGCTGCCGCCCGACGTCAACGAATCCTTCGCCGGTTTTTCGGTCGTCAAGAGTACGGTACAGCGTACCGCGTACGACGTACCGCGTACCGAGTCGGATGCTGACGCTACGAACGCGGAACGCGGAACGCGGAACGATGTTCGTCCCACTATCCGTTTCGGCCTGGTCGCCATCAAGGGTCTGGGCCAAGATGTCGTGGATGCCATCGTCCGCGAACGCAAGCAGAGTGGGCCGTTCAAAGACCTCTCCGATTTCTTGATGCGTATTCCGGGTAAAGCCGTGAACCGCAAGTCACTCGAATCACTGATCCGTTCCGGCGCCCTGGACCGTTTTGGTGAGCGCAACCAGCTCCTGTTCAACATCGAATACCTCCTCGAATACCGGCGCAACCAGGAAAAAGAAAACGCGTCTGGCCAAGTCAACCTCTTCGCGACTGCGGCCATTCCGACGGCCGAACTCCGGCTTAAAGCTTCTCCTCCGGCCAACCAGCACGACCTCTTGATGTGGGAAAAAGAGCTCCTCGGCCTGTACCTGTCCGGCCATCCATTCAAGGAATACGCAGCCAGGCTCTCGTCCATCCTTACGCCCATCAGCGAACTGGGAAAATTCCTGAAAGCCAAGACCATTCGGGTCGGCGGAGTCGTGACCCAGTCCAAGAAGATCCGGACCAAGAATAACGAGAACATGGTCTTCGCCATGATTGAGGACTTGTCAGGCAAGTGCGAAGCCATCGTTTTTCCGCGCACCCTGAATGACACTCCGGATCGCTGGGATGTGGATAAAGTCCTGGTCGTGTCCGGCCGCCCCCAAGACAAAGATGGTTCGCTCAAGATCCTGGTCGAGACCGCCTATGAAGTCACGCCGGATAATATAGACGAGATAGTCGGGGGCAATGTCAAAAGTCAAATGTCAGATGTCGAAAATCCGGAGAATGTCGGCGAGCGCATCGACGCTTCGGGCTCCGATATCATGTCTTCGATCCCCGAACCGCCTAAATCTATTTCTGTCCACGTCCGCGCCACCATGCCGGAGACCGTTATCCTCAAATTGCGCCGAGTTTTTGATGAACGTCGCGGACCTTATCCCGTCTTTTTCCTTATCGACGACGTGGATGGCCAGCGCCGCATAAAATCCTCGGCAAAAATCGGCTGGAGCGAAGAGATCGTCAAAGAAATCGAGGCTATTTTAGGTCCGGGCACGGTAAAGATTTCCTGATACAGGGGTCGACTCATGTGTCCGCCCCTACCTACTGTTTTTGTGCTATACTGACGCTGTCTATGAGACTCCGCTCCCATCGCTCCTCGCTGCGCGACTCATTTCCGCGTGCGCCGTCCTCCAACCTTTATCGAAATATCGCTTTCAGCTTTTTGGGGCTGACGGCGTTAGTCGTTATCGGCGCCCTGTGGATATCTTCGGTACACGCCAGGGTCACCATCAAAGTCAGGCGTGACTCGACTCAAATCCAATCCAACGTAGACGTTGCTAAGAGCCCCGAACAGAACCAACTGCATGGCCGCGTGGTCAAAGGGACGTTCGAGAAAATCCAGGAATTCGCGGTCAAAGAGACCGATGCCAACGCAGCCGTGCCCGAGGATCTAGAGGTCAGCGGTACGGTCAAGGTCATCAACAACTATTCCAAATCGCAAACCCTGGTCAAGACCACTCGGCTGCTGACTGCCGACGGCCGCTTATATCGTATCGATAAAGACATCGTGATTCCGTCCAAACAATCGGTCACAGTCACCGCCCATTCTGACAAGAAGGGCAAGGAATATGCGCTTACTGCCGGTACGCACTTGACCATCCCGGGACTGTGGATAGATATTCAGAAATTCATTTATGCCGAGGTAGTCAGCGGTTTCTCGGGCGGACAGCAGATGACCAAGATCGTCAGTTCCATGGATGTGAGCGATGCCCAAAAAGCTTTGCAGGACGCGGTCTTCGACGAAGCCAAGAAGACCCTCAAGGCCGAAGCTGCGGTCGGCGACGATTGGCAGGCTGTATATCTGGAAAAGACCATCGAAAAGAATACGAACGCCGTCCCAGGGCAAAAATCCGACCAATTCCTGGCGTCGGTCAAGCTCGAAGTCACGGCCGTCTTCTATCCCCAGAAGGACATGGAAGTCCTGGTCAAGCAGAAACTCAAGGAACGTTTGCCCGACGGTCGCGAACTCATGGATTTCGACCCGAATATCGTGACCTACAAGATCGAAGAGGCTGATGCCGAAAAAGAAAAGGCGACCATAAGTTTTTCTGCCCAGGCATCGACGCGATTGACCGAAAACAGCCCAGCTCTCTCAAAAGACGCGATAGCAGGACTGGCTCTCGACGAAGCCAAAACCAAACTGCTTGCCATCGACGGGGTAGATTCGGTGGAAATCCGCATCCAGCCCTCGTGGATCAACAAACTCCCGGGCATGAAGGACCATATCGAGCTAGTTATCCAATAGGCCGGAGTTGACGCTGAAAATTCCCTGGAGTAATCTTTTTCCACCGGACTCACCAACCGGCGGGTCGTCAAAAAGCCCACAATTTCAGAAAAAGAGTCCCGACGTCCGTCGGGGAAGTTGGGTGGAACCACCGCGCCGCTCGCGAGCAGCGTGGTCCCGACAATCTCACCCAGGATATTTGGGCGGATGAGTCGGGTATTTTTATTTCTAGACGATTAATTGTCCGGGCGAGGGATGCCTCGCCCCTACCGATATGCAATATCCCATCGAAACCCGCCGCCACAGCGCGGCCCATGTCATGGCTGCTGCCATCCAGCGCTTGTTTCCGCTAGCCAAATTCGGCGTCGGTCCGACCATCGAGAACGGATTCTATTACGATATCGATATCGGTCGTGCGTTGACTCCTGAGGATTTGGTTGCCATCGACCAAGAGATGAAGAAAGTAGTCAAGGATAATCCCGAGTTCGCGCGTCAGGAAATGCCTATCGATGAGGCTATTGCTCTTTTCGATAAACTCGGCCAGGTCTATAAAGTCGAACTCCTGAACGACATCAAAACCCGAGGCACGACCAAGATGTCCGAAGAAGAGGCTGGGGATATCGACGCCTCCAACGTCGACTCCGTCTCGGTCTACACGACCGGCGGCTTCACGGATCTCTGCCGCGGCCCCCATGTCGAGAAGGCTAAAGACATCTGCGTCTGGAAGCTCCACCGTTTTTCCGGCGCGTACTGGCGCGGCAAATCCGAGAACCCCCAGCTCCAGCGCATCTATGGTCTCTGTTTCGAGACCAAAGAAGATCTCGACGCCCACCTCAAACTCCTCGAAGAAGCCGAACGCCGCGACCACCGCAAGATCGGCAAAGACCTGGACCTCTTCTTTTTCGACGACATGGTCGGTAAAGGCTTGGTCATGTGGCTGCCCAAAGGTACGGTCATGCGCAACGAAGTCGAGAAACTGGCGGTCGAAATGGAAGATAAACAGGGGTATGTCCGCGTCGTGACGCCGCACATTGCCCGCGAAGAGCTCTATCTTACCTCCGGCCACTTGCCGTACTACAAGGACTCGATGTATCCGCCCATGGTCATGGACGACGGCACGTACTACATGAAGGCCATGAACTGCCCGCACCACCACACGATCTACCGCCACAACCTGCACAGCTACCGCGAATTGCCTCTGCGTCTGGCCGAATACGGCACCGTCTACCGCAACGAACTCTCCGGCACCTTGGCCGGTCTCCTGCGCGTCCGCTGTCTGGCCATGAACGATTCCCACATCTATTGCCGCAAGGATCAGATCAAGGATGAATTCAAGAAAGTCATGGAGCTGACCATGACATACTTCCGCATCTTCGGCCTGAAGGATTATTGGTTCCGCTTGTCCAAGTGGAGCCCGGACCATCTGGAGAAATACATAAACCAACCCGAGAATTGGACCTACTCCCAGGACGTCATCCGTGAGGTCTTGGTCGAGATGGCCGTTCCCTTCAAGGAGGTTGATGACGAAGCCGCTTTCTACGGCCCCAAAGTCGATGTCCAGTTCAAATCCATCGTGGGCCGCGAAGAGACCATGTCCACCATCCAGTTGGACTTCGTGGCTAAGGAACGTTTCGGTCTCACCTACACCGATGACACGGGCGAGAAGAACGAAGAGGTCTTCGTCATCCACCGCGCCCCGCTTTCCACCCATGAGCGGTTCATGGCTTTCCTCATCGAGCATTACGCCGGCGATTTCCCGCTCTGGCTTGCGCCCGTCCAGGTCGCTGTCCTGCCGGTTGCCGATCGTCACAACGAGTTCGCACAAAAGCTCGCGGCTGAACTCAAGGGGAACGGTCTCCGCGTCGAAGTCGATGAGAGCGCCGAATCAGTGGGCAAGAAGATTCGCAATTCCGAAAAACAGAAGATTCCGCTCGCCCTCGTCGTCGGTGATAAAGAGGCGGAAAGCGGAGAGTTGACTGTGCGGAGCAGGGGAGAGAAGGATCAGATGGTCATGGCCAAAGAGGAATTTATTCGCATGGCTGTCGAGAAAGTCGAACAACGTCTCTAAGCAACGGATACCAAAACCCCCGGCATTCGCCGGGGGTTTCTTGCTATCTTGATTTTAGAGGACCCGTCCTCCGCGCCTCGTTTCTTCTTGCCGCGTAGCGCCCTTCACGTTCCGTCCCGGAGCTTTGGCTGCTTTCTTTCCGCGTTCAGCCATGGCCGCTTGGACCACGGCTTCGCCAGCGATGCCCAGGGCTTTATTGGCGTCCGTGACGCGTTTCTCGAAAGCTTGGATCACGGCCAGGGGAGCCGGTTCGTTCACGGCTTCCAGATATCTGGCCATGGCCATGACATAGAGCGTGGCTGGATTGGTTTCGGTTCCGTCTTTGAGCTCGTTGAGTTTCTTGGCTGCCGATGACTTCTTGGAAAGCTTCTCGTTCACCAAGTTCCAGAGCTGTTCGGCCTGCGGTACGTCGGCTGCAGCTCTTTCGATGCTCATGTTCTCCATCATGCGTTTGCCGACCTCTGCCGTGACCATGACGTCCTCTGGTAGCGCCGTCATTTCCCTGGCTTTTGCCACGACTTCTTTTGCGGCCTTTGCGCCAGCCGTCATCTTCTCTTCCTCCTCGGCTTTTTTCCGCGCTTCGTAATTCTTGATTGCTTCCTCAACAGCTTCTTCAGCCTCGGCTTGTTCGGTCGTGATGGCTTCGATGACCGGCTTCTCGACGCGCGCCCTGCGTGCTTTGGCTCTCTCCGCTCCAGCTTCGAGCGTCCCGGCTGCCCGGCCTGCGGTCCGTCTTTGTTCGCCACGGGCTGTCTCCAGCGTCACGCCCACGCCTGCTCTTCCGCGAGGTTCGTTGTAGGGTGAAGAAATCAAACCGAGTTTGACTTCCATGGCCTTGAGTTCTGCATTCAGTTTGGCTTCAGCCCTCGCATTTCCGCTGTTCTTGGCCGCCTGGACTTCAGCCGCCTTGAACACGTAATCAACCGACTGTTGGCGCTGTTCTGGAGATGCCTTTTCCCAATTCAGACCCATCTGTCCCAGTACATCCTCATTCAAGGCGCGGGCTTGGCCGCCGGGCAAAAGATTCTCTGCCCATACGACCCTTTGGTTGAAAGCTTCCTGCTCCATCTGCTCTTCCTGCTTCTTGCGTGCCTCGAAAGCCTCTTCAGCCTCGCGGCGCATGCGCTCCTCGTCGGCTTTGCGCGCTTTGATGGCTGGTGACTCCGCGACCGGGGGAGGTGTGGCGCGTTCCTTGCGGCGCACTCCGCTCACAGGTTCGGCCTCGATGATCTCCTCGTCTTTGATTTCTGGTACGGATTCGACTTTCGTAGCCGGCATCCGGTTCATCAATTTGGCGGCTTTTGTCGCGATGTCGTCAGATTCTGCTTGCAGTGCATCGCGACGTTTGCGCAGGGCGTTGTAAGCCTGGGCTTCAGGTTTGGTTACTTTCTGGGTCAGCTTGGCCAGATATTCCTTGAGTTGCGGTTCGATTTCAGCCAATTCTGAATCAACCTGCGCTTTTCGGGCTTCGAGCTTCTTGAGTTGAGCCTCAACCAACTTCCTGGCTTTGCGGGTCTGCTCTTCCATGACTCCGGGCTGAGCCATCTCTTCGCGTGTCATCGGTCTCGGTGCTTTGATGATGTCCTCTTCTCCCAAAGTCTGGATCTCTTCGACTACTTCCGCCGCTGGCGCTGGAGTGTACATCGGTCGTTCCTCGACCTTCTTCGGCCGCATGTTTTCCAGGTTCGATTCCAGCTGGGCTAGGCGATGGTTGTTCTCGCGCCACTTCTCCACTAAGAGCGCCTGGTTCTCGCTGCCCGAAATCTTTGCGAACCATGATTCGAAACGATGGGCCAGCATGGGCATGCCGCCTCTCGACAGCTTGCTCATGTATTCCCCGGGCGTCATGCCTCCAGTCAGCTCCGCAATCTTTTTTTCCAAGGCATCTTGCTCGGCGCTCAGGTTGCGCACGTCGCTCTCCATGTTCATTATCGCATCGGCCGCACCCTGTTCCATGTCAAAATCCCGCATCAGCTCGCGATTCAGCAGGCGCGAAGCGTCTTCCGGTTTGTTGGCCACGCCTTCGGCCTCGATGCGGTTGAGCGCATCCTCCACCTTGGAAATGATATTGAAATTCGATTCGATCCTGCGCTGTGTCTGGACGCGCACGTCGTGCCCGAGCTCCGAGCTCAAACTTTGGATGAGCGATTGGTTCGCGGCCTCGAGATAGTCTTTGACGGCCATGAGTTTGGCTGGCGTGACTTGGCGGTCCAAGACTGCGGCGTGCAACATGGCTTCCGGATCCGTCAGATGCTTGATGCCCATTTTACGCTGCAACTGTTCCAGACTTAGTCCGGCTTGGATCGTCGAGACTTTTTCTTGGCTTTCGGCTTCTTCCTTCTTGCGCAACTTGGCCAATTTAGCCTTTTGTTCCGGAGTGACTTCTAAACTTTCTGCCGGTTTTCTCGGCTTTCTCTCGACTTCTGCTCCGGCTTCGGGTTGGACCGGGGCTGTGTTTGGGTTGTAAGGCATAAAAATGTTTGTAAGTTATGAGCTATAATAACACAAAACCCCGCTTTTGTGAAAAAGCGGGGTTCGATTTATCCACACATTTTTTTACGCCTTGACCAGCTTGGCGAACACTGCCGGATACTTGCTGGCGATTTCTGACAGGACTTTGCGGTCCAGTTCGATGTTGCGCTTCTTCAGGCTGTCCATGAACCGGCTGTAGCTCGTGTCGTTCAGCTTGGCTGCCGCACCGATGCGGTTCTGCTGCAGGCCGCGGTTGTTGCGCTTCTTGAGCTTGCGGCCCACGTAGGCGTTGACGCCGGCTTTGACGGCTGCGGTCCGTGCCAGTTTTATCTTAGACTTACGCCCCCACATCATGCCCTTGGTCCGGGCCAGGATGTTCTTGCGGCGCTTGATGTGATGGGTTCCACGTTTTACTCGAGGCATATTGGTAGTTTGTAGGGGTTGCTTTTTACGCCGTCAGGGCCTTCAAGGTCTTGGCGAAGGTGTTTCCCAACGTAACATCGCGGCGCTTATTCCGCGTCACCTTGCCCGATTCGCGGGAGTTGAAGTGGTCCTGTCCGGCTTTGCGCTTCAAAATCTTGCCGTTTTTGGTGATCTTGATGCGTTTGGCGATGGTTTTGCTGGTTTTCATATTGATTACTGGTAGGGGACGAGGCATGCCTCGCCTGTACAGCGTCGGTAGACGGTAGCTTAAAATCGAGGGTTATGTCAAGGGTTTTATGACTTTCGTCCCACTATGGTCGAAACATTGCCTCCCTGGCGGGTGATGGGTTGTTCGGTATACAGCTCGTATGCGGCATTGAGTTCATCTAAAAATGCGCCGATCCGCTGGCTGGCCAGTTCGCCATGCGCCTTTTCGCGGCCGCGCAACATGATCTCCACCTTGAGTTTCTGGCCTTCTTCCAAAAACTCCAGCGCCTGCTTCTTCCTGACGTCTTGGTCGTGCTGGCCCATCTTCACCGAAAGGCGGATGCCCTTGACCTCGACCTTCTTGGCGTGGGCTTTCTGCACGCGCTGTTCCTTGGCTTTCTGGTATTTGAACGTCCCGTAGTCGATGAATTTGCACACCGGCGGTTCTTCCTTAGGCGAGACCTCCACCAAATCCAGTTCGCGTTCATGCGCCAGCTTGATGGCGTCGAAAGTCTTCATCACGCCCAGGAATTTATTCTGGTCATCGATGACCCGCACTTCGGGCGCGCGGATCTGTTCGTTGGCGCGATAAATCAGGCCTGTCGGCTTCTGGAAATTTTTCCGTCGGTAATGGATGCGCATTTAAGTCAGTGGGCGGTTAGCAAGTGAGCTATCGGCAGTCACGAAACAAAGTTGTCCGTTCTCACTCCGCATAGCTCGAGTCATCGAGCGACGTGGAGTGGTGGAGATGGGGGGAGTCGCACCCCCGTCCGGACGAGTCCGTCGCATTCCTCATTCACAGGCTTGGTCCGCTCAAGTTGTCGGCAGCTGAAGGCTAAGCGGACGAGGCTTCAGTTGCCCACGCAGTCGCCAGTGTCCCAGTGACCGGATTGCGAACGGTCAAAGGCAAGCCCGAAATATGGCGCTCCATCCTGCCGGTCGGGCCGCGTAGCAGGGGAGCGTGGCCGTCGGGTTTAAGCGAGAGCCATGGCAGGTGAGGTCACGCGGAACGCCGAAGCGATCGCGGACTGCACCTTAGAGATAACGTTGGCAGTTATTTCGTTTGGAACTTTTTTATGAGCTGTTCCGGCTCAGCCTGCGGATTGTGAAGGGTATCGCCGTCAAAACTCGGCATCCCCGCTATTCAACGTCCTCACCGCGCATGACGCGGCGGACCTGTCGGTCTATGTCGCGTGTCTTCAGCAGGTCTCGTTTGTCGTGGGCTTTGCGCCCGCGGCACAGACCGAAAGACAGCTTTATCCGATGACCCGCAGGATACAGCGAAAATGGCACGATTGTCAAGCCTTTTTGCGCGGTTTTCTCGGCCAGGTTGAGCAATTCTTTCTTATGCAAAAGGACTTTCCGGTTGCGTACCGCATCGAACGGATTCGCCTTCCCGGCCTTTGAATACGGCTTGATATGCGCCCCCAAGAGCCATAGTTCGCCGCGGATGATAGTCAGATATGCGCCTTCTATCTTAGCCCCGCCTTCTCGGATCGATTTCACTTCCGACCCGTTCAATTCCAAGCCGCCCTGGTATTTCTCCAAAGTTTCATACTCATATCTGGCCTTCCGGTTCTCGGTAAAGGATTTGGGCGCTTCTTGTTTCACGGCCACAGCATACTTCGCATCCTTGACTTCTTCAAGGAAAACTGCTACAAACGTCGATTGCCGAATCGTTTCGGTGAACTGTTGCGCCGCAGTTACCAAGGGCGTCAGAGGTGACTCATGAGGAATATCGTCCGTTTCATTTCCGCGCTCGTCATCATCAGCTCCAACGGCTGTGGGGCTCAACCCTGCAACTGCCCGAAGGTACCTCCGAGTCCGTGGAGATCGACCGTCCACGACCGGAATCAAGCGGCTCCCACCTTTAGTGTTCTCTTGGTTCCAGAAGGAGGGAGACAGCCTAAGCAGCCGGTCTGGGTCTGTTCGCAAGATATCGTCGATACCTCGTCCATGGACCTCGAACCGAACTACCACGTGCCGGGCGCGCATCCAGCGCATGGTTGGACGGATGAAGTGACGCTCAAGCGTTACGAGTGCCCGCTGGATAGGTCTTGCCTGCAGGAACTCTACAAGCACCCCCAGCCTGGGAAGAGTGATACGGTCTGCGAAGATCGGCAGCACTGCTGTGTCCTCCAGCCCGAGCATTGAAGATGCCTTGCTTCTAGAAGCCGCCCGCGGTACTCTCCGCTGGTGGTTTTCTCTTTTTAGCGATTCTTACATCTCGTCGACTTCCATCTTTCCTTTCTTCAGCTCCTCGACCTGCTCTTTATCGAGTTCGAGCAGCAATGCCTGGAATTCCCCGATGTGCGTTTTTTCCTCCTTAGCGATTTCGGCGAGCGCTTTCTTGATCCTCGATGACTTTGCCGCGGCCGCGAATTGGCCGTACAGGTTCACGGCATCCAGCTCCGCGATGATGGCGGCGCGCAAAATTTCTTTATCGATTTCAGCGGCCGGGACTTTCTTCAGGTCGATTGGCAGTGATGACATCATATGGTTTCTAAAAAAGTTAGTTAATTTTGTCATTCCCCGGTTCAACCGGGGAATCTTACCGCAAGCGCTGTTTGTAAGGTCCCCCGGTTAAACCGTGGGACGACAGATGTTTAATTTACTATCACCATCCTAAGCAGCGCGATGAGCGCGATTGCAGCCCAGACCAAATTCAGCGTTGTGGCTTGGTAGGCTTTGCGCGGCAGGCTTGACATGACGATTCCCAGCGCGCCGAACAAGTTGAGCCCCTGGTAAAGAGGACTGGTCGGGTAGACGAAACCGAAACTCATGGCCGCATAAGCAGCAAGGATCGAGATTGCGCCAATCCACCCCAGGCTGTCGACGATGTCCTTTGGCGCACAGATATCGGCCACGCACAAAAGGTCTGTTTTTTTCTTTGCCATAAAAAGCTTTTGGATGTTCCTGCCGTATTGTACCAAATCCGCGGCCAAAGTATCCTATGCCTGTAGATGGAACCGAACCGTGAAGTGCGGATCAGCATCGATACCTGGTCCATCCTGAAAGTCATCCTGGTGGTCTTGGCTTTGGTTTTCCTTTATTTCATCCGCGACATCCTGCTTTTGGTCTTTGGTGCGTTGTTCCTGGCGGCGCTCATGCATCCGGCCGTCGAATATCTCTCGCAGAAGAAGATCCCCAAGGGCGTGACCGTCATCACCCTGTACGTTTTGCTCCTGGCAGTATCCGCCGCCTGCCTAAGTCTCTTCATCCCGTTGCTCGTTGAGCAGGGTTCGCACATCCTGGCCACCATCAGCCAATCGTGGGAAGCGCTTTCCGGCGGGGTCCACTGGTTGCAGGATCTCTCCAGCCGATATGGGCTGGACGACAATCTCCAGACAGGCCTCAAGTCTCTGCAATCCGAATTGACCGGATTGGCCGGCGGCCTGGTCGGGACCGTGACCGATTTCGTTTCCGGCACTGTCGGACTCGTCGTGGTCCTGGTCATGGCCTATTACATGGTCGTCCAGCAAAAGGATGCGAGCAAGGCTCTGCACAACTTCGTGCCCGAGGAATATCAAGATGTGGTCTCGTCCATACTCAACCGCGTCGAAGAAAAAATCGGCAAATGGCTCCTCGGACAAATCTCCCTTTGTCTCATCATCGGCCTCATGTATTACGTCGGCCTTTTGCTCATCGGTTCAAAAGGCGCATTGGTCTTCGCGGTCTGGGGCGGCTTCACGGAGTTCATCCCGTATCTCGGTCCATTCCTCGGTGCCATCCCTCCCGTACTCCTGGCTTTCACCGAGTCGCCAATCAAAGCCGTACTGGCTCTGATCGTCATCGTCGTCATCCAACAGACCGAGGGTCATATCATCGTGCCCAAGGTGATGCAAAAAGCCGTAGGCCTCAATCCGCTCGTGAGCATCGTGGCCTTGCTCATGGGCGCGAAACTTTTCGGCCTGATTGGTGCGCTTCTGGCCATCCCTGTCGCTACAGCCGTATCTGCCATCCTGTCCGAACTTTATCGCTGGCGCCAGTCCGCGGAAAAGAAGCCGTGATCGTTTATGTCTACTGCCACAGAAAAAAGCATCAATTCCTTCATCTTCACTTTTGTGGGCGCTGTCTTGTTGGCTGTGGTCTTGGTCTTCCTATACATGGCATGGAGGCAGCCGTATTACATAGAAGGCAAGGTCCAGATCAAACCTATGGATCTGAAGCAGCTGCATCAGGATTGGATGGATGAGGTCGCCAGACAGACGCGGGGCCTGGGTCAGGATTCAGATCCCGACCGCATCCAAAGTGCGGTGGATTCGCTTTTGGCTTTGCGTGTTGCGTCCGAGGACAAAGATTCACACCTCAAACTCGTCATGGCCCTGATGGCTCTCGAGCGCCGCGAGCCAGGAGCATGGCCCAAGGTCCAGTCCGTATTGGCCGAGTTGCCGATCAAAAAATAAATTCATCCGATATGGCCGATACCCCGAAAAATCCCCAACAGAGCCCGGTTGTTCCGCCGAAGCCTGCGACTCCTGTCCAGTCGGCAAAGCCTCAGCCGCTTCCTGCCGGACCGAAGCACATCAAGCCGAAGCTCGGTAAGAACGTCATAGGCTGCACGGCCGCCATCGCGGTCTCCGTCTTGCTCGGTCTATCCATCATCGCACTGGCCGTGGCCAAGACCGGCGCGTTCCAGATCCCGCTTTTTTCGGATTTTTATTCCGGACCCATCCCGACGCGCTTGGTCAGTGCTGAACCCATGACGGCCAACGCATTCAAAGTCCTGTTAAGTTCGCGTCTGTTCAGCCAAAGCCTGGCCAAGAAGTCCCCGCCGTACGCCCTCAAGCTCAACGAGAGAGAGATAACGGCCGTGCTCCAGACCGCCATCGATACCGCATTACGCGACCAAAAATGGAAACAAGTCTTCACCCAAATCGTGATCCGCGAGACCGATCTGGAGATGCTTTCCCAGTACGAAAGAGGTCCAATCCGCCTGAACGTCCTTGTCCGCTTCGTACCCGTGATGGAAGGCGGGGGAGTCAGGTTCGATCCCGTGTTCGCCCAGGTCGGCGACTACCGCATTCCGTCGACCGTCGCCTACACCGTCCTCGGTTATCTTTTTTCCCGCGATCTCGGCACCTGGACCATCAAATTCGGCGACATGACTTTGTCCGAAGTCAGGCTCCATGACGCGTATCTCGAAGCCGTGGTCTCAACGCAAGCGCCGGCTAAAGTCCCGGAAGAGCTGAAATAGTTCCGTCCGTATGTTAGGCTGTAGTGGCGCATGATTTTGCTCATCCGGATCATCCCGTTTTTGGCCGCTTTGCTCGAAGCCGCTCTGTTTTGGTGGCAGAGGAAATTGCCCGATACCTATCCCTGGCTAGTGGTCGCCGCATTTTTGGTTTTGCCTCTGGCATCGCTTGTCATCGCGGGACGCAAAGTCAGGTTCTGGGACTTATTGGAAAAGATGGCGCCGACGTATCTGTTCGTGGCCGTCCTCGGTTTCGCTTTGCTGCTGCTCGAAGGGAATTGGGAAATCGTCACTGTGACCGCCTTGGCCACGATCTCTTCATATATTTCGTTGGAACTGCTTTTCCTTTTGGCGCGCGATCCCGGCAGTTACCCGGTGAACGGCTTGTCGCACGTGAACATCGCTTACGTGCCTTTGAGTTTGTGGTATGCCGTGTCCACCTCCAGCGGACTGCTCGTCTTCCTGCACTCCGACGGGATTTGGCATGTGGCCATCTGCACGATTTTAGGCGTCGTCCTTTTCCGGACCACCGGACACCCGGGTGCGACGCGCCAGCAGAATCGGATCTGGGCCGCCATCGGCGCGATCGTCGGCGCCGAAATCGGGATCCTGGCGTTGCTGTTGCCGGTGAGCATGCAGATGCAGGGACTGCTCGCTGTCTTGGTCATGTGCAGCGCTTTGCGCGTCCGGCGTTATCTCTACGAGCCGCGGCCTTCCAAGCGTCTAGCCTGGACCGAATCGATCATCGGGATAATTTTGTTCGTCGCCTCCCTCGTCAGTGCCAAGTGGATTTGAATATTTTGATGCTGATAAGGTCCTCCGGCCACACCGTGAGACGACATTAAGAGTTCAAGACTTAACAAAAGAACTGTCATTCCCCGGTTCAACCGGGGAACCTTACAATCAGGTAAGTTCCCCCGGTCATGCCGTGGGACGACAGACTTTGTCATTCCACGGTTGAACCACGTAGGACGTGGCGCGGCCGGGGAATCTTACGTCATCAACGCGACAATTGTTTGATTTGACGCTATCATGTAGAAAATCGCGGTATGCCCAAACTAAACCTGAAATTTTCTGCCTTGAGCAAAGATTTGCTTTTCCTGTTGTTGTCCGTGATTTGCGGAGGTTTGGCTGGAGGACTGTCCGGTTTTTACGCCTCATCATTCGTCCCAGCTGTGCCGCTTGCTTCGGTTCCCGCATCCGCGACCTCCACCGGACTCAAAGTCGTGGCTCCGACCAGCACTTTTGCCCTGGTCCAAGTCGAACGTCCGGCTTTGGCCTCGGTTGTTCCGCCAGCATTCCTGAAACGCCGCGCCTCGGCTGTCGGCACGCTCTACCGTGCGCCCAAAGCCACGAACCTCGAGGATCGTCTGCTGACCGATGACCGGATGCTGGGTCAGGCCGTAGCTGTGACCTCGGACGGCTGGTTCGTCACAGCGGCCGCCGCACTGACCGGTCTGAAATCCGCTGAAGTCGTGGTTTGGTACTCCGGCGCTTCGTATCCTATAGAACGCGGCATAGTCGACCGTCTCAACGACACCGTCTATCTCAAAGTCGCGGCCAAGGATATCCCGGCCGCATCCTTTGCCCACACCAAAGATCTTTTGCCTGCGACCGAAACTTGGTCCGAATACCGGCCGAGCGAATTCGAACCTCATGTCATCCTTGATTTGGGCGGTCGGTCAGTCACCGAAAGCACGGTATCGAGCGAAGTGGCTGACAGGCGCATCGTGCTTGACGGCAGGTCTGGGCAGGGCGATTTGGGCGGGGGAGTCTGGGACGCGAATGGCCAGCTGCTCGGCATCGTCATGAGCGCCCCGGACGAACAGTCCGAGGTCATGCCGGCTACGAGTATTGCCGCCTCGCTATCCTCTTTGTTGGGCAACGGCGAAATCAAGCATGCATATCTCGGCGTCCGGGCTTTCGATTTGGCTGAACTCAAGTTGAGCGGCGATCGCGGCGGATTGCCTTCAGCCGGCGCGTTGATCCGCGACGACAAAAAGAATAACAGACCGGGCATCGCGAAAGATTCACCGGCCGCCAAATCAAAACTCCAAGTCGGCGATGTGATTTTGAAAGTCGAACGTGATATCCTAGACGGTACGGCTGACTTGGGTGAGGTCTTGTCCGAATATCGTCCCAACTCAAACGTCACGCTTCGCGTCCTGCGGGACAAAACCGATATGGATGTCCAGGTCACGTTAGGCAGTGTGGTGACCAGCGAGATGTTGAAATAGTCCCTGAAATTTTCGTATGCCTACTTTGAACTTTGTCCGTCTGTTCGTCAGATCATGGAAGCTGATTTTGGCATGCGCCGCGATCGGCGCTGTCATTGCTTTGGCTGCCTCACTGGTGCAGACCTGGCGGTACTCATCCACGGAGCGCGTTTTGATAACCCAGACCAACGCGACCGGCTTGGATCCTTACACGGCCATCAAGTCCACGGAGCGCATCGCCGAGAATCTTTCGCAGATTATCTACACCACCAGCTTCTTCAACGCCGTCATGGCTAAGGGGCAGATTACCGCTAGCTATTTTCCCGCAGACGAAATCGACAAACGTAAGAAGTGGCAAGAGACGATCGAGACGCAAGTCGTGCCCAACACGGGCGTAGTCAGCATCACAGCCTACCATCCGGACCGCACCCAGGCCGCCAACTTGGCTGTGGGAGTCGCCCAAGAGTTGGCCATTGTCACGCCTAACTATTTCGGCTATTCGGTCCGCGTCCAGATTATCGACGACCCCCTTCCGTCGCGTTTCATCGCCAAACCTGATTTCCTGCGCAACCTGGCCATCGGCGCCATCCTGGGTCTGTTGCTGGGTTCGGCCTGGGTGCTTGGTCGGGTAAAAAGCGTTACCTGACAGTTAAACCTGATTTTCAAAAAAACGGACCTAGCTGGTCCGTTTTTCCGTTATTTAGCATTCCAGAGCCAAATTAATGGCTTATTTTAGCCATGGAATCGTTTAGTCAGCCTCTTGACAAAATCGGCTGGATATGGTAAGTTCTTTTATTCTTTAAATGGGAATCAGTCGGGCTTTGGCACCGTTTCGGGCCGGTTTGGGGGTTTTCCTCCTCTCCCAAATGCGGGCACGGGACGGTTCCAGGGCCGGTGCTCTGGGTGCGGAATCATCCGCATAGTTCTTTCAATCACAAACACGGAATTAACGCCCTAGACAGGGGCGTGACAACCATTTGCTGTGGCCTCATAGGTCCACAAGGGGATACGCCATGCTGAATCGAACGTTCGCAGTCGCCTCACTCGCAGTTGCCTCTTTCGTCTCGACGGCCGCCATGGCCCAGACGCCCGACGCGGCTACCGTCCTCGGCAACCCGGCCGGAATCACGACCGACGCCAGCCTGTGCCAGAACGACGGTGAGTGCCAGAAGGCGCTCGCTCGGTGCGAGGAGAACGTCAGGATCGCGACCGCCGGCGCCGCGGCTGCGCTCGACGCGACACGCGAGTGCCGTGCCCAGCTCATCCGAACCGTGCCGCCGCCCAAGAAGGCTCCTCCGGCGCCTCCCGCTTGCTCTGGCCCTCACGCCAAGCTCGTCAACGGCACCTGCGAGTGCCACGTCGGCGAAGACGGCTCCGGGGATATCGACCCGGGTTTCGTCGCCGTTCACAAGTTCGGCGGTGGAAACTTGGTCGTCTGTGTCTCGGGTCACGACGCTCTCGATTTGGCGCGCGAGTTCAAGCGCCGGTTCGAAAACGAAGTGGCTCCGAACGTCCCAGGGTGGAACACGACGCGAGACAACTTGAACGTGTTCCTCACGACCGTGAACGTCCCGAACGCCGATCCCAAGGTGCTCGCCGCCAACTGGAACGAGTTGTGGGGCTGGTACCAGGGCGAGAAGTCGCGCCAGGACAGGATCAAACTGTTCCTGGACAACGATCTTCCGCGGATCAACTCGGCAGTCAACACCCTGTGCCCTCCCATCGCGGCCAAGCCGGACGCGAGCATGGAGGAGCGGTGCACCGAGGCCATGAACAGCGTTCGGGACACCAAGGTCGAGTTCCGCGCTGGAGCCCGCGGTGGATTCATCCACGCTCCGGGGTCTGGAGTCGGTGCCATGGCCGTTGCCTCTGCCGAGTTCGAGTATCACGCCACGCAGAAGACCTCTGTGGTGGTGGGCGGATACTTCGGTGGCATCAACGACGGCGACACGGGTGGCCAGTTCCTCTACGGCGTCGAGATCGGGCCGCGGTTCTACCTGGACGACGAGCGGCGTGCAGCGCTCGACATCCTGGTCTACGGCCAGGGGCGCACTTCGGTCCACGGCGGCGGGTATCACGGGATGCCCACGGGTTTCATGGGCAAGGACGTCGGCCTTCGTCCTCGGCTCAGCTACTGCTTCGGCGACACCCGCGCCTTCTGCGTCTCAGCCGATGTCTCTGGAGGCTACGGCACCCAGAACTATTGGAAGAGCCCATACAGCATGGGCAAGGAGACCGGCGCTGTCTGGACCGGTGGCCTGGGCATCCACGGCCACACCCGCCTCTACTAGCAGTTCCTTCCAACCAATCTTCCCGAGAGCGTCTCACGCTCTCGGGTTCCCACGAGTCGACTTGAATCAAGTCGCCTCATGGGAACCAAACAGTCGAAACTGGGGCACACACCCCTACGGAGGATTCCATGCGAAAGATTCTGACAGTCGCCCTTTTCATCGCCGCCGCCTGCATTTCTGGCTGCTCGAGCTGCTCCAAAAGCAGCGACGAAGGTGACGCGGCACCGCCGGTTACGAACGACGCGTGCTGCACGGGCCTGCTCAAACTCTGCATCGAGCAGATCGACAACACGAAGCGAGCCTACCCGAGCTTGAACGAGACGCGGAAGTTGTGCCCCGGCATCCCCGCCGGCGAGGTGCAGTTCCCGCTCACGAGCGACGAGCTCAACAGGGTCCACGCCATGGCCAATTCGGCCAACTGCTGCGAGGACGCCAAGGTCTGCCGCGATCTCCGCGACAAGGCCGTGGCCCATCTCTCCAAGCACATGCAGGACCTGTCACGCTGTGACCGGTAGGGGCGCGGTCACCACGCCCAGCACCCACACACATTCACCTTCCGCTCAACCCACTCGAGCGGAATCCCACGAGCCGATCGAAAATGGTCGTCTCATGGGACCGCTGGATTCTCAAAAAAGAATCAAGCGGCTTCGCTACTTACAACTTGACTTTGCAGAAATAGTGAACCACCCGCCTAGCCTGGCGGTGCCACCAACCCCGCATGCGTGCGGAAAGGATCTCGACAATGATGAACAGGATCAAGTCTCTGGTTTCGATCGCTATCGCGTTCGTCGCCGTCAGCTGTTCCGAGAACGAAGGCTTCGACGCCAACTCGAACGGCGCCAACGTGCCTCCCGAGGCCTGTCCGGCCCTGGGTAGCACGTGCACCAACGAGGGCGGAGAGTGCGGCCCCAACACTTGCCACTGCGGCTTCTACGTCCCGTCGAACTCGGCACAGTGCAAGGCCGAGTGCCCGGATGGCAAGCAGCCCGCTGACACCTGTGTGCCGAGCAAGGCATGTCTGCCCAACGGAAACACCTGCGAGGGTGCCTCCGGCAAGCTGACTTGCGCCTGCGGCATGTGGGCCACGCCCGCAATGATCGAGAACATGGACTGCTCTCCGGACAACAATCCGGGAACGGGCGGCAGCGGCGGCACCGGAGGAACTGGCGGCACGGGCGGAGGCTCGAACGTCGGCGGATCCGGTGGCAGCTCCAACGTCGGCGGCAGCGGCGGAGGCCAGACGGCTCCGAGCGGCTGGCACCAGTTCCATATCCACGTGAAGGCTTCGGCCTATCACATTTACTGCCAGGGCGCGAACACGGCCCAGGCAGTGGGGTCCGACGGCGTGCTGAAGTGGTATCAGGATTGGCACTCGTTCGGGTGCGACTCGTACGACGGTGTCTATGACTGCGATGTTGCGGTCATGGATGGAGCTGCTCTGCAGTTCCAGTGCTACGTGGAGAACTCTGACGACTCCACACAGGTGGTTGGTGACAACCTCATCGACTACACCTGCCGCGTCCCGGTCTCGCCGCTCGTCCACGAGTTCCGCGTCACGGACGACGGGGTCCTGGTCCAGACCATCCCGCTCGTCACCAACGGCTCGCCCCAGAGCGGACAGGGCTTCTACAACTGCAACGTCAACGCGGACTAGCTTCGGCTAGCTCGCGTCCCTTCTCCCAAGCTCCCCAGCGCACACTCGCGCCGGGGAGCTTTCTTTTATGCCGAACTGTCGTCCTGAGCGTAGCGCAGCGGAGTCGAAGGATCCTTTTTAAGGATCTTTCGACTTCGGACCGTCGGACGTCCCAACGCTCAAGGCGACGAGATTCTTCAGAAAACCGTTAATCATCAGATTTTCATTTTCAGCCTCAATTGCTTGACGTAACCGCCTTTTTGTGGTTAAGTCACATATTCCCGAATTTTGCTCGGGGATAGGGGATAAAAGCCCTTTACATACGGCAAAAACCAACCATGAGCAAGGAGGCTCGGGATGGACAAGATTCAAGGTCTCAAATCTCTCATTTTCGTCGCACTGGCGCTGATGGGCTTCGTGGCCTGCAGCGAGAACGAGCCCTTCGACCACACGCCCCTGGCCGCGACCGGCCAGACCGGCGGTAACGGCGGAGGCGCTGGTGCAGCTGGCCAAGCTGGCTCTGCCGGTGAAGCTGGTGCGGCAGGATCGTCCGGAACGGGCGGATCTGCCGACGCCGGCAGTGACGGCGCTTCGGGCTCTGGCGGTTCAGCTGGCGCTTCTGGAACTGGTGGAGCGGCTGGATCGTCCGGTACGGGCGGAAGCTCGGGCACAGGCGGCGCCTCCGGGACTGGCGGTTCAGCCGGAACCGGTGGGACGGCAGGAACGGGCGGCAATCCCAATGTCTGCACGCCCGGCGCGTCTGCTCCCTGCATTCTGTCCGGCAACTGCTTCGGTGACGCCATCTGCCTGTCAGACGGCAGCGGTTTCGGCCAGTGCCAGCCGCGCACCGAGATCTGCGGCAACGGCGTGGACGACGACTGCGATGGGCAAGCCGACGAAGGTTGCGGCAGCAGCGGCAGCCTCGGTTGTACGACCGGCCAGCCCGGCCGCACCATCCGCGTCCGCTACAATATGCCGAATGAGATTGTGGCCAAGCAGCTCTCGGTCTTCGACGAGACGGACGACGCGAACGGCAATCCGCTTCCTCGCCCCGTGGCCTGTGGCGGCACGCTCTACGAAACGGTCTATGCATGGGCCACGAGCTTCGACTGCGGTTGCGCCGACGTCTGCTACATCACGGGGACGAAGAGCATCGACTGTTTCTTCCATCGCCCCGCGGGCAGCACCGTCCGCGCCAACGTGGACATCTGGTTCACCCAGTCGGCTGACCGCATCTGGTCCTGCGCTACGGCCGAGAACGTGGTCATCGGCTCGATCGAATTCTGGCTCGACGGGCAGTCCGTCAATCCTGGTTACGAACTCTGGCCCCAACCCGGCAAGGCTCCTGCCTGCCGCTTCATCCTCCACATCTGACCGCCCTCCGCGGTCACGCACCTTCTCGCAAGCCCCGATGCAACACTCGGGGCTTTTCGATGTGCGAAAAATTTGTCGTCCCACGGCTTGACCGGGGGACCTGACATATTGATCGTAAGATTCCCCGGTTGAACCGTGGAATGACAGTGCTATTGGTTCGGTTTGAATTGTAGTTTGTGTGCTATACTTTTCTGTATGTCGGAAGTTCTGGGAAAGGACTATATCGGACACGGCGCTATCGTCCGGCTTTTGGAGTCTGCGCTCAAGAATCCCGCGCCAGCCTATCTCCTTACCGGCCAAGCGCATACAGGTAAGCGGACATTGGCCGAAAGGTTCGTGGGCAGGCTTTTAGGCATGGAAAATCCTGACGCTCCGCTCCAGTCCCACCCTGACGTGGTGGTGCTTGGGCCCGAAGAGGGGAAAGCCCAGGTTTCGGTCGAGCAAGTCCGATCCTTGCGCGAACGTGTTTCACTCCGTCCGGTCAGGGCTGAGCGTCTCGTGATTTATTTGCCCTTCGCCGACCGTCTTAACGAGTCAGGCATGAACGCGCTCCTAAAAGTCGTGGAAGAACCTCCGGCCGATGCGGTTTTCGTTTTCGTGGCTGAAGACATCGGACGCATCCCTTTGACCGTCCGCAGTCGGTCCGTAGTCATGCCGTTCGAGACCGTTCCTTTCCAAACCATCACCGACGGTTTGGTCGCCAGAGGCATTCCCCAGGCTGAAGCCCGTGCCCGGGCCTTAAGCTCCCGCGGTCGTCCTGGGTTGGCCATCGATTCATCCAATGTCACTGCCGGCGGTTCTGTTTTTGTCCGTCAATTCCTGCAGGCGAAAACCACCGGCGCCCGCCTCTCGTTCATCGACGAGCTGTCTAAGGCCTGCGAAGCCTCTCCCGATGTCCAGGACGCCTGGCGTGAATCCATCCTCTCGGCCATGCAGGAGCTTTCCGGCGTTTTGCTGCGTAATCCATATCCCGCCTCCATCCTTGGCGTGTCGCTCCTGACTTCTCTCCAGGCAGTCGGCAGTCCGCTGTCGCCGCGCCTGGCGCTCGAAGCATGCGCCGTGCGTTTGAACCACGATCCCGCCGCCGATCTGCCATCGCTTTTTCCCAACCATTTGCCCAAGCCTTTGCCGCAAATTTATCTCCAACCCCAAACCCTATGAAAGCCCCAAAACTAAAGTCAGCGCTTCTGTTCTCCAGCCTTGCGATCATGCTTCTCGGTGCCGGATGCGGCACCACGACCGCCGGTCCGACCGGACCGGACGGCGGAGTCTGGAAGACATCTGACCGGGGTACGACTTGGACGAATAAAAGAGCCCTTGTCACCGGTTCCAAGGTCACGGCCACAGCCGCCCAGTTCAACGTCTTGTCCATGGCCATGGATCCGCAGGACAACAAGACTATCTACCTCGCGACCAACGATCATGGTTTGGCGTATACTCTCGACGGCGGCGATTCATGGCAGTTGGCAAAGATCGGCAGTGTCGCGAAAGTCACGGCTATAGCGGTCGACCCGAAGCATAAGTGCACGGTCTACGCGGCCAGCGCCAACCAAATCTACAAGACCGAAACCTGCGCCCGCGATTGGGAAAAGATTTTCTTCGAACCGCGGACCGAAGTCGTGTTCACCCGCATCGCCGTGGATTCCTATAATCCGACCATCCTTTACGCCGGTACTTCGGACGGCGATATCCTGCGTTCGCAGGACAGCGGCATAACCTGGCAGAAGATCAACCGCATCGACGGCGTGCCGGTCACGAGCTTGGTTATCGACGCGAAGGACACCCGGATTATCTATGTCGGCACCTCATCCGACGGCATCTATAAGACCACGGACAGCGGTGTGACCTGGACGCACATCAAAAAACAGTTCGGTGACCTGACTGACGGTCGCCGCATCATCCAGATTGTGCTCGATCCAGTCGAGGAAAACGTGATCTACAACGTCTGCAAATACGGTATCCTGAAATCCCCAGACGGGGGAGAGACATGGACTGCCCTCAATCTCATTTCGCCGCCCGGCACTATCAAGATAAATTCCCTGGCCATCGACCCAAAGAACAACAAAAGCCTTGTATACACCGGCGTCTCTACCCTTCAGTTCTCGACCGACGGCGGTACCAATTGGCAGCCCAAAAAACTCCCGACAACCCAAGCTGGTTCAGTGGTCATGATCGACCCCATGGACAGCAACGTGATGTATCTGGGCACCACTCTGCCGCCGGCGAAAAACTAAATAACGTACCGCGTACTTCGTTCCGCGTACCGCAATCAATCGGTCGGATTTCGGATTCATTCGTACGAGATGCGCGGGACGCGGTATGCGGTACGATTGTTGTGCACCAGTTGACGTTTTGGCTAAAAAATGGAAAACTAGACCCATCGCCTATGGCAAATTACATCGAAAACGCAAAGCCTGACCTGCAGAAATCAGTGGACCGCCTGGACCACGACCTTAAGAATATCCGTACAGGCCGGGCCAACCCAGCTCTAGTCGAAGATATAAGGGTCGAAGCTTATGGCTCAACTATGGAGCTCAAAGGCGTGGCCGCCGTATCCATCCCGGACGCCAAAACCATCCAGATCGAGCCTTGGGACAAGAATCTGGCCAAAGAAATCGAAAAAGCCATCATTGCCGCCAACATCGGCATGCAGCCTAACGTGGCCGGTACGGTCATCCGCTTGAACATGCCCCAGATGACCGAAGAGACGCGCAAAGAAACGGTCAAGGCCGTCAGCCAAAAAGGGGAGCAGGCCAAGATCTCCATCCGCAACGTCCGTGAACAGGTGCGCGAACAGATCGCCAAGGACGAAAAGGCGAATGTCATCTCCGAAGACGAAAAGTTCCGCCAGCAGGAAAACTTGGATAAGGCGGTTAAGGAATTCAACGAAAAAATCGATAAACTGGTCAAGGACAAGGAGGAAGAAGTGATGACCATCTAGCGCATCCATATGGCAATTTCCGCTGACCAAAAGATGGATCTCTTAGTGTCGCTGTGCAAGCGGCGCGGTTTCGTATTCCCGGATTCGGAAATCTACGGCGGTTTCGCCAATGCCTGGGATTTCGGTCCGTACGGCGTGGAGCTCAAGAACAATATCCGCGACGCGTGGTGGAAGCGTTTCGTTTACGGCCGCGAGGATCTCGTCGGCGTGGACACGCCCATCATCCAGCATCCGAAAGTCTGGGAAGCCTCGGGCCATCTCCAGAATTTTTCCGATCCTCTCGTCGAATGCAAACGCTGCCACCACCGGTTCCGCGCCGACCATCTCCTCGAAGCGCGCCAGGCCGAACCCGGTTACGATAAAGAAGTTCCCGTGGATATCAAAGATATCAAGTGCCCTGATTGTGGCGGCCAGCTGACCGACGTCATGAACTTCAATTTGATGCTCAAGACGTTCATCGGGGTCAAAGAGGATACCGCCGCCGTCGCTTACCTGCGTCCCGAGACCGCGGCCGGCATGTTCACCACCTGGAAGAACATCCGCGACAGCATGCGCCAAAAACTCCCGTTCGGCATCGCCCAGGTCGGCAAGGCATTCCGCAACGAGATCACTCCCGGCAACTTCATCTTCCGCCTGCGCGAATTCGAGCAGATGGAAATCGAATATTACGTCCATCCCGACGACGCGCCGCGCGCTTACGACATGTGGCTCGACGAATACAAAGCCTGGGTCAGGGACGTCCTGAAAATTTCCGACGACCATGTCCAGTATCGCGAGATCCCGGATGAGGAGCGCGCTTTCTATTCCCGCCGTTCCATCGACCCCGAATACCAGTTCCCGTTCGGCATGAAGGAACTTGGAGGTTTGGCCAACCGCGGCGACCACGACCTGTCCAACCACCAGCGCGTGTCCGGCGAGGACCTCCGCTGGTTCGACCAGGAAAAAGGCGAGCGCTTCATCCCGTACGTCATCGAACCGACCTGGGGCCTGACCCGTTCCGTGCTCGCGGTCCTGTCCGAACATCTGGATATCGATGAGGCCGACTCGGTCGAAGGCGACAAGGAACCGCGCATGGTCTTGCGTTTCCCGCCGAATCTCGCTCCGGTCAAGGCCGCATTCCTGCCGCTCCAGAAAAAAGAGGAACTCACGGCCATCGCGCGCAAACTTTCCCGCGAGCTCAAGTCTCGCGGCATCAACGTCGAATACGACGAAAGCGCGTCCATCGGCAAACGCTACCGCCGCCAGGACGAGATCGGTACGCCGTGGTGCTTCACCGTGGATTTCGAATCGCTCGAAGACGGCAAAGTTACTGTCCGCGACCGCGACGCCATGACGCAAGAACGTATCGCCATCGATGAAGTGCCGGATTGGATCCAGGAAAAGCTCAAATAAAAAAAGATTGTCGTCCTCGAACGGAGGCTCGTCTGACGAGTCGCGGCGAAGGACTTCCAAAAAAATCCCAATGAAACCCAAACCGCATAAACTGAAAAACGGGATGCCCGTCATCCTCGTGCCCCAGAAGGGCGCCAGCTCCATGACCGTCCTGGTCCTCACCAGGGTCGGTTCGCGTTACGAAACCAAAGAGATAAACGGCGCTTCCCACTTCGTTGAGCATTTGATGTTCAAGGGCACCAAGAGACGCCCGAACACCGAAATCATCTCGCGCGAACTCGACCGCTACGGCGCAGAATACAACGCGTTCACGGACAAGGACGTGACCGGGTATTACATCAAGATGGATGCGGACAAGACGGTTTTGGCCGTGGACATGCTCCACGACATGCTGTTCCACTCGAAATACGACCCCAAGGAAATCGACCGCGAGAGGGGCGTGATCATCGAAGAGATCAACATGTACGATGATAATCCGCGCATGCATGTCGATGACCTTTTGGAACAGGTCCTGTTCCCGGATTCCACGCTCGGTTGGAGCATCGCCGGGCCGCGCGAAACCATCCGCCAAGTCACCCGCGAACAGCTGACCGCCTATCGCGACGCCTATTACATCCCTGAACGCATGACCGTCATCGTGGCCGGCAAGCTCATCCCCGGACTCATGGCTCTCCTGCAGAAGACATTCGGCTCGGTCAAACGGCCGGCCGGCCAGGATAAGGTCTTCCAGAACTTCCACGCGCCGACCCGCTTGTCCACGCCCCTGGCCTACCAGGAAAAGGCGACCGAACAGGTCCAATTCGCGCTGGGCTTCCATGGCCTGGATCTGCAAGCCGCGGAATTGCCGGCTGCAAGCCTGCTCTCCGTCATCCTCGGGGGCTCGATGTCGTCGCGCTTGTTCATCCAGATCCGCGAACGCCGCGGCCTTTGCTACTCTATCCACGCCTCGCACCAGGCCCGCGAAGACAGCGGCGTCTTCTCCATCATGTCCGGTCTGGACAAGAAGCGCTTCGGTGAAGCCGTGGAGGCCATCATGGGCGAACTCAAGAAAGTCGTCCGCACCGGCGTGACCGCCGAAGAACTCCAGCGCGCCAAGGACCACATCCGCGGACGCACCACGCTGGCCTTCGAGGATTCGGCCGCCCAAGCCGAATGGTTCGGCAAGGACTGGCTGTTCCGCAGCCGCGTCGAGACTCCGGAAGAACGCATGCGGCGGTATGATAAGGTCACGCGAAGGGACATCCAGGCGGTAGCCAAGCTCATCCTTCGTCCCGAACATATGGCCGCGGCCGTCATCGGGCCTTTCGGCGACCGGAAGAATGTGGCCAAGCTCATCAAATGGTGATTACATATATTTATGAAGAAACTCCTCATCGCTAACTGGAAAATGAATTACGGCCCGATCAAGGCCGGTTCTTGGATCCGCGCTTTCCGGCGCGAACGCCTGCCCAAGGACATCGACATCGCGGTGGCCGTGCCGTTCGTCTCCCTGGCCGCAGCCCGGGCTTCGCTTGGCCGCGCCTCCATCCCTGCCTTGGCCGCGCAGAACACCTTTTGGGAAGACGAGGGCGCCTACACGGGTGAAGTCTCGCCGACCATGCTCTCCGAATTCGGCGCAGCCTATTGCCTCGTCGGCCACAGCGAACGCCGGACCCATCTCGGCGAAACCGATGACATGGTGGCCAAGAAAGCAGCCGCACTCCAAAAAGCGGGGATTGCCCCGGTCATATGCGTCGGAGAAACCGCTGCCCAGCGCAAGAAAGGCGAGGCCGTGAAAGCTGTCCGCGCCCAGGTCCAGAGTGCCATCGCCAACCTCAAAGGCGACGGCCGCGCACCCTGCGTCGTGGCTTACGAACCGGTTTGGGCTATCGGCTCCGGCCGTCCGTGCTCGCCGCAGGACACCAAGGAAATGCACGAACTGATCCGCGGCGTCTTGACCAAGAAATTCGGCCATCTGGCCGAGGAAATCCGCATAATTTACGGAGGTTCGGTTGACGTCAGGAATATTTCGGAGTATATGACCACCACTGGCGTGGACGGCGCTTTGGTCGGAGGTGCGTCGTTGGACCCCCGGAATTTCGGCCTGATCTGCCGCGCCGCAGTCCCGGCATAATCCGGACACTGTAGGGGTGCATGCCATGCACCCGGGCGTGTGGCACACGCGCCCTACGTCAAAACCCTATGTTCTACTGGATTTCACTGGCTTTGGCGGTCATCGCCTTGGGCGTCATCTGCGTGACGCTTTTCAGGCACTGGCGTGAGATCCGCCTCATCAACCCGGAATCCATCCAAGAAGAGCGCGAACGCCGTAAACGCGAAGAACTCATCATGCAGCGTTTCGAGCGCATGAAGTCCGATAAATTCGGCCCGCTCGTCCAGCTTGCGAAGCGCGCCATCCTGGCAGGTAAGACCGTCTTCCACGCGGCTTACATCAAGCTTATCCGTCTCGAGAAATACTACAACCAAGCCAAGTCGCCGTTCTCCTTCATCGCGCCCTCGGCCAAGGAACGCATCAAGACGCTGTTGGACGAAGCGCGTTCGCTCCAGCGCGATATGAAGTGGGCTGATGCCGAGCGCCGCTATCTGGACGTCCTGGCTTTGGACGCGCGCAATTGGGATGCTTACAAAGGCTTGGGCCTCATCTATCTCAAACAGAAGCTCTATCCACAGGCCAAAGAGACTTTTGATTTCCTGCTCAAGATGAAGAAAGCGGATGACGTCTGCTACGCCGCACTGGCTGATATCGCGGAATCCAAGGAAGAATGGGGTTTGGCTGAAGACATGCGCAAGAAAGCCGTGGACTTCCAGCCACGCCTGGCCAACCGCCAAGCCGAGCTGGCCCAGTTCTACCTCGAACGCAAATTGACCGATAAAGCCTGGACTTTCGCCAAACGCGCCGCCGAACTCGAACCCAAGTCCGCCAAGTACCTTGAATTATCCTTGGATGTTGCTATACTCGTCCGCGATCGCTTGGAAGCCCAGCGACGGTATGATAAGTTGAGGCTCTTGTCCGAGGATCGTCCTAAACTGCAGGCTTTCAAGGATAAGATAGAGGGGATAAGTTGAAAATCCGACGATTATTTTTTTAGCTGCGGGTCTCGTTCAGGTATACCTCGAACACATCCTCGCTTAAAAAAATAACCGCCGGACTTTCAACTGGAGGGGAGGAAGTTGGAAGTCAGAAAATGTTCGTGAGCTGAAGTGCCCTGGCACGTCGCTCGCGAGCGACGTGCCGTTGTAGCTCAGCTGGTAGAGCACCCCGATGGCTATCGGGGAGGTCTCGGGTTCAAATCCCGACGATGGAAAAGGATTCTTCACAATTTCAAGCCGTTGTAGCTCAGCTGGTAGAGCACCCCGATGGTCATCGGGGAGGTCTCGGGTTCAAATCCCGACGATGGAGTAGGTTCGTTATCAATTCAAGCCGTTGTAGCTCAGCTGGTAGAGCATCTCCATGGTAAGGAGAAGGTCTCGGGTTCAAATCCCGACAACGGCTCCACGGGCAGGTACCGAAGCGGTCAAACGGGACAGACTGTAAATCTGTTGGCCTTGCGCCTTCCAAGGTTCGAATCCTTGCCTGCCCACCATAAAAACACTCCGACGGACGTCGGAGTGTTTTTATGGTGGATATTTTTTAGGTCGCTGTGTGGTATGATATTTATTACATTAATTATTATCTTATCACATATGATAAGCAGAAAAGTTTTTATTGTCCCCATGTCCGTCGCGTCCATCATCGCAAGTCTGCTATCCTCGACGCCGGTTTATGCCGCAGAGAGCACCTTCACACCAACCTACAAGGGCTACTATTACCAGTGGGGAGGAATCGTCAATGGTTTGATTTTTTTAGGCTCTGACAAATCTAGTTTGGTTGATGACTACTACGGCGGTAATTGTAATGGTAGCTACGATTACATATATACTGGCACTATTGGAAATAAGGCTACATTTATCATGGGTACGTCATCTGCTTTTACGATAGATGATATCTACATAACGCCTTGCGGAGCAAGTGCGGGTGCAGGTACGGCTCAGTACAAGACGTTTTATCGATTCAATGGACAAGACAGCTCTGGATGCTATTTCACACCGGAAACGACTACTTTTACAGATAATGTATCTTGTCACTGGTCAAATTTAAACCTTGGTGTCAGCAATATCGGACAAGTCGAGGCGGGCGTTGAATATATTCGCGGTGAATTCGCAGCAAGAGTCAGTGCAATCAAAATGCGTGTAATTTATCACTAACCAGTGTGCGTCATTTGTTAGGTCTAGTGGGCAACTAGTCAAAAATCACGGTCGTCGACCGTGATTTTATTTGGGTTTAACCCTACCTGTCTTCCTGATAAATTCTAATTCTCAATCTCACTAGTTTGAATAAAAGCCTCAGGGAAAGCGGTATATAGATTGAATGTGGTTTATTCGGTGCTCCTCTGTAGCTGTACGTCGCTCCTTGAGCTTGCCACGAACTTCTTTGGGAGCTGACGCTATGTATGCATCTACGTCATTTTTTCATAACCGTCCTCCTTGTCTCATTTCAACTCCCTGCATCTGCATTTGAACGCGATGAACCAAAGCGCGGCGTTAACGACCAGCGCGGCCGGGAGGATCAGCATGGCAAAGGTCAGGTTGTGCCATCTGTCGGACAGCGAACCTACCAACCAGATGCTGATCGTGTCACCGAGCGCCCGGCCGATGAACATGGACATGCCCATGGCTGAATTGCGGATGGAGATGGGGACGCTTTCCAGGAAGACCGCATTGATGGGCGAGAAGGTCATGAACACTGCCGTCTGGACCACGGCCATGGAAACGAAGAAGACCGCGGCTGTGCCGGTCATGACGCCCAGGACGGCGAAAGGGATGCTGGCTAGCGTGGCGAGGGTGCTCAACTCGAGTGCGATGCGGACTCTGTCCTTGCCCGGCCAGCGGTCGAACAACCAGCCTCCGCCCAGCGTCCCGATAAAACCGGTAGCGACCAGGATGATGCCGAAAATCAAACTGCCTTCCACGGTCGGGTAAGAGAATTTGCGGAGCAGGAAGCTCGGCGCCCAAAAAGCGAATCCGGCCACGGCAAAAGTCTGCGCCGCATAGCCGGCCACGCCGAAAACGTATCTTTTCGCTTTCCAGAGCTCGGAAATATCGCGCCAGAACGATTTCTTAGCTTCTTTGGTTTTGGATTCTTCGACGTGTAGCGCGAAAAGCCAGGGCAGCAGCATCAGGCTGGCCAAGCCCGCGACAACAAAGCCCAGATGCCAGCCCACGGCTTTGTTCATCAAACCTCCGAGGATAAAGCCCAAAGCCGTTCCGACCGGTACCGCTGCGTAAAAGAATGAAAGTGCTCGTCCCTTTTTTGCAGGTTCAACTTCGTCATCGATGATCGTCGGTGCGATTGCCGTGAATGCAGCCTGGCCAAGACCCATGATGGCGCGCATCACGATCAGCAGGACCAGCCCGGGAAGCCAGCCGCATAAGGCTGTCGCCAAACCCCAAATCGCCAAGCTGGCGACCAGGATGGATTTGCGGGTCATTCGTTTGGCTATCTGCCCGATGAGCAGGCTGCTCAACAAAAAACCCCAAAGATACGCCGAACCCACGAAACCCAGCTGTGCGTCATTCAAACCCAGCGTGCGCTGGATGGAGGGCCCGAACGGTGCGATCAGATATTGGTCAAGGTAGTTGAGCAGGTTGAGGCTGGCCAACAGAAAAATCAAGAATCTCGGATCGCCGTTCATAGTTCAATATATTGTTTTGCCTTTACCAGAATAAATCTTGAATCTGCCGATTAGTTTTGTGATGCGTTCGCTTTCCGGGTCTATGATGGTCGCGAAACCCATCAGAACGGTGGTCTGATGGCCGTTCATCCCGTTGATCAGGATCGGGATATTCTTGACCGTGTTGCCGCGATAGGCATCCAACAGCGCCGTGAGGAAAATCGTCCCGCTTTCTTGGGCCACGAACTCATCCAATCTGTGTTTCGCTATGCAGCCGCGGGTTATGCCGAACAATTGCGCGCACTTCTCGCTGCAATCCAGGAATTCAGCCCGGTCATTCAATTCGAATTGGTGAGGCATAACTTTTTCTCATGTACAGAGTCCTTCGGACATTGTATCATTATTGCGTCAACATGAGAGGAGGCTTCAAACATTCCACTATCGAGAGACTTCGGGAGCGCGATGTCGTGCGTTTTCCGCTGGAAAAATTGCACGGACCGCTTCCTGAATTGCGTATAGGCGATATCATCCTCATCCGCCATCGGCAGGGTGGGTTGATGCGTTGGCTTTTACGTCAGGTGACCAAGAGCTATTGGGACCACGTGGCTTTGGTCATCTTCCCCAAGAATGCGGTCAAAGGTTACGGCGCCGACATCATCATCGAAGCCATCCAATACGGCTTTACTACATCATTGCGCCGCGGCATCGAGATCCATCGGCTGGAAAAATACCTGGATGACCCGGAAAAATTCGATGTGGGCATCAAGCGCATACCCTGGCTGGACGAAAAGATGCAAAACAGGATCCGCGCCTTCGTGCTCATGAACGTAGATACGCCGTATTATCCTTTATCCACAACCAAATTCTTTTTTGCCTGGCTCTCCAAGCATTATCGCAGCTTGCTGATGCGCCGCCAGCGCTATACATGCAGCGGCTTGATCCAAAAAGCTTTTTACGAAGCCGCCGATTGGGAAGAGCGTTCCAAAATCATCTTCCGGAATATCGGTTATACCCCGATCCAGCTCCAGGACATCACCAGCCCGGCCGATATCGCCCAAAGCACGACTGGCGACTGGATATGGAATAAGCACGACTGACTATGCCTCGGGCGCGCTACCAAAAGTTGGACGAGGCGGTCCGTAACCTCAAAGTGGGGGATATCGTTTTAGTGCATGCTAAGACGCTGTTGGGCAAAATCATCCGACATTCCACGGACTCCCATTGGAGCCATGTGGCCATCGTATTCGATACGCCGGACGTCAGCGGGACTGAACACGACGTCCTCATTATCGAAGCGGATTGGCAGGTCGAGATCCACCGTTTGACAACTTATCTGCACGAACCTGATCTCTACGATGTCGGTTTCAAGCGCGTGGCTTTTTTGACGGATGAAGAACGCGAACGCTTCCGCGGATTCTTTTTGGATGCGGTCGATACGCCGTACGATACATATCGTTTGTTCATTTTCTTCATCCAGACCGTCCTGGCTTGGGCTGCTCACATGGATATCGGATATGCCACGGCGCGCAGCGTCATCAATACCGATAACTATATCTGCACTTCCCTGACCCAGCGCGCTTACTACCTGGCCGTTTCGCCCGAAAAGCGCGGACGGACCATCTTTAGGCGCAACGACAAAGGCATAGACTTCCTGCAGCAGATGGAGAAGATCTCTCCGGCTGATATCGCCCGCAGCGACAACACCGAGTGGCTGTACAATCCGCATCGCTGAACGTACTCTGCGCATGATATGCCTCTCCTAGCCGTTGCCGTCGGTCTCCTGGCGCTGGATGCTTTTGTTTTGTGGTTAGTCCTCTCCGGCGCACCGTATATCCCCACCAAGAAAGCAGGCCTGGAAAAAATCATGGCGTGTTGCGGTGACGTCTCGGGCCGCAAAGCTTTGGATATCGGCTCCGGCGACGGCCGCATCGTCATCGCCCTGGCCCGTGCCGGCGCCGAAGCCCATGGCGTCGAAATCAATCCTCTCCTGGTCTGGTGGTCGCGCTACAACATCCGCCGCGCCGGACTCTCGGGCAAAGCTTTCATCCACCGGCACAACTTGTGGAATTTCGACTGTTCCGGATATCAGGTCGTGACGCTCTTCGGCATCACGCACATCATGAAACGGCTGGAGAAGAAATTGCGCCGCGAACTCAAACCCGGAGCCCGCGTCGTCTCCATCGCCTTCAAATTTCCGACCTGGCCTGTGGCCCAAAAGAACGAAGTCGTGTATGCCTTCGACCAAACCTAGATATGTGCGGCCGCTTCACTTTGTCCGAAGATAAGCAATCGCTCGAACAGCGCTTCGGCATCAAGATGCTCGGGCGCTGGGATCCGCGTTTTAACATCGCGCCTTCACAGTCCCTGCCCGTCATCTGGAACCCCGGCAAACCCGAATTCACGCGCCAAGTCTGGGGCATGAAGCCCGTCTGGTGGACGCATGGAGCGCGTGAGCTCATCAATATCCGCGCCGAGACCCTTAAGACCAAGAAAACCTTCAAGCACCTCCTGGCGCACCAGCGCTGTCTGGTCCCGGCCGACGGATTTTACGAATGGGAAGCAGGCGGTCGCATCAAACAGCCGTATTATTTCTCCCTGAAAGACAAAGACATCTTCGCCTTCCCGGCCTTATGGGAAAAGGAAGCAGGGGATGATGGCAAGGAAATCACGACGTTCTCGCTCATCACTGTTCCGCCTAACCCGCTCGTCAAGAAAATCCACGACCGCATGCCCTGCATCCTCAAGCGCGAAGATGAGGAGCGTTGGCTTGATCCCGGCCTGGATAGCGAAAAGGCGTTGGATCTCTGCTACGCTTATCCGGCCAAATCCATGCAGGCATATCCGGTCAGCCGCGCCGTGAATTCGCCTTCACAGGAAGGTCCAAACCTGATTCGCCGCGACGGTCCAATCCTAAAATAAAAAATATGGCCAGACTCAACCTAGACCACGAACATATCCGCAACCAGCTCTTCAAGCTTGCGTCTCTCCGCGAAGACGAACGTCATGCGGTCGCCGAACTCATCATCCATCTGTCGGACGTCGACGATTGGTATCCCGAAGCCCTGCGCCGCGAACTGCATAAGCTCCAGTCGTCCGGAACCATCAGCGAAGCCGACCGCCACGCCGTGGAAAAATCCTTCTTCCCGGAACACAACTGGTGAGCCATTGACTCTGCGGGCGTGTCGGATTACCCTTGATTCAGTACCTTGAAGTCGGAGGTCGGTCATGGAAAATCATCAGAATGTCAGTGGTCACGAGCTCCAGTCCTACGACGGTTTGCATTGGGGGCCGGCCATGCATGAGCCTGCTTGCCCGTTGGAGCTCCACGAGTTGGCGAAAGAGGAGTGGTTGCCGACGGCCGTCGCCGCGCTCCTTTGCTCGCCGTTCTGGTTTATCCTCTGGCTGCTCCATGGCAGCATGGAGACGTCTACGTTCGCCGGCGTCGCGGCATTCTTCATCTTCCTGATCACTGCCTACCCCATCGGCATGTGCATCCGCTGTCTGTTCCTCACCGCGGCATGGCTCACGATCCTGCCGTTCCGCTGGTCGTGGCGCGGCTGCAGAGCGCTCCTTATGCTCCTCCGTCCCGCGTGAGTCCGGCCGGTCCGCTCATTGACTGGCTGCGCAATCCGCGCTACTCTGTGTTCACAATTTAAGACTATCCAGAGAGCAGGCAAGTCCGCGTAAAGTCCGACATCTGTCAGACCACGCGGCGCGGGTAACTGGCCCGTCATAGCCTGCCGACAACCTACTCCGACCGCGCCACGTTCTACGTGGTGTCCACCGGGGCAAGGTGCCACTTCCAGCCCCGCCACGTGACGCAGTAGCGTTTTACGTGGCCCACTTGGGGGAAGATAATCGATCAGCCGAAACTCTTTCTTCAAATGGGGGAAAGGGTTTTTCTTTTTATTCGTAACCGCGCGAGGCGTGCCTCGCCCCTACGGCAAATATGTTCCACTCTTCTTCCTACACAGTCGAAAGCGTCACGTCCGGCCATCCGGACAAGGTTTGCGATCAGATCAGTGACGCAATCCTCGACGCCTATCTTACCCAGGATCCGCAAAGCCGCGTCGCTGTCGAGTGCTTCGGCGGCCACGGTTTGCTTGTCATCGGCGGCGAAGTCACGAGCCGCGGCGCTGTCGACGCTGAAGCGGTCGCGCGTCAGGTCTACCGCGATATCGGATATACCGACGAACTGCGCGTCATCACCAACATCGTCAAGCAGTCTCCGGACATCGCCCAAGGCGTGGATACGGGAGGCGCCGGCGACCAGGGCATCATGTACGGCTATGCCACCAACGAGACATCGGAGTTCCTGCCGCGCGCCTTGGTCTTGGCGCATAATCTCTCGTCCGGTCTTGAACGTCTTCGCCGGAGCGGGGAACTCTCTTGGCTCGGACCTGACGGCAAAACACAAGTCACGATCCACGACGGGAAGCTCGAAACGATTCTTGTCAGTACTCAGCATATGGCGGAAGTCTCCCAGCAAGAAATCAGGGAGAAGTTGATCGAGAAACTAATCCGACCGCTGATTAAAGTATCTGGAAGGTCCTTCGCTTCGCTCGAGGACGACGATCTAAAGATTTTAATTAATCCGACCGGTAAATTCGAGCAGGGCGGGTTCTTCGCGGACACCGGCCTCACGGGACGCAAAATCATGGTCGATACTTATGGCGGCCTGGCTCCGCACGGCGGCGGTGCATTCTCCGGAAAAGATGCGACCAAAGTAGACCGTTCCGCCGCTTACATGGCGCGCTTCGTGGCCAAGAATGTCGTAGCTAATGGTTTAGCTGACCGATGTCTCGTTTCTGTAGCCTATGCCATCGGCCGCGCCGAACCGGTCATGGTCAAAGTCGTGGACGGAAAGGGGAGGGAGGTTTCGCCAGACGTCCTCTCGCGCTTCGATTTCCGCCCTAACGCCATCATCGAACGCCTCAATCTGCGTTCACCAATCTTCAAGCAGACCGCAGCCTACGGTCATTTCGGGAAAGCTGGTTTACCCTGGGAGCAGGTCGTGTCAATCTGATGCATTCGCTAATGACCGCGCATCTGTTACACTTCCTGTACTATGAAGCTGAAAATACGCGATATTTTGTCTATAGCAGTTCTGGTGACCGGGGCGTCTTTTTGGCTCGATTCCGTCTCTGCGGCAGCTCCCGGATTGCTGAACAAACCCGAATACCAGCGTCCTGCAGACGTCACTCTCTGGTCCAGCGACTTCAGTCAGCATACGACTTTCCCCACGTTCGAGAAAACGTTCCAGAGCGGCGGTTTCGCCGCCGCCGGTGATCTCGATGGTGATGGTACTGACGAAGTCATCGTCGGTTCCGGTCCAGCTCGCGGGGCGGAAGTCAGGATATATACGTCCGAGGGTTTGCTTTTACGTAAGTTCTCGCCTTACTCAACCAAATTCCAAGGTGGAGTCCGTGTGGCTGCCGGTGATTTGGATGGCGACGGTAAAGCTGAAATCGTGACTGCTCCCGGTCCGGGAATGGAGCCTCGGCTCAAAGTCTTCGATTCCGCCGGTAAAGAAAAAGTGAAGGACGGCACTTTGGCGTATGCTGCGTCGCTGCAAGTCGGCGTCAGGGTGACACTTGGCGACATTGATGGTGATGGCGTCTTGGACATCCTGACCTCGCCTGGTCCTGGCGGCCGGGCGCATATCCGCTCTTTCGACTCCAAGCTTTCACCTAAGGGTTTTTCGTTCTTCGCATTCCCGGGCGAGATGAAGGATGGCGTGACTGTTGCTGCCTTACGCTCCGCATCGGGAACGCGTTTGGTTATCGCACCCGAATCCTGGACCACTTCGACTGCCAGGCTGTTCGATCCGGCTGATTTGGATGCGCCGATCATCGAGCTCCATCCGTTCCCTGATGCCTCTTCCACCCATCTTGGTTTGACAGTGGCCGCCTTTGACGTCGAAGGCGACGGCGTCGATGAACTCGTAGCTGCACGTAACGGCCAGACTGCGCCGGAGATCCGGATCTTCGACCAAACCGGTTGGGAAAGGGGGAGGTATCTCGTCCTAGACGCGAACTTCCGCGGTGCTTTGTCCATGGTCTCGTCCAGAAGCGGCGCAAATGGTCGGGAATTGGTCATCATGCCACTCGCTCCGATCATTGTCCGATTCCTGGACCTCCCTAAATTCATCGAAGTCAACCTGACTGAACAGCGTCTGTATGCCTGGGAGCACGGCCGTCTGGCCCGCACGTTTTTGGTCTCCACCGGTGTCCGCAAATATCCGACCCCTGTCATGGAGACCAAAGTCCTGGCCAAAATTCCCATGATGGATTACCGCGGGTATTACGGACCCAATAATCCTGATAATTACTTCCTCCGCAACGTCAAAAACAATCTCCGCATCCGCGGCTCCATCCTCATCCACTACGCCTATTGGCACAACAACTTCGGCCATCGCATGAGCCACGGCTGCATCAATGTCGGCAACAAGGATTCGGATTGGATTTTCGCCTGGGCTGATGTCGGCACGCCGGTCAGCGTCCACTACTAGGTTATTTGAACTCCACGACGATCGTCTTGCCTTGCGCTACGTATCCCAAAATCCGCGTCGCGTCTTCCTTGGCACGCAGATCCGCCCGCTCCACCAGCTCCGGCTGCTTGGCGGCTTTTTCCGCTTCCTGCGTAAGGATTTGGAGCGATTCATTGTAGCCGTTGTCGCTGTCCGTGAGCCTCTTCAAAATCCCTTTTTCGTTGTTCACCTCCAATGGCCCGACCAGTCTGGTGTTGAACAGGGACGAGCGCGGTATTTTTACTTTTATCGTGTCGCCTTCGATGAGCACATCTTCCTGGGTCACTTTGGCGAAATCCAAACCCGTATTCACTTCCATAGTGCCGCGCGCCGTGATGGTTTGGCCGAAGAAGAAGTCCTTGAGCGCACTGCCGGTCGTCTTCTTGATCACCACCGGCTGGTCGAACATGAAGGTCTGGGTCACCAAAAAACCCCGGTCGTGCAGGGCGGTAAGGATGGCCTGCGACGAGATTTCGGTCTTCATTTCCGGTTTAGGGCTGAAGGTCTTGTATCCGACCAAAATGCCCAGGGCGAACAAAATCGAGGCTAAAACGGCTCCGCCAACGGCTATCCATAAGGCTTTTTTCATATGTAAATAGCTTACATCACGGCGCCGACTTTGTCCCAATTCCGTGGTTTTGCTGTAGGAATTGACGATTTTAGCGTTTCGGGGTAGTATTTCGCTACATTAAAACGCGTGAGTCCGTCGGGCCGACGTAGCTCAGCGGTAGAGCAGCGGTTTTGTAAACCGTTGGTCGCCGGTTCGATCCCGGCCGTCGGCTCCATCCTAATCATCCAATATGCCTCAAGATAACATGATAAAGCTCGAGTGCACCGCTTGCCGCAGGGTGAACTACCACTCGAAAAAGAACAAGAAGACGCTCAAGACGCGGCTTGAGCTCAAGAAGTTCTGCAGACACTGCAAACAGACCCAGCCGCACAAGGAAACGAAATAACAGAAATGCCCCGATGGCCATCGGGGCATTTTCTTGCCGCACTTTGCCTCATCCGCCAGGTCGGCTACACTGGGTCTGCTATGGAATTCCCTAAGCCCCCGCCGCTCAAAGTCAAGCCGCCGTGCCCGGCCGTGGCCCACAAATGGTTAGGCGTCGAGCCGCGTGTGGTCAGGCTTGTGGTCATGGTCTCCATCGCGTTTTGGACCAGCCTTATTCTCGGACCCTTGCTCTTGGCCCTGGCTTTCAGCTGGCACCTGCTCCAAGACAAGCTGCTGCTTAAAGTAGTCGCTATCGTCGTCATTATCCTCGCGTTCTACGTGGGTTACTCGATGGGCGTCTGGGCGGCCAACAACATCATCTTCCGGGGACTAATCCAAAAAGCCGTCAAAGGCAAAATCGACAAGGCAGAACAACTATGAACGATTTTTATCCCGCCATCGTCGTCCGCGCCCTGGAACTGGCTGCCCATTGGCACGAAGGTCAGGTGCGCAAACATCCGTTTGAACTCATCCCGTACATCGCCCATCCGGCCGGCGTAGGTTTCTTGTTGCAGAAAGCGGGTTATCCGGACGAAGTGGTCGCCGCCGGCATCCTGCACGACATCCTCGAAGACTGCGGCGTTTTGGAGGACCAGTTGGCCGCCGCGACTTCGGTCCGCATCGCCCGCCTGGTGTCCGAAGTCACCGAACCCGAGATTTTGGATTGGAAAAACAAGAAGCAAGGTTTCCTCGTCAAGCTCGCCGGAGCTTCGGATGAGGCGCTGGCCATCAAATCAGCCGACCATCTCTACAACCTTCACAGTATCCTGCAAGCTGCCCAAGCCTCGACCGATGTCTGGGTGCTTTTCGGAGCCGGACGCGAGGATAAGCTCGGTTATGAACAAAGCATCTTCGAACTGGTGAAAGATAGGGTGCGTCCGGAGCTCGCGCAAGCCCATGCAAAAGCGCTTGAGGAAGTCGAAAAACTGATTTGACATGCCAGGACCAGCCAAAAAAAGCGCCGCTTCACCCTACGTCACGGCCACCGACATCTACAAATACATCCAATGCCCCCATTGGCCGTATTACGAACGCTACGCATCGCCTGCGGAAAAGAAGCTCAAGCGCGCCCAGACGCCGGCCGAGATCGCCCGACAGGAAGACGGCATCGCGCACGAAGCCGAGACCGTGGCCGCCCTCTTCTCCGGCCAGGAAGTCAAACGCGTCCCCGAAACCGCTGACCTCGAAAAAGATTTTGCGCAGACTCTCGAATGTATGAAGAAAGGCGCGCCTCTCATTTATCACGGCACGCTCGTCTCCGGCGAGTGGGCCGGCCGTCCGGATATTCTGGCGCGCCGCGAAGGGGAGAGCGACTTGGGTGCTTGGCACTATGTCCCCATCGACGTCAAATCCACCCACGACATCGAGAAATACCAAAAGTTCCAATTGGCTTTCTACGCTGCTTTGCTCGAAAGAATCCAAGCCCGTGCACCTTCCGAGACCGCCATCTATAACAGCGACCGTGAGTGTCTGTATTTCGATCCCGCTGACATCGCCGAGGAGTTCGCCGGATTCATGAAGGACCTGGAAACATCTATCCATGGGAAAAAACCGGAGCTGGTCCTGCGTAAAGGCTGTTACGACGTCGGCCCCTGGGGAAATCTCTGCGAACGATCGGCTAAGGAAGCGGACGATATCGCACTGCTCTACAACGTCAATGTCACCAAGCTCAAGACTTTGCGCGAATTGGGGATCCGCACAATCGCAGATGCGGCTGAAATGGACCCACTGGCGTTCACGGGAGAGACCAAAGGTTTGACGCTCCATTCTCTGGACACCATCAAGCTCCAAGCCCAGGCCCTCAAGTCCGGATCGGTCATCATCCGCAAACCGGTCGAACTCCCGGCCGCCGAGTACGAAATCCACTTCGACATCGAAAGCTCGCCGCCGCATGGTATCGACTATCTCTACGGTCTGTTGATACGCGAACCGGGAAAAAAGGATGAATATGTTCGTTTCGTATCACGGTCATCTTCAGAGGATGCGGAAGGGGAGATGTGGAGGAGATTCTTGGCCTGGCTCGAGACTCTGCCGCCCGAATACGTCGTGTATCATTATTCGCCTTATGAGTTGACTCGGCTGAAAACCCTCGAGAACCGCCACGGCACCAGCCATTGGCTCGACCTTTTCCGTTCCCATATGGTTGATTTGAGCATCTACGTAAAACATAACGTGACGTTCCCGCTCTATTTTTACGGTCTGAAACACGTCGCAAAATTCCTCGGTTTTAGCTGGCGCGGCGCTTTGGTCAAATCAGGCGGGGAATCTGTCGATCAGTTCGCGAAATTCCTCGAGACCAGCGACGAAGCCATCATCAAGGCCATCATCGATTACAACGAAGACGATGTGCGTGCCACAGCCCACCTGAAAGATTGGTTGGCGCGTTACGCCCGCGAACAGATGGTCTACGAAAAAACATATCCGTGGAATGTTTAGAAAAAGCTTGCCTGTGGATATTGTCTGAGTATTAAGACGGGTGTATACTTGTGATGCCAAAATTTTTATAGCTGTACTTTGTGATTGGCTGGTATTTATAAATCGTCCGAAAAGCTGTGATGAGGTTTGATTCTTTCACATCCATTCCCGTCCGGAAAAAAATCGCTACTGCCGTCATGGCTGTGTTTTTCGTATCTTCATTTATCATCACAGACATCGGGACGGTCAGGGCCGAAGACGTACCGACCGGGACTTTGTATGTGGTTACCCAGGTCTTGAATAACAGCGGATCGGGATCCAAGTCTGCCGGTGATTTCACCATGACCATCACGGGCGCCAACCCGACGCCCGCCTCATTCGCCGGCACCCCCAATGTTACGGCAGTCACGGTTAATGCGGATGAGATCTTTAGCGTGGATCAGACACTGGATGCCTCATACGACACGACATTCGGGGATGGCTGCTTCGGCAAAGTGACCGCTGGCGATAACGTGACCTGCGTGGTCACGAGCGATGACATCGAATTTTTTGAAGCCACCACTGGAACCCTCGTCCTCGTCACCCAAGTCATCAATGACGACAGCGGAAGCAAGAGACCAGATGATTTTACGTCAGTCATCTCGACTGACAACACGACCGACCACGTCATGGGTTCTTCCGATGGGGCTACGGTCATCCTCCCGGCAGGGAGCTATGACGTCTCTGAAATCGGGACTGACGGCTATGGTACGACCTTTAGCGCCGGATGTTCCGGCAGTCTGGCGGTCGGAGAGACGCGGACGTGTACCGTAACGAATGACGATATCTCGCCCTATGAGGCAACGACCGGTACCTTGTCCGTGGTGGTGCAGGTCCAGAATGGTTATGGCGGCACGAAAACATCTTCCGATTTTACGCTGAACGTGACAGGGAATTCTCCGGTACCGAACTCCTTTTCCGGTTCAAGTGCGGGCACGGATGTGGTGTTGGTTGCAGGTTCGTATTCTGTCGATGCGGTGGCTGATGCGAATTACACCGAGAGCATAGGTCCGGGATGCAACGGCGCTATCGGGGTAGGCCAAAACCCTAGCTGTGTCATCACCGAAATCGAATATCGTCCCGTCCCGAACGAAGGAACCAGTGGTAACGCCGGTGGAGGCGGAAGTGGCGGCGGCTGGGGAGTCTTGCCTAGTTCACCTTCCGCCGGATTGCAGATAGACCAATCGTCGTCTGCGCCTTTGCCTGAAGTGTTGGGCATGTCCACCGATATGCCGTCCAACGATATTTCGACGGTGCAGCCCTCCTCGACTGTCATCATTCAACCTCCGGAAGTCCTGACCGGTCAGGATTCCGCCGCTCCAAATCAACCGACCAGGAAGGTGGCACAGAAACGGTCTGTCATCTCTGCGGGTCTAAGTTTGGATTCTGCACCTGACCAATCGGCCGGGCTCGTCCTTGGCCAAACCTCCCCAAAACCAACGACCGATACGGGCCGTGTCACGTATGATCAGGCTAAAAAGCCGGATGTCGTGGAAGTTGCGGCCAAGAAATTTCCGCCTGCCGTGAAAAAACGATCTGCTTTAGCCTCGAACGGCATACCTACTGCGTTGGTTTCTCTCGCCATGCTTGTCGCCTTCTCTGGTTTGTGTCTGGCCGGTGCGAAGAACTTCCGCAGACCGCTGGAGACCAAAAGAACGAAACGGCGTTAGAATTTCCAGAGCAACAGCGCCAAGAGCATGACTGACATGCCGTGCGCCAGGTGGGGATAAAGATGATGCGCTCGCCCTTCGAGTCTGCGCTTCATGACGATTGCGATCAACAGGCTTATGGCCAAGAAAACGATCGTCAGTACGAATGTGCAGTTAACGGCGAAATTGATTCTTCCGCTGGTCAGCCAGTAAAGCAAAAAGCAGCCTTGGAATCGGGCATCAGGTACGAACATGTCCTGGGTATCTGCTTTGGGCAGGAGTTTTGCCAGTGCAGCTGTTTTTGGGGTTCCGTCTTTGCCGATCGCCGTGACCAAAAGCTCATCTCCGTTTGCGCCGCCGGTATCGGGGTTTACTTTGATGGTGGATTCCCACACGCCAGTCATTCGTTTTTGTGAGAGTTGCGCCTTCTCGGCGCCAAGGCTGACCCAAGCTTTGTCGGCATTTTTGATGGGCACACTGACTCTGACCTGTCCGTCGCCCGGTCTAATCTTTGCTCCCGCGGTGACGATTTGTGGCGCATATCCATCCTGCAAAAATTGGCGATCCGTTGCGGGAAATGCGTCTGTTGAACCTGTCCCTTCGTCGATGGATATCCCTGCGACCTCGCCGGCCGGAGACCTTGATTTCGGTTTGCGTCCTTCATCGGTCCGCGGCTTAGTTCCGGTTGTCTGTGCCGTTTTGGGGGCTCCGAACATTTGCACGACGATAATCGTCGGATAATCGTGGAACGTGCCTTCGCTTACGCCCACACCGACTTCCGAATATTTCGGGTTGATCAGATTCTGACGATGGTTCGGGCTCGCGAGCCAGCCTGACTCCACATCCTCTGCTTCGGTGAAATGGATGGCTAAGTTTTCGGCCGCTGATTTATATGCATATCCGCTGTCCGTTATCCACTTCCAGGGCAGCTCGCCACCTGGTCCGATATGCGAAAAATATTGCTTGGCCAACATGTCGTCGGCTTTCGCCTGGGCGGCATTCATCAATTTTATGTTCGTCGTCAACGTATCGATATTCAACTTTTCACGTTCGCGGTTTGTAAGTTCCACTATGTTTTGCGGAGTGATGGCGCTCGAGAACGCGTTGAAAGCCGGAATCATTATCGGTGCGGCGATCAGCAATGTCTTGAGCAAAAACAGCACGGCCGCATAGCCCAAGAGGGTGTGGTGCCTCAACACGTGCGGCACGTGCCCGTTGCCTTCATGCGGCACGAAGTGATCTTTTGCATGGCGTTTGACCGCGCGGGATGCGCGGACTAAAGGATGTCTAGCGTAGGTTTTTTTGGCCATGTTTTTCGGATGTTTGGCTCCGGCTCTGATGGATGTCATCGATGGATTGGCTTAATGTACCATATTCGAGTTTCGCGATGAATAGCGCTTGGGTCTGTACAAATATTTTTCCAGCTGGCATAGTTCGACAAATTAATCAGCTTATCTATACCGAAAATGAACAGCAGCAGCTTCTCCTTCAATTGGAGGAATATCGTGGTTCCGGTTGGTGTGGTTATCAGCCTGGTCGTGAACGTCGGGTGGATCCCTGGCGCCAAGGCGGACTTGGTACCGCAGAAACACGTCCAGGTAAGGATGGAGGGTTTTAACCTTACCGGGACGTATTCGGTCGTAGGAGGCCAGCCTACTGGTGTCGGTCAGTTCAAGAACGGCAACGCCGGGGAATACCCCGAAGGCTCATGTATCCCATCGCTGATTAGCGTCAAAAACAATGACAATGCGGCCGGCGATATCCAGGTCACACCGTATTTTGATTACGGCAAAGATTCCAGTTTCGGCATCGTCAGCCTGAAGCAAATCACGACCGGACTATCCGACCCTTCGGTGCAAGCCGACGATCTGAATGACTTCACTTATCCTGGAAGCGACCTCTCTACCGCCACCTCGTTCATGACTGACGCAGGCGGAACGAATGCCGCCACGATCAGCGGTCCGTATTCGGGTCAGGATGGCGCTGGTGCTCCAGCTGTTGGGGATACTGTCAGGCATTACAATGTTCTTCTTCAGAATGTCGCGAAAGGCGAAACCGTCCTCGTCTTGTTTTGCGCCCAATTGCATGTGAATGCCTCTGAATACGGCGGCGGCGCTTCGATGAGCATCCGGACGGGTGAAGGTGGTTCAGAGAACATCGCTGTCCAAGCCGTTAAACTTCTCGTCCTGCCTAAACTGACCTTGACTAAGGTGGTCGAGGGTGGGACGGCCACGGCTGACCAATGGTCTTTCCATGTCTCGCCGTCCATCAGCGGCCAGTCTGATTTCCCGATCGCCGCAGGCCAGGACTCGGTCATCATCGACAACATAGAACCTGACGGAATATATGTCATAACCGAAACCGGGGGTCCGAGCAATTATCAGTTCAAAGGCGGCTCCGGCACGAACTGTGCCTTCAGCGGGTCTGCGGCATCAACGACTCTGGCTGCGGCCAAACCCCAACAGACCGCAACCTGTGTTTTCACCAATGAATACGTACCGCCGGTGGTCATGCCTAAATTGACCGTCACCAAGGTCGTGGTCAACGATAACGGCGGAACCGCGGTCGTCTCCGATTTCCCGCTCTTTGTCGACGGAAATCCGGTGACTTCCGGCCAGCAGAATGCCTTCGCCACCGGGACCCGTACGGTCAGCGAGACCGGCAGCTCCAGCTACACCCCGACATTCAGCGGTGATTGCGACAGCGCTGGCCAAGTTTCTTTGGCCGAAGGCGACGTAAAGTCCTGCACCGTAACGAACGACGACATCTATACTGCGACTACGGCTACGCTCACGGTCGTCAAACAGATCGTCAACGATAACGGCGGCACCAAGGTCTCTGGAGATTTCACCCTAAACGTCACAGGCTCCAACGTCTCGAATCCCAGTTTCGCGGGTTCGGCTTCAGGTGTTACGGTCACTTTGGATGCCGGAGCCTACTCTGTGGATGAAAATTCCGACCCCGGCTACTCAAAGACTGTAGGCACGGGTTGTTTCGGCACCCTGACGGTCGGCCAGAGCCAGACCTGTACCATCACCAACGATGATGTCGATACCAGCAGCGGATGGACGGCCACGACCGGTACGCTCATGGTCATCAAACAGGTCGTGAACGACGACAGCGGCACCAAATCTCCCGGCGACTTCACCCTTACCGTCAACGGTACGAATCCCTCACAGACAAGCTTCGCAGGTTCTACTTCGGGTGTCTCTGTCACATTGGACGCCGGTTCCTACACCGTGGATGAGAACGCCGATTCGGGCTATGCCAAGTCTTTAGGCGCGAACTGCTCGGGTACGCTAGCGGCCGGCGACACCAAGACCTGCATCGTCACGAATGACGATATCTACACCGCGACGACCGCGACCCTGACCGTCATCAAACTTGTGGTCAACGATGATAATGGCAAGAAAGAACCGTCCGACTTCAAGTTGGACGTCAGTGGCACAAGTCCATTGCCTGCTTCTTTCGACGGTTCGAGTAGCGGGACCACGGTTGTTTTGGGCGCCGGGAGCTACTCTGTCACCGAGAAGGGCGGCGGAAATTATGATGCCTCATACAGTGCAGGCTGCTCGGGCACTATCGCCGCAGGCGAGTCCCGTACCTGCACGGTCACTAATGACGATCGTAAACCCGGAGGCGGCGGTGGGGGAGGCGGAGGAGGTTTCGAAGCCACCACCGGTACTTTGACCGTCATCAAGCTGGTCAAAAACGATTACGGCGGCACCAAGCTTGCCGGAGACTTCACCCTGACCGTCAGTGGCACCAGTCCCTCATTGTCCAGTTTCGCCGGTTCCTCATCTGGCTCTGTCGTGGTCTTGGGCGCTGGCGCCTATCAAGTGGATGAAATCGAGGATTCCGCATATGCCAAATCTCTGGGAGCGGGTTGCACAGGCACGCTCGCCGCCGGAGAAAGCCTGACCTGTACCGTGACCAACAGCCAAAAACCGACAAGCCCGGTGGATACGGCAGACCTGTCCGTGGCCAAGTCGGCCAGTGCTTCCAGCATCCAGACCGGTACGAGCCTCGATTATTTCATAGACCTGATAAATATCGGACCTGATGCCGCGACCAACGCCCAGGTTGCCGATGTCCTGCCGACCGGATTCATCTACCAATCGTCCGTGGCCAGCCAGGGTTTCTACTCGACGTCTACCGGCATTTGGACCGTGGGTGCCATGGCAGTCAATGCCACGGCGACGTTAAGCATGAACGTCACGGTCACGGCTGCAGCCGGTCTGTACGTCAACACCGCTACGGCGACTGCCCTGGAATACGACCCGGTCAGCGGCAATAATGTCACAAGCACCAGTGTCACGGTCACGGCTGCTGGGGGGTCAGGCGGTGGTGGTGGAGGTAGCGGCGGTGGGGGAGGCACTGTAGTTTACATCTATGACCCGCCGATTGGCGGCGGATCGGGCGGTTCAAACCCGGCGCCTGCAGTGAGCCCGGCTGTCCTGCCTCCGCCGGCAACCGAACCTGTCCCACAAGTTTTAGGTGCAGTTGATGAAGTCCTGGCGTTAGCCCCAGAAGCAGCACCTCCTGTGCCGCGTGTTTTGGGGGCAGTCGACGAATTGCCGCGCACCGGCATCCCGGCTTGGACCCTGTTGGCCGTCATATCAGCCGCAGTAGTCGCCTTGCGCCGCAAACAATAAGCATATATAAACAGACGGTATGGAGCCGGGACAAAAGATCTTAGCCGGTTCGCTTGCCGTCTGTTTTGTTGTCGTCATCATGAACAGCGGGTATTTTTTGGCGCACCTGGATTATGCCATGGCACCTCCACATGTCTCGCCGCCACTGGTCGCGACAACGACAGCCCAGGAGGTCGGGGAGCCTAATCGTCTTACCATCGAAAGCCTGGGTATCGATGCACCTATCGTCTACATCGATGAAAAAAACGAAGCCGCTTATCAGTCTGCCCTCAAGAAGGGCGTCGTGCATTTTCCGGGGACCGCGTTTCCGGGAGAGCTCGGCAATGTCTACATCTTCGGCCACTCCAGTGATTTTTCCTGGGCTGAAAGCCCATTCCGTTCCATCTTCGCTCTCCTGACTGAAATCAAAGTAGGGGACGCAATCAATATCAGCGATTCCGAGGGCAGGATCTTCCATTACTACGTCACCGGCACTAAGGTCGTTTCGCCGAAAGACTTGAGCGTCCTCGACCAGTACGGCGATAAAAAAAAGATGCTGACCCTGCAGACTTCATATCCGCTGGGCACGGCCTTGAGACGGTTTTTGGTTGTTGCCGAGTCCGACTGATTACATCTTGAAGAGCACTGCCGTAAGTCCGATCACGACCATTGTATGCAGGATGATGGTCGGCCGCTGGACATGGATTTTTATCAATATGGATATGAGCAGGCACGTCGCCAGGAATATCATGGTCATGATGTAGACCTGTCTGGCATGGTCGCGCAAACCTTCCAGCGGAATGAAACCGAACAGTCTATAGCTCGGTTCGGAATTCGGCGCCGCGAAGGCAAATAGCTCTTGGGCGTTGGCTTCGGGCGCGATCATGGCCACCGTTTCGCCAGAATTCAGACCGTCTGCGTTCCAGGCGGTGATGGTCAGCTTTTCTCCGCCTGGTGCAGCGGTGCGCGGGTCGAAAGCAAGTACGGCGCGCCAGGTTTGTCCGTCTTCCGCGGATTCAAGGTTGACTTGCTCCTCTCCGAGCTGGGCCATGGCCGAAGATGCGTTCTCGATGGTCAATGCGACTGAATAGCCTGGACCTTCAGGCTTGATCCGGGCGGTATCGCTGACGATTGCCGGAGGTTCCGATTTTTTTGCCGCCGGTTGCTGGGCAACCGTCTTTGTCGTAGTCTGCGTCTTTGATTTTACGCCGGCGACAGCCCCGGTAGTGGATGTCGTGACCACGACGGGTGTTGTCGTATTCTGTTTGGCCGGCGTCGGAGCGGTTTTCTCTGCTTCAGCTGCCGGCACATCCTTGGCGCCCACGGGCCGCCCGAACATCTGGACCACGACTATAGACGGATGCCCCTCGAATACGCCTTCTGCGATCCCGACGCCAGTTTCTGTGAATTTCGTGCTGACGATGTTGGCGCGATGGCTCGGACTGGCCAGCCATCCGGCGAAAGTCCCTTCGGCCGTTGTGTAATGGACCGCAAGGTTTTCGCCCGAGATCGTGTATGCATAACCGGCTTGCCGGATCCAAGCCCAAGGCGTCGTGCCGCTCGGGCTGGTATGGGCGAAATATTGTTTCTCCAACATGTCGGCGGCCTTGGCAGCTGCGGCGTTGGTCAGTTTGGTATTGGTTTTGAGCGGCGTCAGGCCTTGTCCGCTGCGCGCTTCGTTGGTCAAAGTGATGATGTTGGCCTGGGTAATGGCTCCGGATAGGACGGAAGCGGACGGCAGGATGAGCGATACCGTGATGACGACCGCTTTGAGCAAGACCAAGGCGACGCTGTAACCTAAAAGCACGCGGTGCTTGAGCACGTGCGGGATATGGTTGTTTCCCTCATGCGGGATGAAGTGGTCCTTGGCGTGTCGGTGCACCGCCTTGGCCGCCCTCACCACCGGATGATGTCTTTTATCCTTGGTCGAAGCCATAGCCGAATTGATTGGTCAATTTAGCCGCAATTTCCTACCTCGTCAACTGTCTTCCAAGCCTAGTTTATCACACATATAAGCCCCGTCCCAATCGCGAAATGGCTTGCTTCCGCCCTTGATTAATCCAGGGCTGAATGTTATCCTGCCGACGCAATTCAGACCCAAGGGGGCTTCGTTCAATGGTAGGACGCTGGTCTCCAAAACCAGCGACGTAGGTTCGATTCCTACAGCCCCTGCCAATTCAAAATCCGCTGAAAGGCGGATTTTGAATTGGCATGAGTAGATCTGTTTCGTAAAGATTCTCTCCTCCTCTAAAACGCCATCATGATTATGCCGACTGCTACGGCGACGAAGGTGATTATCTTGAGTTCGAGTTTCTTTTCGTGGAAAACTTTATTGCCGAACAAGATGCCCCAAAGCACCGCGAAGCTGCGCGTGGCGGCCAGGATGACCGAAGCGGGCGCGAAGAGGTAGGCGAAGCTGCCGATGAAGCTGTCGGTCGCATAAGACGCGGATTGCAGGAAGGGCAACCGACGGTTCAAGAGACGGAATGGATTCTCTTTGGCGATGAATACCGAACAGACGAGGAAGTAGGCCATCTGTGAACCTATGAGCACGAGCTGTTCCGCGGCCACGGAGTTCCAGACGGTCACGTGCCATTTGTAGATGGACAGGGTAATGGCGGCGTTGATGGCCGTGAAGGCGACCAAGCCCGCGCCCTTCTTCTCTATCCCATGGTTCATGAAAAGGAAAAACAATGCGCACATGACCACGATGATCCCCGCGATCTGCCAAGGATTGATGGCATAGCCGGCGAGAAGGTCCAGGATGAGCAGCAACGGCAAGGTGCCGATACGGATAAAATTGAAGGTACTGCGCGACGCCACGGCCGTCCCTTTCATGGTGGCGTAAGCCTGGGCTATCGAAAGGGCGATGAGCAGCGCCAACGTGGGGAACGAATCCGGATGCAACCTGAAAGACCCGCCATAACTGAAAGCAAAGACGAGGAAAAACGCCAAAGCGACCAGGCTGTTCTGGAAACCGACTGCATAAAAACTCTCGACGCGTTTGGCGACCATCCACTTTTCCAAAGAACCGGAAATTTCCCCGAAAAAACTCGCGATGCCCTGGAGGATGATGCCAAACATAATTTTCTGGATTTTAGCATGCGCTACGGTTTTTGGGGCGTGGTTCCAAATCAGTTACTTGGTATAAAGATCGGCCTGTTTATGTTATTCTTTCCAGTGTTTAAGGACAGTTCAAAAAATATGCATAAAAAATTCTTGGTTCTTTCCCTTTTCGGGGTTTTGGCTTTTGCGCTATCCGCCTCGGCCGCGACTTCGGCCCAAAGATTGGGCGGCTACATCCTCTTGCAGGTCCAGGCCAACGGCGAAGCTTGGTACGTGGATCCGGTCACCTTGACCAGGAGTTATCTGAAGAATGGGGATGTGGCATACAGCGCTCTGCGGCAATTCGGGCTGGGCATAAAGAACGCAGACCTCAACAAAATCCCGGTGGGCGTCGAGACCAGATTCAGCGACACCGATACCGACGGTGACGGACTGTCAGATAAATTGGAAGAAGGCCTGAAGACCAGCTCGACGATCAGCGATTCCGACGGCGATGGGACTTCGGACGGACAAGAGGTGCTGGTTAAAAATACGAATCCTTTGGGCTCAGGCGGACTGGCATATGATTCGTCGTTGGTCACCAGATTAAAAGGCAGGATATTGCTCCAAATCGAATCCCGCGGTGAAGCGTGGTATCTGAATCCGAAGGACGGAAAACGGTATTACATGAAAGACGGGGATGCCGCCTACCAGATCATGCGGTTTTTGAGCCTCGGCATAACCGACTCTGACTTATCATCCATTTCGGTCAACGCTGATTTTGTCCCTGAACCTGCTGAAGAAGCGCCTAAGGCCGATGACGTCGTAACTCCTGAGCCGGTCGTTGAGAAGCCGATGGTTAGGGGAGTCGTCGACCCCGATTTCGTGGTCGAGACATACGATAAGACCAAGGCATTTGCCGGGACGACTTTATTCGCGGACAACCACAATACTGCCAAGCCAAGGATAATCGAGGTCAATATGCTGGGCGAAATAATCTGGGAATACGATTTGCCGCAAGATTTGAAGACCTTCACCAATCCGGGTTTCGACGTCGAACAATTGCCGAACAAGAATATCCTGTTTGTGCTTCCCGGCAATGGCGTCTACGAAGTCAATCGGAATAAGGAAGTGGTCTGGTCCTACAAGACGACCAAAATCTCCCACGATGCTGACCGGCTGCCCAACGGAAACACTATATTCGTGTACGGCAACAACGACCTCATGAGCGACCCGCAGGTGACCGAGGTCAATCCGCAAGGAGTGGTCGTCTGGACATGGTATGCCAAAGACCATTTCAACCGCGCACCGTATTCGAGCATTATGAAACAGGGTTGGACGCACACGAATGCCGTCTCCAGGTTGGGCAACGGGGATACCCTGATCAGCACGAGGAATTTCAACATGGTCGTCGAAGTTAATCCGAGCGGCGACGTCGTCAAGACGATCGGTGAGGGCCTGATGGTCGAACAGCACGATCCGGTCCTGCTCGAGAACGGGAATTACCTGTTCGCCAACCACGGCGTCCCGGAAAAGGGAATCGAAATGGATGCTAATGGCAACGTCGTCTGGGAATATGCGGTCACTGACAGCAAACAATGGCCTGTCAGGGATGTGAACCGGCTATCGAATGGCGATACTCTGATAGTCAGCACGTCAAAGATAATCGAAGTAAACAAAGACAAGGTCGTGGTCTGGTCATTCTCCATAAAAGACACGAGCAGATTCGTCGGCACGGCTGGAGCCGGTTTGGGTTTCTATAAAGCCGAAAGGATCGCGGAATGATGGACGCTAACCATGAAATATCATATGCCCTACCAAACCAATATCGTTAAAGCGACAGCTGACAACCAAGATTTTCGCCGCGTCCTTTTTACCGGAAGCAAATCCCAGCTCGTCGTGATGAGCATCCCACCTGGCGGGGAAATCGGACAGGAAACGCATGCGCATGTCGAGCAGACGCTGTATTTCCAATCCGGAACCGGCGAGGCGATTATGGACGGCAAAACCACTCCGATCATCCCCGGCGACGTGGTCGTCGTGACCCCCGGCACCCAACACAACTTCATCAATACCGGGGATGTCCCGATGAAGGTCGCGACAGTCTACGCCCCGCCGAACCATATTGATGGCCGCATCCAGCCCACCAAGGCCGATGCCGACGCGGATGTCGAAGACGAAGCGTTCGGTGAGTCGCAGTAAAATCCGGAAAGACCGATCAGGACCGTAACAGAAGTCTTCAATCCGCAGCCTTACTTAGAAAGACGGCGGTTTTTTGCTGTTTGGTGTATCATTGTCATATAAAAATATGCGCTGCCCGAAGTGCGACAAAAATATCAGTATCTGGATTGAGTTTTGTCCGAAGTGCGGATCCAAAGTACCGCTCGAAAAAAGGAAAAAAGCCAAACTCCATCATTTCCTTAATGTGGGCTTAGTGTTTTTCCTTCTGGCCGTCTTCTCTGTCACCATGTATTTCCAGTTGGCGCGCGGTCTTGACCGGACAGTCGCAGGCATCATCTATACATTCGTCTTTTTGGCTTTCGGGCTTACGATTCTTGTCCATATTCTCCTTTGGTGGCTCCGCATCCTGAAGCGCAATCGTGCGGTCGGTATAGCGCTTCCCGTCGTGTTGGTGCTATCCGCCGGGATTTTCGCCGGCGCCGTAGTCTTGGAGCTCAAAGCCCGAGCTTTCGATTCTGCGCTCCGTCAGATACAGGGGAACATGGTCGAGGCATCGGTCGCCAGGATAATGGCGGATTCCATCGCCGCGGGTGCGCCTATCCCTGGGTCGTCGGTCATGCGGGCCAAGGCCGCGGCGCAGATGGTGGATAATCGCCTACAGTTCCTTGTCGTGCCCGACGAACTGGAGCCGTACCGCAAATCGGTCCAGGATTGGGTTAAAGCCATGGTCAAATCTTTCGATACAAGCCAGGAATCCTGGAAAGACGTCCCGCCCGTGCCGGCCGATTTCACGCTGGCTGTCAGCCGACGGCGCACCGAGTCGCTTTTCCGCGACAGTCTTGACGACCTGGAGGAGCTGCGTTCATTCGGAGACAGCGCCATCGGGCGCAAAGACCGTGTGACTTTCATGTATATCGCGGCGAAACTTCTCACGCAGGCGCACTGGCTCAAGAACCTCGGATCGTTCAAAGATACGGGTTTCTTGTCCGTACTGCCGTCATTCGCCACGCCTGCACTTGCCGCTTCGGCTCCACCGGCTGTCGGACCGTCCAAACGCATCTGCATCGGCCGCGGTGGTACGCAGGTCGAAAACGTCCCTTCAGGCCAATATTGCATCGAAGATGCCGTCTCTCTCGTCCACGAAATCCAGGCCACTGCGATCCAGCTCGCCGCCGGGAATCCGAAAGCGCCGGATAAGTGGAACCAGGGTTGGCATCAGATGGAGGATATCGGAGCGATTGCCTATGGTACGCCCGACAGGCCGAACGCCACGGCTCCGGCGACACAGGTATTCATTGACGCGTGCCATGCCAAAGGCGGAGTCGTTGGTGGAACCGGCGGCGTCAAGACCGGTCTGCCCACGACCGAATCCGGCTGGTCATGCGAATTCAAGATCAAAGACCCCGACCGCGTTTCGGATATCCCGTGCTGGGACTTGCTGACATATAGCGGAGGACGGTATATGGGCGGGAATAACGGTTGCGAGCAATTGAATCTGATGCCGCAATTGGACGCGGCGGCGCTTCAACGCGGCGGCGCGCAAACAGGCGTGAACGCGGATTACGCATTCGGTACAGGCACTATCACGTGCTCCGGCGATTTCAGCCAAACCATAGATCTTCCGTCCGGAGTCGTCAGTATCCGCAACGGCATAGTCCAGACCACGGCGGGTCCGATACCTCTCAACGGGAATTCGGCGGTCTATCCTGTCTCCAGCGGCCAACAGGTGGGCGAGGATGGTTTCGCCAGCATAAACGAACTCGATACCTTCACCTTTACCGAAGATACGTACACGGCAACCTATGCCGGCACCATCACGGTAACGCAAGCCGGTAGGACCAAGATCTCGTCCTGCTTCGGCTCTGCAGGCGGCGGTCGTATAAGGTGAATCTCCATCCTTAGGCTGAAAAGTGCCTAACCGGCGCATTCCGTGATATGGTGTACTTATGAAACACATCATCGCATTTTGTCTGTCCATCGCCATCCTGGGCGCAGGGTGTTCGACGGACGCAACGTCGCTAAGCGGTCCGTCCGCGGTGCAGAAGAAACCGGCTAGCGGGACGATGCTCGATTTGAGCGGTCGGGGTTTGACTTCCATTCCCATGGACGTCTTCTCGCGTTCGGAGCTGACCGGCCTTGATCTGTCGGACAACCTGCTTACCGGCGCGCCGCAATCCCAGATCGGCCAATTGAAAAATCTCAAGACTTTAGATTTGAGCAACAACTCTCTGACCGGTTTGCCGGCCGAACTCGGCCAACTGGACAAACTTGAGACGCTCGATGTCTCGAATAACCAGTTGACCGGTTTGCCCATGGAGCTTGGCAACCTGACACAGCTTCGCGTCCTGGACATCACGGGCAACAAATATTCCGCCAGGGATCTTGATGAGATCGCTAAGAAACTGACGGCTACGGAGATAAGGCGTTGATGAAGATATTTAATTATGCGCAACAGGTTCATCCTCTCGATAATCAACATATTGGTCTTGTGCGTCGTGATATTCGGCGTAAGTTCATATTTCATCTACCACAGCCAATTCATCGGTTTCGTCATTTTGGGATTAGGGATCCTTTGCCTCGTCTCGCTCATTCCGTTCCGGGTTTCTCTGGAGAGCGTCTGGCCGGATATCGTCTTCGGTTTGATCGATAACGGAATCTTGGCGGTGATGGCGATCTTCGGCGGTGAAATCGGAGGGGTCATCGGAGCAGTGATCGGGGGAGTAGTCGGTAACGCGATTACCGACGGGATCGCCGGAATTTTTGAGGGCTGGTTAGCAGAGAGGAATCACAAGAAGTCGACAGGCGATGGACGCACTGTACTCGGTTCCGCTGTCGGCAAAATGTCGGGCTGTTTATTGAGCGCCGGTGTGGTGTTGACATTCGCGAATATATTAGGGCTTTGATCATCCGTTTTTCGGTCATCCGAGTCGTTTGTCATTTATGGATAGCGTTTTTCCTTCCAGGAACAGCGTAAATGGCATAAACTGCCTGCATGTTTGGCCTCACCAAAGATGAACTGCGCCTGCTTCGCGGCCTCGATTCGGCCGGGAAGATCCAGGATTATCTCGATTCCATCACCATCAACCATGAACCCGAGGGCGACACCTGTTTATCGCCGCGTCGCGTCATGCGTGAACGCCGCGCCCATTGCCTTGAAAGCGCAATGCTGGCCGCTGTGGCGTTCCGTCTCCACGGCCAACCGCCGCTGGTCCTGGACCTCACGAGCAACGTCCACGATTTCGACCACGTCATCGCTTTGTACAAGCGCCACGGTTGTTGGGGCGCTGTCTCCAAGACCAACCACGCCGTCCTGCGTTTCCGCGAACCGGTCTACCGCACTCTGCGCGAACTTGTGCTCTCGTATTTCCATGAGTACTTCAACGAAGACGGATATAAGACCCTGCGCAGTTATTCGCGGCCGGTAGACCTCTCACGTTTCGACTCCCAAGGCTGGATCACTAGCGAAGACGACGTCTGGTTCGTCGAGCGTTATCTCTACGACGTAAAACATTATCCGCTCCTTAATCGTGCCCAGATCGCCACGCTCCGGAAAGCCCATCCCATGGAGATGAAAGCCGGCGAGATCGTGGAATGGAAAGCTGCGGGATGATTACGGCGGTGCTACCATGCTTTCATGGCCTCGGAACAGTTGACTCCATTGGACCAAACGCCCCAAAAATCGCGGAGTTTTTATTTTTCGGGTTCAATCGCCATCCTGATCCTTTTGGGTGGGATTGGGGGATTGGTCTTCAGTCGTCATGCATTCGCCCCGGCCAGCCAGTCGTCTTCTCCAGTCACATCTTCCACGCCCGATATCATGGAAGCGACCTCCACAGCGGAAACCGCACCGGTCGCACCGGCCATGTTCCATATTCCGCTACCCGAAGAAGTTAGAGGCATCTACTGGACTGGCTATACCGCCGGTTCAAAGCGTGCCGAAGAATTGATGGCTTACGCCTCATCCTCCAGACTGAATGCCATCGTGATTGATTTGAAATTGGACGACGGCGACCTTGCGTTCGTCCCGAACGATCCCGCTCTCCAGGAACTCGCTCCCAAGGATCCTGTCATCAGGGACCTGGATGGTCTGCTCAAAAAGCTCGCTGATCTGAACCTCTACCGCATCGCCCGTATCGCTGTCATGCGCGACAAAGCGTACGGCGTACTCCATCCTGACACGGTCCTGCGCACGGCTGGCGGGGGAGTCTGGCACGACCGGACAGGCATGCCTTGGCTCGACCCTGCATCTCCCAAAGTCGCTGACTATTCTTTGGCTTTGGCGCGCGAGGCCTATGTCCGTGGTTTCGACGAAATCCAATTCGATTATGTCCGTTTCGCTTCGGACGGCGTGCTCTCCGCCATCCGCTATCCGGTCTACGACGGCAAACAGACCAAATCCGAAGCCATGCGCGATTTCTTCAAGAAAGTCGGCGGCACTCTCCAGTCCGAAAAAATCCCGGTCTCATTCGACCTGTTCGGCCTCACCTTCGTGAACAATGATGGTTTGGGCATCGGCCAACGCCTGACAGATGTCTATCCTTACGCAGACTTCGTCTCGCCCATGGCTTACCCGTCGCACTACGCCAAAGGTTTCCAGGGTTTCGCCAATCCCGCGCTCTATCCTTATGAAGTGGTCAAACACACCTTGGATTCCGGAATCGGGATCGTCCAATCTGCGGATTCGAGCACCACGCCGGAAGCGGTCAGATATAAATCCCGACCTTGGATCCAGGATTTTGACATGGGTGCCATCTACGACGCCGCAAAGGTGCAGGCTCAAATCAAAGCGGCGCGCGACGCTGGCGCTTCAGGCTGGATGCTCTGGAACGCCTCTAACGTCTACACCCCTACTAGATACGCGAAATGACGACGGAAGAATGGCATTTTATTTATGGGCGCTTATTTGATATTATTCCGATGAATAAAAAAAACCATATGATGGAAATGCCCCAAGTTTCTCCCTTCACCGAATCACCGCGCAAGCCTGACGATGCAGCATCGCTCAGCAAAGAGCGGTACATCGCAACGGTCAACGCTTTTTTTGCGGAAAACCGCGCCAAGCTGGTGAAGATCGCACGGAAATATCTAAGTAAAACGGGTATCGCATTCGATCCGCGCACGGACGCCGAAGATGTGGTCCATGATGCGCTCCAAAAAATCTTGGATTACACGAAGTCCGAGAACTTCATCCCTTACGTCATCGAAACTCCGCATGCCTTCGTGGTCACGGTCATGAGGAACATCATGATAGATCGCGTCAGGTACGGGCACCGCGAAGTCCCGACCGGGCTCGGTGTCCACGGAGACATAAACCAAGGAGGTGCGGAGAACGAACTACTGTATGGTTCCGTGCCGCCTTCTCCCGAAGAAACGCTGATGATGACGCCGGATAAGGAGTTAAGTGCGTTCTTGTTCGAAGACGGGGAGTTCGAAGGCAAGAAATACGATGCCGGCAACAAATCACAGAAGAATAAAGACATGGATCTGCTCATCCTCAAAAGCTATGCACATGGCGAGACAGGCGCCCAGACGGCTGAACGGCTAATGCATTTGGGCTATTTCGAATACGACATGAACGACGAACGCGACCGCAAAAAGGCCGTGAACCTGGTGCAACAGAGGCTGAGTAGGGTCTTGGATGATGTCCGCGGCCAGCTTGGCGTAAAACGCGACAGCAAATAATCTTCCGCGCTGAACCCTTGACAACCGCCAAGGGTTCTGTTAGTTTTTGTAATCATACCGCAATCGATAATGGATTCGCGGCTGAAACATACATGAAACTCAACCAAAACATCTCCACCACCCACGCTTACGGCGCTTTTATCGCGCCTTGGATGCGCGTGCCCGAGTTCCGTGCTCTTGTCGTTGCCGGATACCGTGGTTTTGGGCGGGATATCAAGAAATGTTGAGATAATTTTTTTGCTCGACGGTTCAAATATCCTGCCCACCGGCAGGATATTTTGTTCTTCGACAAGGAGCGGAAAAAAGATGTCATTCGATGCGCTTGAAAACAGGAAGATCGCGAAGACGTGGAAGGAATATCTGGGCGATTCCAAGATGAGCCTCATGGTCATCCTCTGGGTTTGGCGCGAACTCATCGGACCGCGGAGCAAACAAATCGCCCTCCGCATGGTCGTGGCTGGTTTGGTCGCGACCCTGCTCGCCATCGGCCAAGCCTGGCCATTCGCCTGGGTCATCAACGGCGTCATCGCCCGCGATCTCCACCGGTCACTGTTCGGGCTCGCTGCCTTCGCGGCCTGCCTTTTGTCCAGCCAGCTCTTCGCCTACTGGTTCATGATGTGCCGCGAACGCATGATCGGCGAGAACACTACCCAGCGCGACCGCCGCATGAACCAACTGTTCTTCGCCAAGTCGCTCGGCCAGCACATGCGCGACGGCAGCGCGCTGTCCGTCGGCGGCATGGAAAAAGCCAAGGGCAAAGTGAATTTCATCCAGGACATGATGATCTTCAACGGCCTCTCCGCCGTCCTCGATTTGTTGGTGGTCTACGTCTTCATCTGGACCATCTCCACAGTCGCGGCCCTGGCCATGACCCTGCTCGTCGTTCTCATGATCTTGAACGCTCTCCACTTGAGCCAGCGCTGTATCGAGGTCTGCGTCCCCATCGAAATCGACTTCAGCCGCTACAATCGGCGCCAAGCCGAACTCTGGGAGAAGGTCGAACGGGTCAAGACCAACGGCAAGGAAGCCGAAGAGATCGAGCGGGGGAGCGCCTGGTCCAAAGACATCTTCGTCCGCGACTTCAACTTCTGGGCCTGGTTCATCCGTATGTCCAACTGGCGCGGACTTGTCGAAAAACTTGTCCTCGTGGCCACGATCGGTTATGGCGTGTGGCGCGTCTGGCATGGCGATTGGACCCTCGGCCTGCTCTACCCGCTCTTCAGCTGGTGCGGCATGTTCGCCAACAACCTCTGGCGCCTGGCATCCATCGAGCGTGACCTCAACTGGGCATTGCCGTCGGTTAAAGCCATGAAGGATGCGCTGACCATGGCTCCGGATGTGGTGGATAAGTCTGATGCGACCGAAATCCCGTCTACCGAACCAATCCGCATCGAGTTCCAAGCCGTGGGCCACACTTACACAGTCGGCGTTTTGGACGGCGAGGAGCAAGTCGTCGAGGAAGACGCGGAAGTGCTCAAGAACGTGAGCTTCACGGTCGAACCGGGAGAAAAAGTCGCACTCATCGGTCCGAGCGGCGCAGGCAAGACCACGGTCATGCGCCTGCTCCAGCGCTACATGGACCCTGACCAGGGAGCAGTGCTCGTGAACGGCCGCGACCTGCGCGACGTCAAGCTCGCTTCCTGGATCCAGGCCCTGGCCTACATCCCGCAACAAGCGCAAATCCTCGACGGCACAATCAAATCCAACCTGCTCTACGGCTTGCCGGAAGGGGAGCGTCACCGCGTCTTGGACGAAAATCTTTGGGGTTTGATGGGCCGCTTGTGCATCGACTTCGGCCGCCGCTTGGCCAAGAATAAGCTCGAGACCAAAGTCGGACGCAACGGCATCAAGCTCTCTGGCGGCGAAGCCCAGCGCCTCATGATCGGCGCCGCGGCCATGCGCAAGCCGCGCTTCATGCTCATTGACGAGGCGACCTCGAGCTTGGATTCCACGACCGAGAAAGTCGTCCAGCGCGGATTGGCCGAGGTTCTTTCCGGAGATATGGGGGCGCTCATCATCGCACACCGTTTGAGCACTGTCCGCCATCTCTGCACCAAGTTCGTGGTGCTCAAGCCAAGCGGCAGCGTCACGAACGGTTCATCGCAGGTCGAGGCCGTCGCAGGCTCGTTCGAAGAGCTCTACCGCCTTTCACCCACGTTCCGCCAGTTGGCGCAGGACCAGGGCGTAGCCATCTCCAAGACCGTTCGCCCGAAATTGCGTCGTTTACGCAGTTTGCGCCCGCTAGCCAGCTGAACTCCTCAAAGCCCCGGACCACACTTTGGTCCGGGGCTTTTCCATCTTGGTAATGCAGACATGCTTGGTCATTCGTGATATTCTAAAGACGCAGTCTGCGCCCTTTGGGCGTCAATTTCCATATGTCACCAAAAACGAAGACGAAATCCGTTGCAGCGTACGACCTCGGCAAACTTCTGCATGATGTCATCGGCGAGATGCACGAAGGGGTCCGGGTAGTCGGCCGCGACTGGCGCTACTTGTACGTGAACACCGCCGCCGCGCGCCAATGCATGGTCGACAGAAAGAAGATGCTCGGCAAACCCATCACCGATTGTCACCAGGGGATAGAAAAAACCGTTTTGTTTTCCAAGCTGAAACAAAGCATGGCGCAAAAGAAGAGTTTCAGATTGGAACACGAGTATGTGTTGCCAGACAAGTCGACGCGTACCTTTGAATGTTATCTGCATCCGGTCAGCGAAGGCGTCCTCATTTTGTCTTTTGACGTAACCAAACAAAAGATTGCCCAGCGCGAACTCGCGGAGTCAGAAGCGAAATTCCGGGCACTGGTAGAGAAATCCCTCGTGGGGGTTTATCTTATTCAGGATGGCGTTTTCAAGTACGCAAATCCCAAGCTCGGGAAAATCTTCGGCTACAAAGCCGGTGATTTGGTGAAAGGCATGGGACCGCGAGATCTGGTCTATCCGTCGGATTGGCCTCTGGTCCAGGAAAACCTGAAGAGACGCATCACCGGAGAAATCGACACCGTCCATTATCGGTTCAACGGCATAAGGTCTGATAAGAAAGTCATCCGTATCGAAGCTCTTGGTTCGCGGACCATATACAACGGCAGGCCGGCGGTCATCGGATCGCTGTTCGACGTGACCGATGAGGAGCGAAAGGATTTCGAGATTAAACAGCGGGCCGACGAGCTGATCAAATTCAAACAAGCAGTGGAAGGCTCTTCTGACGAGATCGTATTCACGGACTTGGATGGACGTATCGTCTATGCGAATCCTGCTCTCCTGAAACTGACCGGCTACTCGATGGATGAGGTTATGGGCAAGAAGCCGTGGGACCTGTGGTTGAAATCCGACCAACCCATGGATTACGAAAAGCTCCTGCAGAAACTCCTGGTCGACAAGAAGCCTCTCTCCGGCGAATACGTCAACCACAAAAAGAACAAGGGTGTCTATATATCGCGGACCACGACTTCGCCCATCATGGATAAACAGGGGAACGTCATCTATTTCGTCAGTGTGGGTGTGGATGTGACGCGTGAAAGGGAGATTGACCGCATGAAGATCGAATTCGTGTCCGTGGCCTCGCATCAGATGAGGACGCCGTTGACCGGCGTCAAGTGGTTGGCCGACCTCCTGCTCACCGAAGGTGCTGACGAGCTTTCGGTCAAGCATCGCAAGATGGTCCAGGAGATCTTCCAGATGAACGAACGCATGATCCGGCTGGTCAACGACCTCTTGGACGTCTCGTTCATCGAGACTGGACACAGGTTCGCGGTCAAACGCGTGCCGGGCGATCTGGCGGCCGCTGTCAGGGATGCGGTATCGGATTCGGCGATCATGGCTAACGACAAGCGTATCCACGTGGTCATGTCGCGGACCATGCCCAAGAGCCTTAAATGCAATTTTGATGAACCTAAAATCCGTCAGGTCCTGCTTAGCCTCATGAATAACGCCATTGATTATTCTCCTCCGAACTCGCGCGTGACGATCGGTTGCCGGCGTGTGCACTCGGAGGTCGTATGTTCGGTCGCGGACCAGGGCGTCGGCATACCCAAGAAGCAGCAGCCGCGTATCTTCGAAAAATTCTTCAGGGCCGATAATGTCCTCCCGCTCAAGCCCGGCGGCACCGGTCTGGGCTTGTTCATCGCCAAAGCCATCGTCGACAGCCATGGCGGCCGCATCTGGTTCGAATCCAAGGCCGGTAAAGGTACGACTTTCTTTTTCTCCTTGCCTGTATGAAGAAAATCCTTATCGTAGAGGACGAAGTTCTGTTGTTGAACACTCTTGCTTCCCAGCTATCCGGCGCGGAATTCGAAGTCACGACCGCGACTGACGGTAAAGCTGGTCTCGAGGCGGCGTTGAAGGAGCGCCCTGATCTGATCTTGCTGGACCTCCTGATGCCGATCATGGACGGGTTGACCATGCTCGCCAAGCTGCGCGAAGACACGTGGGGCAAAACGGCTGTCGTCTTCATCCTGACAAATTTCAGCACCGATGAGCGTCTCGAAAAAGCCAAGCAACTCGGGACTGAACAATATTTGGTCAAGTCGGACCTTAAATTGAGCGAAATCGTGGACAAGGTCAAGAAGCGGATGGGAAAGTAGGGGAGAGACAAATTGTAATTTCATATGCCTAAAAAATCTTCGTTCAAGTCTCTGGCTGTCTGGATGGCCGCTGGAGTCCTGTTCGCCGGTGTGCTCGGCGCGACTTCCTATTTGGCTAACGCCCAAGAGACTCCCTCCGGCGGACCACCGGCAGACATCCAAAAAGGTCCCACGGCCGAAGAGCTCGCGGCTTTCGAGAACGAAGTCGGCGCTCCCATCGACGCCTTTAACCAGGGGCAAACCGAGCCTCCCGCCATCCCGGAGCCGGAATTCGTATCCGACGACATCAAAAAGCTCGTACCCGAATCCGATCTGCTGAAACTCTACTGCGCCATGACCCGCTGGAAGAGCGGGGACTTTTTCTTGGCTATGGATGCGCTCAAGAAATTCCTCATTCCTGCCGTGGAAAAAGCCCGCGCCCAAGGTGTCGACATCTCCGTACCCGACGTGGGCGGCATGACATCCGAAGGCACCAAGAGGGTGAATTCCATCTGTGCGGCCAAGACCGTGGCTGATGCCGAAAAACAGATCAAGGACTTCATCCAGTGGGGCAAGGATTCGTCCATGGCCAGCATGGGCAACCAGCGTTCCGAGATGGAGGCCAAGATGCGGGCTTTAGGCGACGGCATCAAGACCAAAGTCAAGTCCCAACTCCAACCGTTCATCGATGTCGAAACGGCCAAGATCGAACCGGAAATCAACGCCCAAGCCGAAGCTATCGCCCAATCCGTGGTCGCGCCGTACCAGGGCCAGCAGGGTGAAGGCAGTTCGCCCCCGGATCCCGTGGCCATCCAAGCCGAAGTCGAAGCCGCGATCAATGCCCAGCTTGGTCCGATCATCGAAGCCAAGAAGGCGGAAATCGAAAAGAAAATCCGCGCCAAAGCCGACGAGATCGTGGCGCCGGACAAGAAGAAGATGGAGGATATCGGAAATCTGTTCATCGGTTTGGACAAAAAGATAAACGATGCCATCAGATCCGGCGCCGGACGCTATGCTAAAGAGAAGAAAGAGGCACTGACTTTGCGCCGCGATCTGATCCTGAAGCTGATGGATATCAACATCGCCGAAGCCGGTAAACAGCTTGACGCTAACGCCGCCCAAATCGAAGATGCCAAGAAATCCGACCCGTCAGTCAAGAGCATTGCCGATCTCAAGGCCGAACTGGTTCAGGACCGGAAAGATCTCCAAACCAAGCTCGACGGCTATCTGGCTAATGATGACGAAGCCGGCCTGGCTTTAGCCATGCAGGATTTCAGCGATAAATGGGAAAAGATCCAACAGCAGGCTGAAAAAGCCGCGACCGAACCTCTCTCTAAAATATGCGAACAAGCCATGCCACAATTCGACTTGGCCAAATCGCAGATCCAGCCGGCCATCACCCAGATCCAATCGCTTCAGTCCCAATGCGCGGACAGCGCCGACCCGCAATGCGAGCAAATCAATCTCTTGGCTGTGCGCTTCAGCACCATCACCGACAAATCCAACGACATATTGACCGAGATGGATTTGGCGAAAAGCATGTGCGCGTCGTCGGCAACGGACCCGAACGAGCTCCTGTCCCTGTTCCAAAAAATCCAGAACGACGGCCAGGATGCCATGGTCATGGGTCAAGCCCTTGATGCCGACCGCTCAAAAGTCTTGGTCAACTCGGTTAAATCCGCTTGCGACCAAGCCTTGCCCCAGCTCCGGGCCGCGCGCGTCGAGATTCAGAACAACGATCTGGTCGTCCTCAAATCCAACCTCGACCGCTGTGCCGGCAAAACGGACGCGGAATGCCTGGTAGTGAATGCGGTCGGTGGCGATTATGCGAATTTCAAAGCCTCGGCCGATTCGTTCGTCACAAGCATCGACCGCGTGACATCTCTCTGCCAGAAATCCAAAGACGAAAATGATTTCGAGAAAATCTTCTCCACGCTGAACGAACTGAACTCCCAGGCTGACGGCCTCATGGCGCAGGCGGATGACCTCAAGACCAGGCAAGCGGAAAGCTCTGAATCGCGCTGTTCCGCGGTCAAGGAAAAATTGCCTGATGCCCGCAAGCAAGTCGCTGAAGGCCTGAAACAGGGGAGTACGGTTTGGAACAGCCTGTGCAATAACCGCAAGACCGTCTGCGACGACATCCGTAAACTTACCGCTGCGTACGACGAACTCAAAAAACAGGCGAATGCGGTCATGGCGCAGGCCGCAGCCGCAGAGGGCGACTGCAAACTGCCGTACAGGGCTACACACGACGCTGATCTCACCAAGCATTTGGCCGACATGCAGACTGCAGCTGATGCCATGAAGAAAGCGGCTGACGACCTCAAGAAACAGGCCGATGCTTTGCCCAAAGGCACGGGCATCTGGATCGAAGCCGAAAACGAAGACAGTTTCTACATCAAGCCGGTAGGCTCGCGCCCGGCAATCAACATGAAAGAGACGAATCCGTCCTGGCGTCCGCCATATTTCGGTACAGGGGATTGGTACTTGGCGGTCGAGGGCGAGTGGCTGGGTTATCCTCTGAACATCCCAAAAGACGGCGTCTACAACGTATGGGTTCGCGACTATGTGGATAAGTTCCAGCCGCGCGGCGTCAGACGCATCATCTTGTCCTTTGACGGAAAGATTTACGCCGTCACTCCCGAAACTACGGTACCGTCACCGGGCGATAAAGGCGCTTTCGGTTGGCACAAGGTCGGTTCCGGGATCAAGCTCACGGCCGGCATCAGCCATCGTCTCCAGGTAACCAAAGAAAAGACCACGGTCGGCGCCGCCATCCTGGACGCTTTCTACCTGACGACCGGCACCGAGACCCCGCCGGAGAAATAAACATATGGCCACACAACCATCTATGCCAAAAGGCAACCTCCAGTGGAAGCCCACGCCCGAGCAGATGCATAACCGTCGGCTGGCTGTAGCTTACTTGTTGGTCGTCGCGCTGGGCGTCTCTTTCACGGTCTACGTCTCGACCGCGGCGGTCAGCTCATCCAAAACCACGACAGCCAAAATCCCGAAAAAAGCGCCGGTGACGAAAATCCCCAGGCCGCCGGTCTCCGAAATAACCAAGAAGCTTGACGCCATCAAAATCAAGATTCCAATTTTCGATTTATCCTCCTCGCCCGTCCCGAACCTCAAGATTTCTCCCTTGAATCTCTCTTTGCCGCAGTTGCCAGGCAAAGGCATGCTCAAGAATTTTGGTGTGGATAAGGACGTGTCATACAAAGGAGGGGCTGTCGAGATACCGATCCCCGAAGTCGATGTCACCAAATATCTGCCCACGGATATCCCAAGCGGGGGAGCTCCGGCCGACATCCCGACCGGCAGCGCACCATCCTCCCCATCTGCCGAGACTCCCTCTGCATCGGAGCAATCCCAGGTAAACCAAGCGAATTGCGCCCAATTCAGCGGCATCCCGAGCTGTTCTTACGTCGGCGACTCGAATGGCCAGACTTTGTGTAGCGAATGCAAAGCTGCTGGATTTTAATCCCTTTACCTTTCCGTGATGTCTGGCTACAATCTTCGCATAATCAGCTCCAATTATCACCTATGACGATTCGTAATAGATTTCTAGGCTGGACTTTCGTGTCCTCTTTCCTTTTCCTGTTGGCGCCTTTCATGGTCCAGGCCGTGGGCATTTCCCCTGTCCTGATTGAGGCTAAAGGCCTGCTTCAGAACAGCTCTGTCTCCAGGAAGGTCTACCTGACGCGCAGCAATCCAGCCGAAGAAGAAGGTGGAATCGTCAAAGTCAGCGGACCTGCCGCCCAATATATCCGGTTGCCGAACAACGGCACGTTGGTCTTGCCTAAAGGCATGTACAACACTGCGTACGAGTTCTTTATCGAACCTGGTACCTTGGGCGCCGGCGAATATACGGCAAAAATCCAGGTCGCGCCTACCGCTGCCAAAGGCGGTGCAGGTGGTTCGGGATCAGCTATTCTTACAGGCGCACAAGCTGACATAAGATTCACGGTCACGACAGAAGCCGTCGAGCTGTTCGAAATCGGCAATCCGGTGGTCCGTGAAACCGAAGAGGGTCAAATCCTGGACTTCACCTACCAGTTGAACAACAAAGGCAACGTGGATACGCGGCCGAGCAAAATCGAGCTCACGATATCTGATGAGCATGATCCGAAGTTCTCCTATGCCGAAACCATTGCTGGCGATACCTTGAAGATCGTGAAGGCGCTGTCCACCGACTCTGATGACGTACCGACCAAAGCCCAGTTGGCTCCCGGTTCCTATATCCTGAAGCTCAAATTCTACGGTAAAGATACGTCAAAACCTGTCTTTGAATCACGGGATCTGCGTTTCCATGTCTACCCCAAGGGAACCCTTGCCCAGACCGGTGAATTGCAGACTTTCGTGTCCGATAAAAAGGAATACGACGGGGGAGAGCTGGTCGGATTCAAAGGCGCTTTCAAGAATACTGGCAGCGTTGGTTTGACCGTAACGTTTGACATCAGCATCTACCAAGGAGATAAGCGCCTGGAAGTCTTGAGCACCAATCCGACATTCCTGGGTGTGGGCAAAACCACGAATTTCGAAAAAACTTATCGACCGCCCACCGCCGGAGATTACCGTGCCGTAGCCGTCGCAAGCTTTGGTGCAACCAGGAGTGAAGGAGTCGAAGCTCTGTTCAAGGTCAAACCCGAACTTCCGACGACAACAGTCCTGCCGATTTTGGCCGGCGGTCTGGTCCTGCTCGTCATCATCATCCTCTTGCTCCTCCGCCGTAGGCGCAAACATGCGCAAGCTAAAATGAACCAACCGAAACCCCCGGCAACTCCGCCCACACCCCCTGCTTCGACTCCGCCGCCTGCACCTCCGGTCACGCCAACACCTCCAGTAGCTCCTCCGCCTGCGCCTCCTGTTCCTCCAGCTCCTCCGATTCCGCAACCGCCAGCTCCCCCTGCGCCTCCGGTTGTTCCTCCGCAGCCCCCAGTAGTTCCTCCTCCGCCCCAGGTTCCTCCAGCGGCGCCGACTCCGCCTGCTCCTCCCGCGCCTCCGGTGGCTCCTCCGACTCCGCCTGCTCCGCCTCCGGCTCCTCCGGTCGCGCCAGCTCCTCCTGCTCCTCCAGCTAAATGACATCAAAAATACCGCCCATGGATTTTGGGCGGTATTTTGTTTCCTGTGCTATAATCTGTCATGAAACTGCCATGGAAAATAAATTAAAATCTCGAAAGAATTTTAGCTTGTTGTTTGCGCTGGCAGGCTTTATGGTTTTAGTCTCAGCCGGATTCGCCTACACGACAAAAGCTGATGTCATAATCCAAAGGTTGATCGCCGGAAACACGCCTCCCGAGATGGATGAAGTAATTGTGTCCCTGATTGAGGACGGACCGCAGGTCGATGAAGTGACTTTGACCGAAAAAGTCGATACGGATTTATATATATACGGATCTTACACGGACCAGAACGGCTGTCATGACGCCAAGAGGGTAGATGTCGTGGTCCATCGCGCCGATGTCGGTGCCGATTGCCTGGCTAATCCGCTCAATTGCTACCGTGTCAGCGCTGATGTATTCACGGCATGCTCTGCGGTTAATGACACGACCGGTGAATTTGAAGCAGAGGTGCCGCTTCAGAGTTTTGCTAATCCGACCGATGCCGGAAGCGATAACGAAGACACCTATTGGGTCGCCCGGGCCACGATCGTGGACCAGGATGATGCGACAGATTCTGCCGATAGCGATGATTTTGAGGTGAACAGCTTGGCGGCCTTGGGCGTCACCGCAAATCTGGATTTTGGTTCGCTTCAGTTGGGCGAGATATCCGAACCGAAGGTGATTTACATGGCTAATTATGGTAATCGCTCTGTCGTGCCGTACTGCGTCGCTGAATCCAACTTCACCTGTTCCGGCGGCGAGGTCGGCGTCATCGAGGCTACGCAGCTCCGTATGAACAGTAAAGCCCAAGTAGATAAATATCTGACGCCGATTCAGGGCGACAGGATAAATAACATCACTTCCATAACCAGCCCGAATGCCCTGACTTCCGACTCCGACATTGATTTAACGCCCGAAGAGAATGAAGAGCTTTGGGGTCTTGGTCTGGCTATGGAAACCGATGTTACGCAGTCTTATTACAATAGCATCCCTCCTGGAGATGATCCTGACGAGTCCATCCTGCCTGTCTACTTCACGCTCAAAGTACCGCCGAGCGGGGTCGAGGGTGCGTGCTCGACCATCATGCGCGTAACTGCCGTCGCGCAGTAGGGGAAAATGTGCTATACTCTCATCTGTGGATAAGTGACTTTATTCAACCTAATAATTCATTCTTATTTCTATGCCAGAGCAAAAGTCTCAAGTCTCTGCCATGACCGCGCTAGGCGTGCTCTTCACGCTTATAGCCGTCGTCGCGTTAGTCGCTTTAGTCATGCTTAAGTCCAAAGCCGATACGGCTACGGAAACGGCCAATGTCGGTAATGATGCGCCGGCCGTCGTTTCAATCTCAGCTATCGACCTAGATGGCGCAGGTACTGAAATCTTGTCTGGTACATTGACCCCGGTCGAGGGTGACATCAACTACGTAATCGTCAGCGGCGTGGTGTCTGACCCAAATGGTTGCGAAGATATCGATTGGATACACGGAGTGGCTTACAGGTCTGGCGTCACGAGTGCTTGTGCTTCCGATAATAACAACTGTTCCACTTTCTCGCAGACATTGGAAGTCATGAAAGCCAATAGTCCGACGAACCCGTGCACTGGGGCTGGCGACACGGATATATCCTATAGTGTCCGGTTACCGTTCTATAACTTTGTGGATCCGACCGATGCCGGGACTGCCGGAAAAGCCAACGATTATGCGGATCAGGAGTGGGTGATTGAACTCAATGTAACCGATAATGCCACCTTAACTGACACCGTAACCCCGATTTTCGAAGTCGCCAGTTTAGCCGCTTTCAGCACTGCAGCTTCGATTAATTACGGAACCGTAGCTCTGGGCGCTGATTCAAGTGAGCAGACCGTGACTTTCGAGAATACCGGTAACATGTATGTGGACTCAACGGTAGCTGCCAGCGGAAACATGACTGAGCCCAGCGGCAACTACGATGTGATCCCGGCCGGTAACGTCCACTACTCGCTGACTCAAGGCTTCACCTATGGGACAGCCACGGCCACGGTCATCACGCCGTCGACCTCCGACCTCGTCCTGCAATTGCCTCAACAGTTGGTTGACGCTGGTCCGTTTACTGCGCCAACGGTTGACAGCTATTGGGTTCTCCGCATGCCGTCTTCCGGCGTGAACGGGACCTACAGCAACACGCTGACCTTCACGGCCCAGTCGTACTAAGCAATAAGAGCTAAAAAAACGATTCCCCGGATATAGGGGAATCGTTTTATTTATGATATCATTGGCGTGGATGTCAGTGTTATGTCGAGAGACTCCTTAATCGCTAAACTAGCTAAGATTATAGGCACGACGTCAGCTGTTTTCGCTCTCGCCGTGCTTTTGGTCGTCGTTCGTTTAAACTCGTTGGCTGAAACGACTGTAACCTCGGAACTGCAGACCACGGCGGACAATTCGGCGCCGGTTATCGATTCCCTGGTCGTTTCTGACCAAGAGAACGGGTCGCTCATCGCCGAGTTCATCCCGAACGAAGGAACCACAAAGGATCTGTACGTCTATGGCACAGCCTCTGACGATAACGGCTGCAGCGACATCACCTTGATTACAGTTTGGGTCTTCCATGCGCCGACCATGCCCGAAGGTCCGCGGCCGACCGATAACAATGATACGTACCATGTGGATGCCACTATAAGCGGGTGTACCGGAGCTGGAGACAACGGCTTGAATTACCAGGCCATCATACCCATAGCGAACTATGTCGACCCGACCGACGCAGGTAGTCCCTATCCGACCGAAACCTGGACCGCCATCGTCCTCATCAATGACGACACGCGGGACGGAATGTCCCTGCAGAATTTCGAGATCAACAGCTTGGCCGCGTTCGATACGGACAGCTTCATAACCTACGGCGTGTTGGACTTGGGCGAAATATCAACTGAACAAACGATAAATTTCACGAACACCGGCAACCACCGGGTCAACGCCATCATCTTGGCCACCAGTACGCGCAGTGGCGACATGGTTTCCAATCTTCCCGGTTTTTCCGATATCCCGGCCGGTAATGTCCATTTTTCTTTGACCAGCGATAGCTATGACCGTGGCATACCGGTAAGCGGAATTAGTCCCTACTATCTGAACATTAACCTGCCAGAGCAGACGGATGATCTGTCGCCAGCCCCCCAGGTCGCGACATATTGGAGAATAAAAATCCCGGATACCGGCGTGAGCGGCACCTACACCAATTCTTTGGATTTTATCGCGGTTTCTTATTGAGATGAATAGTTATGCCGAAGCATAAACGACCGCATTCATCCCTATCTGCTACCCTCGCCCTTATCGGATTGGGTACGTTTATACTCGTCGTATTAGTCGCCAAGCCGTACCAGGCTAGTGCTGATGTACCGCCTACGGTAGATTCCGTGGCTGTTACTGATCAATCCTATAATGACATCCTGTCCTTAGGCCTGCATCCGATTGAGGCTGGTACGCTGAATGTTACGGTACATGGCCAGGTTTCGGACGGGGATGGTTGTTCCAATATCGATTACGTCGATGTCTATATGTATCGATCAAGCGTCTGGCCGATGACCGGAGCCAACTGTGCGCTTGATGAAAATAACTGTTATGGCACTACATTGTTGGCCCAAGAACTGACTAATTGCGGCAGAGGTGCCACGGCCGACTATTCGGTTACATTCGAGACCAAGAATTTCATCGATCCGACCGATGTCGGGACTTATGCTTCCGACACCTGGATTGTCCGCGTCAAGGTGATGGATTCCCAATACAATAACGTGACCCATGATTCCTCGGTTTTCGAAGTCCAGAGCCTGGCGGCTTTCACGGTCACGCCGGTGTTGGATTTCGGTACCGTTGGCTTGGGTGGATATTCGCAGTATCAGACCGTGACATTCACGAATACCGGCAACACCAACCTGAATACGAACGTCAGAGTCGATGGACCTCTTATATCCGATCGGGAGGGCTTCAGCATCATACCGCTGGACAACGTAAGATATGGCCTGAACTATGGTTTTGAGTTTTCAACCGGGGCGGCGATTTCTACATCCGACACCCTGCTGTCCATCCAGTTGCCCCAGCAGGTTACCGCAAACGGGGGGATTCCCCCGACCGAAGAAGCTTTTTTTCAGCTTTTGATGCCTGCAACCGGCGTCAGGGGAAATTACCATAACACCCTTACCTTCACGGCCGTCGGTTATTGATGTCAACTTGGAGACTATTTCGAGCTTGTTGACAGGGGACAGGGGATTGGGGCATGTGCTATAATAGGTCCAGTCATATTTAACAGCAGTCATCATCATCATTTAATATTTATATGCCAGAGAACAAGCCTTCCATCCTGCCTCCCTGGCCAAGCTACCTGTTTACGCTTATCGCACTCGTAGCCTTGGTCACGCTGGTCAGGGTCAAATCAATCGCGGATACCGCGGAACAACAGGTAGATGTGACGCCAGCGAATCCGGTTTTCGATTCGCTCACAGCCAATACCGACGCCGGTACCCACAATATCCTGACGGGGAATTTCATTCCCGTCGAAGCCGGTAATAATTCCGTCCGGGTGACCGCCCAGATCAGCGATCCGAACGGTTGTGCTAATATCAGCAATGTTGCGATTACCCTGTTCTCTACCGGTTATGACTACACCCAGGGCGATCTCCAATGGAAATCCTACTCAGGCGCAGTCCCGTCTACTGACGGCGTCCATTTTACGGATTGTACCGGAGCGGCTGATACTTCAGCCCAAGTCTATCTGGATTATCCGTTGCGCAGTTTCGTGAATCCTGGAGACTGGACCATCCGTGTCGAAATCACGGATTTTGATGGCTTGATAACGGTCGACACCAGTAATCATTTCACGGTCAATTCCTTGGCAGCTTTCAGCACTGATGGTTCTATTGATTACGGAACCGTGGCTCTCAGTGCTGTATCTCTCGAAAAGACTTTGACCTTTACTAACACCGGTAATGTCTCCGTGGATGCGACAGTGAAAGCCTCGACCCAGGGAGCGCTAGTCGGCGATATGACCGAGCCGTCAGGGAACTTTGATGTCATCCCCGCCAGCAATGTCCATTATTCCAAGACCAGCGGTTTCGTTCATGCGGCAGGGGCGGCAGTCAGCAAGCTCACCGCCCAGGACTTTGCCATCAATCTGCCGAACCAGACGGTAGACGACATTATCCCAGGGGAGAACGCCCCGACGGTGCCGACCTATTGGAAGCTTCTCATGCCTGACTCTGGTGTGAATGGGCAATATTCAAACACGCTCGAGCTGACGGCTGTTACCTGGGTCCCATAAATAGGCTGATCATAAACCGACAAATAACAAACAAACCCCTCCGCAATTTCGGAGGGGTTTGTTTTGATGGTATACTTTCAATCGCGAAGCACCATAAGATGGATGGTCAGTTCAGTACCTCAGCATGGCGATCGCAATCAATATCAGGAATGCGAAGAGCGCGAGGTAAAAAACGAGCCTGACCCGGTTATACTCCCTTTGGAAGGCGGTATATGAAACCTGGAAAGTCCCGCCCTCGGCGCGTGGCGCCAGTTGGCTGAATGACGTCTGTGGATCCTTGGTCAGGATGGCCGGCAAGTTCCTCGGGTTCTCGCTCGTGATGAAGGCATATAAGCCGGTCGCGGTCGAAAAACCGGTGATGAAACCCCAGGACGCCTGGTGCCGGATTATCCCCAGGGAAGTTACCTTGATGGCGTAGGCGATTGATTGGATGGTGGCTAAGAAATTATCCATACTGAACTAAACACCAGTTATGTGGTTGATCCTGATCAGGCAGTACATCTCCAAGGCATTATTCATCGTATTGAACATCATCTTGTTCGTATTTTTCATTCGTTTTTTCATCGCCGACTTCGGTGTCATCAGCGGACCGTCCATGGAACCTACGTTCAACGATGCGGAGTTCTTCATAGTCTCGAAATGGCCGCTGTTTTTCCGTCCGTTGGAACGTTTTGAGCTCGTCCAGGTCATCAATGTCAAACAACCTGATTCGCTGCTCGTCAAACGGGTCATCGGACTTCCCGGCGAAACCGTCTACTTCACCCAAAACAAGGTTTGTATCAAGAACCGCGAGAATCCATCCGGTAAGTGTCTGGAAGAGCCCTATCTCGCTCCCCAGTCCATCACCCGGCCAAGCGCCGAAAACTATGCCGAAACCTTCGTGCCCCCGGGCTACTACTATCTGATGGGGGATAATCGTGCCATCAGCGCAGATTCGCGCGAGTACGGACCGGTGCCGCGAAAATATATCTTAGGTTCGGCGGTTAAATTATAACGCCTTGTCCGCTTTATTGCGATAGGTGATTTTCTTCTCGCCGATATTCGTCTCAGACAGCAGGCCGGTATAGGATCTGCTGGCTAATTCGTATATCCCGATCCGATCCGGCTCTTTTATCAACAGGTGGGCTCCGTCATTCAGCCAATAGAGCGTACTCGTCACGGGCACCCGATGGACTGACCAGCCGGACGAATCACGGATGAATGCCAGGTTGTAGATGTGCAGGAACGTCTTGTGTTCAGGTGTGGAAATCTCGTTCTGATCCAATTCCGGATCGTCTCTCAGGATCTTTTCTGCCTGCCTGTGGAGTTTGGGGTTATTCTCTACCGTGATTTCCTTCGGTTCCGCCATGCCCTTTTCCCAGGGATCCACTGAGTATAGCGTTCCGGATGCTGTCTGAGCTAGTAATTCGTGTCCATTATCAGGATTCCATCTGCCCTTCGTGACATTTTCGGCATTGATCGCTAGGCAGTCGGCCGGACCTTTTTGCGCCCACTCCATCACGCAAAAGTTGGTTTTGTCTCCATCTTGCATGCCGAACAACATATATGCCTGGTTGTAGCTTATCTGGACCGAAGTCACCGGTTTATCGAGTTTGTCCAACGGCACGCTGAATATCTTGTCGTTCTTGACCATGTAGAGGTGTTGACCGGTTGTCGATGAATATCCCTCCGGGAACTTCCCGACCAGCATCAGGTCACCCTGTGCCGTATATGATGATTTCCAGTCACCGGCGATGAACTGTTCCTTCCCGTCCTTGAGACGCTCGAGCAAAATCCCTTGGCGACCTTCGCGTGAGACGTCGTGTATGGAAATCAATTGTGGGAATGTCGTCCATTTTATCTTATCCAGACTCGATTCCCTGACGGGTATCATGTATGTCGAAACTAGCGTAAGCGCTGCAAGGATTGGCAGCCCCAGAATCGGGACTAAAACTGTTATTTTCATATTAACCAAAATCTTAGACTAAAAACGCCCGTATTGCCATCCCCAAGCGGGGGACAAACCGGGCGTTTGGAATCTCTTATCTTAGCGCTTTACGGTGACCGACTGTTTGACCTGGTTCATGTCAGGCGTGCGGACCGTCGCGCGGACCGTATCCTTGCTCGACTTCTTGAGCGGCATCTGGCGGACCGTATTCCTGGCCGAGGTGTTCAAGGATTTAGGTGCGGCCTTACCGCCCATGAGGACCGTGAAAGCCAGGGCTAAAACGAGTAACAGGGCGACGATGCCCGAGATGACCGCGTATGTCTTTTTGCCATCATTCATACATTTTGAATGAAATTATCTTTAAGGGATAATGAATTAATTAAACGCTTCGATATGAGTATAGCAGATTTTTATCTGCTGGAAAAGATTCTAGGGTGACATGTGGATAACTTTACTCAAAATCGGCACTTGTTTCCGCTGTAACTTTAAACTCTGGTCCAGACGTGTTAAACTCTTTCTGTTGATGGATATATTTATCCTTCCGCATATCTATTTTAATGCATTATGAAAATCCTTATCGTCGAAGACGAACAAGCCTTGGCCGACATCCTGCACGATGAATTCGTCAGGGCAGGCTCCGAGGTCCAGATGGCCTATGACGGCCAAGAGGCTATTGATGTTTTAAAGACCAGCGTCCCAGACGTCATCTTGCTGGATCTGCTGTTGCCGAAAAAAGACGGTTTCGAGGTACTCGGTGAAATGCAGAAAGACGAGCGATTGAAAGCTGTGCCCGTGGTCATCCTCTCCAACCTTGCCCAGGACGAAGACGTAAAGCGCGGATTGAGCCTGGGAGCCAAGGATTATTTCGTGAAAACCCGTCTGTCCCTGAAGGAAGTCGTGGAGAAAGCGACTAAGTACGCTAACAAACAATGATCTTAAGCCGTAAGGGCTTATGCAAAAATCCAAAACTCACCGCAAAAATGATGGGAGACTTGGTAACCATAGGGTCAAATGGGCCGACAGGATAAAGGATGAGTTCATCTCCCTGGCGTCGCATCAGCTTCGGACCCCGCTTTCGGTCATCAAATGGTATTCAGAGATTTTGGAGTCCGACAGTTTAGGCGAACTCAACCCTGCGCAACTGGCGCATCTTCGCCAAATCAAAGAATATAACCAACATCTCATCGATCTGGTCGAAGGGTTGTTGAGCGTCGCGCGCATAGACCAGGGCAAAATCGTCCCGGCCGCCCAGGAAGTCAATGTGGAAGTCGCGATCGGACATTTGTTGGCTAAGCTTGGTCCGGCCATAAAACAGAAAAGACTCAAGCTGGCTTTCCCGAAAGGGCATCCGGTCGGCAGTATCCTGATGGATCCCCAGGTGCTCGATGTGGTCCTGCAGAATCTTTTCACTAACGCGGTCGATTACTCAGCCGAGGGCGGCGAGTTCGGCTACGACCTTGAGGCGAACGGCCTGCTGGTCATCACGGTTTGGGATAAAGGTTGCGGTATCCCGCGCGAGGAGCAGTCCCATCTCTACGAAAAGTTTTTCCGCGGTTCGAATGCCCGTCGCATGAAGCCGAACGGCACTGGTTTGGGTCTATACATGGTCAAGATGCTTGTCGAAGCTGCCGGCGGCGCTATTGGTTTCGAATCCAGTGAAGGTAAGGGTACGAAGTTCGTGGTGAGCTTGCCGTACGGCCTGAAGAAAGGTTAGCGTTCGATATGAAAAAAAACATTGTGCCGTCCGGCCATCCAAAAAACGAGGTCGCAATCGTCAAAACTTACGCCGACACCCTCCTCCAGACCATGCGGGAGCCGTTTTTGGTGCTCAATTCTAGCCTGAAGGCCGTCTACTTCAACAAACCTTTCGAAAGGCGTTTTCGTCTAAAACGGAAGAGTGTAATCGGAATCTCTATCGCCGAAATGGGTGAGCTTCGCTTCGCTGATTCCGAGTTCCTGAAACGATTAAGGCTGGTTTCAAAGACGGGTAAGGGTTTTGAGGCGTATGAACTGCGGTTGAAGTGCGGCCATCGGGGCAATTGCATTTTTAAGGTCAACGCCCGCGGCCTACGTCTCCCTAAAGACGCGCTCAAAAACATCTCCAGCGCCGCCGTCAAATTCGACGGGTCAAAGTTCATCCTGCTGGGATTCGAGGACATCTCCGAGAAGAAGATTTTCTCCGAACAATTCAGCATAACCGAAAGCCGCTTCCGTAAGCTCTTTGAGTCAGCCAAGGTCGGTATTTTGGTCCTGGATGCGCTCACTGGTGAGGTCCTGGATGTCAATGAACATTCCGTGAAGATGTTCGGTTATCCTTTGCCTGAAGTGTTGGGCAAGAGGGTTTGGGAGCTTGAAGCCGTCAAGGACGTCAAACAGGCGAAAAATGCTTTGAAGCAACTGCAGAACAACAAAATCGTGAGGATTCCGGACATGCCGCTTAAGACTAAGGATGGGCGCACTCTCCACGTCGAATTCGCCAGCAACGTCTACGGTTACAACCATCTCAAGGTCATCCAATGCCAGCTGCGTGACATAACGGACAAGCTCCGGGCCCAAGAGGCTCTCCGCATCAGCGAGGAGCGCTACCGCAGGATTTTTGATGAAGGCGTTTTGGGCATGGCTATCTCGGATAGGCAGCTGCATTTCATAAAAGTCAACCGGCGGTTTTGCCGCATGTTGGGCTATTCTGAAAAAGAGCTGAAGAAACGCACATTCAAGGACATTTCGCATCCCGCTTCCCTGGAAAAAGACATCAGGAACATCCGGTTGATGCTCGACGGCAAGAAAACGTCCTATCAGACCGTCAAGCGCTATATCCGTAAGGATGGTGAAATCATCTGGGCCAATACCCACGTCAACTACATCCGCGGCGGAAACGGTCAGTCGGATTTTCTTCAGGCGTTGGTCGAGGACATAACGACCCAAAAAACTGCGGAGATAAAACTCCAGATTAACGCCGCCAAGTACCGCGGCCTGTACGATTCAATAAGTGATGGCATCGTGCGCTTCGATTTGCAGGGAAAATTCCTGGAATGCAACAGCAGCTTCCGAAAAATGCTGGGGTATTCGATGAAGAATCTGGGGAAACTGTCTTATTACCAGGTCACTTCCGAAAAAAACCGCAGCGCCCAGGACGCCCGTCTCAAGGAGCAGGTCCTGAAACGCGGCTATACCAACCTGTACGAAGAGAGTTTCATCAAAAAAGATGGCGGTGAGCTGTCATGTGAGGCCAAACTTTGGCTCACGCGCGATTCACAAGGAAAACCCGAAAGCGTCTGGGGAGTCATCCGCGATGTCACCAGGAGGAAGATGACGGAAGCGGCTTTGCAATCGTCCGAATCCAAGTACCGCGGCCTGTATGACTCGATCAAAGATGGTATCGAGATGACCGACGTCCACGGCCGCTTCGTGGAATCGAATAAAGCCTATCAGGAGATGCTTGGTTATACGGATAAGGAGTTGAAGAAAATGACTTACCACGACATTACTCCTGAAAAATGGCGGGATATCGAACTCGATATACTCACGAACCAGCTCCTGAAGCAGGGATTCTCCGGCGAATACGAAAAGGAATATATCCGCAAGGATGGCACGGTTTTTCCGGTTTCCAGCCGCCTCTGGATGATCAGGGATGAAAAAGGCCATCCGATCGGTTCTTGGGGCATCGTCCGTGACATCACTGAACGCAAAAAGATCGAGCGTCTTAAGGATGATTTCGCCTCCTTGGCCAGCCATCAGCTCCGTACGCCTTTGACCGGCACCAAGTGGTTGGTCGAGACCATCCAGGACGGTCAGCTCGGCCCGTTGACCCAGAAACAGAAAGAATATGTCGACAATATCTATCAGACCAACGAGCGCATGATCCAGCTGGTCAGCGACATGCTCGACGTCATCCATCTGGAGAGCGGAAAAGTGGCTTTTGCCCGCGAACCGGTCCCGGTCTGTGAAGTTCTCGATAACCTGATCGTCATGCTCAAGACTGCGGCTGAAAAAAGACAGGTCAAAATCGTGGTCGACTGCGGCCGCCTGCACTCGCCTAAGATAGTCGCAGATTCCAAGCGTCTCCAGACTGTCTTGGAGTGCCTGGTCAGTAACGCCATCGAGTATTCCCCGACGGGTAAGGATGTTTTTGTCGAAGTCGTCGAAGAACCGGATACTGTGAGCTTCATCGTCAAAGACTCGGGCATCGGTATCCCCAAGGCCGAACAGGAGCATATTTTCGAAAGGTTCTATCGAGCGTCTAATGCCAAGTCCCAGAAGGCGAACGGCACCGGCCTGGGTCTCGCCATCGCCCAGATGTTGGCCAAAGAGATGGGCGGCTTGATTACGTTCAAATCAGAAGAGGGGAAGGGATCGGACTTCATCTTGCGCATGCCAGTCCGCGGACGCCCCAAGACCGATTGACCCATATGAAAAGGATTCTTATCGTCGAAGACGAAGTGTTTTTGGTCCAGGTCCTGCAGGATAACCTAGCATCCGCAGGTTATGAGATCGATACGGCACAGGACGGCGAGACCGCTCTCGAAAAACTGCGCGTCTGCTGCCCGGACCTCATGCTCCTGGATTTGTTGATCCCGAAAATCGACGGATTCCATGTATTGGAAACCGTCCGGAAAGACACCAGGCTCAAATCCATCCCCGTTTACATAATCTCCAACCTAAGCAGCGATACCGAAATCAAGCGGGCTTTGGATTTGGGCGCCGACGGTTATTACATCAAATCCGAACACCCCATAAAAGAAATCGTGGGTATCGTCATCCAGCGGCTCGAAAAGGGAAAAATCGAAGAATGTCGGGAACCGCGGACTTGTCCCGGTGTGTAATCGCTGTGGGGCACGGACCCATGAAATGTCGCTTTGAATACGGTCTCCTTTGACATTTTCGTCCCGCGTGTCATTCTTTTCTCGTTCCATGGACCAATCCAATCCAGATGCTGATTTGGTAAAAGCCTATCTGCGCGGCGATGATGACGCGTTGCGTTTTTTGTATGAACGCCATATCCCGGGCGTCTTCAACTTCATTTCGCGCCTTGCTCCTCCCGAATTGGACGCCGAAGACATAGTCCAGGATGCTTTCATCAAAGCCTGGCGCAGTCTGAATCGATTCGACCAGAGTCGGAGTTTCAAGACCTGGCTGTTCACTATCGCCAAAAACACCTTGCTGGATCGCGTTAAGGCAAAAAAATCCATCCCGTTCTCGTTTTTGGATTCTGCGGACGGCGAGTCACCGTCCAATATCGAACCGGTTGACGGTCAGCCCTTGCCCGACGCCGCGCTCCAGCTCCTCGAATCCGACAAAGCCGCTTCTGATTTGTTGGATAAATTGGATCCAGGAAAGCGGGCGGTTGTGGTCATGCACGTCCTGGAAGACCTGTCGTTCCGCCAAATCGGAGAAGTTTTGGGCGAACCGATGGATACGGTGAAAACGCGCTACCGCCGGGCAATCCAAGCGCTTTCGAAGCATCTCAAGGATATGCCTGGAACCAATAATCTTGGCTGAAATAAGCAAATATGAACCAAATCGACGCAGTTGAGCGTAAAAAAGATGAATATATGGCCGAAAGTCTCGAAAAGGCTTTGGCGAAAATACCAGCCAAACTTCCGCCCCCTGGCATGTACGGGCGCATTCGGTCGGGTATAGACGCCGAGATCCAGCTCCGCAGCTTGCGGCGCAAGGCTTTTGGTTTTGCCTCCGGTTTTGTGGTTCTGACGGCTGTGGTCGCGGTTTTCTGGAGTGTCTTGGCTCAAGAACTCGCCCAATCGGCTTTCTTTGACTATCTGAAGGTGCTGTGGATGGATCGCGATGTGGTGGCGGCCAACTGGAGCTCGATCGGATCAAGCTTGCTGGAATCTTTGCCCGTGGTGAACTTGATGGTCTGGCTCCTGTTCTCGTTCTTCGGCATCGGTTTGGTCTGGATATTGGTCCAGACCTGGAGCAAGACGCACCCGCATAACGGCTCGAACCATCTGGCGATATATACCTAAAATATGGAATCATCCAAAAAATCGAAAATTATCTGGGGGATACTGATGGCTATCCTGACTTTGGTCATCCTCCTCGCGGTGTACCAGATCGGGACGATCATAGGTTTTCGACAGGCGCGTTTCGCCTGCCAATGGGGTGAGAAGTACGGCATCATGATCGGTATGCCTCTACATGCTCCGGGTTCCGGGCCTGGCGGGCCTATGTTCGATTTTCCGCGTCGCGGCATCCCGAGTCCGAATGGCGCCAACGGCATCGTGGTCTCCATTACAGGCCGCGGTTTCGTGGTCAAAGGGGATGATGGCATCGAAAAGACGGTCATCATCTCGTCCAGCACGCAGATGCGCAAAGGCGGTTCCGATGCCCGGCTGATCGATGTCCTGCCCGAAGACAGGGTCGTGATATTCGGCGCGCCGGATGACGCCGGCGAGATAGTCGCCGGATTCATCCGGGTCTTTGACCACAACCTCATGAAATAACTGTTAAAGGTTCAGGTTAAATTTTCGGATAAGATTCGAATGAGAAACCGGCATGGTCTCCCTTTAGTAAATTCGCTTATTTTCGTCAATAGTATACACTTGGGCCATATGGGACAAACAACTCAATTACCTCCAGGTTTTTATGGTTTGGGCATTGCACCTAAAATGCTCGATATTTTGTGGAAGCTTAAGTTCAAGACACCGACGCCGATCCAGCAGAAATCCATCCCCATTGCCATCGAAGGCAAAGATATCATCGGCGTGGCGCAGACCGGCACCGGCAAGACGCTGGCTTTCGGCATCCCGCTAATCCAGCGCTTGGCCCAGGCCAAAGGCAGGGGATTGGTCATCCTTCCGACCCGCGAATTGGCGCTCCAGGCCGATGAAGTCTTCCAGCAAGTCGGCCGTCAAATCGGTCTGCGCACGGCCGTGCTCATCGGCGGCGCATCCATGGGCATGCAGATCCAGATGATCCGCAAGAATCCGCACGTGCTCATCGTCACCCCCGGCCGCTTGATCGACCACTTGGAGCAAAAGACGGTCAATCTTTCGGATGTGAAGATCCTTGTTTTGGATGAAGCTGACCGCATGTTGGATATGGGCTTCGCGCCGCAAATCAAGCGTATCCTCCAGACCGTGCCTAAAGACAGGCAGACCATGTTATTTTCCGCCACCATGCCATCCGAGATTCTGAAAATCGCCAGTACCTATATGAAGCTGCCGGTCCAGATCGAGATCGCTCGTTCCGGCACAACAGCCGAAAAAGTCACGCAGGAGCTTTACGTGGTCAAGAAAGATGATAAGTCTCGGCTGTTGGACAAAATCCTGTCCGAAAACCGCGGCTCCGTCTTGGTTTTTACCCGGACAAAGCATGGAGCCACGAAGATCGCCCGGACCATCCGCAATATGGGGCACACTTCGGCCGAAATCCACTCAAACAGGTCATTGAACCAACGGCGTGAGGCTTTGGACGGTTTCAAGAGCGGTAAATACCGCGTGTTGGTCGCCACGGACATCGCAGCCCGAGGTTTGGACGTCAAAGACATCGAACTGGTGGTCAACTTCGACTTGCCGTCACAAGCCGAGGACTATGTGCACCGCATCGGTCGCACCGGCCGGGCAGGACGCCCGGGTCGTGCCATCTCCATCGCCACTCCAGACCAGCGCAAAGAGGTCCAGGAAATCGAACGCCTGACCCGCTCGTATCTCCCCGTCACTAAACTGCCGGAGTTGCCGGCTCCCCGTCCCCTGATGGCCGAACAGCCACAGCCGTTCAGACCTTCAGGAGGTCGTGGCCAGTCCAGACCCGGCTCCCAATCTCGCCGTCCGTCTTCCGGCGGCCGCCCGCCGCGCCACTTCGGTCGTAGGCGCTGAACTCATATCGCGCATGGACAGGGATGAGTTCACAAGATGCGTCACAGATGCGTTAGACGAAATCACCCAGGATTTTCCTGGTGCATTGGAGAACCTGGCTGTCTGCATCGAAGAACGTTGCGGCAATATCCCCAAGAAGTCAGTCAAACTCCAGCGCGGCGAGACCCTCATGGGTTTGTATCAGGGCGTGCCGCGCACAGCCCGCTCGTTCAACGAAATCTGGATCATGCCGGATAAGATAACGCTGTTCATCCAGCCCATCCTGGCTGAAGCTAAGTTCGTCGGTCGTCCCGCTCCTGACATCATCCGTGAAGTCGTCTGGCACGAAGTCGGCCATCTCCTCGGCCTGGACGAAACCCGCGCCCGAGCCGCCGAAAGACGGCGGCGGACTTGATTATGCCCAAATGGTTCGTTTACATGGTCAAATGCCGGGACGGGACGCTCTATACCGGCATCACTAACGACCTTATTGCCCGAATCGAGAAGCATAACTCGGGCAAAGGCGCCAAGTACACGCGGTCTCGGCGCCCTGTCGCGTTAGTCTGGTCCAAAACCGTCAGGACCGAATCCACTGCCCGGAAGCAAGAGGCCGGGCTCAAACGACTCGACCGAACAGCTAAATTAAAACTGATTGACCATGAAGATTGAACTGACAGAACAATCCAAGAGGGCTTTGGAGCTCATGGACGGTGAAACACCATTTGTGTTCATTACCGGGCGAGCCGGCACCGGAAAGAGCACCTTATTGAAGCATTACCGCGATTCATGCGACCGGACTATTCCTGTTTTAGCCCCGACCGGTGTCGCGGCCCTAAATGTCGGCGGCGAGACCATCCACCGTTTTTTTCGTTTCTCGCCAGAGATAAACATCCATTCTGCCAGGCGCAAAGGTGCCAACACAGACAACCCGATGTACGCGGCTTTGGACACGATCATCATCGATGAGATATCCATGGTCAGGGCCGACCTTATGGACTGCGTGGATGCTTTTCTGCGCACCGCCCGTCTGGCCGATAAACCGTTCGGGGGCGTCCGCATCATCGCCATTGGTGACCTGTTCCAGCTTCCGCCTGTCGTCACCAAAGATGACCTGGCGTCGTTCGGCCAGATGTACAAAACCCCATACTTCTTTTCATCACGCGCCCTGCAGGAACTTCTGGACGCAGGTCAGGTGGCGTTTCTTGAACTTGATAAAGTGTTCCGCCAAAAAGATAAGAAGTTCATCAATCTCCTCAACGGTATCCGCGACCAAAGTATTTCTCCTTCAAATCTCGATGTATTGAATGGCCAGGTCAAGCGCGGAGCTCTCCCCGAAGACGCCATCATCCTTACGCCGACGAACCGCGCGGCCGACCTCATCAATGACCGTCGTCTAGTCTCGCTTCTCTCGAAAGCGAAACGCTTCGAAGGGCACGCCTCGGGAGATTTCGGCGACCGCGACATGCCGACCGATTTGGTCCTCCGCCTCAAGCGCGGGGCGCGCGTCATGTGCATGGTCAACGACCCGGCCGGCGCTTATGTCAACGGCAGTTTGGGTTGGGTCAAAGGTTTCGAGGACGAAGATGTCTTGGTCGAACTGGATGATGGCCCCGTGGTGCGCATCGGTGAGCACGTCTGGAACCTGTTCCGCAGCAGCTTCAACGTCCGTTCCGGCCAAATCGAGCTCGAAAAGCTGGGTAGCTTCGCCCAGATCCCGCTCCGCCTGGCTTGGGCTATCACCATCCACAAAAGCCAGGGCAAGACGTTCGATCAAGCCGTTATCGACCTGGACCGCGGAGCCTTTGCCGCCGGCCAGGTTTATGTGGCATTAAGCCGCTGTCGCTCGCTTGACGGTCTGCGCCTTACCAAACCCGTGACCATGGAACAGGTCATTTTGGATGATTGCATCTTGGACTTTTTGGCCGATATGCGCGGTGAAAGGGGAGGGAGGCTTGACCTATTCGGTTCCGCCGAATCCCACGGCATGGATATCGAAATTCCATCTTCGACCGATGCGGTCTACATCGAGGATCCGAATTAAGCAAAACGCCCCGATCGCGCCACGTTCTTCGTGGTGGCCATCGGGGCGTCTAAAGTAGGTTCATTCCGGAATCACCCGGAAAAAGATCGTTTCGTTGCCGTCAGTCACCTCCGTCTTATCGTAGCGGAGCCGGAAGCGACTGCCGTCTTTCGCTTGGAGCAGGGTATCCCGGTCAAACGGCGCGAGGATCGTTGCGTCCAGGAGTCGTGCGGCAATCTCCTCCGGCTGGTCGTACTTCCTGACTCGGGCCATCTTGGTTTCGCCATCCAACTCCGTGACAGCGACAATGACTTTGCCGGGCAGGAACTCGACCGGCGTTTCGTAATAACGATCCCGCAACTCCTGGAACGTCATGATGTCTGCGACGCCCTCGGCTGCCAGGCGATGCATCGTCTTTACGTCGCCCTTTTTGACGGCCAGTCTTAGCGTCTCGCCCCACGAGCGATCTTCGTATTCCTCGCTTTGCTTCCCGAAGACTGACTTCTGATCCAGGACGAGCATGCCTTGGAAAAGCTCCCTGATCGTGGGATTCGAGGAGGCGACCGCTGTCACATCCTCCCGTCCCGGCATCATGGCGAAGTGCAGATGGTGTTCCTCATCGGTTTCGAAATACGGTGTCAGCATGAAGCTGAACGAACCGGGGTCGTATCCCCGCGCCAGGAGCGAACGTGCCACCATTTTCATCACGAGCCACTTGGGCAGTGGGTCGCGGTCTGTGCTGGTGTAGGAACGTTGGAGCGAGATCCTGACGTGGTAGCCGAGGTCCAATAGCCGGCCGATGTAGTCGATGTGGCCGCTGTGCGGGATGCCCATGCGAGCCGGAAAGATGACCGTATTCTTCTCCTTCCGGTTCCTGGCCGCGCGGCGCTGGAGTTTCTGGTTCTCGTGTGTCTCTCCATCCCTGGAAAGCACCTTAACGACGTCTTCGGCGCTCGGCCTTACGTCGGGTTCCTTCTCCAGCATCCACCTGATGAGCAACAGTCTTTCGTCGTCGAAGTCCTTCGCCGGATCGTGCTCGTAGGGGAGCATGGCGTTGGCCAAAGCGAATTTGAGCACGGCCTGCTCGCGGTGGTCGTCTCCGTGGAGTAGCTCGTCGGAAGACACGAAGGGCATCTTGCCGTAGAGAAGCTGATGGAACAGCAGACCGAGTTGGAAGATGTCACTGACGGTGCCTGCCTGCGTGCCTATGGTAACTTCGGGCGGAGCGAACTTCGGATCCAGGATATAGGCCGTGGCATATTCTCCTTCCTTATCACGCCGGCTGGCGTTGAAGTCGAACAGGCTCACGCCGTCACTGTTGACCATGACGTTTTCCGGCCGCAGATCCAGGTACATGACGCCTCGGCCGTGCAGCTCTCCCAGGATTTCGGCGATAGCTCGGATCACGGCGCAAGCGCTGTCCTTATCCATCAGCTGACCGGGATGGACGTAATCGGCCAACGATTGGCCGTAGACGCATGACCTGACCAAGAAGACAGTTCCGTCGTCGAGTTCGATTTCGCCGTAATACTTGGGCACGTTTTTGACACCGGAGAGCAAGGGGAAGATGTCTGTCTCCACGTCCAGTTCCGCGCCGATCCGTTCTTCCTCGTGCATCAGGACTTCTTTGAAGACCTTGATGATCCCGTCGCTATCCAGCGCGAGGTAGATGTTGCTGCAACGCGTCAGGCCTTCTTTGCCTTTCGCCAGTTGCCGTAGGATGCGGATCCCTTTCTCTTGGGCATATCGGCGAAACTGGTTATCGACTTCAGCTCTCGCATCCGATGGAGTCGGGACTACGGCGTCGCGTCCTTCGGCCATGGCTTTCAGCAGGGCGAGTCTGACTTGCGGATACGACGGGTCGTTTTCCGCCTCATCGACTGCTTCCATCCAGAATTTTTCCTGGTCCGGAAACTCCTGGGCGACCAGGATCTTCAGGGTGTTGACGTCCTTGGTATCCACGAAAGACACACCCTTGGTTTCGTCTTCGTAAATATCGAACCAGCGGATTCCGAAGTCCCGTAACCATTCTGCGAATTCCGGGACCATGAGCTCAGGCAATCCCTGGATTCCTCCGACACGTCGGATTTCCTGGACTGCGGAAAGCTCTCCGAACTTCATCGCCGTAGCGAGGATGTCATCAAGCACGCCGTGGAGCTTGAGTTTGCAGAACCAGCGAATCACCGGCAGGAGATGCCGGCCGTCGCCCGAAAAGCAGGCCTGATGCGCGGTTATCGCGGTCATCTCTGCCAAGAACTTTGTTTTCTCATCGCCGACAAATTCGTCGGCGGCGCGGTCGATGGCTTGCCACATGGCCGGACCTTCAAGTCCGACAGCGGCCGAGATGATCTGCCTGAAGATTGTCTCCTTGATGTCGGGCATCTTATTTTCCTTGTGAAGGGCCGAGCGGACTTGGATACGCCTCACTTTGAGCCGTAGCCAACACGGTCGGTTGGTATGGAAAAGGGCCGTACCGCGGATGTGCAGTGCGGCCCTGGCAGGTCGGATCAGCTGAAGATCTTGTCGAGCATCTTCTGGACGTCCTCTTCCGGTGCTTCGACGTATTTGCCGAAGCGACGGATGGCTTCCCGAGCGCTCGTGTCCGTGTTGGCCCCGAAGATGGGTTCAGCCAGCCACTTCTCGTAGAGCGTCATGAGGAACGCCTCGACGGTCTGTACTCCCTGGTGGCGGGCGATGAGAAAGAGCAGGGAATTTCCCGTGATGCCGCAGCGGTGCTCGTGGCTCTTGATGGCCGAGAGGTCGATCAGGTCAAAGGGCAGGCGTTTCTTGTCCAGAATGAACTTCTTCTGGAGTTCGGCGCAATCCCGCTCGGCTCCGCAGCCGATGACCTCGAACGAGAGGAAAGTCTCGTGCACGCGTTTGAGCGACTCCTTCCAGTCGCGCTGGTGCGGGCAACCCCCGTCTCCGCGCAAGCCCATGCCGTGCGCCACTACGTCGGTCACCAGATAGAGGCGCCGTTCCTGCACATGACCGAATGGCAGGTCACAGGCGTCCCACAGGGCGCACTCGATAGCTTCCGGCTCATCGCCGCCACCGGCTTTGTCGACGTGTCGGATGGAGGAATGGAGGATCTTGTCGCCTTGCTCGTCCGGTGCCACGTAATCCACAGCCTGCCAGATGCGCGGGCCGTCGCAGTGGTCCGAGAAATAGACGAAGCAAATCCGCGACGCCGGATCGATGGCCTTGAGTACGGCCAACAGATATCCCGAGGACTTTTTGAGGTGCTCGGCGATCTTCTCGTTGCTCCCGGAGTTGTCGATGAGCACGATATGTACCCGCTCGGCTTTCTCGTCCGGAGCATTGACCTTGAGCCTGACGAGCGAACTGTCGTACACCTCTCGCTCGTCCCGTTTGGGCGGTGTGCGATATGGCTCTTCGACGATCTTGCGTTTGTCATCTTCGATGCGCGCCGACCGCTCCCTTCGCGCCTTGCTGACCACGGCTGGGTCGCTGTCGGTCAGGGAACGGACTGCTTCTTCGGTGCGGGCTCTGTACGTGTGATGGCTGGAACCGCTCATGCGCAAATCTCCTCTTGTTCGTGACGGTTGGAAAGGGCTGGGGCTTCGGCCCAAATATTCGACAGGGTCGAATCCTTGGGGGAAGGGCGCAGGGTCGGATGACTCTGCGCCGTAGTAGGTGGGAAGGTGCGTTCAGTCCTGGTCGTAGCGGCGGAACGGCTGGCCGTCGTCGCCGCTGTTGTCGCGCTTCTTGCCGGTCGCGGGCTTGGCGGCGCTGTCCATCAGGCCTTGCCAGGGGATGGTCATCCCCACGTTCTGCAGGGCGATGAGGAACGCGGGCTCCTTCTCGGGGCTGACGTTCCCGGCGCCGAATTCGAGGATGGACAGGACGTAGGAGGACAGGTCCTTCTCCATCCGGCTGTAGTCGGCCGAGACCGCGGCGCCGAGCTTCTTGAGCATGTCCTCGCGATTGGCCGCGCCGATGGCAGCGGGCAAACGATCGTCTTTCAGGATTTCCTTGATGCGCAGCGTGTCGTCGGCCAGCGCCCGGGCAACCGGGATGCCGGTGCCTCGGAAAATCTTGTTGACGCCGTCGATCACTCCGGAGGCCGCGTCGCGCATGGGTGCAATGTCCGGATGGTCCATCATCCCGGGGACGCCTGCGCCGCCACCGCCGAACATCACCGAGATACCGGCCATGAGGGCGCCGGGATTGGCCATGCGGTCCTGCCAGGTCTTCTGCCAGGCGGTTGCCTTCGACTGGAATCCGTAGAGCAGACCCCAGATGCCCTGCATGCGGCCGAGCAGCTTCTGCTTGCGCGGCTCGCTGATGTGGATGCCCTTGGCGCCAATCGCGTCCAGGACTTCGGCGTAGCGCCGCTGGTTCACCCTCCTCTGCAGCTCGTAGAAGGCGTCTGGGGCTGGCTCGTCCAGGGACTCCGCATGCTCTTCCATGAGTGCTGAAATCCTGGCCGGAAGTTCGTCGATCCCCATCTTGCTGCCCAAGAGCACGCGCAGTGCAGCGTTGATCTCGGTACCTTCGACCTTCCTCACACCGCCGACGCGCAGGGCATCGAACAGGCTCTCGTCCGTCGGTGCCTGGGGCAGGACAATCATACTCATGTTGGCCGGAGCTGCCTTGGCGGCAGGCTCGGGCGTCGTCGGCTTGGCCGGCGTGAGCGTCGCGCGCATGTCCTTGATGGCCTTGTTCAGCTTGGCCGGGGGCACGCCCGCGCCGACAGCGTCCTTGATCATCTCGTTGGGGCAGCACTCGGTGTCGGCGAGGGTATCGAGGCCGTCGTCCGTGGATTCGCCCACGGCTCCGACGAGGCACTTGGTCACTTCCTCGTAAGGCTTGTTGATGGCCTTGGCGAAGGCGCCGACGATCTGCTGCCACTTGGTGGAGCCGACGGGCGGTGTCGCGGTTGCGGTTTCGGTCACGGTTGCTGTGGTCTCTTCGGGCTTGTCGCTCATGACGTTCTCTCACCTCGTTTTGGTGGAAAGGGCTTTGGCGGAGTATCCGTTACCATCGGTCTGGTCCGTTCCCCCCGGGCCGATGGGCTATCTAATCGCAAGCTGACTATTACGTCAATCTTGCGATATTGTCAAGCCGACCATGTCGAATATGTCAGGCCGCGACACATCCTGTGTTTCGAGGCCTTTCGGACGTCTGTTCAGCCGTCGGACCGGTTGAGCAAATGGTGATCGGCGTGTGTAATAAATGTCGCGAATGTTCGATGAAAGCTCTTTCGGATAAAAAAGCAGGGGCGAATTTTCATTCGCCCCGCGTGGGTTCAGAAGTGGACTGGTTCGCCCGGATGGTTCCAGTCGAAGAAAGCCCGCCGCTCCCGATCCGAAATGTCCGTGCAGCCGTCGACCGCCTTGAGCTCGCCGACATCCTTGCCCGGATAGATGGTCGCGATATAGGCGTACCAGGCTTCGTCGGACTTGCGGAAGGTGATGGCCACGGTGATGGTCTTGGTCAGCGGCGCCTCGTTGTCCCGGCTGATCACGCGGCGGGCCGTGACGGATTTGTTGAGCGGAAATGTCTCGAGCTCGTCAGGCTTGAACAGCTCCAGGTCCGTGGTCGTGCTCCAGCCTACGTAATCCCGCAGGTCAAAGCTCTTGCGCAACACGAACTGCTTCTTTTCCGCTTCGCCCTGGATTGCCGTCCAGCAGATTCGGAGAAGTTGGACGCTGATTTCCATGTCGTCCATGAAATCTTTGTAGCACCCGTAACGCAGGAAATTGCCGGCCTTGGCGTACGAGCGGCCGCGGAAACAGGTTCCGTTCAGGCGCGTCTCGACTTCGCTGGTCATGACGATGTAGACCGGCGTCTTGTCTGGCATCCTGCAGATGAAGGTCCGCATCTCTGTCGTGCCTCGTTGAAGTTGGTGGAAAGGACGTTGATGATTGAAGGTAGTGCAATTTTTCGGTTCTGTCAACTCCGTCCGCCCTGGCCAGATGTCGATGCGGAATGATATCCTTTGTTCGCTATGTCTGAACGACCGCCCGATGGCAATCCTAAAATTGGCGATAGCGCCAAAGTACAAGGTTGGAATGATTTCCAGTCTTTTGCCAAAACGCACGTCAATGTCTTGTTGGACCAAGAGGATTGGAAGCAGTCGGGCCTTCCGGATGCATACGGCATACGCTCGGTCGGTCCGGAAGACAGATGGCTGATCTACTGCCACGAATTTGAAGGAAAGAGATTGCTGGGTTTTAAGCTCTTCTCCGCCACAGGCGAGCTGTTGGATTTCGCGGAACGTCCGACCGAAGACAAAGGAATTCCTTTGGTTGAAGGGATGGAAGTCAGGCCTGCTAAACCGTCTGCGCGGGTGCTGCCCGAGACCCAGCCTTTTTCCGGCCCGCCGAGCGAAGAAGATATCCAGGAAAAACCCCTGTCCCGCGAAACGGTCGAGCGCCTTATCCTGGAAGTCCTGCTCATCCAGCATGCTGACCGCATCAATGAAGGTAATAACGGGATCATATTTTCCCTCCGCATCAACGAGTTGAGCAAAGAGGCGCTGGACGTCCTGATCAAGCTCGGCATCCTCTCGCCCGAAGAGGACGTCGATCGGGTGGTGAAGCTCCTGAAGATCGGTTCGCCTGGAAAGCTCAAGAAAGAATACGATTTGTGCGCAAAGGCCTGTTCCACGGTCAAGCGCAAAGTTGCCGAAGACCCAAGCGCCTTCGCCGACATACCCCAGCCGCGCTATTACGACTCCCTCAAGATTACCCCTTTTTTCCAGCAGACCTTCATGACCCAGCACGATGTCCAGCTGTCGGGCGGTGAAATCGAAATCATGGTCATGGACAAGGTTGAGGGTACGGATGTCGACACCCTGCTTCTGCGTGAGTTCCTGCGGCGCAATCCGAATTCTCCCTTCCTCAAACAGCCGAAAAAAGTCGACGTTTTGTCGTTCGAGGATCTCGAGGGGACAGCCATGTCGTCCCTTGGTTTTAAGCGCCTAACAGGCAAAAGGCGTTCCCAGTGGTCAGATGACGATTGGAAGGAGTACGTCAGGTTCCGCAAAGATATGGAGGGTTTCCTGCATAACACGGATTTCCGCATCGATATGTCCCTCTTCGACGCCGTCGAACGGAGCATCCACGCGATTTATGACGAAGCCGGTGTCGCCTGGGGAGACGGGAATTTGCGGAATATCATGCTCGAAGGTCCGCATGGTTTGGATGAGGGTGGCTCACTCAAAGGTAAAGCTTGGCTGATTGATTTCGGCGGAGCGGAGTTCGGTCCCCAGGCCGCGGATCCGGCAAAAATGCGCCAGCAGGTTTTGGCTGCAGTTGGGCGCCTCAAGAACCTGTTCGGTCTCGAGCGCCGTCGGCCCGCGGCCCAGGAGGATTTGGCCAAGAAAATCACCGCTGAAAGGAAGGCTAGGTACGTCAAAGCCGACAAACTCACCGTCCGCCTAGCTGACCAGTTTACGTCTGACCTGAAGAGCCGCGACAGCCTGCCCTTGAACCTTGTGGTCCATCGCGTCATCACTTCCGGCAGACAGCATTATGAAGCCATTGACCGCGTGCTCCACCATCTGGCCCAAAGCGATCCGGCTGCCAAACAAAAAGTCATCGCCAGTCTCCTTTCATGGTTGACCGATAAGGAGGAGCTGGCCTATATGGAAAAAGTGAACGTAAGCCTGCGTCAGAATCTTGAAGGTTTGCTCGACGATCTCCAACACAGTTGAACATCATCCAGAAAGGCGAAGACCGCTCACGGGAGCGGTCTTTGAGTCATGGGAATACGGCGAAGAGCGCGTTTCCTTTGTAGATGTGTGGTTCTTGTTGGGTGAAAAAATCCACTCCTTTTCCGTCGGCTGAAGGCTTGGCCAGCCAGCCGTTGGTTTCACGGGCATTGCGGATCACGAGACCGATGCTTGTTTTGCAGCTCGAACTCAATGATTCAGGGAAAGGGAAGTTGGTTTCATCAAAAAGTACAGCCATACTGGATTTGGTACATCAGAAATGCTGTCTTGTCAATACCAATCACGGAAACTTAACGACCGGTTGAGTAAAACTTTCGTCCATGCGAAAATATCCACATATGCCCAATCGCGAACCCAAACATCCTATCTTCGAATATTCGCAAATCACGGACCAAATCTTCATCGGCACTAACGCCTGTTGCCAGATGCATTTCAAGCAGGAGCTCCTGGACAAAGGGGTGTCGCGCGACATCTCCCTCGAAAGCGAAATGATCGACCAACCTTATGGAGTCGAGACTTTTGTGTGGTTGCCGACGCCAGACAAACACCCTCCGTCTTCGGATAATGTAAAAATTGGCACGGTGGCTTTGTCGGAGATGCTTGCCCAAGGCCAAAAAATCTACATCCACTGCAAGAACGGCCACGGCAGGGCGCCGACTTTTTTCGCTGCCTTCCTCATTTCGCGGGGGATGTCGGCTGATCAGGCCCTTGGGTTGATCAAAGCCAAGCGACCCTCCATCCATCTCGAGCAAGGCCAGTTGGATTTTTTGGAGGATTTCGGGAAAACATGATCAGGTTTCAGATTTTCGGCATCGAATACTTGCAGCCGCAGTATGTCTGGCGGTAGATGTTAGCCGCCTTGGCTCGTTCCTGCGACAAGTTCTCGCCGTTCTGTTTCTTCCAATCGCGCCCTAAAAAGTTCAAACCGTAACGGTCGGCAAGCAGCGCGCCGATTTCGTTGATCATTTCCGAGTTCTTCCGTCGGCTGACGCTCAAGGTCGTGGCGATCCAGGCGAATCCGTTTTCCTTGGCGTGGGCGAAAGTCCGGTCTAGCCTGAAGTTGATGCACTGCCTGCAGCGTGGACCATTCTCGCCGTCTTGCTCCCGGCCCCTGACCGCCGCCTCCCATTCGTCAGGGGAGTAGCGCGGCTCGATGAACGGCAGGCCGTATTTCCGTGCCATGGTCTTAGCCGCATCCAACCGGCGGAAATACTCCTCCTGCGGGAAGATGTTCGAATTCTCGTAGAACACGGTCACTTCAAAATCCGGAATCAGCAATTCCGGCACATATGCACTGCACACGCCGCAACAGGCGTGGAGCAGGAGGCGGGGCTTATCGCCGATTTCTCCCATGTCTCCAGAGTTACAGTTTGCTTCTTTACCGTCAAATCACCGCAGTTTTCCGTTTGCCGCCCATGCCGGCCAGTGCGGACAAAACCAAGAATCCTAAAAGCGACCCGACGGCGGAAATCCGGAAAGCGGTTTCGGGGGACATGCTGTCCCAGACCCGACCCAAGGCATAACCGCCGATTATCACGGCCAAGCCTATCAGGGTGTAGTATATACCGTATGCCGTGCCGCGATTTTGGACCGGTGCCAGGTCGGCGATAATGGCCCTCCCCGAACCCTCGGTCAAAGCATAGAACAGGCCATACAGGGCGAATAACACCAAAGTCGCCGCGATGTTCGGATCGAATGAAAAGCCGAACTCAACAATGGCTAGGACGAGCCAACCGGCGGCGATGAGCGGCGCTTTCCCGATCCTGTCCGAGAGTATGCCCAGAGGGTAGGAGAGTAGGGCATAAAGTAAAGTGAATCCTGCGAACAAAACCGGAATCCATTGGATCGATACGCCGATATCGTGTGCCCTTACCAGGAACAATGAATCATTGATCTTGGTTAGCATAGCCAGCGACATGCCGATAGCGAAAAACCAAAATCGCCAGCCGAGGTGCGCCATAGCGGTACCTCGTACTTCGTACCTCGTACTCTGCTTTTCTTTTATCCCGAACCAAATTAGAGCCAATGCGATTACTCCCGGAATGGCCGCAATGGCGAAGATGATATGGTATGACTTGATTGAAACTGAAAGCAGGATGAGCACGCCGGCCGCAGTCAAAGGGCCCAGAACCGAGCCCAAAGTATCTATCAAGCGTTGAAAGCCGAACGCCCGTCCTCTGATTCCCGCCTCTGCAGAATCAGCCACCAGGGCATCTCTCGGCGCATCCTTCATGCCTTTACCGACACCGTCGATAGTCCTCAAGAACGCGATAGCTGGCAAGCCTCCGACGAGCGCCAGCAGAGGTCTGGAGACCGAAGACAAAGCATAGCCGAGGAAGACGAAGAACTTCCGGTTCCGGTAACGGTCAGAAAGTATGCCGGACGCGAACCTAAAGATGCTCATCGCGCCTTGCAGCAGTCCGTCAGCCAAGCCGATTCCTGCTGTGCTCACACCGAGCATGGCTAAATAAGCGGGGAGCACTGGCGTTATGAGGTCTTGTCCGAAGCCCGATGCTAAAGCCACGAAAGCGATGATGATTACGTTGCGTGGTATCTTGGGGCGAGTGGACATGGTGCTCATGATAACGTTTCAGGAGTGTTATTAAAAGAAAACATTCTGTCGTCCCACGGCTTGACCGGGGGATCTGACCTAGGGAGCTGATTGTAAGTTTCCCCGGTTCAACCGGGGAATGACAGATGTTGGCCCCAGCGCTATATTCTGAACATATGAAAACACCAAAACTCTATCTCGTCAGTTTAGCCAGTACGGCTGGCGTAATCTTCTACATCTCGTTTGTGGCTTGGCTCATGACGAATCTCGGCGGCTGGATAGATGTGCCTAATCAGAAATTGATCGGCCCCCTGATCTTCCTCACGCTGTTCGTCCTGTCTGCGACAGTCGTCGGTTCGCTCGTCCTGGGCTATCCGATTTGGCTGTATTTCGAGAACAAGAAAAAAGACGCTGTCCGGCTATTCGGCTACAACGTCGTTTTCCTGTTTCTGATGTTGGTTTTGTTGGTGGCCCTGGCCGCCGTTTCTCTCCCGAAGTGGCAACTTGATTAACCCAGTTTCTTGAACTTCACCGTGAACAGCGGTTCGTATTTGACGTCGAACTCGTCCGTGATTTCGATCGTTTCGCCCTTCATCAAAGAATTCAGCGCCAAGTCGCTCATGAGCTGGATATCGGTCTGGATGTCGGTCTTTATCTGCTCCATCAGGGCCATGTCGTTCTCGAAATCACGCTTGATTTCTGCTTCCAAAGATTTTTTCTTCTCCTTCAGGCGGTTATATTCCTCGACCAAATCCTGATATGGCTTGGAGTTGGTGAATGCGTCGCGTAGCGACTCGTTTATCTTTTTCTTCTCGTGTTTCTTTGTCTTGACGCGGTTGAAGATGTCTTGGAGTTCTGGCATAGATGTCCAAAGTGATTTAAGTGGCCGTAGTCTAGCACGCTGTACAGCAATCGGCATGTGGACGAGTGATTATCTCCGTCATCAAATCACTGCGAATGCGTTATACTGCTTACATATGAAATACAGGTTTATCCTCGCCCTGATCGGTGCCGCTGTAGGCGGTCTTTTTGTGCTGCAACCCGTCCTGGCCAACGACGGTCCGACTTTTGCCCAATTTGGGGCGGTAAAACCGGCAGTGGAATCGGTCATCAGCATGGATAAAGAGTTGGTGGAATTCATAGTCCCGGAAAATCCAAACCAATCCATCCCGGCCAAGGCCACTTTCTGGTTCAGCAACCCGACCGACAAGGATGTCGAAGTTCAATCCATCTTCCCTCTGACATTCGTGGGTCCTGGTGCCTATGGTATGCCGAATACTTATGCCGAAAACGTCTCGGCTAAAGTGGATGGTTTGACCGTCAAAGGAGAAGTGAAGTATGAAGAATTTCCTTACAGAAGCGCTTTAGAACCGGGAGAACTGGAGCCGAAAAAAGCCGAAGGCTATGTCTTTCCTTTCAAAGTTCCGGCCAAAAAGACCACGGTAGTTGTTGTCGAATTCGATGCCCCATTGAGCCAGGTTGAATATTTGACCTTCAACTATTACATCGGCTCCGGTGCTGGTTGGGCGGGGCCAATCAAAGAGGCCAAATTCGTGGTCCATTATCCGTATCGACTTAAAGCCGGTTGGATTATAGCGGATTCCTGGTACGACGGCGCCGGAGGATATAAGGCCGAAGGTTGGGGTAAAGATACGGTCCAGGAAAAGGATTATATTTTGACCCTGGCGAATATAGAGCCCAATGATGCGAACAGTGTCATCAACTTCGACATCCTGCCTCCGTCGAACGCCAAACAGCTGATGGCCGCAGAAAAGGGGATGGCGTCTTTCAAGACACCGGAGCAATGGTGGAACCTGGCCCGAGTTTATCGTTCGTTCGAATTCGAGAACGGACAGTTCGATGCTTACCGACCGCGATTTGCCGTTGACGGTTATTGGATGGCGATAGACGAATATCTCGCGGCGAAAGAACTCGATCCGTTCAAACCGGTTGATTATCGCCAAGCTACCGAGCTGGCCGAGCTCTATTCCGACCATTGGGCATCCAACGCGACGCAAGAGGACTTACAGTTTTATGACCTCGATAGGTTCGATAAATTGTTCACCTTCCTCGAAACGCGCACGACAGAATGGTGGGGAGTCGACCTCCATCGCCTCGAGGGGCTGCTGGCTTTGGGTAGACAATGGCGGGACGGACGCGCCGTCTATCAGCCGGGTTATGTGCCGCCAGCGAAGCCGGCAGAGGAGAATATTGAAGGATATAAAGCTCAGCTTCAAGCATTCAGCGAGCAGGTTGATCAGCTCAAGAATCAACGGCAGGCGCTGGTCCAGAAGCTGGATATCCTTGAATCCGCTGGAAAGGCACGGGCTGCTTCAAGTACCCGCAGTATCGATCCGATTTCTGCATTTTTACTGGTTTTGGGAGGTGTTTTAGCAGGCTTCGCTTCTGTAGCGCTCATCAAATACGTCTTTGCTAAGCGCTAGGATAGCAGCGAACCTTGACCATGGGCTTAAACCTGTCGTTCGGCAGTGGTATAATCCGGACATAATTATTCTATTGCCCGGTTTCACGGGTTGCTGATATGTCGGAAACATCGATACTGACCAAAACTAAAACGAGGACCATCGTCATCATCGGCGCTATCGCCGCGGCGGCTTTGGCTCTTGCGGCGGGCTTCGCCTATTTCAATGTGACGCGTCCGCCAAAGGTCTGCGTCGGAGGCCCTAGGGCATTGCAGGGCAAATACTGCACGAGCAACAGGGATTGTCTGGGCGGACAGTGCTTATATCGGCCGTTGACCAACCCGACCTCTCCGACCAAGAAGTACTGAAATTCCGCGGGGGCTATCCCGTTGTTGGTTCTCTTGCATGACCATACTGCTGGCGCTATTGGCGATTCTGCCCCTGGCTGTGAATTTTTGGGTTGAATTACCGTACGAACCGATAAAGATTCTGTTGATCGAAATGCTGGCGGCCGTCTCATGTGCGGCCGCTTTTGTTTGGGTGTTTTTGAATAAGAAGAATCGCTCGAAAACGTCGGTTGTCGAAAGACTGGGTTGGGTTGATTTTGCGGTCGCCGTCTGGTTCATCATCCTTGCGTTGTCCACGGTACAGTCCGATTCGCCGTACATGAGCTTCTGGAGCTCCGACGTCAGGGGAACTGGCTTGGCTTATTATGCCGCGCTTACCGCCCTGTACTTCATCGTGCGGTTCGGTGCTCGGACTAAAGATTGGTTAGTGTTCAGCCGCATATCCTGCGTGGTCGCTATATTGGTTTCAGTCTATGGTTTCCTGCAATGGCTTGGCCTGGATTTTGACGGTCTGGAACGCGCATTTCCGCTTTACGGCCGAACCGGTCCGACGCGCGCTTTCGCCACACTCGGACATCCTAACTTCCTCGGTACGTATCTCGCGCTCTTTGCTCCTTTTGGTGTCTATGTCTGGCTTAAGGACTCCCGCAAAGTCTGGCGCTTCCTTGGGGGTCTGGCAGTCGCATCTTCCGCCATCGCGGTTACGCTGACGTATTCCCGCGGCGCTTGGCTGGCATATCTCGGAGGGCTGGCTGTAGTCTGGTTTTTATGGGAACAGGGGAGATTTAGGAAATCAAAGAAAATCATCCTCGGATTTGGTCTGCTGTTGCTCATCGCAACAGGGCTGTTCGTGGCTGTTTATCCGCGATTGTTAAAATCCGACAACTCTTTTGTCTATCGGATAGCCTCGTCATTTGATTTCAGGCAAGGTTCCACGCTGGCACGGGTTTCGGAGTGGAAATACGCTTTGGGTTTGATCCTCCAGCGTCCAATCCTGGGTTATGGTATGGATACCTATGTCAATCATGCGATTAACCGGACTAAGGATCCCTTGGAGCGGAACCGAGACTGGCAGGAAGCCGACCCCTCGGTGGCCGATCGTTTGCATAACCTCTTTTTCGACATTGCCTGGTCTTCCGGTCTGGTCGGCCTGGCCGCCTTCTTCTTTCTCTTAGCCACCGTTTTACAAAGGTTAAGGAAGGTGTTCAAACAGCGCACTGAATTGCGTCATTGGATGGTTGCATTGTCAGGCACGCTGTTCGCCTACCTTCTTTCCAACCTAACCGGCTTTGACTTCAGTGCTTCAGGTTTATGGTTTTATCTGGTTTTAGCCGGAATTGTCGGATCAGAATATCACCAAAATTCTTACAATTCAGCTTAATTGAGCCAAGCGATACGCTTGACAATCTCGCCTGTATTTGCTAGCTTTTTATATTCCTTCGAATGGTCGGAGGATTGGCCTTTAACATCTAGAGGCAAGTAAATGAGTTCTAAACCGGAACGAGATCACCAACATCGGGCTACCCTGAACGAAGCCCACAAGCTTCTGCAAGGGAGATTGCTCCATAAGCGCGTGGCCAATTGTGATGAACCAAAGAAGGTCACCGAGCTGGTACGCCATCTCTACAGTCTCGTGCCGCGCGGCACAATCGTCAAACTCTCGGGTATCGACGGCGGAATCCTCGGCCATTACAAACTTGGCTTGAGGTTCCCCGACGTCGTCCGCATGGTCGCCCTGCTCCTGGTCGCCGATGAAATCCTGAAGGCGCGTGAACGGGGAACCCTGGAAGAGTTCGACTACCGTCGCCCAGCCAAGAAATTGGACGGCAAGAAGGTCGTCCTCGATGACATCGATCTATACAAACCGGGACGAACGCAGACGGGTTTGTCGACCAAGAAGTCCGACGAGGCGGCTGTATCACGGCCTGAAGTTGCCGCTTTGCCAAGCCCTACCAAAACCCTGCCGCCCAACATCATCGGGGCCCATCTCATCGCCCTCCGCGGTGCGGCAGACGCCTTCCGCGAGATGGTGAAGTTCGGCCAGGTACAGTTGCGGCCGGAAGACCGTGATCAGCTGGCCAGGATCGCCATCGCCCTGATCCGCCTGGGCAAGCTCGACTCCGAAGTCTTCGTCCGCGTACTCCGCGGCGAACCCCTTCTTGATGAGGACAAATCAGTGCTCGGTGTACTCAAGGCCTTTGGCCAAGGGAGAAAATCATGACGCCACTGAAGGTCAGCCATAGCGAGGAGCTTTACCGGGACCAGCTGGCAAGCCAGTTGTACCTGGACATCGCCGCCCTGCTCTGGGAGATCGTGCGCAACCACTGCATCGGATGCATGGTCGATTCCAAGACCTGGAACCCGGACAACGTCCACGTCGAGATCCAGCTGGTGACCGACTGGCAACCTCCGAGCGAAATTCCCTGGACCAAGCTCAACGGCGGTCGGTGCCTGTTCATCTTCGATAGCGGACACGGTTTCCGCGATGAGGACTTCAGGCGCTTCGCCCATGTCGGACCGCTCAAGGGCGAGGACCGCGACCGGTTCGGCGGAGGTTCGCAAAAGAACATGGGCCGCTTCGCCGGCATCCCGCTGAACCTCTCGAGCAAGGACGACACGCGCTGCGGTTACATGGAGTACACCCGGACAGCCGCAACCGGCCCGGTAATCGCCATGGAGGCCACGGCCGTCGGTTTCTCGGAGGGCTACCTGCCCCGCCGCGAAATCCCGGCCGACAGTCCTGAACTGGGGCCGTACCGCAACTACAAGGGTTCATTCTCGCTGACCGTGATTCCGAACTGCGTGTTCGAATCCCACGAACAGATCGTCGACGGGCTCTGTTGGTACATGCCCTGCAAGCGCAACCGGACCATCAAAGTCCTGGTCGCCGGCAAGAAGCTGGTGGCTCCGCCATTGGCCGACGAGCATGCCATTGTCCACGGCGGGATCGAGGCATTTCTGGAGAAGCATACGGACAAGGACCGGAAGGGCGGCATCTGGCTCTGCGATGCCGAATCCGGTTTGCGCTGTGCCTACGCTCCGGCTATGTCCATGATGTTGCCGTGGCCGTTGGGCAAGGAAAGCCTGAGCGGCGTCATTTTCGGCCAGGGCTGGTACAAGAACCAGAACACATCGCGCAGCGGATTCCAGTCAGACTACTTCAGGACCAAGGCCTGGAAAGCCGCCTTCGCCACCCTGCAGCTCAAGGTCGTCCCTTTCGCCACCAGCCTGCTGGACCTGGACGAGGAAACGTTCGGCGATTCCAGCGGACTTGACCGCGCCGTCCAAAGCGTGGCCGGCATCTTCGCCCAGTGTTGGGGGATGCCGGTCAAGCCTGGTCCCGGAGTTTGGGAAATCGATGGCGGGGTAGTCGTACCGCCCGGTCCTCCTGGCCCGCCGCGGCCACCGGGTCCACCCGGTCCTCCTGGCCCGCCGCGGCCACCGGGTAAGCCCCGCCGCGGCTCCATCCCGATCAACATCGAAGGCAAGACGTACTACCTGGGCAAGCTGCGGATGGACGAGCATGTGTTCGCCGCCCTGGCGAGCGACGAACGCACCATCAACATCAACCCGGCGTATAGCGCGCTTCCGACAAGGTCTGGTGCCCAGAGCGAACACATCATCCTCGGCGTCCTGCGCGCCGTTGCCGAAGCCGAGAACCGGTTCTACGCCGACGCTCGGGAAGCCTCAAAGCTGGTCGCCGAGCTTCGCGCCAAGCTCAAGACAGCAGCCAAGAATCCCAAGCCCTGACCAAACAGGGCAGACAAACTTAAAAGCCGGTCCGAGAGTCTTCGGACCGGCTTTATCGTTATTTGAGGTAGGTAAGGAACCACTTCTTGAAGTCCGCGACTTCCTGTCCAGTCAGGAGTGCGGCGGTATCCCAGGGGAGCGGCCGCTGCATCCTGACGAACGAGTTCTTGGTCGTGGAACTGCGTAGATATTGGTCGATTTGGTGGAGCTCCTGGGCATCGCCCCGCCAGTGTCCGTGAAGCACTTCCTGGACCTGCTTGTCGCTCCAGCCGAATCGCTGGATGATGTTGGCGCAGGCCGCAGCATGCATCAGGCGGTCGAGCGGGTAAGGGATCCGTTTGCCCGGGACGATCTCGTAGAGAGCGGCGATGAGCACAGCTTGCGGACTGATTCCGCACTCCTTCGACAATCGCTTGAGCGATGGGTGGATTCCCTGTGCGCCCTGTGGCGGTTCAGGCTGGCACCCGGCTGTCTGTTCCGGTTGAGTTGGCGGTTCAGGCGCGGCATCGGTCTCGTTCGCCGGGGTTTCCGCTTCGACCTGTACCGGCATGATCAGCTCCGGGATTTCCGGAAGCTTCGCACCCATCAGTCCCTTGGGCAAACCCTTGTGGATCAGGCGCTCGGCGTCCAACAGGCGTTGGAGATGCGTCCGTTGCGATGACAGCTCCTCCTTGATTTCCTGGACTCCTTCCAGCCAGGACAAGAGCCTGCCGTATTCTGCCTGTGAGTCGTTGAGCCGGGTTTCATCCGCCGGGGATTTGTCCGGCAATCTCTTCAGGGCGCCGATTTCAGACGCCAGACGCTCAAGCATCTCATTGGCGTCGGCTTCGCGCTCTTCCACCAGCACCAGGTGTTGGCGCCTGCGTTCCAGCTCGCTTTCGAGCCCCTTCGGATCGTAGGGGAGGCTTCTGGTCTGTGGCTGGGATTGCACGGATTGTCCAGGATTGAGCAGCGCCCTCAATGCGTCTACGGACGCCTGCATCCCGACTACGGCCTGTTCGGCAGCGGCTCGGGCTTGGGCTAGGATCTCGGCTTGGGCCAGATTTTCGGCCAGGGTTTGTTTCAACCCTTCAACCTCGGCCTCGGCATTTTCAATCCGTTCCAGCAGCGATTGCGCCTCTGACTCAGCATCTTCGCGCGCTGCATCGGTCGCTGCCAGTTTGTCCGCGGCGGCGCTGTTCGCGTCACGCAGGGCCTGGATCTCGAGTCCCAACCGACGATTCTCGCCGGTCGTTTCTTCGAGCCTGTCTTCTGCATCCAGCATCTGCTTCTGATGCTCTTCTCGGGCATCAGACAGGGACTGCGCCGTTTGCGTCAGCTTGACCTGCGTTTCCCTTGCTTGTCGTTCGAGCTCGGTCAATCGGGAGTTGCACTCATCGATAGTCTTGCGCAATTGGCCGACTTCCGTCTCCAACGCACGCTTCTTAGCGTCGAGTGCGGTGACGAGCCCTCCAGACTCCTGGATGGTTGCCGCGTACCTGCCGACCAGCTCGTCCTGTTCCTTGAGCTTGTCGTTCAACTCGGCAATGCGCTCGTTGAGCTTCCTGACCTCGTCCGTCGTTGCTGTGGCGTCGGCGCTCGTCTGTGTCGTCCCGCCAGGCGCCGTAAGGTTCTCCAACAACGCCTCGTATTCCGCCAGCCTCTCTTTGTTTTCCTGCAGAGCTTTCTCGGCTCTGTGCAAGTCCTGGCCAAGATCACGCTTGGCCGCCTCCTGCGACTCCAACAATCTGCGGAGCTCGGTGATGGTCGCCGTCGCTTCCTCGAGGCGCTTGGCTTCTTCTTCGAGCCGCTGGATATGCGTACGGAAGTCGCCGTTCTCCTCGCGCAGCCTTGCGGTCTCGTGGTGGAGATCGTTGATCTGGATATTCAACTCCCTGATCTTCTTGTTGCGCTCTACCATCTCCAAGTCGAGGGCGACAATCCTGCTCTTTGCGGCTTCGGAGTTTTCCCACCTGCGGTAGGCGCTCAACTCGCGCCCGAGTTCTTCGGCCTTAGCCGACTGTTCCGCCAGCTTGTCCTCACGGTCTTTCAGTTGCCGCATCAACTCATCGAACTTCGCTTGTCCGGTAGTTGATTTTTCCTCAAGCTGGATGATCAGCGCCAGACTCTGGTCGAGCCGCTGTTGCAGCAGCGCTTCCGCAGCCGAAGATGCGGAAGGCGGTGCGCCTCGGTTCCGGCAGTCGAAGTTTGCAAGTTCACGAGCTAGGTTGAAGACCGCGCTATCGATCAAGTGGCGGCCGCCGTCCAGGCTGATGAGCAAAGTGTGTATGCGTTGTGAAAGGACGTCTGCCTGGCCGCCGTCGACCAAGGAGTTCCGAAGGTTGGCTTCGAAACCTGTCCTTGCTGCCTCCACGTTTGCCGCCAGCTGTTTGATGCTGATTGGCGTCGGGGTGGCTGGTTGCGGCGGCTTAGCCGGCTTCGGTGCAGAGTGGCTACCGGGCTTTCGGTTGTGTTCCATGTTCCTCCTTTTTGTTGCATGGAATGCTTTACTTAAGCGAAAATCGGCGCATTTGTCAAGCCCTGGACCGGCGTTGGGTCCAGTATTTCTTGACGATTTATCCGGTTTTTGCTAGTTTCACCTATTCCTTGCATGGGGCAAGGACCGTACGTTGATAAGGAAAAACATGCTGTCCAAAGAGTTCGTGGTCGGTCAACTCGTGGATCTGCTGGCCAGCCGCATGGATCCGGCATTAGCCCTTGCCGCCACCCTCGGCGGCAACGGTTTGGAAGTCGGTGTCTGGCTGGAAAAAGGCATCAAGCCCGAATTCGGCTGGCTCATCGAGCGGAGTGAGGCGCGTGTCCGCAGGCTGATGCGCAACAGCCGCGGTTTCCATCTCATGCAAGGTAACCTGGCCCGCTTTCCCGAAGTATTTCGTTCCAGCTTCGGGGATCAGGGCGGCCTGGATATGTTCCATTGGGACCTGTGCGGCACGGTCGAACCTGCGATCGATGAGATCTGCGGCGTCTTGCCGCTTTTGGCCCAAGGCCACGGCCGGCTCCTCGGCGTGACCGTGGCCGACTCGCGCGTGAATCGCCAAACGCGTTCGTTCGTCTATTCCCAGGATATTTGCCGTTCGTTCTACGGTCCTGGTTGGGATGATCTCCGTCAAGCGCTTGAGACGCTGTTCCTCGAAGAGTCGCGTTATCGGGCGTTCGACGTCGACAAAGCGATCCTGCGCGAAGCGGGCACGCTGATGTACCTGGCGCTGGCCATGGCCACCGTCGAGGTAGGCGGAGCGAACTTTCAGACTCGGCCCGGACATCTCCCGCTCAGTTCCTTCCTCGACCTTTTGCGCCGGCAGGGGAGTCGGGATGAATTCAACCGCCTGTTCGCTGAAGTTGGATTCTGCTTGATGCCCGTGTACCTGGAGCGTTACAGTTACGCATCCGACATTTCCGGTTTCAGGATGCGGACCTACTTCATCGGCCTGCAGACGTCCAAACGCAAGTTGACGCTTCGGATAATGGCCAAACGGTTGGTCGAACTGCTCCAGGCAGCGCCGTCGTACGTCGTGGACGGCGAACAGCGCGTATTGACTTGGCCTCAACCCCGGCTCGCCGCGGCGAGTCCGATCCAAACCGAACAAGCATCGCAAGGAGCGGAAGCTCCGGTCACCACAGGAGGAATCGAGAAAGTCATGAGCACAAGAACCGTCGCCCAGATCCGCGAAGCGTTTGCGCAGGTCCTCGCGCTTCCGCTGCCCAATATCAAGGAGGACTTCGAAACCCTCTGCCAGCTGGCAGAAGTCGGTGCCCAGGCCCAGGGCAAGATGAAGGCTGCGTCCGACCTTCTGACCATGGTCCAGCACGCTCTGAACGGGACGGCCTCGACTGTCAGTGTCGAAAACGATCAGGGTGCGGAGGCCGAACCTGTCGCCGGTCAAGCCGCTGACGTCGGAGGAGGGGAACCTGTCCCCGGTCCCACCCTCAGCCCTTCGAAGCTGAAGAAACTCCAAGACCTGGCCATGAAGGACCAGGCCCGCCTCGAATTGCTCACGGCCAAGCTGGAGGGTGATGCGGCCTTCGCCAAGAAGCGCAAGGAGATCGTCAAACGCCTTGGAATCAGGGGCAAGCCCGGCCACAAGCTGGGTTCCATCATGGCCTTCACCAGCGGCAAGTTCCGTGGAGCGTTCGTGGCGCGCGTCATCGCCCAGGGTCGCTGCGACCTCGAGGAACTGGGCAAGCTCCTCAACGAGTCTGCTGTGCTCCTGATGCGCGAAGCCCGCGCCGCCGGCTACCAGGGCTGACATCGCATCCGTTCCTTCTTCAACAACGCCCCGATGGCCATCGGGGCGTTTCCATTTCCTGAAATCCGCGTTTGACGCGGTTTTTGGTATCAAGTCTATTCGCTGACCGCTAATTGCTGTTTTGGAATCTTCGAAATAATCGCGACAATGGCGAAAACCGCCATCCCGCACAACACGATCGTGGCACCGGCCGGCAGGTTCAGGAAAACGGAAAGTACCAGTCCGAGCACAACGTCTAAATCGGCGATTATCACTGTAGACCACATCAGGCCGTGGAAAGATCTGGCGGTCAGTTTGGCGGTCGATACCGGGATGATGAGCAAGGCGCTGACCAAAATGATGCCAAGCAACTTCATGCCCAGGACCACGGTCACAGCAATTGAGATATACAGGAGGGTGCGGTACAAGTCGATGCGCACGCCGTTCACGTAAGCCGTCTCCGGGTTCAGGATGAACAGCGCGATAAGTTTGTGCCGAGCCAAGATGAAGCCCGCGATGAGCGCGCTCAAGCCGGCCATCAGGATCACGTCCGTCCACTGCAGAGAAAGGATATTACCGAACAGGTAGCTGGTCAGCTCCGGGCGATAGCCGCTACCGAACGACAGCAGGATGATGCCCAGGGCCATGCCTGAAGTGAAGATGAGTCCGATGATTGCGTCAGACGACAACTTGGTCCGTTTTTCCACCTGCGCGATGATGGCTGCGAAGACTGCTGAAAAACCGATTGCCGTGAACAGGGGATTGGAACCCAACAGGACTCCGGCCGCCACGCCGGAAAGCGAGGCATGGGCGATGCCGTCGCTGAAGAAGGCCATGCGGCGCAAGATCACGAAAATGCCGATGAGCGACAGCAGGCTGCCTAAGAGCAAACCGGCGACGAGCGCCCGTTGCATGAAGGGGTAGGTTAGGAGTTCCAGCATATGGCTTTCAATGAATGTGCATGTCGATCCGCGAACCGTAGAGCTTTTTCAACGTCTCTTTGTCCAAGACTTTGTCCGGAGGTCCATGGCAGACCAGGTCGCGGTTCAGGCAGATGACTTTATGGGCGAAACCATAGACGAAGTTCACCTCGTGGCTGATCAGCAGTACGGTCACTTTATGTTCTCGGTTAAGATGCTCGACCAAGTCGTAGAAAGCCTTGGCTCCCTGGATATCGATGCCTGAAGCTGGTTCGTCCAAAAGCAGCAGCTTGGGTTTCTTGAACAAGGCTTGGGCAATCAAGACCCTTTGGAGCTGTCCTCCGGACAGCTCGCCGATAAGTTTGTCCTCCAAAGCATCCACCCGGACTTCGCGGCAGAGTTCTTCGGTCTCTTTGGACGTAAGTTTGGGTTTGGCGAACGAGAGGAACTCTTTGACCGTGATGGGTATGGTCCGGTCGAAATCAAAATACTGGGGGACGTAGCCCACGCTCGACAGGACTTTTTCGATCGGGGAGCCGAGGACCGAGATTTTGCCAGAGTAGGGAACCAACCCAAGGATGGCGCGGAACAATGTGGATTTGCCTGAACCATTAGGACCTATGATTGCGGCAATCTCGCCATCTTCAACATCCAGGCTTATCTGCTCAAGTACCCGTTGGTTGCCCAGGGTCACGTCAAGGTTCCGTATCTTAAGGGCGCTCATAGTGATTCAGCGATGGTCAGCGCGTTATTCACCAGCATTTCTGCATAATTAGATGCGCCACTACTGCCTTCCGGGTCAATCGTCTGCACCATAAGGCTCAGGTCTTTGGCCAAGGAAGATACCGTTTCTTTGGAAAGCTCGGGTTCAATGAACAAGGTTTTTATCCTTTCTTTTTTTATGATGTCCTGTAAGCCCATCATTTCATTCGCTGTCAGTTCCTGCCCCGGGCTTGGTTCTATGGTAGCCACTATCACCAGACCGTATGCCGAAGCGAAATACTGCCAGGCATTGTGGTGTGTCAGGATCGCATTGTTCACCTTATCCTTGAATAGCTGTTTGATTTGCGTATCCAAATCGACCATCCGTGATGAAAAATCCTTTAATCTCTGGTCAATCGCCGCGGTTCTGGCTGGGTTTAGGCGTTTGAGCTCCGCAGCGATGTCTGCAGCTATGAACTTGCCATTCAACGGTGTCAGCCAATAATGGGGATCGACCGGCAAATCATCTGGCGCTTCTGCCCCTGAACCGAACGTCGCAACACGCGGAGTGTTTTTTAGTTTAATCCCTTTATCCACGGTCACGAGCTGGATTCCAGGCGCGTTCTTGGCCAAATCAGCCGCCCAATCATCCAGTCCGTGGCCGATCATGAATATGGCTTCTGCATCTTTAAGCCGGATCAAGACTTCCGGAGTTGGTTCGAACGTATGCGGGCTGGCGCCGGCTGGCAAAATGTTCACTACATCAAAATCCTCGCCTGCGATCTCTTTGGCGATCATCTCGAGGGGCTTGATGGTGGTTGCCACGGTCTGCTTCCCTGACTTCTCCGTCACGAATCTCGGATTGGATGAGATTACGGCCACGGCTGTCGCCAAGACCAGACCTGCGATAAACAATAGTATTGCCCATTTCATGCTCATAGCTCCATTGTGGTTCGGGCATAGTGTAGCATGAAAAGATGTTTGTAAAACCCGGTTGTGATAAAATACCCGCATGACAAAAAAACTTATGTCCTCCAAGTCCATAGTCTTCCTTTCGTTGTTTTTGATGGTTGCCCCAATCGGAGCCGGAGCCGCTACGCTCCAACAGATATATGGGAATGCCGTCAAAGCCACTTTCCAAAAGGGCGAACCGCTTCGTGTCGATGCCAAAGCTGACCTTGGCCTGACCGTCACCCCGCAAAAAGGCGCCAAGACCCAGACCGACACCCAGCTCCGTCTGATGTTGCGCTATCGCAAACAGCAAGGGACGCGTCAAGACAGCGAAGGTCGGCTGGTGTTCGAAAGGATCAAGACGAACGATCCTAAATCCAGTTTGCCGGATACCCTCGGAATGCCTTTGGCTATCGAATGGAAGCACCTGGACAAGATGGCTTATTTCAGGCTGAAAACCCAGGAACCGATTCCTGAACTCGAGAAACAGCTCGGTCCGGATGCCGCCAAGTTCTTAGGACAATGGTTGAGCGTGGAAGGCTCCGAAGGCAGTCAGGATGTGAAATCCCTGACCACGACCTCATTGCCGACTGCCGGCAGCATGTTCCAAAGTTCGACCTCAAATGATTTGTTGGACCTGAAAGTGGTAAAAGCCGAAAAGACCATGCGCCGGCCGAATGGTGACGTTGTTTACCGGATGCGCCTCGCTATCGATCCAGCGACCATCACCAAACGTCAGAACGCCCGTCTCGCCGCGCTCAAGACCATGAAGGATTCCGCCACCAAGCGCAACCAGGTCGCAGAAATCAAAAAAGATGCTGCCGAACAGCGGGCTGCCGCCAAGCACACCTGGATCGTGGCCGAGGTCAACCAAACCAAAAACACGCTCGAGCGGTTGGAGCTCCAAGGATGGACGGACTCATCCAAGACGAATTTTTTCAACAACGAAAAATCAAAAGAGACGCTTAAGTTCAAGGCCGGAATAACTTTCATGCGCGACGGCGATTGGGAAGTCGCAGCCCCTGCAAACTCGCTGGACCTTAAGGAAGTCTTATCATCCCTTCTGAGCCAGATGTTCGCCCAAGCTGCCTCCAGCTCTTCCTCGGCCATGCCCTATGTCGAAGGCGAAAATCCCTCAGCCCAACCGGCGGTGAGCGGCGAGGTGCCAGCCTGGATTGTCTCGACTTTGAGGCAGCTGTATATAGATAATGCGAACGGCTTCAGCGTCCATTACAAAGACGGCTGGAACATGCAGCAGCCTGATGCTGATTCGGTCCTGTTCTTCAGCGATACAGCCGAGAAAGGTATCGTGCCCTCGATGAGTATCCAAGCTTTGGCCGCCAGCACCACCTTGGACGTGACCGGCAATATCAACTCTATCTGGAATGACGTCTATGGAGCCTTGCTCCAATCGACTATCGAGAAGGATGGCGCCAAACAGATGGGGACGATCCAAATCGGCGCCAGCCCGGTCATCACTGATAAAGGCCAGACGGTACAAGCCTCGCGTTATATCCTGGCCCGTGAAACATCTGAAGGCTGGGTCTCCGATTATGTACTGATTTTTCCGAACGCTACATCCGGTAAATACCTGGTCTACATGTTCGAAGAGCCTGAACAGCCGTCTGACGCTCTCCTGAATATCCGCGATGCCATGCGCCAATCCCTCCGCATCTTGGAATAACTTTCGCGTGTTTGACCGTACTGACCGTTTGGTTTATGTTGGCTGCCTATGCTGACTGAATTCGCGACCATCCAATTCAACCGAGAAGAGTTGCTCGAACTCCATCGTTCGCTTCTTTTGGCTGCCATGGTCGAGGATGAGTTGCGCCATGAGCGAGGCCTCGAGAAGGTTGGTCAGCACCCCTTGCTCGACAAGATCGAGGCGTTGTTGGGCATCAAGGAAGACAAGCTCCATGCTTTGGACCACCAGGTTGAGGATGAGATGTGGGAGTTCGCCTGGTACGCTTTCACCGACGAATGGGCTTGGACCCGTGCCGCCCAAGACGTCGAGAAAGAACTGTCTGAATCCTCGACCAAGCCGTCGGATGCTGACCGGAAGACCCTGGTCGAAACCCGCTACCGCGAAAGATTCGACGCTTACGTGGCTGAAGTCGATATGCGGGAATCCAAAAAAGAGAAATTCAGCCCCGCCAAACAAAATAAGAAACCGTCTGCCTAGGGCAGACGGTTTTTCCATCTAGTCGCTGCGGAGGGCGCTTAAATCCTCACCGTCGTCTCTTGTATCTCTTGGTTTTTCGGAGCTGCGAGTATCGGCTTGATCCGATCCATCGGATTGAAGAAGCTCATGGCCAAGGCGGCTACGATATATGAAACCAAAAATACCGCAATCAGCCTGACGAACGAACTCTCCTCCTCCATGGCATCCGAGAGGAAATGTTTGATGGTCAGGGCAAAGACCATGATGACGGCAGCGATGGCGAGGTTGATCAGGTCGAACATAGGGGAGAATCGAGTTTAGCAGGCGCTTTACAAACGTTCAAGATTCGCTGGTCGGGGTCTTGAAAAAAAGGGGATTCAATGGTGTAATGGCCGGCATGAACGCCTTGTCCAAAGGTATCGTGAATCAGCTGTTGAATGCGCTGAAAACACCTGGAAAACAGGAGATACCTGAAGAAGCCAGGATCAATGTCCACCACGCGGTCAGCCGTTTTTCTGTCCTCTACGAAAAGATCCGCAACGCCGTGGATTACAAGGATGAACACCTCCTCCGCAAATCTGCGATCAAGCGCATCTTGAGCCGCCAGCTGCTCCTCGAGAACGACTCGCAAGTCATTGCCTTGAACCTGGTCCGCGAACTCATCGGCGCGCGTTATCTGCCGAACAACGAATTGCCCGACTATATCATCGGCCAAGTAGCTGTCAGGGTCGCCAAGTATCTGGCCATCCAGCGGGCGAAGGTCGGTTCCGAAAAGCACTACGCCTGGTTGCGCGGTATCCTGTCCGTCGAAATCGAAGAAGTACTGGTGGATGCGACGCAAGAGAAGGCTCTTGTCACATTCCTCTACGAACGTCTGGCCGATCGCGTTAGGGTGCAGGGCGTGGCCATGGAGTCAGCCGAAGTCCGTCTCCAGCTCTACTTGGCGTGCTATCGCTGCCTGGTCAAAGCCGATGAGGAGACCCTGGGCTTCAAGCTTCTCCGCGCCTATCTGCCGGAGTGGCTTCGTCCCGAAGGTTGGCTGTCTGAACCTCAGGGCATGGCGGAACGCATGATCGGCGTGGAGAGGCGTATACGTTTGAGCCTTACCCATCCATTGGCCTTGAAGTTCCAGCGCGTAGTCAAACCCTGGGCTGTCTCTTTGAACGTTTTGCGCGAAGCTCTTCTTGAAAAGCCGGATGAAGCCAAAACTTTGTTGGATAATCCCGAGAGCTTGAACGCTGTCGTATCCAGGATTGCCGAACGCCGCTACAAGCAGTCCAAGGCGAAATTGCGCCGTGGGGCGGTTCGGGCGACGATCTATCTCTTGCTCACGAAAATGCTCCTGGCGTTCGTCCTCGAAGTCCCGATGGAGTGGTATTGGTACGGCGGCGTGTCTTATGCCGCGCTCCTGATCAACATGCTATTCCCGCCGGTTTTCATGTTCACGGTTTCGCTCTTCATCCGCATCCCGGGCAAGGACAATACGGACCGCATCAAGGGCGGCGTGAACACGCTCCTCTCGACCGAGGGTTTGCCGCTCCGCGAGATCCGCATTCCGCCAAGGCGGGGAGGGGAGGCACGGATGCTCTTCACCCTGCTTTACGCGACAATGTTCCTCGTGACCTTCGGCGGCATCGGGCTCATCCTGGCCCAGTTGGAATTCACCTGGTTTTCGGCCGCCATATTCTACTTCTTCCTGTGCGTGGTCAGCTTCTTCGCCTTCCGTCTGCGCCAGAACGCCCGCGAGAACGTGATCGTCGAAGGCAAAGCCAGGCTCCATAACCTGGTCCTGGACTTCGTCGCCCTCCCCATCCTGCGCGCCGGCTCCTGGCTCTCCCAAAGCATCAGCCGCATCAACGTCTTCCTGTTCATCTTCGACTTCCTCATCGAGGCGCCGTTCAAGATATTCCTGACCGTATTGGAGGAATGGTTCTCGTTCATGAAGGAAAAGCGCGAAGAGCTCCAATAAACATGCGGAAATTCATCAGCGGTAACATCGGCAAGATCGTGGTTGGCCTCATCTGGGTCGTAGCTTTGATTTCGGCGTATCGTTGGTTCCTGGATTCCGACATTCCCATGCGCCAGGTCCCGCGCGCCCTCAAAGGCATCGTGGCATCATACGGTATTTGGGGGCCGGCGGTCATCCTCGGCCTGCATGCGGCGCGGAGCTTTTTCTTTTTGCCCAGTATGCCGCTCGTGCTGGTCGCTGGTTCGCTGTATGGCCCATGGTGGGGTATGGCGCTGACCATCGCCGGCGACAATATCTCGGCCAACATCAGCTTCGTCCTGGGGCGCTTCTTCGGTCGCCGTTACGTCAAACAGACCGAACGTGGTTGGCTGAAGAAATACGACGAACTTTTGACCCGCGATGGCTTTATGGCCGTATTGCTCATGCGTCTTCTGTATTTCCCTTTCGATGTGGTGAACCTGGGCAGCGGCCTGTCAGGTATCCCGTATCGTCAGTATCTGGTCGCGACGTTCATCGGCCTGATACCGGCTATCGTGACCTTCACCTTCTTGGGCGACGCATTCGTCAATCCGCGCGCTTTTATCGTCTTCGCCATCCTCTTCGTATTGACGCTGGTTTGCGCCTGGCTCATCAAGCGATCGCGTTGGGCCCAAAAGATGCTGCTCCACCCCAAACACCATGACTCAATCTTCGAAGAGCTTTGATCTGCTCCAGACCTCGATATCCTCCCGTGCCAGGCGCGGCGTTTTGCATACCTCCCACGGCGATCTGCAGACCCCATTCTTCATGCCCATCGCCACCAAAGGCGCGGTCAAGACGCTTTCGTCCTTGGATGTCGAAAACCTCGGCAGTCCCATCCTGCTCTCCAACACCTACCATCTGTATCTCCGTCCCGGAGTCGATGTCTTCAAAGAATTCGGAGGCTTGCACAGGTTCATGTCCTGGGATGGCGCCATTCTGACAGATTCTGGCGGATACCAGGTATTTTCGCTCGGGGCAATGCGCAAGATCACCGAGGACGGTGTGGTCTTCGCCTCGCATATCGACGGTTCGCGGCATGAACTCACTCCCGAAAAATCCATCCAGATCCAGCAGGCCATCGGCAGTGATATCCAGATGGTATTGGACGAATGTACACCTTCCGGTTCGACTCTCGATTATCTGACGGACTCTGTCGCCCGTACCACGCGCTGGGCTGAACGCTGCAAAGTTGAATTCCAGAAGGGGAGGGAAGAATCGAATAATCCTGGTTCTTTGCTCTTCGGCATCAACCAGGGCGGGATCGTCGACGATCTTCGCGTCGAGCACGCCCGCCAGATGTCCAGGATCGGTTTTGATGGATATGCCATCGGCGGTCTGTCGGTCGGCGAACAATTCGTCGATTCATGCCGCATCGTGGCTGCCCTGGACCAGAACCTCCCGACAGATGCCGCGCGTTATTTCATGGGCGGTGCCCAACCGCATGAGATCGTGGAATATGTGAAACGGGGAGTTGATATGTTCGACTGCGTCCTGCCGACCAGGAACGCCCGCCACGGTCTGCTGTACCGTTTCCGCCACCATGACCTGTCGAGTCCCGACTTCTACGAAACCGTGCATGTGACCAATGAGCAATTCAAATACTCAAAGGAACCGCTCGTCGTAGCTGAAGAAAGCGATTCCGTTTCTCAAGAACTCTCACGTTATAGCCTCGGTTACGTCCGCCATCTTTTTACGGTCGAAGAAATGCTCGGCCAAAGGTTGGTTACCCTGGCCAATGTCCGGTTTTATCTTGAACTTATGCGTCGCATCCGTTCGGCTATCGCGGACGGTCAGCTTTGATTATTGCCCAAAAAGGAGAACCGGAGTATTCTCCTGGGACGACCAAAACCCAGGGGGTAACCCATGAGCACGCGTCCTATCATCAGGTCCCACAGTTCTTTTCCGCCATCCGGCCAGCCCGGCCGAGGCATCATCCGGGCGCACCGCAACGCCTTCGTCACGCCAGAGGACGAAGCGAATATGTTCGAAGCCGCGGCCCAAGACTCGGCGCGTCAAGCCGATGCCGCCCACTTGGCCCAGCTCTTGGCTGATGAGCCATACAAAGGCTGATACCGAGTCTTCCGGCAGCCGCATTCGGCACCTGCCTGGGGCAGGATCTCATGCGAGAGGATCAACGGATCCTCTCTTGTTTTTTTTGTAAAAACACATCTTGACGGAAATCGCGAAAGGTGATAATCTCGCCACTCGTTATCGTCATTCGACGATCAACAACGTTCCTTCCAAGGAGAAGAGGACACATGCAGACCACGATCGTGACCAGCGATACCGATCCGCGGATTTCTGTTCCCGAAGAGAAACTTATCTATGCCGAACTCGACCTCGACGGCATCGATCCCGAAGGCGCCGAGATCTACCGCGAAGGCGCCAGGCTCTCCGAGTCGTACATCGCGCTGGAACCCGAACGCCAGGTCTACTGGAACGCCAATCCCTGCGTACCGAAACTCTTCACGTGTATGGACGAGAAAGAGCAGGACACGGAACTGGCGCTCGGTTTGCCCAACGGGCTGGCGAACGTCTACCAGACGGCAGGCAACAAGCTCGGCGACACGAATCTGGTGCTCCGCCGCGAGTTCCAGTCCGGCATCGACCGCGCTTTCGCCGCCGGCAAACGGGTACTTGTCCTGTTCGTGACTCATGAATCCAAGTGCGATCCGGACCACGATTCCTGCGCCGCCTGGTCGCATGACGGTCGAGCCGCGGACGAGAACGCCATTCGTCAGGTCCGTCGCTTCAACCGCGACTACGTGGACCGCGGTGCCCATCTCGAAGTCGTCCAACGCCACGTCATTGCCGTGCGCCTCAAGTCGTATACCGATTTCGAGACACGCGTCTGGCATGGCGAGACTGCTTGCATCGACCCGTTGGAGTATATGCCCCGGAACGGCGGTCCCATCGACGATAAGGCACTGTTTCCGAAAGTGCTGCGCCATTTCAGCGACGTTTTCCCGCAGCGTGACCCGCGTTTCAGCGGTCTCCATGCCCACGAATGGTCCGCGGTGTTGGGCCAGATGTCGCACATGTTCCTGGCGAATATCCATTTTGCCCATGACGTGGCGACCGGCAAGACCAAGTCTACCAAGGCTGGCCACCGGGGAAGGTGCGTGCTCGTCGGTCGTGGCGCCTGGGGCAACTTCATCGAAGTGAACCGGTACTTCAAAGTATCGGACTTCACGCCCGACATGCTCCGCGAGTGCCGCATCGCCGGCAAGTATGTGGCCAAGAACGCCATCCTTGACCTCATGCGGCGCGACGACACGCGGTTGTCCGTACCATTCCACGTCAACGTCCCGTATGACCTGATACGTCCCGGCGACCGCTGCAATTCCATAGCTCATGCCGTGGATCTTGCCCGGGCTATCAAGCATGACTGGGACGAGAGGTTGTCCGGCCGGGAGCCACGCTTGCGGTTCCTTACCGAGCTCGTAGATGCGTTGAAGCACGATGATGTGAATCCTCTGGAAATCCCGTCCCTGGACATTCTGAGTCCAGACAGTTTCCGCTATTACGTCTCCGTCTCTCCGCGTGAAACCCGCCGGCCCGAACTCGTGGCCACAGGAGGTGATCTTTGAAACCAGGACTCTGATGGCCTAGCCGTCCCATTCAGCTAAGCCACCCTCAAGCCCCGTTGCCGATTCTCGGTACGGGGCTTTCGTTTATGTTATCGTCTCCTGATGCTGAAAGACTTTAAGCGCTTCCTCTCGAAACTAGGGAAAATCCACGGACTGCAAGGCTGGTGGCCGCGTCTTATCCGTCACGAGGTGCGAAGTACGCGGCACGCGGCACGATCCAGCGTCCTCCATCACCCCGGTCCTAAGTCGCGTTGGCTCTCCAAAGTCCCAGCTGACCAGGCCTTCGAAATCGCAATCGGCGCCATCCTGACCCAGAACACGTCTTGGACCAATGTCGAGAAAGCTCTCATTTGCCTCGCGGAAAAGGGGATGGTGACGTCCAAGTCGCTTGCTCGAGCGCAATCTTCGTCCATCGAATCCTGCGTGCGGTCATCAGGCTATTATCGGCAGAAGGCGAAGAAGCTGAAACTTTTCGCCAAGTTCGTCCAAGATGAATTGGGAGGGGATTTGTGGAAAATTATAAATCGTCGTCCTGAGCGCAGCGCAGCGAAGTCGAAGGATCTTTTTTGGTCGGCCTCCATTCAGGACGACGGAATAGGTCAGGCTCGCGAACTCCTTCTCTCCCTCTGGGGCATTGGTCCCGAGACCGCAGATACGATCCTGCTCTACGGCCTCAACCGTCCGATCTTCGTGGTCGACGCCTACACCCGCCGCCTGCTCGTGCATCTCTCTGGTGACACTGCGTGGCTGAAACGTCCCTACGACGAAGTCCGTCAGTTCTGCGAATCAGCTTTAGTTTCTCAGTCAAGAAAGGTTCAAAAGTTTCAAGAATCCCACGCCCTTATCGTCCGCTGGGGCAAGGATAACTCTCGATTGCGCATCTCATGACAAACCGATAAACTCGGGCGCATGGAAGACCTTCTCCAAGGCTTGAATGACGAACAGCTCAAAGCCGTAACGCACGGTCTTGGCCCTCTTTTGATCGTTGCCGGCGCCGGTACGGGCAAGACCATGGCTCTGACGCGACGCTATGTCCATTTGTTGTCATCAAAAGGTAGGGGCGAGGTTACCTCGCCCCTACTTACCCCGGACAACATCCTTGCCCTGACCTTCACCGAGAAAGCGGCAGGCGAGATGGAGGACCGCATCCTCCAGCTCCTGCCGAACGGTACATACGATTTTTGGATCTCCACCTTCCACGGATTCTGCCAGCGTATCCTCGAAAAGTACGGCCTCGAGATCGGACTGCCGACCCATTTCAAGCTTTTGAACGAGACCGATGCCTGGCTCCTGCTCAAGCGTCACATCACCGAACTGCCGCTCGACCATTACCGACCGTTAGGCAATCCGGTAAAATTCCTGTCCGAACTGCTTAAACATTTTTCCCGCGCCAAGGACGAAGGCGTCTCTCCGGAACAGTATCTCGAGTTCGCGGAAAACTCTGTCCTGGACGGTGATTCCGAGTTCGTGACAGGGGAGCGCAAACGTCTGAAGGAACTCGCTGACTGTTTCTTCGCCTACCGCCGCATCCTGCGCGAGGAAGGCGCTTTGGACTTCGGCGACCTTATAATCGAGACACTACGCCTCCTCAAAGAGCGGCCGCGTGTCCTGAAAGAGCTCCAGACGCAGTTCAAATACGTCCTGGTCGATGAATTCCAAGACACGAACTGGGCGCAGTACGAACTCATAAAGCTCCTGGCAGGTGACGCCAAGAATCTCACGGTCGTCGGCGATGACGACCAGTCCATTTATAAATTTCGCGGCGCCAGCCTGGCTAATATCCTGCAGTTCCGAGATGACTTCCCTGATGCGGTCACGGTCATGCTGACCCAGAATTACCGCTCGCACCAGGAGATTTTGGATACGGCCTACCGGTCAATCGAAAAGAACAACCCCAATCGTCTCGAAGTCCGCCTGGCCGACACAGGTTTGAGCAAGAAGCTCTTGAGTGCCCGCGGCGACGGCGGTTTGGCCGACGTCATTTGGTTCAAGACCCTGGAAGACGAGGCTGACGGCGTGGCTGCGCGGATCAAGGAGCTCAAAGCCGCTGACCCTGATCTGACCTGGAACGATGTCGCCATCCTCTCGCGTTCCAACGACGGCGCTGAACCGTTCATCCGGGCCCTCGAACGCCACGCGATTCCGTTCCGCTTCTACGCCCTGCGCGGACTGTACTCCAAGCCGCTCATCGTTGACCTGACTGCGCTCTTTTCGCTCCTCGACGGTTACCACGAGTCTTCTGCTGTCTGGCGGGCCATGACCGCTCCGTGTTACTCGTTTCCGCCACGCGACATCGCGGCTTTCATCCAATACGCCAACCGCAAGGGTATTCCGCTCTGGCAAACGCTGCGCGAAGCCCGGCTCATACCCGGCATCGAAGAGAACGCCGAACGGCGCGCCTCCCGTCTCGTGGCCCATATCGAGAACCTGGCCGAAACCGCCAGGCGCGAGCGGCCGCTGAAGGTTTTCCAACTCCTGCTCGAGAAGACCGAATATCTCGCCCATATCCTGAAACTCCCAGAACAGGAGAAAGTCGAAGCTATCGGCCTCCTGAACGGCTTCGCCAACCGCATCAAACGCTACGAGCAGTCCACTCATGGGCCCACGCTCCGCGGTTTCCTCGAAGAGCTAAAGACTGAAATCGACAGTGGTGAGGAGGGAGCGCTCCATGCCGACCCGGACGAAGGCCCGGAGCTGGTCAAGATCCTGACTGTCCATGCGTCCAAAGGCCTGGAGTTCAAACATGTGTTCATTGTCTCCATGGTGGACCAGCGATTCCCCACGCGTCCCCGGGGAGAATCCATCCCTCTGCCAGACGGTCTCGTGAACGAACGCTTGCCCGAAGGAGACGCCCATGTCGAAGAAGAACGCCGTCTGTTCTACGTGGCCGTCACCCGAGCTAAAGAGAGTGTGACCTTCACCGGCGCCGAGGACTACGGCGGCACGCGCAAGAAGAAGCCCTCGGTCTTCCTCGGTGAAGCCGGGTTCGATGTCTCTCCGCAGGAAGCTCGGACCTCCTCTGAACTCTTGAGCCTGGTCCCGCCGGTCATGTCCCCAGAGGATGAAGAGGCGGCCAACCGCGAGGTCTTCGAACTCAAACGCCGCTTCTCCTTCACCCAGCTGGCCGCTTTCCGGAGCTGTCCTTTGCAATACAAATTCGCTCACGTCTACCGGATCCCCATCCTCGGCTCGTACCACAAGAGCTTCGGCAATTCCATCCACCACGCCTTCAAGGAATTGTTGGAGCTCCATCTCAAGCGCAGCCGATCGGTCCAAACCGACCTCTTTTCCGCTCCATCTCCTCGTTCCTCATCGACCGGTTTCAACGTGACAGAGGATGAGGCTTTGGCCATATTCGAAAGCAACTGGATTGACGAATGGTATCCTGACCGGAGCCGCCACGATGAATATAAGAAAGAGGGGAGGGACGCGGTCAAACGCATGGTCAAACAGTGGACCGAGCATCCTCCGAATATCGCGTTCATCGAACAATCATTTGACTGGCGCATCGGTGACCATTCGCTCAAGGGCTCGGTGGACCGCATCGACTCCTTACCGAACGGTGGTCACGCTATCTACGATTACAAGACCAGCGAACCCAAATCTTCCGATGATCTCGCCAAAGAGAATAAAGAACAGCTCTGGATTTACCAGCTCGCAATGGAGGAAAAAGGCCTTGATATCCGCAAATTGGCATATTTATTCGTCCGTTCCGGTGAGGAGGCTGAAGTAGAGCTCCTGCAGGGCGAAAAGCGCGATGCCTTCCGCGACGAGATAGCCAGGCGCATGCAGGAAATCCTGGCCTCGCGTTTCGAACCCAAAGCATCCTCATTCGTCTGCCGGTTCTGCGATTTCAAGGATATCTGCGAATTCCGGAAATTGTGAGTCAGTGCCTCAAAAATTTTTTTTCTTCATGCCTTTCGATTCCCTCAAGTACATCCTCTCAAAACGAGCAGCCGCTGATCCACGGCTGAAGGATTTGGAGATAGCCCGCATCTTCGATATCTCACAGAAAGTCTTGCGCGGGTTCTGGGGGGCGGAGCGCGCCGCTTTCATCCGCCCCATATCCTTCAAGGAAGGTCAGCTAAAGCTCGAGTCGTCGTCACCGGCCGCCCAACAGCAATTCAAGACCGAAGAGCTGCGTATCCGGAACGAAATCAACCGACAGCTTGGGCGGTTGTCCGTGCGCACGACCATGGTCGTGTCCAAAGGTTTTTGAGCCATGGTATAATACGCGGGATGTCATTCCGGACTTACATATATCTGATGGCGCTTGGGACCCTCATGGCTTGGGTGGGTTGGGGGATTGTGGTCTTGAACGTCAACCCGAAAGAGTCCGGTCTCCTGGGCTTCGGCATGTTCTTCCTGACCTTGCTCATGGGTCTCCTGGGTTTCATCACCCTGGTCGAGCTTCTGATCCGGCTCTATGCCCTGAAGCGCCACGAGGTCGTAATCCGAGAAGTCAAAGTCTCTTTCAGGCATGCGGTCTGGCTCTCGCTGATTTCCATCCTGTCACTGATTTTCTCCTCGCAGGGGTGGCTTTCGTGGTGGATACTTATTGTGTTCATAGTCGTCGCCGGCATCCTCGAATACGTCTCATTGATTATTCAATACTCGCGTCGCGGTTAAGGGGATATCCAGCCCTTGCCGAAAACCCGTTCGGGAGCGTAAGATTGGTCCGATATGAGGCCATCTTTTTTTGGTCGTTTCTCTAATGACCTGGGTATCGACCTGGGTACGGCGAATACTTTGGTTTACGCCAAAGGCCGCGGCATCCTGATCCAGGAGCCGTCGGTCGTCGCCATCAATATCCGGAACGGCCAGGTCATTGCCGTGGGCAGTGATGCCCGCGCCATGATCGGCAAGACGCCGCCGCACATCCAGGTCACGCGTCCGCTCCAGCGAGGCATCATCGCCGACTTCGAAGTCAGCGAAAAGATGTTGAAATATTTCATCGATAAAATACACCGCGACAGCTCTGCCCTCATCCCCAGGCCGCGCGTCGTCATCGGCGTACCGCTCGACATCACTGAAGTGGAACGCAAAGCAGTCGGCGACGCTGCTACCTCTGCTGGAGCCCGCAAAGTCTATATCGTCGAAGAACCGGTGGCTGCGGCGGTCGGCATCGGTCTGCCCATCTCCGACCCGGTCGGCAATATGGTCGTGGATTTCGGCGGCGGCACCACCGAAATCGCGGTCATCTCTTTGAACGGAGTCGTGACGGCCAAATCCATCCCCATCGCTGGAGACGAGCTCAACCGGAACATCATCCAATACGCCCGCGACGTCTTCAATATGCTGTTGGGCGAACGCGTGGCCGAAGAAGTGAAGATTGCGGCCGGGTCGGCCATGCCGCTGTCCGAGCGCATCGAAGTCCCGTTGCGCGGCCGAGACCTGCTTTCCGGTCTGCCGCATGAAATCATGGTCAACGACGGCCAGATCCGCGAAGCCTTGTCCCGTTCCATCAAGACCATCATGGACCACATCAAATCCATCCTGGAGATCACTCCGCCGGAACTCGTAGCCGACATCTACCGCCGCGGCATCGTCATCACCGGCGGCGGAGCCCTCTTGCGCGGCATTGACCGGGCAATCACCGAAGGCACGGGCTTGCCCGTCCGGGTCGCCGAGGATCCGCTTACAGCTGTGGCTCGCGGTGCCGGTATGCTGTTGGAGAACCCGTCCCTGCTCGAAGACGTCACCCTGCCTTCGACCGACCGCATGTCATAGGTCGGTCAGGAATAACCCTGATTGAACCATGTCCCGTCGTATCCCATTGGTCGTTACCCTGGTAGGAGCGGTCCTGGCCATCGCTATTTTGTATGCCATTGGTGCGTTGCGGCCGATCCAGGACGGTCTTCGATATGTCCTTATGCCAGTCGCCCGCGTCCTATCCATGATCGGGACGAGCGTGGGTTTGGATACATACGGTTCGGATATCAATGCGTTGCGCGCCCAGGTCAAAGACGACGAAGCCAGGCTTGCGGCCATCAGCGTGGACTACGTCAAATTGAGGAGCTTGGAGGAAGAGAACCGGCTGCTGCGCGAAACATCCAAATTCCTGTCCACCTCCGGATACGATCATGTCGGCGCTCGCATTATCGCCAGGAATATCCAGGGTAGCTCGGCAACCGTACTCATCGACCGCGGGACGGATGATGGGCTCGAAAAGGGGATGGCGGTCATCGTCGGCGATGGCATCTTCATCGGCAAACTGACCTCGTTGAGCCGGAACGTCTCGACCGTCACCCTGCTCTCAGACAGCCAGAGTCGGGTCGCTGCCTCGCCTCTCTCATCCAAGCACCTGTTCGGTTTGGTTCAGGGCATGGGCAATGGCGTGTCCAAACTCACCCTTGTGCCCCAGACCGAAGAGTTGAAGCATAACGACGTATTGGTCACAGCCGGCACCGAAGAAAAAGTCCCGGCAGACTTGGCTATCGCCTTGGTGGATGAAGTCGAAGGCAAGCCTACTGATCCTTTCAAGACCTCCTCTCTCGTCCCTCTGGCGCGCGTGGACCAATTGAGCTTGGTCGTGGTCCTGCGGCCTGCGGCATTACGTCCTAAATGATCATGAGCGTATGAGATATCCAAAGTACGCATTCGTCGCTGTGGTGGGCATCGCCGCCGGTTTGTTCGAGAGTGTTTTTGTTACCTTCCTGGGAGGTTGGACATCCTGGGTGCGTCCAATTATCCCTCTGGTGGTATTCCTGGTCGTGCTCGAACGCCGTAACTTCGCTTTGTTTTTTTGCCTGTCTGCCGGTTTGGTCATGGATGCCTTCATCCTCGGCCCGCCGACCTTGGCTGTCTGGCGTCTGTTGCTGGCCGCTGCCGTGATGTCCGCCGTGGCCGACAAAGTGCTGACCAACCGTTCAGTCTATGCCGCGGCCATGTTGGTGGTCCTGGGCAGGCTGGTGGATTTCAGCTGGCTCTGGCTCGAGCAGCTGTTGTTTGATCTGCGCGGCATCCCGGCCGATCTGGTCCCTGCCAGGTCTGAAGCTTTAGGCATTCTGGTTTGGGATCTGGGTTTGACCGTAGGTCTCTTCCTGTTCGGCATGTATGTCTTGCGTCATTATCTAAGGCCGCGTCGCATGCTCAATCGGTATGTCTGAACGAGACGGACGGCATCTCTTCCCGTTGCAGGAAGACGGATTGGGCCTGCATGTGGACCGCGCCAAGGCAGGCACGTTGGCGCACGAGGTCCTCTTCGAAGACGATTACGTCAGCGTCAAAGACCGCCCAGTCTTTCTGGGTCCCGCTCTGCCGAACAATCGTTATGTGCTGGCCAGGTTCGTGGTCATGGCTCTGGCCATCATCCTGCTTGGCCGTGCATTCTGGATGCAGGTCGCCGCCCCAGCGCCTTACCAATTGCGCGCCGAACAAAATCGCCTGCGCCACGAATACGTCCCGGCGCGGCGCGGCATCATCCGTGATCGGCAAGGGGAAGTGTTGGCCGAAAACGTTCCGTCATTCGACCTGCGCGTCATCCCGTGGCTCCTGCCCCGCGAAGCCGAGTCCCGTGATGAGTTGTTGGGTAAAGTCGGCAGGGAAATCGGTTTGGGGCTCCAGGATATCCAGACCACGATCTCCTCTTCAACCAATCCGGCAGAAAGTTTGGTCTTGGCGCGGGATATCCCGTACAGCCGGGCTTTGGCTGTCGAAATCCTGGTCGGTGACGACCCCTCGCTCCATATCGTCATCGGCAACAAACGTCACTACCTGCATTCATCCGAAACGCCCACTCTATCCCATATCCTCGGGTACATCGGTCCCATCTCCTCCAAGGAGCTTGAGAATGACACGACGCAGACTTACCGTCAGACCGACGTCATCGGCAAGACAGGCGTGGAATATTCCTACGAGTCCGCTCTACGCGGCCAAGCAGGTGAGCGGGTTTATGAAGTCGATGCCCAGAATAAAGTGACTACCTTGGTCGACGAGCGTCTGGCCGTGGACGGTTCGGACCTCAAGCTATCCATCGACCTCAAGCTCCAGATTGCAGTCGAAAAAGCGTTGCGCGAAGGTATCGAAAAGGCGAAAATCAGACGCGGAACCGCTATCGCCATGGATCCGCGCGACGGTTCGATCCTGGCCATCGCTTCCTGGCCAGCATATGACGACAATAACTTCTCGGGCACCGTGTCTTCGACGTATTACTCCCAGCTCCTGAATGACGAAGATCGCCCGCTTTTGGCCCGTGCCTGGGCCGGCATGTACCCATCTGGTTCCACGGTTAAGCCAGTGGTCGCCACAGCTGCTTTGGCCGAGGACGTGATTACACCGAATACGACCGTGAACTCGACCGGTGGATTGCGTTTGGGGCAGACGTTCTTCCCTGACTGGAGAGCCGGCGGCCACGGCATCACCAACGTTCGGCGTGCCATCGCTTGGTCGGTCAACACCTTTTTCTACACCGTGGGCGGCGGTTACGAGTCGTTCGTCGGTTTAGGTATCGATCGCCTGACGGACTGGATGCGCAGATTCGGTTTAGGTTCGGAGACAGGGTTGGATTTGCCCGGCGAAAGTTCAGGCTTTGTGCCGTCAAAAGAATGGAAAGAGAGGGTAAAGGGCGAGCGCTGGTACGTCGGAGATACCTACAACCTTTCGATTGGACAGGGCGATTTGTTGGTCACACCTCTCCAGGTCGCGGCTTTCACCGCTGATGTGGCTAACGGAGGCCGTAAGATTGTCCCGCACGTCGGTCTCGATCCCGTTGCCGAATCCATTTCCCAAGCCTCAACGACCCAGCTTGCTGATCCCTCGATTATCCAGACCGTCAGGTTAGGCATGCGTGATACTGTGGTCTACGGTTCGGGCAAAGCGCTCTCATCGCTGCCGTTCACGTCAGCCGGTAAGACGGGTACGGCCCAGTGGCGGAGCGATAAACCTAACCATGCCTGGTTCACCTGTTTTGCTCCGTTCGAAGGACCGGAAATCGTGGTCACGGTCATGCTCGAAGAGGGAGTCGAGGGCTCGGTCACGGCGTTGCCTGTAGCCCAAAAGATCTTAAGCGAGTGGAATGGCCTCAAGAACGGTATATCCTCCCCGGCGACCTCAACCCCGGATATCAAACCTTGACCGTTTATTCAGCTTGACAGCCCTCTGGTCCCCGTTTTATCCTAGATTCAAGAACGCGCTGACATTTGTGAGCGCGTCTTTCATCTTTATGGCGGACAAGATCTCTTACGTGACTACCGAAGGCTTGGAAAAACTCAAGTCTGAATTGGATTACCTCAAGACCACGCGGCGGCGTGAATTGGCCCAGCGCATCGAAACGGCCAAGAATATGGGCGATCTGTCCGAGAATGCCGAATACCATGACGCCAAGGAGGCATTGTCATTCACCGAAGGCCGTGTCCGCGAAATCGAAGAGATGCTCAAAAACGTCTCGGTCATCCCGGCGAGTGAGACGGGCGGCAAGGTCCGTATCGGCACGACTGTCGAAGTCGAAGTCCGCGGAATCAAGAAGAGTTATAAGATAGTTGGCGCCAGCGAATCCAATCCCATGGAGGGCCTCATCTCTAACGAGTCGCCGTTAGGCTCCGCTTTTTTGGACCGCACGGTAGGGGAGAACGTCGAAGTTGAAACGCCTGGCGGCACCACGACGTATAAGATTTTGGGCGTAAGCTGAAAAGACGACGATGGAGAATTTCGACGTCATCATCGTGGGCGCAAGCTTCTCTGGTTTGTCCTTGGCCCACCACTTACCGCGCTATTTGCGCGTTTTGGTTTGTGACGTCAAACCCACGGTCGGGTCGAGCGTCGAATCCACGGGACTCATCACCACCCGGACTCGGGAAGAGCTCGCGTCATTCTATGCCGTCGACAGTCATATTACGAATGCCATCAAGTCGATCTGCGTCGTGGCTCCGGGCTTCAAGGATCATTTCATTTCTAAAGTCGAAAGTCCCTGGATTTTCCAGACTGACACGTGTGCCTTGGTCGCCGGATTGGCGGCAGCGCTCCCATCAAATGTCACGGTCATGCCCGGCACATGTCTGGTCGGTGTCAGACAGACAGCCGATGGCGTCCAAAACGTCAGGCTCCTGAAGGACGGCGTGAATCTCGAAGTAGGCACGCGCTTCCTGGTTGGCGCAGACGGCGGACGCTCCAAAGTCGCGAGCCTTATTCCGGGCCTGGATCGCAACCGTCGCTTCCTGTTCGGCCATGAAAGGGTGGTACCGGGCGAGGTCCTGCTCGGCGACACGCCCGAAGAGACGATTTATCATTACTGGTTCGGCGAATTCTCTTTGGGTTACGGCGGTTGGTTGTCGCCGACCTACGTCCTGGGTCGCAAAGCCTTCCGCGTGGGTCTGGCTAAAGACATGCGCGACAGGGGAGATGCAGCGATTTTGACTGATGCGTTCTTGGAAAAACTCCAGGAAGTCGGACACATCAAACTCGATCCGGGCGGTGCTGTCGGTTCCTACTCTTTCGGCGGCCTGATCCCCATCGGTGGGACTCTCCGTCGCATCTCGAAGAAGAATGTTCTGCTCATCGGTGACGCAGCCGGTTTTTGTGGAGCATTCGCTGCTGACGGCATCAAGGGTTCGGTCATATCCGGTAAAGAAGCCGCCCCGCTCATCCAGAGTTACCTCAATGGCCAGTCTCGAGCTCCAGCACGCCTCCCAATTGCCATGCAGAAACACGGCGGCCTGTTGTCCTATTACCGCCGCCAACTGCGGTACCGTTGGATTTGGGACTTGATGCGCCGTGACCAAACATTCCGCGCCATGTTCGATGTCATTGCTGCGGAGAAGGATGGTTTCCTGGCGCAATTCTGTGACAGCAAGGATAAGCGCCGGAGTCTGGTTTCCATCGTGCTTAAACCGCGCCATCTTTTACGGCTTTTGGACTATGTCTGGAACCTGTCTAAGGACCGTTTTGTCGGCGCTGCGTGAAACTTCTTGTCGCCGATGTCGGGTACGACTACCACTCTCGACACTGGGGGTTGATTGTGTTGCGACTTAAGGCTAGTATTGACGCGAGCTTATATGATTGATGAAATCGAGGCCATGGCGGAAAAAGCGGCGATTCGCCCTGAACAAAACTTATGAAAAAGATCGTGATGTGTTTCGGTTCCTTCGACGGCCTGCATGCGGGCCATGAAGATTACTTCCGCCAGGCCAAAGACCAGGGCGACGAGCTTATAGTGGTCGTGGCTCGCGACACGACGATCATGGAGTTGAGGGGCAACCTTCCGGCACGTAACGAACTGGATCGCCTGGGCGTGGTGAGCGGACATCCCTTGGTCGATGAAGCCCGGCTCGGCTATCTTGATGATCGGTATAAGATCATCGAAGAAATCCGCCCGGACATCATCTGTCTCGGTTTCGATCAGGAGGCTTTCACCGAGAATCTGGATAATGAATTGGCGCGACGCGGACTTTCCGCCTCCATCCTGCGCTGCGAGCCTTACGAACCGGCGCCGCCCAAAGGTTTCGCCATGCCGACTTTCGATAATGACGAGAACGATTTCGCTGAAGCCGAATACGACGAAAGGGGACTGCCTCTCTAAAATATGTTGGATCCCAAATACATCCGCGAACACGCGGAAGAAGTCAAAGCCAATTGCCTGAACCGCAACGTCAAGCTGGACGTCGATGCCTGGTTGGCGACCGACGGGGAGCGGCTCGGTTTGATGCGTGAAGTCGAGGAACTACGTGCCGCCAGGAATTCCGTAGCCGAGAAGATGAAGAACGCGACAGCCGAAGAGCGTCCTGCACTGATCGAAACCGGTAAATCCTTGAAAGACGATATTTCGGTCAAGGAATCCGCATTGGAATCCGTTGATGCGGCCTGGAAGCAGGGGTTGATGGCTTTCCCGAATCTGACGCATCCGGATTCACCTGTTGCGCTGACCGAGGACGGAAGCGTCGAGGTCCGTGTGGTGGGAGAGGTCACGAAGCTCGATGATCCTCTGGATCACGTCGCGTTGGCAGAAAAATACGACCTTATTGACTTCAATCGCGGCGCCAAGGTCGCGGGCGCTAAATTCTATTTCCTCAAGAACCAAGCCGCAATCCTTGAACAAGCCCTGACTCGCTACGCTTTCGAATATCTGACCAAGGAAGGTTTCATTCCCATCTCCACCCCGGATGTCGCGCGCGATGAAGTCCTGCTCGGCACCGGCTACCAGCCGCGCGGTCCGGAGACCCAGATTTACTCCCTTGAAGGCACAGACTTATCGCTCGTCGGAACGGCTGAAATCCCGTTGGGCGGTTACCACAAGGACGAGGTGCTTGATTACGCGTCTTTGCCGCTCAAATACGTAGGCCTCTCACACTGTTTCCGCACCGAAGCCGGTTCGTACGGCAAGGAATCATACGGTCTCTACCGAGTCCACCAATTCACCAAGATCGAGATGTTCGTCTTCTGTACTCCGGACCAATCTGAAGCACTGCACGCCGAGCTCCTGCGGCACGAAGAGAATCTCTTCAAATCACTCAACATCCCATTCCGCGTCCTGGATATCTGTTCCGGCGACCTTGGCGGACCTGCCTACCGGAAATACGATCTCGAAGCCTGGATGTGGGGCAGGAACGACGGAAAAGGGGATTGGGGAGAGGTTACGTCTGCATCGAACTGCACCGATTTCCAGGCACGCCGACTGAATGTCAGGTTCAAGAATGAGCAGGGGAATCTCGAATATGCCCATACGTTGAATGGCACGGCTTTCGCGATTTCGCGCGCTCTCATCGCTTTGCTGGAGAATAATCAACGACCTGACGGAACAATCGAAATCCCAACGCCTTTGATACCGTATTGCGGATTTTCGAAGATTGGATAATCAAAGTGTTCAATATTGAACATGCGGCAAAACCCTTATGAACTATAAAGGTGCTCTTTTTGCTATTCCTCTTCGGGCATGACTATTTGGTGGATACTGGACTTATGGCCGAAAAACAGTGACAATATGAGGCATGGAAAAACAAAAATCCAAAGCATGGGTCGAAATTTCAAGACAGGCATTGACCTCTAACATCAAAGCATTCCGCTCCCATCTTGGCGATGCTACGTCCATCATGGCAGTGGTCAAATCTAACGCGTACGGCCACGGATTGGTTGAGACCGCACGCATTGCAGATAAAGCCGGTGCAGCCTGGTTTGGGGTTGATAACGTCGATGAAGGTCTGGAACTGCGCCGCAACGGTATTAATAAGCCGATTCTCATACTCGGCTACACTCTAGATTCCAGGCTTAAAGATTGTGTGCTTAATGGGCTATCATTCGTGGTTTATAACCAAAGTACGGTTAAATCTTTACGTGCTTTGAAGCTCAAACCGTTCGGCAATCATCCGTCCAAAAATGCCAAAGCCGCTTACGTCCATCTTAAGATTGAAACTGGAACAACTCGCCAGGGTGTCGCCGGAGACGAATTGCGCGCATTGGTAAAAGCACTCAAAAAAACACCGGGAGTCGTCATCGAAGGTGCTTCAACGCATTACGCGAACATCGAAGACACGACCGATTCGAGCTATGCCGAACTTCAGCTCAAGCGCTACACCGAAGGCCTGGCACTACTGAAGTCCGAAGGCATCGATCCGCCTTGGAAACACACGGCCTGCAGCGCCGCCGCCATCTTATATCCTGAGACGTATTTCAACTTGGCGCGCGTCGGTATCGCCATGTATGGCCTATGGCCCTCAAAAGAAACTTTGGCCGTAGCTAAGCGCCAAAAGAACGAATTGATATTGGAACCGGTCCTGACCTGGAAAACAGTCGTTGCCCAAATAAAATCAGCCAAAAAAGGCACCCCGGTCAGTTACGGATTGACCGAAAAAGTTGCACGTAATGCGAAGCTCGCTGTCCTACCTATCGGTTATTGGGACGGTTTTGATCGGCGCGGCCTCTCCCAGGTGGGACAGGTCCTGGTCCGCGGCCGTCGCTGTAAAGTCGTCGGACGAATCTGCATGAACATGTGCGTCATCGACGTCACAGACGTCCCCGGTGTCAAAGTCGAGGACGAGGTCGTGTTGCTGGGAAAACAGGGGAAAGAGCGCATCACCGCCGAGGATTTAGCGGGAAAGATCGGGACGATCAATTATGAGGTTGTTACGCGTATAAACCCTGTGTTGCCGAGGATAGTTGTCTGATTGGTTTTAATCTATGCGAAAGAGGGAAGACGGGACATTCAGCATAACCAGGACTGGGCTCGTCAAATCCAGCCGTCTGTTGACTGCTTCATTATTGGCTTCATTCGTATTTTTTGGTTTAGCTTGGTTTGTTTTGGTTTCAGGATATTTTTTCATAAAAGACGTACAGACTAATGAGCTCTTCGGCCTGGATAGGGAAGACGTCTCAACAGCGACTATGGAGATCCTGGAGCAGGGGAGGTGGACTCCTTGGAAGAAGGCGAATATTCTTTTTATCGATAAAGATGAACTCGCAAAGCAGCTCAAAGCGCGTTTATTTGCAGAAAACGTGGTTGTGGATAAAATCTATCCGAATATTTTACGACTCATGATTTCAGAGCGGCAGAGGAGTGTGGTTTTAGTCTCAAAGGACCAAGTGTTGATGGTCGACATGAACGGTCTGGTCACTAATGACATCGATAACAGTGCGGCGACTGATACGGCCTCTATCCTTGATGGCAAACTACTCGCCGACAATAAACATCCTCCGGTCATCGTCTGCGATTTGCCTGAACTGGCCACGGCTGGTTACCAGATAACCGATCAAAATGGAATCAAGACGTGGATTGAAGCCTATAGGTCATTGGTAGATGCTAATCTGAAGTTCAGATACCTGAAGCTGTCAGAGCCTAACTCCCAGAGCCTCAAAATGGTCTCAGAAGCCGGTTACGAGGTCATCTATGACCTAGAGGAGCCCCTAGAATCGCAAATCGAGGCGTACAAGAAGTTCATCCAGTCCAAGCCTAAGGATCTTAAGATAAATAAATACTTAGACGTCAGGGTACCTGGAAAGATCTACGTGAACTGATGCGAGATACTGTATTGGTTCTGCCTCCCAAAACAGGCCTGCATTTTACGTACGCTAACAGCGTCGTAACAATGCAGCCCACGTTATCCGGCTCATGGCCATCCATGTGCCGCATAACATATATTGTGCGACGCTTGATTTTATGGACTTAGGCCGGCTTTCCGACCTTCCACTCCTCTACCCTTCCGCAAAAAATGAAAATTTTTGTATTTCAAAAATTTCCTCGAAATGCGCTAGTGATAAAATTTTTTAAGATTCTATCTCAATTCTCTGTTTGATTTTCAGAAAGTCAAAAATAATCTTTCTTCATGTTTGCATTGACCTCTTCGCCACAATGCTCCAAATATCTCAATTTTAGCTCTTTTAAGCCCATCCTCCCCTCTTTACCCTGCTCGTTGGCAATTTTACTTCCATCTTGACGCATTCTTCGTTATCGAGTACCCTTGCGGCTCACGTCCTTTCTCAAACCCTGGGGGCAAGATGTCCGATTCCGTCAGTTCTGAATTCTCGTCGTTCCTGCGGCTTTTGGCCGGTGATAACCACTGCGCCTACATCGAAGACGCAAAAAAGTTGATGAAATCCGTCAGATCAGCGTCAGAACAAGACTTGAGCCAAGGCGAGCGCAAGAAGAGGCTTGATGCGCTGTCCGGGCTGTGCCGCGATCTTGTCCGGCGCTTGGATGAGGATCGGACCATGGATTACCGCTTCCGCATCCCGATTTCCGTCCGCGAGATGAGTCTCATGACGCTCGACCTGAACGTCAGGCTCGCCCTGCTCGGCAATTTCGAGATTGCGGTCTGGCGCTTCGAACATCCGGAACCTTATCGGCGACCGAAGTGCTCTGACGCACCGCCCGCCGTCTGATTTCGGCCGCTTTCTTCCTTCTGGGTTTGTCCTGCACCACCGCCCGACGCGTACAGCTTCGGGCGGTCTTCTTTATCCGTAACCGTATTGACCTGACGGCAATTTCAGGATATAACTTTTCGGTTCTTTCTAACCGGAGAATGTGATGCACAACCGACCTTCTCCTCCTGGGGAGTTATCCAGTTTCGTCGAGATGGTCATGAGCGAGCGGACCTTCGAGCTATATCGGCACGATGTCAGCAAGCTTTTGGTTCTATTGACCAAGACGCTGTGTCAGTCACCGCTTAAGCCTTGGTACAGGGGGCGCCACGATCCGCTGGGTGAATATTGTCATTACCTGGTGGTCAAGATGTCATACGATCATCGAAAGCGTGTTGTTGAGGGCATCCCGTCATGGCTGAATGTTCTAGCGGGCGGGTATGATGCGCCAGGATTCGGCAACGAATCCGGTAAGGTAAGGGCATTCTTGGGAATCGCTGCAGAGATCCAGCTGGTCACCAAAAAATACGGGCCAGACTCTGCTCCAACAATGCGCCCTCCTCCAGGCGTCGAATGACGCTAATCCAACTCAGACCGGGTGTCCTCATCCCGGTCTTGTCGTATCTGACGGATGACTGACTAAACCGGCGGATTGGGTGCCCAGATATTCACGTCCCACCAGGCTTTTAGGCTGGCGGCCAGGTCGCGTGTCCAGAAAAAAATGATATCCGTATAGCTTCGTTTGTCGGCCGCGATGCCGTAGGTGTCTATGCCCATCCGGTTGCACAGGTATAAAGACCTTCCCAAATGGAATCGCTGGGTCACGACCGTCATCTTCTTTATGCCGGCCTGCGCCGCGTTTTTGCAGCTTTCATAAGTCCGGTAACCATGTCCATCTTCTTTGATGTCTGCCGCCGCCACGCCTAAGCTGATCAGATAGGGTCGCATGACCGCGATTTCGTCCGTATGGTATGCGCCGTCATCACCGGTGAGCAGTATGGTCTTGGCTTTCTCATGCCGATATATCTCCAAACCTGTCTCTAACCTGTCTGCGAGGGCGTCAGACGGCGTGCCGTCGTTTTTGACGCTCGCTCCCAGGACCATGGTCACATCGGCCTGCGGCAGGCTTCTTATGTCTTCTACGATGCGATCCGCATATCTAAACTGCACATCGGCTAAAGCTAAACCCGCGGTTGCGAACCCGACCGCTCCAAGGATGAATAACGTTCTTTTGATGCTCATCAGGATGGGCTGTCGTTTTTTAACCCTCCAGATCCGGTTTAACTAATTGTTCGGCTGAATAGCCGGTCGCTGTACCGGTCAAGCGTAATACATCTTTATCTATCTTGGCGAATTCCTTGTCAGCCAGGTTGTATTTGTTCACTACTGTGGCCAGATTCGATCCCAGACCCTTGAAATGCGTCTCGTAAGCCATCATATGCTTCCCGAGCTCGTCCACCCGTTTAATGACCTCTTTGGCCTGGTCCTCGATCTGCATGGCCCGTAAGCCCTGGAGCACGGTCTGCAGATAGGCCAAGAAAGATGTCGGTGAGACAATCACCACGTGGTACTTGGCTGCCGCCCGCTGGATTATGCTCTCCGTATCTTCGCCGATGGCTCCAATTTTGTTTATCAGCAAATCATAGTAGATAGCTTCATGCGGGATGAACATGAACGCGAAATCCATGGTTCCCTCCGATGGTCGGATATACTTCGCCGTTTCCTGTACGCGCATCTTCAGGTCGTTGACGAACACCTTTTCCAGCTTCTCCCGCTCGGCTGGATTCTCCTCTACGGCCAAACGATTGTAGTTCTCCAGACTGAATTTCGAGTCCACCGGTATCACCTTGTCTTTGACGAACACCGCGGCGTCCACGATCTCCCCATCCGCGAACCGGTACTGCATCTGGAAGTTCTCCGGCGGCAAAACGTTCTTCAGCAGAGTCTCCAGGAAATATTCACCCAGAACACCTCTCTGTTTGGGGTTCTTGAGTATCTGCTGGAGTTTTTGGAGCTCATTCGTCTCGGTCAGCACCTGTCTCGATATCTCCTCGACTTTGGTCATCCGCTCTGTCACGTCGCGCACCAAGCCGGCCGAAGCCGCGAAACTCTGGCGTACGGTCTCATGCGTCTGTCCCATCCTGTCGCCAAGGTCTTTCTGCAGCTGGGCCATCTGGTTCTGCATCATGTTGATGACCTGGCTGTCAGCCCCGCCGCCCCCTTGTTTTCCCCGCCGTAGCTCTAAAATCAACCAGACCATCAGGATGCCCAAGATGGCCAGTCCGGCGAAAATAATGATTTGCCACATCTCCATAGTGACTCTTAGCCTGCCACGCGCGCACCCATCGGGCAACCGTTCGAAGCCCCTTGACAGGCATAATTATCCACATTCACTTTTAAAAACGCGTTTGGTATCTTTTTATCTGCTAAACACATAAATTATGCTCAATTTCGAATATCTGAACATACCCAGGGAAGACTCTGATTTCGAGGAAGAACCGGAAGACGAGCTTGCTTCCGCCGGTTTTCGCGTGATCAATAACGACGGTGACGAAGACGAGGAAGTTGTGGTCGTGGATGGCGTCGAAAAGGAGCTTGAAGATGCCGCCGAGGTCGTTGAAGACGATGAAGACGAGGAGGATGATGAAGATGGGCCGGTCGACGGCTTGGCGGAACTCGAAGAACTCGAAAAAGGCGTAGCTGATATCCCGATCGGTTTCGACCAGGATGAGGATTGAATTGAGCAGCTGTCCTTCGAGGGCCTCAGGACCTGATATTCCCTGAACTTGTCGAAGGGATGCTTGTGGCGTTCAGACCAATCGTCAAATTTTGCTGTTGTTCGCGCTTCTCCACGCCTGCCGGGACCAGTGCTTTGCCAATGTTCGAACCGACGCTGCCCGTGATAGCCGCCATGGCTATCCACCAGACCAAAGTGGCTATGGCCCACGGACGCCTGTATTTTGCGCAATAAGCCATGCCGGCGCCTAAGCCATAGATGGGGAGCGAAAGCGATATCACCCAGTCATTCCGATCCATGGCATTTAGGTCTGCATTATGTCCAAGATGGAAGATGGCGGCCAGCTTCAAAATCAGCGGATATATGAGGAGCGTGGCCAAAAGCACGACGAGCCAGGTCGGACCCAGGGCGTATAGCGCGTTGGCGATCAGGGTTTTTGCCCCGTGGGTCAGCAGTGTCCTGACCACGAACGGCAGCGAGATGAAGACCCCGAGAAATGGCGTGAAAAGCACCCAGAAAGCCCAGCGTTTCCAAACGTACCAGTACCAGATGGCCGAACTTGGGTTTATGAACATGGCCAGCGACCAGTAGATGCGCTGGTCAGTCCTGGCTTTTGGCGTGGATGCCGCGTGGACCATCCCCCAAATCCAAAAAAACGTGTACACCACGGAAGAAAAGGCTAGGATTGCGTAAGCCGCGATATATCCGATGGGTAGGCGATCAAGAAAATCAAATAGCATATACGTCAGGAATCGGCGCGAGCATAGCACGAAAACTCAAAAATCTAAACCCTCTCTTGCGCCCACGCCCGAATAATAATAATGCTTGACCAGTGTCATTTCGGTCACCAAGTCTGCCAAATCACGGAAGGCCTGCGGAGCGTCCCGGCCGGTCATCACGAGCTCGATGGTCTCGGGTTTGGTTTCTAAGATTCCAAGGACCTCTTTTTCATCCAAGATACCCAGCGAGGTCGAAGAGTTGATTTCATCCAACACCACAAGATCCGCTTTCTCATCGGAGAACGCCTGTTTCATCAACTCTAACCCACGCCTCCCCTCCTCCCTGTCCTCATCCGTCACGCCCATTCTGAATTTTCCCGTTACTGCGTCGATCCGATCCAGCCCTGTGACGTCCAACCTAATCTCCGGGAATCTCTCGCGGATGGTATTCCGTTCAGAATAATGGCTCTCCCCGCCTTTATCGAAAGCGATCCAAACCACCCGCTTCCCCGCTCCGACGGCGCGAACGGCCAAACCTAAAGCGGCTGTTGTCTTGCCTTTGCCGTTGCCCGTGTACACCTGGGTCAGACCCCATTTTTTCGGTCTTGTTTCTGCCATGTCAGAACCTATTTTGGATGTCTATGACGTTTATGCCCATGGCCTGCAATTCCTCGTCGTATGGCAGTTTATCGTCCCACTTGTTCAATGCATAGAGCGTCTTACCCAAAGCCATGGCCATGCCGAGCTGGAGGAAGGTGTTGGGGCCGATATAGCCCTGGATGCCGTTGCGCGTCCGATCATTCACCACCAGTACGGCATCGCATTGTTTGATTTGGTCGTACATGCCGCGCATGAATTCGTTCTTGGCTTGGACATGGTCAGCGAAACGGTCGCCCGAAACATCCAGCGGAGTCAGTACTTTGCGGCCTTTTTGCTTAAGCTGTCCAGCGATGTCCTGGATGCGGTCGTATTCGCGCATGGAGCCGATCACACATGTGGTCATAGAATATTCCCCGAGCACGGTCGAGGGATTACCGATTTGATGGTTAACATGATTCATGATAAATCATTTGCTGAACCTTCTCAAACCAGGGAGAGACAAAATGCGCCTCGCGTCAACCATTGCCTTCGCCCTCTGCCTTTCTGCCTGTGCATCGCTCAGCCAGCGCCCGACCGACCTCCAGCCGGCCATGGTCGTGGCCATGGAGACGTCGCCTCCGCCCAAGCCCCGACCCGAGCCCCAGTGGGACGAATGTTTCAACGAGGCGTTGAAGGCGTCGCCAGGATTGATCCCCGAGCAAGCCCAGGACTGCTGCAATAAAACCCAAGCTCCGTCCGAGGTCCTGAAATGGTGCACTCGCCACGCCCTCGCGGTCAGGGAATTCAATGAGAAGTACCAAACTTCTGAATTCTATCTGATCCGTCGCGTGGCCTGGGAACACGATTTCTGCCATCTGCTCATGGGCTTGCCGCGCAATGGTGATACTCCTCTCGCCGTGCCGCCCACCGGGATCGAAACTTCGATCCAGTGCAAGATATCCAACTCCCTGATGCGCCCTGGGGCGCTGGAGGAATGACGCTTCTCCCCTACCTCAATCAAAATCACCCGGCTCTCCCCCGGGTGATTTCGTAATCTTTCATCTCGACCAGCGCGGAGAAATCTCTGTCGCTTCAGGAGCACCCGCTCGTCGCTCCGCAGTTCAAACACTTATAACAGGCCGCGTTCCTGACCATGATCGATCCGCAGGTGTCGCAGGCCGGGGCGTCGGACTGGTTGTCGATGGTCGAGGTCAAAAGCGATGAACCGTGCGCGTCAGCTTCGGCTTGGCGGTCGAGCAAGCTGGGCTGGTGTTCGCTCGTCTCGAACTGCTTGGCGGCCAGATGCTCCATCTTGGCCTCTTCGGTCTCGATGATTGCTGGAGGCTCAAAATTGACGCCTAGGGCCGCGCATTCATCCGCATCCAGGAACTTCACGGCCAACCAGCGGAAGATGTAATCGATGACCGATTTGGCTACGCGGATATTCGGGTTCTGGGTGAAGCCGGATGGTTCGAAGCGCACGTGCGAGAATTTGCTGACCAGCGTCTTGAGCGGCACGCCGTACTGCAGGCCGATTGAGACCGAAGTCGCAAAAGCATCTAACATGCCGCGCAGCGTGCTCCCCTCCTTGGACAGCGTGATGAAGATCTCGCCCGGCGTCCCTTCATCGTACAAACCGACTGTGATGAATCCCGAATGCGAACCGATCTTGAATTTGTGGGTGATGGATTTGCGTTCGTCCGGCAATCTCCGTCTGCGGGCATAGGTAAGCTCCTGTGGGGTCAGGACGGGCGCTGGCGCCGCTTTAGCCTCCACCTTGTCGCTGACTTCCTGTTTCGTCGTGGTGAGCGGCTGGGCGCGCTTGCAGCCGTCGCGGTAGATGGCGACTGCTTTGAGCCCCAGGCGCCAGCTCTCCAGATAAACCTCCATGATGTCTTCGACCGTGGCCTCCGTGGGCAGATTGACCGTCTTCGAGATAGCTCCCGACAGGAAAGGTTGGACCGCGGCCATCATGTGGATGTGTCCTTTGTAGTTGATCGAGCGCAGGCCTTTGGCCGGTTTGAAAGCGCAGTCGAAGACCGGCAGGTGCTCGAGCTTCAGGTGCGGCGCCCCTTCGATGGTGTCGTGTTCGTCGATGAACGTCAGGATGTCGCGGATCTGGAGTTCGTTGTAGCCCAGGCTGTGCAGAGCTTCCGGTACGGTCCGGTTCACGATCTTGAGCATGCCTCCGCCGACCAGCCATTTGTAGCTCACGAGCGAGATAGCCGGCTCCACGCCGGTCGTGTCGCAATCCATCATGAAACCGATGGTTCCCGTGGGCGCCAGGACCGAAATTTGGGCGTTGCGGTAGCCGTGTGCTTCGCCTCGCGCCAAAGCCTCGTCCCACGCGGTCCGTGCCCGGGTGGCCAGCTCCGAGGGGACTGCGGTGTAGTCCTGGGCATAGGCCGCACTGCGGTGCATGGCCATGACCTGCAGCATGGGCTCGCGGTTAGTCGCATAGCCGTTGAACGTCCCGAGGTTTTCGGCCACGTACGTCGATTGCTCGTAGGCCGTGCCCGACATGACCGAAGTGATGGCCGCGGCCACGTTCCTCCCCTCCGTCGAGTCGTATGGCAGGCCCATGGCCATGAGGAGCGCTCCCAGGTTGGCGTAGCCCAAGCCTAACGGTCGGTACTCATGCGAGTTCTGTTCGATGGCCGGCGTCGGATAGCTCGAGAACCCGACCAGGATTTCTTGCGCCGTTATCATGATGCGGCAGACGTGCTCAAAAGCTTTGACGTCGAATTTCCCTGAAGCGTCACGGCACTGCATCAGGTTTACTGAAGCCAAGTTGCACGAAGAATCGTTCAGGAACATGTATTCGGAGCAGGGGTTCGAGGCGTGGATGCGGTCCGTGTTCGAGCAGGTGTGCCAGTTGTTGACCGTGGTGTCGTACTGCATGCCCGGGTCGCCGCACTCCCAAGCCGCTTGGGCCACGTCGCGCAATAATTGTTTAGCCTCGTATTTGTCGCACGGTTCACCGCCCAAAATATTCTTGGTCCAGAAGTCGCGTCCTTCTTCGGCTGCTTTCATGAACTCATCGGTCACGCGCACCGAGTTGTTGGCGTTCTGGAAGAAGACCGAGGAATAAGCTTCGCCGTTGATGCCGCCGTCGAATCCTGCATCTATCAGGGCATGGGCCTTCTTCTCTTCTTTGGCTTTGCACCAGATGAATTCCTCGATGTCCGGATGGTCGATGTTCAGGATGACCATCTTGGCCGCCCGGCGCGTCTTGCCGCCGCTCTTGATCACGCCGGCGAAAGCATCGAAGCCGCGCATGAAGCTGACCGGTCCGGATGATTTTCCCGAAGAGTTGCCGAGATTCTCCTTCGAAGAGCGCAAGCTCGACAGGTTGGAGCCCGTTCCCGAGCCGAACTTGAACAGCATGCCTTCGGTCACGGCCAGGTTCAGGATCGAACGCATGTCATCCTGCACCGAGTTGATGAAACAAGCCGAGCACTGCGGATGCGGGTTCACACCCACGTTGAACCACACCGGGCTGTTGAATGCGGCGCGCTGGTTTATCAAAATCGACGTCAGTTCCGCCTCGAACGTGTCCGCATCAGCCGCGGTCTTGAAGTATCCGCCCAAGCGTCCCCACTGGGCCATGGTCTTGGCCAACCGGTCCACCACCTGCCGCATCGAAACCTCGCGTTCCGGCGTCCCTAAGCGGCCGCGGAAATATTTTGAGACGATGATGTTGGTCGCGGTCTGGCTGTAGCTCTTCGGCATCTCGACTTTTTTCTGCTCGAAGATGACCTTGCCTTTCTCGTTGGTTATCGAAGCGTCGCGAACCTCCCACTCGATCTCGTCGTATGGATGCACGCCTGCTTTGGTATAGAAACGATCGACCGTCAGGCCGTTGCCGTATTTCGGTTCTCCTTCCGCGGTTTTGGCCTCGGACCGATATCCCAGATAGCGCTTCGCGGCATGCAGTAGGTTGTGGTCGATGAACGCCAATCCTGCGATTTCGCGCAGATTGTCCGTACTCGGGATGGTGTGGCCGTCGAACTGGCGCTTGAGCCTAGAGAGGATGCTGTCAATCAGGCGTTTGACCGTCTGTTCCTGCTCGACGCCGGCCGCTTTGCAGGCTGCCTTGACCGAGCGCGCTAATTTGTCGGGATTGAAGTCATCAACCCTGCCGTCGCGTCTACGGATCTTCTTGACTGTCGTGACGTGCGCCCACACCGCGTCGACCGCGGCCTGTGCCAATCCCTCTGCGTCCTTTTCTTGGGACGCACCTAAAACAGCGGACTCATTGGTAGCCATAGGGTTTCAAAAATTAGGAAAAATTTGTTTTCTTTCTTGCGCGGACTCGGAATCCCAGGCTTTACCCGACCGAGAGGTCAGGTGAGTGCGTGCTCGACCTAAGTTGTTCCGTTAGACCGTGCAACCACTACATTTTGTGGTCGCTTTCGGATTATACCACAAGATATAGTGGTCGCAGGTCTAAACTGTTTGGGGATAACTCTTATAGTCCAAGCGATAAGTTAAGGGGTGTGGCTTGTTTAGTTTCTGGCGGCAGAATCGGCATCGGTACTTGTTGTTTTTGGCCTAGTCGGTCAAAGAAATAGACACACGAGTTGGTCAGGGCATGCTCGTACACGTCCCGCGTAACCCTGACGTCCTGTAGGCAGTACTCGCGGAGCTTGTCGATCTCCCCTTTCTTCCAGAATTCCACGGCCATTAACCCATGCCCGCTCTTCCCCACCCCGAGCGTCGCGTGCGCCACGTCATCCAGCTTGACCCGGTGTCCGATGCGCTTCTCGATCTCCAGCATGATGTCCACGGTCGGGATGCGTTTCAGGTCGCCAGTATAATACGACTGCATGCAGGGATAGTCGAATCCGAACAGGTTGTAGCCGATCACCCGGTCAGCCCGTTCCAGCCGCGGCCAAAGTTTTGGCAAATCAGCTTCCAGGAACGATTCGAAAGTATCCGTTTCGTAGAAGTAGCATCCGACAAGCGAAATCTGCAGAAGCGTCGGATTATATGCTCCTACGTCCTGGAACGTGTTTTGGGTTTCGATGTCAAGGACGACTTCGCGGCGCATGTTTGTGGATTATGGATTCGAAATATTAAGTCGAGTGCGACTTTAACATACGGAAACCGAACGCGTAAGGGGTATATCTTCGGCTTGCGTTTTTCCGCATTTTTCATTAAGGTTATCCGGCTCTTTTCTCCGTTTCCTGCGATAAGGAGGTAGTGCCATCGGGACACAGCATATGGCGCTGTTCCCTAGCGGACAGCCCGTCACACCCAAGAACCGCGACCTTTGTTCCGCTTTGCTCCTGCATTGCGGCGCAGACATCCTGCGTTTTTTGGACGGCCCCTGGTCGTCCCAAGAACAGTTCATCCGCTATATCGTCCGGTTCGATGAAATCGTGAGCGGCCAAGTGCCGCCGTTCGTCGTCCTGACGCGGACCAACCCTCTCGGACTCGTGGTCACCAACGTCCGCAGGCGCCTGTGCCAGGTGTTCGTCAACCTAAAACTGGCGCTCTGGGTGATTTATGTCGATCCGGATGAGGATCCGTTCTTCTTCGCCAATGCCGCGCGCTTGGGGACATTCGATCATCTTGATGGAATGGATTCCAGGAGCGAACCGGTCAGGGTTTGGTCCCCTATCGAACAGCCTGCCGACGGGGCAGAACGATATGTGATTTTAACGCCTCAAACCGTTAGCGACGATAGTCTGCGCAAACGGGTGGCCGAACTCTGGGGCGAATCCCAGGCAATACCGGCTGAACCCGTTTCGGCGACACGGCTTCGCGCTGAGCTCTTTCCGCTGGATGACGTGCCCACCAGCCGTCGCCGCACTTCCAGATGAAAAAACGCCCCACCATTCCTGGTGGGGCGTCTATTTTTTTATTCTTGTTTTTGTTGTAGACCCGTTCGACGGGTTTCCTCCCCTTGAACATCCGAAGCGTTTCGGAGACTCGAGGGGAGAAGGGACCGAAGGATTCGGTCCCGGTGAGATGCTGGCTCGGTGGAGGGGGTCAGCTCGTGTAGATGACGCCGGGCGCAATCGGCCGTCGTTCCGGCTCGACCGTCTTGATGTAATCCGCGTCGACGCCCCGTTCGCGCATGAGCTTTTCTGCTTGCTCCTGCGAATCAGCCAACACGATGATGTCATATCTTAGGACGCCTTGTCTGAATCGATATATGAAAACGTGCATCTATGGCCTCCGGCTTGGAGCTTCGAAGCGTGATTGCCTCGAACTCCCAAGGGGAGAGGGAACGTCGAGGATGACGTTCCCGGTTTTGTAGGGGCGAGATTGCCTCGCCCTGGCTAAGCGCTGAGGTGGTACATCGCCCGCGCGCCGAGTGAAATCAGCGCAGTTACTGCTACGATTCCGATAAACAGATACATTTATCTTCCTCCGGCTTGGAGTTCCGAGCGAAATTGCTCGGGTTCCCAAGGGGAGAGGGAACGTCGAGGATGACGTTCCCGGTTTTGTAGGGGCGAGGTTGCCTCGCCTTATGTTATGCGCCGACGATTGCGCACAGGCCCCAGAGCACCCCGATGATTCCGAGGTACATGGCCAGGAGGACGAAGAAGAAGACTCCGCCCACGATGGTGACCCAGAGGATCCCGAGGCCGATGCCTCCGAGACCGCCCTGGACCAGATTCGTCGCCGCTCTCCGACCGAAGGCCGGAGGCGGGAGTTCACCCGGGTCGTACCAGATCTCTACACCGGGCGGGATGGCGACCGTGGTCGCTGAGCTGATGCTAATCTCTGGGCCGCCCAGTGGTGCTCCTTTGCCGGAGGAGCCCTTCCCAGACGAACCCGATGAACCGCTGTTACCTCTTCGTGACATGGAACCTCCTAGGTTCGATTTGTAAGGTCCCCCGGTCTTGCCGTGGGACGACATTAGTTTTGTCATTCCCCGGTTGAACCGGGGAACCTCGTTTGGCTAGAATGTACGACTGACACCGGCGAATTCCGGCTGGAGCGTCCGGATTTTCATCCAGGCGTTCCAGGGGAATCGGGACAGCAGAACGCTGTCCCGTGGAGAAGGTGGCTAGCCCAGCGACATGAGGAGCTCATGGGCTCCGATGAGGCAGACCCATGTCGTGAGCAGAACCGCGAGGAGAACTCCGCCGAAGAGCAGGATCGCACCGCCGAGCAGTACGCCGCCCTTGCCGAGCGTCTTGTAGATCGGCGGCTCGAGCTCCGAGCCCTTCCTGATGTAGGTGGCCGTTAGGACCACCGGGATCCGAGCCATTGCGGCCGTCGGAGCGGCAGGAGTCGGGGTAGGCGCAGCAGCAGGAGCGGCGGGGGTTGCAGGAGCCGCAGGAGCCGCGGGTGCTGCTGGGACGGGACGGGCTACCAGACCGGGACGACGGGGAGCAGGCATGGGACCTCCTTGAATTTGCGTCATCTTGAGCTTGTCGAAAGACCTTTTTAAGGTCCTTCGATCCCACTCAGGACGACAGCGGTTTAGATACAATGAGCGATTTAACTAACCAGAATAACACAAAATAAGCATTTTGTCAAGGATAAGGCTAACACAAAAATCGCTTACTTAAGCCAAATTATTTTTGCTAAATTTACGTAAAATTTCAGTACATAATCAGCGTTTATCCATTGACAAAAGTAAGGTTTTGTGTTATCTTTTTATGTTTACGGAGTGTAAAACCACGCCGTCAAACGGCGTTCCTTCCAACCAAAAGAAAGGCAGGTATTGAATGTCGAAGCTGAATTTGGGGCTCAACCGCCACGTGGAGAACATCTTCCGGGCGTTGGCTCCCGATATCGCCGCTTGGCGCATCATCGGCACTGCGGAAGGCCCGGGCCACTGCGCCTGCGGCCATCACGTCACCCTGGGTAGTTTCGTCCTGAAGCGCCCTGGAGATGAGAAGGAAGTTTGCATCGGCCAGAGTTGCATCCTCCAAACTCTCCCCTTCCTCCAGCAGATGACCGGGAGCGACAAGTCCGAGGCTGTAGAGAACTGGCAGGAGCAGCTGCTCGAGTGGCGCCGCCAGCGTGCGCTCAAGGCAGGTGAGGAAAGGCTCCGCGCCATCCTCCCCACAGCCGCGGCGTTCGACCTCTGGTTCGCCGAAGCCAAACAGCGTCTGATGGGCTACGGCTTGCCGCCGTACTTCCACGATCGCGCGGAACGTCGGTTGGGTGAGTTGGCCCGCGAGTCGATTCCCGGCCAACGGGCTGAACGAGTAAAGCTGAACATGGCCGGATTCCGAAACCATGCTCCCCTGCTCATCAGCGACGCCAAGGCCAAAGGTATCGAGCTCGGCGAACTTCCGGACATGCCGCCGGCCGACGACGCCTGGATGCTGCTCCGGCTCCAAGCCGAAGATCTGCGCCACTGCTTAATCGCCGCAACAGCCTGGAAAGTGCTGGCGGACGATGAGCGGCGGTTGGTCTACGGCATCCTGCCGGCGACTGCGGAGGATCTCGAGATCTGGCTCATGCTGGCTCGCGAGCTCGATACCCAGCTCGCCTCCGCCTCCGATGTCCTGACCGATATCCAGGCCAGGATGGAAGCGGCCCAAGGCGAGGCGCTGGACGAACTCTCGGTTCTCCAGTCTGCGAGTAAGCCGAATCTCGACGAGCGCATTTCTGTCTGGTTGGACCGGGCGCGCAAGCTCCTCGAATCCACGCCTGACGTAGCCTCACTCGTCGCTCTCGCGGAACAGAAACGGCAGGTGCGCGAATCGGAGCGGAAGCAGAAGCGCGCAGAGGCTGAAGCCGCACGTCAGCGACAGCTGGCAGCAGCGGTTTGCCGCGATGCCCTGCTCAAGGCTGCCGAGGCCGGACAGCGCCGTTACGACCTCGAGCGACGGATCGCCGAAGTCCAAGCGTTCATCCAGAACGCGGCGAACGATGCGTGCTATCGCTTGAGTTTCGAGATTGCGCGCAACCCCAAGAGCCAGGTGCTCGAGCTCGAAGCCAAGTCACCCGACCAGCATACGATTTACATCCTGGCGCGGCGCGATATTCACTTGGTCAAGCCTGGCGACGTCTGCCTGTGTGACCAGCAGAGGATCCTCCACGATTCACCGCAGCTGCGTGTCCTGCTCGTGGGTCTGCGAGCCAACATCTCTGCCAACGATCGCCTCGTTTCCAGCCTCCAGGCACGGCTGCAAGTCGCCTGAATCTCAAAACCGCCGGCAATCTCCCGTCCTGGGATCGATTGCCGGCGGTTTTCAAATTGTCGCGAATATTTCTTACCCTTGTCCCGCAGCCCTTCTGCGTTCGTAATCCTTCAGAAGAGTTTTGCGGATACGGATATTTTTCGGGGTGACCTCCACCAATTCGTCGTCGCCGATGTATTCCAAGGCATCTTCCAGCCCCATGATGCGCGGCACATCCAGCGCCAAAGCCACGCCATCGCCTTTGGAGCGCATGTTGGACAGGCGTTTTTCTTTGCAGAGGTTGACCACCAAATCTTCAGGTTTGGCGTTCTGGCCGATCACTTGCCCTTCGTAAATCATGATTCCCGGGTTGATGAACAGTTGTCCCCTTTCCTGCGCCATCTTCATGCCGTAGGAATTGGATTCTCCGCTCTCATGCGCGATAAGCGAGCCGTGTCCGATGTTGCCCAAATCGCCGCAGTACGGACGGTAGCCGATGAACAGCGTGTTCAGGATGCCCTGGCCGCGCGTGTCCATCATGAATTCGTTGCGGTAACCGATCAGGCCGCGCGTCGGAATCACGAACTCCATGAATGAGACGCCGTTGTCCGCCTTCATGTCCTTAAGCTCGCCTTTGCGTTTGCCGAGCTTCTCGATGACTGTCCCGGCCATGTTCTCCGGTACCTCAATCGAAACTTCCTCGAACGGTTCCTGCTTCTCTCCGTTGATTGTTTTGTAGATGACTTGCGGACGCGAGACCTGGAGTTCGTAACCCTCGCGGCGCATCTTTTCGATCAAAATCGCCAGGTGCAACTCCCCTCTTCCGGACACGATGAAACCCTCGGTTTGGGAGTCGGTTTCTACGCGCAGGGCCACGTCGTTCTGGAGCTCACGGTCCAAACGGTCCTTGATGTTCCGGGATGTCGTGTACTGGCCTTCCTGCCCGCCCAGCGGCGAGGTGTTCACCGCAAAGGTCATCTTGACCGTCGGTTCCTCGATCTTCAGAACAGGTAATGCTTCCGGGTTGGCCGGATCCGCCAGCGTCTCGCCGATGTTGACGCCTTCGATGCCTGCGAACGCGACGATTTCACCCGCCGGAGCCTCCGTGACTTCGATGCGGCCCATGCCGTCGAATATCATGACGCTCGTGACTTTGGCCGGTGCGACTTTACCGTCGCGGTTAATCCAAGCCACGTTGCCGGGTTTGAACACGCCGCGCCGTACGCGGCCGATGCCCATTTTCCCTTTGTAGTTGTCGTAAGAAACGTTGGCTACCGAAACCTGCAACGAACCGTTCGGGTCAGCCGAAGGTGCGGGAATCTCTTCGATGATTGTCTGGAAAAGCGGCTTGATGTCGGTCATGACCCCAAGATTCGGTTCCCAACCGGCTTTGGCCTGTTTAGCCGAAGCGTAGATGACCGGGAAGTCGGTCTGCTCGTCCGAAGCTCCCAAGGCCACGAACAGATCAAAAGTCTGGTTCAACACCCAGTCCGGTCTGGCATCCGGCTTGTCTATCTTATTGATTACCAAAATTATTCGATGCCCGGCCTCGAGCGCCTTTTTGAGCACAAATCTTGTCTGCGGCATGGGCCCCTCCTTGGCGTCCACCAGCAACAGGCAGCCGTCCACCAGGTTCATGATGCGCTCCACTTCGCCGCCGAAGTCAGCGTGACCCGGGGTGTCCACGATGTTGATCTTCACGCCGCCGTAAATCACAGCTGCATTTTTGGACAGAATCGTAATTCCCCGCTCGCGTTCGAGTGGGTTGGAGTCCATGATCGTCTCGCCTTCCAGCCCCTTTTCCCGGAAAGTTTCGGATTGCTTCAAAAGAGAGTCAACCAACGTGGTTTTCCCGTGGTCGACGTGCGCGATGATGGCGATATTGCGGAGTTCCATACAGTCGGCTGAGTTTACAGCAAATTTCGAAATTAGTCAAAGGCGACAGTGTTGATTGTCGTTGTATGGCCTAAAAGCAAACTCTGAGTCTGTCGAAGGGTACCCGAATTCATTCCGCTGGCAGTCCTTCGATAAACTCAGGAACTATATTTTATCTCTATTTTATGCGGCTCTTCCAGAATTCCTTCGCCGCTTCGATGAACTCCGGATGGCCCTGTTTCTCTTTCATCCAAACCCACCACTCTATTCCCCAGAAATCCACGGCATCCAAACCCATGCGCTCCGCGAACGAGAAATTCTTACGCATCTGCGTGGCGTCCATGCTCGTCAGCTGGTCTTTGATGGGCGTATCCTGCAGCGCTTTGTTGCTCCACGGTTCCATCTGGAACTCGCTGACGTACAGATCCTTGACTCCCAAAGGCCGCAACAGCATCGCCTTCCTCATGTATAAGTAGGGGGGCACGAACCAATAGCGGAAATTGATGTTTCCCAGTACCGGGTTGCGTACGACTCGGTAAACGCTTATGCCCAACCGGTCCACGAATACGCCGAGCGTCATCCAAAGCGACAGCTCGCCCGAATCCGTGGTGTAGACCGGGCGTGTCGGATCCAGGCCGCGCACGAACTCGGTCTCGCGTCGTATGAAAAGGTAGTCCGGAGCGGGGCAATCCCCGTAACTGAAGTGCGGTTCGTTCTCCACCTGCCAGGCCAGGATGGCCGGGTTATCTCGGTAGCGGGTCACGACCGTCTCGATGTATCGCAAGGTATTCTGTCTCTGTTCCTCGCGCGGCATTTTCTTCCACCAATCCGGTCCCCAGCACTCGGGCCATCGCGGCAGCTTCTCCCCGACCGCCAAAACGACTTTGCCTCCGCGCGATCCCACTGCCCTGATGTCATTATCCAAATCCCTGAAATCCCACCCCCCTTTGTTTGGCTCCAACAACTTCCAATACGCAGCAAGCCTGAAACGTCGGATACCGACATCATCCAACGCTGTAGCTAGCGTCGCATCCGGATCAAGCCCTAACTCTTCGGCATACGGTCGGCTGAACGTCATTCCGTAGGTCACGTTTTTTGTCTTTGTCGGCCAACCTACGAAAAGGAATGCCAAAATGAACGCCGCAAACAAACCGAGAAGAGCCAGCATAAACTTGAGCAGGGCGGTTAGGGTCATACGAGTAGATACATCCCGACAGCGGTCAGAGCCAACGCCACGGCCTTCACGGCAAGCGTCTTGCGGCTCAAATCCTCCCCCAGGATCTGTTTGGCTTTGTCGCGGAGCAGCAGTGCGATGACCACCAGAAGCGCGTATTGGATGGCCTGGAGCGCATTGACCAGTGACGCACTGCCGCGCGAAATCGCCAGCTGTACCAAGACAAATCCGACGGCGCCTAAAGACTGTCCCACGAGCGCCAGGAGCACGGCGATCTTACCAGGTTGTTTGTGCTTGGACGTAGCGGTCCGTTGTTCGGGTCTGATCATGGACATGGCTTCACGTCCCGCCGCTCTGTCGATCACGACCAGCAGGAGTAGCGCTGTCGAAGCCGCCGCCAAACGGGTTGCGATGAACCCTCCCAAGAATCCAACCTGGTCATAAATGGCCTTCCCTGTCACCGATGAAACTGCGAACAGGAGCGCGGACATCACGGCTAACCAAATGGTCTGGTGACTTGGCCTGTGGATTTTACCGCTGCTTGATAACAGGATAGTCGCCACGATCAGCAGGCCGAAACCTACGAAATTCCGGTCAGCGAGTCGTTCGGCCAAAAACGCGAAAGCACCGGCCAGGGTGAAAATCGGGATAAGGGATCCGACGATAGGGACCACACGGCTGGCCTCCGCTCTGGCAAGCGCTGCGAAGAACGCCCATAGTGCCAGAATGAAAGTACTGCCGCTTATGAACGCCAAAGTCCATCCTCCCCAGCCTTGCGGCCAGTAAGAAACGAACGGCATGGCGAAAATAACCACGCATGAAAGGATGCCTACCAGGCCGGCATACGTCGCACTGCGCGAGAAGGCTGTTTTTAGCAGGGCCTTATCGATCGCGAACGCGATTCCGTTGGCCAGATGGCCGATGATTGCGTAAATTAGCCAGGACATAGTTCAGATTAAATCTCGATCGTTTCGTCGAATTTTGGCGCCTCGGCCGGAATCTTCAGATCTTCTTTCAGCCGTGTCGCCAATGCCACCGCTGCACCCTCGTCGCCATGGACGCAGTAGACCGAACTTGGCAGCTTTTCTGCCGATTTTATCCAGTCCATTATTTGTCTTTGGTCGGCATGGGCGCTGTAAGAACCTATGGCTTTGATTTTTGCTTTGACCTCAACCCTTTCGCCCAGGACTTCGACCCGTTTATCCCCTTCATACAGGCGTCGCCCCAGAGTGCCGTCGGCCTGGTAGCCGATAATCAGAACGGTCGATCGCTTATCGCTAAGGTATCTGATCAGATGGTGGAGTATCCTTCCGCCGTTCATCATGCCGGATCCGGCGATTATGACCTTTGGCCGGGGAGCTTCATTGATGATTTTTGAATCATCGCGCGACAGGGTTTTATGCAGTCCTGGGAAAACAAACAAATCGTCCCCTCCAGCTACCTGACGCAGTGCCGTTTTGTTATAGTCCTCTGGGAATTCTTGCATGACTGCCGAAGCTTTTATCGCCAGTGGGCTGTCCAGGTATATGTCCACTGGGGGTATCAGACGGTTCTCGACCAAGTGGTTCAACTCAAAGAGTAATAATTGTGTCCTTTCGATAGCGAATGCTGGAATAAGGAGTACTCCATTTTGTTTAAGCGTTTCGGTGATGCATTTGCGGAGCTCGATTTCGCGCGTTTCCATCTTTTCGTGGAGGCGGTTGCCGTAGGTTGACTCGACGATCAAAACATCTTGTCCTGCCAACTGCGCAGTGGGCTTAAGGATTTGGTCCGGTACATTGCCTAAATCGCCGCTGAACGCGATGCGCGGACCGTCGGCCTCGTCCATTTCGATGAACGCGCTGCCGAGGATGTGCCCTGCGTCCCGATACCTGAAAGATAGGCCGTCCAGCTTTACGCGCCTTGAATAATCGGCAAGTACGATTTTGGCCACAGTCCTGTCCACGTCTTCCCTCTCGAACAGTTTCGGCCTGAAATTCCGTCGGTACTCGTCTTCCATCACCTGTTCGGCATCTTCCAGGACGAGTTTGGCGAGTTTTGCCGTAGGCGGAGTCATATAAATCTTACCCTTGAAACCCTCCTTCACGAGTTTGGGTAAGCGTCCTATATGATCCAGGTGGGCGTGGGTTACGACTACGACGTCGATTGATTTTGGATCGAAACAAAAGTCGCGGAAATTTTTGGCATCCGCAAAGGCCGAACCCTGGAACATGCCGCAGTCTAAAAGGACGCGCGAATTATCGGTTTGGACCAGATGGCAGGATCCGGTGACTTCACGCGCCGCACCGCAAAATGTTACTTTCATATCCGGAGGGATTTTAGCATGATATACTCCTCGCATCTATGAGAGTTCATCTCTTCAGTCTGGCGCTTGTCGCCGTCCTTCTGGGCACTGGCTGCGCCAAAACGCCTGAAACCGGACCGGCGCCGTCGCCAGCGCCGCCGACGACTGCATCAGCCGACGCTGAAAAGCGCATCACGGCCACTCCCCTGACCCAGCCTGTAGCTGAACCCGAGATTCCATCTTCAGCCAAGAACGTCCCTCGGCCGGTAATCAAATAGAACAGAGCTGGTCTATTCGTTTCCGTTTAGAAAGATGGGCGGTTTTTTTTAGTTCCAGGAGGCATACGAACTCATCAGTACGTATGACTCGAGGAGCAATAAACAGATTCCGCAAAAAATCAGTACCCTATAAGAAATGTCGGGCTTACCGAATGTTTCCCGGAAACCAGGCTCGAATATCCAGATTCTTCCCCGTAAAAAAGCCTCAAATAGCATGACTATTATCATCGCCGTTCCGCCGAAGACGAAGGGTAGGATGGAGATTGCGCCCATTAACTGGCTGGCGATATAGGCCACCATGAAGCTTGTCATAGTCAAAGCCGCCCAGACCATGATGCGCAATTGTTCAAGCCTGTCGGCGTGTGTTACCGGAGGCGTCTTATTCTTTTTGGCCGCTGTCCGGACTTTCCGCTTCATGTCTTGATTATATCAAAATTAATCCATGGTGTCTTTTGTTTCGTGAAACAAAAATCCCTCGCGGTTAATGGCGAGGGATTTGGTTCTGATCGTTTCAGTACACGTACACCGTTCCGTGCATGTTCGGGTGGCTGCCGCATGAGTAGGGGTAGGTACCGACTGCTTTGAATACATGGCGATAGCTGCCGCCCGGCTGGATCGAGCCTGAATCCCAGAGCAACGTCCCATCTGATTTGGTTGTATGAACCACGGTGTCCTTGTTCGTCCAGACTACTGTTCCGCCGGCTTTGACTGTTATGACCTGTGGCGAGAACGCTCCGTCTTTGATCGTGACATAGCTGGTTGCCGGCGCTAACTGGTTGGCGATTTGTTCCTGCTGCGTCGTCGGTTTGGCGGTCGGTGCCGGGGCCGTTGCTGTCTTTTTTGGTGCAGCCGGTTTAACGGTTGGAGAGGCAACCTCTTTCTGGGCTTCGGGCTGCGTCGGCGTGGCCGTGGGGTTCACGACCGTCACGGATTGCGTTACTTCGCTTGACGTCGCTTGGGGTGCTGCAGGCGGAGTCTTGGCGCAACCGGCGGCAGTCAGACAGAATGTTGAACTTAGGGCAATCAAAGCCGAAATAGTTATTTTCATATAATTGTTAGGATTATAGCGTATCTATCCCATCAGCTCCATTGTCTTTTTGATTTCATCCGGTATGCCCGATATGCAGGGCAGACTTATTGCTTCATCTGCATTTGCCCAGATGGAACCGGAAAAAGAACCGCTTTCCAGCTTTACCTCTCCGGACAGATAGCGCGCCGCTAGTTTGACCATGACCACAGGGATCCCGTCTGGTCGGATGTACGCCACGCTGTTGATGTAGGCGTATGGTCCGCATATTTCGATCCCTGCCTCCTCGCGTGTTTCGCGCTTGAGCAAATCCTCCAATGCGTCCTCGAAGTCGATGACGTCGCCGTTCATCCGTGTCGGATGGCTGATGTCCAGGTCTTTCCATTCCAACTTCCCTCCCGGAACGGCATATTTCCCCGGATGGACCTTTTCCGTTTCGCTCCGCTTCAAGAGTAAGCACCGCCTGTCGCTTTCCCGGTAAACCACGACGTTGGCAACGAAATAGAAAAGCTTGTCGTTTTTGGCTTTATCCAAGCTTATCTCCGAAGCCGGCATAACTGTTGGTTATAAGCCCAGGAATTGGACGTTTGTCGGCAATTCGAACTTAGAATCCTCGATTGTCGCAGGCTTGCAGCGCTCCTTCTTTTCCTCCAGTTTGCTGATTACGTCATCCGTCGAATGGATTTCCTTATCCCCCATTTTTGGCGCATTCCCGTCCTTGGGTTGTTTGAGGTCGATGATCAAACCCTTGTCCGACGCATCGCTCCACATGTACATCTTGTCGTCCGTGATGATGCCTTTGACCTTCTGTACCTCCAAGCCTGTCTCGCCACCCGTCTTAAGGTCCTCTTCGAGGAAGATTTTCTTGTTCTTGATGTAAGTCACGGTAGTATTGCCGGCTTCGTCAAGGTAGTCGCAGCGTAAGGTTATCGAGTTGTTGAAAGCATCTTTGATGGACGAAAAAATACCTTTCTTCTCTTCAGGTTGGCCTGCTGCCGTTTGTGCCTGATTGCTTTTTCCGCACCCAGCACCGAAAAGCATAAGGGCTGACATGGCTAAAGTCGCGGGGACAAGGTATGTTCTCATGTTCATGGAATGAAGATTGATTGGCCAATTATAGACTAAGCCCTGACCCAGGGCAAACTCGGTTAGCGTTCATCTCACTTTGTTTTCTTTGCTGTATTGAAGACCTGTTTGCTTTCTTTCATCCCCTTCCGGCAATCGCAGCAGCATTCGCATTTGCTGGGGTCGCATGGGCACTTGTTCTCATCCGTAAACAGCATTTTGCAGCAGGAACATAATTTTGCTGCTTTCATAACGAAATAATAAAGAATAGGGCACGTGCACAGATTACTCCTTGCCTGAAATGTAGGCAATAACTTGGCCAGTTCAGCAGGATGGCTAAAGCGCTAGATAACTGGTAGCATAGGTAGCATAAAAGCTGATTATGCAAGTACCCAAACGCCGTTCCCAGATGCTCCAGAAGCGCGAAGAGCAGGATCATTACATCACTGCCGATAAACTCGAAAGGATGAAGCGTGATCTTTATGAGCTAGAAAAGCTCCAACGGCCTAAAGTAGTCGAAGATTTGGCGTTTGCACGTGAACAAGGAGACCTTTCAGAAAACGCAGAATACCAAGATGCTAAGGCAAAACTCGGACGGATAGATGGCCGAGTGTTCAGTATCAAGGAACGGATCAAGAACGCCATCATCATCGAACATACTTCTGATTCATCGGGTCGTATCCAGATCGGTTCGACGGTCGTACTGTCCTCTAAAGGCAAAGAGAGGACGTACCAGATTGTCGGTTCCCAGGAATCCAACCCGTCCAGAGGCATGATTTCGCGCCATTCCCCTCTCGGTTCTGCTCTCCTCGGCCATGAGGCTGGGGAGTTGGTGACGGTCGAAGTGGATGGGAATTCAATCGAATACAAGATAATCCAAGTCACATGAAAATCGCCATTATCGGAGGCGGTGCAGCCGGCACGATGGCTGCCGCCGCGGCCCACGAGACCGATCCGCAAGCTGAAATCATAATTCTTGAGAAGAATGACGGTTTGGGTAAGAAAGTCATCATCTCCGGCGGCGGCCGTTGCAACCTCACGACCGGGATCAAGGACATCAAAACTGTGCTCACCAAGTATCCCCGCGGCGGAAAGTTCCTGACTAAAGCGATGCACAGGTTCTCTCCTGAATCGGTCTGGGCCTGGTTCGAGTCGCACGGCGTGCCGCTTAAGGTCGAAAAAGACCTGCGCGTCTTTCCCGTCTCGAATGACGGAAAAGATGTGGTGGGCGTATTCGGGAAGATCTTTCGGGATCCAAAGATCAACGTCCGTTTCAAGGTCCAGGTCATGGGAATCAAGAAAGAGCCCGACGGTTTCGAAATTTTGGTTAAAGAGGGTAAGCCCTTCAGCGTCGACAAGGTTATCCTGACGACCGGCGGACAGGCGTATCGCCAAACCGGCTCGACCGGTGATGGCTATGCCTTCGCCCAATCCCTTGGCCATTCGCTTACGCCCCTCGCCCCGAGTTTGAGCGCCTTGTTCACCCGCGAAAAATGGGTCGCCGACTTGGCTGGGGTTTCCATCGAGAGAGCTGGGTTGGCCTGTCGTCCTGAACGAAGCGGAGCGGAGTTGAAGGATCTTTCTAAAAAAGGTCCTTCGGCAAGTTCAGAACGACATTCGGTTGTTGGCCCCTTCATCTTCACGCACAAAGGCATCAGCGGACCGGCTGTCTTCGCTCTCTCCTCCCTTATCGCTTTCGAACCGATATCGTCAGACGACCCTCTCCCCGTCTCTATTGATTTCTTCCCGGACCGAAAACTCCCCGAGGTGTTGGAAAGCGTTTGGTTCCACTTGGATAAATATCCGAAAAAGAGCTTGACCAACGTAATCGGCGCGTTACTGCCCAAATCCCTGGCTTTCCGCGTCTGCCTGTCTGCCGGTCTCGATCCTGAATCCCCTGCCTCTGCATGCAACAAAAAGGGTGCTGAACGTTTGGCTCAAATCATGAAAGGGTTTATGCTCCATACCATATCCCGCTCGCCCGGCGAAGAGTTCGTCACGGCCGGCGGCGTGGATCTTAAAGAAGTCGATCCTTCGACCATGGAATCAAAAATCTGCCCCGGCTTATATCTGGCCGGGGAGATCCTGGATATCGACGGTTTCACCGGAGGCTTCAACCTCCAATCCGCCTGGGCGACCGGACGGCTTGCTGGTGAATCCGCAGTTTCTATTCACTAATCTATTAATATGAGCGAAATGTTCAAACAGCCGAGCCCCGAAATGCAACAGCCTAAGTCCCCGGAACAGATTTCCGTGGAACAGAAACAGCATGAAAGCATGTGCACGGCCCGTTTTCTCGGCGAGTACATCACGGGCACCGGCAAACTCTCGCCCGAACATGAAGCTTTTGTCACTGAATACATGAAAACCCACCCAGGCATGTGGGAAAAATACGACGACGATGAGGTGTATCTCTCAAAAGCCAGGCTTGAGGGCAATAAGCTTCACCTGGACTTCTGCCAAGTCATCGAAGGTCAGCCGTTCAACCTGCAAGAAGAAGTCATCGAACTGCCTGTCTAGCTTTATAGCCTCTCCAAGACTTTCTTGGCCAAAGCACTCTCGATATCGAGGTGCTTTTGTTTATCCGTATTGCCGAAACCAAGCCCGATATCGATGCCGAATTGGACTCCTTTGTTTTTTACCAAAACGTGAGTTCCTTTGCCTAGTCCCAACCCGCTGCCGCCGTAATAGGCTTCGTCGCCAAGACCCGTGACCGGTTCAGTTCCTTCTAACAGCTGTTTTTCGTCGTAATACATCTTTTCGGCAGACAAGCCGCCGCTCCGGACCGTTGCCGACATGTCAGCCGTCGCGATAATCGAAAGTTGGACGAACTTCATGTCATCGCCGATATCGAAGAAGCAGATGCGCTGTCCGACCGGATTCGGTATATTGCTCTTGTCGTCCTTGACCGTGATTGTTTCGTTCGGATAAAAAGCCTTAACGTCATCCACAGTCAGCAGGGCGCAGGGATCATAAGCTTTACCGACCACGGCACTTTCGACTGTTTTACCGCCATCCGTTGTTTGCGTTGTCGAATTTCCGCAACCAGCTCCAAATAGTGATATAAAAATTCCTGATATCAAAATAGCCTTGATCGAAGTATTCATATTTTTTCTTTAGTTTATTGGTCTGGAGACCAAGGGTCAAGCCGTCTGACGGCTTTCAGCTCGTTTTCAGCGTCCCTAAATCCAGCGTCTCGTCGAATTTGATTTGGCTCACGAAATCCGGGATGTGGCTGACCATGATGAGTGCGCCCTTATAGTCTTGGATGGCTTTGGCGATGACCGGCAAATGGCGAAAGTTGATGTGGTTGGTCGGTTCGTCGAGGATAAGCAGTCCTGGTTTCTGTAATACGAATCTGGCATAGCACAAAAGTCCTTTTTGCCCTTCCGAGAGCGAGCCGATTTTGTTCTTCAGCAGATCCGAAGTCAGCAGGAACTCTGACGCCACTGCGCGTAGTCTCTCGTTGGACTTGAGCTCCATCACCGCATCCAGAGCTTCGTATGGTGTCTGGTCGAAATCCAGACCAGAGAAGTCCTGGGCATAATAACCCACTTTGACTTCCGGGTTGATGGTCGCGTTCGGGTCCTTGCCTCCGGCCAAGGTCCTCAAAAGCGTACTCTTCCCGATCCCGTTCGGTCCGGCGATGAGCAGCCGATAGCCTCGACGCAACGCGATATCCACTTCAGCCTGGTGCGGTTCATGGTTCTTGATCACGCGGACCGAAGAGATCTTCACCATCACGTCCGGGAACTCTTGGGCGGGAATCGTGAAATCACGGATGGTCTTGTCGTCGCGCCGCACATCCACCATCTCCTCCTCCGCCACTTCCACCTGGTCGCGAAGTTTGCTGGCCAAGCGCCGCATTTTACCTCCTTTGTTCGAAAAGAAGTTTATCTTATCTTTGCGGTCCTGGATGTCTTTCAGCAGCCGCGCGTTCTTCATCCTCTCGCGTTCCAACCGAGCCGCAATCTCCTCCACCACGTTGAAATAGTTGCCCACGTATTGTTCCACCTTGCCCGTGAATACATCCAAATGCAGGACTCCCTCGGTGAACGCATTCAAAAAGTCCGCGTCATGCGAGATGACCAGCACGGTCTTGGGATACATCATCAAAAAACCGGTCAGATGCTCTATGCCCTGTTGGTCCAAGTTATTGGTCGGTTCGTCGAGCAGTAAGATGTCCGGGTTCTGGATCAGAGCATAAGCCAGGAGTAGACGTGCCTGTTGGCCGCCCGAGAAGTCGCGGATTTTCTTGTCTAACGGCGCCGGCATGTTCACGGTCTCGAGTGCATCCGCGATGCGTTTGTTGATGTCGTACGGTTTCTCGCCCAAAGCGTGGACAAAGAAATCCAGCACCGTGTCGTCCATCCTGTCGCGCGGCACGACCTGCAAGGATGTCGCGATCGTCGCTCCGGCCCGGATATGGATTCCGCCTTCCGAGGGCTTGAGTATGCCGGTCAGGAGCTTGAAAATCGTGCTCTTCCCTGCACCGTTCTGGCCCATGAGCGTGATTTTAGAGTTTTCGCGTACCGAAAAATCCGCCTCATCCAGGATGGGATTCTCCTCGTCGTAGCCGAATGTGACTCCGCTGAAACGGATGATTACGTCGCCGTGGTCCAGTGCCATAAAGGTGGCTAATTAAACCACGAAAATCCGTTTTGCGCAAGAGGTTGGGGTGTGCCATAATCCGGCGCATGGCCTCGACCGTGCTCCAGCTCCAGTCCATCACCAAATCCTTCGGCACGCGTTTGCTGTTGGACGGGGCTTCGGTTTCGGTCACCGAGGGGCAGAAAATCGGACTCATCGGCGCCAACGGCTCGGGCAAGACGACCCTTCTCCGCATCGTCCTTGGACAGGAATCACCTGACACCGGCGAAGTAACCATCTATCCGCATACCCGCCTCGGCTATCTGGAACAGCAAGAAATCTTCCCTGCGGGCGAGACGGTCATGGAGTACCTTATCCGCACCTCCGGCCGCGAACCCTGGGAATGCGCCAAGATGGCCGCTATGTTCGAGCTCAAGAACGATAAGCTCGAGATGCCCTTCCTTTCCCTCTCCGGCGGCTATCAGATGCGCGTCCGTCTCACGAGCCTCCTGGTCAAAGATCCGAATCTTCTGCTCCTGGACGAACCCACTAACTATCTCGACCTGCAGACCGTTCTCTTGCTCGAAGAAGCTCTGCGCCAATATCGCGGCGCTCTCCTTCTCGTCTCCCATGACCGTGAATTCCTCAAAAACGTCTGTACCCATACTTTGGAGCTTGAACACCAGAAGCTGACGCTCTACCCCGGCGATATCGAATCGTACTTCGGCCACAAAGCGGTCAAACTCGAAGAGACGCGGCGCCACAACAAAAAAATCCAAGCCCAACAGCGCCATCTCCAGGAATTCGTGGATCGTTTCCGCTATAAAGCCTCTAAAGCGACCCAGGCACAGTCAAAGCTGAAACAGCTCGAGAAGCTAAAAACTATCGAAATAAAACATTCCCTGCGCACGGTGCGCATCAACATCCCCTGTGCTGAACAGCGCAAAGCCGTGGCGCTTGAATGTCATGATTTGGGCGTCGGATACGTGGAGGGCAAGCCTATCCTCTCGCACGTCGATTTCGAGCTCAATCGCGGAGAGCACTTGGCCGTGCTAGGTGAGAACGGGCAAGGCAAATCCACACTGCTCAAAACCCTGGCCGGTGAGCTTCCTGTCCTCGATGGCCGCTTCAAATGGGGCCACAACCTACGCGTCGCCTACTACGCCCAGCATATACCGCAGATGCTTCCCACCGAAGGCACGGCCGGGAACTACCTTTCCTACATCGCCCCATCCGCACTCCCCGAGGATCTTCTGCGCATGGCCAGCAACTTCCTGTTCAATCAGGACGATCTCGACAAACCAATCTCCGTGCTCTCCGGCGGCGAGAAAGCGCGTCTGTGCCTGGCTTCCATCTGTCTCGGCAAATACGACGTGCTCCTCATCGACGAACCGACCAACCACCTCGACTTCGATACGGTCGAGGCTCTTGGCGAAGCCCTTTCCGAATTCCCGGGCACGGTCATCTTCGTGAGCCACAGCCGGACCTTCGCGTCCCAAATCGCCACCGATATCCTCGAGATCAAGGACGGTCATGCTACCCGCTATCCGTATCCCTACGACATCTACGTCTACGAGCTCAAGACCCACGAGAAGTTCATCCCACCTACGGACGACGAGCCGTTCATCCAAGGCCAAGTCCCCTATTCCCGGACCAAGACCGATATTTATCAAGATATCCAAAAAGAGAAACGCGCACTCAAGCGTCTCGAAGACGAGCTCACGGAACTCACCAAAGAGAAAGACGGCATCCTCGCCTATTTCATCGCCAACCCAACGGTCGTCAATGTCGACAAGGCGAAGCGCCTCAAAGAAATCGACGCCGAACTCATAAGCCGCGAAGCTGATTGGTTCGTATTCCAAGATAAGATAGATGCGCTCGGTCAGGAGCTTAAGACGGCGAAAGAGGAATAGCCGGTTGACCGTCAGGGTGTTTTCTGGCTAAGTGCCATCGTCTACATCGTGAAACGAGGTGTTTGATGTTGGATTCGCTCTTTGACCTCCATGGCTTGAACGTCCTCTCCGGTCTCGTCGATGCTAGTGCCTATCCCTGGGAGTGGTTAGAGGCGCTCTGTGTATATATCAGCGAGAATTGTCGCGGGGCTTGCGAACTCCCTTCTGATGGCGTCAGATATGACTGGAGCAAAGGCCCGATCTTCATCAGTGAGGGCGCGCGTGTCCAGACTGGGGCTGTGGTATACGGCCCTGCTTACATCGGCCCAAACTGCGTCATTGGCCACAATGCCCTAGTCCGTGGCGGCGCCATGATTCTTGACGGCTGTGAACTCGGCCATTGCGTTGAGGTCAAACACTCGATCCTTCTCCCCGGCGCTCACTGCGGCCACCGCAACTACATCGGCGACACGGTCATCGGCCGCGGCGTGAACTTCGGTGACGGCAGCGGTACGGCTAACCTGCGCGCCGACCGTAATCCCAAGAAGACGATCAAGGTGACCTGGGACGGCCAGGTCGTGGACACCGGCTTGCGCAAGTTCGGCGCCCTGGTCGGCGACGGATCGAGCATCGGCTGCCGCGCCACCCTAAACCCGGGAACTATCCTGGGCAAAGAGTGTCTCGTGCTCTCGAATGTCTCGGTCAGCCGGACGCATCCAGCCCGGAGCCAATTCTCCAATCCGGAGCCAAAAGTGACGCAGAGGAAGAGCTGACTGAATCTCTCACCTCAGAACCCCGACCATCTGGCCGGGGTTTGTCTATTAACGAACACCCGATAGCTATCGGGTGTTGAGGAGTTCAGTCTACCGGGGTTCGCCGAGGTTGGCGAACCTCGCAGGGCACCTGCCGTAGCCAACCGATGGCGTTCACGTCACTATCATGCGCGGCTTTGCGCATCAGTTCGGCCGCGATTCTCTTGAACTCATCCGGGTCTTCCTCCATGAGTTCGAGCGGTGATTTGGGTTGGTCTCTGCGCATGACTGTAAGGATCGTCTTGTCTGCCATTCGTTAACTCCGAAGGTTCGAGATTACTTGCATACCCATTTTACCCAATAAAATCGGAAATGCGAAGACCTCCTTTGCGGGGAGGTCTTGGGAGATGCGGTCAGAACGCTCGATGGTTGATTCCGAGCTTCTTTTGCAGGCTTTCGAAAAGGCTGGCAGGCATGTTGTGTCCGATCAGGGCCGTCGGCCTTTCGCCTAGTTTGAGCTCAAGCTGGCGTGCGATGACGGGATTTGTCCAGATGTCGTAGCCCGGCAACCTGATCCGGCCGTTCACCGTCACCATGATCCATTGCAGGAATCTGCGGAACCACGGCGTGCGCTCGTAGCATTCGAAGAGGAAGGCCAGGGCTGTGGCGTCTGCCGCCACCTGGTCGTCAGAGGCGATGATGAGCCCGGTCTCAGGCTCCAGGACACAGGACTTGAACAAGCCGATGCGCCCGAAGAACGTCAGCAGATGCTTGTTCGGACCAAGCGTGGTCTGCACCTTAGTCGCCGCGAACAGCGTGCCACGCAGCTTGTGGCGGAAGGCCAATGCCAGCTCGGCGATCATCTCGTCGAAGTGACGTTCCTGGCTTTTTGCTGGAAGCTTTTCGCTGCTTCCCATCTTGATCCATCGGATGTACCAGTAAAGGGGCCCTTGCGCGTGGAACTGGTACCGGTCGTTGCGGTACAGCGCGCCGACCCAGTTCTTGGCGCCGAGCGATTCGCTGGCCTGTCCGTGTCCGCTGATCCGCGGCAGGTTGATGATATGGTCGACCTGCAGCAGCAGGCGCGACACCCTGAATCCGTCTGGCCAGTGCGCGGCTTCTTTGATCATGAGTCGCTCAAAGCCGTGGTTCTCCAGGGCCAGGAACTTTTCCCCGCATTCGGCCATGCCGGACTTCCCGAAGCAGTACTCGGACGGGCTCGTCAGCGCATTCCCCTCCTTGTCATACTCGATGCCCGACTGGTCCGCGACCACGACTCGCCCGCCCCGCATCTGGATCTCGTCGGCGACGGCCCGAATCGCCCGCCAGTCGGTCGTAGCCGGATGCGGATCTTTTGAGTTCAGCGCCACCTTGAGCCAGACGGCTTCTCCGGGCATGAGCCAGGAAAAACCATCGAAAGCGTAATTCGCTGTTTGCCGGATGCTCTTGATGGTTTCGTCATCCGTACTTCCTCGCATGACGCTGAAAATATGGACTTTGGACATAATACTGTTCCTTCATGGGTAATGTACTTGCTTTCTATTATCATACGAATCCCGAATGTTCAAGGGCAAGGCCATAAAAATACTGCCGGGCATGGCCCGGCAGTATATTTGTCAGATTCTGTTATTCAAGATGGCCTTCGCAGGTGCCCGCGTTATCTTCGCTGTTTGTACCGTCCGGACAGGTTGTATTGCTCCACACCAAGCCGATTCTCTCTTTTGAACCCAGACCGACAGCGGCGTATAAGTTGGCGTCCGTAAAATTGACGTTCGTTAGGCTTGCATTGGTGAAGTTGACCTCATATAAAGACGTGCCGGTGAAATCGACGCTGGATAAGAGTGCGCCCTGGAAGTCGGCGATATTCTCTTGCTGGCTGCCGCGGGAAAAATCGGAATATGTGAGATTTACGTTCGTCAGGAATGAATTGGTGAACAAGACGCCCGAGCCCATGGAGTAGCTAAGATCCGTGCCGGTCAGCGTTGCGCCTTCGAACATGGCGTCTTTCAGCATCGTGTGGGACAAATCAGCGCCTGTCAGCGTGGTGTCGTTGAACGATACTTTTTCGATGTCGGCTTGGCAGAGCTGGGCGTTCGTCAAATCGCGGCCTTGGAACGTTTCGTTTGTCACCATCTCGCCATAATGGTCCAAAGAGAGGTTGCAGTTCGGGCACATGTATGGGAATTCCGTGCCGTTTTCCGGGCCGACGCGCCACGTCACTGCTTCTTCGATGACGGCGGTGCATGATGACTGTGCATCAATTAACCTAACCAATCCGGATGATAAGATCTTGCAGCCATATATCTTATCGGTCCCATTACCGTCAGCCGAAACCGGCTTCCAGGCGTGTAAAATAAAAAATCCGCCCATCAAGAATAAGATACACACAATGGGGAGAGCGATACGCTTGGACATAAAGAAAACTACTGATTAATTATTAACGAACCTGATGATTATACCATAAAAAAATATTCACTCGTTGGACGACGAGTGAATATTTTTTCTTGATTGGTTTTCGGATTATTCGACTTTCTTTTTCTTGGCTTTTTTGGCCTTCTTTTCCTTTTCTTCAGCCGTCTTGCGAGGTGCCTCGACGATGTCCAAAGCATGTTCGTCAGCCGTGATGGCGCGAGTGGCCGTGTTCACGGTCAAAGCCTTCAGGATGGCCTCAAGCTTAATGTTGATGTGTTTGAGGTGGTCGATGATTTGCTCGTTGCTCTTGTTGTCTGCCGGAGCGGCTCCACCGAATGACGGTTTGCGCGTATCACGTGATTCGAAGCGATCTGAACGTCGCGGTTCCTCGTTATTTTCGTCTTTCTTGAAGCACCAGCTGCAAAAGACCGGTCGGCTGCCGTTCGGCTTGAACGGGACTTCACAGTCTTTGCCGCAGTCCGCGCAAGTCGCGTGGAACATGGGTGCGCCAGAACCCCCGCGGTCATTGCCGCGCTCCCAGGGTTTGGAATCGCCGAAGCGGTTCCCGCCCCTAAATCCGCCTGAATTGTTGCCATGGCCGCCTTTCCAGCCGCCAGAGCTATTGCCTCGTTGTGGTTTGAACATATTGTTGTTGGTTGTTTCTCAAGAAGAGAATGATGAATATACACCAGAACGAGGAAAATAGCAAGGGTTTGAGGTGAAAAAAAACGTTATTTTACCGATTAGACAATGAAACCAGGCTGTTTGAGCCCTGTAATCTTGGTGATATTGACCGTATCGTTTGCATTTTTAGGATTTTGGAGCCTAACATCACCACACAGTCGTTCATTCCATTATACACGAAAGGGAGGTACGTCATGCTGGGCGTAGAAATGTCACACCTGAACGCAGGCATCGCCGCTCTCCTCAAAGCCTACTTCGACTTCGTAAACTCGACGGTCGAGGATGCGCTCCGCAAGATTTCCGCCTATGGCAAGAAGGATACGCTCGGCATGGACGCCGGTCCGGAAATCACCATCTGCGAGGCGCTGGGCCGTTACGATACAGGCGCCGTCGTGATTACCGAAGAGATCGGATCAAAGGGCGGCGGCGACAACTTCCGGCCGCTAGATACGCAAACTCTCCGGACGGTCTTCATCAGCGACCCCACGGACCGCTCCAACCAGCTCAAGGCGTTTTTGAGGGAGTATCCCCCGGAGATGAAGATCGGCGACATCTTCTCCAATCCGGATACGAAAGAGAAGTGGGAGAGCAGGTTCAGCGGCCCGGCCTGCATCACGGGCGCTACCTCGGCCATCAGTTGCGTCCGTCGCGGCTTGCCTATCTTCGCCGTGATCGTCAACTACATCACGCAGGAAATGATGGTATCGTGCGCGGCCGGGAACCGCATCGTCAAGCTGACCGGTGATCTGCCTGACCGCATCGACCTCAAGTTCGTCTGTGACCGCGGGGATACTCTCATTTTCCCCGGCATGGAAAAGAACTTCAAGGACATGCAGCGGTTCGCCACGTTCCTCGGGGATGAGGGCAAGACCGGCTACAAGGAAAACTTCATCGATAGCGAGCTGCTCGATGAGGGGAAGATGAAGGAGTTCATCCATTACGACAAACCCGGCGGTCCGTCGCGGGCCCTCTATCTCTCCAGTCTGCAACCTAGGACCGCGCCTCTCGGATTCGTCCTGGCCAACGGCGAAAAGATAGGCGAATGGATCCATTGGTTGCCGTTCGCCCGTTTCGCGCGCAGCCAGTTCGACGACAGCCAACCGGCTTTGGTCATCTACGAGGTCTTCCAGAAGCGGCCCTGGACCAAGGAAGGCGTGCTGATGTCTACGCCGCCGAACTACAGCATCTTCCGCGAATTCGGCGGCAGGTTCTTCATCGACACCAGCCTGCTCCTGCGCATGCCCAATCCCAGCAAGCTCCGCTCGACGCTCATTGTCGCCCCGTTCGACAACCGCGTGGTCATGAGGTTGTGCAACCAGTCCGGCTATCGGACGATCGTGTTCTGAAAAACAGACCCGGTTCCTACGTACTACGGGAGCCGGGCCTTTTGATTATTAAACGCAAAGCCGTCCCGGTGGCTACCGGGACGGATTGAGGAGAGATAGATTTCCTTGCTGGCAAAAGGTCCTAAACGTGGGACAGCGTACGGCCATCAGGTACGTCTAGACGGGACGCGCCAAAAAATCGTAGACCGCGGCGAACACGTCTTCGCGGACCAGGAGTCCGGCATGGTCGACATCGGGAAAGATGATGTTCTTGGCCAAAGGATGGTGGCACCTGTCCGGTGGAGCCAGGACGTCGAAGCCCCCGGCGATCGAAAGGAAGAGAGTCTGCTCCAACCACGTCTGTCCGATCAGGTCTCGGTAGCGGTCGTGGATAGGCAGAAGGTCGAAGGCTCCGGGTATCATGAGACAGGCCAAAGCCGCGTATGTGCCGCTGAACGGCGTACCTAGACCAACGAACCGCGTCTCCAAGCCGTCTAACGCACCCCTTTTTATGGCTTGGGCCGATAATATCCCGCCCATGCTGTGCCCGACAAGGTCGAAACGCCTGATCCAAGGTGCCGATCGCCTGACTTGGCTAATCCGGTGCATCAGCGCCTTCAAGACGGTTTCCATGGGCAAGGCCGAATACATACCAAGGTTGAAACCGAAGGACGGCATGCCGCGGCTTTCCAGGTACATTTGCAAAGGACGGGTCACCGACCTCGGGCCAAGGAAGCCCGGGAGGACCATCACCGTGTGCGTCTGGGTTGGGTTTAGACGCGGACGATGGCGCCCGTCAGGCTTGAATCCATAGCGGGCCAAGAGGGACACGTATCTAGCGGTATTGATGACGGTTTCAGGAATGATACTCAACATCGATACTCCTGGCAGGTCTGGTGCCTCAAGACTGATACATGGGTAGCGGTTTGTCAAAACAAAACAAAAAATACCCGCAAGGGTATTTTTTCATGGCTCCGAGGGTGGGGATCGAACCCACGACCAAAGGATTAACAGTCCTCTGCTCTACCGCTGAGCTACCTCGGAATGTGGGGAGATGATATCTCCCCTTTTTGGCTGTGTCAAGGCTAGTAATCCACCAATTTCCTTATCAACGGATGCTGTTGGATTTTCTCGATGGACTTGGCTTCAATCTGGCGGATGCGCTCGCGCGTGACGTCGAACTCCTTACCGACTTCCTCCAAGGTATGCGAGACGCCGTCAGTCAGGCCGAAGCGCATCTCAAGGATCTTTTGTTCGCGCGGTGAGAGGTCTTTGATGATGTCGCCCACGTAATCCTTCAGGAGCTGGAGCGCGGCGGCGCGGTCAGGCGTGACGTTCTTGATGTCCTCGATGAAATCTTCAAGCGTCGAATCCTCATCATCCTCGCCGACCGAAGTCTCGAGCGAAACCGTGTCCTGTGAAATCTTGATGATGTGGCGCACCTTGTCCACTTCCTCGCCCATCTCGGCCGCAATCTCCTCGGGCAGCGGCTCGCGTCCCAAATCCTGGATGAGTTGGCGCTCGATCTGTTGGAATTTGTTGATGGTCTCGACCATGTGCACCGGGATGCGGATGGTGCGGCTCTGGTCGGCCAGGGCGCGAGTGATGGCTTGGCGGATCCACCAGGTGGCGTAGGTCGAGAATTTGTAGCCTTTGCGGTATTCGAACTTCTTGACCGCGCGGAATAGGCCGATGTTGCCTTCCTGAATCAGGTCGAGGAGCGATAGCGATTTGCCCATGAACTTCTTGGCAATGGACACGACCAGGCGCAAGTTGGCTTCGATGAGCTTCTTCTCGGCCTCTTTCTCGCCTCGCTCCTTCCTCTTGGCCAAAGCAATCTCCTCTTCCGCGGTCAACAACGGGATTTTTCCGATCTCGCGCAAATACATCTGGATCGAGTCGGCCGTGATGTCGAACGGATCCATCTTGGCCCGTTTGTCGTCCGCGCTGTGGAGCGTCTCGAGCATGTCGTGGCGCTCCTTTTGGCGGCCGAGGATTCCCTCTTTGACTTCGATGAAACCGATACCTGCGGCATCCAGGCGGTCGATAAAATTCTCGAAGACTTGGATATAATCTTCGACTTCGGGGAAAGCATAAAGGATTTCGTTCTCGGTGACGAAACTCCGCGATCTGGCTTTTTCGAACAACTTATCCAAAATCTCCTGTGCCGGCGGCGGGGATTTCACGTATGGCACTTTGGGCTGTGGCTTCGGTACGGGCTTGGGTACAGGCTTCTTGGCTTTGGCTGGCGCCTGCTTCTTGGCCGGCGGCTTGATCGGTTTCTTGGAGATAGGTTTTTTTGCCACAATGTGCGATTTGATCTTCTTGAATAATTTCTTCTTGGACTTCATACGAAGTTGCGTCCCTAAACGGCAGGAGCCTCGAGCCAACTGGGCCACGCCCTTCGCGAAGGGCGGGGGTGTACAGCTGGGGCAAGGGCCACCGGAATGGGATGCGATTAAGGATTATCCTTAAGTGCATTAAATTGCGCGAGCAGGTCGTTGATCCGGTTTTGGTCGCCGGTACGCTCGGCTTCACGCATCTGGTGTTCCAGCTGGCTTCGCCGTTCGGTGTTGCGCATGTCGCGCAGCGAACGCGAGGCCTGCTCGAGCTCCCGCCGCAGGGTCTCGAGCGATTGGTCCTGGAACTCACGATCCGCTAGGACCGCGATATAGTTCAAAAGATCGTCTTGCGACGGAACGGGCTGATAATACTCGTCCAGGATTGATTTGGCAAGAGCCTCTAACTCGGGTTTGAGGAATAAGATGGCCCAGTATCTTTCCCGTGTCTCGTCGAGGCGTGTTTTGGCCGGTGTGGCTGTTTGAGGTAGAGGTGACGCAGGCGTCGCCCTGGGCAGGGCATGCCTTGCCCCTACGTCCCTGTTTGCTGCTCCGCGCATCGCCTCCCGTAACGAATCGGTCGAGACATCCAAGTCCTTAGCCAGACGGTTCAGCCAAGCATCGCGTTCTACCGGGTCGGCGATATGTTTGAATTCTGCCAGAAGGCTTTTGGCGATCTCCTTCTTGCCTTCAGGCTTGCTCGCATCATGTCCGCGGAATGAATTGCGGTACAGCCAGTCGATGACCGGCAGGGCGTCTGCGATGGCCTGCTTCCACAGTCCCGGATCTTTGCGCACCGCATCATCCGGATCCTTCCCGGCTTCCGGCGGTAAGCTGATGATGCGCAGATTGAAATCCAAACCGCGCGCCAGGTCTAATCCTCTGATCGTCGCCGCATTGCCTGCGGAGTCGGCGTCGAACGCAATGGCCAGGTTCGCTGTAAAGCGTTTCAGGAGCCCGAGCTGTTCTATCGTCAACGCCGTACCCGAAGAGCAGACCACATTCTGGAAATTGAATTGATGCGACCCGATGACGTCCATATTCCCTTCTACGATCACAGCCATGTCCTGCCGTTTGATGTGGCCTTTAGCCTTGTCCAAACCGTAAAGCACGTTGCTTTTTTTGTAGACTGCGGTCTCCGGCGTGTTGACGTACTTTGCTTCCTTCTTGTCATCCGCCAGAATCCTCCCCGTGAACCCTACGATATTTCCGTGGACGTCGGCGATCGGGAACATTAACCGGTTGCGGAACCTGTCGTATACCCCGCCGCGGTCGCTTTTTTGGACCAACCCAGCCCGGATCATCTCGTCTTCCGTCACATCCTTGGCTTTCAAGGCATTAGCCAATGCGTCCCAGCTTTCCGGCGCGTATCCGAGCCGCCAAATATCGATGGTCAAATCATCCAGACCGCGTTTCTTCACGTACTCCCTGGCATGCGCCGCCACCACCGCTTGGAGCAGTTGGGCGTGGAAGAAACGCGCGGCCAGATCGTTCACCTCGTGGAGACGCTTCTTGTCCGAACTCGCTCTGGCGTCGAATTGCGGCAGCTTCACGCCAGCCTTATCAGCCAAGAGCTGGAGAGCCTCGGGAAAATCCAAGCCTTCCATGCGCTGGACGAACGAAATCAAATCCCCGCCCTCGTTGCAGCCGAAACAGTGCCATGTCTGGCGGGGACGGTTCACGTAGAAACTTGGTGTTTTTTCCTGGTGGAACGGGCAACACGCCCTGAAACTGCCGCTACCTGCGGGTTTGAGGGTCAAATATTCCGCGACGACATCCGCTACATCTAATGCCGCTTTTACCTGGTCAGCCGAATCCATGGCCATACCTTACAACAACTGGTAGCTGGTAGCCAGTAGCTCGTAATTAAGACAGTTTCAGGTAATTCATCACTTCTCGAGAGCGCAAAGCTGGTGGAAAAAAATCCTCTGTACTCATGGCGAAGGCGGTGCTGTTTGTTCGATTCAGGCTGCCGTGGGTTGATTTGACCGTGGCGAAAGTATTGAGGAATGCCGAACCGGAGTGCCATTCGTTCCCCAGTGAAGCGATGACATCCGGAGGGTGTTTCACCAAATCATGATGTGCGCGCCACAATCGTTCTAAAGGTGCCGGATATGCATGGTCGACAGTCGCGCATAACACGTCGTCATCATCATAAAAACCGTCAAGCTCGGCTATGTTCCTCAAGACGGGTCCAAGGGCAAGAGGGTCTCGGGTGATTGTTTCGTACGAACACGACTTAGCTTTCCGTCGAATCTTGGCCATGGCGCTTCCGTGTCCTAATACCATCAACGCCTCGCCATCCAGATAGCTGGTCAGCTCGACTCCTGGGACGTCATGCAGATCGATCGCCAGTTTCTGCGGATTTAGTGTCGCGAAGTTCGCATAATTCACCAAACCGAATGATGAATAAACCAAGTCTTTCGCGTTCTTCAAGGTCGTAGAAAAATTCCATCCCTTGGTCTTAAGCACCTTCACGATCGGTGAGAGCATCGATGCGCAATAACTGTGTCCATGGTCGGACATAAGTGTAACCTTTAATGAACCATCCAGTTGCGCTTTGGCATTCATCAAGAAATCGTCCAGCTGTTTCAGGCACCTACGCTGTCCATCAGCAGCGTACTTCGTGCTGATGCCGGCCGTGCTTATCAGGTAAGCCCTGAATACGTCATGGGATTTGTTGAGGCACTGGCGTTTAAGCGACTTGAGTTCCAAGCCGAATGTCATCCATGGTGCAAGATAACTCAGTCCGTCCAAGATTGACGAAGAGCGGAACTCCAGAATCTTCGAATATGGCTGGTTCTTGAACTGGAGGTAATCCACTGTGCTGCCTGTCAGCCTCCCCTTCTCCCGGTCAAAATACACAGCTTCCATGCCTTCGCAGGTTTCGCCTTGGAGCAGGTCCTGGATGCATAAGTCGGTCAGCGTAGGGAAAGGCGCAATGACCTTCGACGGCTCGCGGAACTCCTTGAAACCGCCGCTGTCTTTGTAGCGTTTCACGACCTCGAACCCGAAACCGTCGAGGATGATGATTAGGTGCATATTATCTAGTCCTGCCGTGGCGTGGTCCGCGCTTTGGTTTTGCGTCCGAATGTCCTGCGTCTTTTTCGCGCCTCTTGATCTCTTTGACGAGCGTAATCATCTCATCCCGCAAGATGGCGGCTAGCTCGAACTGCAGGTCTTTGGCTGCTTCTTTCATCTCAAGCTCCTTTTGTTTCAATACTGTTTTGAGGTCATGCGTCTCGGCGGACAGCTCGAGTTTCAGGATGTCCTTGACGTCTTTCGGCTCTGCGCCGATGCCGAGTACATCGCGATAATCTTTGATGGCTTTGAGGATGGTCTTGGGCGTGATGCCGTGTTCTGTGTTGTAAGCCAGCTGTTTGGCTCTACGGCGGTTAGTCTCTCCGATGGCACGCTTCATGGAACCGGTCATCCGGTCCGCGTACAGTACAACCGTACCTTTGACGTTGCGCGCCGCCCGGCCGATGGTTTGGATGAGTGAAGTATCGGAGCGCAGGAACCCTTCCTTGTCCGCGTCCAGGATGCAGATCAGGGCCACTTCAGGCAGATCAAGGCCTTCACGCAGCAGGTTGACGCCGACGATGACCTCATATGTCCCGCGCCGGAAATCAGACAAAATCTCCAAACGTTCCATGGTGTCGATATCCGAGTGCAGGTAGCGCGCTTTGATCTTCTTCTCGACCAAAAACTGCGCCAAATCTTCGGCCATCTTCTTGGTCAAGGTCGTGACCAACACGCGGTCCCCTTCTGTCGTCGCCGCGCCAATCCTCTCGATCGCGTCATCTACTTGGGATTTGCCGCTCTTTGTCTTGGGCGTGATCGGTCTGACTATGACCTCTGGATCCACCAAACCGGTCGGGCGGATGATCTGCTCCACGATTTTAGATGAATTCTTGAGTTCGTAAGGTCCGGGCGTGGCCGAGACGAAGATGGCCTGCTTCATTTTCTCTTCAATCTCTTTGAAGCGTAACGGTCGGTTATCTCTGGCGCTGGGGAGGCGGAATCCGTGTTCGATGAGCGTCTCTTTGCGCGACCGGTCGCCTTCGGACATCCCGCCGAGTTGGGGTACGGTCACATGCGATTCGTCGATGACCAACAGGAAATCGTCCGGGAAATACGAAAATAACGTGTCCGGCGCAGCTCCTGGCGGACGTCCGGATAATGGCTGGGAATAGTTCTCGATGCCGTTGCAATAACCGAGGTTTTCGATCATCTCCAGATCGAACTTTGTCCTGCGTTCCAATCTTTCCGCTTCAAGCAGTTTTCCGTTCTTCTCGAACCATTTGAGCCGCTCGGCCAATTCTTTCCGGATATCCTTCAATGCCCGCTCCCTGTCCGGCCCCAAAGTTATGAAGTGTTTGGCCGGGAATATCCAGACGTCCTTGAGCTCGTGTTTGATATGCCGCGTCACCGGATCCAGCGCCACTATGGCCTCAATCGTCCCGCGCGGAGCTTCAAGCCTGTAGATGACCTCTTCGTTCACGGGCATGACCTCCAAGACACCGCCCACGGCGCGGAACATGCCGCGCGTCAGGTCCGTGGTGTTGGAACGCACGAACTGCATCTCGACCAGGCGGCCGAGTATATTCTCGCGTTTCATGTCATCGCCGACCGTGGCATGGATGGCAGTATGTTCGTAAGCCTCTGGAGCGCCTAAGCCGTAGATGCATGAAACAGATGCGCAGATGATTACGTCTTTCCTCGTCAAAAGCGATTGCGTGGCATTGTGGCGCAAGCGGTCGATCTCCTCGTTGATCATCGCCTCTTTCTCGATGTAGGTATCTGATTTCGGGATATATGCCTCTGGCTGGTAGTAATCGTAATACGAAACGAAATACTCCACGGCGTTATCCGGGAAAAACTCGCGGAACTCGTTGGTCAGCTGCGCAGCCAGGGTCTTGTTATGCGCGATGACCAGCGTCGGCTTTTTCACCTCCTGGATGACGTTGGCTATGGTGAAAGTCTTACCCGTGCCGGTCGCGCCCAGGAGTGTCTGAAAACGTTCCTTGCGTTTCACGCCGCTAATCAGGGCTTCTATGGCCTCCGGCTGGTCGCCGGCTGGTTGGTAAGGTCTGTTAAGTCTGAATTCAGTCATGGGGATGTCTTTGTCGGTTCAATTGATTGGCTACTGATAAGCCCGCGAGCGAACCGAGTATGCTCCAGATAATCAGGGCAGATAACAACAGCATAAAAACACCGATATCGTCGGTTAGATTAGGTTTAAAAACGTAACCAATCAATAAAATAAAGGGAGTGACCGGCAACACGATTAAGGATGTAGGAATCGGCAGATGACCAAGAAAGGATAAGACAACCAGCGCATCTGTAATAAGCGCTCCCAATATAGCCGCAAACAAAAATGAGACCTTTTTTGACATGCGCCTATTCTCGCATATTTCCGCGCGATTTTCTAGCCCCTGGAAACTAGCCCACAGTCCCTGTATCCTGATGACATATGAGCCAACCTATAGATACTTTTGTTTACGACGCCCTGGCCAAAGGCCTGGACCGTCCAAAGATTAAGACCGCGCTTAAACATGCGGGCTGGTCGGATGACGAAGTCAAGCAGGCTTTAGAGGCCTACCACGACGTAGACTTCCCAATCCCTGTTCCCAAGCGCAAACCGTACCTTTCTGCCCGCGAGGCCTTCATGTATCTCCTCATGTTCCTGACGCTCTACATCAGCGCCTTTAGTTTCGGCACCATCCTTTTCCAGACAATCAACATCTATCTGCCGGATACTCTCTTGAACATGTATAGCTACTATTACGACGGTGCGCGCCAAACCATCCGCTGGAGCACCGCAGCCCTCATCATCGCCTATCCTCTATTCCTTTGGATTTCCTACGTCCTCAATAAGGCCATTTCCAAGGATGCGGCTAAACGCGCCTCCAAGATCCGCAAATGGCTGACCTACATCACGCTCTTCATCGCCGCCGGCGTCATCATCGGCGACTTGATCGGCTTGGTCTATAACTTCCTGGGCGGCGAACTTACCCTTCGCTTCATCCTCAAGGTCCTGACCGTGGGCGTCATCTCCGGTTCCATCTTCGGCTATTACCTCTGGGACCTTAGGAAAGAAGAAAAAGAATCCTGAAACATATGAAAATCAACGCAGTCAAAATTTTTGCCGGTATAGTCACCATCGCGGTCACGATCGTCGTCATCCTTGGTTTCGTCATGGCCGGTTCGCCCAACACGGCCCGGGCTAGGAATGCTGACCAAAGCCGTACGGACAGCCTGCAGCAGATCACGGGCGCATTGGATAATTATTGGAACACCAACAAAGCCATGCCTGCCAACCTCGAGGTCTTGAGGTCTAGTCCGAATATCTACATCCAGAACATCAACGACCCCAAGACCGGGGAGTTGTATGGCTATCGCTCCGTTTCGGGTACCGCTTATGAGCTTTGCGCCACCTTCGAGACCAAGGGCAACCAGCCGGTTGAATACGCGAGTCCGGTTAAACCCATGGGGTCCGGTCCTTACGACAGGATAATGAACCACGATGTCGGCTACCAGTGTTTCCAGTTCAAAATCAACAAGTGGAATGAACCGACGATGAAGTACTGACGGATCGTCCATAAGCAAAGCCTCCGGCGCTCCCGGAGGCTTTGCTGTTGATTGCTGTGCTTATCCGTGCTATTTTCGCCAACATGTTCGATTGGAGAAAAGTCCCGAAACCCATCCTCGCGCTGGCGCCCATGGCTGACATGACTGATCAGCCGTTTTGCCGTATCTGCAAAGAGGTCGGAGTCCCCTACATCTGGCGCGAGATGGTCTCGGCCGAAGCCATCGTGCGCGGCAACCTCAAGACTCGGGCCATGACCGAGATCTCGGATCTCGAGCGTCCTGTCATCCAACAACTGTTCGGCAACGACCCGGCCAAGCTGGCTGAAGCCGCGCGGATCGTCGAAGAACTCCAAAAACCGGATGGCATAGACATCAACATGGGCTGCCCGGTCAAGAAAATCACGGAGAACTTCGACGGCTCATCGCTCATGCGCGACCCCGTACGCGCCGCCGACATCGTCAAAGCCCTCAAATCTGCGGTCAAGGTCCCGGTTACCGTCAAGACGCGGCTTGGTTGGTCCAAGGATGACGAAATCCTGGAGTTCTCCAAAATTATCGAATCTGCCGGTGCCGACCTCATTACCATCCACGGCCGGACCAAAGAACAAGGTTATACGGGAGTCGCTAATTGGGGGCGTATCGGGGAGGTCAAAGAACTTATTTCTATCCCCGTTATCCTCAATGGCGACGTCGTGGACGGCGAAACCGCCAGACGCGCGCTCGAAATCTCCAACGCCGATGGCGTCATGCTGGGCCGTGGCGCCTTGGGGAACCCCTGGGTGTTCGGTGAAATCGCATCTGCTCTCCAAGTACGAGGTACGCGGTACGAGGTACCAGATTTTTCCGACCGAATCTCCGTCGTCCTCCGCCACGCCCGCTACCAAGTTGAACGTTATGGGGAACAGGGTTTGGTGAAACTCCGCAAGCATCTCCCCTTCTACTTCAAGAAAGAATTGAAAACCGAATATCCGCAAATTGATTTCACGGATTTGCGTTCGAAATTAGTCAGAATCACTACTTTATCGGAATTAGAGGAAATTCTGAAAAAACTGTCATCTTGAGCTTGTCGAAAGACCTTTTAAAGATCCTTCAATTCCACTCTGTTCCATTCAGGACGACGCGAAGCTTATTCTTCATCATCGTTCGGCAAAGTCGGTAAAAAGTTTTCTGCGTTGACCGGAATCCCATTCTGGCGGACTTCGAAATGAAGATGAGGTCCAGTGGACAAGCCCGCTCCCTGTTGGCCAGGCATACCACCGGATAAACCAAGCAGATCTCCGCGCTGGACGTATGTGTCCGGCTTGGCGATGAATTTGGAAAGGTGGGCGTAAATGGTCGCGATATTGCCCGGGTGGACGATCATGAGATAGTTGCCGTAAGCGCTGCCGGTCTTTGTCCAGGCTACATAACCTCCGGCCGCAGCGTAAATCGGAGTCCCGACCTTCGCCCGTAAATCAGTTCCCGGGTGGGCGAACCGCTGACGGAACGGGTATGTCGGGTCATGGAAATGCGCGGTGACGTAGATGTCATCGATCGGTTTGAGCGGCCAATTAAGCAGGACGTCACCCCTGGCCAGTGACAGGTCGATGCTGTCCAATTTGTCTTTCAGCGTGTCTTTCAGTTTTGAGATTTCATCAGCCGTAGATTGTTGCTGTTCGTTCAATTCATACAGTACCCTCTCGTACTCGGATTGCTTGAGTTTGGTTTCGGCTGCCAGCGATATCTTGAAATTTTTCTCTTCCTCCAGTTGCTCCTGCTGCCTTTTCAGGTTCTTTTTGTCGTTTTCCAAAGCGATCCGCTTGCCATCCAGGTCTTTATGCGTTTCTTCCAACGATTGTTTGAAGGTCTTTACTTTCTCGATGGCATCGAACAGTTCGCGCTGAACCCTCTTTTCCTCCTCCAACCTGTCGAAAAACGATGAAAGCGACGGTTTGCTCAACAGAACCTCAAAAGTCGGCACGTTATCGGCTTTGTAGATCCGTCGCACCAGGTCAGCGGCGGATTGCTTTTGGCCGCCGATGCGTTCGTTTTGGTCTTCGATCTGTTCTTCCAGTGACTGGATGGTGAGCTTCGTAGTTTCCAGGTTCGCTTTGGTGCGTTCGATGTTCAACTCGGTTTCGGTGATGCGGTTGTCCAATATCAAAACGTCGTTCGCCAGCGTGGACTGTTCCTTCTCCTGGTCCGCGATGCGTTGTCTGTATTTGGCGATGACTCCATCCAGCTCTTTGACGCGGCTTTGTTGGTTCTTGATCTGTGAATTAAGCTGGTCCACTTCCTGTTTGGCGTCAGTCGCAGCCGAAACTGGCGTAAACGAAAAATTACCGACACACATCGCGATACCGACCGTCAGAGTAATGATTTTTCGGACTTCTTCCTTCCAATGCATGTCCTGATTATGCCGTTCCGTCTTCAATCCGTCTAGCCGAGGAAATCTATGGCTGCGTCAATCCGCTGCAAGCTCCTATCTTTTCCCAGAACCTCGAGCAATTCGAATGGGCTCGGTGACTTTTCGTTGCCCGATAAAGCCACGCGTAAAGGCCAAAGCGTATCCCCATTCCCCCAGCCTTTTTCGGTGATGAGCTTCTTGATTTCCATTTCGAATTCGGTCCGAGCTCCTTGGGCTACGAAATCCGTGTCTTTGACCGTAGCCAGCATCTCACGGACCGCTGAAAGCCGTTCAACGGCTTGCTCTTTAGGCTGTGTCTTCCATGTGATATTGACCGTCGAATAGTCCAGATCTTCTTTTAGCAGGTCAGCGGTCAATTCAACCGCTTGTGAAGGAAGCGTTACCCGGTCTCGGACTAAAAGAAGACATCTGTCTAAAAAACCATGGTCATCTGTTTTGTCTTGGACATGTGGTGCGACAAGTTCCAGATAAGCATCATTTGGCATTGACCTCAAATAGTGTTCATTCAACCAATCCAGCTTTTCAAGATTGAACACAGCGCCGGCCTTATTGACCTTAGCCAAGTCGAACATCGCGATCAACTCCTCATGGGTGTAGATTTCCCGGTCTCCAGTCGGATTCCAACCAAGAAGCGCGACGAAATTGATGATGGCATCCGGCAGATAGCCTTTCTTGAGATAATCCTCCACCGCCACATCATTCTGGCGTTTCGAAAGTTTTGAATGGTCTGCGTTCAAAAGCAGCGGCAGATGGGCGTATTTTGGCGGGGTCCAACCGAATGATTCGAAGATGAAAAGATGCTTGGGCAAGGACGGCAGCCAATCTTCGCCTCTGATTACATGGGATATCTCCATGTCGTGGTCATCGCATGTCGCGGCCAGATGGTAGGTCGGGAATCCGTCGGATTTGATGATGACCTGGTCGTCAATCAAGGACCAGTCGAACGTTATGTCGTCGCGGATCACATCCCAAGCCGTGATCTTCCCCTGCTTCGGCAATTTAAGGCGAATAACGAACTTCTCGCCTTCAGCAATCCTTTTCTCGGCTTCTTCAAGCGGTATGGCCCGGCATTTGCCGTCGTACATGGTTGGTCTGCCCGAAGCCTGCTGTTCTCGGCGCAGCTCCTCAAGTCTCTCGGCAGAGCAAAAACAATGGTAAGCCTTGCCCATGACGACCATCTGTTCGGCGTACTCAGCGTGTTTTTCCTTACGCCTGCTCTGCAGATACGGGCCGTACTCGCCTCTCTCCGAAACCTGGCCTTTGTTGTCCAGATAAATGCCCTCGTTGGCCTCCAGGCCCATGAGCTTCATTGTTCTGACGATATTCTCGATGCCGCCTTCCACCAGTCGCGTCTGATCCGTGTCTTCGATGCGTAAAATGAAGGAACCGCCCTTTTGTTTGGCTAAGAGTTCATTATATAAAGCAGTCCGCAACCCGCCGATATGCAGGAAGCCGGTCGGGCTGGGGGCGAAACGGACACGTACTTTGTCGGTCATAATGCGGCTAGATTAGGTGAAAAACATGGGTTTGTCCATATCTTTCCTATTGCGCTAAGGGTGCTTGGGCGCAATGCTATATCCATATGTGCGGCATCATCGGCTACATTGGCAAGCGCGAAGCTCTTCCCATCCTTTTGGAAGGCCTAAAGCGCTTGGAATATCGTGGTTACGACTCTGCCGGAGTCTGTGTTTCGGCTCAAGGTTTGACCACGGTCAGGTCTCCGGGAAAAATAAAGAATTTGGAAGAGAAGCTCGCTGGCCGAAGTCTCTCGGCCAGCGTCGGCATCGGACACACGCGCTGGGCCACACACGGTCCTCCGGTCGAAAAGAATACCCACCCCCACGCGGATTGCCATGGTCGCCTCTCTCTGGTGCATAACGGCATTATCGAGAACTATTCAGAACTCCGCCGTAAACTCGAATCCCAAGGCCACGTCTTCTCCTCGGACACCGATACTGAAACTCTAGCCCACCTAATCGAACAACTGCTCTCCGACGGCGCATCCGATCTCCCATCAGCCGTCCGCGCAGCCCTGAAGCAAGTCCGCGGCACTTATGGACTCGCAGTTATCTCGCAAGATTATCCCGATGTCATCGTCGTAGCCCGACTCGGTAGCCCCATCGTCCTAGGTATCGGCGACGGGGAGTCCTTCGTGGCTTCCGATGCCAGCGCCATCCTCGGCCATACGCGCCGCGTGGTTTTCCTCGACGATGGCGAGATGGCTACTCTCACCGGAGATGGTTATCAAGTCCGTTCATTGGATGACTCGCCAATCCAAAAAACGCCTGAAGAGGTAGATTGGTCTGATGAGCAGGCCCAAAAGAACGGCCAGCCGCATTTCATGCTTAAAGAGATGCTGGAACAACCGGACGTTGTCCGCAACTCGTTACGCGGACGCCTGGATTTGGGTGACGGCCTGGCCGTGCTCGGTGGTTTACGTGATGTGGCTGACCGTCTGCGTCAGATAGACCGCCTCATCATCGTGGCTTGCGGCAGTGCTTACTATGCAGGTCTCGTCGGCGAATACATGATCGAAGCCAACGCCGGAGTGCCGGTCGAAGTCGAACTCGGCAGTGAGTTCCGTTACCGCAAACCTATCATCACGCCGCAGACCGCTGTCCTGGCTATCTCCCAATCCGGCGAAACCGCAGACACACTCGCGGCTCTGCGCGAAGCCAAGATGAAAGGCGCGCTCACGCTCGGTATCGTGAACGCGGTCGGCTCCACTATCGCCCGCGAGACTGATGCTGGCGTCTACAACCATGCCGGTCCTGAAGTCGGAGTCGCCTCTACAAAGGCTTTCGTCTCCCAACTCACGGTCCTGGCGCTCCTTACTCTTTTTCTGGGTCGCCAAAGGCAGATGTCAGTGACCTACGGCAATAAGCTGGCGCAAGAACTTCTCCATCTTCCAGACATGATCCAAAAAATCCTGGACCAACGCCAAAACATCGAACTCCTGGCCAAGCGCTGGGCCGGTGCTTCGGACATGCTCTACCTCGGCCGCAACTATCTCGCGCCAATCGCATTTGAAGGTGCGCTGAAGCTCAAAGAGGTCAGCTATATCCACGCCGAAGGTTATGCGGCTGGAGAGATGAAGCACGGACCAATCGCACTCATCGACCCAGGTTTCCCTTGCCTTGTCATGTGCCCGGAAGACAGTCTCTACGAAAAGACCAAGTCCAATATCCAGGAACTCAAAGCCCGAGGTGGTCCCATCATCGCTTTGACGACCGAAGATAACCAAGAGGTCTCCCAATTTGCCGATGACGTGATATTCATGTCGAAAACGATTGAGATGTTACAGCCCATACTCTCGGTCATTCCCCTCCAACTATTCGCATATTACGTTGCGGTCTCTAAAGGTTTTGACCCGGATAAGCCGCGCAACTTAGCCAAAAGCGTGACAGTCGAATAGGCTCAACAAAGCCAATTAAATTTTGCTTATCTAAGCCACAATATTGACCTCATAGGCTTGACAAATAGCCCATTTTGTGTTATCTTGTTTAGTCATTTTAATGGGATTTTCCCGTTCAAAGTGGCGTGATGTTCATCGACAACTGGAAGGAAAGAAAATGCAAAATTGTGCGAGACTCATTACTCTCCTCGGTCTGATGTTGGTGGTGGGTTGCGGCGGAAACGTCGAAAACAACTACTACACTACAGAACAAGCCGGCGGTCACTCAGGAATTGGCGGTTCCGCAGGATCATCTGGCCAGGCGGGCAACGGTGGCAGTGTCTCCACGGGAGGCAGCGCTGGGTCAGCTGGCACGGGCGGTACAGCAGGTGTCGCGGGTTCGTCAGGTCAGGCTGGTTCGTCCGGCGCCTCTGGCACGGGCGGAACCATGTCTGACGGAGGTACGGCTGGCGAGGCGGGGTCGGCGGGTTCGGGTGACGATGCGGGAGCCGATGCGGCAGATGCGCAGACGGCGCCTGTCCTCGAAGTCTCCCTGTCCGCAAGCACACCGGCCGGCATGAACATGTGCGACGGATCGCAAGCTACCGTGTTCAAGTTCGATTTGGCCAACGGATCGGCTTCGGATATTACTCTCGACAAGCTGCGCCTGCACAGGATCGGAGTCGGAAGTTCCAGTGACATCTCGATTGGCGGACTTTCCGGCAACTTCGTCAGCCTGGGCATCCCGGATTCGACCGGATACGTGACGTTCGACGATATGGCTTTCACAATCCCGGCCAAGACCGTCATCACGCTCAGCTACTGGATCCAGGCCGCTTCGTCGAGCACGCAAATCGGCGACCAGATCGCAATCGAGTTGGCGGACGTCGGCGCGGTCACACTTGCCGGCAATGCCAAGGTGCAGGGCTCGTTCCCCGTCAGGGGCAACGTCTTCACCCTGAGCGCCGCCAAGTGCGGCACCCTCTCGGCAGAACTCGCACCGGCGCAGGTTTCCGGAACGGTAGTGAAGAAGTCGCAGAACGTCGAAGTACTGGGCATCAAGTTCACTGCCGGCATCAATGACGTGCTGCTCACGCTGTTGCCTCTCAAGTGCCAGGCTTCGCTGAATGGTGCTCCCTTCTCGGGCAGCGATTGCATGAAGCGCATCACGTCGCTGGCTCTTTACGACGGCGACACGCAAGTCAGCACGGCGTTCGTACCGAATACGGACGGCACGGCCACGTTCAACCCAAACTGGCTGATTCCGAACGGCGTGACCAAGACCCTAACGGTCAAGGCGTCGTTCGCTTCGTCAGCAAGCCCTGATCAGCCGTATGACAAGATCGCCATCGGCCTCACAGACGGCGGCGCGGCCCAGGACATGGTCTACGGACAATACGTGGGGGTGACCGTGGGGGCTATCCTCGCTAACCAGCTCTCGCAGAATCCGTCCGTGACCACGACCATCCTGAACTCCGGCACGCTCAAAATCGAAGCTGACGGGCATCCGGCGGCGCAGATCGTCGTCGGCGGCAAGGATAGCTGGTCCGTGGCCGCGAGCTACAAAGCCACGGCCCAGTACGAGGCTGCGACCATCGACTACTCCGATGTCATCCAGGATTCGCCCTATCTCGCGGACAATGCAGATGTCGTGGCCGTAGCCGTAGCTTCAGGCGGCACGATCCACGGACAAACCGTTTTGCCGGCCAGCGATACAGGTTGCGCAGACGCGGATTTGAACGGCTATCCCATCGAGGTGCCCAAGGACGGTTCCACGAATATCCAAGTGTGGGTCAAGTATGCTGCTCCGATGCCGGGCGCAGTCGTCAATAATGCCCAGCACGGCGTCCCCCGCTCCGGCCATCAGCCGCGTGTGGGGCTCTCCGACAGCATTGTCGGACCAGAGTGGAATTCCGCCTACCTGGGAAAGTTCAATCTGCGGACTACGGGTGCGGTTTCAGGCGAGCGTCTCTATGCCGACGCGGCAGGAGTCGCCAAGCCTAATGCCATGATCCTGCGCAAGACCAAGCCCATCCTCACTGCCCAAAACCTGGCCAACAACGTCCTGTTCAACGGTGAGGTCGAGCTGTATCGGTTCCAGCTTGCTGCTGACCAGGCGGGTTGCGTAGGCTTCAAGCAGATCGCATTCGGTATCACCGGACAGCAGTACGTCGGGTTCTCGAATTTCCGCTTCTACCGCGGATCCTCGCAAATCCCGTCAAGCGAATATCACGTGGTCGACATCAAGAACGGTACTGATCTGTATAGTGGTGCGACGGAGAACCTGTCGTCGACCTATGCGTTGGTCAACGTGTCGTTCACGGCCGAAGATACGGTTTGCGGTTCGGGCAACGTGTACTCGCTCCGTGGCACGGCGAACTCGGTCAGCAGCGGCAAGTCCGTGTCCATCAACTTGCTGCACGAATACCCCGTCGTCATCACTGGTGTTCCCGTGGGCAGCCTGATCAACATGGCTCCGGAGAATCCCAACCCCTGGTTCTTCCACGTACTACAGGGGCAGAACACGAGCGGTCCGTTCATCTGGTCAGACCAGAGCGAGCTGCCGCATAGCGAATCCTCCGCCGATTGGACGAACGGCTATCTGGTGGAAGACCAGACCCACACGGTCGTTCTCACCAATTGAGCTCCTTTTCCCACCTCAAAAACCCCGCCTTCCGGTCCTTGGAAGCGCGGGGTTTCAGTTTGTCCGACAATCAGCTCGGCGGCACGGCCATCATCCAGCGGTCTACGCGGAACCTATCCGGGCTGTCAAAATCGTACCAGATCTTATCCCATTCCTCGCGTGACACGCTCCTCCGGCCTTCTTCCAGTTCCGGATCCATCAGATAGATATTCTTGTCATCCAGACCGTAAACGACCGAATAATGGTCTTCATCCGTTGACCACCAACCAACGATCACCGGCACGCCTTTATCGATCCATTCCTGCAAGTCCGCTAAAGTTGCGTTCTCTTTCACCACCGGTTCATGGCCCAATTTCTTTACCGCATCAATCATGCCGATGTGGTTGGTTCCGTGTTCAACTGTCGCATTGCATAGCTCCCCGAGCTCGGCTTCGGTGAAAATCTTTCCGTAATAATCGAAAAGTATCTTCAGCGATGCCGGACCGCAAAAGCCCGTGCTTTGTCGAAATGGATTCATTTGGATCATATTTCAATTATCTAGAGTTTATCCTCTCACGAAATCCGCGACTTTATCTTTGCGCCTCGCCATCCTCTCGGCTGCCAGCGCGAAATCATGCGCATTGTCGTAAGCCATGCCTCTGGCCATGAGTTCCCGCTCGTGATTTTCATGGATCAGCGTATAGACCCATTCCTGTTCGTAGCACCTCGTGTCAATCCAAATCTCGTTTTTCGGTATGTAGTCGTAGACCAGGTCGTGGCCGCCGAGCAGGAAGTAAGGGTCGATTTGGCTTCGGACATCCGCGCCATCGACGTAGACGATTTTAGTCTTACCGAATTTTTGCGTCTTGATTACCCGAGGCTTTGATTTGTTCGGCGCAGTCAAAGTCTTTTTGGCCTCTGCCCGGATCAACCTGAAGGATTTACCGCGCATGGACCTCTCCAATCGTATGAGATCCAGGATCAGCTTGCGTTCGGGTTTAAGGTATCTGTCCAACCAAATCTCACCCAGCGGTATCAACGGATAATCCGCATGCGTCCCCCATCCGCTGAAGTCCGTCTCAACCGTATTGCGGATTTTCCAGCCGTCAACGATTTTAATCTTCATATTCGGATTAGTTTAGGGGCGAATGGTTATTCGCCCTTTCTAAGTTTATCGTATACGAAAACCAGCGGAAAAACCACCACAGCATCGAAAATACGCCTCCAGCGCCTTGGTTCCCTGACCAGACGATACAACCACTCGAAACCCAACGTTCTCATACACTTCGGTGCTCGTTTCTTTTCTCCGCTCCAATAATCCAATGTCCCGCCTACTCCGATGGCGACTTTGGCGTTTGGGAATTCAGACAGATGCCGGACCATCCATGCTTCCTGCCGCGGATGGCCGAACGCTGCCAGTATCAGATCGGGTGCAAAATGGGTCAGGCGAAATCTCGCTTCAGCGCCCGCTTCCCCGTCATCGCCGTCTTTGGTGATAGCCCCGAGCTCTTCAGCCATAATCTGCAGATTCGGGAAATCTTTCCGCAATTCCCAAGCGGCTTTATCCGGCGCTCCTGGGACCTCCCTGCCCCCTCCAAGCAACGCGACCTTCCAGCCTCTTTCAGCAGCCAATACAATCAGCTTCTTCGCCAAGTCGACGCCTGTCACGCGTTCCGGTCTGGCGCCTTTGACCCATCCGGCGATCTGCAGGCCAAAGCTGTCGACCAGTTTCAAATCCGCTTGCCGCAGCGTATTCCAGTAATTGGGATGTTTCCGCGCGTACAACAGAATCTCCGGATTTGCCGTCACGATCATTGCCGTGTGGCCTTGCCGGTTCATTTCCTCTATCCGCTTAACCGCCGTTTCGAAATCGATGCCGTTGATCACCAAGCCGAAGCATTCAAAGCCCGAGCGGGAAGGTGTAGAGGGTTTCATACTTGGTGCCTGCTGCTGATTGGATGCTTCGATATAGGACGAACTCTTCGGGTATCCAGGCGAACTCCGTGAATTCCCGTGAGAATGGTTTCAGGTGCATTCCTTTTTGGGCCTTAGCGATCGATATATGCGGCGTCCATGGCTTGCGGTCCAGGTGCGGAGCCACGATTGAAGCGAAGTCGCGTATCCTTTGGACGAAACTTCTCCAGCTTTCCGGGTCAACCAGCGAGGCATGGGCCGTGATCTTCACGGGCTTCTTCCTGGGGAATGCTTCCAGTCTGTCTACCAAGAAAGCGCCTCGGGGTGTTTTGTCCGTGGCCTGCGCCAGCAGCTCGGCCAAGGTCTCGACCTTATCTTCGTCAATTTCGTCCAAAAAAGCCAGCGTTACGTGCCAATTCGCTGGCGGTATTTGGCGCAAATTCGTCGGCAGGCTGTCAATTCCGCTCCAAACCTGTTGTAGATGGGTGCTTAATGCTGGGTTTAGGGGGATGCCGATGAAGAGACGCATGATTCATTATACCGGGTTTTCGTCCTGCGGAAGAGATGCTTTGTCAACCGTAGGCGCATTCCTCGGTGCCGGGCGTCTGCGGACTAATTTGTAGCGCGCCATCTCGCGTTCCATGGCCGCCACGGCTGCGGCGAATTGGTTGTCATCCAGGCGGACCGCTTCTTTCATGACTTTCTCTGCCCGTTTCCGCGCCTCCTCGATGACCCCGATATCCAGATCTTCCCCTCTTTCAGCCGTATCCGCCAGCACCCTCACTGAATCTTTCCCGACTTGGATAAATCCGCCCGAGACTGCCACTTCTTCAGGTTTCCCATTGATGGTCAGCTTCGCGATCCCAGGTACCAACGCCGTTACCAATCCGATATGTCCTGGCAAGACGGTAATCTCACCATTCGCGGTCGGCAAAGTCACCTTCTCCGCTTCCTGGCGGTAAAGCACGCGTTCCGGTGTGATGAGTTCGAATTTCAGAGTATTCATTTCTTTATTTCCCTTTACGGTGGCTGGGTGAAAATTTTGTGCCGCGAGGACTGTCTGAGCCCGTCCGACGGGCGAGTTCCGCAGCAAACAAAATTTTTATCCAGACACCTCCTCTATCCCACCTTTCATATAGAACGCCTGTTCCGGTTTGTCGTCATGTTTGCCTTCCAAAATCTCTTCGAAAGCTCGGATCGTATCTTCCAGTTTCACGTACTTGCCGGCGACGCCAGTGAAAACCTCGGCCACGTGGAAAGGTTGTGACAGGAATTTCTGGATTTTGCGGGCGCGTGACACGGCCATCTTGTCGTCTTCGGACAACTCTTCCATACCCAAGATGGCGATGATGTCCTGCAGGTCCTTATACTTCTGGAGGATCTTCTGCACGCCGCGCGCGACTTTGTAATGGCGTTCGCCGACCAGGTTCGGGTCGAGCATGGTCGAAGATGAGTCAAGCGGATCCACAGCCGGATAGATGCCGAGCTGGGAGAGCGAACGGGCCAAGACCACGGTCGAGTCCAAGTGGCTGAAGGTCGTGGCCGGGGCCGGATCGGTCAGGTCGTCAGCTGGAACATACACGGCCTGGACCGAGGTGATGGAGCCCTTGTTGGTCGAAGTGATGCGTTCCTGCATGCTTCCCATTTCAGTGGCGAGCGTGGGCTGGTAACCCACGGCCGACGGGATGCGTCCGAGCAAAGCAGAGACTTCCGAACCTGCCTGGGTGAAGCGGAAGATGTTGTCGATGAAAAGCAGCACGTCCTGGTTCTCCTCGTCGCGGAAATATTCGGCGATGGACAGGCCGGTCAAAGCGATGCGGGCGCGGGCTCCCGGCGGTTCGTTCATCTGGCCGAACACGAGCGATGTCTTGTCCAGCACGCCTGATTCCTTCATTTCGCGGTACAGGTCGTTGCCTTCGCGCGATCTCTCTCCGACACCGGCAAAGACGGAAAACCCTCCGTGTTCCGAAGCGATGTTGCGGATAAGCTCGGTGATGACGACCGTCTTGCCCACGCCGGCGCCGCCGAACAGACCGATCTTACCGCCTTTCAAGAACGGGCAAATCAAATCGATGACCTTGATGCCGGTTTCGAGTATCTCGGCCTTGGTCGACTGTTCCTTGAACTCCGGAGCCTTGCGGTGGATCGGGTATTTCTTTTTGGTCTTAACAGCCCCCAAGCCGTCGATAGCATCGCCGCTCACGTTGAACATGCGGCCCAGCGTTTCGCGTCCCACTGGCACGCTGATCGGTTCTTCCGTATCCAAAGCCTTCATGCCGCGCTGCAGGCCATCGGTGGATGACATGGCTATGGTTCTGACTTCGCCTCCGCCCAAATGCTGTTCGACCTCAAGGACGAGCTTTTCGCCCCGGTTGTCGACTTCCAGGCCGGTGTAGATCGCCGGAGGATCTCCTTCGAAAGCTACGTCCACGACCGGACCGATGACTTGTGTGATTTTTCCGTGTCTCATAGATGTTTGGTGATAATCGAGTTTTTACTCCAGCGCCGCTTTACCGGCCGAGATTTCCGAGATTTCCCGGGTGATCATGGCTTGGCGTGCTTGGTTGAAGGTCAATGTCAGGTCCTGCAGCATGTTGTTGGCGTTGTCTGTGGCGCTGTGCATGGCCGTGTTGCGCGCTGAATGTTCGGAAGCCGCTGATTCGAGCAGCGATTGGTAGATCTGCATCTCGAGCAGCCTGGGCAGGAGCGTATCCAGCAAGCTGGCGGCATCAGGTTCGAACAGTATCTTTGGTTCCTCGAGCTCCATCTTCCCCTCTTCATCATCCATCGTCGTCAGTTCTTTGAGCTCCGCTTCGGGAATCGTGGGCAGGAGCTGGGTGATCATCGGGATTTGGGTCAGTGCATTCTTGAAATCCGTGTAAGCCACGAATATCCGGTCTGCACGTCCTGAAGTGAATTCCGTGTAAAGCAGGTTGCCGATGGGAGCTGAACGGTCGAATGAAGGCGCGTTCGAGACCGAACCGAAGGCGGCTAAAATCGGATATCCGGCCCGTCTCACCGCCTGCTCCGCGCGTTTGCCCACGGTGACCACCGACACGGATTCATTCCTCGATTTCAGGAAATCGACGGCTTTGCGCAAAAGCTGGGCGTTGAAACTACCGCACAACCCCCGATCCGACGAAGCTATGGCCAGGACCGTGTTCTTGGCCGTCGGACGTCCGGCCAAAAGCGGATGCGTATTCGGGTCCACCAAACCGCTCGTCTCCACCACGACTTGCCTGATGGTCCTCGCATAATCACGCGAAGCCAGGGTCAGCTGGATCGCTTTCCGCATTTTTGCGGCAGCCACAAGCTCCATGGCCTTGGTGATCTTGCGCGTGTTGGCCACGGACTTGATGCGGCTTCGGATTAAGCGGGTTGAGAGTGCCATATCTGCATTATTTCGAGGCGAACACCTTGTTCCACTCTTCCAGTGCGGCTTTTAGTCCGTTTTCGATATCCGGTTCCAGCGCCTTCTTTTCCTCCAAATCCGCCATCATAGCGGTGTATTGGCCGTCCAAAAAGCGGTGCAAACCAGTTTCCCAATCGCGGCACTTGTCCAACGGAACTTCATCCACATAACCGCGCGTCACTGCGTAGAGCACCGCGACCTGATGCTCCATGGACATGGGTTCGTATTGTCCCTGTTTCAGTATTTCGATGGTATGGCGTCCGCGTTCTATCTGTTTGCGCGTCGTCTCATCCAAATCGGTCGCGAACTGGGCGAAAGCCTCGAGTTCCGCGAACTGCGACAGGTCGAGCTTAAGCTGGCCCGCGACTTTCTTCATGGCCTTGGTTTGAGCCGCGGAACCTACGCGGGATACTGACAAGCCGACGTTCATGGCCGGACGGATACCGCGGTAGAACAGGTCGCCTTCGAGATAAATTTGGCCGTCAGTGATGGAGATGACGTTGGTCGGGATGTAGGCCGAAACGTCGCCGGCTTGGGTCTCGATGATCGGCAGTGCGGTGATCGAACCGCCCCCGGCTTCTGCGTTGCGGCGGCAAGAACGTTCCAACAGGCGTGAGTGGAGGTAAAAAACGTCTCCCGGGTAGGCTTCGCGTCCTGGCGGGCGGCGCAAGAGCAGAGAGACTTCTCGGTAGGCCCAGGCTTGTTTGGAAAGATCGTCGTAAATCACGAGCACGTCCTTGCCCTGGTCCATGAAATATTCAGCCATGGCGCAACCTGTATAAGGCGCAAGGTACTGGAGGGCGGCAGGCGTCGAAGCTCCGGCAACGACGATGATCGTATGGTCCATGGCGCCGTTCTCTTGGAGTTTAGCCATGATTTTTGCGACCTTCGAATCTTTCTGCCCGATAGCCACATAGACGCAAACCATGCCATTCCCCTTCTGGTTGATGATGGTGTCGATAGCGATGGCTGTTTTACCGGTCTGGCGGTCGCCGATGATGAGTTCGCGCTGTCCTCGGCCAATCGGTGTCATGGCATCGATGCACTTGATGCCGGTCATGAGCGGTACGGTGACTCCCTGGCGCTTCATCACGCCTGGTGCGATTTTTTCGACCGGATAATCAGCTTTCGCCTTGATGTCGCCTTTGCCGTCGATCGGTCGGCCCAGGGCGTCCACGACGCGGCCGATAAGCGAGTCGGATACCGGGACCGACATGATCTTGCCCGTGGTCTCCACCTCGTCTCCGGCTTTGATGGTCTGCCATTCGCCCAAGACCATGGCGCCGACGCGGTCATGTTCCAGGTTGAGCGCCACGCCCATCTCGCCGTTCGAGAACCTGACGAGTTCCATTGATTTCGCTTTGCTTAAACCGGCGATTGAGGCGATGCCGTCGCCGACATCCCTAACCACGCCCGTTTCCTTTTCGTGGACTCCGGCTTCGAACTGCTCGATGCGCTTCTTGAGGCTGTCGGCGATGTGCGCCGCTGCGGTTACGTTTTTCGCGTTCATATATTCAGGTTAGTTGGTTTGGTTAGGCGGCGACTGACAAGGCTTGTTTAAGACGGGTAATCTTGCCCTTCACGCTGGCGTCAAAGGTCCAATCGCCGACCGTGATGACCATTCCGCCGAGTATGCTTTCGTCCGTGTCTTCGTGCAGGTGCTGGGTGCCGCCGAACTTCCCTTTCAATATCGCCGAGAGATCCGAACGTTCTTCCGGGGTCAAGGGCACGGCGCTCGTCACATGGATTTCGTAATGTTCAGCCAAAGATTGCGCGTTGTTGACCACCGCCGCGGCGAACACCCCGAAATCTTTGAGCACCCCTCCCTCTTGCATGATGCAGAGCGTATTCAGGACCAGCGGATGCACGGATTTCTCGAAAGTCTCGATGAGCGCATGCCGACGCGTATCCAGCGGAATCGTTGCGTCAGCGTATTCCGCCAAAAAGCGTCTGTGCGTCTTGACCGACTGCCCGACCAGATGGACGCTCCTCACCACTTCGGCCACGGCATCCTGTCCCTGGGCCGTTTGGACCAAGGCTTGCGCGATATCTTTGATTTTGCGCGTTTGGATGGCCATAGCTTCAGGTTTTGACGTTTGCCTTCTTGAGTTCGGCCAAAGCCTCGTCTATCAACTGCCGTTGTTGTTTGGCGTCGAAATGCAGGGCGACTTTTTCCGTGGCTTGGGCGATCAAAGTGGCTATATCGTTTTGCAGTGCCGAAAAAGCCGAGTCCCGCTCCACTGCTATCCGTTCCTTGGTCTCGCTCACGATTTTTTCTATCTCCGCCTTTGTTTCATCAAGTTTTTCCTGACGCACGGCCTCGGCCCTGTTCTGCGCTTCTTCAATCAGCCTTTGGCCTTCGTTGCGCGCTTCGCGGATGACGCGCTCCTTCTCGATGTCGCTTTCCTGCAGGCGTTTCTTGGCTTCTGTCGCGTCTCTCAAACCTTTGGCGATCTCTTTGGCGCGTTTGTCCATGGCCGCCAAAAGCGGTCTGTAGACCCAATGCCAAAGGGCTCCAACGACAATCGTGAAGTTTACGAGCTGGGCTATGAACAATTTCCAGTCCAAGCCGAGTGTCCCTAGTACGCTTTGTGTTGCATGAGGTTCCATATTGGTTTCGATCGGCTCCCCGCTTGCGCGGGAAGCCTCGGAAATCGATATCGATTTACAGCGTGAATACCACGACCAGCGAGTAGATGGCGATGGCTTCTGCGAAAGCGGCACCGAGCAACATCGGGACGAACAGCTTCTCGGTTGATTCCGGGTTGCGGCCGATGGACTCCATGGCTTTAGCTACGATCTTGCCGATGGCGAAGGCAGGAGCGATACCACCGATGGCGATGGCGCCGGCTTTGGCCAAGAGCTTTACGGATTCTGCATCCATAGTCATTTTGCGTTCCAGCTCGACGATATTGTTTTTGGGTTTAACGTCGTCTGTCGCGCGGTTACTCTTTAATCCCGAATCACTATCGCTAGTGTTCGGACCTGAATCCTCAAAAAGGACTCGGGTCCGGACATTAGGTGGCCGGCGCCGGTTCTACGTGATGTTTTTCGCCATGCCCTTCGTCATGCGCTTCATGCGAGGTTGTCATGGTCGTCAGGTACACCAGCGTCAACATGCTGAAAACCGTGGCCTGTATCACGCCCACGATGAGTTCAAGCGCGATGAACGGCAGCGGTACGAAAAACGATACCATGGACGAAATCACGGTCATCAGCACTTCGCCGGCGAAGATATTGCCGAATAGACGCAATGAGAGCGACAGGATTTTGGCCACCTCGGAGACGAGTTCGAGCAAACCGACGCCGAACTGCACCACAGCAGTCACCAAATTCATGGGTTTCAGCGACACGATAGCTTTCCATAGTCCACCAAGTTGTATGAATTTGTTCCAGTGCACAAAGAATCCCAAGGTGAACATGCCGATGACATGGGAGGCTATGACCGAAACTAAAGCCATGGCCAGGGTCATGTTCAGGTCGCTGTTCGACGGCCGCAAAATCGGGACCAGCTCAATCTCGCCGTGCATCATGAGCCATCTGCCGATGCTTCCGGTTCCAGGCAGTAGGCCAATCCAGTTGGATAAAAGTATGAAAATGAAGAGCGTACCGACCAAAGGCAGGAATTTCAATGATTTTACGCGCGACCCCGTGACTTGATCGAAATAACCTAGCAAGAACTCAATCAGGCTCTCAACCGCCGATTGAAGTTTGCCCGGGATGCGTTTGATACCGCGGCTGAAGCTGAACGCAAAAATCACTATCAAAAGCGTGACTAAACTCGAATTGATGTAAGCATTCGTGACCGTGAAGTGTCCGATTTCGAAGATTGGTTCGGCAGCTATGGGGATGTTCATTGTTTGGGGCCGCCAAGGCGTTTTGCGATATCTTTTGCCTTGCGGGAAATCAAGATATAAGCCGTGAAGAGCGCGATAGCCAGTCCGAGGATCGTGAACCAGGGAGTTGCGCCCAGACGATTATCGAGCCAGCGTCCGCCGAGTGCGAGTAAAGTCGTAGGCAACGCGATGATAATCACGATGTCCCAGACGATGTTCAGCGCCTCAAGCAGCTTCATGTCCGTTTTTTTTGCAGGTTCGGCCATATCTAGGCGTCGCGAGTGTACCCAAATAATAAAAAAAGGTCAATGGCGGTCCAAATTCGGGACGCCTAATTCGCGTCAATTGCCTCGCGGATCCACGAATAGAAGAGTTTGTCAGATTGTATTCCGGCTGTAGACAAGGCTTTCGGCATTAGCGATGCCGATGTGAAGCCGGGAATCGTGTTTGTTTCGAGGAATGTGATATTGCCGGAGCTGTCCACGATGAAATCAGAACGGGAAATATGCCGGAGTCCCAGCTGTTTATGCGCCAAGAGGGCTAATCGCTGTAATTCATCAGATAAACTATCAGGAATCGGCGCCGGGCAGATTTCATCGCACTTCGCAGGGTCGTATTTCGCTTCCAGGTCGAAAAAAGCGGTTTTCGGCTTTATGGCTATGACCGGTAGCGCGATATCCCGTCCTTCAGACTCCACTATGCCCACCGTGAACTCATCGCCTGCGCAAAAGTCCTCGATGAGCCAGGTGATCGGAGAGTTCGAATGCTTGTCGCGAAAATCCTCCAACTCATCCTGGCTTTTGCAGATTGCCGTGTGGTATGACGAACCGCTATCGATCGGTTTAACCACAACAGGCTTTGACCAAGCCGGCCAATTTTCCCCCGGCATGACCACGTTCGCTTCAGCGACAGGCATACCAAATGGTGCCAAAACTGATTTTGTCTTCTGTTTATCGATGGCTAGCGCGTGAGCTCGGCAGGAAGAAAACAAGAAAGGGGTGCCTATAAGCTCCAAGAATCCCTGGAGCGAACCGTCCTCGCCCCATTTCCCGTGGATGACCGGAACTACACACTCGATATCGCTCCTTGCTTCCAGAAATCTGTCCAAATCTCCAGGAAAATCAAACAGCGCGGTCTGAAAACCCGCGCCATCGATTATTGTACGGATGTTCGCCGCGCTTTTACGTGAGATACCTGCTTCATCCCCGATGCCTCCGGTCAGGATTGCGATCATATCTTGAAGAACCTTCTCGCATTCTCCGTCGTTATCTCCGCGACCTCTCCGTAATCCATTTTCCGCAGTTCCGCGATTTTCCTCGCGACATACTCGACATAGCTCGGCTCATTCTGTGCTCCGCGGTGCGGATCCGGTGCGAGCCATGGCGCATCTGTCTCTATCATCATCCGGTCGAGCGGCATCCTCTCGATGACGCGGTGTACGTGCTTTTCAGGATCCAGCGATTTTTTGACGCCGAACGTGATGATGCCTGTGAACGATATCCAAAGTCCCAGATCCAAAAGTTTTTGCGCTTCTTCCCAGTCGCCGGTATAGCAATGCATCACCCCTTTGATTTTGCGTCCTTTGGCCTGTTCGTCCTTGATGATGGAGATGAAGCGTTCTCCGGCTTCGCGGCAATGGATGATGAGCGGCTTGTCGACTTCCTCCGCCAATGCGATATGTTGCCTGAATACGTCTTCTTGGAGTTGTTCTGCTTCTTCTCGCTTCAGTTCCGGGTCGATACGGAAAAAATCCAAACCTGTCTCTCCGATTCCGACTACCTCGTCGAACGAGGCTAAGGTTCTGATCTTCTCGAAATCGTAAGGCTCGTGCTCTCCCTCGCTTTCATCATGGTAAGTACTCGTCAGATGCTCCGGATGGTAACCGACCGAAGCGAAGACGCCATCATGTTTCCGTGCGAACTCAATCCCCTCCCGTGAAGTCGTAGCCGTGGTGCCCACCGTCACGGTCCACGCGTCCTTTTCTTTCATGCGCGCCAAAACCTCCGGTAGGTTGTCTTTGTACGCCGGAAAATGGAGATGTGAGTGCGAATCGATCAAATGCGGCGTCACAACAGTAGTCCTAGCAAGGTGTGGAACACCCCTTCGACCCAGATGGCTACCTGCGATGTCGCGAACCAGTTGATGAGCGTGGGCGAGAGATGGAAATTCAGGACAAGGTAAATGACGCCTCCCAGGACGATGACGCCTTCGACCAAACCGAGGAGAGCTCCCAGTAGTTTATCGATCGATTTCAGGAAAGGCAGGAGTTTCAGGATTTCGAATAAACCATCCACTAGCTTGAATGCCAGGCCGGCTAATCTCGTGATGAGCACGAAAATCAGGATGAATGCGATAAGTCGCGCCCAACCCGCAGGCATGAATATGCCGAAGATTCCGACCAGATAGATCGACCAGGCTCGGGCCGCGATGAAGCCCAGAACCGCCCCGATGAGCCTTCCCAGGGTATAGACGAATCCGTCTTTGGCTCCGGCTCCTGCAAATCCGAGGATAAGCAGCGCTAGGACAATGTCAACTAAAATCATATGGTTGTATGGCTGTAAGTTTACCTCTTTGGTTTAGGGCCGACAATGATGACGAATTCCCCCTTGGTGCTCGTGTTTTTTAGTCTGACCGCCACCTCTTTAGCCGTCCCTCGATACAGCGTTTCGTGCATCTTGGTCAATTCCCGTCCCACGAAGACCAGCCTGTTCTCCTCCAGTTCGGTGGACAACGAATCTATGGTCTTATCTATGCGGTGGGTCGATTCCAGGAATATGCTCGAAATCTTGTTTTCCGCTATCTGTTTGAACAGCGTCTGTCTCCCCTTCTTGTGCGGGATGAAGCCAAGATAGTGGAACTCCTGCAGGTCAAAACCGCAGACCGAAATCGCAGCCGTCAACGCAGACGCGCCGGGAATCGGTACTATCGTCAATCCCGCTTCGTATGCAGCCTCCACTAGCTTGCCTCCTGGGTCGTTCATGTTCGGCGTCCCTGCATCGCAGACATAAGCCACATTTTCTCCCTCGTGTATTCGTCTGATGGTTTTCTCGACCGACGCGGGTTGTGTATGTTCATGCACGATGGCCAACGGTTTCGAGATCCCGTATGACGTCAAGAGTTTGGACGTCACCCGCGTATCCTCGCAGACGATCAGGTCGCAGTTTCGCAGCGTATCCAAACCCCTCTGGCTCATGTCCTGCAGGTTGCCGATAGGCGTCGCCACCATGAATAGTTTTCCGCTCATATTTTAATACATCCTGAATATCGCTTTGAATGAATTTGCGATTCGGTCAGTCAGTTCGCTCCACTTGAATTCATCTTTGCCTTTCAGCCTTATGGTGTAGCGTCCTGTTCTCCCGTCAGGCGCCCTGATGGCGATACCGTAAGTCGCTTTTTCCGGCAAAGCTATTTTGACCCTCGGACCAATGAAGAACGAAGTGAAGACCGATCTGTCGAAGTACGCCCCTCGTTCATTTACCCGGCTGACGATGGCGCCATTGCCCTCGCCGATCACGATCACCGGATCTTCTTTGGGTTTAGCCAGCCCAGGACCGAAAAAAGTCAGGGTCGGATCGAAATCCCCGTCCGCTTTCGGCGTATCGAGCTCTATCTGCAATTCCGTGTCTTTCGGAGCAGTCACCGAGTAATAAGCGGTCTGGTCTTTGTTTTCCAATCGTCCGAAAAACCTCTGTTCCGTCTTGGTGTCACGGATGATGATTGCGGTTTCCGGCGAATAATTGTCGGTTTCCTGGAAACGCATAATCTCGGCATTCACCCGAGTCGGTTGGACCAAAACGGCCGCAATGCCTAACGCAGCAGCCGTCATTGAAGCCTTATTATCGAATCTTCTGGCCTGTTGCGTGTTTGGCATGTTTGGAGTTGCTCCAGTATACGGTCTGGGACCCGGCGCAACAAATCATGACGCGGTCTGCCCCGCATGATATGCTATCCCATGATTCAAAGCTATGCATTTTACCAAAATTTCGCTCCTCGCCGTTCTTTCCGTGGCTTTCCTCTTGGGCGCGGGTTGTTCAGGTTCTAAGACCCAAAACGGTACGGCGACCGGTGTCCCAAGTAATGTCCCATCCGCCCAGCGCGGCAAGCCAGAGACTAAGCCCCTGGATCCGAAGTCCGAATATCTTCTGGCCCAGGCGAATTTTCATAATGCCAAATCCTTCAAAGCCAAATTCACGTTGCCTACCTCCCAAGGTATCGTAAAAGGAGACCTTTCTTATCTCAAACCCGACCGTTTCCGCGGCACCATGCAGATGGATAAGGGCGACATCACGGATATGATCCTGGTCGCGGATAATTGCTATATGCGGGTCGGCAACAATCCGTGGGTCGACATCTCGGGCAGCAAAGTCGCTAAACAGACCATCGAAAACATGCGGACCGCGGTCCAGGGCAATAAGGTCCTCGACCAAAGCGAAGTCGAAAACCTGGAGATCGTGTCCAAACGCTGGGATCAGCTAAGGTCATGCGACATGTTCGCCGTCAGGCTTAAGGACTCGACACCCGACTTACCCGTCATCAACCTCTGCGTCCAAGATGGTTATCCTTTGTTCCTGGAAGTCGACACTCCGAACGGAGTCATGCATGTCGATTACTACAATTACAGCAGCGTCTTCCTCATCGAAAGGCCAATGTAGCTTCGGACTCGAATTCAGCGAAAAACCTCGCAAAAATTGCGAGGTTTTTCGCTGCTTTGACACTTAGCAGTCATAGAGTTAGACTGCTAAAAAGCTATGATTCCCCAAAATTTCACTACCAAATCGCAAGAAGCTATTCAACGGTCGCACCAGATTGCCCAAGGTCTCGGCATACAGGCTGTCGAACCCGTGCATCTGCTGGCGGCGCTGCTTGAACAGGAGGGAAGTGTCGTCCCCTCCCTCATGAATAAGCTTCAGGTGGATTCTGCGGCTCTCTTGTCCGATCTTGACCAAATCTCAACACAATCACCACGCGTCCAAGGAGGAGCTGGCGGGGTCGGAGAGATTTATTTGTCTCAAGACTTGGTTCGTGTATTCGTCTCCGCTGAAAAAGCCGCGCGCTATTTCAAGGACGAATACATCTCCACCGAACATCTTCTCCTGGGTTTATGCGAAAGTCGTGATGAAGTCGGTAGCGTCCTCAACCGCCACGGCGTGACCACAGATTCGATTCTGAAAGCGCTCAAGGACGTCCGTGGCAGTGCCAAAGTGGATAGTATAGAACCCGAGACTAAATACCAAGCCCTGGAAAAATATGCCAAGAACCTGACCGAGCTTGCCCGCCAAGAAAAGCTCGACCCAGTCATCGGCCGCGACGAAGAGATCCGCCGCGTCATGCAAGTCCTCACGCGCCGCAAAAAGAACAATCCGGTGCTCATCGGCGAAGCCGGTACTGGCAAGACGGCCATTGTCGAAGGGTTAGCCCAGCGCATAACTTCCGGCGATGTTCCCGAGTCCCTGAAAAACCGCGAAATCGTGGCTTTGGACGTCGGTTCACTCGTCGCCGGCACCAAGTTCCGCGGTGAGTTCGAAGAGCGGCTCAAGGCCGTGGTCAAGGAAGTCGAGAAGTCAAACGGAAAAATCATCCTGTTCATCGACGAACTCCATACTTTGGTCGGAGCCGGAGCTTCGGGCGAAGGTGGTTCCATGGATGCCTCAAACCTTCTGAAACCCGCTTTGGCGCGCGGCGAACTTCGGGCTATCGGCGCCACGACCCTCAAGGAGTATCAAAAATACATCGAACGCGATCCTGCGCTCGAGCGCCGTTTCCAGCCGGTCTTCGTAGATGAACCTTCTTTGGACGATACCATCGCCATCCTGCGAGGCATCAAAGACAAATACGAGCTCCACTTCGGCATCCGCATCACGGACAACGCGTTGGTCTCGGCCGCCAAACTCTCCTCGCGTTATATCACCGACCGTTTCTTGCCGGATAAAGCCGTGGACCTCATCGATGAAGCTGCTTCAGCCCTCAAGATGCAGGTCGAATCCATGCCTGACGAACTCGACAAATTGAAACGCGAATTGATGCGTCTGGAGATCGAAAAACGCGCTTTATCCAAAGAAGACGACAAGGAATCCAAACTCCGTCTTAAGGATCTTGAAAGGCATTTGGCCGAAGTCCAGGAGAAAGTCCACGAAATGGACCTGGCTTGGAACGCCGAAAAAGACATCCTCGAAGCCAATGCCGTACTCAAGCGCCAAATCGAGAAGTACAAGAGCGAAGCCGAAATCGCTGAACGCCAAGGCGATTTGGAAAAAGTCTCCGAGATTCGCTACGGCAAATTGCCCCAGACCCAAAAAGAACTTGAGCAAGGCGAAGCCAAGCTCAAGAAGCTCCAAGGCCAGCGCGGGCTTTTGCGCGATGCAGTGACCGAAGAAGATGTCGCCAAAGTCGTGGCCCGCTGGACCGGCATCCCTGTTTCACGCATGTTGGTCAGCGAAGGTGAAAAGTTAGCCAAACTCGAAGATGAGCTCCATAAGCGCGTCATCGGACAGGACGAAGCCGTCAAGGCCATAGCAAACGCTTTGCGCCGTTCTCGCGCCGGTTTAAGCGATGAGAAGCGACCCATCGGTTCCTTCCTTTTCCTCGGTCCGACGGGTGTCGGCAAAACCGAACTCGCGAAAGCCTTGGCCCAGGCCATGTTTGATGACGAGGATGCCATCGTCCGTCTGGATATGAGCGAATACGCTGAACGCCACACGGTCGCCCGCATGGTCGGTTCCCCTCCCGGATACGTGGGTTATGATGAGGGCGGACAGCTCACGGAAAAAATCCGCCGCCGTCCATATTCCGTCGTGTTGCTCGACGAAATCGAAAAAGCGCACCCCGAAGTCTTCAATACCCTGCTCCAAGTCCTGGACGATGGTCGTCTGACTGACGGCAAAGGCCGGACCGTATCCTTCCGGAACACCATCGTCATCATGACCTCGAACATCGGTTCTGACCGCATTCTGGAATGGGGCGTCAAAGGCAACGAAATCGGATTCGTGGACAAGGATGAGAAAGAAGACCGCGATACGTCACTACGTGCCCAGATCATGGACATGCTGAAAGACAACTTCCGTCCTGAATTCCTGAATCGGGTCGATGAGATCATTATGTTCAAGTCATTGACCCAGAAAGACCTGCTCCAGATCGTGGATATCCAGCTCCAGATGGTATCTGATCGGCTCAAGGAAAAACGCATCACCGTCCAATTCACGGATAAAGCCAAAAAATTCCTCGTGGAAAAAGGTTATGACCCGGTCTACGGAGCGCGTCCGCTCAAGCGCACCATCCAGGACCAGGTTTTGGATGAACTCTCGCTCAAAATCGTCGAAGATAAGGTCAAAGAAGGCGACGGCATAACGATTGATGTCACTAAAGGGGAAATCGTATTCAAATAGATTGTCACGTCTCCCGCCTCGCCTCGCGCATGACGTTGCGCAGCCTTTTGCGTACCTGTTTCCTCTCATGGTGCCGCAGCTCCACGTCGATGCCGTAGAACTTTGCAGCTGCCGATAGCCAGGACCGCGTCCGGTGGAACCAGGTGTACATTTCTTCACTGGTCAAAAAGATGCGTCCCCGTGCGATCAGGTCTATTTGTTTCAGGAAAGCGAGTTTGAGCACGTCATTCGCCAGTTTGCGTTTCTGTCCCGGTTTCGGCGCTTCATGCTCGCCTGCCTCGCTTTGGCATATCTCGATGGCTTCACGGACTTCGGCATGCCAGCCGTCGATTTCCACTCGGTAAGGCATTCCAGCATGTTCGAATTCGAAAATGTGCCCATGTTCAAAACCAGGCGGAAGTAGTTCCGCCTCGGCTTTGATCAGGAAGTCCGTATTTGACACCAATTTTTATTTTGATTTCAACTGTCTTTCAATGGCTGACCATTTTTTCATCAAATACTTTTTGACTTCCGGGACTTCTTTCTTGGTTACGTCCTTGGTCTTCACGTAATAATCCGTGACCTTGTCGACCATGTCCTCATATTTGTCTTTGGACAAATCTTCGGCGTTTTTAAGCTCTTTCATGAGCTTGGTTTGCAAGGCTGCAGCTTTCTTCTCGACATCTTTCATCAACTCCTTGCCCTTTTTGCTCTGCACGAACAAACCGGTGGCCACGCCAATGATCGTACCGATGGCGAGCCCGAGTCCCAGGTGGGAAGACTTCTTCTCAGTCATATGTAATATTGAACGCTGATTAGCGAATAATGAATTATGGTCGAATTATAGACTATTTTAAGGTTTGTAAATAGTTCGATGTTCTCAAGACTAAGCTGTCAAGTATGATCTGGTCGCTACTTTCCCCTCTTCAACTCCCGGTTGGTCATAAGCGTTGATGCTATAGAGGCGACCTGCTATCCCCGTCGCAATCTCAAAAAACATGAAGAGTGCGCCTATGGTTTTTGGCGAAATGTCCGCAACCACAATTCTACCGTTCGGCCGCTTATTCGCCGTCAGTGCGTCTGCCGTGCCTTTAAGTTCCGCCCTGATGATCCGCCCGAACTCCAAACCGGCCAAAAATTTCAGGTCACCGATAGTTTTGGCGTTATGCGGTACTTTTAGCCTTGAATCGAACCTGGTCACTTCGATGAAAGTCACCAGTTTATTGTTCGGACCCTCCATGTAAAGTTGGATCTGGGAATGTTGGTCGGTGGCGCCAAGGGCCGCGATCGGCGTGGGTCCGACATGCACCACGTCACCGTCTGAATTGTATTTTTTCCCCAAACTTTCAGCCCAAATCTGGCGAAACCACCGCCCGAATTCCTGTAGTCTCGAGCTATAAGGCATCAAAACATGGATGTTTTGCCTGCGCTCGGTATCACCCAAGACGTGGAATAACGCAAACAGGCAGGCTGGATCTTTAGTCGCCTTATTTTTCACAAAGTCGTTTTTCACCGAATCAGCCCCTGACAGGATTTTCTTGATGTCGATGCCGGCGCAAGCCAAGGGAAAAAGGCCTACCGGCGTCAGGACCGAAAAGCGCCCTCCTATGTTTTTTGGTATCGGTAAAACGTCGTAGCCTTCTTTTTCCGCCAGTTTGCGGAGCGACCCCTCTTTCGCATCCGTGGTCGCCACGATATGCCTTGCCGCATCTTTCCTGCCGACTGTCTTCACCAACCGTTCCCTTGCCACCAGGAAAGCCGACATCGGCTCGATCGTCTCCCCTGATTTTGAGATGATGTTGATGAGGGTTTTGCTCCAATCGAGCCCGGCTAAGACGGTTTCCAGTTCATCCGGGTCAGTGTTTCCGCCCGCGAACACGAGTTTCATGCCATGTTTCGCCGTATGCGCCAACGCTTGGTGAGCAGCTCGAGCGCCCAAATCCGATCCTCCGATGCCCAAAACCAGGCATGTATCGAAGAGTTTTGATTTGCGTTCAGCGAGCTTGATTGTTTTTTCCGCCATCTTGGTCTCATCCGGGCACCCTAACCAGCCCTGTTTCTTCTTTCTGAAATCCTCCAAAAGTCCATGTTTCGCGGTCTCCAACCTCGTCGCTTCCCGTGTAAGCTCGTTTTTTGAAGCGCCGTGCAGACCGACAGCCTCGCGCAGCATGTTCTTGTGGTCGTATCTGATTGGTTTGGGCATAATGCTTGGTAATTATGGGGTGATATCGTTAACCCAGTATCTCGAAACCAGTATAGTTTTCCGTCGGTGCTTCTACAACCTCTGCCTCGTCCACCCTTGCTGACGTCGGTCCGATTTTGCACCAGTCAGAAAAAATCTCGAGTTCATCCGGTTCTCCTTCGACTTCGATCAGCAGAGTCCCGTCTGATTCGTTTTTGGCATATCCGCTCAAGCCCAGCTCTTCAGCCTTGGATTTTGCCGAATGGCGGAAAAATACCCCCTGTACCATTCCGCTGATTTTGATGGTGTGGTGGCTCTGCATGGTTTAACGTCTGTAGCTGCTCTGCAGCTCGGCCTGATCCAAGACATGTCCGGACATGACTTGTTCTATCTCTTGCCTTGATGCACCTGCTTTCAGGTCGAGTATTATATCCAAAGCGTAAAGATGAAATATGTATCGATGCTGGCCGCTCGGTGGGCATGCACCGACGTACCCGGTCCTTCCTGCGCTGTTCCTTCCAGATAATCCAGGGGAATTCGTCAAATTTTTCGTCTGTGCCGGTAGATTGAAAACTATCCAGTGATCAAAAGTCCCATTGGGCGCATCCGGGTCTTCCATGATGAGCACCAAACTCTGCGTTTCGCTCGGAGCATCGCTGAATTCAAGCGGCGGGTGCAGGCCAGCGCCGTCGCATGTGAATTCGACCGGCAGTTCCTCGTGATTTTTGAATGCTGGGCTTATGAGTTGCATAATGTTTGGTGTTTTCTGGTTTGGATTTAATGCGTTCGGTAGCTGTTGTCCGATTATAGGCTTCGTTTCCGATGAAGGGGTATTGAAGCAACCGGCGCCAAAGATGACCGTTATCGCCGCCATGAACGCGGAGGTCATGAAGGGCGAAATTATCCTTTGGCGATTCAGCGATGGCATATGATATAAGAGACGATGATGGCCGCCGTTTCACCGCGCAGCATTTGGGGGCCCAGACCAGCGAGTTTGAACCCCGCACCCAGAGCCAAATTCCTTTCCTCATCGGTCCAACCGCCTTCAGGCCCGACCCATCCGGCGACATGTGTTGCCGTAGTCAGTTCTGTGACGGACTTCAAATCACGACCTGTCGCATCGAAGAAGATATTCAGCCGTTCCTCTTCAGCTTTCTCGATTGCTGTGGCCAGTTTTATCGGGTCGGCGATTTCAGGAATTCTTCCCCGGCCAGAAAGTTCCGCTGCTTCCTGTGCTATCTTCGCCAATCTTTCATGTTTTATGTCGGTTTTTATCGTCCTGGCTGTGATGATTGGGATGACTTTTGAAATGCCGACTTCCGTCGCCTTTTGGACCACCAGTTCGAAATTTTCGCGCTTCAGGATGGCGCAGTATATTTCTGCATCAACCGGCGACTCTGCCGTATTTTTCAATTTCTCAACCACTTTGACGTCTACCCCTTTTTTACCGACTTCCGTTATTGTGCATAAAGCATCATTCATGTGTCCATCGCACAAAAAAATCTCCTCATTCCGTTTCAGTTTGAGTACGTTGTTTATCTGATGGATAGTGTCGGAATCCTTGATCGTCAAACGGTCTGCCCCAAAATCATAACTGCCGATGAATCGATGGATTTTCATAGACTTTTCACAGCCTCAAGGTACATGAATAACGGAATCTCTCTTCTTGATGAATTCTCCGCATTCGCTCTCGGCCCAGAATCGCTGGTCTTGTTCGATGCCCACTCCTCGACATTCCTGACCTGAAAACCTGCCGACCTTAGCCATTTGAAATATGTCTGGAGCGGTCTATGGTACGAAAACGTGACTTCGCTCGAGTTCGAACCGGGATGCATCTGGATTTCGCTTTTGAATTCCGAAAGATACCTGTCAACTCTCCGGTACTGCACGCCATCCTGATCATCCCAGCCCCAACTGCTGTGTGTCGGGATGCGGAAAGCAGGATGGTTCAAAACCAGGAATAATGAGCCGTTTGGCACCAAGACTCTCTCACACGCTTTAAAGACCTCATCTGGATTATGGATATTCTGGATTGCTAAAACGCTGATCACTTTATCGAACGACCCATCCTCGAATGCATCTAATTCATGCGCCGGTGAAACTTGATAATCAATCTTCAGGCTTGGCGACATGATTTTCGCTTTTGCGATGAGTTCCGGTGAAATATCAACTCCGCATACCCTCGCTCCCGCAAGCGCGAATTCTCGACTGAAGAACCCTTGTCCGCATGCTAGATCCAGAATCTTTTCACCCTTTTTCGGAGCTACCAGTCTCTTCAGGTTCGGCAATATCAAATCGCTTTGGTATGTCCCTCCTTGCTCCAACAGGACGTTATACCAATCCGCGGATTTCCCCCACGAAGTTTTACGCGTCACCGGCCTTCTGCCGCGTCCATCATTCGGACGTTGGTTAAAGGATTTGTTCATCGGAATCAAGGACAGCAGTAAATTTCCAAAAATGTTTTTACGACATTCGTATATATTTCAATCGAATCAATATCGACCCATTCGTTTTTTCCGTGATGACCTTCTCCCTTAGGCTGGCTCAAGATGACCGGAATGCCTAAAGATGTGAAGAATCGGGCATCAGAAGAGCCATAGTCTAGCGCAAATTGAGGTTTCAGCCCGTTTATGCGCATAGCCTGCTGGTAGGCTTTTACTACAGCGTGTTCGCTGTTTACATACACCAGTGGCTCATTCAACAACTGCTCAATTTTGATATCTTTTTCGATTTTTCCCTTGATCATTTCGACAATTTTCTTAGGTTCGTCTTTTTCCGTGAACCTTATGTCGCAGACGGCAGAGGCGTATTCTGCGACACGGTTATTGGCGGATCCGCCCTCGATATGCCCTATATTGCACGTCGATATCCAATGATCGTTAGGATGGTCTTCGTGTGGTGTGAAACAGGATAAAACTGCCGTAACCGCTTCAGTCAGCTTGACTATCGCGTTATCCCCTAACCAAGGCACCGATCCGTGTGCCGCTTTGCCCTTGGCCGTCAATTTGAGCCACATTGCGCCTTTCTCCTTTTGGACAATCTTGTTCGGTGCCTTTCCGCCATCCGGCAAGATTACGGCGCTGGCGCTATAACCGTTGTCTATCAGGAATTTCGTGCCGTCAAATCCGCCGATTTCTTCGTCTCCCGTCAGCATCAAACCTACGCTAGCGCTCATCTTGGCCCGTTCTTTCATGATTGCCATCAGGACGGCAATGCCGCTTTTCATGTCTAAAGCCCCTCGGCCATAGATACGCCCAGATTTTTCATATGGTTTGAATTGATGATCCTCCCCGTCAACTACGTCGAGGTGTCCAGCAAGGAATACTTTAGGGATTTTTTCGCCGTGCGTTACGACAATTGAATTCACTCCGTTGTGCACGAATCGTTTAACCTTCAAGTTTGTGCCCTTGAAATACCTTTCTACGTAGTCAAAACAGTGGCTGAGTTCGCTCGGTCGGTTCAAAGTCGTCCTGAACTTGATCAAATCCTTGGTCAATTTAACCATCTTTTGTAGTTCGTTCATGACGCTAATGATAGCACAATATTGGGCTAATGTAAGAAAAGAGGGGACGGCGATGCCGTCCCCTCAAAGAAGTTCAGAGCGGGAGCTCTGATGCAAGCTGATGCATGCCGGCGTTGAGTTCCAGGGCATGTCTGGTGGTCTCGGCCAATGCGACATAACCCATGGATCCACCCGCTGGCGGGATAGCTACGATGACACCTTCGCCGCGGCCAGGATCCCAGTCCAGGCCGAGGTCCTGCATCACCTTAAGCACCAGGCCGAACGTCGCCCTTTTGTCGAGCTTCAAAGCGTCGTTCGAAAGCGTCACCACGCCGTGGACATTGTCAGGGCGCAGCCGTCGCTTGATTTCGTTCACGTGGATCATCCCGCCGTAGCGGAAATTGCTTTCGAACGCCACCAGGGAGCTGTCCTCGAGGACTCCCCAATCGATTCCGCAATAGCCGTACCCGCCGCGTTTGCGGACATGTTCGGCATACACCCTGGACATGCATATCATCTCGTCAAGCAGGACGTGGCGCAATCCGGACGGGGCGAAAGAGCCGATGTAGCACGTTTCCTTGATGATTTGAGTCGAATGGGAGACCAGACGCACGCCCTGCGGAAGGATGCGCATCATGGTGGCCGGAGACTGCTTGACCTTGAGGACGGTTTCGACCAGTACCGTGCCATTTGCCCAGATTTCGACCGGATTCATGCGCGGTACGATAAACTCCTCCAGCGTATTGCATTCGGCTAGCGCCAGCATCTGCTTCGTGACCAGGATGTTTCCCAGCCCCCCGGCGCCCAGGGCTTGGCGCAGCATGACGGCCCCATGACGCCTGAATATTTCATCCGCCGCCTGGCAGACTTCCTTGATACCCCTGGCATGGACTGAATTCGGCACCGGGATGCCGATTTTCTGGCAGACGTTCTGGAAGATTGCCTTGTCGTTCAGCTCGGCCACCCGGTTCTTGGACACGCTCTCCTGCGTCATTCCTGCGACTTTCAAGCCGGTGGCTTTTGCCAGCTCGAACACCTTGGGGTGCTGGATGAACGGCGTGATGCTCCAGCGTCGTCGGTGGCCTTCGCGGGCGATGTCGGCCAAGAGCTGCTTATCCTCCAGGATATTGTCCAGAAGCGACAAAGGCTTAGAGGTGTCCGTGTAGCGAGAGCGCGGCACGAAAGTCATAGGCTTGAATCCGTACAGACCGCGGAAGTACTCCTCGTAGTCTGTCGGAAGCTGTTCGTACAGGATTGCCGCGTCGCCAGACTTGAGGTAGTGGACCGCCCGAGGGGCGACATCCACGCACTTTTGGGCGAGCTTGCCCACCGCCTGACCTGCCATGGTGATGGCGTCATCGATATTGGTCACGATGATGCCGTTGTCGTAGTTGCCCACGAACAACTGGCTTTGCTCGCCTTCTTCTTGGCTACCGGTCATCGTTTCCGACTCTGCTGTCATCAGATGAGCCTGCATCACTGTCTCCTTTGGCAAAGGACGTCCCCTCTTCGGGGCAGATCGTCAGCCAATTAAATTCGCTGACGGTCCGCGCCGAAAAAACAACAGCCACCGCGTTTTGCGGTGGCTGGTCAATCGCTCGTAGGACTAAAGCAAAGTCCCTGCCACCGCGTCCGGGGTAAACAGGTTAAAAATGTAACTAGTGGCTCTGCTTTGCATGATTTTGAATTTACTTGTGTCGCGAATATCTGTCAAGTGGTTGGTTTACTTCAGCGAGAAGGTTGTCCTTACGATTCCCGTCACTTTCTTGTCCTTTGTCGTCAAATCATACGCCCCGTAATCCGATACCTCGGTCGAATTCACTGCCGTTATCTGGAAGACCCCCATACTTGCGTTTTGGAGCTTGCCGATGCTCGAGCCTGTCGACTTCACTATCCTGCCTGCTCGTTCCTGGGCGTTCTTGGTCGCCTCCTCCAACATGTCGAGCTTAAGGTCAGCCAGTTTCGAATAGTAGTACTCCGGATTGTTGCTGCTGAAGAGGATCCCGCTGTTGGCGAAAGCCGATTGGGCATCCTGTGCTATCTTGGTCACCTCATCGACTTTTGGAGATTCGACCATTATGGATTGCAGTATCGTATATCCGACGGTTCGGTTGCTCCCGCAATTCTGGTTGCCGAATTTGTCCCAACCCATGGGGTTCTGACCTTCGCAAACCGGCGTCAGCGTCGGTGGTTGGACCGTTATTTCCTTGTCGCTGACCCCATTGTTCTTCAGATACTCCGTGATAGTCAACAAGTCTGCCTTTATCTGGTCGCTCCCTTGTTTGATGTCATTCAATCCTGCCTGGCGTGAAAAATTGCCTGTCCATTTGATCGTATCCGACGTCACCAACCTTTCCGTCGAACCTGTAACGCTTATTGTATCCCCAAGTCTTTTGGCCTGGAGGAAGGCCAGCGATCCCACGACCGTGCAGGCAATAAGCGCAATCCCGAGGACCAGAGCCGCGAATGTATTTGATGTCCTTTCCATAAAAACTGGCATAAGAATAATGGTTTGAGTATAGATGGTTGGTCAGAAAAAACAAAATACGGTCCGTGCAGGCTTTCGGACCGTATCATTGAGGTGGGTTCTTTGGACTCCTGTCTGCCTATTTCGTATGCCGAGCCAGGAATTCGGTGATTGGCGTCGGGTCGACTTTTAGCTCAATTGCCCGTTTCTCGAGTCGCATGAGGTCGCGGATGGCGTTCCGCATCGCATTAGCGACTTCTCCGGCCCGATGCCCGAGATTCTGGCTGACATCGAAGAGTATGTCCCGGTTCGACCCGAACACTCCTTGGGCCTTAGCGACGTCCTCCATTACTGACTTGACCTGTTCGCGATGGAGTTCGGCTAGCTGCCCTGGAAGAGCATCGGGTGCTTGAATCATGAGGGCGAGCGACAGCAACTGGCCTATGGAGAAGTCGATGCCGATACCATTCCCCATCTCCAACCAATCGAACACTTTGTCGGCACCGACGAGGATTGAGAGATCGCCACGCCCACCGCTGACTTGACGCACGGTCGGCAAGTACAAGAAGTCGTCCTTCTCGAACAGCATGTCAACCGAATGCAGTCCGGACCGATGGCGCGTATCGACCCAACTGGACTTTCCGCCAGTCCTGAAGCCGAAGCTTCCGTCGGTCAAATCCAACACCAGCTTGTCGTCGGACAAGATGCCGAGCGAGATGTCGCGTCTTCGCAGTTCTTCGTATCCTGATGGACCGAATCCGCCACCGTGCCCGGTGTTGTGCCATTCGCGTTCCGTCCGGATGGCGAGGATGTACTGGCCGATGTTGCCCGCGAGCGCGCTTTCGAGCTGCTTCAGCCAATCCACGACCTGTTCGTCGCCGTTCCACTGGACCATTACATAGTCCATGACGGGATCGCCTGTTGTTTCGCCGTTCTTGATGCGTTCGCGGAGCTCACTTAGCCTATTGGCCTGAGCCTCTCGTTCGGCCCGAAGCATTACGGCAGCCCGTCGTTCGTCCACCTTAACCGCTTCCACTTCTTCTCGAATGCCCATATCTTCCCTCGTTGTTGAATGAACTAGCCAAAGCTTACTCAACACCTATTTTCCTGACAAGTCTGGCACCACGGTGGTCGAGACCCCCGTGGCTTGACGCAGGCCGCCAAAAGACGTATTATCACGGCACAATCCGGGGTCGTCTAATGGTAGGACAACAGACTCTGAATCTGTTTATCGGGGTTCGAGCCCCTGCCCCGGAGCCATGCACCGGATGGTGCATGGCGGAGCCGAAAAGCTTCGTCATGTACCTGGTGGACCAAAAAACCCATCTTGCAAAAGGTGGGTTTTTGTAATAGCTGTATAAATATGTATTACATGTATGTCCTCCAAAGCGTGCGAGATCATGGGCTCTATATTGGTTATACGCATGATCTCCGTGAGAGGTTAAACAGGCATAATTCAGGTTTCGTTAAAGCAACCAGACCAAGAAAACCTTTTGAATTGATATTTTATGAAGCATATCTCAATAAGTACGACGCCCTCAGACGAGAAAATTATTTTAAGACAAGTAAAGGAAAAACAACTCTAAAAACCATGTTAAAAGAATATTTTTCGAAAAAATCTATGACTTAACAACGATTATTCATTGCACCCCCGCTCCATCAGACTACACTACCCCCGAAATTCTTGATGAAATTGGCTACGTTGTCGCGTTTGATTTCTTTGCCGTCAGCCGTCAATTCACCCACCACGCCGTCCAAATGGATTTCGTTTGATGCGAATACGCTCCTGAAACAGTCTTCGACCAAGCGTTTGGTCTTGAGCTCACCTAAGATTTTCTCCTTATGGAACGGATATTGGAATCCGATGGTTATCAAGCCGTTCTCGACCTTGATCGGTTGGGATATCTTCAACACGAAAGTTAAAGACGGACTCTTCTCATCAACGGCCTTAAGTAACGCCGGCCATTTTCCCAGCACCTGTCCAAGCGTCAATAGGTAGGACGTGCCGGCTGTCTCCTCTTGGGTTTTTACGGAGTTCAGTGGGATGATTTCCGGTTCAGGGATGCCCTCGGGATCGGTACTGGAGACCTCTTCTCGTTTTGTTTGGATTGATGTCTTCTCGACGTTTCCGCCTGCACCTCCACTCCTGTCGTTGTTTTGTCCCGATTTGTCGCTCTTTGGCCCATGCGGCAAGGCCCCTAGAGCTACTGCAGTCGCCGAGAGCTCCAGGCAGAATCGTACATCCGCACCTTGTTTGGCGTCGCGCCTTCGTTCCATGAGCATGAGCGCTATATCGGCCAGTTCTTCTGGCATGAAAACCCCTACGCATTTCGCCAGCGCTTTTTCGCCCTCATCGCCGGTCTCGAGCTTCTTCTTCCATTCAGCCGAATCTGCCGCCAGGAGCAGTAGGCGGATAGCCTGGATCAAATCATCGAACAGAGAAAGCAATGGGATGCCTTGTTCTTCCAGTTCTTCCACGGACTTCAAGGCAGCCCCTAAATTGCGTCCTGACCAGCAGTAAAGCAAATCAGCGGCCATGGGCAGCCTGGAGAGAGGTAGGACGATGCTCGCCAGTTCAGGTCCGATGTCTTTCTCACCCAGCGAAATCAACTGCCCCAAAAGGCTTTCGGCGTCGCGAGCGCTGCCGTCCGATTTGGAGACTATGGTTTGGATGACGGTTGGATCGATCTTCACCCCTTCAGATTCGGCGATGGCCTGCATCTTTATGACCAGCGCTTCAGGCGATATGCGCTTGAAATCGAATCTCTGGCAGCGGCTCTGGATAGTCGCCGGGACTTTATGGAGTTCTGTCGTCACGAAAATAAATATCGCGTACGGTGGCGGTTCCTCGATGGTCTTGAGCAAGGCGTTCCAGGCGCTCGTCGAAAGCATATGCGCCTCATCCAGTACATAAACCTTGAATTTCCTGGCATGCGGTACGAACCGTACGTGTTCAATTATGGCTTCACGGACATTATCCACGCCCGTGTTCGAGGCGGCATCCATTTCGATGAAATCCATGGACTTGCCTGATGCGAACTCCACACATGCGGTGCATGCGCCACAGGGCTCGCCGTCCTTCCTGTCCTGGCAATTGAGCGCTTTGGCGAAAATCCTGGCCAACGTCGTCTTGCCCACGCCGCGCGGCCCTGCGAACAGGTAAGCATGTCCGGTTTTCCCGGTCTGCACCTCAAGTCGCAGCGTCTCTTTTATCGCATCCTGTCCGGTGATATCAGAGAATTGCTGGGGTCGATACGTTTTGCTCAAGGATGGCATACGGCGACTAGGTTACAGTGCGATACCTAAAACGTCGAGCCACGGCACCTGCCCTCTTTCAACCCTCGTTTTTGATGATGTTTTCGATGGCTGCCCACTTTGAAGGCGCAGCTTTGGGGATAATGATTACCGCCTCATCACCCGCTTTTCCTTTGTGGTAAGAAACGGCAGCAGTGAGCACCGCGTATTTCCGTCCTGCTGCGATGACGCGCCAGTCGTTCGTGATTTCGTCGCGTGTGAGCGTCCCCATGGCCCTTTGGCGTTCGATAGGTCCGATCTGCTTGTAGATGAACGATCCGTTTGGCTGGATGGTCAATTTCAGGATGTCTCCTTCCACGAGTTTCGATTTGGACGAGTAATTCGGCGGTACGATGTACTGCCTGCCGTCCGAACCCACCATGTTCTGTCCGTCGAAAACTCCTTCCAGGATTTTTCCTTCATTCGCCGGAGAGAGCGATTCGCCGTTTTCATCACGCCTTATCCGGACTAATTGCTCCAAATCATCCGCATCGATGTCTTCCGAATCGACCATTATCCTTTCTAGGCCTGCCAGTTGGTCCTTGATATCCGCTATGATTTTTCTGGCTAACGCAAATTTAGCGTCAACGCCGCTAACCCTCAAACTTTTTTCGTCGCCGTCTTGGATGATTTCGACGTCGTTCTCTTCTGTCTGTTGAGCCATTTAATTTGTTTTTATCTTTTTCTTTTTCCTATGTCATTCCCATGAAAACGGGAACTCATCCCTAATCTTTATATAGTTTACCACTTGTCAGTCAAAGCGTGAACTCATCGTCAGACTCGTCACCCATAGCCATGCTTTCCTGGGCGCGTTGGCGTTCCAAAATTTCAGCCTCGATCAGTTCCCGTTTCCGTCCGTATTTGTATCGGGACAGCTCGACTATCATCTTGGCCAATTCTTTTTCTTTTGCTCCGGGACGCGGAGCGAACTGTACTTTCATGCTGAACGGCCTAGAAGCCGTATTGTCTATCAAAAGCCTGGTCAGGTAATTCAAGCCTTCGACATTGACTAGGTCGTATTGCGAGAAGATCGGTGCGAATTCCTTGGCCAGGAATTCCGCATCATCCACGCCCACGCGACCGACCATCTTGGTGCCTACATTGCCGAAAATGGCGTCGCGGATCGCGGTATCGCCTTTCGGAGCCAATTGTCCGATGTATTGGTGCGCCACGATCAGGTCAAGGCCGTATTTACGCGCTTCGGACAAGATTGCCGAAATCGAGTCTGTAAGGAAATTCTGGAACTCGTCGATGTACAGGTAAAAATCCTTGCGCTTATCCGGCTCCATATCGGTCCGTGACAGTGCTGCCATCAAAATCTTGCCGACCAGCACCATACCGATGAGATAGGCGTTCAGATCGCCGAGCTTTCCTTTGGATAGGTTCAAGAGCAGAATCTTGCTACCGTCCATGATCTCGCGCAGGTTGAAAGCGCTCTTCTGCTGGCCGATGATCGGCCGCATGATGTCGTTGGCGATGAAAGGCGTCAGCTTGGAGGTGATATAAGGCACCATGTTCTGCAAAGAAGCCTCGCCGCCCGCCTTTTGCGCTTCCTTTATCCAGAAATCCTTGACCACCTGGGTCTTGCACTTCGTGAGCTTGAATGCCCTGAATTCCTCGTCAGATAGCACTTTCGGTATTTCCATCAGCGTCGAGCCGGATTCAGGATGGTCCATGAGCAGGATCATGGCGTTGCGCATGTACTGTTCGAACATCGGACCGCCCGTAGACTTCAGGTCGTACAGTTTGTCGAATATCTTGAGCATCTCGTTGATGACGAAGGTCTTCTGTTCCGGATACCTCTCGTCATACTCCATCATGTTCAAGCCCATCGGCCGTTCCGTGTCCGATGGATTGAAATACACAACGTCGTCTGCGCGTTCTTTGGGCACGAAGGTCAGACATTCGTCCGCGAAATCACCATGCGGGTCGATGACGCAAACACCGTGTCCGTTCATGATGTCTTGCCTGACAATCGAAGCCATGAGAGCTGTCTTACCTGCTCCTGATCCGCCGATTATGTACATGTGGCGTCGCCTGTCCTCGCCCTTCATCCTGATTTGGTAGCGATGGCCGCGGTATTCGGAAAGTCCGAGCAAAATGCCTTCGGTCGGCAGATTCGGCGGAGGTAAGGCGCGCCGCACCAAGAGCCAATTGATTTTCGGGGTTTCAGTTGAAGGTAGCGGAAAATGGAATACAGATGACACCTCTTCCGTATTCATGGTCAGGCGGTATCTCGGATCGTAATGCCGATAGATAAAATGGCGCACCATGCCGCTTTGGAATGTAGGCGTGTGCGCAGCGAAAGAGTTCCCATATTCGTAAATATTGAACTGGCCGAACGAACCCACGATGTCGTTGAGATATCGCCTTGCCTTATCTGCGTTTTTCGAAGATACGATGATCCTAATATTGCAATCCAATCCGGCTTTCGAGGATTTTTCTTCCAATCCCTTTACCATCTCTTCCTCCAACGGCGACAGGCGATATTGTTCCGGCGCCTTCTGTTCTCCCGGTTTGGCCGTTGAGGCCAGGCTGATTAGCTCTTTGCCGACAGAACTCAAAACACCTCCTTTGTTAACTTCCGACAGCTTCTTACCCTGCTGCATCGCTTTGGCGATGCGCAATCCCTCGCGTCGCCATTTCGGCGGTGCGCTGGTCATCACTATCTGGACTGCGGCTCCGTCCCCTTCTTCGATTTTAGACAAAGCGTTGGTCAGCGAGTTCAACGGGTCTGATTCAATCTTTTTGTAAGTCTTAATCGGGAAATGCGAAGGCCTCTTAAGCTTCAGGTAGCTTCCCATGATGATGCCGTTCGGTTGGAAGATATTGTAATCCGGTACTTCTTCGACGTCCGCGGTCGGGAATTGCGCATGGATCTGTTGTTCAACGAACTCACGGTATTTCGATGGTGCGACGATGTAGAAAGATATCTTGTTCTTAGCCATCACGATCTCACATGAGAAAATCCTTTCCCGTCCTAAAAGCCATGGCATGAATCCCCGTTCGGATTTGGTTGCACCGACCGAAGCGAAAAACGTTTCCATGACCGAAATGAGTTCCTGAATCTGCTGGGCCGTTTTTGACTGTTCGACGTCTTCTTTTTTGGTCTCCTTCGGCACCCTAACTAACAGGACCTGGAGGTTGAATGCGACCGACGCCCTGCCGCGCCTGACGAAAAGGCTATGGATGATGTAAAGCACCAAAAAGACACCGAGGACCAGTCCGGCCAAGACCAAGACCAGCAGGACTATCGGATCCTCAAGCACCTGCAGAATCCCTGCACTACTGACCGAATCTGTGCTCATCACATCCAATTGGAGCAGGAATAGTGGGATCATGTTTTTTTTGAGGCCTCCTCCTTGCGGGCTTCGGCCAGTTCGATGATGCGGTCGACTTTGATTTTCGCCTCCTGCTCAAGGAAAAACTTGTTGACGCCCGGGACGCACAAGAGCCAATCGCGGAGTATCTGCAACGCGCGTTTGAATTTGACCTTGAATCCGCGGACCATGCCCGCGAGTTCCTTGGCAGTTTCTTCGCCTTTAGTCTTGAATTTAAGCTGTGCTTCAGGAGTCAATTTGTTGAAATATTCGCCCAAGCCGTCCTCCATGATTTTTTCGACGCTAATCGTGACTTCGTCAGCCGGTAAGATCGGGACTGGTGCAGCTGTCTTAGGTTGGCCTTCGATGACTTTGGTGACTAACGCCTTTTCGGTTTCCGTCGGTTGTTCCAGGAATACATCTTTCGCCTCTGGCGAACGCTCAAAAGCCTTCTGATCGGCTTCGACCAAATTCTCTTCGACCGGCAAAATCTGTTCAGGTTTCAGTATCTCAGGTTTAGGGATCGGCTGGTCAGCCATAGTCACACCATTTTACCACACCCTCGCGTCTTCTGCTGGTCACGGCTGTGGTACAATATGCACATGCCTAAACGGCCGATAGCTTTTATTAAAGAATACAAAACATCCCGTGCCGAATGGGTGCATGTTGAACGCAACTCCGAAAAAGAAAAACGGCTGTTGGGCGAACGTTACCATTTCCATCAAGTCGATCTCCAGGAGATCCTACCGCCTCTGCAAAGGCCGAAAGTCGTTGTCCGGGAGGGTTACATCTTCATGATCCTCCTTTTCCCGGTTTTCGATCCTGATACGCGGGTCATCTCCACCGCCGAAGTCGATTTTTTCATCTCGCCTGACCGCCTGGTCACGGTTTGTGGTTCGAAATTGCCGGCATTTGGCTCCGTATTCGAAGTCCTGTCCCAAAAGACCCGTAAAATACAATCCGCCAACGTTACCCACGTCCTGCATTCGATCTTGGACGCCCTGCTCGAATCCCTCTTCCCCATGCTCATCCATATCTCGCGGGATATCGATGATGTCGAAAAAGGGCTGTTCGAAGACAAACAGCGCGGCGTGATCATGGAGCTTTTGCGCATAAAGACCAATATCGTGAATATCCGCAAAGCCATGCAAGGCCATAAGAAGGCCATCCGCATGCTCATGGCCACCGGCACCACCATCCTGCCGATCAATCGCATGGAGGATTATTACAACCAGCTGGTCGACTACACCAAGGAAATCTGGGATACGCTCGAAGTCCAGCGCGAAACCATCAACGCCCTGCATGAGACCCATTCATCTCTGATCGACAGCCGCACGAACGATATAATGAAGACATTGACCATTTTTTCTGTCATGATCTTTCCAGCGACTTTAATCGCGACTCTCTTCGCCATGCGGGTTAACGGTATCCCCTGGATCGATGATCCATCCGGTTTTTATTACGTCATCGGCCTACTGATCGCCCTCGGCGCCGGTATGCTGGGATTCTTCAAATACAAAAAGTGGATTTGATTTTTCCCCGCACCCCTCGTGTCGTCCTGAACGAAGGCCGTCAGACGGCCGTAGTTGAAGGACCTTTTTACTGAGCGGTTATTTCGGCATCGCCTTTTGCCCTTCTTTCGTGTCCTCGATTATCCAACCAAGATCTTCAATTTGTTTGCGAATAGTGTCTGATCCTGCCCAATCCTTGTTTTCCCTCGCTTTTTGGCGTTCATTCATCAAATTTTTGATATTCTCCGGCACCTCGATCTTCTTACCGACGTATTTTTCCAGATCCAAACCTAAGACTTTATCCATCCAAAGCAAAGTCGCGCCTTTATCTCCTGCCGGATAATCCCCGTCCACGAGCTTCCAGATGACGGCCAAAGCTTTCGGTGTATTCAAGTCATCGTCCAATGCCGCTATGAAATCCGCCTCTATATCCGTCAGGACAGATCCTCCTGCTTCCAGCTCGCGTGAATATGCCCAAAGCCTGTTCAAAGCATTCTGCGAGGCTTGTAGCGCCTCAAACGTAAAATTTTGGAGCTGTCTGTAATGTGCGCCAAGATAAAAGTAGCGCAACGACAGTGGATTGAATCCTTTTTCCGCCAATTCGTTGATAGTGTAAACATTGCCAATGGATTTGGACATCTTTTGCCCATCCACGAGCAGGAATTCATTGTGCCACCAATAGTTCGCCAATTTCACCCCATAAGCCGCCTCGCTCTGGGCGATTTCGTTCTCATGATGCACCGGAATATGGTCCACGCCGCCGCAATGGATATCGAACGGCTGGCCAAGATATTTATGCGCCATTGCCGAGCATTCCGCATGCCAACCCGGGAATCCAACACCCCACGGACTCTCCCATTCCATTTGACGTTTTTCGTTCTTAGGTGAAAATTTCCACAACGCGAAATCCGTCTTGTTCCGCTTTTCCGGATTCGCTTCCACCCGCGCCCCTTCTTCCTTATCTTCAGCCTTCTGTCGGCTAAGCTGTCCATAAGACGGGAATTTTGAAGTATCGAAATACACACCATCAGAAATCACATAGGCATAACCCTTATCCATCAGGATTTTGACTAGCTCGATCTGTTCCGCAATATGGTCAGTTGCCCGACAAAGTAAAGGTTTGGGGGGGATTTTGAGGTTAAGCTTAGCCGCATTCTCAAGATATCGCTGGATGTAAAGCTCCGCGATTTCCCACACTGTCTTGTTTTCGCGCTTCGCACCCTTCTCCATCTTGTCCTCGCCTTCGTCGCTGTCGCTGACCAAATGCCCGACATCCGTGATGTTCAGGGCACGAGTGACCTCAAAACCGTTGAGCTCCAAAGTCCTCACGAGCACATCTTCCAACACATAAGACCTGAAATTCCCGATGTGCGCATCCCAATAAACCGTAGGCCCGCAGGTATACATCCGGACCTTTCCGTCATCGATAGGCTTGAATTCCTCGAGTTGTCGTGTGACGGTATTGAACAATTTGAGCATTGCATAAGATTATCCGATAACCCTAAGCAATGCAAACGCCTCTCTCGAGTGTTGATAAGCATAGATTTTCGATTGGTTGAGCAATTTTTGTCACGACAGAAGATCGGTGTTAGCATGTACATGTATGGAAAAAGAACCCACGACCCAAGATATCCTCGAGGCGATAAATCATTTTGCTTCAGACGTGGATGATAAATTCATTAGCATTGATAAGAGGTTTGATGGTATCGAAACAGATATTCGGCAAATCAAAGCAACGATGGTCACTAAATCCTACCTGGATGACAAAATGGCGGATCTACGCGGAGATCTGGTCTCAATAGTGCGCAAAGAAGATTCGAAAGTCGACACATTCGTTAAAATCGCGGCCGATGAAGGCGCAATCAGTAACAAATCCGCGCAGAAAATCCTGGCAATAAGCCCGTTCCCGAAATAAACAATGAATATCTGTAGGGTCGGATAATCATTTGCCCCTACCTGATCGATAATTCAAAAAATCCCCCATTTAACCGAGGGATTTTGTATCTATTTCAGGTTATTCAGTCTGCTCTCGATTACCCTCAATCTAAGTTCCAACGTCTCATTCTGGGCTTTCAACGCATCGTTCTCTGCTTTGAGTTCTTTGATTGATTCTACAACCAATGCGTCATATTCGTATGGAAGTTGCACTACTTTTATCTCTCCATCGTTGACTAAAGAGGCGTCATTTCCATTAGCTATGGATTTTGCAACCCAATTTGGGAACGATTTCTCCACGTCCTGTGCAATGAACCCTCCATCCACTCCGCTGACTCCGCCATGCAATTCAGGGTTTTTCCATTCGAAGTTAACACCGTTTAGTTTGCTGAGTTTTTCCAAAGCACCCGTCATCGGTTTGACATTTGTCTTCAATCTCAAGTCCGATGGAGCAGCCCACGCTCCACCTCCAGGCTTTGTGGCGACACCCGCACCGCTGAATGTATACTGCCAGCCTATTGTGGGGTTCCAGAACCCGATTAACCTACTCGCAGCAGGTTGGGCTCCCCCGATGGCATCCCCGAAGAACCATTGATCCGTCGTTCCGCTCGATAGCCAAATACCTGCGGTACCGGCTGCCCCATTTCTTACTCTCATACGGTCTGCAACATCTAGCGCATATCCAGGCGTCGTCGTCTTTATTCCTACGTTATCCGCGAAATAATTAGCCGTTCCACCATAACCCCAGCTGAAATATGTACCGTCATACCAAAGTGCTTCAGCCGCTCCGACTCGCATAACTGTGCCTGGTGCTCCAGATGGTTTTAAGGTCAAAACGCCGTCAACTCCAAGGTCATTGTTTACGTCAACATCTTGGAGGCTGCTTAGTCCGATAGCGCTTATGGCATAAGTTCCATCTGCCAGTGTCAAAGCGGTTGTACCTTTACTGAAATATCCCGCCTGCTGCCTGCATCCTATCCAAACCGTTGCACCGGCTACGCTTCTGAAGTCGCCGGCGCAATGTGCATATCCATCAGCGAGATTGATGGAGTTGTAGCTCTTGATTCCTTCTTCAGTCAGCAGATTACCCAGATACGTTCCAGGAACATTTACGTTTAATGTTTTATAAACCGTCATTCGGGTATTCGCGTTGTCGTACGTTAGATTCGCCGAACCACCGAACGCGCCGCTGTTATTGTATTGGATTTGAGTATTGGCGCCTCCTGGTGTTCCGCTTGAAGGCCAAGCTGTGCGACAGTCCGGTAGGCCACCAGATAAACCAAGGCAGAGCTTTGTCGTCGGTGCAATCAACTGCAGTGTCCCAGAAACCGTAGTCGTATCATTTATCGAACCCAGTCTGGTGTTGCCTGAAACCGATAAGCCGTAATTTGTGCTTGGATTCGCTAACTCGACCGATCGGTTACTGCCTGCATCTACAAAATAACCAGCCGGTCCAGCACTAGAACCTCGGACAAACAAACCATAAGAAGTTCCGAGTGCATTCTGCGCGTTGAAATAAGCGGCATAACCATTAGTCACGTCTGCCCCAATATAGCTCGAAACCGCCCTGGCATTAACTCCTCTCCCAATGGAATAAGAACCGTAGGCTCCATCAAAATAGCCGCCATAACCTCCCCAGTTCGAAGTATTCGGATATGCGCCAGTCATTGTCAGATTACCTGTCATCGTATCACCAGCCTTCAACACATAGCTACCCGCCCCACCCGAGGGCCAGGTCGTGATGCAATCAGCAGGATTTCCTGGATTGAAACAGTATTTATCGGCTTGAATACGTCCATCTTCACCGAGAACTGGATTGGCTGTAATGCCCAGCGCTCGCAACCCACCGTAAACGTTAAACGTTAGCGGTTTTGCACCAGCTCCCAAGTTTCGCATGTCTAATGTCGAAGCACCTGCGTTATCGACTCGAATTGCTCTGCCGCTTTTAAAACCAACGTCGCTGATGAAATTATACCCTCCAGGATGACCTCCGCCCGTCGCATCTGTTCCAAAATTGATATTTGCTCCTTCTTGATGCGCTGAAGATCCCGCGGTATTCCATATGACCCCTGGCACATTACCTCCTGTGGGCTGTGTTGATGGCCCTGTGAATTGCGCATTAGCAGCAAACACAAGACTTAGAATGGCAACCGCCGATAACGGAACTATATAACGCAAATTTAAGCGCTTCATATTGTCGTCATTATAGCACACCCATGTTAAATGGTACGAACGAATAAAAAACACCCGCGGGATGGTCGGGGCGGTCCACGCTCACTTTCTGGGTGATGTGTCCGCCCCTCGCATGCCGCGGGGTTGAGGTTGAGGTTCAGTTGCAGTCCAGGGTGTACACGCCCGCGTTGGGCGAGATAGTTGGAAACCAGGCCTTGCCAGCGTTGTACCAGACTGCGACACCTGGGCCGTACGCGAGTCCGTCAGCCGCATAGGTCGCAGGCTGACTGACTTGGTCGATTGTCGTAATCTTCAGGTTGCCAGGCTGAAGTGGCTCGGAGCCACCTAGGGCGAGCGTTGTCCCTGTTCGAGCCGAGAAAATCGGCGTGTAACCGTACGTGTTCTCGTTGACGTAGGGCGTCCAAGTAGCCAGGTTGTTGGTCACGTGGTACACAACGCCTTTGCCGGTCGTCGTACTTCCCGAGGCCCACAGGTCGCCGGTGGAAGATCCGTGGATCGCCTGAAGCGATGCACATTCGGCTGGAACCGAAATCTTGCTCCACGTAGAACCGTTCCACCGGATCAGGAAGCCCGCCACCGGGACAGTCCCACCACCGTCGACGGGCACGGACTCTTCACCGGTGACAAAAACATTCGAGGGGTCCAGGCCCCAGACATGGTAGAAACGGCCGTACCCCGTGGACGAGGTCGGAGCCCCGGTGTCCATCCAGCTAGTTCCTGACTTTCGCCAGACTTTGTAGCCTGTGGTCTTCCACCCTGTCACGAACACGTTGGAGGAATCGCTTCCCCAAATGCTTTCGAACGACTTCGCGTATGGCTCATTCAAGTCCTCTACCCAGCTGCCTGTCGTCTTGTGGAAGAGCATGCCCTGGGTTCCTGAATTACCTCGGGCTGCTGCCCATATGTCATTCGGGCCCGAACCCCAGATTTCGTGTATCTCCTCCGCTGTAGCCGGGGATCCTGAAATCGTCGTCGCAAGTGCCTCGTTGAGCCACGTGCTTCCGTTCCAGTGCGCGACCACGCCCTTGCTGTAGCTCGCTGCCGTCACGTAGACGTTGGAGTTGTCAGTTCCCCAGATGCCTCCTGTCAGGTCGGCCTGCTCGCCGTCGATCTTGAACTGGTCGAATGCGGCGTGCCTCGTCGCGTTGTTGCACGTGAACGGTTGCGGGACGATGTTGCACTTGGGATAGCCCGTGAAACCGCTGGCGCAAGCGCCGCAGCTCGCAGTGTCAAACCCCGTGTCGCAACTGCACGTTCCCGTCTGGTCGTTGCAGGTCCCATGACCTGAACAGTCGGCCGGACACGCTTGGACGGCGTAGCACGTCGGGTAGTTCTTGTACCCGGTCGCGCACGATCCGCAATCAGGGGTGTTGAAGCCCGTGTCGCAGGTGCACGTCCCGTTGGACGTATCGCACGAGCCGTGGTTCGAACAGTCGGCCGGACACGGAACGACAATCGTTCCGCCGGTCCCCGAGTCAGTCGACCCGGTTCCGCCGGTGTTCGATCCGCCTGTACCCGAGCTTCCGCCCGAGCCAGAGGTTCCACCTGAACCGGTCTCGGCGTCGCCTGCGTCATCGTTCGGTGCGCTGGAGTAGCCAGCCGCGCCGCCCGCATCAGCATCCGAACCGCCTGCTCCTCCAGCTTCTGCGTCGCCGCCGTCGTTGAGAGGCGCGCTGCCGAATCCGGCCTCGCCGCCTACTCCCGCCGTACCGGCATTTCCGCCAGCATCCTGGTCGGTTCCACCGGTCCCGGAGCCGCCAGACGTACCGCCAGTGCTTCCTCCGGTAGATCCGCTTCCGCCCGTTGCCGAGCTTCCGCCGATTCCACCAGCTCCTGACGTACCGGCGCTTCCGCCAGTTCCGCCATCCGGAGTACTGCCGCCTGAGCCGCTCGTGATAATCGGCTGGCTGGGTGAGTCGTCGCTCCCGCAACCGGGAACAACGAACGCGTTGAAAGTTACGAGCAGGGCCCCAGCGGCCCAGCCCAGTACCCGCAGGGTCTGCTTGTTCATGACTGATACCTCGTTGTAAAGAGCCAGGTTGAGCAAAATTCGCCCACCTATCGCAAGACCCACCACGGGTCCCGCTGACAAGTTTCAGTAAAGCACTAAATCACGGATTTGTCAATCCACATCAGACCTGGTAAGTTATCACGTTTTGTAACTTGATCTGTGCATAAAAACGGAAAAACGATGGCCTGGATGGTCATCGTTTCATGATAGAGGGAGCTGGGTAGTGGGATGCCCCGACATTCGTCGGGGCGAGGGGGATCGACTCAGTTCAACATACACGCCTCCTTTCCTGGGGCTGTTAGCTCAGTTAGAGTGAGCGGTACAAGTACCGCATGACTCCGCAGAGCAAACGCTCCAACGGAGGAAATCGGGTTTGCGCTCGATGCGCCATTCCCCGATCCAGGGTGTAGTTCCGGTGAGCTTTCGCATCGAACCGGTTTGTCTCCTGCGTATGCTTCTGAATCAATCCAGCCATGTAGGCTGGTGAAAAGGGCTATCCGCGTTCAGCGAATATAAATGCTTATCATTTACCTAAATACCTGTCAAGACCGCATGGTTGAGCACAAAAATAGGTGACCATACGACAAGCTCAGGGCAAATTAGTTCGTGAGTCTGTCGAAGGAATTCCGGTTATGCAGTTCAGGACTACCAACTCGGTTGGGATTAACGTACAATATCCCTACTATGCCCTATCCCCTTTTATTTACTCCAGGCAAAATCGGTAATTTGAAACTCAAAAACCGATTGGTCATGCCGCCCATGGTGCGCAATTACGCTGACGAGAACGGTTTGGTCACCCAGCGCTATGTCGATCATATTGAGTCCATAGCAAAAGGAGGCGTAGGCATGCTGGTCCTCGAAGCCAGCTTCATCCGCCAGGATGGTCGAGGCTTCAAGAACGAACTTGGCATCCAATCGGACAAGACAATCGCCGGCTTGAAGCGTTTGGCTCGAGTCGCCCACAAACATAAGGCCGCGATCGGCATCCAGCTTTACCACGCCGGCCGCCAAACGAATTCCCAGACCACCGGTATCCGCTGTGTAGCGCCGTCCCCCATCGCCGATCCCATCAAACAGGAAGTCCCGCACCAATTGACGACAAAAGAAATCGAAGCGCTGGTCAAGGCTTACGGTGCCGCAGCCAGAAGGGCAAAAAAGGCTGGACTTGATTTCGTCGAGATACACGGCGCCCATGGCTACCTCATCACGCAATTCCTCTCGCCCTTCACCAACAAACGCAAAGACCGTTACGGCGGTTCGGCGGAAAACCGCTTCCGTTTCTTGGCCGAAGTTTTTGCCGCCGTCCGCAAAGCGGTCGGAAAAGATTTTCCGGTCACGGTTCGATTGAGCGGTGATGAATTAGTTGCCGGAGGTTTGCGCTTGAAAGATACGGTCTTGATCTCCAAAAAACTTGAAGCGCTCGGAGTCGATGCTCTCCACATATCCGCCGGCAATTACGCTTCCTATGTCCAAGGCATGATGATTCCACCCATGGCGATTCCTGATGCACCGCTCGCTCATTTGGCTAAAGGCGTCAAACAGGCCGTCAAGATCCCGGTCATCGCTGTGGCGAAAATCCGCACACCAGAACTTGCTGAAAAACTCCTCAAGAATAAAACCGCTGATTTCATCGCAATCGGCCGCTCTTTATTAGCTGATCCCGAGTGGCCTAAAAAAGCTAAAGCCGGGATGGCTAAAGACATCAATAGCTGTATCGCATGCAACCAAGGCTGTATCAGCCGTCTTTTCGCCGACCAGGATGTGTGGTGCACGGTCAATCCGGTGTGCGGCCGAGAAAAGAGGTTCCTGGCAAAGCGCAAAGGCAAGATCAAAAAAGTCCTTATCGCCGGCGGCGGACCTGCCGGTATGCAAGCCGCCATCACTGCGGCTAAGCGTGGACACAAAGTGACGATTTTCGAAAAATCCGCACGTCTCGGCGGCCAATTGTTTGCCGCATCAGCCGCTCCCTACCGAAAAGATTGGGATTTATTGCGCCAGTCTCTTGTCAAACGCATCGCCGATTTAGGCGTCAAGGTAAGGCTAAAAACAGAACTGACTCCGGATATCGCAAGAAAAGAAAAACCGGATGCCGTCATCGTCTCATCAGGTTCTACACCGTCCTGGCCAGAAATACCCATACTCGCTGGCGTTGATGTCATGACCGCTCGCGACGTCATGGAAGGAAAATCTAATGCCAAAGGTAAAGTCATCATGGCCGGCGGCGGATGCGCCGGTGCGCAGACAGCCGAACATCTTGCGAAGAAAGGCCATAAGGTCACGATCGTTGAGGCCAAAGGCGAAATCGCGGCAGAAGCTCCGGTGGATGAACGGATGTTGCTTCTCGGACGTCTGGCAAAGGCCAAAGTCGACACCCTGATCAACACAAAGATAAAGCACATCGGGAACCGTTCCGTCATCGTCGAAACTTCAAAAGGAGAAAATACCATTAAAGCCGACAGTGTGGTCCTGTGTTTCGGTTCGCATAGCGAAAACAACCTTGCCTTGTCGCTCAAATCATTGGTCCCGCAGGTAATCCTCGTGGGCGACGCCCTGAAAGCCCGCCGCGTGACCGACGCCGTGCTGGAAGGCTCGCTCGCCGCTCTATCGCTTTAATCCGATCGTCAACCGACCCGATAATCTCAAAAGTCACGAAAATCCGCTGGCTCAACTTGCTCCGGATGTGATATTCTATTTGTCGTTATGCATAATCCGATGCACACGCACAAGAAAGCCTACGTCGTCTCCGTCAACATGGGCTACGGCCATGAACGCGCCGCTTACGGTCTACGTGACCTGGCCTACGGCGACATCATCACGGCAAACGCTTATCCCGGTATCCCGAAGAAAGACAAGAAGCTCTGGACAGAAAGTCGCAGCCTATACGAAGCCATCTCGCGCCTCAAGCCGATTCCTGTACTCGGCGATATGATATTCGAGGTCATGGACAAGATGCAGCGTATCGCACCTTTTTATCCGCGCCGCGATCTGTCTGCACCTAACATGCAGATCAGACAGACGTATTATTTCATCGAGAATCTTGGGCTCTGCAAGCACCTGATCGACAAACTCGCTAAGCATCCCCTGCCTCTGGTATGCACATTCTTCATGCCGGCTTTTGCCGCTGAAATCTACAATTACCCGGGCGATATCTATCTTGTGGTCTGCGATGCCGACATGGCCCGTGCCTGGGTGGCACGCGATCCCAAAAAAAGCCGCATAAAATATTTCGCACCGAACGGTCGCGTGGCTGAACGACTGAAACTTTACGGCGTCAAAGCGGAAAATATCTTCTTGACCGGCTTCCCTCTTCCCAAAGAACTGATCGGCGGACCGGAGGGCACGATAATCAAGAAGGATATGGCCAAACGGTTATGCAATCTCGATCCGAACGGAGTTTTCCTGAATAAATATTCCCGGACCCTGCAGGCTGAACTTGGCGAGAATACCTGCCCGATAAAATCAGACCATCCCTTGACCCTGACTTTCAGCGTGGGCGGCGCCGGTGCGCAAAGGAAGCTCGCCATAGATGTGGTCCAAAGCCTTCGTCTGCACCTGAAGAACAATAAAATCACCTTCCGGTTGGTTGCCGGTACTAAAAAAGACATAGCGGATTACTTCTTGGAACAGATCAAGGAAATCGGACTCAAAAGCAGACTAGGCAAGAATCTTTTCGTGGATTATTTTGCCGACCGTCCAAGTTATTTCATCGAATTCAGCAAGATTTTGCGCAAAACCGACATCCTCTGGACCAAGCCCAGCGAACTTTCGTTCTATTGCGGCGCCGGCCTGCCGATCATCATGGCTCCATCCATCGGCTCGCAGGAACAATTCAACCGCACCTGGCTCAAGATGACCGGCGGCGGCGTTACCCAGGGCGATCCGCGCTATACAAACGAATGGCTGTTCGATTGGATCGGAAGCGGCGGTCTTGCCCGCATGGCCTGGAACGGATATATAGAAGCGCCGACCCACGGCTCATACCGAATCTCAAGCATCATGACCGGAGAAAAGATTACCCTTGAACAGCTTCCGATGATCATCTGATGCTTACCTACGTCCAAAGCCTGACTCTTGGGGCGGTCCAGGGATTGACCGAGTTTTTGCCCATTTCCTCCTCGGGTCACCTCATCTTGGCCCGCGAAATCCTCCACATCAACACCGAAAGCGGTTTGGCTTTCGATGCCGTACTTCAGCTTGGTACGACTTTGGCTGTATTGATTTATTTCCGCAATGATATTTACAGTCTCTGCCTGACTTTTTGGCGCCTTGTCAGCGGCCAAAAATCCAAGACCTCAGCCCAAGACAAAACATTATTTTTCGGCATCCTCATCGGAACCATCCCGGCTCTCATCCTCGGCCTGCTTCTTGAACATACGATGGAGACTTTGTTCCGAAGCGCCATTTTGGTCGCCCTGATGCTTATCCTCGGCAGTCTGCTTTTCATCGCAGCCGAGCGATATGCCAGACAGAAACAAGCCCATCCTTCGCTGAAACAATCATGGTGGATCGGGGTATTCCAATGCCTGGCGCTAGTACCTGGCGTCTCCCGTTCCGGTTCAACCATCAGCGGCGGCCTGCTCCTCGGATTGACGCGCGAATCCGCCACCCGTTTCAGCTTCCTCCTCTCACTGCCGATCATTGCCGGCAGCGGTTTGTTGAAACTTAAGGACATCATCGAAAGCCCGCCACAGGACTTCGATCGCATCAGCCTCAGCCTCGGTTTCTTGGCCTCGGCAATTGTTGGTTATGCGGCAATCGGCTGGCTCATCAGGTTCCTGAAACGAAATTCGCTCATGCCCTTTGTTTGGTACCGTTTGTCGCTGGCTGTCCTCGTCGTGTTGATGTTGTTTTTTGAACGATAAAATATATGCAAAAGAACGATCACCCGGCGGACGGCCGACACTCTGCCGCGCCTTGGACTTTGGATACCCAGGCGCTTTTTGCTGAATACGAGTCAGGCCCTCAAGGCATTGACTCCCATGAAGCTTCTTCCCGTTTGGCCGAGCATGGTTTGAACGAAATCCAACAAGACGGAGACATCCCCGGTTGGCGGATCTTTTTCCAACAATTCACCAGCCCCCTGGTCTCCATCCTTATCGGCGCCAGCGTCATCTCTTTCTTTTTGGGTGAAAGGACCCAGACCGTAATCATTTTGGTCATGATGTTTTTGGGCGGAATACTGGCTTTTGTCCAAGAGTACCGCAGCGAAAAATCTTTGCGCCAGCTCCGCAAAAAACTCACCCGTTATGCCAGCGTCGTCCGTGGCGGCAAAACAGAACGCGTCGACGCCAGGCACCTTGTCGTGGGTGACATCGTCGAATTAAGCCTCGGTTCGGTCGTCCCGGCTGATTTGCGGCTTTTCCGCATCCAAGACCTCGAAATCGATGAATCCATCATCACCGGCGAATCCGATCCCGTTCCCAAATCTGCTGTACCGCTCTCATCTGCGGCCAAACTTCCTCAAGAACAGCTGAATGTCGCCTTTCTCGGCACCCATGTTGTCCAAGGTTCAGGATACGGCCTGGTCATCAGGACCGGCAGCAAGACCGAATTCGGACGGACTGCGACATTGCTTACCAAAAAAACCGAAGAGACCGACTTCCAGAAAGGCATCCGGGAATTCGGAAATTTTTTGGTCAAAATTACTCTGGGTCTTGCATTGGTGGTTTTCATTTTCCTCGCACTATTCCGAGGCGAATTCGCTGAATCGCTCCTGTTCGCACTGGCGTTGGCTGTCGGGGTCTCTCCTGAGCTCCTGCCGGTCATTGTAACCATCAACCTGTCGCGCGGAGCCATCGCCATGGGCCGCAAAAAGGTCTTGGTAAAACGCCTAATCGCCATCGAGGATTTGGGAAATGCCGATGTTTTTTGTACGGATAAGACCGGAACACTTACCGTGGGGAAACTGCGTGTCAGGGATTCATTCGACGCGTTCGGTTCCGAAAGCAATTCGCCCCTAACCCACGCCATGTGCTGCCTGGAAGTTTCGGGTAATGGACGCGCCACAAACCCTATCGATCAAGCCCTGCTTGAAGCCGCAGGCAGCCGCAATCTTTCGGACCTAATGCCCGGATGCCGCCGTCTGGATATCATCTCTTTCGATTTTAAGCGCCGCAGGATGAGCTGTGTCCTTGGTCGGGAAAACGCAGGTCCGCAGCTCATCACCAAAGGTGCGGTAAGCGAAATCTTGGACGTTTGCGATACTTACTTAGATCCCAGAAACAACCGTCTCGAGGCATTGGATGACTCAATCCGCCAAACGATCTTGGACAAAATCGAAATAGCCCATGATTCAGGGCAACGGGTCGTGGCGGTCGCCCGTCGTGATCTTGAGGCGAAGGATAAGTATTCGCCTGAAGATGAACGCGGTTTGGAATTCATCGGCTACGTCACCGTAAGCGATGCGCCTAAAGTCACGGCAAAAGCCGCAATAAGATCCCTCCAGGACCTGAACGCTAAAATCGTTATCCTTACCGGAGATAACGAACAAGTGACGCGCTATGTGGCCAACGAACTGGATTTCAAGATTGAAGGTCTTCTGACCGGCGACGATCTGCAGGATATGGACGATGCTCAACTGGATTCCGCTGTAGAAAAGACCAATGTTTTTGCCCGCATCACGCCTGAACACAAGCTCCGCATCATTAACGCCCTAAAACGCCGCGGACATACCGTCGGATACATGGGCGATGGGGTCAATGACGCTCCAGCGCTGCGTGCCGCCGATGTCGGCATCTCGTTCGATGATGCGGTCGATGTAGCCAAAGAAGCAGCCGGGATCATCATGCTCAAAAAGAACTTATCGGTCCTTGCCGACGGCATCCGCGAAGGCCGCAAGACATTCGTCAATACGCGGACTTACATCTACGCCACGATCAGCTCGAATTTCGGCAATATGTTGTCTGTGGCCGGCGCTTCCCTCTTCCTGCCGTTCATCCCGTTGCTACCGGCGCAAATCTTACTTCTCAACCTGCTCAGTGACCTGCCCATGCTTGCGATATCCACGGACAACGTCCCGGATTCAGAACTCCGACAGCCCAAGCACTGGAACATACGCCGCATCTCTAACTTCATGTATTTTTTCGGTACCATCTCGAGCATCGCGGATTACGTTACCTTCGGCGTATTGCTGTTGGTCGTCAACGCCAACATCGATCTCTTCCGGAGCGGCTGGTTCATCGAATCCATGTTGACCGAAATCGTAATAATCTTCATGGTCCGGGCTCGTGTCCTCAAATGGTCGAATCCGCCCGGTAAGATGCTTATAGCACTATCCGCTTTAGTCATCACGGGCACGATTTGGTTCGTGGAATCCGGTGCAGGCGCATTCTTCGGTCTAGTTCCCCTTGGGTTAAAACTCCAGTTTTCGCTCTTCCTGATCGTCATCGGTTATGCGATCCTGACTCTGACCGGCAAAACCGCGTATTATCGTTTCTTATCGAAAACGGCCGAGTGATATCGGCCGCTCTCCCATCACTTCTTTTTCGTCTCTTTCAAGAAATCGGCCCTTGCACGATCAATGGATTTTTTGAACGAATGCACCTCGTCAGTCAGGCTGGATGCGCCCCCAAAACCGCAATAAGGCAAATTCATGGCATCCCAGGCCATCCCGAGCCTATAGCGGTAGTTTTCGACGGACTTTTCGTGCCCTTCACCGAATTTAGTTACGTCTATTTTGAGTTGCTTTTCAGCTTTTTCATTCAAGTCCCGAACTTTCTTTGTCACGCATTTCGAAGCCGGCTCGATAATATCAGCTGTTTCTTCGATAACGTCGCTCAAGGCCGCCTTAACAACCGCTTTGCTGGTCTTTTTAGCTGTTGCCTTGATACTTGTCACCTTTTTCTTAACCACGACCTTAGCCTCTGCCGAAACAGGCAAAATGATTGTGGGTATGACTAAAATTGCGGTCAACAAAGCAAAAAACTTATAGCGGTTCTGTATCATTACTCCACCTTACATAACCCTGACACGCCTGTAAACACTCAAGTCTGGATGACGGAGTGTGCTGGTTTCCGTCCTTTTGCCTGGTAAATCTTATCTAATGCCAAACCGAACTCAATGGCGGAGAAGAAAAATGCGGTATAAAAAAGATCACCGAACAACGCGTTCCTGAAAAACGGCAATCCAGCCGTAAAACACTCCAGCAGGCCGGAAAGCGTCTTCGGATACCACACGGAAAACTGCCACACTGCCCAATTGGTGGCCAAAAAGAAGAAAAACGAGCACCCAGTACTCACCGCCAGAGTTTTCCAAGCCTGGATTTTCCCATCCAGCAGTTTAGATGCCAAACCAACCACCGCTAAACTCGAATAAACCACCAACATAAGCTTTTCATCATAAAATCCCAACCAAAAATCACCTACCAACATCGCGGCCATGGCAATCCAAATCGCATGTTTGCGTCCCAGATAACGCCCTGCGACGAGTGTCAGTGCTATCAGCGGAGTGAAGTTCCAGGCATGCGGCAGCAGACGTCCAGCCGCACCAATCCCCACCAGCGCCAAACCGACTAAGATTTTTCCTCCTTTTGTCATATTAGGCGCTTTATTGTTGGCCAGATGTCAGCTTCCACATGACCACATCCCCTGGTTTCAATTTGTATGAACTTGCTCCAATCTTGCCGTATTCGTTATTCACCCAGTATTGCCACCAGGCTTTCTTACTCGGGTCTTGTTTGCCGCCGATCTCTTCGACAAAAACCCCCAGATCGCCGCCGTAATCTTTTGATTTGATTCCGAAACTAGCTTTGTCATCGTATAACTTCAGGGCGTCAAATACGCTTTCTCCTTCCTGCCAGACAATCTCGGAAGACGAAAAAATCCTCCCATCTCCAAAATCCACCATGACACTGACTTTCTCGGCTGGTTTATCCGTCTGGAAAGGTTCTGTCTTGACTGTCGGAGCAGTTTCATAGGCCGTCCCTGGCAGCATTTTCGCTGTCGCAAAACCTAAGAAAAAAACTGCGACCGAAAGAACAAAGATGCTGATGAAGTTCTTGGTGATAGTTTTCATAACATCACAATTAACCCACGCTGGTTGGGGTAGGTCAATGTGAATAGATTTTTATAAACTTCTCAAAACAACTGCTCCGTGCTTTCCGTATTATCCTTATCTTGCGGCTCCGCATCCATCTCTGCCGAAGCTTCGCGTTCATACTGGGTCCACATGTTTGAAAGTATAGTCCGTAAATTCTCCAAATCCATATCCTTATCCAATTCACCCAGTGCCAGGTGGCTCTCTAACACCTCGCTCACAAGTTCGTTCCAAACATCCTGGCTGGCCACACCCTGCTCTTTCGCCAAGTCTGATATCTCTTCAAACAATTCGGCATGCGATAAAGTATCGAGCTTCATATTGAAATCATTAATTATTCTTAACCAGACAAAGGGTATCAGCCAATCCGCAATCTGTCATCGGTTATGAAAAGAGACCCTGAACTATGTGTTCTGAGTCTCTGAGTTCACTTCCGTCCCTTTCAGTCCTGGTCGGACGGTTGGTACATTCGTCGACTGCGGGGACGTTCGACATTCGGGGCATCCTGACCGGTATAGACCTTGGTCTTGCTGTCCGGGTGCTTGGCGAAGATCTCCAATGTCCAAACCGGGGCGCCGTTGCCTCGGTTCACGGTCTGGGTAATGCGGTAGCCTGTCCAGTTGGTGCCTGGTTCGGCTTGCAAAAAATCTTTCAGGAATGCGATGATCTTCACGTCACTGACGACGTAGAACTTCTCATCAGCATCCCGGGTCCTCCTTGCCCAATCCCCCAACCCGAGCTCTCCGAATCCGGTATGCCGCATGAGGCATTCAATGCATCGATTGCGTCCCTCGCTCATGACGTGATCGTGATCGACGCCGACATATCCGTCCAGTGGATCATAGGTATCCGGGAATTGGAATTGCCTGATGAACATCAGGCTGGCATTCCCCAGCGACCCGATTTCTCTGCTGTTGAAAGCTTGCGCCTTGAGTACCTGGTACCTATCCATGCATCCTCCCATTTATCCAAAGTGCGATGTCCAAATATCATCTAAAACCGTCTTCTTGTCAAGGAATTATGTAAAAACAAAAAACCTGCCTTTATCGGCAAGTTTCTTGTTGGTAGCGCCTACGGGAGTCGAACCCGTCTTACCAGGTTGAGAACCTGATGTCCTAACCGATAGACGAAGGCGCCACGTCGCCCGCGGGCGACGTGGCATGGCCACGGCATCCGCAAGCATTGATTTGATCTGTACTGCAATCTCTTACCTATCTCGCCAGCCAGTCCGGCGTATGCCTGACCAAGAGCTTTTCCGCCAGATCCGGCCTAGCCATCAGCTCTTTGGATATCTTCTCCATCCTTGAACCCTGCGATCCCTTTATCAGGATTACGTCGTTTTCCCGCATTCTGTCTTGGAGGAAAAGTCCGGCTTCAGAACTTTTGGCGAAAGTCATCACCCGATCCTCCGGCATCCCAGCCTGCTTTGCGCCTTTGGCTGTCGTGTGCGCGAGTGTACCACAGCACACCAGCAAGTCAACCCCTGCCTCTGCCGCGGCCCGTCCCATTTCGTCATGCGAACTCTCTGCCAGGGAGCCGAGCTCGAGCATATCGCCCAAAGCCGCTAACCTTCTTCCGCCGTCAGGCACCGGGAAATGTTCCAAATCATGTAGAGCCGATAAAGATGCTAATGGTGAAGAATTGTACGTATCGTCGATTAACCAAGTCTTTTTTATACCTCGTATCAACCTCATCCGTCCCGGCATGCCGTGGTAATTCCTGCCCAACCTGTCCAAAGCCGCGTCCACGTCCGTACCAAAAGTAATCACGACTGCCAAAGCCGCTGCCGTGGCGTATGCCTGGGGTCTTCCGACGGTCCCCGTGAGCCTCAATCGCTTTTCGCGTCCCTGGATGCTGAATACGATATCCAGTCCGGATTCCTCCGTCTTCTCGTTATCCAAATTAACATCCAATGATACGACTTTCACGTCCGCTGATTCATGGAGACCGAACGAGGTCCGTTTGAAATCCAGGCTGTCGCAGATCTCATGCACCATCAGGTCATCGTGGTTGAAGACCATTGTCCCGGATTTAGGTAGCATGGCTACGATTGCCGCCTCCTCTTTTGCGACACCCGCTACGTCACCAAAGAACTCCGTATGTTCCGGACCTACGGCCGTGAACACGCCGATTTGGGGTTTGACCATACCCATCAGCCGTGGCAAGTCTCCCGGTCTATCGGTTCCCAACTCCAAAACGAAGGTCTTGGCCCTTAAACGGAAAATCCCTATTGCCGTTAATCCTGCTTTCATGAGCAATTTAATCCATTTGAAAGGAGATTTCCTGGGCATCTCGCAATCGAAGACAACTAACGGCACGCCTAAATCGTTATTGAAATTTTTGTCTGACATGACGACGCCGCTACCCTGTTCGTTGGCGCCCAACGCTATTCCGACAGCCGCCCTTGTCGATGTCTTGCCCACAGAACCCGCTACTCCGATGACCATCGGTTTCTCCCTATTAAAAGCTTTCTTGACGCACCATGCCAGGTATTTTTCGAAAACTCTTTGGAGATTCATATGATTTTTGTTGGTTAATTTGTCGTTGTTGCCGTTGGGATAGTTTCAACAGACGTTGTCGGAGGTGGAGTCGGCTTATAATTGATTGGCCGTTCCGGCTGTACCTGCAGATATGTAAGCAGAAAAGAGGCCATTTCGCCAAATACCGGAGCTGCTGAGGCTTCGGCCCACTGCACGTCGCGCGGATGGTCTATCTTGACCAACATCACGAATTTCGGGTCATTGGCAGGCGCATAACCAGCAAATGAACCTATCGTAGCGTCCGGCTCATAACCCAAACCGTCCTTTTTCGGCACTTGGGCAGTCCCTGTTTTGCCTGCTACCCAATATCCTGGCACTCCAGCCCGTTTTCCATGGCCATTCTCGACCACCGAAACGAGCATCCCGCTGGTCAAGCGTGATGCGCGCTGTGAAATCGGCTGGCCTACCAGCAGCGGTTTTGTTTTTTCGCTCCGTCCGTCCGCATGTATGATTTCATCCACAATATATGGCTTCAACAGCTTCCCTCCATTCGCAATCGCACCGTAAGCCGCTATGAGTTGGATCGGTGTGACTGAAATACCTTGCCCGAATGATGCCGTAGCCGCGAAGATGCTTCCCTTCTTGTCCAAACCCGCGACATTCCCCTTGGATTCAGGCGTAAGTTCGATCCCGGTCTTCTTCCCGAATCCGAAATCAAGTATGTATTTACGGAACAGCTCTTTGCCGAGTTGGCGCTGGACGAAAATCGTACCGGTATTCAATGATTTATCCAAAACTTCAATCATCGAGTTCACCCCATGAGCCAGATGGTCGGAGTTTTGGATCTTGAAGTCATCGATTTCTTCGACCCCTTTGTCAACGTAGGTCGTTTTAGGATTGATTTTTTCAGCATCCAAGCCAGCAGCCATGGTGAAAGCCTTGAAGATCGAACCCGGCTCGTAAACACCGAAAGTCACGGGATTGTTGAGCACGTTCAAATCCTTGACCTTTCCGTACTCCGACGGGTCGAAATCCGGTGATGAGCACATGGCCATGATTGCGCCAGTCTGCGGATTCATGATCAAGATTGACCCGCCATCAGCTCCGTGTCGCCGCACCGCGTCTTGGATCGTCAGACAGGTTTTGTATTGGATCGCCGGATCAATCGTCAAAACCACGTCCGCTCCAGGGACCGCCTCTTTGAGGTTTAATGCGCCTGTGGCGATTCTGTTTCCGCCTGCGTCCTTTTCGGCCATCAATTCACCGACCTGGCCTGCCAAAAGCTCATTGAACGATGATTCAACTCCGTATTTTCCTTTGGGAAGGCCGTTTTCATCCTGCCCGACAAACCCGATAATCTGCCCACCTACGTTTTTTTCAGGATAAAACCTGGCTTGCATGCTCACGAACCCGATGCCCGGCAAGTCTTTTGACTTCAGTGCATCCACTCGGTCCTGATCCACATCTTGGGCGATGCGCTCGTACGGATCATTCGGGTCTTTAGTCAGCTTGGTCACCATGTCCACGTCTGGCAGGCCCAATACCTCGGATAACGCATGGGCGACCGGTATCGGATCTTTCATTTCTTTCGGGACAGCATATATCTGCCACGAAAGCCGGTTAGTCGCCAAAGGACGCAAACTCCCGTCAGACCTGTCCCTGACAAGAATCTTCCCGCGTGTCGGCAACAGCTTGGTCTGCAGATCATGTTGGTCAGATGCCAGCAAAGCATACAAACCGTATTCCATCACCTGGAGATAACCCAAGCGTAATACCATGGCGATACCGGCCACAATGAAGAAAAACCTCAAAATATTCAGACGTTTGTCCGTATCCGTTCTCTGTCTAGAAGGACCTCGGTTGAACATACGTCAATATCGCCTTTTTCGTCCTGTTATATTTTCCAAATATCCATCCGGATGGTCTGCAAAAAAAATCACGAATGACGCTCGTCTCATGCCGAAAGGATAGCAGTTAGGTAAAGCCTGTTCCAGTGCTTACGCGATCGTCACGTGGGTTTATCCGAGGTATTTCCGACCTTTCAATTTGTCAGGTAAATACTCCTGATCCACGGGGCCCTCGAAGCTTGGACTATATTTGTAATCCTTGCCGTAACCCAGGTTTTTCATCAATTTGGTCGGTGCATTCCGTATGTGCAGCGGGACTGGTTCGTTCGGCAACCGCCGAATGTCCTCTGCAACCCCGCTGTATGCTTCATAAAGGGCATTGGATTTCGGCGCCTTAGCCAAATAAGCCACGACTTGCGCTAAAATCACGTTACACTCCGGCATGCCGATGAAGTGCGTTGCCTGATAACCGGCTACGGCTTGGACCAAAGCGTTCGAATCCGCCAAACCGATGTCTTCAGAAGCGAACCTCACAAGCCTCCTGGCTACGTATAACGGGTCCTCGCCGCTTTCCAGCATCCGACCGAGCCAGTACAAAGCAGCATTTGCATCCGACCCACGCATGGATTTATGCAGGGCGGAAATTACGTTGTAGTGCTCTTCGCCCGCTTTATCGTAAAGGATATGGGACCGCTGGAGCAGTGTTTTCAGGTCTTCGCTGTTCAAAACAAGCTTCTTTCCTTGTTTGCCTTGCGATTGCGCCGCTTTCACCAAGAATTCCAAAGTATTCAAGGCAATCCTGGCATCACCATCAGCCACCACCGTCACTTCTTCCATGACTTGCTCTGGGACGTCTATTGCGATTTTCCCGAAACCGCGTTCAGGATCACTTAAAGCCCGCTGTATCAAGGCTCTAATGTCATCTGATTCCAGTTTATTTATTACGAAAACTTTGCACCTTGAAAGTAAGGCCGAATTCACCTCAAAACTAGGATTTTCGGTTGTTGCCCCAATCAGGATCATGGTCCCATTCTCGACGAACGGCAAAAACGCATCTTGCTGGCCTTTGTTGAAGCGGTGAATTTCGTCGATGAACAAGATCGTTCGCTGACCTTTGAAATCTAACAAATTCTCGGCTTCGCGAATCACTTGCCTGACCTCGGATACGCCCGAGGTCACTGCCGAAAGCTGGGCAAAATTCATGCCCGAGACGTTCGCCACCACTTTCGCCAAAGTCGTCTTGCCTGAACCTGGCGGGCCCCAAAAAATCATGGAAGGCACGTTTCCTGATTCGATAGTCGTCCTGAACACCGAACCGGATTTGACCAAATCTTGCTGTCCCACAACTTCGTCAAAGCTGGCGGGTCGCATTCGATCAGCCAAAGGCGCATATTTCTTGCGACGCGCCTCATTTGCGGCATCAAATAAAGTCGCCATATGGTATGGAACAAATATAGAACAAAAATGAAACAAAGTCAAAAATGCTGACTTGAAGATTCCCCGGTTGAACCGTGGTATGACAACAATGTAAATACATCTGTCGTCCCAGGGCTTGACCGGGGGAACTTACAGCCACGAACTTCATCCTCCCCCGTATCTCCTCTGCCGTGACTCGAATTCAGCGATTGCCTTATCCAGTTCTATTTCATCGAAATCCGGCCAATGTTTCCGGCACCAGTATAATTCACTGTATACGCCCTCCCAAGGCAAAAATCCGGACAATCGTTCCTCGCCGGAAGTCCGGACGATGAGATCCGGATCAGGCATGCCTGGCCAATAGAGCCTTTCACTGATTGCCTTTTCATCGATCTGTCCGGCGGCGATTCCGTCATCAATCAGTTTTTTACATACATCAACCAGCTCAGCTCTTCCGCCGTAATTGATGCACAGAGCTAAAGTGAAGGCAGAATTATCTGCTGTTTTCCTTTCCGCATCATCAATTAAAGCGACCAACTTTGGATTTAGGTCCTGTCTGCGCCCCAATATCCTCAACCTGATGTTTTTTGAGTGAAAAAAATCCAGTTCCTTGGTCAGCGCTTTTTCGAACAATCCCATCAAAAAACCCACCTCTTCACCGGAGCGTTTCCAATTCTCGGTCGAAAAAGCGTATACCGTCAAAATCTTTATGCCTCGCTTAAGGCATGCCTCGCCGACGGTCTTGAGACGTTCATAACCGGCTTCATGGCCCTGCCAAGATTGCATTCCCCTGTCTTTGGCCCACCTTCTGTTACCGTCCATGATGATGGCCAGATGGTTGATATTTTTCGCCATATGTCAAAACAACCTATCCGTTTTATTCCATAAGGTCAATCACCCGTTCCGAATCCTCCACCGCTTTGGATGAGGCATTGGTTACGGCACGTCCCGTAGACATCGCTGCACGAAGTCAACGCCGTCTGGTCGCTGCCCGCTGTTTGGCGACATCTGTAGTAGGTATCCGTGCAAGTATTCTCGCAAATGATGTTTTTCGGCGTCGCCCGTCCAGTAGGAGCCGTGGCGCTTGGCGCTGTCTCCCTTGTCGTTCCCGAACAGACAATTTGGGAACAGGATTTATAAACTTGCGTGCATTCGTCCAACGCCGTCTGGTCAAATCTTGCAGCTTGTCGGCATACCGCTTGCTCCAATGAACACTGGCTCTGGCAGGTTCCTGGCGGCAAAATGATGGAAACCGTAGCCCGCAAAGCCCCGACATTCACAGTCTGTGCAGTCGTACATGTCGAGATTAAGCAGGTCTCATTTGCCGTGCGGCAGGCTTTTGCTAGTGAGCCATCGCCTCCGGATCCGCGTATGCAAATTCCCAGCTGAACCGCACAGCTGGCGTCGCATGAAAGCGCCGTTGTCTGCGGTTTGCAGTTCCGGATGCAGCTGCTCGACTGTGTCATGCAAGCAGCCCTGTTAACGCCCAAATTGATGGTCGGTGCGGCAGTTGGAGGTGCTCCGATAGTAGGCGTCACAGGTCCTGCATTCAAACATGTGGTCGCTGTTTTACGGCAGACCGCCAAGCATTCGGCCGTACCGGGAGCCGTCATGTTCGCATCAATATCAGCTAATGCCATGCTTTCCACGCGGCTGTTCAACGAATCGAGCCTGGAACTCATACTATCCACTTTGCTGCCCAAGCCGGTAATTTGCGCTTGGAGATCAGAGACCGATCTCGCCACTTGGCTTATGATCTGCGAAATGTCACCATCGGTGCCGTCAGTCGCAAAGACCAGCCACGGTGCTGCGATAAGCATGGTCAAACTCGCCAAAATGACCCCCACGCTCGTTTCGTGCTTAAGGTGTCCGTGATGACCTTTGTTGGGCATATTTCGAACTTAAGTCTAACATAAAAACCGTGCTTTTGACACGGTTTTTATGTGGTCGGGCTAGTGGGACTCGAACCCACGGCCTCATCGTCCCGAACGATGCGCGCTACCAACTGCGCTATAGCCCGATAAACATCTTTCTTTGTGGCCTGGAGAATACCAAAAGGCACTCAAACAAGCAAGTCTTCATGGCATAAACCCTCCGGCCTGGATTTCCCAAAGTTTTTTGTACATCCCCTGCCGTTTAAGCAAAGCCGGATGCGTCCCCTGATCGATAATCCGTCCTTCCTGCATCACGACGATTCTATCCATCTGCATGATGGTCGATAGCCGATGCGCGATGACGATAGACGTCTTGCCCCTCATGAGCGTCTTAAGCGCGTCTTGGATTAGCGCTTCTGATTCCGAATCCAGGCTCGACGTCGCTTCGTCCAGGACGAGGATCGGCGCGTTCTTCAAAATCGCCCTAGCGATGGCTACACGCTGCCTCTCACCACCGGAAAGCTTAATGCCGCGTTCGCCCACGAAGGTCTGGTATCCACTCGATTGGTTAATGATGAAATCATGGCAATTCGCTTTCTTTGATGCTTCGAAGACTTCTTCATCCGTCGCATCCAATCTTCCATAACGGATATTGTCCATCAACGACCGATGGAAGAGCACCGGATCCTGGGGTACCAAGGCTACATTTTCACGTAATGAATCTTGGGTGCATTTCGCAATATCCTGATCATCGATGAGTATCTTCCCCTTGTCCAAATCGTAAAACCTGAATAGGAGCTTCACGATTGTGGACTTTCCCGAACCTGAAGGTCCGACCAACGCAACATGCTCACCAGGCTTGACCTTGAGGCCAAAATCCTTCAGAACCGTCCGCGTCTTGTGGTAACTGAACTTAACATCCTTAAACTCCAAACCACCCTTAGGCACGACCAGGTTCTTTGCCCGGCGCGAGTCCTCTATTCCGTGCGGCTCGAGCAGGATGTCGACCATCTCTCTGGCATCCGAGAACGCCTGAAACACATGCTTCATGTAGTTTTGGATTTGCCAAAGGCCTGTTATCAGGCTCAAAATATACGTCTGGAACAACACGAAATCGCCAAGCGTCAATGCGCCGATGGCGTAATAATGCAACGCCGTGTAAATGACTGCGAATTCAAGGATGAGAAAACTGATGGCGCCTAAAATTATGGGCAGGATGTTCATCTTCCAGCCTTTGGACATCAATGTCCGCCACTCATCCAAGACTTTCGCATAGCGGCTCTCTTCAAAATCATAACGCGAAAAAAGCTTCACGTTCACGTTATTCGTCAGAGAATCGGACAATACCCCCGTGACTTCCGAATCCTTCTCGGCGCGCAACAGATTGTATTTTTGGACCTTCTTGAACAACAGTAGGTTCATGCCGACGAACAGGAAAACCCAGGCGAACATGATCATGCCGATCGTCGGTTGGCGCCACGTTATGACGCTCAAAGCCCCGAAAGTGAGCACGAAAAGGGGAATGAAATTGAATATCAACTTATCCGTAAGTTCCTCGAAGGAACGCACCAGCCGGTTGACTTTACGTACCAATGAACCGGTGAATGAATTGGAGAAGAATTGGTAAGAGTGCTTTTCAAGATATGAGAAGCTCGTGCTCGCAATGTCGACCATGGCATGTGACTCAAGGTAGATCAAAGAAAAATCTACTCCTCGCCAACACAATTGGACGGCAGTTTTCGAGGCGATGATGGCCAATAAGTAAGGCATCGCCGTTTCTGCCCTTTCATTAAGCGTCAAACTCGTGTTCGACAGCAAATCGAACATCAGCTTGTACAGCCAGGGCGGAAGCAATGCGAAAGCATTGACCGCCAAACTCGAAATACAAGCTGTGAAAACCGCAAGCTTATATTTTTTTACATGGTCGTAAAAAACTTTCAGGACATCAATGTTCGTCGAACGCATATTTCGAGTATATTCCGTAAATCCCCCCTGAACAACCTGCGACTGTTGACAAAAGGTAAAATTACTGCCAAAAAGAACGCAGGCCTTTACAAAAGAGGTAGACCTTGAATCCAAAACGCACCAAAAACGCCCTCGAAGGTTTGTCGATGCTGGTCGGAGACATGTGCCATGCTGGCGTCAGGACAACGAAGGACTATGAAAGCTGGTCCCGTGACCATAGCGGCCACATTTCCGACATGATCGGCCATCCTTCCATGAGTAACCTGCCGCCTGGCTACATGCTCGTGCGACCGTTCTTCCATCCCAAACTTCCTCTCATGGGCTTGAACTACGGCAATGCCCAACAGCTTTTGCGCGGCAAGCCTGAGGGCTGGACGGACTCCTTGCGCTATTGCCGCGGCATCGTTTTCGACCACAACGAAGACCTCATTGCCCTTCCCTACGCCAAGTTCTTCAACCTGTTCAACCACGAACATCCTGAGGCCGACAACCCGCCTGACGGTCCATTCGAAGCCACGGTCAAGCTGGACGGCCATCTCGGCATCATCTTCCACTACACCGACAAGTGGCATCTGACCACCCACGGTTCGTTCGTCAGCCGCAGCGCAAAGCTGGGCCAGGAGATGCTGGACAGGCTGGTCGAACGAGAAAAACACTCATCCGTAATCTCTTGGTCTGGTCACCAAGAGCAGCAGCTGAACCCGCTTGTCGAGATCATCCATCCTTCGACGCGTATACGCTGCGACTACCACGGGCACCAGGGTCTGGTCCTGACCGGTATGACCAACCGCGTCGAACTCAACGACAAGGATTATGCCTGGTTGGCGCACTACGGGCCTCGGTTCGGGATGCACGTCACCGACATCTGGAACGACTTCACCCTGGATGAACTGCGCCGCGAAGTTGCGGAACAGAAACCCAAGGATCGTGAAGGTTTCGTCATCCGCTTCGCCGACGGCACGCGCGGCAAGCTCAAGTACCAGCATTACCTTGACCGCATGTCCGACCAAAACCTATCGTACAACGCGCTCATGCACTCCTCCATCGACGGCACGCTCAAGTCCAAGATGGACAAGCTCCCTGAAGAACTCTGGGAGTACGCCGACGACATGTGGAAAAAGCTGGAGAAGGCTCGCCGCATGGCGGACAAGAAGGCGGCGCTCGCCTACCTCTACGCCCTGGTGCCTCCGGAGAAGTCCAAGCAGTATTACCGCAAGCTGTGTCGCGACTTCCTCGCGCACCGCAGCTGAACCCAAAGCCCTCCCGAATCTGCGGAGGGCTTTTCCAAATATTTTGGTGAGATTCCCCGGCTGAACCGTGGAATGACAAATATCTTCTCTGTCGTCCCACGGCTTGACCGGGGGAACTTACAAATAGGCTCACAGGTGATATAATTCCTCCATATGGAATCAAACGCTTCCACCAGTCGCTATATATTGACGGCTTTGTGCATAATCCTGGTCATTACGGCCTTCATCTTAGTCGGCCTGAATGCCCTCAACATCGAAAACCGCTTGGGCATCAAGATTCTTCCAAGTCCTACGAATGCGCAACTCCAGGAGCAATACAAAAAGGGCTACTTAGCGGCCAGAGAGAAAATTGCGCCTCTGTGTCCCATGGTGAACCGTTCGGGAAATTCATTATCCGGAACCGTCAAATCCGTCAGTGGCAACACGCTCACAGTTGAACAGAAAACCTTCGACACTGACGAAACCGTCGACGGCGTATCCAACATCCGCAAGGTTACGCTTTCGGCCAACACCCCGATCCAGCTTTTGGCCAGCAAGCCGCAAGATGTCTTATCCAAAGAATTGGCAGACTTCAAGCCAGACCCAAAAAATCCTTCCAATCCCCCGTCGCCGTTCACGATCACGACCATCAGGGTCTCGGATATCAAAGTCGGCGATGCGGTCACCATCACGTCGAATAAAGACTTGCGCCTGATGGCCGAATTCGCGGCTACCATGGTCCAAGTCAGCCGTTGATCAAATGAACTACCACGGCCTCACGGCCGTGGTTTCTATTTGGTCAATACGAGCTTCGCTCGTCCTCTATCCTCCTCGCCCTGGTGTTCGATGTATTTCTGGATGACTTCTTCGTTGGCCCCGACGGTTGAAACGAAGTAACCG